>CASFGA010000001.1 GCA_949294185.1 uncultured Bacteroides sp.
AAAACGCGCTGTCACACAGGACGATACACGGGGGAAATCATTCGGGGAAAAGGAGGAAGGGAAGGAAACGGACACATCTATTATATTATATATACGCACGGAAGACGGAAGGGAACGGGAGCGGAAGGGAACGGATACAGGCACGGAAGGACGGAATCCGGGACGAAAGGGATGGGAAAAGACAAGAAACAACAAAGCAATTGGCTCTTATCTTCGCTATGCAAATGATACATAGCGAAGATAAGAGCCAACCATTCTGCTCAAACTTTTACAAAAAAATTTATTTTTCTTCCTCTTCTTTTGAGGTTGACGGTATTGTGACCAAAACTTTATCAATGCGAGCACCGTCCATATCCACAACTTCAAAAGCAAACCCATTCCATTCCATCGTTTCCCCACTTTGAGGAACATGCTGCAAATCATTAAGGATCAATCCACCCACAGTATGATAATCGACATTCTCCAACAATTCCTGACGATCAAAATAACACAAGAAATCATATAATGGACACTGTCCATCAACCAACCATCCATCCTTGTTTACACGCTTGATTATATCCGGCTCTTCACCTGCATCTTCCATTGATCCTACCAAACCTTCCAAAATATCACGCAATGTAATAATCCCCATACATGTTCCAAACTCATCACAGACTAACGCACGGCTGATTTTTTGAGCCTTCATCTGTTCAAGAGCCTTATACACATTCATGTTTTCATGGAAATATACAGGTTCGCGGGTCAATGACTTCAGGTTGAAGTTTGGTTCGTGAAGATGCAGAATCAAGTCTTTCAAGTCAACAACCCCTTTCACATGATCCAGATCTCCTTCAGCAATCGGATAAAATTCATACATCTGCTTTGACAAGACCCCTCTCACATCTTCTGATGTCATTGATGTGTCCAGCCATGCTATTTCATTTTTATGCGTCATTATAGATCCGACCTTCAAATCACCCAACAAAAAGACTCTTTGCATGATGTCCTGCTCCACAGGCTGCACCTCTCCATCTTCCGTGCCTTCTTGAATCATTGATTTGATTTCTTCTTCCGTCACCTTATTATCCGTTTCCTTAATTCCCAAGCAGTTAAATATCAACTCCGTACTTTTAGAGAGCAGCCAGACAAACGGCAAAGCAATCTTGGCCAACACGCTCATCGGTCGCGCTACTGTTTTAGCCGCCTTTTCCGCTATTCCTAATCCGATACGTTTGGGAACCAATTCACCGAATATAATCGTCAGATAAGTTACGATTACCACAATCGTTCCTTGAGCTATGGCAGCAGCATAAGCCGCAGGCACTCCCCATATCTTCATATACTCCGTAAGTTCTGCCGCTATTTTATTGCCAGAATAGATACCGGTCAATATTCCGATCAATGTGATACCTATCTGCACCGTCGAGAGAAAACGATCTGGCTCATTCGCCAGTTTCAATGCCACACGAGCTGATTTACTACCTTTTTTTGCGTCTGCTGTAAGCCGGGATTTACGGGCTGATATTAATGCCACCTCGGACATGGCGAAAATACCGTTAAGTACTATCAGCCCGACAATAATGATTATTTCATCCATATAAAGTTCTGATATGTTCGGGAGCAAATTTAAAATAATGTTCATAGTATTAAAAATTCATTTCCCTACAATTATATTGTTTTAACATATAGACAATAAAAAGATATGATGCCTTCCAACCGACATCCATATCTCATGCTCCAAATGCCACAAGCAGACAGAAAAGATTTGACAATGCCACCAACAAACATGCCCCATAAGGCGCACTCATCGAAAGCACGTTCCCGCCAAGCGGATACCACCTGCAAACGAAAAGGAAACGACTCTCATGAATTTTTCATATCGGACGGACAGCCGAAACCGGAAGCTCTATCTCCCCCCATCTGATAAGTGCATTGAACAGGCGTATCCGTGAATAACGCGGCAAATCCTCTATCCGAATATCACGCTCTACAATCGCTCCGCTTTCCAACAAGAAACGACGCTTCACTCCACCAAGCAGCGGACGGACTGGAGTATGCCATTGCTTCCCGTCGAAAAGAGCAACGTTGGCTATCGATGTGTCAGTCAGCCGTCCCTCACGCACCATCAGCACCTCATCTGCCCCATCCCGACAAGCAAAACAGCGTTCCAATGCCGTACGATCCAGATACTTATAAGCATAATCCACATCATCAGCCTCCACCATCTTCAAGCTAAACACCGGACGCAACCGATAAGGCGTGCAGGAACATTCGTCCACACCATCGCGACCATAGACCAACCGCCACTTCATCACACCATTTCCCGACTCTTTTGTCCAGTAATCAGACAAACGCAGCCAAGGCACGCCGGGAAAAAACCGGGCACGCGTTCGGTTCATACGCTCCTCATGATAAGGCAACAAGCAGGGGAATCCGTTTTCCACCCGGACAGTTTCAATAAATCGGTACATATACTTTCTGTTTCACTTCTTCGTATTCACTACGCACACGGCTGCGGCTGGTGATGCCGCCTCCGGCCTTAAACCATAGCCTGTCGCCCTCCTGCTCGACAAAGCGGATAAGCACACAGCTATCCAGATCACTTCCGTCGAAATATCCGGCTATACCGGTATAGAATCCACGCTCATAACCTTCGGCTTCGGCTATAATCTCCATTGTCTTCAGCTTAGGAGCACCCGTAACAGAACCTGCCGGCAGCATATCGTAAAGCAAATCACCCAAATGCTCCCGATAGTCGGCGGACAACCTCCCGCCTATTTCCGAACTGGTCTGCCACAATGCTCCGCGATTGGTCACCAAGCGGTCAAAATACCGGTAGCGAAAGACCGTTACCCCCGTAGCATACATGCTCAAGTCATTGCGCAGCAAGTCAACAACCGTAGCATGTTCTGCCGCTTCCTTTTCATCCTCGCACAATGCCTGCCGCGCGTCGGGCAAGGCAGCGTCAATCGTGCCTTTCATCGGATAGGCAAAAATATTTCCGCCGCGGATACGCACAAATATTTCCGGGGAGAAACAAACAAAACGGTCGCGCAGCCACAAACGGTAGGGCGCACGCGAGCGGTGGAATATCTCTTCCAATGACAAGTTGGTATCTATCGGAATCTTCCGCGTCAGGTTGACCAAGAAACTGTTTCCTGCCAACAGATTGCGGTGCACCACCTCAAAAGCCTCGGCGAAACGGGCTTCACTCTCAGGGAATGCCCGCCAACGTATATTCTGCGTATATGGAGCGAAAAGGGAATCGCCAACGTTTGTCACGCCGCAAAAGTCATAAAGACAAACCGACGGGTCAATACTCTCCGGCTCCTCCACCAGCGACATCTCCTGCCTATAGTCTATCACAAAAATAAACGGACGGAGTTCCTTTCCCCATTCATTCATACGCCGGACAGCCTCTTTCCTCGGAAAAAATGACAACTCTTTCCTCATAAATCTCCTTAAAATAACTTTTCATGAGCGGGCAAAGATAATCTTTTTCACAAGAATCCGTAGAGACCACCGGAATATAAAATCTTTTCATGCTGTCTCCGACAAAATATTATCATGAGACAAATCGCGGACAACAAGGCCATCCACATCAAAAGCTGCGGACATCAGACTTCCGAAAGTTTTGCCGGCAATATTTTCACCAAGTTAAACAGATTTCGTTATCTTTGCAGTCAATAATTTTTCAACACCATGAAGCGTATATCACTGACTCCTCCCGACAGAATAAATGCCACCATACAGTTGCCTTCCTCGAAAAGCATCTGCAATCGGGCTTTGATAATCAATGCACTGTCTAAAGGAAAAAATCTTCCCGAAAACTTGTCAGACTGTGATGACACCCAAGTCATGATACATGCCCTTAAAGAAATGCCTTCCACCATCGACATCATGGCGGCGGGTACGGCCATGCGCTTTCTTTCGGCTTACCTGTCGGTTACAGAAGGCTGTCATATCATCACCGGCACACAGCGAATGCAGCAGCGTCCCATCAAGATACTGGTCGATGCACTGCGCACACTGGGAGCAGACATCGAATATATCGGTCAGGAAGGCTATCCACCGCTCAAGATCAACGGACATACGCTGAGGGGAGACAGCATCTCGCTGCCGGGAAATGTCAGCTCGCAATACATATCGGCTTTGCTGATGGTCGGTCCGGCCTTGGAAAAAGGACTCAGACTGACGCTGACCGGAGAAATCATCTCGCGTCCCTACATTGACCTGACATTGGAACTGATGAAACAATTCGGAGCAAGCGCCCGATGGACGACAGAAAACGAACTAACCGTAGAGCCATGTCCTTACCATCCCCATATCTATACAGTGGAAAGTGACTGGAGTGCCGCCTCTTACTGGTATGAAATCGCCGCTCTCTCACAGGAAGCGACGGTCATCCTGCCCCGACTGTCGGAAAACAGCTTTCAAGGTGACGCAAAGGTAGCTGTCCTGTTCGAAGACTTGGGTGTGAAAACCACTTATGAAAAGGACTGCGTAATTTTATCAAAAAAGGAACAACGGGTTTCGCACATGGAATATAACTTTATCAACCAGCCGGATCTGGCGCAGACATTCGTCGTAACCTGTGCCATGGCGGGCATTCCTTTCCGTTTCTCCGGCCTGCAAAGCCTGAAGATAAAGGAAACCGACCGTATGGCCGCCTTAATCGCAGAGATGAAAAAGCTCGGTTACCGGATTACGGAATCAGACGGCTCGACACTCTCATGGAACGGCGAGCGGTGCGAAGCAGACAAATGTCCTGTCATCGACACATACGAAGACCACCGCATGGCAATGGCATTTGCTCCGGCTTCTGTCCGGTTAGGAAAACTATCTATCAACCATCCGGAAGTGGTATCAAAATCTTATCCCCGATACTGGGAAGACTTGTCAACCGCCGGATTCAGCATCAAGGAGGAATAAACGATGTGGATACTTGTCTTTTTATTGATTGGGGTCGTAGCGTTCGGACTGGTTGTCGGCTATTTCTATAACCGGAACATCCAGAAAAAAATCGAACGAGGAGAGCTGGAGGAGGCTCCGGCCGTAACAACCGTGGACAGTGAATGCTGCGGACAGCACGAAGTATGCGAGAAAGAGAGTCTGCTGGCTGCTGTAAGCAAACAGATTGAATATTATGACGACGAGGAATTAGACCGCTTCAAAGGGCATCCGTCGGATGAATATACGGAAGATGAAATAGAAGAATTCCGCAATATCCTTTATACCATGCAGGAAGTAGAGGTGGCCGGATGGTGCCGGAGCCTGCAACTGCGCGGAATCAACCTGCCCGATGAACTTAAAGACGAACTTTTCCTGATAGTCGGCGAACGCCGATTCCATTCTTGAAACGATGAACAATCTGACAGAACTTTTCCATTATACATTCTTTCAGCATGCACTGTTGGGAGGACTGTTTGCCAGCATCGCTTGTGGCATAATCGGAACCTACATTGTCACCCGCCGACTGGTCTTCATCAGCGGCGGAATCACCCATGCCTCCTTTGGCGGTATCGGCATCGGGCTTTATACCGGCATTTCTCCCCTATTGGCAGCAGCCGTCTTCTCCGTTCTTTCCGCCTTTGGAGTGGAGTGGCTCAGCAAGCGGAGCGATATGCGCGAAGATTCTGCCATTGCCGTATTCTGGACTTTCGGCATGGCAATCGGGATTATCTTCAGCTTTCTTGCCCCAGGCTTTACACCCGACCTGTCTTCTTTCCTGTTCGGAAACATTTTGACCATCACCCGAACGGACATTCTGTTACTGGCCGCCTTGAGCATTATATTGAGCATCTTTTTCGCCCTATTCCTCCGGCCGATTGTCGCCATAGCATTCGACCGTGAGTTCGCCCGTTCCCAACACATGCCCGTTACCGCATTCGAATATCTTCTGATGATGTTTATCGCCCTGACCATCGTTTCTTGTCTGCGCATGGTGGGCATCGTCCTGGCCATATCCCTGCTCACTCTTCCGCAGATGACGGCCAATCTGTTTACCCACAGTTTCAAACGCATCATCTGGCTTTCCATTGCCATCGGATACATAGGCTGCCTGGGCGGACTGTTACTGTCTTACCAGCTCCAAGTCCCCTCAGGCGCAGCCATTATCTTTGTATCCATTCTGATTTATACAGGAGCAAAACTTTATAAGGCCAAGAGATAAAATCCGTTATCTGCCTTCAATAAATTTTTCTGCCCGTCCCGGAGACAAGAGCTCCCACAATGAAGCGACTGTCCATCCCGGGGCAAAAATATCATTGTAATAGCCTTTCCCGTTCTTACCATAGTCCCAATTCGTGTGTTGCACCACTTCCGGATAAAATCCTTCCTTAGCGATTCCGCACATATTCCCCTTATGCGGCAACAGTTGGCGCATGGATGTATTGATGACTTCTGCAAACTCGGCGAAGCGTTTCTCACCATATTCCTTCGACAACCAATGGAGCACATCCGCAAAGTCGAATATGAAGACATCGATATGATTGTTCTCTACAGAAACATTACCCCATCCGCGGGTCTTCAGACCTATATCGCCCAGCATCTGTCCGGGAGCAAACGGAACATCCCACGTGTAATACCATGACAAGGCAAAATAGGCAGCCTTTTTTGCCAGTTCCGCATAATGTGCGCGCTCCTCTCCTTTTGTCGCCAATGCCAGATAATAAGCGGCCGTTGAAGCATAAAGCGACGCTTCCTTATCTTCACAGTTTGCATCGAGAGTAGACGAAAAATAATCGGCCTTTGATATCAGTTCACTCTCCAGATAGGCGACAGAGCGCTTGGCCGACTCCAAATAATGCTTGTCCTTAAAATATTTGTAGCCCATCACCAAAGGAAGAGTGGCCGAAGGCGTGCTTCCTCCGCTTTTGTCTATGACAGAAAGATCGTCTTTGAACTTGCGCGGAAAGCTTCCGTCCGGATTCTGAATCTGCAAGAATTTATCCAACATATCTTTCAGGCGGTTCTCCCATTCCGGATGCTTGCGTCCCTGCCGTTTTTCATAATCCAGATAATACAGAATGGCATATACACCTTCCGACTGACGCCGTATGCTATGAACAGGATCAGCGCCGCTCCGCTTGTAATGGACTACTTCATTAAAGAAACCGGCCTCTGAGAAACCATGTTCCAGATAGGAGTCAAATATGGCATTGGCATTGGTCACCAGGTCTGTCCTATGCATGCTCTCACCATATTCCAACGCATTGAACGCATTCAGCAATGTGCGACCGACAAAACCCACTTCCGCTACATCCATATTGTCGCAGGTAGCAGTCTTTATCTCCACTCCCGAATAATATTTGGTAGGTGTATCTCCCACAAAACTCTCGACAAAATAGTTACTCATCACTTCCTTCATCTTTTCATCCGTATAGGAAGTCTCAACCGGAGTCGGCTTATACAAATCATAACAATATTCCCACGCCTGCTTTACACAGTCAGAATAGTCGGCCGCATCCGCCTCGCGAATTTCCCAAGTCAATGTCACACTTTCTCCCTTGCCAAGAAACTGAAACGCCTCCACGGCGGGAGCCAGCGTCAGTTTGCGGATATAGGTTTTCGGAGCTTCCTTATACGGAAAACCAAAAGACAAGACTGCCGTTCCGTTATTGTTCTCAAAGCCCGTATATCCTACAGAAGTTTTGCCGGACAATATCACTTCACCTTCTTTATGTGTGGTCAACGCGTCCGATTCGAAGTCATCAATGCGGGCAACAGACCATGAACGGCCGTTTTTCTCGTCCCAAATGGTGGTCATCGGGCTGCTCAAGCGATCTTCACGCACTACCCAACTGTCGGAAGTATGGAAGGAAGGAGCCTCTTTGGGCGAACGCAAATTACGGCGATACCAGAATCCGGGCATATAAAACAGGCAGTCACTGTGATTTGCACCACTCTTTACCTGCTGTCCGTAATTGAAATACACATCTTCCGTGGCCACAATAAAAAGTGTAACCCGCTTGATGTCTTCGTTTCCCGACACCTTCTGATAAATCATCACAGGCAGTCTGTCTGAACCTACCAACTGATAATCGAATTCCCCCTTTTGAACCGTCTGGAAAGTCAGCGGATAACGCACGGCATCATTCCCCGGGACTTTCAGCGAAACAGTTGCAGACACATTTTCCGGCGTATACTCTACGGCGTTTGCCACAGCAAAACCGGCCAACAACAGTGTTCCACACAATACTTTTCTTAAAATCATAGCGCTTTTATTTTTGTTTTGGTTTAATTATTCCGTTGGTATCCACAGATATGTCATAGACACCATCCTTGTTTTTCTCCATCAGCAAAGGAACAATGCGGGTCTTCCGGGGAGAGACAGCCGTATCCGAAGCATGCACATGATAAACATAAAAATATTTCCCCGTGTCATCCGTAAACACATCCCCGTGTCCGGATCCGTTTTCCTTCACTATATCGCGGTGAATAATCGGATTGTTCGCCGATTTCTTCCAAGGCCCCATAGGCGAAGAAGCTGTGGCATACCCCACCGCATAGTCAATATTCATGAAATGGTTGGCCGAATAGAAAAGATAATACAGGCTGTCCATCTTTATCACCGTCGGCCCCTCCATAATCGGATCGGAAATATAATTGGAAGTCCTTTCCCAAGCTTCCGTACAGTCAAGACACTGGCGCAGAGTGCCCGGCTTTATTTCCTTTTTCTGCATGTCAAACTCTCCTACCCATATATAATTCCCCCGGTTGAAGCGGACATGATACAGATAGTATCTGCCGTCGGTGTCCCGAAACAGGTATGAATCTATATTCTTCTCGCTTCCGTCAATCGGCTTCACCTCGTCCTGGCGGAACGGCCCCTGCCATGTAGCGGCCTCGGCCAGTACAGTCTGCTCGTTTGCCGTATAGGTAAAATAAACTTTTCCTCCGCCCGCGTCATCCTTGAACCATTGAGGAGCCCAGAATCCCTTGTCACCGAAAACCTGTTCACCTTCCTTCAGAATGTATTGCACAGAATCACCCGACGCGACATGCCATGTCTTCAAGTCTTCAGACTCAAGCATCGTAAAACCTTGCGGATGATTGTCCCCCGTTCCCGTCAGATAAAATTTCCCGTTTTCCCTGATAACGGTGGGATCGGCAAAGCAAATTTCCTTCCCCTCCTCCACAAAATTTCTCTTGTCTGCCTGCCCGACACATCCGCATAAGGCAAACAGACCCATCACTGGCAGCAAAAATATTTTTCCCATTGTCAAAAAATTCTTATAATACCGGCTTTTCTGATTTCAACGAAGGAGAAGCAGTCTCCACATAAGGCCACCCGTCTTTCCAGCATACTTTATCCAACATCAGTACACGTCCGTCCGGATTCGCCACACTCACGGCATGATAAAACACCCAGTCATTCCCGGCGTTGTCGGTTACAATCTCCGAGTTATGGCCTGTTCCGACAAAAGCCTCGTTCTTGTGTATGAGGATTTCATGATGATTGTCCAGCATGTTCCGTCCCTGCTTGTCAACGTAAGGGCCGAACAAATTCTTGGAACGCCCTACAACCGTGGTGTATGTACTGTTCAAACCTTCACAGCATGAGCCTACAGAAGCAAACAGATAATAATATCCTCCGTGCTTGTGTATATAAGTGCCCTCGTATGCCTTGCCCGCTATCTGTTTCGGCTTCTCTCCCGACTTGATTTTCAAGCCGTCGTCAGCCAGTTCTATCGCATAAATTCCGCTGAAGCTCCCCCAAAACAGATATTTCTTCCCGCCATCTTCTATATAGAAAGGGTCAATAGAGTTTTGAACCCCGATTCCGTTGCTGCGAAACATCATCCCGCAGTCGGTAAACGGGCCAGAAGGACTGTCTGCCACCGCACAACCGATGCCGCAAGTCCATTCTCCTCCCCATACCGACATGGAATAATAGAGCACATACTTGTCTCCAATCTTATTTATATCCGGTGCCCACAGTCCCCCGTCCGGTTCAAAATCAGGTCGGGTCTCTTCTGTAAACGCCGTTCCTACCAGTTCCCAGTTCACCAAGTCCTTTGAACGGTGAATGGGTAAGTTACGAATATCTTCCGTTGCATAAAGATAAAAATAGCCGTCATCGCCCTTTATCACAGTCGGATCAGGGAGGCTGTAATTTACCACCGGGTTGACATAAAAATCAGCCGCATACAAATTTGCCGAAGCAAACAATCCTAACAATAAATACTTAAACTTCATATACTCACTTTTTACTATTTAATCAAACGTGGAATCAGATAATCCTTGCTTATCCTCATCTTGTCCTTGCCGTCTACCTGAATAAAATCAACTTTTCCGATATACATCGCGCGGGGATGTATGTTCAGCGAATCTTTATGGGCATGGTAAACGATGCGCATATTCCCTTTCTTATCCGTAAACATCGCACTATGTCCGACTCCCACCAAACCTTCCGGTTTCTGAAGTAGTGGATTATCTTCATATTTCTTCCATTGCCCCATGATATCATCAGTAACAGCGCAACCGATTCCATAGAACTGGCTTTCATAACTGTTTGCCGAATAAGTCATATAATACATTCCTTTATGCTTTATAACAAAAGAACCTTCGTTCACCCTCGGCCAAACCTCCTCCCAAGCCTGAGAAACATGGATACACGGATGCATCGTATGCTCTTTTATCGTCGCCAAATCCTCTTCCAACTCCGCAACCCAAATATTTAATCCGTCATTAAACCTGTCAAAAAACAGATAAGCCCTGCCGTCTTCATCCACAAACAAAGAATTGTCAATACACTTTTCACCTTCAATCATAGGCTTCTTGACCGCTTGCTTAAACGGCCCCAACGGAGATTGGGCTGTCGCGACACAAATATGCTCTTCAGCGGAATAATACATATAGAACAATCCGTTGATTTCGTATACTTCCGGAGCCCAAAACCAATGGTCTCCCCACACATCCCCCTTAGTCAAGGCCAGTCCTTTCCGCCTCCAGTTCCGCAAATCATCGGACACATAGACCTCAATGCCGTCGTCTGCGTTCGTTCCATACGCATAATAAGTCCCCTGATACAGCATGATGAACGGGTCGGCCAAGGTCACCCTTTCATCCAGCACCGTCAACGTATCTTTTTGCTCCACCTTCTGGTCGTTCTTTCCGGCCCCTCCACACGACATCAAAAGGAAAAGAGCCAATATCATCCCCAAATTTAGTATTTTATCCATAAACATCTATTCAGCTATATGATAATACAATATCCCATTATAAGACACTTTGCCGTTTTCAGAATACAAGCCCACACGCGACCCGGCATAATCGACAGGAAAAGTCCCGATCTCCCTCCCGTCCACAAACAGATAAAGCTTGTTTTTCCGCCTTACAGCCCGCACGTTATAAGAGTCCTTAAACAGTTCCCCTATACGAATCTTATAGATATGGCGCTTCAAGTCTTCCGCATTCCTGTTGACAAAGCGGAATCCCTCCGCCTTTATCGGTTCGAAAGCCGCCTTATTATACATCGGATTCTCGGCTAAAGTTACATTTTTTATAGGTAACGGACACCATTTTCCCTGCTTCAAATATTCAATATTAAAATTTGAAAACATATTTTCAACAAGTCCATCCTCTCCGTCTACCGCACGGCGGTTCAGATAAACGGCATCCAGCCATGTGGGAGACGGCATACGGTATCCCTTTTCTATAAAGTCTGTATACTTTACATCGGCATACAGCGTCTGCAAATGCGCAAGCGGACGACTCCATTGTTGAACAGCCTTACCTTCTTTCACCATGACCACTTCAAGCTGACGCTTCACGGCATCCAATCCCACTTTTACATAATTTTGGGAATCTATATACAATGGGAGAATTCCTGCCGTACCTTCATCCGAATGATTCGTTATCTGCACATCAAACTCATAATCTTCCAACAGTTCCCCCTTAATGGCGACCGCCTTCTCCGACTGCGTTTGCAGCCCTTCGTCCGTCTGCACATAACTTCCTTCCAGTGTTTCCCAATGTGGCATCACCGCATCAAAGTCATCAAAGCCGATTGTATAAGTCACACCATCGAAAGCACTCGGGCCACCAACGGAGAAAACCCCCGGAATGCCCGCTTCATCCGTCAGGCCGGTAAACAAGAACTGCCCGGGAGCCGGTATCTCATCTATCCAGACTTTCAGACAATCCATATTCCGCTCGGTACGTAAAGAATGGTATACTCCCCACTTAAAATCGGAAGGCAAAGGAAAACTCTGCTTATGTTCCACTCCGTCGCGACTTACAAGAAGATACCAAATGTTTTGCCCGGCATCAAGCCCTATCCTCATGTAATTACGCTTATCTTTCCACCAGACTGTCGCCCCCGCTTCCGCCTGTGTATTCACGCCAACCTCAAACAGATAAGTGCAAGCGGCACGACCATCCTTTATCAAAGCTTGCGACAAAGCGGAGGGAGTCGCCGTCAATTCACCATCTGCCACAGTCCAGACAGAGCCATCTTCCCAGTGCCAGTGATTTTTCGAGCGTGCCGCATCATCAAAGACATCACTATATGTCGGTTTTCCCGGTTCCGGATGATAACCTTCCGTTTTCTTATCCGTTATTCCATCAACATATAATGTCTTATCGAAAAAATGTATACGATCTATATACTGTCCCCGCGCTTCGGCATTCTTGTTAGCCATATACACCAACCACCATTCAAAACCGTTTACGCCTCTCACAATATTAGGCTGCCCCGGAGAAAACAAGATATTCTCCGCCTTATCACCATCCATATCAAATAAAGCTACATCAAAGAAATTGCCCTTCTCTCCTTTGGAGGTTTCAACGGCAAGCAAATTGTTTCCATTGCGCAAATTCTTTAATTGCGCTTCATCCAAATTAAGTATGCAATAATCGGCTTTGTCCTTTTGATAAATCAATGAGCCATTCAGATAAATCTTTGTAGCCCCAGCATGATTGACACGTAAGGCATAATTATGATTCAAATCACCCGCCATAAAGTTCTTGCGCAGCCATAACCGAGCAGACTTCCATACCGTCTTCTGTTTCCGCACGGTAGACCCTTCTATACTGACCGACGAAAAACCCGTTTCACCCCGCATCCAATCTGTATCATCAAAATCCGTCTTTTCCCATCCGTATTCGGGAGATTGCTCCGTATAAGCAAAATCCAAAGAATGCAGCCTCAAGATATCTGGATAATCCTCTTCCAAATCTACTTGATTAGACTTTACCACAGGATAACTGTATTTACCACCATTCTGAAAAGTCAAAGGAGAATCCGCTTCAGCCACTCCCAACTGATAATTCCCCCAGTCCGTTGCCGTATGATTGGCATTATACATCATATAATACCTTCCACGATACTTTATGACCCATGGACCCTCGGCCACTCTATTATCCATCGTTTCCCATGTATCAGGCAAAGAAGCAAACTGACAGACCGGCTCTCCGGCAAACTCCTCCGGATTTTTCATTTTGCGCCCCCATATCGTATTTCCGTCTGTGAAGCGAACCATATACATATATAATTGTCCGTCATCGTCCTTAAAGACATGCGGGTCAATCCGGTTATCCATCCAAGTTGCCTTAACCGGCTCTTTATAAGGGCCTAACACATCATCACTTTGGGCATGGACAATATGTACGGCATGTCTGTCCTTCCCCCAATAGTTCACTGACCAATACAGATGAAACTGCCCGTTCAGATAAAGCATGTTATTGGCATGAATCTGATTGTCTCCGGCCCCCGTATCTTTCGTCCATTCATTATCCATCGATACAACATGAATGGGCTTTCCCCAATGCATTAAATCATCGGATACATAAAAGTCGCCAAACGTATTGACACCACCAATAAAATATTTGCCATTATACTTGACAACTCCGGCATCTGCCACTCCAGGCAGCACCGGATTGTCTATATTTTGAGCATTAGCCATACTCAAGCTTCCCCCTACCAAAAGACATATTAAATAATGTGTTTTCATCACTTTCAAATTAAAGAAAATAAGAGGCGCACCACGAATTCCCCAAACATCATGGTGCACCCTTATGATTAATACTCCGGATTCTGGGTCAACTGCCCTTCACTTTGGTCGATTTCAGATTGCGGGATAGGCAAACGACGATGCTTTCCTATCACAAAATTATTGAAATCGGCATCGCGGGACTTCAATTCATCGATTCCTGCCTGAGAATCCAACAATCCCCAACGCTTCAAATCAGCCCATCTCCAACCTTCAAAACACAATTCCAACGTTCTTTCCATCTGCAAACGCTTCAAGAAAGCGTCTTTTGACGAAAGACAAGAAGCCCATTGACTGTCTTCCAACTTGGCAAGTCCTACACGCGTTCTTACTTGGTCCACATATTTGGCAGCATCCGATACCAGTCCGTCCGTTTCAACGATACATTCAGCATAGTTCAACAGAATATCTGCATAGCGCATAATTCTATAATTGTTCCGGGCAAAGTAATCTTCCACTTCCCGATAATACGAAGTGCTATATTTACGGATGTAACAATCTTCCGGATCCTTCCCCCAACTATTCCATTGCTCATCATTATCCGCATCTGCTATATTATAATACTTTCGTGACTCATCCGGAAAGTCCTTTGAAAAGCCGTGATACAGAATGCTATTATACAAACGGATGTCATTCTTACCGTCTTCCCGCTTTTCCTTCAGGAATTCATCGACCAGCCACCGTCTGGCCTTTCCGTCTCCCCAACCAATTCCGCTCGGAGCATAGAACTGCGTACGCTGGAAACCCGTCGCCATGCTTGCATCGTTACCGGTTCCCCCCTTGTTGGTATCATCAAACTGGATTTCAAAAATGCCTTCCTTGTTGTTTTCATCCAAGTCGGTAAAATTATCCACCCAGTTATCTATCAAGCCATACAATGTCCCTTCTCTTTCTATCAGCCAAGAAAATTGCTCTTTAGCCTTGTCGTACAAATGCTGCTGCATATAAGCTTTTCCTAAAAGAGCTTTTGCCGCACCTTTTGTTGCACGTCCCACATTCTCCGCATCCCATGATTCTGGCAGATATTTATCGGCAAACAACAAGTCTTCTTCTATCTGCGCCCAAATTTCAGCTTCAGACGCATCTTTTGGTCTGTATCCAGCCTCAACCGGTTCAAGAACCAACGTACCTTTTTCCCAAAGCAAATTTATCTGGAAATACCATAAAGCACGCATGAATGAGGCTTGAGCCAACACTTGATTCTTTTCCGTTTCATCCATTTCTATGTTAGGAACATATTTCAAGACCTGATTACAACGGAATATGCCCATATAGAAAAACTCCCAATGTTGGTTGTTTCCTTCATTAAAGTTATAGTTAGAATACAAGAAGCGCGTCCAATCTCCCAATTCAATCCAAGGAGAAGAACTCCATCCCTCGTCGGAAGTCAAATCATAACGGAAAGAAAGCCACCGCATCCAAGTAGGCTCTTTATATAAAGCACTATAACAAGCATTCACCCCTGCTTCTGCATCTTCAGCCTTATTCCAAAAAGTAGGTATAGTAACTTCATTCGGATTGTCTATATCCAACAAGTCTCCACTACATCCGGTGCATAAAGCAAAAGCACCGCACATCAAAAACTTATATATATTTTTCATCATCATATTTTCTTTAGGTTATCAATTAAAAGGTTAAATCCAAACCGAACATTACAGAGCGTGTATTGGGGAAAGCAAAGCTGCATGTTCCACGATTCCATACATCTGTGTTAACAAAGTCCGGGTCAAGTCCGCTATATCCAGTAATTGTTATCAGATTGCTTCCTGTTACATACAAGCGTAAATTGTCTATTCCATAGTTGGTCAAGAAACTTTTCTTAAATGTATAGCCCAAAGAAATATTCTTCAACCTGAAATAAGAACCATTCTCCAAGAAACGGTCGCTATCCCACGAGTTTCTTTGGTCACCGTAAATAATACGAGGTGTACTTGAATTAGGATTTTCCTGATAAGGCTCTTCTCCCTTGTCAAAACGGATATAATTAGAATTGTCAGAGAACAAACGGCCCTGCCAACGATCTACATTATAAATTTTGTTTCCAAACTGCCCATACCACATCATGCTCAAATCAAAATTCTTCCACTCCGCATTAAAAATCAGGGAAGTCTGCAATTTCGCCCACGGGCTGCCGCAAATCTGACGGTCATTAGCGGTGATATTCGTATCGTCATCCGTATTCACATATCTTACATCACCCAGTTGAGGTCGTTTTTCATTAATCAAAATCGGTTCACCTTTTGAGTTTACATAGTTGTCAATATCAGCCTGTGTTCTGAACAGACCATCCGTCTTATAAAGATAAAACATACCTAACGGTTCTCCCGGCTTACTGATAGCCTGTCCTGAAATAACATAAGGCTTGTCGTATCCCAAATCCGTAACTTCGTTCTTCAAAGTCGTCATGCTCAAGCTCACATTATATTTAAAGTCTGCAACCTGATCTCTCCATCCTATGGTCATTTCAAAACCTTGATTCTTCAAGCTTGCCGCATTCGCCTTTGGTGCTCCCTCTTGATTACCGGTAGAAAGAGCGATAGGCATGTCAGTCAAGACATCCGAAGTTTTAGACACATAATATTCAGCGCTCACATTCAGCCGCTGGTTCAGGAAAGCCGCATCGAGACCAAAGTTCATCGTTTCTTTTGTCTCCCAAACCAAGTCGCTGTTGACCAACTTAACTTGCGCAGCTCCTGATACAGGAACCCCTCCGATAATGGTTACCAAACTTTGATTTATCGTACCAAGATAATCCCAATCACCGATAGAAGAATTACCCAAGCGCCCCCAGTTTCCTCTAATCTTCAAGTCGTCAATCCACGATACCTTAAAAAATTTCTCCTTTGAGATTCTCCAAGCAGCCGAGAAAGAAGGGAAATTTCCCCAACGGTTTTCTTTCGCCAAGCGTGAAGTACCATCGCGGCGGAAAGTCGCCGTCAAATAATACTTGTCATCATAGATATAATTCGCGCGTCCCAGATAAGAAATCATCGCATTCTCGCTGATGCTGTTCGTATTCTGTTGATTACCTTTTCCTGCGTTCAGCACCTCCAGATATTCTTCATAGCCAAGCATCGGGAAATTCAAGCGTGAAGCCCACAGACCTTCCCATTCATGATGTTGGTAAGTAGTACCGACTACCGCATCTACATGATGTTTTCCGAAATCCTTATTAAAATTCAACGTATGTTCCACCAACATATTATAGGTGTTGTCACGCTGTTTCTGGCTTTCCGGATCACGGTGTTCCTGATTCTGCGTCCAGTTACCCTCGCCTCTGAACCATGATTTTTCATAGAAATAAAGGTCGATACCTCCATTAAACTTATACGAAAGGAAGTCAAAAGGCTTGAATTCCAACCACAAGGAGCCGTTCAAACGATTCTGACGCTCGTGCATCTTCTCCAGATTCTCACGGGCTATCGGGTTTGTGCCGAATGTATTATACTTGGCGGCATCGCCATATCCATATCCGCCCGGATTATTTTCATCATACACCGGTATCGTAGGCATCATACGCACGACATCATTGTAGGGATTTGTCTGCAAAGGATCCTTGTTTGTCAACGAATAGGCCAGATTTTCACCAAAAGAAAACCATCCTTTCTTGCCGGTGGTATTTACACGGAAACTATAACGGTCGAAATTATTGCCGTATGAAACGCCATCGTTGTTATAATATCCCGCTGACACATAATAGTTGCCCGATTCACCGCCACCAGACAAAGACACGTTATAGTCCTGCACTAGCGCCGTCTTGAACACTTCATCCTGCCAGTCGGTATCGAATTCGGAATGCTGCTGAAGGGTCGTAATGCTGGCAACGCCGTTCTTTATGGCTTCATTGTAAGCCATATCATTATATTTCCTGTATTCAGCCGCACTCATCAAATCGTATTTCGGACTCCATTCCAATGTCTCCTTTATGCTGACTCCGACTTTCATCGGGCCTTCTTTACCCTTCTTAGTGGTAACGATAATCACACCGTTTGCGGCACGCGAACCATAGATGGCGGCCGCCGAGGCATCCTTCAAGATTTGAATGGACTCAATATCCGCCGGATTGAAGTCAACTCCCGGATTCGCAATCATTCCGTCGACTATCCACAACGGACTGTTGTCGCTCAAAGAACCAATACCGCGGATCTCAATGGAAGCATCTTCGCCTGCACGCCCCGTGCTGCGAACATTGATACCGGTAGCCAGACCTTGCAGCTGACTGGTAATGGTTCCTGCCGCGCTCTTTTTCATTTCCTTGGCGTCCACAACGGCGACAGCACCCGTCAAATCCGATTTCTTCACTGTCTGATATCCGATTACAACCACTTCATCGAGTGCTTCGGCATCATCTTTCAAAACTATTCTCAAGGGCTGCCCTTTAAATTCCACTTCCTGCGAAACCATTCCTATATAAGAAAAAACCAGAATATCCCCATGTTTTCCTTCTAGCACAAAGTTTCCGTCCAAATCTGTAGTCGTACCCACGGTAGTTCCCTTGACAACCACATTTACTCCTATTAGAGGGAGATCGTCTACATCGACCACATTACCGGTCATCTTCACATTTTGCGCCTGAATGCTCAGCGTAAAAAGCATAAGACATAAACACAATAATTTTTTACTCATGTCCAAAATAGATTAGATTTAATTACTATAAAATTGCGAATTTAAAAACAAAGATCAGGATCCTTTTATCTCCATGTAATTACGCATCGCAAATGTAGTAATCAACGATTCTACAAAAAACAACAAACAGCGCAAATCATGAAACAAAACATCCAAAACAGAGATTCCTCCGCATTTTCCTAAACAATGAAAGAATTGTTGCATGACAAGACAGAATCGTTTCATCTTTCCATAAGTCCATGCCTCATAAAAACAGGCACCAAACAAAATTATGGCAAGCATCCGAATCAATTTCTACACGGCAAAAAACATTTACGGCGGAGTCCAATCATGTTTATGACCAGACTCCGCCGTAAAGCAACAGAAGCATCAGGAAACAACCGCCTGTCATCTTCCCTTTTCATGCTTTCTGACAAACTGCAGAATCAGGGGAAAGGAAGCCAGCGGCATATTCCCATGATCATATCCGTCGAGTTCGTAAAGCGTTACATCGGGATGCTCCACCAGTTTCAGCAAACGGTAAAAGTATGCGGTCTCTTCATACCGTCCGTAAAGCTCCAGTTCGCGGTCGCCCGACAGTATCAGAATGGGCGGGCAATCTTTCCGCACATGAAAGAGCGGGGCCGTCCGGTCAATCAGCGGCTGCAAAGGCGACATTCCCATCTGTCGGCGCGTTTCGAAATGGGTTATCACCTGCCCGCTGCACGGTATCAAGCCTGCAATCCGGTCGGCATCCTTTCCGTATTTGCCCAGCAGACTTTTGTCCAATCCCACCATATCTATCAGATATCCCCCGGCAGAATGGCCGGAAAGATAAATCCGGTCGGCGCTTCCCCCATAGCGGGCAATATTTTCCATTGTCCACGCCACCGCAGCGGCGGCATCATCCAGTATTTCCGATATAGCCGCCCGGGGAGACAAACGGTATTCCACTCCCACTACAACCAGACCATCGGCCAACAGTTGAGGGGGAATCTCGCGGCTTCCTCCCGTCAGCCCGCCGCCATGAAACCATACCACAACAGGAGCATCCGTCGCATCCGCCGGCCAGGCAATGTCAAGCCGGCACAATGAATCGGCATACGCATCGCCCGAAGGCACACTGCGATAGGGAACACTCCGCTCAAAGCGGTAATCATCCGCCCATATGCCCGCCGGGCAAAGGCAGAAAAGCATAATCCATACCAATATTCGTTTCATTGTCACTATCTTTTTTAGTTAATAAGCTATCTTCCGCTCCCCGCAAAGTCTTTCGGCAGCACGCCGAACTGTTTCTGGAAACATTTGGCAAAATAAGACGGGGTGTTGAATCCTACCATATAGCATACTTCATTTATCTTGCACGTGCCTTCCTGCAAGAGTTGGGCTGCTTTCTTCAGGCGTTCTATGCGGATGTAGTCGTTGGGAGTCACATCGAGTATGCCCTTAATCTTCCGGTTCAGGCTCGAACGGCTCATACACAACTGGTCGGCCAGGTCTATCATACTGAAATCCGGATTCTGTATATTGGCCTGCACCACCTCGTTCAGCTTCTTCAGGAAATCTTCATCGGCCTTGCTGATGGCTATACTGTTTGTCGGCACGAAAGGAGCGTGCATAAACGCAGCCTGGAGCTGTTCCCGGTTCTTCAGCAAACTGGATATACACACTTTCAGATAGTCCATCGAGAACGGTTTCTCCACGTATGCGTCCGCTCCGGCATTCAGTCCTTCCATTTTCGACTGCAAAGTAGTCTTGGCTGTAAGGAGTATGACGGGAATATGACTGTAGTCCAAATCCGATTTCACCCGATCACACAGCTCCAGGCCATCCATCTCCGGCATCATCACATCGGAAAGAATCAGGTTTACCACCGCATTGCGCAAGACATTCAGAGCCTCCACTCCGTTGGCTGCGCACAATATCCGGTAAGAATCGGACAACCGCCGCTGCAAGAAACGGCGCAACTCGGCGTTGTCCTCGACAATCAGCAGCGTATACCGCAATCCTGACTGAGAACTTCCGGCTGCTTCTTCCGTTTTCACCGCCGTTTCCTCCGTCTCTTTCCGCATCAGATGCAAGGCTTTCTCCTGATAAAGCGGAAGCGTGAGGATGAAACGGTTGCATTCTGACGAGTCATCCATCCTCAACGTGCCGCCATGAAGCTCTGCCAACGAGCGTGCCAACGCCAGTCCGATGCCGGTTCCGGGAGCTTTGTAAGAGCCATCCTCCCGATATTGAATGAAGGGCTTGAAGATTTCCTCCCGCATGGCCGGAGGAACCACCTTTCCATCGTTCGTTATCTCGAGTGAAAAAGACTTTCCATCCTCACTCCGTTTCAGTTCCACACGGATATAAGTTTCGGCATACTTCACCGCATTCGTAAGCAAATTGCTGACAATCTTCGTAAACCCTTCCTTATCTACCGCCGCATGCAGGTTGTCTACCGCTTCGACGGTAAAATCCAGTCCCTTTTCCTTTGCCAAAGGTGTAAACCGTATGTATGTCTTGCCGAAAATGTCTGAGATATTATAATCCGCGAAGTTCAGTTGGAAACCTTTTGTCTCAGTCTTGCGGAAATCGAGCAACTGGTTAACCAGGTCGAGCAGGCGGTTGGTGTTCATATCCATGATTTCAAGGTCATCTTTCACGGCATCATCCACATGCCCCGACGAAAGGACATTTTCAAGCGGACTTTTAATCAGAGTAAGAGGTGTGCGGATTTCGTGCGCCACATTCGTAAAGAAATCTATTTTTGCCGCATACAGTTCGCGTTCCTTCTCATATTCCAGTTTTTCCATTGCCATCTGATGCCTGCGGAGATTGCGCCTGCGGAAATAACGGACAAACGCCAGCGCCATTCCGACCGACAAAATGAAATAGACGGCATAGGCCACTCCCGACAGATAAAAGGGCGGGCGGACTCTTATCCGCAAGGTTTTTTCTGACGGATTCCATACTCCGTCGCTATTGGTACCACGAACGCGAAGCGTATAGCTGCCGTAAGGAAGATTGGAATAGCTGATACGCGAATCGGCATTGTCCAGCAAAAACCATTCCTTATCGAATCCATCCAGTTTATAAAGCACCTTATTCGACAAAGGCGCCTGATAACTCAGCACCAAAGCCCGCAAAGAAAACATATTCTGGTCTGCCTCCAGTGTAATGGCATCCGACAGCGTAACACTTTCCTGCAAGGGAGAATCTTTTGACCCTATCGGAAGCCGCTTATTGTATAGGAAAAAATCCGTCAGCACAATAGGAGAAATCTGTTTGCTCCGGGTAAAAGTGGAAGGCTCGAAAGAAACAAATCCGTTTATACTGCCCAAATACAGTTTTCCCTTTTCATCCTTATAACCCGACTGGTAATTAAACTGGTTATCCAACAGCCCGTTGGCCGTAGTATATATGTGTTTTATCTCCGTCTCAGGCTGAAAAGAGACCAGACCGTCGTTCGTTGACAACCATAACAGGCCGTTGTCGTCTTCCAGCATCTTATAAACGATGTTGCTCGGGAACCCGTCTGACATATCATAGCGGACAAAACCGTCCGTCTCAGGAACATACCGGCAGAATCCCGCCCCCTGTGTCATAAACCACAGCCGCTTCCGGCTGTCTTCAAAAATGCTTATCACTTTATTGTAAGGCAGCGAAGTGGAATCATTCGCCTGCCAGCCGTATTTTCTCCACTCCCCATGCGGGATGTCATAACAAAACACACCGTCTGAATAGGTGGCTATCCACAGACGCCCGGAGCTGTCTTCCAGAATGTCATACACAAAGACATTTCCCACCTGCCTTATGCGCGTAAAGTCATCCGTCGCACGATTATACCGCAGCAGTCCAGATGTTGTGCCCACCCATATTTCATCCGTGCTGCTTCTGTATACCGAAAACACATTGTCAGCGTTCAGCGTATTAGGGGCATCCCCCTTGCCATAATGCTTCAGCCGACGGGTATGCAGGTCAATCCGGTTCAATCCTCCGGCAAAAGTCCCCACCCACAAGGAGTTCCCGTCCAGACACAAGCCATGAATGTTGTGATACAAGTCGGGATGAGTGAAAGGCTTGAGCGAACCGTCGGAAGGATTAAAATGAAACAGACCTTTGTCTTCAGTCCCTATCCAGATCATCCCGTCACTGTCTGCACAAAACTCGCGCACACGGCGTCCCATATAGAGCATTCCGTCGTGCGGATAATATTTTTCAAAATAAGTGTACTGACAAGGATAATAGTTCACCCCACCGAAATAAGAGCCTATCCACATGCCCCCTTCCTTATCCTTGAATACAGAATAGATTGCATTGTCTGAAAGCGCATAACGGTCATCAGAAACCGAAGTCGTCAGATGGATGCAGGTGTCTTTCTGCAAGTCATAAATGTAAAGTCCCTGCTCTGTTCCGGCCCATAGCTCCGTGTCCGTCCGCAGACAGACACTGCGAACGTATCCTTTCAACAGATTCCGCACCTTGCGGGTCGTCAGATTAATCTCCCAAAGCCCGTCCGAAGCCGCCACATACAGGCAGTTGTGCATTCCTTTTGCCGCAGCATTGATTATTTTTCCCCTGAAAGGTTCACGCCCCTCATTGTCTCTAAACCCTTTTATGCCGGATTTCTCTTCATAAAGATACAGATTATCCTCATAACTTCCTATCCACACACCATCCTCGTCAAGCCAGAAATGAGTTATGTTGGGCAAAGACTCTTCCGCATAATCAATGCAGGTCTTCAAGCTATCGAGCTTCTTGTCATAACAAAAGAGTCCCTCACCGTCAGCCGTCATCCATACATTTCCCTGCCCGTCGGAAGCGATGCAGGTTACAGAACGATTTATCCGGCTATCCATACCCGAAGGAATCTTGTCAAAATAAGAAAAATCTTCGCGACCGGGACTGTATATGTATATTCCGGCATCTGTCCCGACCCATATATTTCCATCCCCATCTTCATGAAGGGCAGTAACGGAATTGTTTCCCAATCCGGAATTTTCTTTATGGAATACCCGGAAAGACAATCCATCGTATCTGTTCAGTCCGTCCTTTGTGCCCATCCACATAAATCCGCGGCAATCCTGAAGCAGAACATTGACCGTACTGTGCGAGAGTCCTGACTTGGTATCAAGAGTCCTGAAGTAATAATAAAAAGGAACCTCTGCCGCAACTTTTACAGTCACGGTCAAAAAAAACAATGACAGGACAAACAGGTACAAAGGATTCTGATTTTTCATAGAACAAAGGTAAACATTTTCTTTAAAGAAAGGAGCACGGAAATCCTTCTTTTGACAAAAAGAATTTTCCGTGCCGTCCTCCACTATAAACAGGCTAACGATTCAATGAATTGCACAGCTTCTCATTTATTTCCCGAACGCGTTTCTCATCCACTTTAATCACTTCGCGGTCGTATGTCATCAGTCCGTTCACTTCTACTTCCACATCCGTCGTCTGGGTGTATACTGCCGCCGAGAATCCTCGCAAGGCCAGACGGTAAAGCATATCGGCATATTTCACATATTCATCGGTCACTTCTTTCGAAGAGTTGAACTGCACGTATCCCCAATTGCGGTCCGGCTCCCAGATATGCCCGCTTACGACCCATCCTATACCGCCATACTCACCGAGCACCGTGGCACGCTGAGCGTCGTACAGATACATTTCAGGAGCAGGATAGTTGTGCAGGTCGAGCATATCCCCGCAAGTGTAATGATTGCCGCCGCTGGCCGGATTTACAAGACGGGAAGGATCGTGACGCTTCGTCCATTCCGCAATTTCGGGAGTCTTAAACTGTCCCCATGCCTCGTTAAACGGAACCCAAGTGCCGATGCAAGGATAAGAATACAGGCAGTCCATGATTTCTTTCCATTCCTTCCGGTAGCAAGACTCCGACTCAAACGAGCGTTTCATCTCTGTTCCGTCGAAATATTTGCGGTTCTGCCACTCCGGATTACGGTCTCCGCTCGGCATATCCTGCCATACGATGATTCCCAACCGGTCACAATGTGTATACCAACGGGCCGGCTCCACCTTGATATGCTTGCGAATCATGTTAAAGCCGAAATCCTTTGTCTTTTGGATATCATATACAAGGGCTTCATCCGTAGGCGCGGTGTAAAGTCCGTCAGGCCACCATCCCTGGTCCAAAGGACCAAACTGGAACAAAGGCTTGTTGTTCAGCTCCAGACGCACGATGCCGTCGGCATCCCGACGGGAAGAAAACTTGCGCATTGCCGCATAACTGGATATTTTGTCAACTTCTTTCCCCTGGTGTTTCAGCGTTATCCGCAGCGTATACAGGAAGGGAGAAGCGGGCGACCACAGCTTGACATCTTCCGGCATCTCTATCTGTACGGTTTCGCCGTTGATGCTCTTTCCGGATGCCACCTGTGTCTGTCCGTCCCATACGGCAACTTCCACCAAATCATCGGCTGTAGCATTTTCCATCACCGGATCTAAATAAAGCAGATTATTGTCAATGTCGGGCGTGATGCGCAGCTCATCAATATGAGAAGCGTTCACCGGCTCAAGCCACACAGTCTGCCAGATTCCTGTCACCGGGGTATACCAGATGCCGTTCGGGTCGGACACTTGCTTTCCCCGCGGCTGAAATCCTTTGTCGGTAGGATCCCACACCTTTACGAGCAGGGTATTGTCTCCTTTTGACTGCAATGCTCCGGTTATATCAAAGGAGAAGGGTGTGAATCCTCCCGTATGACTGCCGACTTTGATGCCGTTCACCCAAACATCAGCTTTCCAGTCAACGGCTCCGAAGTGCAGAAGAACTTTTTTTCCTTTCCAAGCAGAAGGGACATCAAAAGTACGGCGATAAACCAGTTCCTTCGACTCTCCCACTCTTTTGCCGACTCCCGACAGCGACGACTCCACGGCAAAAGGCACCAATATCTGCCCGTCAAAAAATGTCGGGGTATGGCTTCCTTTCTCTATGATGGCATATTCCCACAAGCCATTCAGGTTCTTCCACTCCGCACGCTCCATAATGGGACGAGGATACTCCGGCAAAACGTTATCCGGATTTACTTGCTCCGCCCACCGGGTCTTGATTTTCCCTTCTACCGGCTTCCACTGTGCATGTGCCTGCACGGACAAGAAACCTAAAAATGCTAATGCTAACCAAATTTTTCTCATGATACTGATTTTTTATATTTCCGAAATACAAAATTAAGGCTGAAAAGTCATGAAGCATAAAACTATTTATGCAAAAAATAGAAGTAATCAGCCAAAGGTTTCCTTTTTTGTTATACTTTTGCACCATCAATCTATTTACAGAACCTATGGAATTAAAAATCACTTCACTCGACAATATCCGCGAGGCGGCCCGTCAGTTCATCGCTTCGATGGGAGACAATACAGTTTTCGCCTTTTACGGAAAGATGGGAGCAGGCAAGACGACATTCATCAAAGCCGTATGCGAAGAACTGGGTGTAACGGATGTAATCAATTCTCCTACTTTTGCCATTGTCAATGAATACCGGTCTGACACAACGGGCGAACTGATCTACCATTTCGATTTCTATCGCATAAAGAAATTGGAAGAGGTATACGACATGGGATACGAAGACTATTTCTACAGCGGAGCCTTGTGTTTCATCGAATGGCCGGAGCTGGTGGAAGACCTTCTGCCGGGAAACACGGTGAATGTACATATCGAAGAGGCAGAAGACGGAAGCCGCAGTGTCAAATTCGATGCCAACCAAGAATAACCCGATAATGGAAATGCATTATTTCTTACAGGCTCTATTCGTACTGATAGGACTGCTGTCGCTGTTGGCAGCAGTCTTTAACTGGAATTGGTTTTTCGACGCCCGCAATTCCCAGTTCATCGTAAAAAACGCAGGGCGCAAACAGGCACGCCTGTTCTATGGCGCCATCGGATGCCTGATGATAGCGACGGGCGTATTCTTTTTTCTTTCCTTATGACCTATGAAAGACAATGAAAGAGAAATGCTTCCGCTGGTAGATGAAGAAGGAAATCTCACGGGAGCCGCCACACGAGGAGAATGCCACGACGGGAGCAAACTGCTTCATCCGGTAGTTCATCTGCATGTATTCAACAGACAAGGGAAGCTTTACCTGCAAAAACGGCCTGCATGGAAAGATATACAGCCCGGAAAATGGGACACCTCGGTAGGCGGACACATTGATTTGGGAGAAAATGTCGAAGCGGCCTTAAAGCGTGAAGCTTATGAAGAGCTTGGCATCCAAGGCTTCACATCTGAAAAGCTTATCCATTACGTTTTTGAATCTGAACGGGAAAAAGAACTGGTCTTTGCCTACAAGACCGTTTACGACGGCATCATCGCGCCCAGCAATGAGCTGGACGGCGGACGATTCTGGACAATGGATGAGATATACGAGAGTTTAGGGAAGGAAGTCTTCACCCCAAACTTTGAAAATGAATTTCAAAAAATCTTCATGAAAGGAAATAATTCATCCGCAACCTGATGAAAATTTTTTTTATCCGCATCCAATTCTTCTTTTTCCTTGATTAAAATCAATTATTAAGGCTTTTCATCCGATTTTTCATGAAGAAAACGAACATTTATCCCCAGAAAAGCGTAATTTTGTGTTGTAAAACATAAAAACTAAAAGGATAACACAAAATGAGAAAGATTAAAGACATTCTAAAGCAAGGCATTAATGTAGCTTCAAAAACCCATATATGGGGAAATGTAACCAGATAAAGCTGTATATGCCGCTCTTTAAAGAGCTGTTACCGACGGACGAGAGGATGCCCAGACAAGTCACAAACAGGGCTGAATCCCGCCCTTTTTGTTAAAAGACATCTGCAAAAGATTCCAAAAGCAGTCTGAAACCTTCATATCTTCCGCACACTCCACCCCTTTCCCCGTATCAGCCGACAATAAAAAAGCCGCTTCCCCCCTTGGGGAAAGCAGCTCTGCGTTAGTTTGTCATACAGACGATTGCTCTGGTTATCCCAAATGGATTGCTTCAGAAGGACAAACATCAGCGCAAGTACCACACTCTGTACAAGCATCCGGATTGATAGAATATTTGTCACCTTCAGAAATTGCACCAACCGGGCATTCATCGATACAAGTACCGCATGCGATACAATCGTCACTAATTACGTAAGCCATTGTTGTAAATAAGTTAAGTTATTATTTTAATACTAATTCTGTGTTACAAAGGTAGTGTTTTTACTTTTCATTGTAACATCCACATAGCAAAATCTATTTAATTTGTACGTTGTCTAAATAGCTGTCGGATTTTACAAGAGACTCATACATCACTTGCTGCATGCGGGTGCGGATATCAAGGCTCATTAATTTCTTATGGTCGAACGGACGAGGATAAATGCGATTGCACAAAAAGACAAACACCAGACGATTGTCCGGATCTGCCCAAGCACAAGTCCCCGTAAAGCCCGTATGCCCGAACACGGAAGCCGGTGCTTCGGCTGCACAAGGCCCTTTGTCGGGATTGTTTGCATCCGGCTTGTCAAAGCCCAGCCCCCGGCGACTGTTCCTTGACTTCGTTTTCAAAAAAAGATCGCACGTTGCACGCGTCAGATAACGACGGTCACCGCACACCCCCCGGTCAAGCAACATCTGATAAATGCGGGCAACATCCTGAGCGGTTGAAAAGAGTCCGGCATTGCCTGATACGCCTCCCATGAAAGCTGCCGCCTCATCATGCACATATCCCTGAAGCGGACCGCGCAAGAAGTCCTGTCCAACCGTAGGGACAATCTGTTCTTTAGGGAAATATTTCAAAGGACAAAAAGCCGTATTGGTAAGTCCCATCGGTTTATAGAACACACTATCCAAGTATACATCCATGGAAACTCCAGATATCTTCTCCACCAATTCTTTGAGAAGCATGAAGTTCAAGCAGCTATAACGGTAGGAACGGCTTTTTAAGGGAAGGGAAGCTATCTTGTCAAGCATGGTCTGACGGAATTCTTCCTTTATATAAAGGCTGTCTGCCACCTGTAACGGATAATTCGCCGACGGCACACGCGACACCCACTCAGGTTTATAACTGAAGTCCGAACAAGCATAAAGTTCTTCTTCTATCCGGATACGATGGTGGGCATCGGCATGCTTGCGGAACAATCCGCCTCGGCAGCTGCCCAAATCAATAGCCTCACGATAAAAAGGATAGTAGGCAGCTATGCCCGACTCGTGGAAAAGCAAATCCTGAATGGTGATGCGGCTCTTGTTTGTTCCTTTCAAAAACGGCAGATACTCTGATATTCTATCGGTCAGACCAAAGTGCCCTTCATCGTAAAGCTTCATCACAGCGAGAAGTGTAGCCGTTGTTTTTGTCAGTGAGGCAAGGTCATAAATGTCGTTTGCATTTACCGAATCATTTCCTTCATAAGTATGTTTTCCAAAACACTTATCATAAACGGGCATTCCGTCACGCATGATAAGTACGTGACACCCCGGATAAGCCTCGGCTTTGATGCCTTCAAGAGCAATGCTGTCTATGCGTGACAAGACGGTTGGATCCATACCCAATTCAGCGGGGCTATACTGGCGCGGTCTGTCCGGATCAAGTGTAATTCCTGTTCCGGCAGGAAACAAATCCTGAACGGGCACGGACAAACGACCGTCGACCTTTGACTTTCCCAACAGCACATCCGCTACATATCTTTGTATTTCGGCTTCACCGGAATGGGCTATAACTACACCCGATGTCTTTTCCACCACTCCCTTTATCTTTCCCAGTGCCTTAGGAGAAGCAAAGCATACCAAGACAATCGGCTTGTCAGCAGCCAAACGCTCCAGCAAGGCCTGATAAGGAGCCACCTTGTCGGTATGCAAAGCCACAATCACCCGTTGGGCCGGGCGCAAACGCCGTTCAAGTGAGCTTATGGAATCGAGATTGGCACGCATCCATGCCACTGAAACAGTCTCACGCAAACGACGATAAAAAGGATAGTTCTCGGCCAACGTAGGCGAAATGCTGAGCAACACCGTGCCCGACAAGGACAAGTCAAGCGGAAGCATATCATCCGCATTCTTCGCTACAGTAACCGCAGCCTGCTTCATGCGGACAATAAGTGTGTCCGACTGTGGAGTGCACAGACGAGCCATGATGTTTTCCTCAGAAACCTCAGGCTTCTTGCTCAATCCCAATATATATTTATAGGTAAGAACCTTTCTACACTTCTTTTCAATCTCTTCTTCCGTAAGCCGCCCCGCCTTGACAGCGCGCATTACCCCGTCCAGCTCACGCTTCAGATTGCGCGGAGCCAAAAGCATGTCATTGCCTGCAATCAGCGCCTGCGCACACACATCCGCGTTTCCCGATATCCCCTTCATCTCAAGAGCGTCAGTAAACACCATTCCATCAAAGCCAAAATCTTTTTTCAACAGCATCCCAATAATTTCCGGTGATATGGAAGCCGGCTTTTTGCCTAAGGCAGGAACATTCAGATGTCCGACCATCATTCCGCCGACTCCTGCACGGACAGCTTCGCGAAACGGATAAAGCTCTACACTGTCGAGACGGGCGCGGTCGAAGCCTAAAGTAGGAAGAGACAAATGCGAATCCGTCTCGGTGTCTCCATGCCCGGGAAAATGTTTGCATACAGACAAAACACCTCCGTCTTCCAGTCCGCGGCAATACGCCACCACCTTGCGGGCCACTTCCCGAGGGTCACTACCAAAAGAGCGCGTATTGATAACCGGATTACGAGGGTTGTTGTCCACATCCGCCACCGGAGCAAAATTCACCTGCACGCCGATTTCCCGGCACTGGCGAGCTACCTCACGCCCGTAAGCATAAATCAGTGAGTCCTCCCGGATGCATCCCAACCCCCGATTGCGGGGGAAAGACGGCGTTCCCTTCAGGCGCATGGCCAATCCCCACTCTCCGTCAAACGTTATCATCAAGGGGACAGATGCCAACCCCTGCGCATAATTGGTCAGCTGAATCTGTTTGCGGACATCTCCGCCGGAGAAAAGCAGACCGCCAATCTTGTATTCACGAACCGCCCGCTCGATATTCTTTCTGTTTGCCTGGGTGGTAAGCGGTGCCACCGTATGGACAAACAGCTGTCCGACCTTTTCTTTCAATGTCATCGAAGCCATCTGTTCATCCACCCACTTATTGCATGCCGCCTCGTCTCCGGCATGCAACCGAAGGGCGGGAGACTGCGCCATCATCGCCTGACCGATGAAAAGCAAGCATATACCTAACCAGTTCATATCTTTCCTTTTCATAAAATCATTTTTCCTTTTGCAGTTTCACCGACATCCACCCTACAAACGCCGCGTGTTTCCCCATCTGCTGGAGAGGGACATCCATTCCATCCAGATTTTTATAAACCTTGGGCGACTCAAAGTAAGAATGCGAATGTCCGCCCAATACAATATCAATATTGCGCGTATTCTCTATCAACTCTACATCTGAATAGGGCTCACCTTCCCATCCCAAGTGAGAAAGACAGACCACCATGTCACAATGTTCTTCCTCCTTAAGCAACCGTGCCACCCGGTCGGCTTCCACCACCGGATCCTCGAATCTTACCCCTTCGTAATTGGCATGAGCCACCAGTCCGTCAAGTTCGGCACCCAATCCGAACACCCCGATACGCATCCCTTCACGCCGGACAACCACATATTCCTTTACCAGTCCCTCGAGCGGAGTACCTGTCACTTCATAATTTGCACATACGACAGGAAAACGCGCCATGCCGAACAAGCGTGCCATATTCTCAAGCCCGAAATCGAATTCATGATTGCCTATCGTTACGGCATCATATCCCATTTCGTTCATCGACTTAATCTCCACTTCGCCTTTAAAGAGATTATAGTAAGGACTCCCCTGCGAAAAGTCACCGCTATCGAAGAGCAACAGATGCGGATGCTCCTTACGCAACGTCCTGACAAGAGCAGCCCGACGGACAACTCCGGCCTTTCCTGCCAAAAGCGTATCCGGATAATCGGAAGCAAATGGCTCTATACGACTATGCATATCGTTCGTGTGAAGGATATACAATTCTTTTATATCCTGGGCTGCCAACAAACCTGCCATCAGGCATAGCAGACACAAAAGACTCAACCTTCTTTCCATAATTACAACACCTTTATCCTTCCTTCGACTCCGGCCTTCACCAAACGCCCCTCGGACTCACATTCTTTTATATAGTCAATCAACAAATCCCGCAACACCATGTTCTCCGGACAGGTCTTCAGCTTCGCGCTGCGAAAAGCCGGCATCCTGTCATTCCCCTCAGCCAAATAATCAATGGTGGCTACTGTATATTCTCGTTTCGGGTCGACAGGCTGCCCGTTTACCACAGCCTCCTTCAGCTCCCCTTCTGGCGATATGACCAAACGCGCGCCGCTTAATCCCTCTCCATACACTGCCGCCATCTGCCGGAACAGGCAAAGCAGATTTTCGCCGTCCATAACAAGCACGCACAATGCATTCTCAAAAGGAGCTATCTCATAGACTGTCCCGACTGTAACGGCTCCTTCGGGCAACGATGCCCGGATTCCTCCCATATTCATCACACCCACATCGGCGGGTTTGCCCGTCACTCGCACAACACTCATCCGGAGAACATCGGCTATCAGATTGGACAACGGAGATTCAGGCCGATATGCCGTCAGTGTCTCCGCCGAATAACCGATGACAGGCGACATGATGCTGTCGACCTTCCCTTTATACAAATCCATTACCGCCGCCGCATCCTTGTCCGGACACCCGTCATAATCTTCCGTTACAGGAAACCTCCCTCCTGTTACACTCACCACAGAATATTTCGGAGCGCATCCTCCCAAGAGAAGGAAAAGACCCGCCATCAGCCCTGACAGGGCATTTCTTATCAAACGTTCAGTCATCATCTTTTTTATTTACAGGTCAAAAGTAACCAAAAAAGCAAAATCCCGCAAGAAAACTTTTACCCAAAGAATTTTTCTCACCGCACGACACAAAATATCCGGGAAATATTTGGCTGTTTGACAGAAAACAACTTACTTTGCAACCGCTTTCGCGCAATCGCTGTCAAGAGGAGTTACTTGATATGTTGCGTTGTTACGATCAAACAATTTAATAAAAAAGAAAATGGATTTAATTAAAATTGCAGAAGAAGCATTTGCTACCGGCAAACAGCATCCTTCTTTCAAGGCAGGTGATACGGTTACGGTAGCATATCGTATCGTTGAAGGTAACAAGGAACGCGTTCAGTTGTATCGCGGTGTCGTTATCAAAATCTCAGGTCACGGTGAGAAGAAACGTTTTACCGTGCGCAAAATGTCAGGAACAGTAGGTGTAGAACGTATTTTCCCGTTGGAATCTCCGGCTATTGACAGCATTACAGTCAACAAGATCGGTAAGGTACGTCGCGCCAAGCTATATTACCTGCGCAAACTTACAGGTAAAAAGGCAAGAATCCAAGAGAAGCGTACTGCCAACAGCAACGCATAACTTCGGAAGCTTATTTAGTTCTTACATATTTTATCGGACGCAGATTGCGTAAACCGTAACGGAATTTTTCTTTGAATCTATTCCGCATCAGGCTTGCACAATCTGCGTCTGTCTTTTCCAAGAGCATCCATTTTTTCATCTTGTCAAAAAAACTTTATGATACTGGACTTACTGCAATCGTCTTACTTCTCCATATTCCTTATCGTAGCTTTCGGCTTCATGTTGGGCCGCATCAAAATCATGGGGCTTTCGCTTGATGTCTCGGCCGTGATATTTATAGCCCTTGCTTTTGGGCATTGGGGAGTGTCCATTCCCAAGGAGTTAGGCAACTTTGGATTAGTGCTGTTCATCTTTACCATCGGCATCCAGGCAGGACCGGGCTTCTTCCATTCTTTCCGCAGCAAAGGGCGGACGCTCATTCTGATCACGTTGCTCATTGTGGCTTCTGCCTGCCTGACGGGCATCGGCATGAAGTATCTGTTCGGCATTGACACGCCAAGTCTCGTCGGACTAATAGCGGGAGCACTGACCAGCACACCCGGACTGGCCGTTGCCATTGACAGTACAAACTCTCCTTCAGCATCCATTGCCTACGGCATCGCCTATCCGTTCGGAGTAATCGGGGTCATACTGTTCGTCAAGCTGTTGCCAAAACTGCTGAAAGTCGACTTGGAACAGGAAGCCATCCGGTTGGAAAAAGAGCGCCGCAGCCACTTTCCTGAGCTGAACACCTGTCTATTCCGTGTGACCAACCCGACCATATTCGGCCACACATTGCAGCAACTGAACATACGTGCCATGACCGGCGCCGTCATATCGCGTCTCAAACACGAGAATGAAATCATCATCCCTACCGCCCATACTGTATTAAAAGAAAACGACATCATACAAGCCGTAGGAAGTGAAGAAGCATTAGGCAATCTGGCCGTCATGTTAGGGAAGCGGGAAGAGGGTGAACTCCCTCTGGAGCATACGCAAACCATCGAGTCGCTACTGCTCACAAAAAAGGATATGATAAACAAACAGCTCGGCGACCTTAATCTGCAACGGAATTTTGGCTGCACCGTAACGCGCATCCGCCGCAGTGGAATCGACCTTTCCCCCTCGCCGGAACTGGCTCTTAAATTCGGTGACAAACTGATGGTGGTAGGAGAAAAAGAAGGGATACAAAGCGTGGCGCGCCTGTTGGGAAACGATGCAAAACGGCTTTCGGATACTGACTTTTTCCCGATTGCCATGGGCGTCGTGTTAGGTGTATTATTTGGAAAGCTGAACATCTCCTTTGGAGAAAACATTTCCTTCTCGCCCGGACTGACGGGCGGAATATTGATGATGGCACTCTTCCTTAGTGCAATCGGCAAGACAGGCCCTATATTATGGTCAATGTCCGGCTCCGCCAACCAACTGTTACGCCAGTTAGGCTTACTTCTGTTCTTGGCCGAAGTCGGGACTTCCGCAGGAAAAAATCTGGTATCCACTTTTCAGGAAAGCGGTTTCATGCTGTTCGGGGTGGGGGCTGCCATAACCATAATCCCCATGTTGACAGCCGCTCTGGTGGGTAAGCTTGTTTTCAAAATCAGCTTGCTTGATCTGCTCGGAACGATTACAGGAGGAATGACCAGCACTCCCGGACTGGCCGCGGCCGATTCAATGACAGACAGCAACATTCCCGGCGTGGCATACGCAACAGTATACCCGATAGCAATGGTTCTGCTCATTCTTTTTATCCAGATGATAGCAGTCTGCTTTTAGCTGAAGGCTGACTTTTATAAAAAGAATGGATGAGATGTCTTGTTCCGACACCTCATCCATTCTTTTCACTGATTATATACTTCTTTATATATTCTGTCTCGTATTCGTTCAAAATCATCATCAATGCTGTCTGCCCCGACAAACATCAAATAAAGCGGCAGCCCTTCCCCACCTTTCCTATACGGAGGCTGCATATAATCCTTTTCACACAGCAAGAAACCGCAACGCTTATAAAATCCGATACGCCGGATACTCATTTCTTCCTCGGGGCGTTCCACCTCCAGCACTATGACTCCCGGAAAAGATTCCCTTATCTTATCCATCACTTTCCTGCCATATCCTTTGTTCCGGACAGCAGGCGAAGTGGCCAGATGCTCCAGATAATAAAATCCGCCCAGATTCCAAACCGTGATCAATCCTACCGGAATATCGTTGTCTTTTATGAAATAACAAGTAAAAGACGGATTGAAATCGGTATTGTACCGCTGCATATCATCATCTCTGCGTTCTACTTCAGGAAATGACTCATGCAAGAGATTTTCCACAAAAGGATAAGATTCATGATCAGTCTTGATAGAAATAAGCTGCAACATAACAAAAATTATTTATCAGTATAAAAACGAATTATTCTTTCCAGCGCACGCTCACAGACCGGGCAGAAACGCGGCGCTTCATTTATCTTCATCCTGCATTCGGTAGTAGGGCGGTAAACTCCCTTCAAGGTATAACCGCCTCCTTCAAAAACCCCGACCTTCGTATAAATGGCAGTCGAATCTGTTTCTGCCGGAGTCGGAACCGGAATCCCTTCAGACAACATATCTTTCCACTTGCTCTCAAAATCGACCAACGTGGTGATATTCTGTTCCCACGGCTCTACCGTATACGGATATAAAGGACTCGGAGCCTCATCATAAGCATACTCGTCGGCCAGTCCGCCGAAGCTATGTCCGAATTCATGCACGACAACCGGCCAGAACATCGGATGATGCGCCGTGGTCAAAGTATAAGAATTGTATATGCCGCCGCCTCCGTAGGTGTCCGTATTGGCAAGAATAATGATATGCTCATACGGAATGCCGGCCAGCCAGTCGTGAATGGCTTTTACACGGCGGGTCGTCAGATACCGGTCCGAATAGAAAGTATCGAAATGAGAACTGACAGCCGTACTTTTCCACTTATTCTCCCTCGGTATGCTCACGCCGCTATCTTCAGAAGGACTAGCCACCGCCACTACATTGAAGCGGCTTTTAAGGCGTTTGAAGGGTTCATGTGCGAACAATGCATCGCAGGCTTTCTGAGCATCAGCATAAAACAAATCCATTTCGGCCTCAGTATATCCCTCGGCCATTATAGCCACATCAATGCAATCTGCCGTCGAACCGCTCTGGAGCAAATAACGATGAGGAGTTACGCGCGCAAGTCCACGCTGATGGATCAGTATGTCCGCCGGATTAATCTCGTGGGTAAACGTTGCGCAAGGCTTGTGATACGCATCCTTCAAGCGGACTGTAACTTCGGCCGCCTGCTTGGGAAAAGGCAGAAGGAACGTGTTTTCAAACCCTCTCCTTACATGCTTTGCCTCTTCTTCACTTATCCACTCCTGAAACAGACTTGAAAAAGAAGTCCGATAAATCACCTCTCCCGTCGCCTTATCGGTCATGGTAATGTCTCCGTTCCCTTCCAAAGGAAGTTCGCCAAGATGATGCCGGCGTCCTGCCCATTCAGGCAGCGAACAGAGTTCGTCCAAATAAATGTCCTGACGGGCAGCATCGCCCGTAAAGATATAGTCCACACGCAGTGTCCTGTCTACAAAATAACGGTCAAAACTTTGGGCAAAAGCATGGAAAGACATGCCAAAGCACAAAAATAACGCAGCAAACAAACTTTTCATATCGTATTTAATATTTTATAGACCGCAAAGTTAAAGAATGAAACTGAAAAATACTATCTTTGCATTAAAAGAATAAAATAATTACGAGATGGGACATCACCAATTAGACAGCTTAGACGAACAGATTTTACGGTTGATTGCCGACAATGCGCGCATTCCTTTTCTGGAAGTTGCCCGTGCATGCAACGTATCAGGCGCCGCCATTCATCAGCGCATCCAGAAACTGACAAATTTGGGAATCCTGAAAGGCTCCGAATTCATCATCGATCCGGAAAAGATTGGCTATGAAACCTGTGCTTACATCGGATTATACCTGAAGGATCCGGAGCAGTTTGACACTGTGACCGAAGCCTTGAAACATATCCCCGAGGTGGTAGAATGCCATTACACCACGGGGCAGTATGATATGTTCATCAAAATCTACGCAAAGAACAATCATCATCTGCTGGAAGTCATTCATGACAAGCTTCAGCCCTTGGGATTGGCGCGTTCGGAAACCATTATATCTTTCCGCGAAGCCATCAAGCGCCAGATGCCGATTATCGGACTGACTGAAGAGGACGAGTGATTTCAGCGCCGCACATAATCCACAAAGCAATATGAGTAGAGATGCCTTTCGTCCGACGGATGGCTTTCTCTACTTTTCTCTTGCCAAAAATCGAGGCTTATCTCAGGAAAGAACACATCGGCCGGAGCCTTGTCATCGTTCACTTCGGTAATGCAAAGCTTGTCGGCAAGCGGCATGGCCTCTTCATACAGCGATGCTCCGCCTATCACATACACTTCTTCTTCACTGCCGCAGTGCTCCAACGCTTCATTCAGCGAATGAAAAGTCTCGGCTCCCGCAAAACTCATTTCCTGACGGGTAAGAACGATGTTCCGACGATTGGGCAAGGCTCCCTTAGGCAGCGATTCAAACGTTTTCCGCCCCATAATGATGGTATGCCCCGTGGTAAGCGCCTTAAACCGCTTCATATCATTCGGAAGCCAATACAATAATTTATTTTGATACCCGATTCCCCGGTTTTTGTTTATAGCAGCAATGACAGACAATACCATTATTCCTTATTTTATTAATGTGACACTTGTTTCTGGCTACAGGCTCAGACAGATACCTTCCCGGCAATATGCGGCCACGGATCGTATCCTTCGAGCTGAAAGTCTTCGTATCTGAAATCAAAGATGCTCTTTACATCAGGATTCAGCTTCATTACCGGCAGAGCACGGGGCTCACGGGTAAGCTGGAGGTCTACCTGTTCCAGATGGTTCAGGTAAATGTGCGCATCGCCTAAGGTATGGATGAAGTCGCCCGCCTTCAACCCGGTGACTTGCGCCATCATCTGGAGCAGCAAGGCATAGGAAGCGATGTTGAAAGGCACGCCCAAAAAAGTATCCGCACTGCGCTGATACATTTGCAGACTTAACCGTCCTTCGGCTACATAGAACTGAAAGAACATGTGGCAAGGAGGGAGATTCATGTTTTTCAGGTCGGCCACATTCCATGCATTCACGATAATCCGACGAGAATCAGGATTATGCCTGATTGTGTCAACAGCTTCCGCTATCTGATCGATGAATCCGCCGTCGTAAGCAGGCCACGAACGCCACTGATACCCGTAGATATGTCCCAGGTCGCCATTTTCGTCCGCCCATTCGTTCCAGATACGGACACCGTTATCCTGCAGATACTTGACATTCGTATCACCTTTCAAAAACCATAACAATTCGTGGATAATCGATTTCAGATGAAGCTTCTTGGTGGTGACAAGGGGGAAACCCTCATCCAGATTAAAGCGCATCTGGTGTCCGAACACGCTGACAGTTCCTGTTCCCGTACGGTCTTCCTTTCTTACGCCCTCAGTACGGATACGGCGGAGCAAATCCAAATATTGTTTCATCGGTTCTGAATTGACTTTTTAAATACGACCATCTTTTTATAACGGGGACAAAGGTAAGAAATATGCCGAAATTTATCAAGTCCATACCTACGCTGTTCTGTCCGGAAGTTTCCATTTTGAGCGTCCGGGCAAGCCCAATCTTCTGAAGGCGGGGGAAAATGAAACATTTGCCCCCGCCTTACACAATTCATGCAAGCATAAAAAATTTTTTTGACGGACTAAAAATCCCCTGTCTCCTTGTCAAACCTCACTTTATATTTTCACTCACTCCAGCTGTCCCGTCACGCGCAGATATTCCGTTTCAAAAATCTTATATTGTGTCTGTGCTTCTATCAGATTGCTCTGTGCCTGCTGCCATTGCGAACGGGCATCCAACAAATCTGTCAGGCTGCACATGCCGTTCAGATACCGGTCATTCATCACCCGGAAGCTTTCATCCGCCTGCGTGCATCCCAACCGGGCGGTTTCCACTAGGCTGTATCCGTCCGTAAGATTCTGGACAGCCTGACGGACTTCTATACTCAACAGCCGTTCGTTCTTCTGCAAATCCAGCTGAGAACTTTTCAAGTCGAGCTTGGCTCTTTTCACTTTCTTCAGTCCCTCGCCCCAATGGAATATGGGAATGCTGACCGAAGCCATCACAAGACCTATGCCGTCGTCAAACTTCTGGGTAAAAGGCTGCGAAAGCCCTTGCGCATCGGTCATCATCCCGTTCAACTTCACATTTCCATAATATACATATCCTGCCGAAAGCCCTATCTGCGGAAGTATATCCGCCCGGGCAGATTTTACCTGCTGCTCGGCAGCCTCCACTTGCTTCCGCAGCAACTGCAGTTCCGGACGCAGTGCAATGCTCTCTGTCAGACGGGAAGGCGCAGACAAGACGATGGTTGTATCCGTGGGAACCACTTCCATATCGAGCGGACATCCCAACACATTACATAAAGAAAGCCGGCAAAGATTCGCTCCGTTGGCCGCCTTCTGCAACTGATAGGCTATCTCGCTCTTCTTAGCCTGTATCCGGAGCAGGTCATTCTCAGTTCCCATTCCGGCAGACAAGCCAACCTCCGCCTGCAGACAAAGTGTATCCATCTGTTCCGCATAAGTCTTCAGCATCCGGACTTTCCACAAAACGGCAATAAAGTTCCAATAAGCCTTGTCTGCATCGGCTATCACCTGCATGCGGGTCTTGCGACGATTCTCCATGGCACTGCCGACTCCGATTTCCGCCAGTCTGTTTCCCGCCCGAATCTTGCCTCCCGCATACAAAGGCTGCACCAAACTGATGCCTGCCATATACATCCCGCGCATTTGCAGTTCCATTCCCATCATATCCATATCGGGCAACATGTATGTTCCGCTCACCATGCCGTCGAACTTCGGGAGATAGGCAGAAAAAGCCACTGCCTTATCCATTTCCGCCTGCCTCACTGCGTTGTCGGCACGCTGCAAGTCTTCGTTGTGGACAAGTGCCATCTCTCTGCATTTCTCTATCGAAAGGACGATCCGCTCTTGCGCTTCCGTCCCTATGGCTCCGCAAAAAGCCATAATACCCATTATAATTATTCTTTTCATAATTCCGAATGTGTTATTTCAGTCTGAGGTTTTCTGATATGAAACAAGGCTGTATAAAAAAGAGGCAGGAGAATGAGCGTTATGATGGTTCCCATCGTCAGTCCCCCCATAATGGTAATGGCCATCGACCCGTACATCGGGTCGGTTACAAGCGGCACCATCCCCACTATCGTGGTAAGCGAAGCCATCAAGACCGGGCGGACACGCGATACCGTAGCCTCTACCACCGCTATATACGGATGCTTATGCTCTTCGGTCTGAAGACGATTGATTTCGTCTACCAGCACTATCGCGTTTTTGACCATCATGCCAATCAGTCCCATCATGCCAACAATCGCCATAAAGGTGAACGGCTGCCTGAAACAAAGCAATGCCGGCGTGATTCCACAGAACACAAAGGGGAAGCACATCAGAATCAAGATGACTTTCTTCCAGTTGTTGAACAGCAGCAGCAAGATTCCCAAAACGACAAACATGGTAAGAGGAAGATATTTCATCAGACCGTCTATCGCTTCCGACTGCAACTCGTTCTCACCAACCCATCGCATCCCATATCCCGGAGGGAGGGGAATCGACTCTATGCCTTCTTTTATCGAAGCGAGAACCTTAGCCGGTGTCGCGTCATACAGGTCGGTATTCGGTTCGCATTCGGCCTCGATAGCCCGCTGGCCGTTCACTCGCAACACGACATTATTATCCCATGTCAGGCGGATACCATCCGCCACACTGCTTAACGGTACACACCTGAACAGTTGATCCTGAACATCCGACATGCTTTTCCCTCCCGAAACGATGCCTTGCAGGTCTTTATCCGACAAATGCATGTTCAATGTCGTCCAGACAGGTATATCATTCAGATTCCGGATAACAGTCCCATCCGAATTGCGCACCATCAAATTGACAAGCAGCATCCGGTCGCGGTCATTCAGCACCCCGACAGGCATCCCGTCTGTAGCAGCCATCAACGCATTTCCCACATCACTCCGCTCGACACTTGAGCGCAAAGCATCCTGACGGTCATAGTCTACCACCAGTGCCTTGCTTCTCGCCCGCCAGTTATTCTGCACCGAATAAGGGTCTACATAAGGGCAGCGGCGCATTATATCTTCAGCCTGCGCGCTCAGCTCACGCAATACAGCCGGATCCGGCCCGGCAAACTCAACCTCCACCGTATGTGAGGTAGAGATTGAGAAATTGTATTTCCGGATACGTATATAGGAATCCGGAAATTTCTCACGCAACTGTTTCCGGATGACAGGAATCTGCTCCATTACCGTAGCGTAATCCTTACAGTCCACCATCAACTCCCCATAACAGTCCCCTCCTGAAGTCATCGGTCTTACCAGACAATAATGAGCCGGTGCACTTCCCATGCTGGCGGCGACACGCTCCACATCCGAATTTTGCTCCAACAGCCGACTCATTTCCAACAAATCATGTTTCACCTGTTCCGGGCTGGCCTGAGCGGGAAGATAGTACTCTACGATGAATTGCTTGTAATCAAAATCCGGAAAGAAAAGATTCTTCACCTTTATCATGCCGGCAATGCAAACTATCAAAATACCAACAGCCACGCAAATCGTCGACCGCCGGTAAGTTATCAAGAATGATATGCTGCGACGGATAAACTGATGCACCGGCGAGTTCAGTACTTCTCCGGCCGAGCCTTTGCCTGACTTCTCCCGCACCGGCAGCCACGACTTGGCGCATACCGGCACCTGTATCAAAGCCAAGACCCAACTGGCAAGCAGACTAACGCATAACACAAGAAACAAGTCGCCCGCGTATTCTCCCGTAGAGCCAGGCGACAGATAGATGCAGAGAAAAGTGGAAGCGGCAATAACCGTAGCACCCAACAAAGGCAGGGCTGTATTTCTTCCGATACGATACAGATAGGTTTTGGGCCCCAATCCGCGCTGCTTGTCTATCAATATGCCATCCATAATGACAATGGCATTGTCAACCAGCATGCCCATCGCAACAATAAACGCACCTAATGAAATGCGCTGCAAAGTGGTTCCGCATACCAACAATACAGGAAAAGAGATGGCGATGGTCAGTATCAGGCCAAACCCGATAATGATGCCGCTGCGCAATCCCATAGTGAAAATCAGGACAAGAATCACGATAAGAACCGACTCGACCAGATTGACCATAAACGAACTGATGGCTGTATTCACCTTATCCGGCTGAAAAAATATCTTTTCAGTTTCTATCCCTACCGGAATCCGCTTCTTCACTTCCTCCAAACGCCTGTCTACAACTTTTCCCACATCCGGAACAATGGCATCGGCCTCAAGAGCCAGACAGATGGCCAATGCCGGCTTACCGTTGACGAAGAAGCCATTCCGATGCGGCTCGGCATAAGCACGTTCCACCCGGGCTATATCCCCCAAACGCATCTGCTTTCCATCCAGTGTGCTGACCAACAAATCGCGTATATCCGATTCATCCTCCACACTTCCCGATACCCGGATCTGCAAACGGTCGCCGCCCGTCTGGTAAGCACCGCCGCCCACCACCTTTCCGGCATTCTGCAAAGACAGCATTATCTGGGTAGGAATGACTCCGTTACGGGAAATCTTTTCCTTTGAAAGGATGATGTTTATCACTTCATCCCGGTTACCTGCTATTATCACCCGCTTCACACCTTTTACGGCAAGCAGTTCACGGCGAATCAACTTGGCATATTCATACAGTTCGGGATAAGAATAGCTTTCCGACACGAGCGCATAGAATATGCCATAGACATCCATCATGTCATCAACGACCATCGGTTCGTAACAACCTTGCGGAAGCTTTGCAGCAACTCCGTTCGCCTTCCGGCGCAACAAGTCAAAATGCTGTTCCAAATCGTCCAAAGACACCGTCATCTGAAACTCTACCGTAAACATGGCCATTCCATCATGACATTCCGTCTTGACCTTCTTGACATCGGGCAATGTACGAAGTTCGTCTTCCACCACCTGAGCCACCTCCAGCTCTACCTCATGGGCACTTGCACCCGGATAAGAAACGATTACCATCGCCTGCTTCACGGCAACTGCCGGGTCTTCCAGCTTGGGCATCTGCATATAAGCTATAACTCCTGCAATCAGAATACCCGCCATCAAAGACCAGAACAGCGTGGGACGACGCATAAAAAACTCTGTAACCTTCATCAAAGCAACCCTCCTATATTCGTTTCTGAAGAATCAGCCATCACATTCACCTTTTCACCTTCGTGCAAAGCGTCGACTCCCGCCTTCACCACCTGCTCATCTCCTTTCAAACCCGAACTTACCACCACATCTCCATTCCCGTCGATGCCCTGCAATTCTATTTCCACCTTATGAACAGTCGAGTCTGCAGCCAAAACCCAAACGAAAGTCTTTCCCTGGCTCTGAAAGGCCGAACGTTGAGGCAACACAAACAGGCCAGAAGAGACATTTTCAGAGATACTGATCACTGTTTCCACATTCATCCCGGCTGTAAGAGGGATATCCCGAGTTTTTTCAAAGCCCAGACGCAACCGGTACAACTGATTTCCGTCCGCCTTGGGCGTTATTCCCCGCAGATTCATCTTTATCTCCTTGCTTCTGTCCAAAGGAAGCCGACAGACAATTCCGGCAAACCGCTCCCGCTGCACGTATATTTCCGACGGAACATCCACTTCCACCTCCATTTCACCGGTATCCAACAGAGCAATTACCGGAGTACCGGCGTCCACCATCTCCGCTTCATCAAAATTTATCGCCTGCACATATCCATCTATCGGAGCACAAAGGCGCGTATAATCCAATTTATTACGGCTGATCTGAAGCTGCACGGCCAACTGGCGCAAGCCTGCCACAGCCTTTTCATAGTCGTTGACAGACACGCTTTTCTTTTCATAAAGTTGCTTGATACGGGTCACTTCGTCTTCCAACTGATCATACTGTATCTGCAACGCTTCCACACCCAATTTATAATCCGCATCATCCAGCACGGCAACAAGCTGTCCCTGCCGAACGAAGTCGCCTTCTTTCACGCAGATGCGCTCAATCTGCCCTGCTGTCTTAAATCCCAGACTTATTTCTTTGGCTTCCTGCACGATTCCTGCAAAAGATTTCAGATATTCCCCTCCCATCCGGACAGGCCGGACAAGCGTCACACTGCGCACAAACCGTTCACCCGTCCCGCCTTTGCATCCGCAAAACAGGGCAAGAAAAAGTACAAACGATAAAACTGTCTTATTCATGACTTTTTTATTTACAAAGGTCTGCATTTTTACCCTACAATGTACCGTCTAAAATAACCACAAAATGTCCCAAAGGATTGATTCAACAAAAAAATCATCCGAAAATCCGCCGATAATCATCCTAAAAAAGATATCTTTATGCCATCAACCACATTTATCATGAAAGAAAACTCCACGCTGAACCACCTCGACCTGATGGCATTGCCGGTTACAGACCGCACATTGTCCATCGAAAACGAATTCATGCTTACCGACAATTTCAACATGCCGACCGATACCGAGGCGGTATCCCGTTTCATCGCACCCGCCTATCCAAGCAAAATCACATTTACCATGACCCTGTTCTGCAAACGAGGAACTATGCGGACCAGACTGAACCTGACAGAATACGAACTGAAGGAGCATGATGTGCTCATTGTTCTTGCCAATTCCATCGGCGAATGCCTGGAAATGAGTTCCGACTGCCAGATAGCAATCATTGCCATCCATTCCATCGAAAAATACATGGATGAACTTGTCCCTTCATTCGCCATCAGATTCAGAAAGCATCTGGCCAAACAGGCTTTGATTCATCTGTCGCCGGACGAATTCCAGGAGTCTCTGACTCTTTACCAACTGATGCGGAACAAAATGCAGCAGCCCGATTTCAGATTCATACGGGAAGCGCTGAAGGGTTACACACAAATATTGTGCTGCAACGGATACCAATGGCTGATAAACCACGACAAAGAGACAGACGGCAAGAGCAAAAACCGCCAGCAGGCACTGTTCAACCGATTCATGCTTTTGGTTCAAGAGCATTATCACAAGGAAAGAACAATCACCTTTTATGCAGACAAAATGTGTCTCACACCCAAATACCTGTCGCTTGCCATACATCAGGCGAGCGGACGATACGCAGGAGAATGGATTAAAGACTACGTAATACTGGAGGCCAAAGCTCTGCTAAAAAGCCGGAGATACACTGTGCAGGAAGTCAGCAACCTGCTGAACTTCCCCAACGCCTCTTTTTTCGGCAAATATTTCAAGGCCGCAGTGGGATGTCCTCCCCGGAAATACATGTTCGACTGAACCATCGCAATGAAACGCCCCGTCATCACCGTAGTCTGCCCTTTCCATAAATCCGTTTTCCCCTGCAATATCCCGATTTCATCCGGTCAAAACCCGACTTGGCCTGTCATTAAAAAGAGAAGAAGCAGAAACAAGATTCATTTAATTTACGTATCTTTGCCCCCAAACGGTAACTTCCCATGAAAGAGAGCATACGATACAACGATTTTGCCGGCTTCCTGACGCAGCAATTCCCGTTCAAGGTACAGAAGATTTCTGTCAACGCAGGCTTTTCCTGCCCCAACCGCGACGGGAGCAAGGGCTACGGCGGCTGTACGTACTGCAACAACCAGACATTCAATCCGGAATACTGCAGCGGAGGAAAGAGCATCACGCAGCAGCTGGAGGAAGGAAAGCTGTTTTTCGCGCACAAGTATCCCCAGATGAAGTATCTGGCCTACTTTCAAGCCTACACCAACACTTACGGTGAACTGGACAGACTGAAAGCCATGTATGAGGAAGCTCTCCGAGTAAAAGACATTGTAGGACTGGTCATAGGAACCCGTCCGGACTGTATGCCGGACAAACTGCTCGACTATCTGGAAGAACTGAACAGAGAAACCTTCCTGCTCGTGGAATACGGGATAGAAAGCACGGAAAACCGCACGCTGGAACGGATAAACCGCGGCCATACATTCGAATGTTCGGCAGAGACCGTACGCCGCACCGCCGAACGCGGCATCCTGACAGGCGGACATGTCATTCTGGGACTGCCTGGCGAAGAGCCGGACATCCTACTGGCGCAAGCGGGAAAAATATCCGAACTGCCATTGACCACCCTGAAAATGCACCAGCTGCAACTGATAAAGGGCACACGCATGGCTCATGAATATGAAATGAATCCGGCAGACTTCCATCTCTATACGGCAGACGAGTACATTGATCTGGTCATCGGATATGTGGAACGCCTTCGTCCGGACTTAATCGTGGAGCGGTTCGTCTCCCAATCGCCCAAAGAACTGCTTATCGCCCCAGACTGGGGACTGAAGAACCATGAATTCAGCTGCCGGATAAGGAAACGGATGCGCGAAAGGGATACGTGGCAAGGAAAATATTACAACCATAAATAAATATCACAATGGAACTAAAAGGTAAAGTACATTATGTAGGCGTAAACGACCGGACAAAAGCTTTGTTTGAAAACTTATGGCCGCTGCCTTACGGCGTTTCTTATAACTCTTATCTGATAGCCGACGATGAAATGGTGGCGCTGGTAGACACGGTAGATGTGGCTTTCTTTGAGGTTTACCTTAAGAAGATACGCAACATCATCGGTGACCGCAAAATCAATTATCTGATCATAAACCACATGGAGCCGGATCATTCCGGATCGATTGCCCTGATCAAACAATATTATCCCGACATCATACTGGTAGGAAACAAGAAGACTTTCGACATGGTGGAAGGGTATTACGGCGTTACGGGCGACCGTTACGTGGTGGGAGACGGCGACTTCCTGAAGCTGGGACACCACAATCTGCGCTTTTACCTCATCCCGATGGTTCATTGGCCTGAAACGATGGTCACATTCGACGAGACCGAAGGAATCCTCTTCTCAGGCGATGCTTTCGGCTGCTTCGGTGCTCTGAACGGAGGATGCATAGACAAAAACATCAATACCGACATTTATTGGAACGAGATGCGCCGCTATTACTCCAACATCGTGGGAAAATTCGGCAATCCGGTGCAGAAAGCATTGCAGAAATGTGGCGGACTGCCCATCCAGATGATTTGTTCCACCCACGGCCCGGTATGGGAAGAAAAGATTCCCCAGGTAATCGACATGTATGACAAGATGAGCCGCTACCAAGGTGAGGAAGGCGTGGTCATCGTCTACGGGACAATGTATGGAAACACGGAGGAACTGGCAGAAACCATTGCCGAAGAGCTGAGCGCACAAGGCATAAAGAATATCGTCATGCACAACGCCTCTCATACGCACCACTCCTACATCCTGTCCGACATATTCAAATACAAAGGATTGATAGTGGGATGCACGACCTACAACATGAATCTGTATCCGGAAGTCCAGTCACTGCTCGACAAGGTAGCCGCCCGCGAAATGAAAAACCGTATCATCGGCTACTTCGGCTCCTACACTTGGGCCAGTGCGGCCGTAAAGAAACTGGGTGAGTACACCGAAAAGCTGAAGTTTGAAGTGGTAGGAAATCCGGTAGAGATGAAGCAAAGCATGAAGGCGGACAACTATCTCCAGGCCAAAGAGCTTGCCAAAGCAATGGCCGACCGCCTGAAAGCTGACCGGAACTAACGGCCAATGTAAATATTCAGACATAGAAAAAGCAGACCTGCGCGGCCTGCTTTTTTTATGCAGCATTGAAAGTTCAAACACACTCTCAATCTTTTGCCTGATGAACCGTAAGCTGTGGAAACGGGAAGCCGATTCCTTCCTTGTTGAAGGTTTCATAAACAATCTTGTTCATGTCAAAATACACATCCCAATAGTCACTGCTTTTCGTCCACACCCGCACTTTTATGTCTACGCTGCTTGCCGAAAGAGCGTTCAGCCCGATAAACGGAGCGGGATCCTTCAGTATACGGTCGTCTGCCGCTATGATACGGTCGAGCACAGCCTTCACACGCTCATAATCCTCCCCATATTCCACGCCGAACACCCATTCGGCACGGCGCGTCACCTGCCTGCTATAATTGGTTACAGCGTCACTGCTCAGCGTTCCATTAGGGACATAAATAATTTTGTTGTCGAGCGTAGTCAGAATGGTATGGAAGATTTGAATCTCTTTCACCGTACCGCTCGCATCGTTTGTCTCGATATAATCGCCCACTTTATAAGGCTTGAAGACCAGAATGATCAGTCCCCCGGCAAAGTTTGAAAGGTTTCCCGACAACGCCATACCGACAGCGACACCGGCAGATGCCAGCAAAGCGGCAAGACTGGTAGTCTCCACTCCTAATTTGCTGATAATGGCAAAAGCCAATACAAGGTTCAATATCAGACTTACAAGACTGCGCAAAAAAGTTTGCACACTAATCTCCAGTTTCCTTTTCTCTAATATTTTCGCCAACAGCCTATTGATTTGCTTGATTACGAACCTACCGATAATGTAAATCAACACGGCCGCAAGGATATCTTTCCCCATCTCTATCGCCCAGTTCAACAGTTTGTCAAGAATTTGTTCCACGTTAATCTTCGAAGCAATCTTCGATGAAGCATCCAATAATGTAACTAACAACATAAATTTTCTTCCTTTCCAAAAAACTTTTTTATCAATATCCAATCAATTTTCCAACACACCTTTTCCCTGCCGAACCACTTCAGGCTCATCTCCACAACAGTTGATGACAGTCGAAGGCTCTATTCCGCCTATTCCGCCATCAATGACCAAATCCACCTTATCCCCGAACTTTTCGTCTATCAACTCCGGATCCGTAACGTATTCAATGTCTTCCCCCTCTTTTAAAGGAAGAGTCGTGGTCAGAATCGGAGCATCCAGCATCCGGCATATATCACGGATGATATTGTTGTCGGGCACGCGGATTCCCACTTCCTTGCGGTTACGGAATATCTTCGGCAGCCGGCTGTCCGCATTCAAGATGAAAGTGAAGGGACCAGGCAGCGTACGCTTCATCAGCTTAAAGGTAGCGTTGCTCACACGGGCATACTCGCTGATGTTGCTTAGGTCATAACAAATTATAGACAGGTTATGTTTACGCGGATCGATACTTTTAAGCTTGCAGATGCGCTCTATGGGGCGCTCTTTTAAAGCATGGCAACCGATGGCATACATAGTGTCCGTGGGATAGATGATAATGCCCCCGTCGCTTAGGATATCGACCACCCGCTGCAAATCATCGGGATCATTGTTTTTCTCATATAGCTTCAGCGTCATATATCAGAACTTTTTCACACGGATATGGCAATAAGGCTCGCCTCCCGTCTTGTCATAATACTGTTGATGATAGTCTTCCGCCCTCCAGAAAGTAGTGGCCGGCGTCAGTTTGGTATTCACCTCATAACCTTTCAAACGGAGCAGCCCGATCACTTCCTCCGCCTGCCGCTTCTGTTCCTCGGAAAGATAAAAAATTTCACTGCGATACTGCGGGCCGATATCCGGGCCTTGCCCGTCTGTCTGCGCGGGATCATGAATTTCAAAAAACAGCTTGCACAAATCTATAAATGATGTCTGCGCAGGATCATACTCGACTTCCGTCGCTTCCGCATGACCGGTAACATGCGCCTTCACCTCCTGATAGGTGGGATGCTCCTTATATCCTCCAATATAGCCTACGGTAGATCGGACTACCCCTTTGGCACGCTCAAAATGATGCTGAGCCCCCCAAAAACATCCGCATGCAAAAATCGCTTTTTCCGTCTTCATCTCTGTCTTATGGTCTTTAGTATAATAATCGTTCAAACTTACAAAAAGTTTTTAATATAGCGGCCATCACCCTGACAAATACATTACTTTTGCCTGAAAACAGACGAAAAATGAACCGAATACTTTTAATTACCATACTAGCATGCCTGACAACCGCCTCGCCGGCCAAGGCACAATCTTCCTACAACGAGCTGGTGGAAGAAGCAATGAAATATATAAAACTCGACAGCCTTACGCAGGCTGAAAATCTTTTCAGGCAAGCCCTGAAGGCTGACCCGACAAACGCACGAAACGCCTTGGTCTTTTCCAACTTAGGAACCGTATTAAAACGGCAGGGGAAAACGGACGAAGCCATCAAGAACTATACATTCGCGCTGAACATCACGCCTTATGCCACATCTATCCTGCTCAACCGAGCTGCCTTGTATCTGGAAAAAGACATGCAGGACAAGGCATACATTGACTATTGTAACGTGATAGACCTGATACCGGAGAACACAGAGGCAAGGATGTTCCGAGCATACATCTATATGCAGCGGCGGCAATACGACGAGGCCCGGATAGACTACAATGTCATATTGGGAAAAGACATGAAAAACCGTACCGCCCGACTCGGCATCGTCATGTTGGACCAGAAAGAAGGGCGTTATCCGGCAGCACGCGACGGGCTGAACCTGCTCATACAGGACTCTCCGCACGACACGGCCCTGCTAAAAATGCGTGCCAACTTGGAACTGGAACAAAACCGCCCGGACATCGCGCTGATTGACATCGAACAAATATTGACTATCGACCCGTCAGATGCCGAAGCTTACGTGATGAAAGGAGACATTCATCTGACACAAAAGAAAAAAGACGAGGCACAAAAAGCATACGAACAGGCCATAGCACACGGCATTCCCCGACCGGAACTGAACGACAGACTGCTGCAATGCAGATAGCATACTGTCAGAACCGTCATATTGTCCTATCAAAAAAGCAGGACGGAAGTACCAAACGTGACGGACAACACGGCATTGCCGCCACATCTACAGGCTCTTTATGTAGTCGTACAGCTTCCGGTAAAAGGCATGTCTTGTCAGCGTCGAGGCATCACCCAGGATAATCAGCTTCATGCGGGCACGGGTGATGGCCACGTTCATGCGGCGCAAGTCGTTGAGAAAGCCAATCTGTCCTTCTTCATTGGCCCGGACCAGACTGATCAGTATCACATCGCGCTCCTGCCCCTGAAATCCGTCGACTGTATTGACCGTTATCAGCTGACGGTAAGGCTTGAAGAAAGAATCGCGTTTCATCAGCTGCCTGAGATACTGCACCTGCGCCTTATAAGGGGAAATTATCCCCACATCGATGCGCTCTGACAAGAAACGCTCCCGCCCGATCCGCGTAATGTACCGCTTCAGCTGTCCGATGCACAGTTCCGCTTCCGGCTTGTTAATGCGCCCGTAGCTTTCGCCAACGAACTCTTCGTTGCAATCCATTCCTTCCGTATTCATCCACTCTATCGGCGTATCGAAATCGAGGATGCTACGGTATTTTACTTCGGGAGCAGACCGCAGAACTCCCCCATAAAACCACTCGGATGAAAAGCGCATAATCTCGTCGTTCATGCGATATTGCAGCGTGAGAAGCGAAACAACGCCGGGCTTGTTACGCACCACAGCCTGCATAAGAGTCTCTCCCAATCCGCCGCGAAGCGCTTCATAACACTTTACCGTAGGAGGAAGCTGACAGTGGTCTCCGGCAAAAATCACACGGTCTGCCTTCGCGATGGGAATCCAACAGGCTGCTTCGAGCGCCTGGGCGGCTTCATCGATGAACAAGGTGCCGAACTTCTGCCCCATCAACAGACGATTGGCACTGCTTGCCAGTGTGCAGGCTATCACGCGCGCTTCACTAAAGAGGGATTCATTGATGCGAATCTCCAGTTCTGTAGCACGGTCTTTCAGCGAGTTTATTTTCTGACGGATGTTTTCACGCTCCGCCCCTTTCCGGTTGCGGGAATAAAGTTCGCGGATGGCCCGGCGGATTCCCCACAGATGCGGATAATCGGGATGTGACTCAAAGCGCCGTTCGTAAGTAAACGAAAGCATCTTGTCGTTTACCCGGCTTGGATTGCCGATTCGGAGCACACTGACACCCCGGTCGACCAGTTTCTCGCTGATCCAGTCCACAGCCATATTGCTCTGCGCACAGACCAACACCTGGCTTTCCCTGTGCAAAGTTTCATAGATGGCTTCCACAAGCGTGGTTGTCTTGCCTGTTCCCGGAGGGCCGTGGACAATCGCCACATCTTTGGCATGCAATACCTTATTGACAGCCGCCTCCTGAGCAGGATTGAGCCAAGGGAAACGAATCGGTTGGAAAGAGAATGAAGAGGCCGGCTGCGCACCGTGAAAGATTTCGCGCAGCTCGGCCAGACGATTGTTCTTGGCCGATATAACCCGTTTCAGCGCATCAAACATGAGCCGGTAACTGGTCTCATCGAAATAGAGCTGCACCCCAAGCACCTCTTTGCCTTGCAGAGCGAGCAAAGCATCCGGATTGGGAAGGATAACGACCATCCGGTCTTCATCCACATAGTTCACAGTCGCTGAAAAGTCAAGATAAGACAAATGTCCCGTCGCGTCCTGCGTAAAGAAACATACCGGCCGCCCGTATTCAAACAAATGCTCTATCTCCTTATCCTCACGCCGTTCCACCTCTACGACCAGTTGGTTCAAGGCATTATAATAGCTCCGCCCAAGATTCAGCGGATACCAGCACATGCCCCGCTTTATCTTGCGCCCTACTCCCATCAGTTCAGTCTGCTGCTTGAACTGCTCCTTTTCATATTCATACTCCATCTTCAGCAAATCATAATGATGCTGCAAGCGGAGTATGGGTGAATGTAACGCTGCGTTATCTCCCATTTTTCATTCTTTTTCCAGATCTCTTTACCGGTTTCCATGCAAAGGTACGGAAAAATATACTTTTCTGCCGCATCCGAGATATTTTTTGCTGCCCGTTTGCCCTATTCCGAAAAAGCGCTTGACCTTTGACCAAGTCCGGATGATACTGTCAAAAAAACATTCCGGACAAGAGAAAAAACAGTCTGCAAACCTACAGTCTGACAAGGAGAATTGACGACAGCAAGATTTGCTCAGAAAACATACTGCAAACGCAGCTGTGCCAGAAAGAAGTCTCCCTGATAAAAAGTGTTGCAATGCTTGCCCACCCACACGTAACTGCCGTTCAGCTTCACGCCGAGATACTGGTTCAGGTAAAAATTCACGCCCAAAGAGAGGTCTTTCTCCTCTCCGCCCATGATTCCGGCCTGACCATCATTCAAATTCGTATAATTGAACCGTGCCACCAATTCGACGGCCTGCGGCGTGAGCGGCCTGCCGGGAATGCCATACATGGCATCGTATGCAAATCCGCTCCCTTTCAACAGAAATCCTCCCTGTATATACCCGCCGTGCGGACGGTATGCCCGCCGTCCTGACAGACGGTTCCGCCGGTCGAAATGATATTCCGCCTGCAACATGAAGCGGGGAGCCATGTAAAGTGCCTCAACCAATCCCTTTATCTCCGTGCCCATATCCGTAATTTCGGCTTCCATCATCGGCTCCGGAAACATGGATGTCACTCCCGCACTGCTAATACTGCCCGATGGATTGCCTTCCGTATTCACCTCTTTCGTGCGGAAAGAAAACGCTCCCCCCAGATGAATCAGGTGATTGCCTGCGTCCTGTCTGCGCCAGACGGCGCGGGATGTAGAGACAAAGGCGTTCCGCTGACCGCTTCCCAACTTGTTTATATCATTATGGGTATATACTCCCGTGGCGAGATACCAGTGCTTGTCGTAGAAGTGACAGGTCACCCCCAGCTTCCGGCTGTCGGCAAACGCCAGTACGGAAGCCGCCGACTGATGGAAACGCATGTCAGCCGTACTGATGAGCATATCCATCGAATAAGGTTCATAGGCATTTCCGAACGAAAGCACGCTGTTTCTGAAATGACAGTTCAGCAACAAATCCTTGACGGCTACCTTTCCTCCGCCCAATCCAATGTCAGCCTTCAGTTCAAGACGCTTGTAAGCAGCCTTAAACCCTACACGAAAATCTTCCAGACGATAGTATCCCTGTGTGTGCTCCTTGCCGTAGCCCGACAAAGCCGCATCAAGCAAGGCACGCGAACGGAACCTAACTTTCAATTCCTCTTGGGATTGTGCGCTTATTGCGCCAAGCAACGCCACCAGGATGCAAGCCAACCATTTTTTCATATTTATCCACCTGAATATTGACAATGAAAAACCCTGCCACAGCCGTAGCAACCGCAGCAGGGAAAAAGCGTCTAAAAAACCATATCTTATTGAAGTTCCTTTATCGCTTCTACAAGCCGGACAAAGTCCGCAGGATATACATCTCCGATATTTCCGATGCGGAACGTATCTGCCTGAGAAATCTTTCCCGGATAAATCACAAAACCTTTAGCCTTCAGCTTCAGATAAAAATCCTTGAAGTCAAAATCCGCATTCGGATAATAAAACGAAGTGATGACCGGCGACTGCTCTTCGTCTTTCAGCAAGGTCTTGAATCCGAGAGAGCGCATGCCGTCCACCAATACGCGGTGATTCTCACAGTAGCGGGCATAGCGTGCCTCGATTCCCCCTTCAGCCGAAAGTTCCTTCAATGCCTGCATGAAGGCGCGCACCACATGTGTAGGCGAAGTAAAGCGCCATTTGCCATGTCCCTCCTCCATCGTTTTCCACTGGTCATACAGGTCAAGAGACAGCGAGCGGGCGACTCCCTTGCATTGTTCCAACAGCGAACGGCGGGCGACAATGAATCCAAATCCCGGAACACCCTGAATGCATTTGTTGGCACTGCTTATCAGAAAGTCGATTCCAAGCTTCGCCATGTCGACAGGTACACCGCCAAAACTGCTCATTGCATCGACAATCAGCACCTTTCCATGCCTCTTTACCACTTCCGCAACAGTCTGCAAAGGATTCAGCACCCCGGTGGTCGTCTCGCAATGAACCACTGAAACATGAGTCACCTCAGGATGCTCCGTCAGATAGGCATCTATCATCTGCGGAGAAACCTGCTGCGTCTCTTCAAACTTCATCAGAAAATGATTGATTCCATAATAGTCGGCTATCACCCCCATACGCTTTCCGTAAGCTCCATTGGCGGCAATCAGCAGATTATCCTCCGGCCGAACAACCGAGCCCAATGTGGCTTCCACACAGAAAGTACCGCTTCCCTGCATCAATACAGCGGTATAATCGTCGGGGCGACTGCTTGCCAACTGCACAAGCTGCTTGCGGATTAACTCTACAATACCTTCGTTATAATCTTTATCCCACGTACACCAGTCGCTCATCATGGCCTCCTTTACAGTCTCGCTCGTGGTCAGCGGGCCGGGAGTCAGTAACAAATAAGGTCTCATATATATAATAAATGTGTTTGATATTTCATTCCTTGTTCATTCTCTCGTTGATTGCCTTTATCAAAGCAGGCAATTCTTCTATGGAGTCGACTACATAATGCGCTCCGGCCGCATACATGCGGTATCTGACCTCCATCATTCTCCGCTTCAGATCCTCGGCAGACAACGCTTTCACCTCTTCTTCTGTCAGTCCCAACTCGTTGCTCCCTAAAATTACTCCTACCGTCCAGACTCCGGCATTCACTCCTTCACGGATGTCGGATATGGTGTCGCCATATTTCAATACCGACAAACGGGAAGGCACAGCGAGGTCACACATATTTTTATATATCATATACGGATAAGGACGTCCGGCCGGAAGCCCGTCAGAAGTAACACAATTATCCACGCGATACCCTTGTTCTTCCGCCGCGGGTATGACAATATCCATCATCTGACGGGTATACCCGGTGGTAGAACCTATCTTAATGCCCTGTTCCCGCAGTGTGTCAATCGTTTCCACCACTTTCGAAATCGGGCCTGAATAGCTGCGCAATGTAGAAAACAGCAGGCGCTGGAACTCGGCATAACAGGCCTGCACATCGCTTTCATTGTAATCCCGCCCGTATTTCGCGCGAAACTCTTCTGCCACACGCTCAATCCGGAACAAAGCCCGTATCTCCTCTATTTTTGTCAAGCCCATGTGAGCACGCGTCTCAGCGGCCGTCACTTCAAGCCCAATGGTTCTGAAACTTTCGATAAATGCAGACACCGGTGCAAAGCAACCATAGTCAACGGCAGTACCTGCCCAATCCAAGATAACACATTCAATTTTTTTCATATAGCAGTAGTTGTTGTTAAATACACATTATCCTTCGCAGTTTCTTCCGCATGCTCCGTAACCGTTTCCTCCGGTTTTTCCGGCAGCGGCTCGGGCTTACGGTTGCGGGCATGAATCATATAAATCAGCGAGCCTATGAACGCCACGCAGCATGCCACGCCTATATAGAGGCTCATCTGGTTGTAAAATGACGCCCAGTCGATATGGGAAGCATAAAACTCCTTGAAAAGCAGCAGCGCCAACGTACCCAAATATCCCACAAAGTCTATCGTTATGATGAAAAACCCCACATTTCCCCTTATCTTGAAGCAGGCGATGAACCGCTCGAAAAAGATGGTCTGAAAACTCAGATAGGCCATATCCAGACAAAGGCTCTGCATAAACAGCCAGATGGTGGTAGGAAGTCCGATTCCTCCGGCATCCGCTCCCAAGAAAGCAAGAGTTCCCATCCCGCAGGTGGAAAGAACCAGAAGGATGCACAGCACACGCAGATGATTATATGTAGACGCCAGCAAAGCAAAGACAGCAAGCAAGACCAATGTGGCTATAGAGTCAATCTGGGCAAAAGCCCATGAAGAAATGGTATCGACATCGATAATGCACACAATGAAATCTTCTTTGATGTCGCGCTGCACGGTAAGCAGCAGGTTTGCCCCGAAAAGCATGAGAAGCAGCGGCATGAAACGGCGGAACAGTGCCCACCGCTGGTGTCCGTTGAGCGTAACCCGTACCGAACGCGACGCGATATCAGCGGCGGTAGGACGGGGAAAACGGGTCATCATCCAACCTGTAAAGCAGAGAAGAGGAAAGGCAACCGCACCGATCAAGGCAGGCATCCAGAATTCGCTCACGTGAAGATGATTGAGCGCATAAAGCCCCAAAGATTTTGCCACGCCCGAACTGAGCGCCATACTCACTCCCATGATGCTGGCAAGTATATCCGTCGTCCGCCGGCCCTCGAGAAAACTGAATATCACCCCCCACATACACCCCAATGAAAGCCCGTTAAAAAACAGCGCCACGATATTATAAGGTATCGGCAACAGGCCGAAGGCGACAAGTGATATTTCAGACAGAGCGGCTGATCCGATGATAAACTTCAGACGCCCTTCGGGACGCAACTCGGATATAAACTTGATGCCCAAAAGCTTCGCACATACATATCCCAGCAACTGGATAATGCTGACGGCAATCTTATAATCCATCCCGCAAACCTGCAAGCCTTCGAATTCGGCTGCCGTGAAAGGCTTGCGCAAGGCATATACCAACGAATAGGAAAGGAGTGCAGTGCCTCCGGCCCACAAGACAAAAAGCCAGTCGGGCATTGCATGTTTCCCTTCCGCCTCCGGCAATGTATTCACTGAATCTTTCATAACAAACCTTTTCTTTTGATTACGCTGCAAATGTAAAGCCTCTCAGAGGACGGGAAAATGAATAAAGCAGGAATCATAAAGGCGTAACAATTCAGAAACATTCATGAAACAGCACTTTTACAATAAAGAAACGGATATTAAACCGGATTGAAACGACTTTGTAACATGAATGGTTTTTGAATAATAAAGAATTATGAGTAACTTCGCCCACGAACAATACTTTTTACATCCATGACGGAAGAACTGAAAGACATATACGAACGGATGACATTCCTGAGGCAAAAGGGAATCAAGATGAAGGAAATGGCGGAAAAGTCCGGCTTCTCACCCAGTGTCTTGTCGGCCATCTACTCGACTGTGCTGCCTGCTTATTTCAAAAACCGGGAGGAAAAAGGCATGAACGAAGATGAAGCCCTCAACAATGCACTGGTATGGGTGAACAATGTCTCAAGGAAAAAGCTGCTTGGCTCGCTTGCCAATCTGAAAGAATCGCTGTTTTCGATGGACTTCAATGTCAAGTCATCGCCGGAGGATGCCCGCAATCCCTTCCTTACACAACTTGAAAACAACATGCAGGAAGCCGTGGGGCGAATCATCAACTTCAGCGGAATCTACATGAGCTACAGTCTGTCTTCCGGAAGCCGCTGTCTGAAAGTGGAGCCTTACCTTATCGCCCCGGCCGAAAACGGGCACTATGTAGAGGTAGGCCATAACAATGCATACGGAGCAACCCACTGGGGAACGGTTTTCATGAACGGATTCAACCATCTGTATCTGACATTCAATGAAAACCAGCCTCCCCAGCTGTCGCTTTTCCATATCTGCCTGAAGCTTCCCATGTACGACCGCCCTCCTTTCCTGCGCGGACTCTACATGTGCTTCGACTATAACTACAATCCGGTGGCACGCCGCATCCTTTTCATCAAGCATTCCGACAGCATCGCCCGCGATGAATTCCTTCAGCTGAAGGGAGAACTGAAGAATCCCGAGACACTGAACGAAAAGGAAAAGACCTATTATGACTATACCTGCCGCACGGAAGACATTATCCGCATGTGCAACATCCCTTCGCCGCAGATGACCGAAGACGACCTGGCGGTTGAAAAGAAAATTCTGTCTTTATGAAATTTCTTTTCCAACCTTACAAAAGTCATTTTTCACCGGACAGAAATTCTTGCAGATTCCGCAACGCCTTCCTGTTCAACCTTTCCACACTCTGTTCAGACTTGCCCGATATATACGGCGTATACAGTACATTTTCTATTCCGGACAGTCTTTCCGCCAGATTTCCCATAGCCGTCGCATCACACAGATACAGACTTTGAGGATTATCCTTCAGCCATTCTTCAAGCGCGTCCACTTGAAACGTGGGCCCGACCGAGGTGTTCACCAATATCTTACGGTTGCCAAACAGTGCAAACTCCTCTCTTCCCAATACGTAGGTATTGCGCGGCAGGCAGGTGCATACGATGTCACACTCCTTCAGCAGGCAGTGCAGTGATTTATAGACATATCCTTTTGCATCTCCATCCGGCTTCCGGTTACGGCTGTAATAGGAAACCGATGCCCCGAACAGCCGGAACGCATCCGCCACCATGCAGCCCGTCTTGCCAAGTCCGATGATGCCGACCTTCTGTCCGGTCAGTTCCGTAGGCTGCTCTTTCCATCTTCGTCCGCCAAAGCCGTGAAGCAGTCTTACCAACTCTGATATGACATACTCCACCACTCCTTCGTCGCCATAGTCCCTTACTCCCTTTACGGTGATTCCTTTTCTTTCGGCTTCGGCCAAGTCCACATTACAGCTCCGCGGGTCGTAAACGGAGCAATACATACCTATATATTTCAGATTCCGGCATGCATCCATCACCTCTTTCCCTATCGGCGTGCGGAAAGAGACCAACAGACAGTCGGCATCGCCTATACGACTTATCACATCATCCGCTTCCGAAGGAAAATCATGATATACCACAACTTCTTTCCCCCACTTGTGAAGCTCACATTCATACGCTCCGGTCAACAGCGTTTCATCGACCGCCACTATTTTTCCAAACATACACGATTTCGCTTTTTACTAAATTAGCCAGACAAATATAGGGATTTATCGACAAGAAAGTCTTACTTTTGCACGATAAATTCACAAGACATGGAAGATACCAGACATATCAAGATAAGCGATTACAACTATCCGCTGCCGGATGAACGCATAGCAAAATTTCCGCTGCCCGCAAGAGACCAGTCAAAACTGTTGGTCTACCGCCACGGGGAAGTCAGCGAATCGGTCTTTACCTCTTTGCCCGACTACATCGAGCCGGGTGAGCTGATGATTTTCAACAATACGAAAGTCATCCAGGCACGCCTGCATTTCCGTAAAGAGACCGGCGCTCTGATTGAAATCTTCTGTCTGGAACCGGTTCAGCCCAATGACTACGCGCTGAACTTCCAACAAACCAGTCACTCGGCCTGGCTCTGCATGATCGGGAATCTGAAGAAATGGAAGGAAGGCCCTTTGCATCGCGAAATGACGGTAAAGGGAAAACCGCTTACGCTGACCGCCACACGCGGGGAATGCCATGGAACCAGCCACTGGATAGACTTTACCTGGAACAATCCCGAAGTAACATTCGCCGATATACTGGAGATGTTCGGCGAACTGCCTATTCCTCCCTACCTGAACCGCGAGACACAAGAAAGCGACAAAGAGACCTACCAGACGGTCTACTCGAAGATAAAAGGCTCGGTAGCCGCACCTACCGCCGGCCTGCACTTTACCCAACGGGTGCTTGACGCACTGCAAAAAAAGGGAGCAGACCTGGAAGAAGTCACCCTGCACGTGGGGGCCGGTACATTCAAACCGGTGAAAAGTGAAGAAATAGAGGGGCATGAGATGCATACCGAATATATATCCGTAAGCAGACAGACCATCGAAAAACTGATGGCCCACGGCGGCAGAGCCGTTGCCGTAGGCACCACCTCCGTCCGCACTCTGGAAAGCCTTTATTACATCGGAGCAACAATCAGCCTTAATCCCGATGCCAGTCAGGAAGAACTTCACGTAAGCCAGTGGCAGCCGTATGACACCCATCCGTCGCTCACGGTGACAGAAGCCTTACAACATATATCGGATTACATGAACCGGCATCAAATCGACGCTCTGCATACAAGCACACAGATTATCATCGCTCCCGGCTATGACTACAAGATAGTGAAAAAGATGATAACCAACTTCCATCAGCCGCAGAGCACCCTGCTCTTGCTCGTATCTGCCTTTGTGAAAGGAGACTGGCATACCATCTATGACTATGCCCTTGCCCATGACTTCCGCTTCTTGAGCTATGGCGACAGCTCGCTATTGATGCCATAAAACAAAAGCCGGACTATCCCTCTCTGCCGGCATCAATGCGGAGAAAGACAAAAAGCAGGATGGTAAATCCCCAAAGTGAAGAGCCTCCGTAGCTGAAAAACGGCAGGGGAATGCCGATTACCGGGGTCAGCCCCAGCACCATACCTATATTAATAAAGAGATGGAAGAAGAAAATGCTCAGCACGCAATAGCCGTATACCCTTCCGAAACGTGTGGTCTGACGCTCAGCCAGGCGAATCAAGCGGAGTATCAACGCCACAAACAGAAAAAGGACAAGTGCAGAGCCGAAAAATCCCTGCTCTTCACCCACAGTGCAAAAGATAAAGTCGGTATCCTGCTCGGGCACATACTTCAGCTTGGTCTGTGTCCCGTTAAGGAAGCCTTTTCCGAACAATCCGCCCGACCCAATGGCAATCTTGCTTTGATTTACATTATATCCCGCACCCGCCGGATCATCCTTCATTCCCAACAGCACTTCGATGCGAATCTTCTGATGAGGCTCCAATACGCGATTAAACACATAGTCCGTTGAAAAGAAGAAAACGGCAGAACCTACGACAAAAACTGCCGCATAAAAATAGTTCGCCAACCGTTCGCGAAGAAAGAAAAACATCAGATAAACCACAATCGCCACGTAAATGCCCACCAACAGAAAAGTGACATCAAACGGAATGACATAACAAGAGAACAAAACGCCCAAGACGGCCAGTCCCCCTCCGACCGAAGCTATATATAAAGCCGAGCGCACCCCACTCTGCCGACAATACAACCGGACAAGCAGAGCAGAAAGCAGGATAATCAGGAGCGATACCGAAAACTCACCCCACGAAGTCAGGTCATCAGGCAGCATATCACCGCCGAAACGAATCCCGACAATAAAGAAAACGATGGCGCAGATGCCGGAAAACAGCACCGCTCCCGTCATCCCCTCCCGATAAAGCACCAGGAAAAAAGACAGATAAACCAGTGCCGAACCGGTTTCACGCTGCATAATGATGAGTGTCATAGGCAACAGAATCAGCCCAAGACTGATCAGCATATCGCGCATGCGGTGGATAGAGAAAGTATATTCGCCCATAAACTTCCCGAGGGCCAGTGCCGTAGCGAACTTGGCAAATTCAGCCGGCTGGATGCTTACCGGCCCCAACACAATCCAAGAGCGCGAACCCTTTATCTCATGGGGATTGAATATCGTTCCCAAAAGCAGAAGCATCATGACGGCATAGACCAGATAGGCATACGCATCATACATACGCGAGTCGAGCATCAGCAAAACAAATCCCAGACAGAGCGAACAGCCAATCCACATCAGCTGTTTTCCGGCTCGGGTAGAGAAATCCAGAAAGTCGGGCTCACCATAATCATAGCTTGCCCCGCACACGCTGAGCCATCCCAGGACAATCAGACACAAATATATTCCAATCGTCCACCAGTCCAACGCTTTCCACCAGCTATTGTTACCTTTCAAGTATGCCATAATCTATCCGTCTGTTTTGAATGTCAGCAGCAAGCACTTCATCTTCCGGCGACAGTCCGCCCTTCAGATACTGCTCTATCATCAGCCGCCCTATCGGAACTCCGTAAGTAGCCCCCCATCCTCCATTTTCCACATAGACAGCAATCGCTATTTTAGGGTCATTCATCGGCGCGAATCCCATGAAAGCGGAATGGTCTCTTCCCTTGTTTTGCGCAGTACCTGTCTTCCCGCACACTTCAATATCGGGAAGATTGGCCAGGCGGCAGGTTCCGCCCAATACGGCCGCCCGCATACCCTCGATTACCTCTTCATAATGCGAAGCCTCCACTTTCGTATAATGGCGTTTGGTATAGGCTTCATCCAGTTTCTCGCCTTCCACTGCCTTTACCACATGGGGAGTAATGTAATATCCCCGGTTGGCAATCGTCGCCCCCAAATTGGCAATCTGAAGCGGAGTGGCTGTAACCTCACCTTGCCCGATGGCGATGCTGATTATGGTCAGACCATTCCACGAGCCCCGATAAGCCTTGTCATAATATTGCGCATTCGGAATCATTCCGCGCTTTTCTCCGGGAAGATCTATTCCCAATGTATATCCGAATCCCATCGACACCATATAGTCACGCCAGGTATTCATCGCCCTCTGCACCGTGCCGTACTTCTGTCTTGCCCCTATCATATAATATAATCCCCAACAAAAATAACCGTTGCAGGAAGTGGCAATGGCAGGAATCAAAGTCAATGGCGAGGGATGGCCGTGGCATCCCACATGCAATCCCCTGAAGTTAAACCCTCCGGAGCAAGGAAAAGGTGTGCCGGGCACTATAATCCCTTCCTGAAGAAAAGTCAAAGCCTGCGTTGTCTTGAATGTAGAGCCCGGAGGATAGGTTCCCATTATCGCACGATTCAGCAAAGGCTTCCAAGGGTCGGACACCATCTTCAGATGATTCTTTCCCCGGTTCCGTCCGATCATCAGATGAGGGTCGTATGTCGGCGAAGAAACCATGCAGAGCACCTCCCCCGTCGAGGGTTCGATAGCAACAATACTTCCTATCTTCCCTTCCAGAAGCCGTTCGCCCAACATCTGAAGATTTATATCCAGACCCAGTGTCAGATTTTTCCCGGCCACAGGCGACTTGTCGAATTTTCCTTCCATATAATTGCCCTGGATGCGTCCACGTACGTCACGCAACAAAATCTCCACTCCCTTTTCTCCCCGAAGCTGCTTCTCGTAAAAACATTCCACTCCCAGTTTCCCGATAAAGTCTCCCGAGATGTAATAGTCGTCTTCCTCCATCTCTTTTCTCGACACCTCGCCGATATCTCCCAATATGTGCGCACCGGCACTGTATCCGTACTGGCGTATCGTACGCCGCTGAATATAGAATCCCGGAAACTTGAAAAGCTTTTCCTGAAACACGCCACACTCTTTTGCAGAAAGCTGCGTCAGGAAAACCTGGTTTGTATAGGGAGAATATCCCGGATTCCGCCTCCGGTCTTTTATTTCCTTAAATCGCTCGCGCAGAAATTCGGGCGTAATGCCCAGTGTCTCGCACAAGTCGAGTGAATCGAGCTCGGCAATCTCTTTCATCACCACCGTTATGTCATAGGCAGCCTGGTTGAACACCAGCAGATTGTCATTGCGATCGTAGATGTTTCCCCGGCTCGGATACTGTATCTTCTTCAGCAAGGCGTTGCTGTCTGCATTCTTCTTGTAGTCGTCACTCATAATCTGCAAGGCAAGCAGGCGGACCAGAAAGACCAACACCACGACAATCACCGCCCCGCCGATTACATATTTCCGTTTTTCCAGATCATAATTACGTTCCACTACTTCTTCCTCCTCACCATTTCAACGCATACGATACAAAACAGCGTCATCAAGACATCGCTCACTATTGAAAACAGCAATATCCTTATATGAACAAACGAAAAGGCATCCAGCATATCCAGCGCTCCAACATGAATCAATGTTCCGGTCAAAGCGTACCGCAAAAAATGAGAAAAGCCCATCGCACGGACTCCCGGCTCAAACACTTCAGGCGAACCACGCAAAATATGGCTGCGCAGCAGCAACGGACGGCAGAAAGCCAGCAAAACGGAAGCCGCCGCATTCATTCCGGGTGTATTTGAGAACATATCAATGCAAAATCCAAGAGCAAAGGCCCAAAGCATCAGGTTCTTCCTTCCGATATTCGAGTCTATCTTCAGAATAAAATATATATAAAAAAGAGGAGTGGCATAGTGATTGATATGCACATTATTGAGAACCAGCACTTGAAGAAGCACCAGAAACACAAACCACCGGATACGCTGAAATTTCTGCATAAACTAAAGCTCTACTCTTTTCTCTAAAGATGTACGTTCCTCTTTTTTCACCGAAGTTATCACCAACACATCACTCAGGCGCGCAAAGTCGGTAAACAATCTTACCCGAAGCAAATACGAAAGCCCGTCGTGGCTGTCGACCATATCATCCACAGTCCCTATCGGAATGCCTTCGGGAAACACCGCACTGTGTCCGCTTGTCACAACCGTATCACCCAACATAAACTCCGAATGGCGGGGCATATCCTTCACGTAGGCATACTGCGGATCTCCCCCTTCCCACTTCAGAAAGCCAAAATATTCCGTACGCCGAATCTTGCAGCTAATGCTGCTCTTGGGATTCAGCACCGGCAAAACGATGGAATGACGGGGGCCTGTCAGGTAAATGATGCCTACCACCCCGTTTCCGCAAACCACTCCCATCTCCGGACGGATGCCGTCATCACTTCCCTTGTCAAGAGTCATATAGTTGTTGAGACGAGCCACACTGTTGTTTACCACACGGGCCGGATAAATGTGATAGCTGTCATAAGCCTTGTCCAGCAGACTTCTGGCCGCCATGGAGTCTTGAGCATATCCATTTACAGCCCTACGCAAGGCCTCCACTTCCAGTTCAAGTTCCACATTCCGAGCCGTCAGCCGGCGATTTACTTCCTCCAGCCCCCAATATCGAGCGACCTGACTGGAAATTTCACACACACTTCCCGCCACGGCATTGGCTGATGTAAAGAACACACTGCCCTGATAGCTGTTAAAACGAAACAGCAGAATAAAACAAATCACTTCCAACAAGACAAACAGCAAGAAGTAATTATACTTCAACAGGAAATCAAGCAAATTTCTCATGCAGGCAATGTTTCTTTATGATACGCACCATCCGATTTTTCTTAAACGGTCAAAATCCGATATCATTATACCATACAGGCGGGAATCCCCGCCTGTAACATCCGTTCTGCGCCTCACCGCATCAGGAATGTATAATGATCAACATTTTTCAAGGCAATGCCTGTTCCTTTTGCCACGCTCAGCAAGGGATCTTCTGCTATATGGAAAGGAATGTTTATCTTGTCGGTCAGACGCTTGTCCAGTCCCCGAAGCAACGCTCCGCCGCCTGCCAGATAAATGCCGTTGTTCACAATATCCGCATAAAGCTCGGGAGGAGTATTTTCCAATGCGCTCAAAATGGCCATTTCAATCTTGGCAATACTCTTTTCCATACAGTGAGCTATTTCCTGATAGCATACCGGAACCTCCATCGGCAATGCCGTAATCCGGTTCGGCCCATGCACGACATAATCTTCCGGAGCTTCATCGCCCAAGTCTGTCAGTGCCGCCCCGACATGAATCTTAATACGTTCTGCCATACGCTCACTCACTTTCACATTATGCTGCCGGCTCATGTATTCTTGGATATCCTCCGTAAGTTCATCTCCTGCCACACGAATGGAATTATTAGACACGATTCCACCCAATGAGATTACGGCAATCTCAGTGGATCCCCCACCAATATCGACCACCATATTGCCTTCGGGCGCTTCTACATCCAGTCCGATTCCGATTGCGGCAGCCATCGGCTCGAATATCAAATAGACATCACGCCCGCCTGCATGCTCCGCACTGTCGCGCACTGCCCGCAGTTCCACATCCGTAGCACCGGAAGGAACTCCGATGACCATACGCAGCGAAGGGGTAAACAGGCGACGACCTTTGTTTACCTTCTTTACAAGCCCCCGTATCATCTGTTCGCAGGCGTTAAAGTCGGCTATCACGCCGTCGCGCAACGGACGAACCGTACGGATATTCGGATTTTCTTTTTCATACATCAGCTTGGCACGCTCGCCCACTGCTATCATCTTTTCAGTGCGGCGGTCGAGAGCAACCACCGACGGCTCATCCACCACGATTTTGTCATCGCACAAGATGACGGTATTGGCGGTGCCAAGATCCATTGCTATTGATTGAGTAAAGGAAAACAGACCCATTTCTAACGTTTGATTTTTGATTAGCGGAATTATTTCTTGAAATAATCGCGGATGGCCGAGTCATAATGGGAAGAAACCGTAAAGGCTTCGCCGGCAAACCAACGGCGCTGGTCACGAGTTGTCACCGCCCCCTGCTTGTTCAGTATATCCAGCAGCGGCTGATACTGGTGCTTGCTTGCCACGATTACCACATCATTGAAATTTTTGGCTCCGGCACGGATCAAGGAAATGCCTCCTATATCGATTTTCTCTATAATCTCCTGTTCGTTTGCCCCGCTTGCAACAGTCTCTTCGAAAGGATACAAATCCACTATCACCAGGTCAATCTCCGGAATTTCATATTGAGCGACCTGCTTCTGGTCAGATTCCAGCTCACGGCGACACAGGATGCCGCCGAAGATTTTCGGATGCAGCGTCTTCACCCGCCCGCCCAGAATGGAGGGATAAGTGGTGACATCTTCCACTGCCTCGCAGGGATAACCCAGCGATTCTATAAACTGACGGGTTCCTCCCGTAGAAAGAAATTTCACACCATCTTCATGAAGTTTGGCCAAGATTGCGTCCAATCCGTCTTTGTGATAAACCGAAACCAATGCGGTCTTTATTCTCTTTGATTCTGACATCGCTATACATTTTAAATATTCGGTTACAAAATTAGTAATTTTCATCCGATAAAAACAGCACACTCTGATAAAAATATTATTTTTTATCGTGCAGAAATGTAAAGCACACAGATTCGGCATAAGAAAAAAACACCTAACTTTGCAGACGGATAAATCTTAGAAAACTTTTTTATGGAAACAATCTATTTAGGAATAGTAATCTTCCTATTTATGTTAGCGGTCTTCGACCTGTTGGTAGGCGTGAGTAATGATGCCGTGAACTTCATGAACTCTGCCGTGGGCGCGAAAGTAGCCAAGTTTAAAACGATTATAATCGTTGCGGCTATCGGGGTCTTTGTGGGAGCAGTACTGAGCAACGGCATGATGGATATAGCCAGACACGGCATTTTCCAACCCTCAAACTTCAGTTTCTATGACATTATGTGCATTCTGCTTGCCGTCATGGTGACTGATGTAGTGTTGCTTGATGTCTTCAATACCTTGGGACTTCCCACTTCCACCACAGTTTCGATGGTGTTCGAGCTTTTAGGAGGAACGTTTATCCTTGCCATCCTGAAGATTATCGGCGACGGAACAGGAGGTTTGGGCTTGGGAGACATGATGAACACCGAGAAGGCGCTTTCGGTCATCATGGGAATCTTCCTCTCCGTAGCCATCGCATTCGTGGCCGGAACCGTCGTACAATACATTTCCCGCCTCATCTTCAGCTTCAACTATAAGAAAAAACTGTCGTGGACCATCGGCATATTCGGCGGAATCGCCACCACATCCCTTATATACTTCATTCTTATCCAGGGGTTGAAAAGCGCATCCTTCATGACGGCCGATTCCCTGCACTGGATTGAAGCGCATTCGGCCATCATCGTTCTCGGCTGTTTCGTATTCTTCACCATCCTGATGCAGATACTTCACTGGTGCAAAGTAAACGTTTTCAAGGTCATCATTCTTTTAGGTACATTCTCACTGGCTTTGGCTTTTGCCGGAAACGACCTGGTAAACTTCATCGGTGTTCCGCTGGCCGGATTCTCTGCCTATACAGACTATGTGGCCAATGCAAACGGTACAGGCATCCACGATTTCATGATGACCTCGCTCATGTCGTCAGCCAAGACTCCCGCCATTTTCCTCTTTGCTTCGGGAGTTGTCATGGTATATGCCCTTGCCACTTCAAAGAAAGCCAAGAATGTCATCAAGACCTCCGTTGACCTTGCCCGGCAGGAAGAAGGCGACGAAATGTTCGGTTCATCCGCCATCGCACGTACAATCGTGCGCAGGGCCAACAACATCAACGACTTTATAAAGCGTATCATCCCGGCCGGTACACGCAAATGGATTGACAGCCGGTTCAACAAAGACGAAATCATTCTGGAAAACGGAGCTGCCTTCGACCTGGTGCGCGCTTCCGTCAATCTTGTCCTGTCCGGTCTGCTGATTATTATCGGCACAACCATGAAGCTGCCGCTGTCTACCACCTATGTTACCTTCATCGTCGCAATGGGCAGCTCGCTGGCCGACCGTGCCTGGAGCCGCGAAAGTGCAGTCTACCGCATCACGGGAGTCATCTCCGTCATCGGCGGATGGTTCATTACCGCATTCGTGGCATTCACAGTCTGTGCCATTGTCTCCTTCACCATGTATTATACAAGCTTCATCGGCATGTTCATCTTCATTGCCGTCGCCGTATTCCTGCTCGTGCGCAGCAACATCAAATATGGAAAGAAAGAAAAGGCAGAAGGCCAGGATGCCGTATTCAAGCAGATGATGGCAAGCAAGGACAAGACAGAAATCCTTTCCCTGCTGCGCCAGCATGTAAAGAGCACGTTCGTAGACTATCTGTCATTCAGTGAAAAGACCTATGTGCAGGTAACGGACGGATTTATCCACGAGAACCTCAAGGATTTGCGCAAGGCCATCATAGCGACCGACGAGCAGAAAAAGATGCTGAAGAAGCGTCGCCGGAAAGAGATACTCGGACTGCGCCGTATCCCGATTACGACTGCCATCGAAAAGAATACGTGGTTTCACTTGGGAAGCAACAGCTGCGAGCAGATGCTGTACTGCCTGAAACGTATCTGCGAGCCCTGCAAAGAACATGTGGACAACAACTTCAACCCGATTTCGTCGGAATGTGTGCAGGAATTCCTCCCTGTACGAGAAGAATTGTGCGGGCTGATGGAACGTACATGCGCAGCCATCGAGAACAATGACTACACGGAAGCCGACGATATCCTGAAGAAAGGCGACGACCTGAAGAACCGGATATCCGCCTTGCGCAAGCAGCAGATGAACCACATGCAGGAAGCCAGCACCAACAGCCTGAAGGCATCGATGGTCTATCTGAACATACTTCAGGAGACACAAGAGCTGGTAAGCATCTGGCGGCACCTGCTTCGTGCGAGCCGTTTCTTCCAGGGCGACTATGTGCCGCAGGAATTTTCTCAGATGGCTCTGGCCGATGACCGGATCTGACAATAAAGGTCACGAAGCCCTGTCATGAAACGGCAGGGCCGCATCAAAGGAAGACGGCCGGGATTTACAAAACCCATGTAAATCCCGGCCGCAGTCTTTTTGTCAAAGGTCATGGTTCTTCATCCGATATTCCGCCAGTTCTTCATACTTGGTTCCCGGACGTCCGTAATTGCAATAAGGATAAATGGATATGCCTCCGCGCGGAGTAAAGATGCCGGTAACCTCGATATACTTCGGGTCCATCAGCCGGACAAGGTCTTTCATTATGATATTCACACAGTCTTCATGAAAGTCTCCATGATTGCGGAAGCTGAAGAGATAAAGCTTCAGACTCTTGCTTTCCACCATCTTCATGTCGGGCAGATAGCTGATACGGATTTCCGCAAAGTCAGGCTGCCCGGTTATGGGGCAGAGACTGGTAAACTCCGGACAATTGAAACGCACCCAGTAATCATTCTCCGGGTGCTTGTTGACAAAGGCTTCCAGCACTTCGGGCGCATAATCCTGTCTGTAGGCCGTGGTCTTGCCCAATAGGGTCAGTTCATCTTTTCTTTCCATCCTAATCCAACTGATTTTTTTTCGTAGCCAAATATTTTTCCAGTCCTTCACGGCGGAGCCTGCACGCCGGACAATGTCCGCATCCGTCGCCGGGGACACCGTTATAGCAGGTCAAAGTCTCGTTCCGCACCAAGTCCAACACTCCCAGTTCATCGGCCAAAGCCCATGTCTGCGCCTTGTCAATCCACATAAGCGGCGTGTGAATGACAAACTGATCGTCCATCGCCAGATTCAGCGTAACGTTCAGCGACTTGATAAACGCATCCCGACAATCCGGGTAACCGCTGAAATCGGTCTGCGACACGCCTGTCACGATATGGCTGATGCCTCGTTCGCGGGCATACACGGCGGCAACGCTCAGGAAAAAAAGGTTGCGCCCCGGAACGAACGTATTGGGAAAAGAGCCTTCCGGCTTCTCTTCATCCATACGGACAGAAGAATCCGTCAGCGAGTTCTTTCCCAGATGACCGATGAACGACACATCCATCACTTCAAACCCAACCTCTGCCTTACGGGCTATATTGCGAGCCAACTCTACTTCCTTTACATGCTTCTGCCCGTAGAGGAAACTCAGGGCATAGACTTTCTTGAAATGTTTTTTCGCCCAAAACAGGCAAGTGGTGGAATCCTGTCCGCCACTGAATACAACAAGGGCTGCTTCATTATTCATACTGCTATCAGATTTCTTTTATCTTCAAAATGTTATAGGATATATGTTCATCGTAGACATCCGACTCATCCACCCGCTTGATGTAACGGACTACCCGCACAGTCACCGGAAGAATAATCACTTCGTAAAGCGTCTTCAGCACCACCTGCACGAGCATCATCTTCAGCAGCTCGGACACAGGCATCAGTCCCCCGAATGCCAACGGAAAGAACAGCAGGGAATCGGCACTCTCGCCTGCTACAGTAGAAAGGACAGCCCGGACTGAAAAATTCTTCCCATGAGAAAAGACCTTCATCCGGCTCATGACATAGGCGTTGATAAACGAACCCGCCAGAAACGCCGTAAGACTGGCAGCCGCTATGCGCGGCGCCATGCCGAACACAAAATCAAAGCCCGCCTCCCCTTCCCAAAAGGGAGCGGCAGGCAGGGCCACGGCAATCTGCCCCAAGGCCACGGTCATAAAGTTCATCAGAAAGCCCATCCAGATGATAAGGCGCGCCTTGCGGAAGCCCCACACTTCGGCAATGCAGTCATTGATAATATAAGAAATAGGGAAAACAATGAGTCCGGCGGTCACCGCTATCGGGCCCAACTGCACGACTTTGGTTTCTAACAGATTGGCTGCCACCAGGCAAACACAAAAGACAATACCCAAAACCATAAAAGGTACTGACACAAGATTTTCTTTCTTCATCGCTCCTGTTTTTATACGTGGTGTTCTGGAATACACGGCCGCTATTCACGGCATCGCATGTCTGGTCAAATCGCTGCAAAGATAAAAAGAATTTGCCGGATTACAAAGAATCCCGTATATTTGTCTGACCAACTCCACACATAATATTATGACAAAAAACAATCAGTTAAGTGAACAACTGAACTATACCGGCCTGAGCCAGACGCCCACCCACCTGCATCTGTGCGCCTATACTCCTGAAACGGTCTGTTTCAAAGAGGGGAAAGACATTGAAGATATAAGCCCCTTCCTTCTGAAAGACGGAATAAACTGGGTGCAGGTGCACGGACTGCAGAATACGGAAACGGTGCAACAGGTATGCCGTCTTTTCAACATCGACTTTCTGACCACACAAGACATCCTGAATGCCGAGCATCTGACCAAGATAGAAGAGCACGATGCTTATAATGTCATAATCCTGAAACAGCTTTCGCCTACCGAAGAAAATGCCTATACGCCCCAACAATTCTGCATCGTGCAGGGAGAAAACTTTGTCATCACCTTTCTGGAACGGGAAAGCGACTTCCTGAATGAAATTGTCTCTGCGCTAAACAACAATGTGCTGCGAATACGCAACAGACAGTCTGACTTTCTGCTGAGCGTGATACTGAACAGTGTCATGACAAGCTTCATGTCCATCATCTCCAAGATAGAAGACGAACTGGAAGACCTGGAAGAACGGCTCCTTTCTCCGGGACAACGCAACGAGTCAAGCATCGAAGACATCCAGCCCCACCGCCGGAGCGTGCGTCTGATAAAGAAATGCATCCTTCCGCTAAAGGAAGAGATGACCGCACTGCTGCACGAAGACAACCGGCTGCTGCATAAAGCCAACCGTCCGTTCTTCAACGATGTGAATGACCATCTGCTGTTCGTCCTGCAAACTCTCGACGGCTGCCGGGACATGCTCTCGGCGCTGGCAGACCTGTATCTGTCGGACAACGACCGGCGCATGAACAACATAATGAAGCAGCTCACCATCGTTTCCACCATCTTCATCCCCCTGACTTTCCTTGCCGGAATCTGGGGCATGAACTTCCGGTGGATGCCCGAACTTGACTGGAAATACGGTTATCTGATGGCATGGGCACTGATGGCCATGACGGGGACAGGCGTATACATCTACTTCAAACGTAAAAAATGGTATTAAAACAATATGAAAAAGCAAGAATTATACGGCAAGGTGATTGAATATTTTCAGACGGCCATGCCGATCGCCGAAACCGAACTGCACTATGAGAGTCCTTTCCAACTGTTGACAGCGGTTATCCTGAGCGCCCAATGTACAGACAAGCGGGTCAACCAGGTCACCCCGCCGCTGTTTGAGGCATTTCCAACGCCGGAGGCCCTTGCCGCCGCCACTCCCGAAGCCGTGTTCGAGTATATCCGCAGCGTCAGCTATCCGAACAACAAGGCCCGGCATCTGGTCGGAATGGCCAAGATGCTTGTGAAAGACTTCCACAGCGAGGTGCCCGACACACTGGAGCAACTGCTCAAACTTCCCGGAGTAGGCAGAAAGACCGCCAATGTAATCCAGAGCGTGGTGTTCAACAAGCCAACAATGGCCGTCGACACCCATGTGTTCCGAGTGAGCCACCGCATCGGACTTGTGCCAGGCACCTGCACAACTCCGCTCGCCACCGAGAAACATCTGATGAAGCATATACCCGAAGAGCTGATTCCCACCGCCCACCACTGGCTTATCCTTCACGGACGCTACATCTGCACGGCCCGCTCCCCCCAGTGTGAGCGATGCGGGCTGAACGGCATCTGCAAGGAATCGCTGAAACCGAAGGTCAAAAGTTCTCAAAACACCTTATAAACCTTCCGTATTGACACGGCCAGACTTTTCTTTTGCACTGTCCGGCCAGACATAAGGACATGGCAAGAAGAAGATACAAAAAGGGCGGGAAACCCATCGAAACAGGTATTCCCGCCCTTTCACCATTCACTAACCTCAAAATATTACACCCACACGGAAGCCCACGTTACTCTGTCCGTCGATTCCGCAAGTAAGAGTCTGTGTCTTGTTGGTGGCATAACTGTAGTAGCCTGCCACATGAAATCCCCAGTGCCTGCCCGTAGGGAAGACTTTCAAGCCCAATTCCGGAGAAGCATAGAATCCCCACTTCTTGTCATACAGTCCCGTCGCTCCGAAATACGTGGTGTTGCGCGCAAACATCGTGCCCACTTTCGCCCCCACATAAGGCTTTACATATTTTCCGTCATACAAGGTATAGGCTGCAGTCGCTCCGAAAGGAATCTGAAAAGCCGAACGCTGCTGGTCGGTAGTGAGCGACTCTGTGGGCGAAAGGTTCAGAGTCTGTCTTCCGATATACTTATGGTTGGTATGGAAGGAGACAAACAGTCCCACATCCCACCGCGGAGCCACCTGATAGGTGCCTTCAAAATTCATTCCCCATCCGCTTATCTTGTCAGCAAAGTCAGTCGACAGCGGGGCATTCATCTGCCAGTCTATAATCAAGTGCGCCTTGCAGGCATCCCATTGGGCAAAACTCTGCATGGAAACTCCCAGCAACATGACACATGCCAAAACCGCCCCTCTAAATAATGCATCAAATGTTTTCATCAATAGTTCCTCCTCTTTATTTTTCAGATTTAATATAGGCTGACTGCTCGAAAGCCTGATCGACCGCATTCAGCAGCAACCCTTGATTGTAGCGGCCTCCATACTGGAAACCGGAAGCGTTGGCATACCATATTACCGGAAGATTCTCCTTCTTGCCCTCGGCCGCCTTTTCCGTCAGGTCAACCATCTCCATGATCAGCGTGTTCGTGTTATACGAATAAGTCACCGGGTAAGGATAATACCATCCGCCCCACCACGGGCCCCAGAAACCATAATCCCACCATCCGCCAAAATAGCCTCCGGTCATGACATGAGTGGTCTGTGCCACATAAGACAACTGTACGCCCAAGTCAACTTCATCCTTTTTCTCGGGATCCATTTCGCGCACATAGCCTCTTTCCTGCAGATTGGCCTCCACTTCAGCGATAATCTCTTTTGCATTCTCGTCTTTCCAGTAAGAAGCCTTATATCCTCCTGCCTCCAGAATACTGTCGGGCAAGAAATAAGTCTTGCGCTGCCCGAAGTCGGCACTGTCATCATAATCCGTATACACGACCAGGTCTGCATCCATCTTGTCTGCATCAGGATCTTTCTCGCAAGACACCGCAATCAGCGCCACACAAGACAACAATAAAAGTTTTTTCATATCCTATCCTCTTTATTTTAAGTTATAAATCTAATCTTACAATGAGCGTCCCTTGAACACGTTGCTCCTTTCAGCCGGCAGCACCACCCCGTTCAATGTCAGTCGGTTGGAATTGAAATTCGGACTGATGGTCACCGAAGCGTTGTTGCTTCCCCTCGTCATGCTGATGTCGACACGGGCTGAAATCCCGATTCCCATTACATTCATAGAGACATGTACATTCCCCTTCTTGTCTTTCTTGGTCTCATAGCCGGACACCGTACCGTCTACCGTTATTCCTCCCAAGCCGTTGAATCCGGATGCCGGGATATTGAACGCCACCTGGACGACGGCATTCTTACCCTTCACCGACACGAAGTTCGTATTGGAGGAAACATAAGCAGTCTGTCCGTATTTGAAAACCACCTGATCGGCTTCCAAAGTAAACTCTCTGGCATCGATTGCCTGCTCAGCCTCGACAAACAGCAGGCTGTCCAACCGCTCTTGCAGAGCTTTCTTCTCGGCCTTGGTCAATTCTTGTGCCTGGATGTGTCCTGCCATTACCGACAGAACTATCATCATCATTGATACTAACTTTCTCATAAGTTCTCATTTTTAGCTTTTATACCCTATAAACAAACAGACTGCACTTTTGATGCATCCGCTTTGTATAAAAAACACTAACAGATGTTATTCCTATAAATATATTTCTTATCTTTAAAGCAGAGAAAAACATCGTTTCCTTTTTAATCTTTACTACCATGACAGACATCAGCAACATCACCCTTCTAATCGCCGTCATTGCACTGGCTCTGTGGCCTATCGTACTGTTTGCCCTGTACTTTCTCAGGAAACGGCAGAAACGCCTTGAACATATCGAACGCATGACCAAAGACGAGCTGGACAACATCACGACACAAGAGCTTGTAATCAGCATCCTCAAAAAAATCGGCTGCCAGCCCGAAACCAACAGTGAGGGACACATCACATTCAAATATCAGGGGGATGACTTTTACATCGCGGCCGAAGAGGAAAACCGGTTTATCATGATATGGAATCCGTGGTGGGGATCCATCAACGCCGACAATGAGGCTCTGCCTTATCTGAAGGAAATCGTCAATCTGGTCAACGTGAACTCTCTGGTCACCACTGTATTCATGGCGGACGAAGACGGACAGACCGTCGGCCTGCACTCCAGGTGCCATACTTTCTTCTCGCCAAACGAGGGGGAACTGGAGGAACACATGAAAATGCTTCTGGACTATTTCTTCGACACACACAACGCCATCAAGGACAACATGAACCAATTAGGCTCGGCTGCCGTAAAAGACGAGGAAAAGAAAGAGCGCGTGAAGGTAAAAGGCTTTTCCGCATACAAGGAAAACACGGTTCCCATCGATGCAAAGCCCGACCCATGACTACATGTCCTCTTTCCGCATGCTGAATTCGCAGCCGCAATACCGCTGGTTATAAAAGCCATATTCTTTAATGATGGCTATCCGGCGCTCGCTCAGGCCGCCCTTACGCCAGTTCTGCTCCCACCACACGACATCCGGATAAGCCTGGACAGCATGGCGTCCGGCCTCATTGATCTGATCCAAGCTTTTCCAGCGCGAAGAAGCCAGTGTGGTAGTGATTACAGAGAAGCCGTGTTCGTGCGCATAACGGGCGGTTTCCGCCAGGCGCATCCTGAAGCACTTCAGACAACGACCGCCCCGCTCCGGCTCGTGCTCCAAGCCTTTCATCATAGAAAGCCAGGCATCGTGATCGTAATCCGCATCCACAATGTCAAGCCCCAACGACCGGGCATAGCGAGTGCATTCATTTTTCCGGATGTCATACTCTTCCTGCGGATAGATGTTCGGATTGCAATAATAAATGGTGGGGCGAATCCCGTGCTGCATCAGACACTCGACAATCGCCGACGAACAGGGAGCACAGCAGGTATGGAGCAAAACCTCTTTTGCACCTCCCGGCACTTCGATTTCAAACTTCTTTCCTTTCATCTGCCAGACTACTTAAAACACGTTGATAGGCAATGCGGGGAGTCCCGTTATGTACATAAATGATTCCGCACCGCATGAAACCGTTTTTTTCCAATAGCTGCTGCATGATATGATTATCAGCATGTGTGTCCGCCCTCAGGCTGTGACATTTTTCCCAGCACCAGTCAATGCAGATTTTCCCGATTCCCCGAACACTGCCGTCAGAGGCCAAGCGATGAATCACATAATACGGATCATCGTTCAGCCACTTTCCATCTTCAATATATGCATAGTTAGGGTCCGGACTTGGCACAAAGGAAAAAGTCCCGACAACCTTTCCCTCGTCTGTTTCACACACATGACAAAATCCTTCTTCCACCTCTCTTTCAATCAGTTCACGCTGGGGATAACCATTAATCCATTGGTTAGAATTCCCGTTAGCCTGCATAAACCGGCGGGCATGCCCAAAAATCTCCATCAAACGATCAAGGTCTCTCGCACAAGCGGTTCGTATCAGCAGTGACATTCTTTACTATAAAATTTAGTTCTATAATCCCATTCCTCCTTTACCGCCAACAAAATTAATCGTTTTTTATTTTTCCGGCAAAAAAATTTTTCAAATCAAAATGATATTGTATATTTGCACCCGAAAAATGGGAAAGGGGCATTAGCTCATCTGGCTAGAGTGCGACACTGGCAGTGTCGAGGTGACCGGTTCGAGTCCGGTATGCTCCACAAGAGAACCGTTGGCTGTCATTCAGCCAGCGGTTTTATTTTTTAGGGAAACACGTGTGGGATGCACCTGCGACACTGTTTCTGAAGAGTCCGGAAAAGAAAAAATCTTGCAGACAGATCCGAAGACAAGAGAAACATACCGGCAAAAACCGAAAAGGGGGGAGGATGGTGGAGGATTTTTTCCGTTTTCTATAACTTTCGCAAAACAATTAAAAAGGTCAGGGGTATACCTAAGGGTTTATTATTAAAATAATATTTTTAGAAATCGCCGAAAAATCCTCCACCATCCTCCCCCTTTGTCTGCAACACACTCATCTTCCGCCGTTTAAATCAGTCTAAAAAAACAGGAACAAATGCTCTGGGCTAAAAAGCAGGCAGTAGTCAAGGCTGCAGAAAGTACACATTATGCTTCATCCGGGGCACTTCGGGGCACTTTTTTGCCGCTTCTATAACTTTCGCAAAACAATTAAAAAGGTCAGGGTTATACCTGAGGGTTTATTATTAAAATAATATTTTTAGAAATCGCCGAAAAATGTGCCCCGAAGTGCCCCTTCCTACAAGGTGTCACACTGACTATTTTCTGTAATTTCTTGAATATTCGACACACATTCAATCAGAAATATGTATTTTTGCAATTCATAGAAGATGAAAGAATATGCATACCAACGACATTACATCTTATGACCTCCCCAACATGGAACATTCCATGGGGGGACATCTGGGAATTACTTTTCTGGAAATTAAAGATGGCTATGTAAAAGCCTCTATGCCGGTAGACGAACGAACATGCCAGCCATTCGGCATCTTGAACGGCGGCGCGTCACTGGCCCTGGCCGAAATTGTAGCCGGACATGGCTCCGTCCCGCTCTGTGCGCCGGGAGAAATGCCCTGCGGCATACAAGTAAGCGCCAACCACCTGCGCACGGTGGCCATAGGAGCGGATGTGGAGGCCACAGGCACACTCATCCACCGGGGGCGCACGCTACACACATGGAACATCGACATCACTGACACGCAAGGAAGACTGGTGTCTACCGCGCGAGTGGTGAACAAAATAACAAGGAGGCGCCATGAACATGCCTGAACCAACACTGCACCGCCTGATTGACAGGCTGACGAAAAGCCATACATGCTTCGCCCTCTACCGCCTGCCCTGGACAGACGAACCGATGCTGGTGCTGCAAAAAACGGGAGAGGCAGAAACGCTGGCCGACCTGCACGACCTGAACGGAAAGACGGGGTTCGTAATCGCACCGTTCCGTCCCGCGGAAGGTCTTCCCGCCGTACTCATTCGTCCCGATGCGACAGCGAGGGGATGGGACGAAACGGAAGAAGCCCTTGCCGGAACAGAACTGGAGGAGACTGACGGACATGCCCCCCAAGCGGTTTCCCTTCGGAAGGAGTCTGATGGAAAACAGGCATACATTCAAGCTTTCAGCCGCTTCATCGCCCCCCTGCGGGAAGGCAGGTTCAAAAAGCTGGTGCTCGCACGCAGCGAAACACTCGAGCTGCCGGAAGGATTCTCGCCGCTCAAGGCTTTCGTCAACGCCTGCAACAGTTATCCGCGCATGATGGTATCGCTCACCCACACGCCCGTCACCGGAACATGGATAGGCAGCACACCGGAGATAATCCTAAGCGGGCAAGACGGCCTGTGGCACTCTGTATCGCTTGCCGGCACCATGCCCATGCGCGGCGAAACCATGCCCGAAGACTGGAGCGACAAAGACCGTGAAGAACAAGCATTAGTGAGCGGATACCTGCGCGCCGCGCTACGGAAATTCGGCAGCCGGATTTCCGAAAACGGCCCTTATACCGCCCGTGCAGGGCAACTTGTGCACCTGAAAACCGACTTCCACTTCTGCCTGAAGAAGACGGACAATTTCGGCGACATCCTGCACGCGCTCCATCCCACCCCTGCCGTATGCGGACTGCCCAAAGAGGAGGCATACGACTTCATCCCCGAAAATGAGGGATGCGACCGCGGATATTACGCGGGAATCATCGGATGGCTCGAGCCGCAGGGGCACACCACTCTGTATGTCAACCTGCGCTGTATGCATGTGGAAAGCATTCACGCCACGCTCTATGCCGGAGGGGGCATACTGCCTTCATCCGATCCTGACGCAGAATGGGAGGAAACCAGACAGAAGATGGAAACCATGAAACGAATCATCAGCTGACAACATCATTATGTATACAGACAAAAGAAACATCCTACAGTTAGCCGCTCTGCTGAAGGAGCACGGCATACGCAATGTCGTACTCTGTCCCGGAAGCCGAAACATTCCGATTGTGCAGACACTGGCCAACATGGCAGACTTTTCCTGCCATGCCGTGACAGACGAGCGCAGTGCCGGATTTTTCGCCCTGGGACTCGCTCTCCACGCGGGAGCACCGGCAGCCGTGTGCTGCACCTCGGGCACAGCGTTGCTCAACCTCCATCCCGCTGTGGCGGAAGCGTTTTACCAGCAAGTGCCCTTGGTAGTCATCTCGGCCGACCGGCCGCAGGCTTGGATAGGACAGATGGACGGGCAGACACTGCCGCAGCCCGGAGTGTTCGGCACACTGGTAAAAAAGTCGGTCAACCTGCCCGAAGTGCAGACCGACGAAGACGAATGGTACTGCAACCGGATCATCAATGAGGCTCTGCTCGAACTGAACCATCATGGAAAAGGGCCAGTACACATCAACGTACCGGTAAGCGAACCTTTCTTCAAGCTTCCGGTCACGGAACTGCCAGAGGTGCGGGTCATCTCCCGCTATCAGGGGCTGAACGTGTACGACAAGGACTACCGTCCGCTCATAGAACGGATGAACCGATACCGGCGGCGCATGGCAGTGGCGGGACAGATGAACCTGATTTATCTGTTCGACAAGCGGTATGCCAAACTACTCTACAAGCAGTTCGCATGGTTCAGCGAAAGTACAGGAAACCGCACTGTGCCTGGACGCCCCATACGCAACATCGAGCCGCTGCTCTGCTCAATGGACTTTGAAGCACAGCAGAGGATGCGACCCGAACTGCTCATCACCTACGGCGGGCACATCATCTCGAAGCGCCTGAAGAAGTTCCTCCGCCGACACCCGCCCGTAGAGCACTGGCACGTATCACCCACCGGCGAGGTGACCGATCTGTTCGGTTCACTCACCACTGTAATCGAAATGGATCCTTTCGAATTCCTCGAAAGGATAGCCCCGATGATGGACGGGCCTACGCCTGACTATCCGCAGCAATGGGAGACGCTCGCCAAGGCTGTTCCACAGGCGGAGTTTCCCTATTCGGAAATGGGTGCCATAGGCGAGGTGATACGCCGTCTGCCCACACCGTGCAGCTTGCATCTGGCGAACAGCTCGGCCGTGCGCTACGCGCAGCTCTTTCCGCTGCCCGAAGAAGTGGAGGTTCTGTCAAACCGGGGCACGAACGGCATAGAGGGCTCGCTCTCCACCGCCGTGGGATACGCCACGGCATCAGAAAAGCTGAACTTCGTCTTCATCGGCGACCTAAGCTTCTTCTACGACATGAATGCGCTCTGGAACGGCTGCTACGGCTCCAACCTGCGCATCCTGCTGCTCAACAACGGCGGTGGGGAAATCTTCCACGCCCTGCCCGGACTGGAGATGCACGACAGCGCCCGCCGCTTCATCACCGCCACACACCACGCTTCTGCCCGGGCATGGGCAGAAGACCGGGGATTCGAATACTTCGCCGCCCGTAACGCCAACGAACTGGACGCAGCCGCAGGGCGTTTTACACAGCCGGAAATTACCGACCGGCCGATGCTGCTTGAGGTATTCACCGACAAGGAGCATGATGTAGAGCTGCTGAAAGAATATTACCACAACCTGAAAAAACAACCATAAAAGATTGAACAGACTATGAGAGAATGGAAAACCATCAAGGAATATCAAGATATCCTTTTTGACTACTACAACGGAATAGCCAAGATTACCATCAACCGTCCGCGCTACCGCAATGCCTTCACTCCGCAGACCACGGCCGAGATCAGCGACGCACTCTACTACTGCCGTGAATGCTGCGACATCAGCGTTGTGGTGCTGACCGGAGCAGGCGACAAAGCCTTCTGTTCTGGTGGCGACATGCATGTGAAAGGCCGCGGAGGATATGTGGGAACAGACGGAGTGCCCCGTCTCAACGTACTGGACGTGCAGAAACAAATCCGCTCGCTGCCCAAGCCCGTCATCGCGATGGTAAACGGATATGCCATCGGAGGCGGCCATGTGCTGCATGTGGTATGCGATCTGACGATAGCGTCGGAAAATGCCATCTTCGGACAGACGGGGCCGCGTGTGGGAAGCTTTGACGCCGGATTCGGTTCGTCTTATCTCGCCCGCATCGTAGGGCAGAAAAAGGCTCGCGAGATATGGTTTCTCTGCCGGCAGTATTCGGCACAGGAGGCGTTGGACATGGGACTGGTCAACAAAGTGGTGCCGCTCGACCGCTTAGAGGACGAGACAGTGGAATGGGCGGAAACGATGATGCAGCACAGTCCGCTTGCCCTGCGCATGATCAAGGCCGGACTCAACGCCGAACTTGACGGACAGGCAGGCATCCAGGAACTGGCAGGCGATGCCACCATGCTGTATTATATGACCGACGAGGCACAGGAAGGCGGACATGCCTTTCTGGAAAAGCGCAAGCCCGACTGGTCAAAATATCCCAAACTGCCCTGACCTTTTTATATCGGAATCATATGTATCACATCCGCATCATACCCAAGACACTCCACTTCCGCGAGCCGGCCGGCACTTCACGCGGTGTATACCGCACCCGTCAGGTGTGGTATCTGTGGCTCACTGAAGTGGAAACGGGACATTCCGGCGTGGGAGAGTGCGCTCCCCTGCCCGACCTGAGCTGCGATGCTCTTGCAGACTATGAACAAGTCCTTGGCAGACTTTGCCGCGACTTCGAGGCAAAAGGGCGCATCGACTACAGCCTGTTTCGTTCCTACCCTTCCATGCTCTTCGGCTTGGAGACTGCCCTGCTGCATCTGAAAGCGGGAAGTCTGCGCCTTTACCAAACGCCCTTTTCCGAAGGCAGGGCAGGAATCCCCATCAACGGCCTCATCTGGATGGGAAACTTCGAGGAAATGCTCCGCCGCATTGAGGAGAAAATGCAGGCGGGATTCCGCTGCATCAAGGTAAAGATAGGGGCTATCGACTTTGAAAGGGAGCTGGAACTGCTCGCCCACATCCGCCGGCATTTTTCTCCGGACGAAATCGAACTGCGAGTGGATGCCAACGGAGCCTTTTTGCCCGAAGACGCACCGGAAAAGCTAAAGGCGCTGAGCCGTTTCCACCTGCACTCCATCGAGCAGCCCATACGTGCCGGACAGTGGGAAGCCATGAAACGACTCTGTGAGTCGGCTCCCTTTCCCATTGCACTCGACGAGGAACTGATCGGCATCAACGACCGCAACAGGAAAATCGAGCTGTTAGACACCATCCGCCCGCAGTACATCATCCTGAAGCCGTCTCTTCACGGAGGCATCTACGGGGCAGACGAATGGATCACTCTGGCAAACGAACGGGGAATCGGCTCGTGGATTACATCTGCTCTGGAATCGAATGTGGGACTGAACGCCATCGCGCAATGGTGCGCCACACTCCGCCCGTCGATTCCCCAAGGACTGGGTACGGGACTGCTGTTTACGGACAATGTGGATTATCCGCTCCATATCGAGAGAGACTGTCTTTGGTTTCATCCCGAAGAACCGGAACCTGACTTCGGCCAATATCTCGGTCTGGAATAGTACATTGGAATGCGAAGCCGGCCTGCACGCAAAATATTTTTCCTGCTGAAGAAAAATTGTCTTGCACGCGGGCCGGCTTTATTTTCCCCCTTATCCTACCGAGTCATCAGATAAGCCTTAAAGGCGGCGAAATCTTTCGCCATCGGAACACTCTGCTTGGTTCCCTTCATGAAGGCCTGCAACTTTTCCGGTATGGCGACTTCCGTTCCGATTATCTCCTCCACCGTCTGCAGGAACTTCGCCGGATGAGCCGTCTCAAGAAAGACACCCGTTTCGCCCGGCTTCAGACCTTCTTCCAATGCCCGGCAGCCGCATGCCCCGTGCGGGTCAAGCAAATATCCGTTTTCCTCATATACTCTCTTCACCGTATCCCGAATCTGCTCGTCGGTATAAGTGGCACCACTGATTTCGGCAGCGATTGCATCGTGACTGCCCCCGTACAAATCCAGTATACGGGCGAAATTGCTCGGATTTCCCACATCCATCGCGTTGGCAATCGTAGCTATAGACGGACGAGGACTGTATTCTCCGGTCTTCAAGTACTGATAAAAAATGTCGTTCCGGTTGTTGGCAGCAATGAACCGGCTGACAGGCAGTCCCATCCGCCTGCCGAAAAGTCCGGCAGTGATATTGCCAAAGTTACCGCTCGGCACGCACACCACCAGATTGTCCGCCTTGCCCGCCTTCTTCATCTGCGCATAAGCATAGAAATAATAAAAGGCCTGCGGCAGGAAGCGCGCCACGTTGATGGAGTTTGCCGATGTCAGCTGCATGTGCGCATTCAGTTCCTTGTCCATAAAAGCATTCTTCACCAGTGCCTGGCAATCGTCAAACGTGCCGTCTACCTCCAGTGCGGTAATATTCTGCCCCAGTGTGGTGAACTGCTTTTCCTGAATCTCGCTTACCTTTCCTTTCGGATAAAGCACATATACATGGATACCCTCCACACCCAGAAAGCCGTTAGCCACCGCACTGCCCGTATCTCCCGATGTAGCCACCAGCACATTGACCTGCTTCTTCCCTTCCTTACGGATAAAATACCCCAACAGGCGTGCCATAAAGCGTGCACCCACATCCTTGAAAGCCAAAGTCGGTCCGTGGAAAAGCTCCAGCGACCAGATATTTTCCTTTACCCGGACGGCGGGAACATCAAAACTCAGCGTGTCATACACAATCCGTTTCAGCGTATCGGCAGGCACATCTTCTCCGAAAAAAGCGTCGGCCACACGATAAGCCATTTCCTGAAACGAAAGATTCTCTATTTCATCATAAAACGATTGGGGAAGCGGCTTGATTACATAAGGCATAAACAAGCCCTTGTCTGCCGCCAAACCTTTCACTACGGCTTCTTCCAACGTTGCGTCGGGAGCCTGTCTGTTGGTACTGTAATATTTCATCGGTAAACTCAATAGCTTAAAAATTCATTCATAAACTCATCTTTCTCCATCATGCCACAGACACCTTCCCGGCATGCTACCTCATCATATGTCTGCACCCGGTCAGGCTCGATTCCCGGACAATAAATCAGAAACGGAACAGGCTCCGCCGTATGAGTCCGCAGTTCACAAGGGGTAGGATGATCCGGCAGAACAGCGATCGCCACCGGTTCGTCCCAGTCCTTCACCGCCTCATAGACGGGACCGACAATACGGCGGTCCAGATATTCTATCGTCTTCAGCTTCAGTTCCACATTCCCTTCGTGTCCGGCCTCATCGCTTGCCTCCACGTGCAGATAAACAAAATCATCGGTCTTCAAAGCCTCTATCGCAGCGGCGGCCTTGCCTTCATAGTTTGTGTTATAAAGTCCCGTCGCCCCCTCCACATCAATACAGCGCAGGCCGGCATACCGACCGATGCCCCGTATCAGGTCGACCGCCGTTATGACAGAACCTTTCCGCACGGAAGGATACTTCCCGGCAAGCGGCTCCATCTGCGGACGGTAGCCAGGACTCCACGGCCAGATGCTGTTGGCAGGGTCTTTTCCCTCCGCCACGCGCCTGCGGTTCACCGGATGTCCGGCAAGCAGCTCCTGCGACCTCAATATCAGTTCGTTCAGCAGCCTTGCAGTCTCTTCCGCCTCCGGACAGAGCGCCTTTACCATGTTCGGACGGAAAGGCTGCAAGGGAATGTCGTGCGGCGGAACGCACTCTATGCGTTTGTCTCCTCCTTTCACCACCAACAGATGGCGATACTGTACGCCGGTATAGAAACGGATGCGCTCCGTTCCCAACTCACGGTCAAGAAAACGGATCAACTCATCTGCCTCTTCCGTTGTGATATGGCCGGCTGAATGGTTCTTCAACGTCTCTCCTTCCACGCAGACAATGTTGCAGCGCATCGCCATGTCTCCGGGCTGAAGCTCGACCCCGATGCTCGCCGCCTCAAGCACACCTCTTCCTTCATACACCTTCGGCAGATCATACCCCATGACCGACATGTTCGCCACTTCGCTTCCGGGATGAAACCCGTCAGCAACGGTCTTCAGCATTCCGGTGCGCCCCAAACGTGCCAGTTTATCCATATACGGAGTGTCCGCGTATTGCAGCAGCGTCTTGCCTCCCAAAGACGGTACAGCCCAGTCAGCCATGCCGTCGCCTAATATAACAATATGTTTCATACCGTTCGCGTTTCCTTTAAATGTTGGCAATGCTCATGATGTCGGCAAACACACCGGCAGCCGTCACGCTCGCTCCCGCTCCGTATCCCTGTATCAGCATGGGATATTCCCTGTAACGCTCGGTGGTAAGCAGAATGATGTTGTTGCTTCCCTCCAGATTGTAGAACGGATGGTTCTGTTCCACCTCCTCCAGAGCCACCGCCGCATGCCCGTTTTCCAGGCGCGCCACGAAGCGCCAACGTTTTCCCTCACTCTCCAGCTTCTGGCGGCGCACTTCAAAGTCGGCATCCAGTTCGCCGATGTGTGCCCAAAAGTCATCAAGCGACCCCTCAAAATATTTGTCGGGAATGAACAAATGTGTCTCCACATCCTCCTGCTCCAGCCGGTATCCCGCCTCGCGCCCCAATATTACCAACTTGCGGATCACATCTTTCCCGCTCAGGTCGATGCGCGGGTCAGGCTCAGAATAACCTTCCTCCTTTGCTTTGCGGATTATTCGGCTGAGCGGCATGTCGGCGCTCAGTTCATTGAAAATGTAGTTCAGTGTCCCGCTCAGCACCGCCTCTATCTTCAGAATCCTGTCACCGCTGTTTATCAGATCGTTTATTGTGTTAATGACCGGAAGTCCCGCCCCCACGTTCGTTTCGAAAAGGAACTTCACTCCGCGCTGCCGGGCGATATGTTTCAGCTCGGCATACACATCATATTCCGATGAGGCTGCAATCTTATTCGCCGCCACCACAGCGATGTTGTGGCTAAGGAAGTCTCTGTACAGGCCGGCTATCTCCGGACTCGCCGTACAGTCGACAAACACGGAGTTGAAGATGTTCATGCCGATCACCTCGTCGTGAAGCGTCTGCGGGGAAGAGGGGACTCCCTTTTCCTCCAATTCCTTGCGATAGTTGGCAAGGTCTATGCCCCGACGGGTGAAACAGGCACTGTGGCCGTTGGCTATACCCACCACGCGCAACATCAGCCCCCGCTCCTGCTTCAGCCTTTCCTGCTGAGAGCGTATCTGGCCTATCAGGCTGCCTCCCACGGTACCGATGCCACAGATGAAAAGATTCAGCACCTGGTATTCGGACAAAAAGAAGGAATCATGGATAACGTTCAGCGTCTTGCGCAGCGAACCGCCGTCTACCACAAACGAGATATTCGTCTCCGATGCGCCCTGTGCACAGGCTATCACGTTGATTCCGTTGCGCCCGAGCGTGCCGAACAGCTTTCCGGCTATACCCGGCGTATGCTTCATGTTCTCTCCCACGATAGCTACCGTGGCCAAGCCGCCTTCCGCCTTCATGGGCGAAATCTCTCCCATCTCTATTTCCTTGGCGAACTCCTCGTTGAGCACCTCACAAGCCAGAGGCGCGTCCTCGTTGCGCACGCCGATAGATGTCGAGTTCTCTGAAGAAGCCTGCGATACCAAGAACACGCTGATGCCGTTTTCAGCCAACGTGCGGAAGATGCGGTGGTTCACTCCGATTACTCCCACCATGCCCAGTCCTGTCATGGTGATGAGGCACGTGTCGTTGATGGACGAGATACCCTTGATGGGCTTCGACGAATGCTCAGCTTCCTGCTTCACCACGGTGCCCGGTGCGTCAGGATTGAACGTATTCTTTATCAGAATAGGGATATTCTTGTGGCACACCGGATAAATGGTGGGCGGATAGACCACCTTCGCACCGAAGTTGCACAGCTCCATCGCTTCCACATAGCTCAGCTCCGCAATGGGATAGGCAGTGCTTATCACCCGCGGGTCAGCCGTCATGAAGCCGTCCACATCCGTCCATATCTCCAGAATGTCCGCATCAAGGGCGGCAGCTATGATGGAAGCCGTATAGTCCGATCCCCCGCGCCCCAGATTGGTCACCTCGCCCGTATTCTTGTCGGTGGAGATGAATCCCGGCACGACAGACACCTGCGGTATGTCGGCGAAGGCCTCACGCACCAGACGATTGGTCAGTTCCGAGTCGAGGATGTGACGGCCGTGCTTCCGCTCCGTCTTGATGAACGTGCGTGAATCATGCCATACCGCCCCGTCTATCAGCGCGGCCACAATGGCGGACGACAGACGCTCGCCGTAACTCACGATGGTAGCCGAAGTCTTCGGCGAAAGGTCGCGTATCAGATGGATGCCCTGAAAAATGTCTTTCAGCTCGCCCAACAGACCGGATACCTGTTCAAGCAGCCTCTCACGCCCGGATCCGGCCGGAATGACGGTATACACCATCTCTATATGACGATTCACTATCTCCTTCATCTCCCGCTCGTAGGCCGCATCTCCTGCCGCCGCCATGCGCGATGTATGGATAAGCTTGTCGGTTATGCCGCCAAGTGCAGATACTACGACTATGACCTTGTCGTCTGCCGCCTCGACAATCCTTTTCACGCTCAACATGCTGTTGACGGATCCCACGGATGTTCCGCCGAATTTCAATACTTTCATGTGTGTAATGTCTGTTTACATCTCCGCCGCCATCCGTCCTTACGGCTGCTCTGCCTTTTCCATCCCGAAAGAGGAAAAGGGAGAAACGGCGGAAACCGAATTAAAAAAAATCTTGATAATAGAAAAAAGAAATGTCTGCATCCGCAGACGCGCTTCACGTAGAAGCGCACATACATGCCATCTCACCCCCGAAGGGTCATCCCGGTAACCGATGTGACTTCGGGCATTCGCCCCGTCTCCGTCAAGATGATATAAAGACAGCGTTCACTCATAGATTTATGTTTTAACGAGGGCAAATATAGCAACATTTTTCTACAAACAAAACTTTTTATGCACTTTTTTGCAAGACCGAATTCTGTCAGACTTCCCCAAGAGCGCCTGAATATGACTTTTTCATCCTAATCCGCCCGGCATTTACCCCCGTCCAAACAACATTCTGCCCCTGTCCCACCCGGATTTCCATAAGAAAGAAAACAGAAAAGGCGGAATCAGACCGCCAATATAGCCCAATCCCGCCAATCTCTATGAAATAAAGCTGCGTCAGTTTCCTGCTTCCTCTGCAGACACAATATATTTCTCACCATCGGGCGTATATACATCTATAAAATTTCCCGAAAGCGAACCGCCTGCGCCCATACCAACAGAATATCCGTTTCCATCCAACAGCCATCCGGAAGGAATCTCCAACTTACCGGTCAGACTGCTCCAGTCTGCATGCGTATAAAGGCGGATGACCTTCACGCCCTCTTCCTCTTCATAGAAATAAGGAGGAATATTACTTGCATCACCGTTTTGCAGATACCGCAACAAAGCTTCGGCATCGGCCTGACTATAAATACCCGGACGACTATGCGTCACCGTCTCTTCGCCCTCCGTATTCCAACCTTTGATATAAGAGCCGAAACCACCTACGGCACCGTCGGCCACCTGAAGTATCAGGTGAAGCTCCTGGCCGGCCTTCAGCTCCGTCAGTGCAGTTATACCGGCCAAAGAAGCCCGATAGGTCTTTTCCACAGGTCTTTCCCCTACTGTAGCTTTCAGCATGAAATAGCCGGGCTGGCTTGCCTCTTGTGATTCTCCATCCTTTTCAAATGCAAACGGATGAACATACAGCACATCCTTGTCGTCTCCCTTGTCGTTCGGAACTGTCCCGTTATGCCAGACCAACCCGGTATCCCAATCCGATTTGTCGTCTTCCCACACTTCCCTCGGCTCTTCATCCAGACCAAGCTTCCGTCTTACATCAAACTTGGCCGTCTGATACAAGTTCGGGAAAACAATTTCACATGTGGAAATCTCATTGCGGGTTCCGTCTGCCGCTATGTGCGTCAGGGAATCCAATCGGATTCTGGCGACCGGACGATAAAACTTCAGTTCCACATACGGACCATTGCCGTAGACAACATCTTCAGTCCTTGCCACAATAAACTGATTCAAGCCGGTATCTTCCTGACGACCGAAAGTTACAGTGCCTTTGGTCTCTTCACCCGAAGTCTGACTCATGGCGACTCCTCCTGTCCCTGCTTCTCCGACCGGCTGCGTCCAGGCATAAAAATCATGTTCCGCTTCAGCATCCCGCCATGTCAAGGGATTCTCCCCACCCTTCGCCTTGAGTCTTCCCTTCACACCGTTGTCATACTCATAGATGCAGGATTCCGATCTACCATTTGCTTCCTGAAGAATATGAATATCCCCGAACATGTCATTCGTGCTTCCCAACAAAGAAAAGCCTTCATCTTCCACACCGGCACGCGAGAGCGTCCGCCCCTGCTCCACCATGCCCCGAAACGCCAGTCCGTCTTCTGAAAAGCCGAGGCTTTCCTCACGGATGCAAGCAGAAAATACCGTAACGAGCAGCATCCATACCCCTAACCCTATCATTCGTTTCATAGTCATCTGTTTTTTAAATTCCTTCAAACACTGTTATCTCATCCTCACCGACAAACGGGAACGCATCCGAACCATGACTTTCATTTTCGCCCCGAAGCTCTTCTTCCGAAGCGTCTGCACGCCCGGCAAAGACACCCACACGATATTGTTCCTCATCCTTAAGTAAAAGTATGTCCTCAAGACCGCACCATGTGGCCACACCATCCACTTCAGACTTGTATACCTGTCCGAATGCTCCACCCAAAGCATAATAGGCATTCTCACGCGGAGTGAAAGAAGCCTCTGAAGCATGACCTCTGACCGTACCAAGCACCCGGCAGTCTGTTATGCCACCGGCATAATATGCATATCCCACCAAGCCTCCGGTATAGGCATGTCCCTGCCCGTAAATGTCCTGCGAAACGGGGAAAGCCAGTCCGCCCGTCACAGTCCCTGACACGGTGCAGGAGCGGATATAGACATCCGGATCGGCAGCAGGATTGGCGGAACTGACTGAACTTCTCACCATGCCCACCAGACCGCCGGTATACATCAATACGCCCTGGCTCTCGATGGAGTTCACCGTGGCAACGAGCGTACAGTCCTCTATCTGCCCGGTAGACAGGCCCACCAGACCGCCCACATAGCGGTCTCCGATGACAGCTCCGTCGCTGAATATCCGGCAGTCGCACTCTATCCGGATATCCGCCTGCCGCTCGTCGTCCGTCATCGAGACCCCTGATATCCTGCCCGACGACTGCCCCACAAGTCCTCCCAGATTCACTCGTCCCGGAGCACTTCCACCGTCTTCCGAACAGGCCGTTATATGAATATTGCCGCCCAACCTGATTCCGCTTATCGTTCCGGCATGGCTTCCCACCAATGCACCCACATCGCAAAGCAGCTCCGGATTGACCGGAGGAATGACTTCTATGGCAATTCCCTTCAGACGAACATTGCTGATTGCGGCAGAAGGGCTGCTGCTCTCTCCCAAGGCCCCCACCACATATTTCCCAGACTCCGGATTCCCCTCATAAGAAAACGACTTTACGCCCAGATTGCTTATCTCTCCGTTGATTTCAGTAAATATCGGCTGAGACACATTGTTGATGAAATGATAGTTGCCGTTGAAGCGAGCTGAATTGGGCAGTGTCTGCGAGGTGAAAGAACGGTTCTGAAAATCCAGATTCCTCAACAAGACCGTACCGCCTCCCGCATCCTTGTCCAATATCGGAGTACCATCAGGAGTGGTATAGGCCGTTCCGTCGTGAATATGCTGGAGAAGCGCGTTGATTTCCGCCTCATCCAGACTGACCGGATTCTTGTCATCCTCATTTTCATTCCACCATTCTTCCTCATCCTCCACATTGACCACGCTTCCCGCTCCTTCCTTTATCTCGACCGTATAGGCATGATTTGCCTGCAAGCCATTCAAACCCTCAATCTTCAATGCCAGATAAGGACGGTTATAGGGATAGGCAAGCGTGATATCACCGTAGTCTCCCGGCGCCACATAAAAGGTCATGCCTCCACCATCCTCACTCTTCAGACCTGCCACCCGATGATTGCTTTCTTCCCGCTCCTGCGACGGAAGGAACTCAAAGTCCAGCCCCGTCACTTCATCAGACTGTCCGTCCGTATTCCATACCAGCCTGAACGCATCAGCCAGACCGGTATTCTTCAGCCAAAGCTCTTCCTGACTTTCATCAAGTCCCTTGAAAGTCAGCTTTGCGCAAAGATGCGTAAAGTCCAGATGTACGGCAGCACCATAATCTATCTCCTCCGTCTTTGCATGCAAAGGATCGGGTTCGGTCGTGAAACGGTCCAGCAACACCTCGCTCGACGGACTCTCCTGACTCAGGAAACCGTTCAGACCGGGAGCATAATATGCCTCGAACACCGCACTCCCGGCATTCCACGGCCAGGACATGGCCGAGCCTTCCCCGCCTCCCGATGCGGTAGACACCCATTCGCCACCTTTATATTGCAGACACTCATACATGCGTTCGACCGATCCGTCATTCAATGTAAAGACAGCAAACACATGGATGGCCTCGCCTTCTTCAAACTTCGTCTTGTCCACCCTTGATCCTTTCTCTGTCTCGTCGTCTTCCATAGCAGACACTTCCGTCAGAAACCTTACGGGCAGCGCATCCCCTTCCCGTCCGTAGCCTTTTCCGTTCTCGAATGTCTCGTCCGCACAGCCACAAAGCAAAGCGAGCAAGGAGGCAAACATGAATCCTATATATTTCTTCATAACGCTATCTTTTAATTAACCGATTGAAATATTATTCCGGAACACCTGTTTCCACTGCATGTCACACCGGCCTCACGGGAGCCTGTCACCCGGTCGTCTGACGAAGAAGAGCCGAACAGAAGGCCGTTTGCCAGATTGCCGGAAATCCCGCCGCCCGTAGCTTCACCAACAAGTGCTCCTACCCGACCTTCAGTCTCAATATATATATCCGTCACACTACAGTCCGTTATCTCACCACCCGTCATGCGGTTGGCAAGCGCCCCTACCGCACCGGTTTCCGACGATTCTATCCGGATGCCTTCCACATTCAGCCCCGTAAGCATACCGCCCTCCTCCACCGTTCCTACCAGTCCGCCAGACAAAACAAGATTGGACAGATTGGTCAACGTATGGTTTCTGCCGTCGAACGTATCTTTCAGAGTTGCAATCAGTGAAGAAAGCTTCGTTCCGCCCGTTCCAGTGAACAATTGCGAGCAGTCGATGTCCCGGTTCAAACGGAAAATCCACTTTGTTTCATCCGCCTCATCCCGTGTTCCATACCGTGCCAAAGCGTCAAGAACTTTTGCGGATGTATCCCCACCCGTATATTCATTATATGTATCCATCCACTCTTCAAATTCATCTGCGCTGTCGATACCTGCATCTTCCCGCAGCACAAGAGATGTTTCATCCGTCCACGGAGAGAAGGTCAGCGGCCAGAGAGTGGACGAAACCCCTTCCATCCTTACTTCGACCGGATAACGCCAAGCCCGCACCAACTTCGGCAGCTTGCCGGCATCCGGACGGATATACTGGACCTTACCGGCATTGTCCGTCATCCGGATGTAATCCACCTCCGCACCGCTCGGAAGGATGGCATAATAGCATACGGGGATTTCTTCCTGTCCCATCAGTGTAACATTTTCCGCCTTTTCTGCCGTAAAGGAAATGGGAATCGAGCCGTTGTCCGAAGGTTCCATCACAAGGTCGATGGAAGACTCCGACTTATCCACACGCGCCTGCATCCGTTGCTTCAGTACAATCTGAATGCTCTCTTGTGTCTGTGCTGCCTGCTCAAAACCTTCGCCGGGTATGACAAAGAGCATGGAAAAAGCGTGTTCAAAAGCCAGACTGACCGTCGAACTGTTCAGACCAGAGCGTCCGGCCACCAGAATATCCCTGACCCTGCCGCTCTCGTCATACATGCCAAGCACATTGTCCGCTGACTCCGAATTCTGTGTATCATACTCAAAATAACCGAACACATAGCCCAGATTGCCCGGATGCTCGATATTGCCCAATGCTTCACTGCTGAAAGAGCCGTTGCTGTAAGTCAGGCAAAGATTATTGTAGCCTTTTGTTGCGTCTCCCTCCGCGTCGGCAAGGGTATAAAGTCCTATCCGGTCTGTTCCCTCTTCAAACCTTCCGCCGCTTGCATTAGACAGAAAAGAGCCGAAGTCATCCTTTTCCACCCTGGAACCCGCTGTATTCGCGCCGACTATCTCGGCGATTATCCGGAAAGGTTCGCCCTTTACGCCGTCCGCACCGGAAACCGGCTCATTTTTGCAGGCGTAAAACAGACCGCTTGCCGCCGCCAAAAGAAAAGTTCCACATTTCCATATCTTTTTCATGACCGTATCCCTCCTTTCTCTGTTCCGGTATCCTCCTTTATCAATCCCTTGCAATCGCTTTTCCCATATATCGTATAGGTGTTGAAGTCCATTGAAAAGTTATTATCGCCAAACTTCAAATTTTCAGGAATCTCAGTATCCGCACTGCCGACATCGTTCTTCAGACTGAAAGTCCATTGGGCTGATGCTTCTTCATAAGTGCCATACTTTTTCAGAATCTTCGCCTTTTCATCGTCCGGCTTATCCGAATTATAGGTTTCGACCAACTCGCTGTAATCTTCCTCATCGTAAACGCCGGGAGTTCTCAGATAATCCTTGTCCGTCACTCCGTAAACCGAATGTGCGTTAAAGCTTATGTCAAAATCATCATCACCGAACCTCAGGTTTTCCGGGAGCGACTGGCCTTTTCCTATATCGGCAAAAATCCGGAAAGTCCACTTCTCTCCATCCTTGTCCCCATATTTCGACAGGATTGTCTCATCCTTATTGTCATTATACGCCGTTACCAGTTCCTCATAATCCTCTTCATCATACACTCCGGTCTGACTTGCCACAATGGATATGCTGCCAACATCCTCCCAGTCCTCCACCATCACAGGCATGAAGATAATTCTCGTTCCGGCAACATCCTTTGACAAAGTGGCTTTTATCTTCAGGCAACGCCCGGCTTCAAAGGCCAGTTCCGCAGGATCCCCTTTCTCTCCGGAACTTCCATACACCATATAAGTTCCCAACTGTCCGCTGTAAGTCTCGCCGTTCACCGTAATCTCCAGCGTAGGACGCGTGTTCACGAATGTCTGCGGAGGGACAATCCACGCAGGAGTGGCAGCTTCTCCCCCCTCAGACAAAGGCTGGTCATCGAGAAGTGTAATGCTTCCGGCCGGGACACCGGCATCCGCCGCCACCGCCCCCGTCTCCCGATTGAAACTTGCCGCACCGGTCTTTATATCCAGAAGCTTCACGGTGACATTTCCGTCCAGTGATATATCGGACGTTTCCGAAGTTACAATCACAGAGACCTTGGCCATGCGGTGACTTAACCGGAACTTCAGATTTTCGGTCTTGGATTCCGACGAAGAGACCGTAAGCTTCCCCCACAGGATATCGTTCCGGGCACCCTCTTCCGCCTGCGCATCGTAGGTTTCACCCAAAGCTACAGTCTTTGCATCCTCCATATTATCTATATTGTCCAACGTAAACACATAGCTGCCGCCGGTGGACACCACATCTCCCCAGTCAAGCATCCGGTAAACATCCGCAGTCCGGGTAGCCACAAGCGGAAAACCCGTCTTTCCCTCAAAAGGAACTTTGGCAAGCGCATCCTTTCCTGCAACCGAATCATACGCCAAAACGAATGTCCCGCCGGTCACTTCCCCGCCGGCCCTGCTTTCCATCCGGTCTACCGCAGCCGAAACGGAAATCCGGCCACCTTCTTCTTCCGGCCATCCGCCTTCACGCTCTGAGCAGGCACTGAACAGCCATCCGCCCGCCACGACTCCAAACATCATAATCCCTATCCTTGCTTTCATAATTACCTCCTCATTAATTCGTATCGCCACTGTCCTCCTGTTTCGGAGTCAGAGTAACCTCGGTATATGCATCCTGCCACGGCACGATTTCCGCATTCAGCAGCACAGGAACGGAATCTTCCGAATCTATTTTCAGCTGCAATATGGTCATGTGCGCCTGCTGCATCTCAATGGAAGAACTTGGCTTGAATACATAATGCTTCAGCTCTTCATGCTGCACCCACTGTCCGCCGGCATCCTGCTCAACTCCAGTTATCGTCTTGATGTCCAGACTGACCAGATTTTCCGTTCCACGGATTTCCTGCACAGGCACGATAGCCGCATATTCATAAGTCCGTGTGTCGTCTCCATTGTCCACTTCGCTCAATTTGTACATGGATATGTCTTCGCGCTTATCGCCCGATGCGCTCACTGTGCGCAGGCCGTTGTTTTCGATGGCATTGGCATAGTTCACCGTATACCCCGTCAGCATGCCGTTCAGCTTCACATTGCCTACAGCATCCCCCTTGAAACCGTAGTCGTCCTCAGGGTCAGCCACGGGAAGTGTGACCTGAACCCTCACCATGGCAAAGACATGCCAGAATCTCAACTTGACCAACGAATAGATATCGCTCAAGGGCATGGCATGATGGGCAAGCAACAAATCGGCCGACCAAAACTTAAATTCAGTGGTCTGGTCGGTATAGACTTCCGTAAAAGGCTTGAATATCATGGAATAGCACACCGCCTCGAAAACGTATGCTCCGGATGTGGGAATCATGTCCTCCCACTTGAATCCTCTGTCATAATCTACTTCCGCTTCCGTATCGGGTTTCCACGGAAAGAAGTTCGGTTCATCCACATCATCCCATTCCGGACTTCCGACTATTTCATCATCCTTGAACACATATTCATAATAGCTGTTTTCAAAGTCCGGCACCGAATAGTTGACCGTATTCACCACCCGAATGCGCGCCCAGTCCAGTACAAAATGATTGTGCCACGGGTCATCGTCTTCCTCCGCTCCGGTTTCCCCGTCTGTCCGGCTTCCTGCAACAGAACCGGAAAAGAGTACGGGAGTCCCCTCCTGCCTGTCCGGCGAGCCGCTCCCCATGTCTTCCGACGAACATGCACTGCACATTCCCAAGACAAACAAAGTGAACGCATAAATATCTTTCCTCATACAGACTTCCTCCTTTCTAATCATTTTTTTCTACAATGGTTCCCGTAACGGGTGTCAGCTCCACCCACGGATTAATCATGGCATATACTCCGTGGATAATCTCTATATCCTCCAAGCTATTCACAATGACATCCACCTTCACATGGGTGGAACGGAACAGAGATGCAAGGGGAACTCCTCCTGCCGTCAGCTCGAAAGGACGCAAAGGCTCGTCTTCTCCCGTCGCCCCCACACCCAAAGCGAAAGACACTGAATATGCCTGTTCATCTGTCGCTTCATTGACATTCTTACTTTCGGGTACATAAACAGCAGGCAGACTGTATCCTGCACCGACGGCAATTACCTGCTTTTCCGGCAGAACGCAGGAATAGCGGGCATGACTGGCCTTATCCGGTATGTCATACTTCGTAATGACATTATCCGAATTACCCAATTGGGAAATCCAGTCTGTTCCCGCATTTTTCGGAAGCAGGTACGAATAGTCGGCCGTCTGGTCGATATGGACAGCAGAAAGGCGAACCGGCTTGTCCATCCTGTTTTCAAAAGAAAAAGTGAACTTAGCAGCCGCATATACCACATAGGCATCGAACGACTTGTTTTCGCTGTCCATCTGATAAGTGTAGACAGAACTCATCGGAAGATACGGAGCATCTGTCACATCCTCCTCCGACAAAACATAGCTGTCAATCCGGTCACGCAGATTTTCTTCTACGGTCAGATTCAGTCCGTCAAGCTTCTCGGCATTGGCAAGAAGATACACCGTCTTCACCTCATTCGGCACCACTTCGAAAGTGCGGTTGCTTACCTGACTTACGCCACCCGAAGAATAGAGGAAATGCATATTGTGCTCCACACTTCCATCGGGACGGAAGATGATGACACGCAGGTCGTGCATCAGTTCCTTTTCCGGCAAGGCATCCGCCCGCGAGCCGGAATCTCCGTTTCGGGCGAAGATATTCAGCGTAAGCATAACCTTGTCTGCCGCCGGATTCGGTTCGTCACCCTCATTGCGGCATCCCGCAGCAAGAGCGAGAAGCACCGCACACGCAAAAACCAGATATATTCTCTTCATCTTCATTAGAATGATGCATCATTTAACCTTACAGTCCAATCGTTTATCCGAATCTCCACATCATGCCAGGTATAGTCGTTCAGCAGGAAGATGACCGACCACTCGCTTTCGCGGTCAAGATATTCCTGATCTTCCATATCGGCATACCGCTCACTCTTCAGCAGAAGCAGATAGCGGACAAGGGGAATACTGGCCACCGTCTCCTGGCGCAACCTGCTGTAGACGGTGAGATATGGTTCGTTTTCCGTCACCAGACGCGAAGTGGAAAACTCGGCCTGAGCAACGGATACGACCGTACCCCCTTCTGAACCGCCCACCACCGTGCCGTCGCCCTGTGTCCACGGAAGGTAGGTCACAGTTCCGTTCGATATCACAGAGTTGTCATGCCCCATCAGCGTATTGTCATCCGTTATCCGAATTTCAAAATCCTCGATATCCAACGGGGCGGCTTCCGTATCCGCCTGCTGGAGCACCACACGGATGCTGTTCGTATTCTTCATCATGGGCAAAGTGACATCGCGATACATCTCCCCTTCCACCTTCACATCGACGACACCGTAGAAAAGGTCGTGCAGACGGTCGTCGGACATAAGATTATCATGATGCATCATCACGCCCAAATCGGCAAGCAGACTTCCTTCGTCGGGCTCACCGGTGACGGAAAAAGAATGTTCGTCACATTCCAGTCCGCCGTAGGCCACAAACCGGTAATTTCCTTCTTCCAAATCAATGGTCATACGGTAGGATTCATCCTGAAGAACTTCTCCCGTTTCCGTCCGCGTTCCCACATAATTCCCGTCTTCATCGTAGATATAGAGCGTCAGACAGTCCACCTGCCGTGAAAACGCATCGGCATACTCCATATTGTAATCGTATACGAAACGCAGCGATACACCTTTAGGGCAAGGATAAAGGTCTTCGTAAACATCGCACGAAGTCAGTACCGCCGCCAGTATGATCAAACAAGAAATGACACCTCGCTTCATAGTTTTATTCCGTTTCATTAATATTTCAGTTATTCTGGTCTATCTCAATGGTATATTCGCGCGTCACCCACGGATGTACCTTTATCGTCATCAGCATATAAGTAGGATCTTCATTTTCCGGTTCCGGCTCATCCGGATCTTTCGGATCGGGCACATCTTCCGCCGGATGTCCGAAACGAGTGATTGCACTGACGCTCAACTTATAAACATTATTGCGTACCACAGCAAACTCCATCACTCCCATGCGGTCTTCATCCGCCGGATCGGAAATACCGTTATCATTATGACGGTTCCAATAGTAATAATACATTTCATAGACACCGTTCACAGGACGATAGACGGTAAAGCCGACATGAGCCAAAATCTCTTCCCTGTCTTCTTCCGACGCATTTTCCACCGCATTATAGTCGCCTTTCAAAGACTGGGCAGCTCCCGCAGCACTGGCGGCTTCTCCCACCATCGCCCATGAACCGTAAAGCTTGTTCTCATGCACATAAATGGGTTCCTTAGCCTCACCGATCACTTTTGCCAATGCTCCTTCACAACCTGTTCCTGCCATAATCCGCCCCTTGAAGACAATGCCGGTGGAAAGCGCATTCACCTGATTACCCCGATTAGGAACCGTATTTTCTGTGGCATAACGCCAGATGCGGTAGCCTTCCACATCTGCATATTTGTCTTCATCAGACTGAGCCAACGAAGAAAGCGAAGTCCATCTCCACGTATCGGGCTGCTCCAAATTATAAAAATAAGAATCTGTCTTTGCAGGCCACCCACTGACTATGTACTGCGACTTTTCCAGTGCATAAGGGTCGACCACATAATTGTCTCTTGTCTCCACCCCGCAAAGCTGTGTAATTCTCGTTCCGGCATCCGCCACCCGACGCAAGCAATAGAAACTCTTGTTCAGATTGACAAGCGCTATGTCCGTAAGCTGAATCTGTATGCCGGAATTGTCTGTGGCAGCATCGTCCACCCCATAAATATTCTCCGGATTTTCCGCCTTATAGTCAAAGCGCGCCACGGAACGTTCCACCGCCACTGCTTCATCCAGCAACGGAAAAGGACGCGATATGGAGCGGTAATCACTCCAGTCATCAGGCAGCGTCGCTTCGTATATCCGCGCATTCGACATCAGAAACCTGCCATCTGCCCATACACCGTCTGACTCCGCATCGGTCAGCGTGCAGACCTTATCTACAAAATCCGATACCAGTCCGCCTTCAGGAGTCTCTTCTGCCAAAGCCTTCAAGTCGACCGTAGGATTGCAGAACACATAGACATGAACCCGTCTGCCCGTCTGCCCTTTCAGGTAACGGAACGGCAGGGGAACCGCATAGTGGCTGCCCGTACCCTCTATGGGAGAAGCCTCCTCCAACAGACCAGAAGCCAAATTACGCTCTGTGTCGGCATCCGCCAATACAAGAAGGATTTCGGATATCCCGTTCTCCTTTTCCATTCCTTCTTCCGTACCGGCATCAGAAGTCACGTAATCGCTTCCGTCCGGTGTATCGGTCTGACTGCGCGAACTTCCATCTGAACCGGAAAGACCGACCGACAACTCCACATACACGTTGCCGTCCTGCTGTTCTTCCGGCAAGACAGCCCCTGTATCCTCTTTACAGGAGACCATCCCCACAGCCATACACACTATTCCTATTCCGATATTGATACCTCTCATAACCTTATTTCTCCTTTACGGTCAGTCTGTCAATTCTTTTCAGACATTCATCAGCTTCCTTCACTCCACCGGCTTTAGCTTTTTCAATATACGGACGGGCGGCTTCGTAATCGCCTTCCATCGCCAGAAGCAGTCCGCGGGCATATTCCGCCTCCGGACGCGAACCCGCCTTGTCCAAATATTTGCGGGCGGCCTTCATGTCTTCCTTGCTCATCGCCACGTTGGCCGCATTCAGATTGGCCACCTCATCATCCGGATACAGACGAACCATCGTTTCAAACAATTCATTATACTCTTCGCTTCCCTGCTCATAATCAGAAGCGACCAGATACAGTTCGTGCAGACTGAGCTTTCCCGGCGATGTCTTATATACCCGCTTAGCCTCATCAATGTCCGCATACGAACGTACCACATATTCCACCACATAGTCTGAATGACGCAAGGCCGGATAACAGTTCTTGAGCAGATAAGTATACGACTGAGGATGACGGCTCCGGATGGCCCACTCCTTCTGGTCGGGATCCATATCCTTCGCTATCCACTTGAGAATCTCATCCTTGTCATCAAGAGCGGATGCTTCCACATATTTCCGCAAACCTTCCCAATCCTCCGGTTCCCACGAAGTGGTGAATACAGAGGGGGAAAGATGATACAGACGCTGTACATACTCCTTGAGAGCTTGCGTACGCCCTTTCGCCAGACGCGTATTATTGTCGTAAGGACTCTCCGGAGAGGCGAATCCCTTGATGCTGACAGATGTAATCTGTGCATCGGAATCGTTTTTCACCACACCGATAGTCTGGCGGATCTTCTCCAGTTCGGCCGGATTGTTGCGGTAGTCCGGATAAATGACCGTCTCGTTCACCGGAAAGTCGATGAAAGCAGAACCTTTTATTTCGCGCACCTTGACCTTCTCCACCGGCGGCTGCACATAAGCATAGAGCGGCACAAAGGAACCCCGCAGCAGTTCGTCGCCGGTAAGCAGCAGGTCACTGCACCCGCATACATCCTCGCTCATCATCAGGTCGGCATAGCGCATCCACGCTTCATAGGGCACACTCGCCTCATAGCGTATGGACGACACCTTGCTTTTACGATAAAAGAATCTGCCTTCAGCAATGGAGTCATTGCGCAGATGATAATAATAACGGTTACGCCCCACAAGCCATATATCAGGCAACGACCTGACATTCCCTTCCGTATCGCGCAACTCCGGCGTGAGAATCACTTCGCGGTTCTTCTTCATCTCCAGACGGGCGACATCCAAATCCATCGACACATAAACGTTTCCGCTGCTCCGGGTCACATCAATATTGCTAACTTCCACCTGCCCGTCCATTACCGTGGTCTGAGCCTTTGCGCCTGCCACTCCAAAAACGAGTGCCAGGCCGATATATAAAGTCTTATTCATAACCGGATTTTTTTAGAATGCATAAATCAGATTGACAGCGGCCTTGGTAGGTCCGAAATAATGATGGTCTCCCTCATCCAAGCGTTCACCGCAGGTGGCGCACGGATAACGGTCGAAACGTGAGTAGGCATAGCCGATACCCAGCTCGAACTCCAGATTCCAGTGCCGGCTCAGCACCCACGAATAACCGTAGGCCACGCCCGCTCCCACAAACCATCCCTGATAGCGACTATCCGACAGCTTTGACAGGTCAGTGCCCCAAAAAGAAATGCCATTGTCCAGATTGCCCACATTGTATTTTCCACCGTGAGCATGGAAACCAACAAAATGACCGATGAAGCGATTGCAGAACCAATACCGCGCTTCCGGCTGAATCAGCCAATGTTTCCACTTGCGGTCGTGAGACATCGTCCAGTTGTTATAGTTTCCCGACATCTCAAAAGTCCATTGCGGAGAAAGTCCGAATTCTACACCTGCATTGATTGTGGCCGTCGCATCATAAAGCAGATTTGTCTTTACCGCCACTTTCTGGCATCTTGCGCCGATGCAGAAAAATGTCATCACAAGAAATGTGCAAAACTTTAGATTCATATACCTATATAATTGTGTTCCCAACTACATTATACAAAAGCGTATACAAATCAAAGCAAAGTCACTTTTCAGACCTTACCTTGAATCCACGCCAAAACATACAAATCTGTTCAAGACTGCTTCTGCGAAAAAAGTCAAGAGATGTTTTCCTAATAAGACACACAAACACTACTCCGCCTTGGTTTCCTTGCGCTCAGCATTCAAACAGACCACGATAAATCTTTTCCTTCACCACAAAGAAAAATAAAATATATAAAAGAAACAAGTGTTCGGATTAAAAATTATTCTGAAAAAATCACATTATTCCCCTGTTTGCGAAAACGCATCCGCCAATCCATACATGCACCGCGCACAGGCTTTCCCATGCCGGGGCGAAAGCCAACGGCGACATATCGAAAAAAGCGGCGTGCTCGAACGGATTCGCTTATCCGTCCAAGCACGCCGCTTGATTTTATCCATAACCGGATGCCGGTCAAAATCCGGCCAGTTCGACAATCTTGTCTACCGCTGCACTCAGTCCGTCAGGATTCTTTCCACCCGCAGTAGCGAAATGAGGCTGTCCGCCTCCGCCTCCCTGTATCAACTTAGCGGCCTCGCGCACAAGCTGTCCTGCATTAAGACCTGTCTCTACCAAATCGTCGCTCATCGTCACGGTAAGCAGCGGCTTGCCGTCGTATTCGCTTCCGATAACGACGAAAAGACCTTCGGCAAACTGTCCCTTCAATTGGAAAGCGATGTTCTTCACCGCATCCGCCGGCATCGGGAACACTGCCTTGACAACCTTCACTCCGTTTATCTCCTTGGCATTCTCTATAAGCCTTGCCTTGACGGAAGCTTCCTTCTCTTTCATGAACTCTTCCACCTGTTTCTTCAAGCCAGCATTCTCGTCGATATACTTCGAGATGGCGGCCTTCAGGTCTGGCGCATTGTTAAAGAGAGCTTTCAGATCGGCAAGCGTATCCTGCACCGTGTCAAGCATCTCTTCTACCTTCGCTCCGGTAACAGCCTCGATGCGACGCACACCGGCAGCCACCGAACTTTCGGAAAGAATCTTTACCATCCCAATCTTGCCTGTAGCCGACACATGCGTTCCTCCGCAGAATTCGACGGACGAACCGAACTGCACCACACGCACCTCATCACCATACTTTTCGCCAAAGAGAGCGATGGCCCCCAGTTCACGCGCCTTCTCAATAGGCAGATTGCGGTATTCAGTCAAAGGAATGTTCGCGCGAATCTTGGCATTGACCAGATGCTCCACCTCACGAATCTGCTCGGGAGTGACTTTCTGGAAATGCGAGAAGTCGAAGCGCAGACTGTCAGGAGTAACAAGCGATCCCTTCTGCTCCACATGCGTTCCAAGCACTTGGCGCAAAGCTTCATCGAGCAAGTGTGTGCATGAGTGGTTGGCTGCACAGGCCGCACGCTTTTCCGTATCTACACAAGCCATCATCGGAGCGTCCAAATGTTCAGGCAACTTCTTGGCGATGTGAATAGGCAGGTTATTCTCCTTCTTGGTGTCGATAATGTCAATGCTTTCAAACTCGTTCACCAACACACCGGTATCGCCCACCTGTCCACCGCTCTCGGCATAGAACGGGGTTTCACTCAATACAATCTGATAGAGCGTCTGATTTTTCTGCTTCACCTGACGGTAGCGCAGGATGGATGTCTCATATTCCGTATAGTCGTATCCCACAAAGTTCGTCTCCCCTTCCTTCAGCGTAATCCAGTCGCCAGTCTCCACAGCAGCGGCATTGCGCGCGCGCTGCTTCTGCTTCTGCATCTCCACCTCGAAGCCTTTCACATCGGCGGTCAATCCATTTTCACGCAAAATCAGCTCAGTCAAGTCGAGCGGAAATCCGAAGGTATCATACAGCGTAAAGGCATCCACTCCGCTGATTTCGCCCTTTCCGGCCGCTTTGGTATCAGCTATCATCTTGTCGAGCAGACGGATACCCGTTTCCAACGTGCGGAGAAAAGCTTCCTCCTCTTCCTTGATGACCTTTTCAATCAGCGTCTGCTGCGCCTTCAGCTCCGGATAAGCACCTCCCATGTTTTCTACCAACACCGGGATAAGCCTGTAGATGAATGCCTGCTTCTGGCCGAGGAACGTATAGGCGTAGCGCACGGCGCGGCGCAGAATGCGGCGAATCACGTAACCTGCCTTGGCGTTCGAAGGCAGCTGTCCGTCAGTAATGGAGAAGGCGATGGTGCGCACATGGTCGGCCACTACACGCATGGCCACATCTGTCTTCTCATCTTTTCCGTATGCAGTGCCTGCCAGATCGCCGATGACCTTGATGATGGGCTGAAACACATCGGTATCATAGTTCGAGCGTTTTCCCTGCAATGCCATGCAGAGACGTTCGAATCCCATACCCGTATCTATCACTCTCGCCGGAAGCGGTTCGAGGCTGCCGTCGGCCTTGCGGTTATACTGCATGAACACGAGATTCCATATTTCAATAACCTGCGGATGATCATGGTTCACCAATTCGCGTCCGGGCACCTTCGCCCGCTCCTCTTCCGGACGCAGGTCGATATGAATTTCCGAGCAGGGACCGCACGGGCCGGTATCGCCCATCTCCCAGAAATTGTCGTGCTTGTTGCCGTTGATGATATGGTCTTTCGGCATGAACTGCTCCCAGTAGGAAGCAGCCTCATTATCGCGCTCCAGTCCTTCTTCAGGGCTTCCTTCGAATACAGTGGCATAAAGATTCTTCGGGTCTATCTTCAACACATCCACCAGATACTCCCATGCCCAACTGATGGCCTCTTTCTTGAAATAGTCGCCGAATGACCAGTTGCCCAACATCTCAAACATGGTGTGGTGATAAGTATCGTGTCCCACCTCTTCCAAGTCATTGTGCTTTCCGCTCACGCGCAGACATTTCTGCGAGTCAGTCACACGCCTGTATTTCGCCGGATGATTGCCCAAAATAATGTCCTTGAACTGATTCATCCCTGCATTGGTAAACATCAGCGTAGGGTCATCCTTGATGACCATCGGCGCAGAAGGCACAATCTGATGTCCTTTCGACTCGAAAAACTTCACAAACGAGTCGCGGATTTCATTTGCTGTCAACATAATCGTTATATTAGTCTTGTAGTTAAATTCCCAAAATCAATTTGCAAAGATAATCGGTTTTATTATTTTTGTCCGTATATTTGGCGCAAAAACTTGAAGGTTTGTGTCTTTATTTTTATCAAAATCAAAGTTGGATGCGTAAAGTCTATTACATTTATAACCCGAAAACCCGCACTTACGACCGTATCTACCCAACTGTGCGCCAACGGATGTGGGGATATGTGCGCCGTCTGGCTTTCGGCATCGGACTGGGGGCTGGCAGCTTTCTGCTCTTGCTGATGATATTCGGCTCCCCTTCCGAAAAAGACCTCCGGATGGAAAATTCCCGCCTTCAGGCGCAATATGCCATCCTCTCCACCCGCCTCGATGAAGCGCTGACGGTAATGGGACGCCTGCAGCAACGCGACGATAACCTTTACCGCGTAATCATGCAGGCCGATCCGGTAGCAGACGCGCTACGCAACGCCGACTACGGAGAGACCAACCGCTACGAAGACCTGATGGATATGGCCAACAGCAAACTGGTGGTCAACACCACGCAGAAGATGGACTTGCTCGCGCGACAGGTATACATCCAGTCGAAGTCTTTCGACGAAGTGGCAGCCCTATGCAGACAGCACGATGACATGATAGCCTGCATCCCTGCCATACAGCCCGTAGCAAACAAAGACCTGAAAAAAACGGCCTCGGGATACGGCACACGCGTTGACCCAATCTATAAGACCGTAAAGTTTCACGCCGGAATGGACTTTTCCGCCAACACCGGCACCCCCGTATATGTCACCGGAAACGGGAAAGTGACCAAAGCGGGATGGGACGGCCTGTACGGGCGATGCATCGTGGTAGACCACGGATTCGGCTACGTGACCCGCTATGCCCATCTCAGCAAAATCAATGTACGGGCCGGACAGAAGGTGGTGCGCGGCGAGACCATCGGAGAAGTGGGCTCGACAGGGAAAAGTACCGGCCCCCACCTCCACTACGAGGTGCATGTGAAGGGACAGGTGGTCAATCCTGTAAACTACTATTTCATGGATCTGAACGCCGACGATTACGATAAGATGGTGGAAATGGCCGCCAACCACGGAAAGGTATACGACTAACCGCCAATTGTCAGTTTCTTCAAAACCCTAAAACTAAAAAGACAAATGCCATTACGCTCTGACAAAGAACTGAAACTGTACTACTCCATCAAGGAAGTAGCCGACATGTTCGGCGTGGCCGAATCGCTTCTGCGCTACTGGGAGAAGGAGTTCCCTTTCATCACCCCCAAAAAGACAGGAGGGAAGGTACGCCAGTACCGCAAGGAAGACATCGAAAACGTGCGCCTGGTATACCATCTGGTAAAAGAAAAAGGCATGACACTGGCCGGAGCCAAACAGCGGCTGAAGCAGAACAAGGAAGAGACCGTGAGCCGGGCGGAAATCATCTCGCGCCTGAAGAAGGTGAAGGAAGAACTGGTCAGTATGCGGAAAGAGCTGGACTATATCACGTAAGCAATCCGCCGAAACCTTGCTTTTTTCATTTTTTCCCGCTATTTTTGCTATGTATTATACCACTGAAGCCATGAAGAAACAAGCCGACTACATCAAACGCATTGAGATAAAGGGACTCTGGGGAAGGAAAAACATTTCATGGGACTTGCGCGCCGATGTAAACATCCTGAGCGGGGTGAACGGCATCGGAAAAAGCACCATCCTTAACAAGTCTGTCATCAGCCTCGACGCCCTCGAAGGCGGAGCGCTGACCAACGGTGTTCAGCCTGGAGTGTCGTTCATGTTCTCGCCCGAAGATGCCACCTACATCCACTTCGATGTGATACGCAGCTTTGACCGCCCACTCATCAGCTCCGGACTGCTCGAAAAGATAGGGAACCAAAACGTGAAAACTGAGCTTGACTGGCAGCTCTACCAACTGCAACGCCGCTATCTGGACTATCAGGTCAACATCGGGAACCGCATCATCGAACTGCTCACGAGCGGAGTCATCGAAAACCAAGCGCGTGCTACCGATGTATCGCGTCCCAAAACCCGCTTCCAAGACATGATAGACGATCTTTTCAGCGACACGGGAAAGAAAATCATCCGCAAGAGCAACGAAATCCAGTTTGAACAAGACGGCGACATACTCACCCCTTACCAACTCTCGTCGGGCGAAAAGCAGATGCTCGTCATCCTGCTCACCGTACTGGTACAGGACAACCAACCTTTCGCGCTCTTCATGGACGAACCTGAAATCTCCCTCCATGTGGAATGGCAGCAACGGCTCATCTCACTCATACGGAGCCTTAACCCGAATGTGCAGATCATACTCACCACCCACTCGCCGGCAGTCATCATGAACGGATGGGTAGATGCCGTAACCGAAGTAAGTGACATAACAACCCGCTAAAACAGAAAAATAACCATGGGAAAAAGACTGACCGAAAACCTTTCTTCCCTCTATATAGGTGCGGCCAATGGCCTGAAGCCCAAACGTACACGGAAAAAGATTGTGGCCTACGTGGAGAGCTATGACGACATATCTTTCTGGCGCTCCCTCCTGGCGGAGTTTGAAGACGACACCCGCTACTTCGAGGTCATGCTCCCTTCGCGCAACACACTGGCCAAGGGAAAGAAAACGGTGCTGATGAACCATCTGGGCAGGCAGTTGGGTGAAAACATGATTGCCTGCGTAGACAGTGACTATGACTATCTGCTGCAAGAATGCACGCAGACTTCGCGCTACATGAACCAGTGCCCCTACGTACTGCAGACCTATGCCTATGCCATCGAAAACTACCACTGTTATGCCGAAGGGCTGCACGAGGTGTGTGTCACAGCCACACTCAACGACCATCAGCTCATTGATTTTCCAGCTTTCATGAAACTGTATTCCGAAATAGCCTATCCTCTGTTCATCTGGTCTGTATGGTTCTACCGCAAGAAGAATCTCTCCGAATTCTCGCTGCTTGACTTCTGCTCGTATGTCAAGCTCGACCAGATAAGCGTCGCCCATCCCGAAACGAGCCTGCAGGCCATGTCGCGCCGAGTAAGGCGAAAGCTGAAAGAACTGGAGCACCGTCATGCCCATGCACTGCCCGAAATAGAGGTCATGAAGGGAGAGCTGAAGCAGCTCGGCGTACACCCCGATAACACCTATATGTTCATTCAGGGACACCACATCATGAATAATGTGGTGATGCGCCTGCTCAATCCTGTGTGCACCGTGCTCAGGCGTGAACGAGAAGAGCAGATACATCAGCTGGCATGCCACGAAGTGCAGCTCCAGAACGAACTGACAAGCTACCAACGTAGCGTGGTAGGGGTGGAAGTGGTCATACACAAGAACACAAATTACAAGAACTCCCCGCTCTACCGGAAAATCCTGAAAGATGTGGAGAAACTCCTACGCATCAGCTGAATGCGACACATGCAACCGGATTAATCACTACAAACAAATGCATGTCACTGCATAATATCTGAACCTCGGCGATAAAAACGCGAGACCTAAAATACGCGGACTTCTATCCTCACCGCCATCGCCGCCATATCGAGTGTTGCCGGCCACATGAATAAAGGCGGAAGCAAAGACAAAAAACAAATACGGTGCGCAGAAAAATTCCCTCGCACCGTATCCGAATGCCATTTCCGAGCAGCCTTACAGCTCTCTGTCGGACAGCACATCGCAACCGTGCTTCTCAAGCGTAGCAAGGCAGCGCGACATGTCGTTGGGCTTGATTACCACATGGGCGCGGTCGTTTTGGGCGAAGGCATACATGTAGTCAATGAAAATCTGCTCCTGGGCGAGATATTCGAGTATGACGGCCAACGAGCCGGGCACATTTGCACAGTTCAGGCACACCACATCGGTCGACATGACGGCGAAATCCTGTCCGCGCAGCACCTCCACGGCACGGTCAACGTCGGACACAATCAGACGCAGGATACCGAAGTCGGCCGTCTCGGCCATGCTGAATGCATGCATGTTGATGCCGTTCTGTCCCAAAGTGCGCACCACATCGTTGATGCGACCGGTCTTGTTCTCCAAAAATACGGATAGTTGCTTGATGGTCATAGCTTGTCTCCTTTCTCTATACATTAATTATGAGTTAAACCAATACACGCTTGTCAATGACCCGCTGCGACTTCCCTTCACTGCGGGCGATGCTGTTGGGCTCCATCAGCTTCACATCGGCACTGATGGAAAGTACGCTCTTGAGCTTGTCTGAAAGCCGCTTCTTCAGTCCAAGCATAGCGCCGATATCGTCAGTAAAGAAGTCGCGGCGCACTTCCACCTGCACTTCGAGGGTATCAAGGTTTCCCCGACGGTCGACCACCAACATGTAGCGCGGCTCAAACTCCTTCATGCCAAGAATGACACTCTCCACCTGTGAGGGGAATACATTGATACCGCGAATGATGAGCATGTCATCGCTGCGTCCCATGATGGGAGTCATACGCACGTTGGTACGCCCGCACGGACAAGTGCCCGGCATAAGCGAGGTAAGGTCTTTGGTGCGGTAGCGCAGCAGGGGCATACCCTCTTTGGTAAGGGTAGTGAACACCAATTCACCTTGCACACCGGCAGGCAACGGACACAGTGTCTCGGGATCGATGATTTCGGGGTAAAAATGGTCTTCGTTGATATGCGAACCGTGCTGCTCCTGACATTCGTATGACACGCCCGGCCCCATGATTTCACTCAGTCCGTAAATATTGTATCCCTTCAGCCCAAGTCGCTCCTGGATTTCGCGGCGCATATTTTCCGTCCACGGCTCTGCTCCGAAAGCTCCGATGCGCAGATCAAGTTCGCTCTTGTCAATGCCCATACGCTCCACCACCTCGGCCAAATAAAGAGCGTATGAAGGTGTACAGGCGATACCCGTGATATGGAGGTCGCGAATCAGGCGTACATGCTTCTCGGTATTTCCGGTGGAAGCAGGAATCACGGTAGCGCCCAAATTCTCCACACCATAGTGCGCTCCCAATCCACCGGTAAAAAGTCCGTACCCGTAACTCACAGAAAAGGTGTCCTCACGCGTCACGCCATAGGCCGAGAGACTGCGCGCCATCACTTCCGACCATATAGAAAGGTCACGACGGGTGTATCCTACGATAGTGGGATTTCCGGTAGTTCCCGACGAGGCGTGCACCCGCACCACCTCCGATGGCGGTGCTGCCATCAGCCCATAAGGATAGTTGTCGCGCAAATCCTGCTTGGTAGTAAATGGCAGCTTCACAATGTCATCGATACCTCGTATGTCATCGGGCGAAAGATCCATCTCCTGCATCTTGCGGCGATAGAAGGGTACGTTATGATAGACATAGACGACGAGTTTCTGTAATCGTTTTCCTTGCAGTTCGCGCATCTGCTCGCGCGACATGCATTCTTTGCTTGTGTTCCAAATCATGGTATTTTCTTTATCAGTTTTTAAAGTTTTTCAAAAAAGGAGACAAGGCGTCAGCTTGTTGCCTGATACCTGCCGGCTAAAACGGATGGTCTTCGCGAAACGCCTTCATACGCTCTTCAAGCACCGGATAAAGTTCCTCACGCATGCGAGAGGTACAGGCGCGCACACCCTGTTGGTCGCTGCCTGTGGTGGAAAGCGATATGCTGCTCACCCCGTAATACATCAACTCGCAGAGCAGCTCACCTCCGGTCATACCGGGATAGCCGAGAGTGAAGAAGAACCCGTCACCCACAGGCCGGGTCACATCATGGTCGTAGACGATGGAGAAGCCGTTTTCCGTAAAAATCTGCTTCATGCGGCAGGCTCGGCGCTCATACTCGCGTACATCCTCCACAAAATTGATTTCGCCCGACACAGAACGATTGAGCATCTCAGCCATACCATACTGTGTAGTGGCGGTACATCCGGAAGTTATCATATACATGATGGAGGCGATAAAGGTGGGGCCAAACACTCCAGAATCTTCATAGCGCCGGGCAAGGGCGGGATACTGGCGGTCGAACAGCTTGTCGGACACGCAAGCCAGGGCAATGCGCTGTCCGGCATAGCTGAATATCTTTGAAGCGGAGAGCATCAGAATATAATTGTCGGTATAGCGCGCCACGGTAGGCACAAACGGCGGCTGATAGGGACGACCGAAAGGACGGCGGAAATCCATACAGAAATAAGCCTGATCTTCCATCACTACGACATCATAACGTGTAGCCAGTTCACCGATGATTTGCAGTTCCTCTTCCTCCAGACAAATCCACGCGGGATTATTGGGGTTGGAATAGACAATGGCAGCAATGTCGCCCTTCGAGAGATATCCCTCAAGCTTTGCCCGCAGAGCCTGTCCGCGAAAATCATGGATGTCGAACCACTCCCACGCGATGCCCAGAATGCGCAGCTGCGACTTCTGGATAGGGAATCCGGGGTCGATGAACAGCACCTTGTCCTTGCCGGGAATCCGCTGCGTGCAGGCGATGAACGCGCCAAACGAAGCCGCCACCGAACCGGTGGTAGGCAGACAGGCACGCGGAGATATGTCGATATCAATAAACGCCTTGACAAAGCGCGAAGCCGCCTCTTTCAGTTCGGGCACTCCCGCTGCAGCAGGATACTGTGCACCCAATCCCTTGTCGAGCGCAGCCTTTTCTGCCTCGATACCCACACGGTTGGCGGGCAGTCCGGGCGACCCCTGATCCATACGAATGAAAGGAATGCCCGTAAGTTCTTCCAGACGAGAAGCCACCAACAACACATCGCCGATGGTAGCGTTCTGAAGGTCGGCCACCTTCATCTCCTTAGCTACCGAAGAAACCAGTTCCTCGCTGAACACGCGGCTCATAGGGCAGTAAGGTTAAGCTGTTTCACATAGTCGTGACCGATATCAAAAGCACGCAGGTTGGCCTCTACTACAGCCTCTCCTTTCGCGGCAAAGATACGCCCCACACTTTCACGCAAGGTGGCTACATCGAGTATCTTCAGAAAAGCTGACGCTGCTCCGAGCAAGATGACATTCGCCGAACGAGGAACATGGTTATCGCGTGCCAAAGCTTCTACATCGAGCGCCACTACGTGCGGCTGCGCACCGAGTTCTTCCGCCAGTTCAGCCTCGTCAGGATAGTTGGGAATGTTCTTGAACGGGGCAGACGAAGTGATAATCCATCCGTCGGCCGCCAGATAAGGCAGGTAACGCAAAGCTTCCATCGGCTCGAGCGAAAGAATCATGTCGGCCGTTCCAAGGGGTATCAGGTCGGACGCAATGCACCCGTCGGAAAGACGGAGGTTCGACTGCACATCGCCTCCGCGTTGGCTCATGCCGTGCACTTCGGCCTGCTTCAAGGTCAGTCCCATACGTGTGGCGGCCTCGCCGATGATGGTGGCTACGGACAGGATACCTTGTCCGCCCACTCCTGAAAGTATGATGTCTGTCTTCATTTCTTTTCTGCTCTTTTTTGTTTTAACTTACGGTTTAAAGTTTGCATGCACTCGCGGCGTGGGATGATGACCGAAACACCGGGATAGTTTATCTCCTCTCGAATGATGCGGGTAATCTCCTCCATATTTTTGGGCAAAGGAACCACCACGCGCACATGCTCCGGCTCCACGCCCAATCCTATACAAATGGCCTCAAACTTGTTTGTACCGGCCGAATCCTGTCCACCGGTCATGGCGGTAGTCAGATTGTCGGAAATAACGACAGTGATGTTTGCCCTGTCGTTTACGGCATCAAGCAGTCCGGTCATTCCAGAATGAGTAAAAGTAGAATCACCTATCACGGCAATGGCAGGAAATTGTCCGGCATCGGCCGCACCCTTCGCCATCGTAATGGACGCACCCATGTCCACACAACTGTCGAGCGCGCGGAACGGCGGAAGTGCCCCCAATGTATAACAACCGATGTCGCCGAAGATTTTTGCGTCTGGATATTCAGCTGCCACACGGTTGAGCGCATCATACACATCGCGGTGTCCGCATCCGTTGCACAAGGCAGGCGGACGAGCCACCACATTATGAGCCGGAGCGTATATTTGCGCACTCTTCAGTCCCAATGCCGCCTTCACGCTGTCGGGATCCAATTCTCCAGTACGGGGCAAGTCACCGCTCAAGCGTCCTTTCACTGTATAGACAGAGGGAAGTATTCCGCAAAGCTGCTCCTCTACGAAAGGCTGTCCGTCTTCCACAACCAGTATTTCATTGCATGCCCCGGCCAGACGCGCAATCTTGTCGGCAGGCAGCGGATACTGCGAAATCTTCAACAATGGATACGGACATCCGTCAGGATAGCACTCCATCACATAGTTATATCCGATGCCGCAGGCAATGATACCTCTTTCAGCCTTTTTCCCATCGTCGGTTCCTGCAAGGGTGTTATAAGATGATTCTTCGGCAAGCTGCAAAAGACGCGGCTGCGTGGCAATAACCTCGCGGTAACGGCGGCGTGCATTGGCCGGAAGCAACACCCAGTCGGCAGGCACGGACTGGTGTCCCGTACAAGCCACCTCGGCAGTTTCTTCCTTGACAGTCACAGCCGCACGCGAATGTGCCAGACGGGTGACTATACGCATCAGCACAGGAAGTTTCTCACGCTCAGACAGCTCAAAAGCATAGTCCATCATATCGTAGGCTTCCTGCTGTGAAGAAGGTTCAAGAATGGGAATCATCGCAAACTTGCCGTAAAAGCGGGAGTCCTGCTCGTTCTGCGAAGAGTGCATGGTAGGGTCATCGGCAGCCAATACGACGATGCCCCCGTTCACACCAGTGATGGCGGAGTTGACAAACGCATCGGCACACACGTTCATTCCCACATGCTTCATACAGACCAGTGCTCGCCGGCCTACGTATGACACTCCCAAAGCAGCCTCCATCGCCGTCTTCTCGTTGGTACACCAACTGCTATGCAGGCAACGCTCGCGTGCAAGAGGTGAATCCTGTATGTATTCCGTAATTTCGGTAGAAGGCGTTCCCGGATAAGCATACACTCCGGAAATACCCGCCTGAATAGCTCCGAGTGCAATTGCCTGGTCGCCCAAAAGTAAAAGCTTGTTGTTTTTCATATCTTAATTTAATGTATTATTTAGTAGATTATTCCAGTCTGAATGCATCAGCATCGCCAAGTACAGGAAACTTCTTCCGGAAGTCTTCCAACACATCTATGTCGATGACAGCTTCTGCCTCACACGCACATCCGTCTTCGCATGCCGCAAGCGTCTTTCCGTAAGGGTCGATAACGGCACTCCCTCCGCAGTACTGACAGGACGGGTCTTCACCCACCCGGTTGACAGCCACCACATAGCACTGGTTTTCGATAGCACGCGCACGAAGCAGAGCCTTCCACGCCTCCACACGCGGAGTAGGCCAACTCGCCACATAGAGAGCGACATCGTAATCGCCCCGATTGCGAGACCACACGGGGAAACGCAGGTCGTAACACACCTGAAGCAGAAAGCGCATACCACGCCACTCCACCACCGTGCGCTGCGATCCGGGCGTATAGGTGTGATGCTCACCTCCGTAAGTGAACAGATGCCTTTTGTCATACCACTCAGTCTGTCCGCCAGGCTTCACAAAAAAGAAACGGTTGTAATACCTTCCTTTCTCTTCCACAGCGATACTTCCGGCTATAGCACATCCGCGCTCGTCGGCCGTACGCCTCATCCATTCCAACCCCTTGCCTCCATCAGGCTCAGCTATACCTTGTGGCCGGGTACAGAATCCAGTGGTAAACATTTCGGGCAGCACGAAAAGATCCGTCCCCCCATGACGGCGGACGATTTCATCGGCCCGGATCACATTCCACGCCGGGTCTGCCCATCGGATATCGGTCTGTAAGATAGTTATTTTCATGGTCTTTTAAAGTTGAATTTCCAAAAGTAGTAAAAATATCGGATAAACAAGAGCTGAGAGGACATTGATTTATAAAAAACAAGCTTGTGACGGGGATATTTTGCAGATTGGGAAATGTTTTCTAATTTTGTAGCAAAATTGAGTTAATGCATTGACAGATGAACGTATTAGAGTTAAGTGAACAGGAGATTATCAGACGGAACAGTCTGAACGAGTTGAGAGCGATGGGCATTGAGCCTTATCCTGCCGCCGAATATGTGACAAACGCCTTTTCGACGGACATCAAGGCAGAGTTCAAGGACGACGAGGCCGAGCCGCGCAAAGTGTCGGTAGCCGGACGCATCATGTCGCGCCGGGTGATGGGAAAGGCTTCGTTCGTCGAGCTGCAAGACTCTAAAGGCCGTATCCAGATATACATCACCCGCGACGATATCTGCCCGGACGAAAACAAAGACTTATATAATGTAGTGTTCAAGCGCCTGCTCGATTTAGGCGACTTCATCGGTATAGAGGGATTCGTGTTCCGCACGCAAATGGGTGAGATTTCCATCCATGCACAAAAACTGACCGTACTCTCAAAATCCATCCGTCCGCTTCCCATCGTGAAGTATAAGGACGGCGTGGCCTACGACAAGTTTGAAGATCCGGAATTACGCTACCGACAACGCTATGTGGACTTAGCAGTGAACGACGGGGTGAAAGACATCTTCCTGAAACGTTCAAAAGTATACAAGTCCATGCGCGAATATTTCGATTCGAAAGGATATGTGGAGGTGGAGACTCCTATCCTCCAGTCCATACCGGGCGGAGCGGCAGCACGCCCGTTCATTACCCACCACAACGCACTCGACATCCCGCTCTATATGCGTATCGCCAGCGAACTTTATCTGAAGCGGCTCATCGTGGGCGGATTTGAAGGAGTGTATGAAATAGGAAAGAACTTCCGCAACGAAGGAATGGACCGCACGCATAATCCGGAATTCACCTGCATGGAAATCTATGTGGCCTACAAGGACTACAACTGGATGATGAAGTTCACCGAACAGATGATTGAGAAAATCTGCTTAGATGTGAACGGCACCACCCAAGTGCAGGTGGGAGAAAACCTCATCGACTTCAAAGCCCCCTACCGGCGAGTGACTATGCTTGACTCCATCAAAGAGTTCACCGGCTATGACCTGACAGGCATGAACGAAGAACAGATACGCGAAGTGTGTGGAAAACTGAACATGGAAACCGACGAAACAATGGGCAAAGGAAAGCTCATCGACGAAATATTCGGCGAGTTTTGCGAGGGACACTACATACAGCCCACGTTCATCACTGACTATCCCAAGGAGATGTCACCACTTACCAAGCGCCACCGCACGAATCCAGACCTTACCGAACGATTCGAATTGATGGTGAACGGCAAGGAGCTGTGTAACGCATATTCGGAACTGAACGACCCGATTGACCAGCTGGAACGTTTCGAAGAACAGATGCGCCTGAGCGAAAAGGGAGACGACGAGGCAATGATCATCGACAAAGACTTTGTACGCGCATTGGAATATGGCATGCCACCTACTTCGGGAATGGGTATCGGCATGGATCGTCTTGTAATGTTGATGACCGGACAGAGCACCATCCAAGAAGTGTTGTTCTTCCCGCAGATGCGTCCGGAAAAGGTCATTCCAAAAGATACTCCCGCCAAGTTTATGGAAGCAGGCGTGCCCGAAGAGTGGGTGCCGGTAATCCAGAAGGCCGGATACAATATGGTGGCAGACATGAAGGAAGTGAATCCGCAGAAGCTTCACATGGACATCTGTGGAATCAACAAAAAATATAAACTGGGGTTGGCCAACCCGTCGGTAGATGAGGTGGCTGCCTGGACGCAGGAAAAATGAAACTACCCGGCAAAATAGCAATCATGGGTGGAGGAAGCTGGGCCACGGCTATCGCCAAAATCATACTGGCTCAGGCTGACTCGATAAACTGGTATATGCGCCGAGACGACCGCATTGAAGACTTCAAGCGGCTCGGGCATAATCCGGCTTATCTGACAAGCGTGCGCTTTGATGTAAAGCGCATCAGCTTTTCTTCCGACATCAACAAGGTGGTACGCGAATCGGATACGCTGATTTTCGTCACTCCTTCGCCTTACCTGAAAAACCACCTGAAGAAGCTCAAGACCAAGCTGAAGGACAAATTCATCGTGACCGCCATCAAGGGAATCGTACCCGATGAAAACCTGATCATTTCCGACTATTTTCACAAGATATACGATGTGCCCGAAGACAACATCGCCGTTCTGGCAGGGCCGTGCCATGCTGAAGAAGTGGCTTTGGAGCGTCTGTCTTATCTCACTGTGGGATGCAAGGACATCGAAAAGGCAAGACTCTTTGCACGACAACTGGCGGGACACTATATCAAGACTTCGGTAAACACAGATGTGGCGGGCATCGAATATGCATCGGTGCTGAAGAACGTATACGCCATAGCCGCCGGCATCTGTAGCGGACTGAAATATGGCGACAACTTTCAGGCGGTACTCGTATCGAACGCCTTGCAGGAAATGAACCGCTTCCTCGACACGGTGCATCCAGTGAACCGGTGTACGAACGATTCGGCCTATTTAGGTGACCTGTTGGTGACTTCCTACTCCAACTTCAGCCGCAACCGCGTGTTCGGAACGATGATCGGAAAAGGATATTCCGTAAAAAGCGCACAGATAGAGATGGAGATGATTGCCGAAGGATATTACGGCACCAAATGCATTAAGGAGCTGAACAAACATCTGCACGTAAATATGCCGATAGTAGACGCTGTATACAATATACTTTACGAGCGCATCGCCCCGGTAATTGAGATTAAATTATTAACTGATTCGTTCAGATAAAAACAGATAGTTATGGAAAACATTACGCTTAATGTCGAAAAAGTCTTAGGATTCGTCGACAAGGAAAAACTGGCCGCTTATGCGCCCAAAGTAAAGGAATGTATGGAAACTCTGGAAAAGGGTACCGGACTGGGAAACGACTTTCTGGGATGGCTGCACCTGCCTTCTTCCATCACAAAAGAACATCTGGCTGACCTGAAGGCTACAGCCGAAGTGCTCCGCGAAAACTGCGAAGTGGTGGTAGTGGCCGGAATCGGAGGAAGCTACTTGGGGGCACGCGCAGTAATCGAAGCCATGTCGGACAGCTTCCAGTGGCTGCGTGAAAAGAAAGCGGGACAACCTACCATCATCTTTGCCGGGCACAACATCGGCGAAGACTATCTGGCCGAGCTGACCGACTTCTTAAAAGACAAGAAGTTCGGTGTAATCAACATCTCCAAGTCGGGCACGACAACCGAAACGGCCATCGCATTCCGCCTGCTGAAGAAGCAGTGTGAAGACCAACGCGGAAAAGACATGGCGCGCAAGGTCATCGTAGCCGTAACCGACGCTAAAAAGGGCGCAGCCCGCGTAACAGCCGACAAGGAAGGATACAAGTCATTCATCATCCCCGACAATGTGGGCGGACGCTTCTCCGTTCTCACTCCGGTAGGTCTGCTGCCCATCGCTGTAGCAGGCGTAGACATCGAGCAACTGGTAGCAGGAGCCTGCGAGATGGAGAAAGTATGCGCCAACGAGGAACTGACAGAAAATCCGGCGGCTCTTTATGCTGCCACCCGCAACGAGCTGTACAAGGAAGGAAAGAAGATTGAAATCCTCGTCAACTTCCAGCCGAAACTGCATTACTTCATGGAATGGTGGAAGCAGCTCTACGGTGAATCGGAAGGTAAAGACGGCAAAGGCATCTATCCAAGCTCAGTCGACTTCTCGACCGACCTCCACTCTATGGGCCAATGGATCCAACAGGGCGAACGCACCATCTTCGAGACGGTGGTGTCTGTCGAAAAGCCGAATCACGAACTCCATGTGCCAAGCGATGAAGAGAATCTGGACGGACTGAACTTCCTGGCCGGAAAGCGGGTGGATGAAGTGAACAAGATGGCCGAACTGGGAACCCAACTGGCTCATGTCGACGGAGGAGTCCCCAACCTGCGCATCAGCGTTCCTGCCCTGAATGAATATTATTTAGGACAGCTCATCTACTTCTTCGAAAAGGCTTGCGGCATCAGCGGATACCTGTTGGGTGTCAATCCGTTCAACCAACCGGGCGTGGAGGCTTACAAGAAAAACATGTTCGCCCTCCTGAACAAGCCGGGCTACGAAAAGGAATCGGAAGCAATTCAGGCCAGACTGAAATAAGCAGAACATAAAATTACTGAGAATCAAGACCAGTCCGGATACCGACGGCGGTTTTGATTCTCTTTTTTTAATGTATAACCCTCAACTTAACTGAATAAAAAGTGTACGAACAATCCATATCCCAATATCTTGACGCGCACCATCACGAGTCCATCCGCCTGAAGGCCGTTCTTTTCGACATGGACGGCGTATTGTTTGACTCGATGAAAAATCACGCCACCGCCTGGCACGAAGCGATGAAACACTACGGCATGCACATGACCCGAGAAGAAGCCTACATGCACGAAGGACGCACCGGAGCTTCCACCATCAATATCGTGAGCCTGCGCGAGCGCGGACACGAGGCTACCGAGGCGGAAATCAAGGAAATCTATCATACGAAAAGTGAAATCTTCACCTGTCTGGCAAAGCCCGAACGCATGGCGGGAGCCTATGAACTGCTGCTCAAGATCAAGCAGGCCGGACTAACGCCGATGGTGGTAACAGGTTCCGGACAGAAGTCTCTGTTGGACAAACTGAACCATTATTTCCCCGACATATTCAAGCCGGAACTGATGGTAACGGCATTCGATGTGAAATACGGGAAGCCTAATCCGGAACCTTATCTGATGGCACTGAAGAAAGCGGATGTCCGGGCAAACGAAGCGTTGGTTGTGGAGAATGCACCACTCGGCGTGCGCGCAGGCGTAGCGGCAGGCATTTTCACCGTAGCACTCAATACAGGCCCCCTGCCCGACAATGCGCTGCTCGATGAAGGAGCCGACCTGCTGTTTCCCTCCATGCCCGCATTCAATGAAGCGTGGGAGCAGCTGTATGCCGAATTAGCACAAGGCCAATAAGATTTCGGCCATGGCCGGATTGCTATATGATGCGGACGGAACGAGATTTCCTCCCGCATCAAATTATGCGTTCACCGGCCCTCATGCTTCTTTATCACCTCAAGAAAATCTTTCCCGTATTTTTTCTTCTTGTATTCGCCTATGCCGCTCACCTCGCCAAAATCGTCTAAAGTAAGCGGACGGCGGACGGCAAGTGCATGAAGTGTCTTGTCCGACAGCACGATGTAAGGAGGAATTGACTGACGGTCGGCAAGCAGACGACGCAACTGACGAAGCTTTTCAAACAGCTGCTCATCTTCGTCTTCGAAAACGGCAGGGGTCAGAACCGGAACAGACGGGGTTACCGCCTCTTTTTTCTTTCTTCTGGAAACCGACTTTCCGGCACGCTCTTCACGCTTGATGACCACCAACAAGGCACGGGCACGGCCGAACAAGACCTCCCGTCCTGCCTCCGTAATCTTCAAGTGATTGCCTTCATCATAAGCCACCTCAAAATAACCCATATTGAGCATCTGCAACAGATAATCCTGCCAATCACGCGCAGGGATATCACGCCCCGCTCCGTAAGTCTTCAGCTTGTCATATCCTTTTTCCACAATCTCCGCCGTGACCGCCCCTTTCAGTATGTCGACAAGTGTACGCGTGCCTACCCGTTCGCCAGTACGTGCAATGGCACTCAACGCTTTCTGCACGATGACCGTTCCGTCGAACCGCTCGGGCGGATTGCGGCACACATCGCAGTTTCCGCAGTCATGATCCATCGCCTCACCGAAATAGTTAAGCAGAATCCGCCTCCGGCAGATATCAGACTCGGCATACTGCTGCATCCTGTTCAGTTTCTCCAGATTGACCTCCTGCTGCTTGCTTTCGGCAGCAAACTTAGAGAGCATCACGATGTCGGCAAACGAATAGAAGAGCAGCGTGTCGCCGGGCAGTCCGTCGCGTCCGGCTCGTCCGATTTCCTGATAAAAGCTTTCGATACTCTTCGGCAGATTGTAGTGAATCACCCACCTCACGTTCGACTTGTCTATCCCCATTCCGAAAGCTACGGTAGCGCAGACTATCTGCACACGGTCGTTGATGAAATCATCCTGCGCCCGCTCGCGCTGCTCGTTGCTCAGTCCGGCATGATACACCCCTACACTGAATCCTTCTCTAGCGAGCAGTCCGGCCACTTTCTCCGTTCCGCTCCGGCTCATGCAGTAGATAATACCGCTTTCGCCCGGATGCCGGCGGATAAAGCTCACGATAGCACGAATCTTGTCTTTCTGCTGATAGCCACGCTTCACATCGAGACTGAGATTCGGACGGTCGAACGAAGAAATGAATATTTTGGGATTGCGCATGTCAAGCTGCTTGAGGATGTCCTCGCGGGTAATCTTGTCGGCAGTAGCCGTCAGAGCCACTATGGGAACTTGCGGGAACTGCTGCCGGAGCACCTTCAGCTGTGTATACTCCGGACGAAAATCATGCCCCCACTGGGAGATGCAGTGCGCCTCGTCGACGGCAAACAGCGAAATCCGTATGTCGCGCAGCAGAAAGCCAAGCTCCGCCAACAGACGCTCGGGCGATACGTAAAGAAGTTTTATCTTTCCCTGCGCACATTCCATCCGCAGGCTCATGTTTTCCGTCTCATTGTTGCTGCTGTTGAGCGCACGCGCTGCGATTCCGTTCGCACGAAGCGCCTCCACCTGGTCTTTCATCAGCGAGATGAGCGGTGAAACAACAACGGCTGTCCCCTCCATCATCAGGGCGGGAAGCTGATAACAGACAGACTTTCCTCCTCCCGTAGGCATAAGCACCAGTGTATCTTGCCTTTCAAGTATACAAGATATGATTTCCTCCTGCAAAGGCCGGAAACGGGTGTATCCGAAATATGATTTCAATGTTTGCAGCATGGCATTTTTCCTCCCATAAAAAAGTGAACTGCAAAGATAGGCAAAAATAAAAATAGTGAAAAAAAGAACCTTTTCTATTTGTGAATTAGAAAACTTCTGCCCAAATTTGTAAAATGTAATAAAATAATTTTGGGAAAGAGATGAGAGAGGAAAACAAGAAACAAGACGGGAAAAGTGCATCCGAAAGAAAAATGCCTTACAATCTGCGTGAAAGGAAAATCGTGAAGGCCCCTTACCGTGAAATGATACGGGCGGAGCTTGCTGACCAACTGTATGACGAGATTCTGAACATCATCGTAGCACGGAAGAAATATAAAGATCCGAACTATTGTGCCAAAGACCTGGCCAAAGATCTGAAGACAAACACGCGCTATCTGTCGGGTGTCATCAACTCGCGTTTCGGGATGAACTATACCTGTCTGGTCAACGAATACCGTATCCGCGATGCCAAACATCTGTTGGTGGACAAGCGGTACGCAGACAAGACGATAGAAGAAATCAGCGCAATGGTGGGATTTGCCAACCGCCAGTCATTTTACGCAGCTTTCTTCAAACACGTGGGCGGAACTCCCCGTGAGTACCGCCTCAACCACATGTCAAACAAATAGGTTTTCACAATCAATCCATGAAACAGCAAGAAGAGGTTCCGTTTGATTACACTGTAGAGCAGTTTGCCGACTTGCAGATACTCCGCTACCGAGTACCCGGCTTTGATACATTGTCATTGCCACGCAAGAGGTTAATCTATTATCTCACTCAAGCTGCACTTGAGGGAAGAGATATTCTGTTCGACCAAAACGGGAAATATAATTTACAAATCCGACGCCTGTTGGAAAGCATATACATACATTATCAGGGAAACCGCTCCACAGACGAGTTCCGGGCAATAGAGACATACCTGAAACGCGTATGGTTTTCCAACGGAATCCACCATCATTATGCCTGCGACAAATTCGTTCCGGGATTTACAGCCGCCTATCTGTCGGAAGTGATACACTCGCTATCCTCTTCCTGCATTCCGACGGAAAAAGACGAAACGGTGGAAGAGATGTGCAAGAAACTTTTTCCTGTCATATTCGACCCCTCGGTTATGCCCAAGCGGGTGAATCAGACAGACGGAGAAGATTTGGTTCTGACATCTGCCGCCAATTATTATGAAGGCGTGACCCAACAAGAAGCGGAAGACTTTTATGCGGCTTTGAAGAAGCCGGACGACACACAGCCGGTGATGTATGGGATGAACAGCCGCCTGATAAAAGAAGACGGACAAGTAAAGGAACAGGTATGGAAAATAGGAGGAATGTATGGCACTGCTTTAGAACGCATCGTCTGGTGGCTGCAAAAGGCAGAGGAAGCGGCTGAAAACGACATTCAGCGTAAAGTCATCCGCTTGTTGATAGACTTTTACCGTACGGGCGACCTAAAGACTTTCGACGCTTACTCCATTGCCTGGCTGAAAGATACCGACTCGATGGTGGATTTTGTAAACGGTTTCATCGAGAGTTACGGCGACCCGTTGGGAATGAAGGCAAGCTGGGAGTCTATCGTCAACTTCAAGGATATGGATGCAACACATCGCACAGAGCTTATCAGCAGCAACGCCCAATGGTTTGAAGACCACTCTCCGGTGGCTCCCCAATTCAAAAAAGAACGGGTAAAAGGCGTGTCGGCCAAAGTGATTACCGCCGCCATTCTCGCCGGAGACCTGTATCCGAGCACTGCCATCGGAATTAATCTTCCCAATTCCAACTGGATTCGCAGCGTGCACGGCTCCAAATCAGTCACTATCGGCAATCTGACCGATGCTTACAACAAGGCGGCACGTGGGAACGGCTTCCGTGAAGAATTCGTATACAGCAGTACAGAAATGACTCTGCTCGACAAATATGCAGACATAACCGACAATCTGCACACCGACCTGCACGAATGCCTGGGACATGGTTCAGGCAAACTGTTGTCCGGCGTTGACCCGGATGCACTGAAAGCCTACGGTTCCACTATCGAAGAAGCACGTGCCGACTTGTTTGGTCTCTATTATCTGGCAGACGACAAACTGGTGGAACTCGGGCTGACACCAGACAATGAAGCTTATAAGGCGGAATATTATTCGTATATGATGAATGGACTGATGACTCAACTCGTCCGTATCGAACCGGGATGCAACATTGAAGAAGCGCACATGCGTAACCGTCAGCTCATCGCCCATTGGGTATTGGAACAGGGACACGATGAAAAGGTGGCGGAACTGGTGAAACGCGACGGAAAGACTTACGTGCGCATCAACGATTATACCAAGCTGCGCGGATTGTTCGGAAGGCTGCTTGCTGAAATCCAACGCATCAAGAGTGAAGGAGATTATGAAAGCGCACGCAGACTGGTGGAAAACTATGCGGTAAAGGTAGACCAAGAGCTTCACACCGAAGTCTTGGCACGCTACCGCGCCCTGCATCTCGCTCCCTACAAAGGATTCGTCAATCCGGTCTATACACCGGAAACGGATGCCGACGGAAACATCACAGATGTAAAGATCAGTTATACTGAAGGCTATGCCGAACAGATGCTTCGCTACAGCCGCGAATATTCAAATCTATAATTATCACACTTGAACAACTTTATGCACGAAACCATCAAGGAAATAAAATCAAAGCTCCGCCTTTATATGAACGGAATGATTTCGCAAAGTATGCGGGATAAAGGAATGGATTATAAACTGAACTTCGGCATTGAATATCCCCGCATCAAGGAAATAGCGGCGGAATATGAACCGAATCACGAACTGGCCCAGGCACTTTGGAAAGAAAACATCCGCGAATGCAAGATTATGGCAGGACTTCTCCAACCGGCCGACTCGCTTTATCCGGATATCGCTGAGATATGGATTGAAGATATGCACTATCCGGAACTGGCCGAATATACCGTAATGAATCTGTTCCAACACCTGCCCTATGCTCCGGAAGCGGCGTTCCGGTGGATGGCAGATGAAAGGGAATATTTCCAGTTGTGCGGTTTTCTGCTGACAGCCCGCCTTCTGATGAAAGGAATGAAGCTTGACGACCAGGCTGAAGCCGAATTCATCGACCAAGCCTTTACCGCACTTGAAAGCGACTCGCTGCAGATACGCAGGGCGGCGGCCACAGCCTTGCGCAAATTCGGAGGCCGCTCCAGAAACGACTGGAAAAAGATAAGCAAGCAGTTGAGCATTCTGTGCAAGTCAGAGAAACCGGACATAAGCATTTTAGCAAACGAAATTAAAAATGATATAGAATATTGTCTGCAATCTTTCTAAATTACGCAAAAAAGGTTATCTTTGGACGCTGAATGCGAATGGTATGGAAGAGAACGTAAAAGACAAGGTGCGGCAAATGCTTACGGAATATTTGCAGAAGAACGGACATCGGAAGACGCCCGAACGGTATGCCATACTCGATACCATATATTCGATAAAAGGACATTTCGACATCGACATGCTGTACAGCTATATGGCAGAAAAGGAGAAGTTCCGCGTCAGCCGTGCCACTCTCTACAATACCATTATCCTGTTCATGGATGCCGGACTGATAATCAAGCACCAGTTTGGCAACACTTCCCAGTATGAACGCTCGTATAAGAACGAGACTCACCATCACATGATTTGCACCGGCTGCGGCAAGGTTTCTGAATTTGAAGACGACAATCTGAAGCAGGCCATCGCACAGACCAGGCTGAAGAACTTTCATGCATCCCATTATTCTCTTTATATATACGGACTGTGCAGCAAATGTGCGGGAAGCAGACGCAAGAAAAACAATCAAGAATATAAATCAAAGAAATCATGAAAGTAGATGTTTTGTTAGGTTTGCAATGGGGCGACGAAGGCAAAGGCAAGGTTGTCGATGTTCTGACTCCCCGTTATGATGTAGTGGCACGCTTTCAGGGCGGACCGAACGCCGGCCATACCCTTGAGTTCGAAGGTCAGAAATATGTGCTTCGTTCCATTCCCTCGGGAATATTCCAAGGAGACAAGATAAATATAATCGGTAATGGAGTTGTGCTCGACCCGTCTTTGTTCAAGGCCGAAGCCGAAGCGTTGGAAGCAAGCGGGCATCCGCTGAAGGAACGCCTGCATATCTCGAAGAAAGCGCATCTGATTCTGCCCACACACCGCATACTGGACGCTGCATACGAAGCGGCCAAAGGTGATGCCAAAGTAGGGACAACAGGCAAGGGCATCGGTCCGACCTATACAGACAAGGTAAGCCGCAACGGTCTGCGCGTAGGCGATATTCTGCACAACTTCGATGAAAAGTATGCCGCAGCCAAGGCGCGCCACGAAAAAATACTGAAAAGCCTGAATTATGAATACGACATCACCGAGCTTGAAAAGCAATGGATGGAAGGCATCGACTATCTGCGCGGATTCCATCTGGTAGACAGCGAACATGAAATCAACAATCTGCTGAAAGAAGGCAAGAGCGTATTGTGTGAAGGTGCACAGGGAACGATGCTCGATGTAGACTTCGGCTCTTATCCGTTCGTCACTTCTTCCAACACCATCTGTGCCGGAGCCTGCACCGGTTTAGGTCTGGGCCCGAACAAAATCGGTGAAGTATACGGCATCATGAAAGCTTACTGCACCCGTGTAGGAGCCGGCCCGTTCCCCACCGAGTTGTTCGACGAAACCGGAAAGACCATCCGCGATTTAGGCCATGAATACGGAGCGGTGACCGGACGCGAGCGCCGCTGCGGATGGGTGGATTTGGTAGCTTTGCGCTATTCCATCATGGTGAACGGCGTAACCCAACTGATTTTGATGAAGAGCGATGTTCTCGATGGCTTTGATACCATCAAGGCATGTGTGGCTTACAAAGTGAACGGCGAGGAAATCGACTATTTCCCATACGACATATCCGAAGGCGTGGAGCCTGTTTATGTTGAGTTGCCGGGATGGAAGACCGACATGACCAAGATGACCAACGAGGATGAATTTCCGGAAGAGTTCAACGCCTATCTGTCATTCCTGGAAGAGCAGCTTGAAACTCCGATCAAGATTGTTTCCGTCGGTCCGGACCGCGAGCAGACCATCGAACGCTATACAGAAGAATAAGATATCAAGTACAGATAACGCACAGGAAATTCTCAAAAAGCTTCCGACGCCCGGTCATGCAAGTGGCCGGGCGTCAACATTATATATACTTGCCCGTATCATACACATGATTTCCTCTCAGCATAACTACGGATGACACTAAGCAAAAAAACATTTCATCGTAAAGGAAAAAATTCTTTCTCCCATCCGCCACACTTCAGGAAAAGAAATAAATCACATTATTTGGAAGCGGCGTTTTGATAAGCCATCCTTTTTTCCGACATTTGCATAAATTTATAATCTTTACTCCACATGAAGAAGACGGCTGCCCTACTGCTCGGTCTGGTCATGTTCCTGCTCTCAGGCCATGCCCAGATATTCAAATACCTCGGAACCGAAGAGGGTCTCAGCAGTCGGCGCGTACTTGCCGTCAGACAGACGGGACAAGACTATATCTGGATACTTACCCACAAAGGCATCGACCGCTATGACGGCCGCCAGTTTGTCCACTACAAACTGCGCGACAACGAACGAACCGTCAATTTTTATCCCAACCTGAACACATTAGAAACAGACAGCCACAATGCCTTGTGGGAGATAGGAAAAGACGGGCTTGCTTTCCGACTTGACCGGACAAAGGATGAATTCCGACTGATGTTTAACCTGCACGACTCTTTCCCGGACATTCCCCAAGCTCCCGTTACCGCCACATTCATCGACCGTACGGACAATATCTGGTTTTGCATGGACAGCCAACAGTTTGTATACAGCAGCTCCACCGACCAGAGCTACAGGATATTTCCGTCTCTTCCCGGAAAAATCATCGGTTTCGCCCAGTCGGAAGACAGCCTGCTATATATCGCCACCGAGCATCGGCTATATACAGCCCGCCTGAAAGAACGCAGGCTATGCCAGGTGCAACAGGTATATCTGGAAAACATCAACCTGATAAACTACATTTATTACCATTCCCCCTCCCACCAGCTCATCATCAACACGCTGTTGGACAAGCTATACATATATAATCCGCAAAGCAGACAGCTGTACAGCGCCGGCCATGCCCTGAAAGACATCGGCATAAACGCCATCATCCCCGACCGGGAAAATCCGGACGAACTGCTGATAGCTACAGACGGCGACGGAGTATACCGTCTGAATGTGACCAACCGGCAGCTTACCCCTTTCCTCCAGGAAGACGACCGGCATCCCAACAAGATGAACGGAAGCATCATCAAGGATATCTGCATGGATCATGCAGGGCGCATCTGGACTGCCATTTATCCGACCGGAATCACCGTCCATAACAGACAATATCCAAACTATGAATGGATAAGGCATTCGCCCAATTATGCCAATTCTCTGGCAAACAACGGAATCAACGGAATCATGGAAGATTCGGAAGGAGATATCTGGTATGCCACCAACGACGGAATAAGCTGCTACAATACGCGCGAAGGAAAGTGGACAAACTATCTGTCCTCCAAGCCAGACGGAACAAGCAACAATCATATCTTCATCTCCCTATGCGAAATCAGGCCGGGGAAAATACTGGCAGGCGGATACATGTCGGGCATCTACGTGATAGACAAAGGCTCAGGCAGCTGTTCGTTTTATCTGCAACAGGGTGATGCAGAAGAAAAGACTCCAGACAAATACATCCGCAGCATATACAGGGAACCCGACGGAACCATCTGGGCGGGAAGCTTCTACAGCCTGAAGGGATACGACACGAAGACAAAGGAAAAAAGCATCTACAGCATCAGCTATCCGATAAACCAGATAACCCGGCGCGACAGTGCCTCCCTATGGATAGGCACCATTCACGGAGTATATATATTCGACAAAGGTGCAGAAAAGCTGCAGGCCTACAGACCGGACATGGATTTCGGATGCATCAATACCATCTATATCCATCCGGAAAGCGGAGACACCTATCTGGGTACTTACGGCAACGGTCTTTTCCGCATAGACTGCCGGAGCGGAAACATCACCCACTACCGCGCGGAAAACAGCGGATTGCAGACAGACAACATCTACAGCATTCTGGCCGACCGGACAGGAAACCTAATCTTAGGCTCTGAATACGGACTATCCATGTTCAATCCCTCAGACACAACTTTCACCTACTGGTCAAAGACGCAGGGGCTGTTGCCGTCCGACTTCAATCCCAATGCTGCTGTCCGTACCAGCCATCACAAATTGATTTTCGGAAGCAACGAAGGAGCTGTCATCCTGCCCGACAGCATCTGCTTCCCCGACAGTTTCACCACCCGAATGGTATTCTCCAACCTCAACATCATGTACCGCAGCGTTTCTCCCGGAGAAAAAGGCTCCCCCCTCACGCTCCCGCTCGACGAAACATCTGTCATAGAGTTGGATTACGATCAGAATACCTTCTCCATGGAAGTCTCTTCCATCAACTTTGACGCGCCCTTGAACATCCTTTACAGTTGGAAACTCGAAGGATTCTATGATGTATGGACACCGCCTTCGGAAATAGCGCTGATACGTTATACCAACCTGTCACCTGGCAACTACATCTTAAAGGTGAGAGCCATATCACGTCCCAACAACCGGATATTAGAGGAACGTTCCATCCAGATTAGGATAGGACGGCCGTTCTGGCTTACATTTTGGGCCTTCTTATTTTATGCAGCCATTATCATGGGAGCAACCTATGCATGGTTCCGCTACCAGGTGATAAAGCGCGAACGGCAGATATCAAAGGAAAAAATCAACTTCTTCACCAATGCCGCCCATGATATCCGCACGCCTCTGACCTTGATAAAGGCTCCGCTAAGTGAAATCCAAAAGAGTGAACAGCTGTCGGAAGAAGGTATGCACAATATAAACTTGGCCATACAAAACACAGAGACTCTTTCCGAACTGGCTGAAAACATGCTGAACTTTCAAAAGGAAGAAGTCTACAGTTCACAAGCCATAGTCTCAGACTATGAATTGAACGACTATCTGGAAGGTTACCTCCATTCTTTCAAGGAATATGCACATCAGATAGGCATCAGTCTGTCATATCAGAGCCGTTTTGACAGACTGAAGGTATGGATAGACCGGCAAAAGATGGACTCCATCCTGCGCAACCTCTTGTCGAATGCCTTGAAATATACATCCAAAGGAGGGAGCGTGACCGTAGAAGTATGGCATAACAAAACTCTGTGGTTTCTCTGCATAACCGACACCGGCATAGGAATTCCCAAAAACGACCAGAAAAGAATGTTCAGATACCTGTTCAGAGGAAACAATGCCACCAACCAACTGATATCCGGAAGCGGCATCGGCATGCTGCTTACCTACCGGCAGATAAAGAACCATGAAGGAAAAATCTCATTCTCCAGCACAGAGAATGTAGGAACCCGTTTTCTTCTGAGTTTTCCCATCCACAGCAGGAATTACCAATACAAGACCGACAGGAAGATGGAAAAAATCGCCGATGCGGTCATGCCGACAGAACAACAGATGCCGGTTTCACAAAACGAGCTCCAGTCCAACAATACGCTTCACCCGGACGCGCCGCTTATCCTGACAGTGGAAGACAATGTGGCCCTGCGCTCTTTCATCATGCAAAGCCTGTCTCCCATATACCGGGTAGCAGGAGCTGAAAACGGGCAGAAAGCACTCGAACTGGTCAAAGAAGAACAGCCTGACCTGATTCTCTCGGACATAATGATGCCGATTATGGACGGAAAAGAACTCTGCAAGAGAATAAAGGAAAATATGGAGACCAGCCATATCCCTGTCATCCTATTGACAGCCTTAGGTGACAAGGAGCAGATTCTGGAGGGACTGGGAACAAAGGCAGACCAGTATATTGTCAAGCCTTTTGACCTGAACGTGCTGAAAGCCAATATCAGCACGGTGCTGGAAAACCGCAATCTGATTCGCCAGCGATACCGACAGGCGATAGACACCCTGTCTGACCTCCCGACAGACGGCACATCAGGATTCCCGTCGAGCCTGGACGAGGAGTTCATGCAGCGAGTTACTGTCCTGACCAAAGAAAGATTAGGAAAAGAGCTCACGGTAGACACTCTCTGCGCAGCCGTCAACATGAGCCGCACAAGTTTCTACAACAAGATAAAGGCACTTACAGGCATTTCACCCAATGACTTCATCCGCAACATACGGATGAAGGAAGCGGCCGACCTGCTTAAGAGCCGTCGGTATACCGTCGCCGAAGTGGCAGACCGCATCGGTTTTGCCGATCCGAAATACTTTACCGACGCATTCAAGAAATTCTATGGCGTACCGCCCAGCGTCTATATAAAGCAACAACAAAAAAATCATACGGACTCATGAACTTTTACATCAAGTCATTTCTCATATTCAGCCGCATCGGACTGTTTACTATCGGTGGAGGATATGCCATGGTCCCCCTGATAGAAGCTGACCTTGTAGACAAGCGGAAGTGGATTTCACGGGAAGATTTTCTCGATCTGATGGCACTGTCGCAGACTGTGCCCGGCATCTTCGCCGTAAACATAGCCATCTTCATCGGATACAAGCTAAGGGGATTCTGGGGAGCATTCTGGATGGCGCTGGGAACAGTCCTTCCATCTTTTGCCATCATGCTGCTCATCGCCCTGTTTTTCCGGCAGCTACAGCATTTAGACACCGTGGAACGCATCTTTAAAGGCATACGTCCGGCTGTCGTCGCACTGATAGCAGCCCCGACCTTCAAGATGGCAAAGTCGGCGCGCATCAGCCGTTATAATGTCTGGATTCCCGTCATCTCTGCACTGCTCATCTGGCTTTTGGGATTTTCACCCATCTATGTCATCATTCTCAGCGGATTGGGAGGCTATCTCTACGGACGCTATGAAAAAAGAATACATTCAAAAAAAGAGGAGAATAACCCATGATACTGTTTCTGCAACTATTCTATACATTTTTCAAGATAGGGCTGTTTGGCTTCGGAGGCGGATATGCCATGATTTCCATGATACAGGGCGAAGTGGTTACCCGCTACGGATGGCTCAGCTCGTCTGAGTTTACCGACATTGTCGCCTTGAGCCAAATGACTCCGGGCCCTATCGGAATCAACTCTGCAACCTATGTAGGCTATACGGCCATCGTAAACGCAGGCTACTCGCATGCTTTAGGAATTTTGGGATCGGCCATCTCCACCACCTCTGTGGTACTTCCATCCTTCATTCTGATGATATTGATCAGCCGCTTTTTCCTTAAATACCAAAAGCATCCGGCCGTGGAAGCCGTTTTCCAGGGCCTGCGTCCGGGCGTAGTCGGACTGCTGGCAGCCGCAGCGCTGGTACTGATGAACAGCGAAAACTTCGGCACCGATACCTTTCAGATGATTATCAGCATCATTCTGTTTCTCGGTGTATTCATTGCGTCTTACCGGTATAAAGTCAACCCCATTCTGCTGATTGTAATCTGCGGCATACTGGGCTACCTTTTATATTGACAAAGGCATAAAAAATTATGGAAAGCACCATCCCGCCGTTTCCCTTATCCAAACGACACGGCCGGACGGAGCTTTCCACAAAATCTTGGCGGACAAGGTATGCTGGCCACCCTGTCCGCCGGATGCTTTTCATCTATCATTCCAAAGAGTCAATAGCCAGCTCTTCGCTCTTACGGTATCCCGAACTGGTCAGTACGGCAATCAGCGACTGCTCCTCATCCGTAATCCTCACTTCGATGAAAGGGGCGCGGGGATGATTGAATGTTTCAAACGCCTCGGCATATATGTATCCTTCACGCGCCGGACGCAGAAAAGAAATGCAGGCATTCAGCGAAAGTGTCAGCTTGTGATGGCTGTTAGCCACCGCTGCAAAGGCCAGATCGGCCAAAGTAAACAAGGCTCCTCCCTGACAGACCCCTCCCGCATTCAGATGGTTCTGCGTGACAAGCATACGCGCCTTAGCATATCCAGGTTGGACTTCCAACAATTCAACTCCGGCATTGGCCGCAAAGCGGTCGTTCGCCAACATTTCTCTCAGTGTTCCCATAGGCTTAATGAATTATTACCATTGTCGCGCCGAATCCGTATTCGCGGAACGAGGCATCCTGACTCTGGAAAGTTTTATATTTATGTTTCAGTTCATCCAATATGGCCCGGCGAAGCACACCGTCTCCCTTTCCGTGAATGAAGACTATCTTCTGCCCTTTCCTGTTCTTGTATTCTTCAAGCGTCTTGCGGAACACATCCAACTGATATTCCAGCATTTCTCCGCTGCTCATTCCCGTCGTGTCATCCAACAGTTCATGTATATGGAGGTCTATTTCCACCACATCATTCTTCATCTTCGGCTGCTTCGGCTGCCGCTTGGCAGGTTCGGATGCACCCTTTCGCAACAGGGCTTCCTTGATGTCATCGGCCGATACGTATACTTGCCTGGGCGATTCGTCATCCTTCACAATATCATAAATCAAGGCAGGCTCCTCAAAAAAGTCGGACGACTGGAAAGTATGCAGCTTATAAAACTTTACCGTATCAATCCGCAGTTCCTGACTCACGGCCTGCTTCAGCAGGAAAGTACGGTCATCCTTGTATGCCACAAGTTGCACGGCCACACGCTCCATCCCGCCCAAGTCGGCCTTGCCGAATTCCTCCAGATGCAGCTTCATATTCGGCTTCACCGTACCGCGACTACGCAGTGTCCAGCTATTCCCCTCCGCAGACAGATAAAGATAATCGATGAAATAATTGCTGTCGTTTACCAGATAAGCGTCGAAAGCAGTAGATGAAATCATCTTTATGTCTTGAGGCACATAAGCCAGAAAAACGTTCAACACATCGTTTCCCCTGATTTCAGGAGCGCGATAAGTTACCGGCTTGTCTTCCTCCTCTTCCGGCTCCGGATCAGCCTCCTCCTTCTTCGAAGTCGGCTTCAAAGGAATGTTATAATTGTCAGTTTCTATTACTACACATTCACGTATCAGCATCGGAATTTCAAAGCCATCTTCATCCTCCACCAAGGCAATGTCCTTCCCTTGAAAGCCTCTTACCACTCCGCCTCCCACTTCACTCAGGAAACGCACCTTATCTCCTATTTTCATATTCGTCCTATATTAATTCTGATCAATATCCGTCACTCGTTCACTCTTCAAGAAATCTCTGCTGCTTCAGCACACGCTTCAGTCCTTCAGACATATATTCATTGTCCGACTTCTTATAACGGATGTCTGTAAATATCTGCGCAAGCGTTTCGGTATGGTTGATTTCCACAAAATGCCTGTTTTCCGGCAGCGACTCTTTATGGGCGTAGATGTCGTCTATCATCTCCGGCGAATAGTCATGGTAACGTTCGTTGTGAACGACACCGCAAAGAGGCAGACGATCGGGCTGTTCAGGATGCTCGTCAGGATATCCCACTGTGATTGTCGCTACAGGAACCACCTGCTCTGGCAACTCCAGTATTTCTATAATCTGGTTAGGATTGTAAATGGTCGTACCCAAAAAACAAATCCCCAATCCGTTTTCTTCGGCCAATGTGCAGAAATTCTGCGTGACGAGCAGTGCATCCGTAGCCGCATTCAGAAAAGAAATAAAGTTGTTATAGCCCGGAACGGCCTTCCGCCCGCGGCACCACAAACTGAAACGATGGAAATCCGCACAAAAGGTAAGTACCACCGGAGCCGATGTCACCATCGGTTGGTTGAAATGAGCAGGAGCCAACCGCGACTTCATCGCAGCATCACGTGTCACCACCACGCTGTAAAGCTGCATGTTCCCCATGGTCGATGCACGGAAAGACTCTTCCAACAGTTCATTCAGCAAGGCTTCCGGTATATCTTGCTGCTTATATTTACGTATCGTTCTTCTGTTTCTGATAGATTCCATGATGTTCTAATATTGGTTACAATGCTACAAATATACGATTTTTTCCCTTTAACCAATCATGTCCGCCTTATAATATTTAAATATTCTATTTATATAATAGTTTCCCGTTTTGGAAAACTTTTCAAATAGACAAATCACACAAACACTTATACAACAACTAATTAAAGAAAAGAAACGGGAAACTTATCAACCTGTTGATAACTTATTTCTTTTTTCTTTTGGAAATAAGAAAAACATCCTTAGCTTTGCGAGTATTAAAACAAACTTCGATATAAACAAATCTCGTGGAAAAGAAGACTTACAGCTACGACGAAGCGTTTGAGGCTTCGCTACACTATTTCAATGGAGATGAACTGGCCGCACGCGTATGGGTAAACAAGTATGCGGTCAAGGACTCGTTCGGGAACATCTATGAAAAGTCCCCGGAAGACATGCACTGGCGCCTGGCTCGGGAGGTGGCGCGCATAGAGAAGCGGTATCCCAACCCGCTCAGCGAACAGGAACTGTTTGACCTGTTCGACCGCTTCAGATACATTGTGCCGCAGGGAAGCCCCATGACCGGCATTGGAAACGACTTTCAGGTGGCATCGCTCTCAAACTGTTTCGTCATCGGACTCGACGGACAAGCCGACTCTTACGGAGCCATCATACGCATAGACGAAGAGCAGGTGCAGCTCATGAAGCGTCGCGGAGGTGTGGGACACGACCTCTCCCACATACGCCCCAAAGGTTCACCCGTGAAAAACTCGGCGCTTACCTCTACGGGACTGGTTCCATTCATGGAACGGTATTCGAATTCCACGCGTGAAGTGGCGCAGGACGGACGGCGCGGAGCGCTGATGCTTAGCGTATCAATCAAGCATCCCGACTCCGAATCGTTCATCGACGCAAAGATGACGGAAGGAAAGGTAACAGGAGCCAACGTATCGGTAAAGCTTGACGATGAATTCATGGAAGCAGCCGTCAGCGGAAAGCCGTACACCCAACAGTTTCCCATCGATTCGTCCAATCCGACAGTGACGAAAGAAATCAACGCAGCGGAACTATGGAAAAAGATTGTGCATAACGCATGGAAATCGGCCGAACCGGGAGTGCTGTTCTGGGATACCATCATCCGCGAATCCGTACCCGATTGTTACGCCGATTTAGGATTTCGCACCGTATCGACCAATCCTTGCGGAGAGATTCCTCTGTGTCCCTACGACTCATGCCGCCTGCTCGCCATCAATCTCTACTCGTATGTGGCGAATCCCTTCACACCCGAAGCCCATTTTGACTTCGAGCTTTTCAGGAAACACGTGGCACTGGCACAGCGTATCATGGATGATATCATCGATCTGGAACTGGAAAAGATAGACCGCATCATGCAGAAGATTGACTCCGACCCTGAAAGCGACGAGGTAAAGGGAGCCGAACGGCATCTGTGGGAGAAGATACGCCGCAAGTCAGGTATGGGACGACGCACCGGCGTGGGAATTACAGCCGAAGGCGATATGCTGGCCGCCATGGGACTGCGTTACGGCACGGAAGAGGCCACCGAATTTTCAGAAAAGGTACACAAGACCATTGCACTGGAAGCCTACCGTTCATCGGTCTGCATGGCCAAAGAACGAGGCGCATTCGAGATATACGATGCCCAGCGCGAGAAAGAAAACCCGTTCATCAACCGCCTGAAAGAAGCCGACCCGCAGCTCTATGAAGAGATGACACGCTACGGACGGCGCAACATCGCCTGCCTCACCATCGCTCCAACCGGAACTACCAGTCTGATGACGCAGACCACTTCAGGCATTGAACCCGTGTTCATGCCCGTATACAAACGCCGCCGCAAGGTAAACCCGAATGATACTAATGTACATGTCGACTTCGTGGACGAAACAGGCGATGCTTTCGAAGAATACACAGTATTCCACCATAAGTTCCTAGTATGGATGAAAGCCAACGGGTATGATCCGGACAAGCACTACACACAGGAGGAAATAGACAGACTGGTGGAAAAGTCGCCCTACTACAAGGCAACATCGAACGATGTGGACTGGCTGATGAAGGTGAAGATGCAAGGACGCATCCAAAAGTGGGTAGACCACTCTATCAGCGTGACCATCAACCTGCCGAACAGCGTAGACGAAGATCTGGTAAACCGGCTGTATGTGGAAGCATGGCGCTCAGGATGTAAAGGATGCACCGTATACCGCGACGGTTCGCGCGCCGGCGTATTGCTATCGACCAAGAAGAAGGACGGAAAAGAAGAGGAAGAATGCCACTGCAAACCGCCTCAGGTGACCGAGGTACGTCCCAAAGTATTGGAAGCAGATGTAGTGCGCTTCCAGAACAACAAGGAGAAATGGGTAGCCTTTGTCGGACTATTAGACGGACGCCCCTACGAAATATTCACCGGTTTGCAGGACGATGACGACGGCATCATCTTACCTAAATCTGTGACGACCGGACGTATCATCAAAAACTACGATGAAAACGGATACAAGCACTACGACTTCCAGTTCGAGAACAAGCGGGGATACAAAATGACCATTGAGGGATTGTCTGAGAAGTTCAACAAAGAATACTGGAACTATGCCAAGCTGATTTCAGGCGTATTGCGGTGGCGCATGCCCATCGAGCAAGTCATCAAGTTGGTGGACTCACTCCAGCTGGACAGCGAGAGCATCAACACCTGGAAAAACGGTGTGGCACGTGCATTGAAGAAGTATGTGCAGGACGGGACTGAAGCCAGAGGCGTGAAGTGTCCCAACTGCGGACATGAAACACTCGTATATCAAGAGGGTTGCCTGATCTGCAAGACCTGCGGCTCATCTCGATGCGGATGACACATCCGGGAGAAGTGAGATAATATCATAGAAAATACGGACTGAGCGGATTTCGTCCGTCACGATTCCGCCAGTCCGTTTCTTTTTTACCCGACAGAAAGTCACAGATTCATCCGAAATCATGAAAAGTTCATCTATGTACATTCACCTCAACGGGCTGAAACTGTTCGCCTTTCACGGCGTAATGCCCCAAGAAAGCAAAACCGGGGCTGAATACACCATCGATATACGCCTGAAAACGGACTTCTCCACGGCCGCTGAAACGGACAGACTGGAGGGAACCGTGAACTATGCGGAAGTCTACCGACGGATAAAAGAGGAAATGGAAATACCGTCCCACCTGTTAGAACATGTATCGTTCCGCATCGCCCGACGGCTGATGAACGACTTCCCCACCCTAACCGAAATCCGCATCTGTCTCTACAAGCAGAATCCACCGATGGGAGCTGACTGCCGACAGGTAGGAACGGAAGTGACCTATACCCGATAAAAAGACATACAGATTATGAAAAGACTTGCCATATTCGATCTGGACGGAACACTGCTCAACACGATAGCAGACTTGGCCACAGCCACCAATCAGGCACTGGCTCATTTCGGTTATCCTACCCACAATACGGAAGCCTACCGCTTCTTCGTGGGAAACGGCATTGACAAGCTGTTCGAACGTGCCCTGCCGGAAGACGCACGCACACAAGAAAACATCCTGAAGATACGTTCGCGCTTCCTTCCCTACTACAACGAGCACAACGCAGATCTGAGCAGACCCTATCCTGGTATAACTGAAATGCTCCGCTCCCTGCAAAGCCACCGCATCCTGATGGCCGTGGCCTCGAACAAGTATCAGGCCGCCACACAGAAACTCATCGGGCATTTCTTCCCCGACATCGCCTTTACTGCCATTTTGGGACAACGCGAAGGAATTCCCGCCAAGCCTCATCCGCAGATTGTATTTGAAATCATGGAAAAAGCAGGGGTAGAGAAGAAGGACACTGCATATATAGGCGACTCTGGCGTGGACATGGAAACAGGAAGAAATGCGGGAGTGGACACGATAGGGGTGATCTGGGGATTCCGCCCCCGTGAAGAACTGGAAGCCTGCCGCCCGCAGCTCATCGCCCACCAGTGCGAAGACATACTGAAATTCCTGCATGACCGCTGACCGCAGACAACCCGGGAAAAAGACAATGCAGAAAGAGCGTCTTGAAAAAGCAGATGCCCATATCACAGTCTGGCCATGCCCCGGCAAAACAGAAATCCCTGCCTATAGATGCATGATATCTACAGGCAGGGACTTTTAATTGCAACTTTCATCCGTACCCAAACGGATTACGGCCCTGTCACAAAATCTATTTGCTACTTGTCAACCGATATTCCCAACAGGGAAAGCATCCTCAACGCATAGCGTTTCCCCAATTCGCGATACCCCCGGGCACTGAAATGAAGATGGTCGGACACTCCTTCACAACCTTCCGAAGGAATAATACTGGCCGACGGAATGACTTGGGGCAAAGTAGCGATGATGGCGTTCATTGAGGCACAAGCACCGTTCTGATCCTTGTTCACCATCTCTCCGGCAAGCAAAGGGACTGAATTGGATTCCAAATCCAAATCCTTTAACAGCTTATCATATACCTTTTTCACCTTCTGCGGCCAAATGCTGTCATTCGTGTTCGATTCACCCTGATGAAGCAGGATTCCCTTTATCACCCCGTCCTTTTGGGCTTTTCTTCCCAGTTCCACCAGACGAGCATAAGGATTTCCGTCATATTCCTTCACCATATTCTGCAACCACTCGGGCGATTCGGCCACATACGCCTGATAACTGTCTTCATCAAACAGCTCTATCTTACATCCCCCTACCGCAACGTTGATTACACCTACCCTTACCTTCTCCGGCAAATTCGCAACCATCGTCCGCCCGAAGTAATCGGCCGGGGTCAACCCCGTGTGACACCGCGCCAACGGCGGAACAGCTCTGTACCATTCACCTTTCGTCCGGTTCAAATCCGGGCAGTCCACTGCAGCCATCACCATAAAGCGTCCGTCCACTCCCGTCGTATCCTGCGGCTCTATGCGCGCATTCCCTTCCATATTCGACTGTCCGAAGCACAGATAAATATGAAAGTCAGGATCCTGAGCCGATGCGCCCAGTCCCCACAGGGCCAAAGCCCCCCATAATAAAAGCTTTTTCATTTCTCTATTTTATATTTAAATCATTACGCAGCTGCTGAGAAACATACATCAACGCATCCCGCAAAGCCGGACGCCAATAGTTCCAGTCATGCCCTCCGCCTTTCACTCTGTATTCATAAGGAATCTGCCGACTGCGGAAAGCTGATATCAAATCCGCATTGGCATCATACGTAAAATCCTTGTCTCCACAGTCGATGAACCATCGTACCGTCTGCCATCTTTCCGTATCCTTTTCACTGCCTTTCAATATGGCATTTATAGGATTATAGTCGTCTACCAACTGCTGCCTCCATGAAGCCGACGGATCGTTTTTCAGAAACTCCAAAGGTTGGCTACGCAGATAGCTGCTCATACCATACACCACATTGAACATGTCCGGATGAAGCACACCGTAAACAACCGAAGCACCACCTCCCATCGAGTATCCGGCCACAGAACGGTAGTTTTTGCCTTTCTTTATCCGGTAAACGCTCTCTATATAGGGCACAAACTCACGGAAAAAGAAATCCTCATACCGCCAGTGGTCTGCATTAAACCAGATCATATTGTTCTTATTGGCTTCCGGACAGACGACAACCATCTGCTCCATCGCCCCGCAGGCGATAAGACTGTCGGCCAAATGACAGAGTCCACCATACGTTTCCCAATCCGTATTTGAACATCCCCCGCCGTGCAGCAGATAAAGCACCGGATAACTCCGCTGCGCATCTGCATCATAACCCGGCGGAAGATAGACTGTATACTCCCGTTCCGCTATCCCTTGCAGAAGCCTGCAAGGTGCCGTCCTGTATTCCACTCTTCCTCCGGCAAGCATCACCACGCAAAAGCACATCAATACACAGACGGACAAACATCTTTTCACAACATTCATCATGCAATCCTCCTTTTATTGTTACAAACGAACAACCAACTTGCCGCCCTTGTAAACGACTTCCTTTACAGTCGACTGACCTTCATCAAAAGATCTTGATCCGTCAACCTTGACAATCCGCAAAGTACGCTCCGGCTTCATTCCAGGAAATTCACCCTTACGGGCATGAACCGTCAGCTCTCCGCGGCTGTCATCCCAAGTAAAACGGGTGACAGCATAAGCCTTATGCTCGTAATTATAGTTCACCCCTTCGTCCTCATATACAGAAAACTCTCCGTCCGCTCCAACAAAGACACGGATTTCCCAATCGGACTCCGCCGCTTTTACCGTACTTTGGCACACATCGGCTAAAGGCAGTATGGTTCCCGCTTTCACAAAAACCGGGATATGTTCCGGCACAACAGATTGGATACTCCATCCCTTCCCGACAGAACGCCCCGTCCAGAAGTCATACCACCCGCCTTCCGTTTCTGGCAGATAGACATTCCAGACCTCCGGACTTTCCTCCACCACCGGAGCTACCAACAAGGAGGGCCCGAACATATATTCATACTTCTGCTCCAGTGCAGTCCGGTCGTCCGCAAAGTCCATTACCAACGGACGCATCATTGTGCTTCCCTTCATCGAAATGGCAGCCGCCTCGGAGTAGATATAAGGAAAAAGTCTGTAGCGCGTATTCAAAGCCTGACGGGCAAGTGTCGTCACCGTATCTCCATAATTCCAGAATTCCGTATTGGTCATATATCCGTGTACCCGCATCAGAGGCAGAAAAACACTGGTCTGCAACCAACGCAAAAAACGCTCGTGATAGCGCACATCTGTATACTGTCCCCGCGGACGGAAGAAGCCACCTGCATCGTAAGTCCACCAAGGCAAACCAGACACAGACATGCCTAAACCTCCCACAATCTGACGCCGGAACGTTTCCCAGTCGTTGCCTACATCTCCAGACCAAGTGGCAGACGCGTAACGCTGCATACCAGGAAACCCACTCCGAGTAAGAATCATCGTCCGCTTGTCTGGCATATCCTTGCGGGAACCCTCATACACTGTCTTGTTGACCAACAAAGGATAAACATTCCGATAAAGCTCTCCTGGCAGAGTTCCGTTCCATATCCGACGGCCTTCCAAATCATCGTTTTCCGGCTCCGTGGCATCCTGCCACCAAGCATCAATGCCGTAAGGTTTCAGCAGACGGCTACTGAAATTCTCCCAATAAAAAGCTGCCGCCTCCGGATTGAAGAAGTCCACCCATGTAGTATTCGGAATAAAATATCCCCTCTCATTCATCATTTTTCCCACTTCCGACTGCAAGTCTACCTTCGACCAGACTGATATCATCAACCGCATGTCCATTGCGTGTAGATCTTCCACCAATTTCTTCGGGTCAGGATAATGCTCTTCATCGAAGCGCATAGCATTCCACCCGTGCCTGCCCCAATACTGCCAGTCCTGCACCATCATATCGGCAGGAAGACTGTTACGGCGGAAAGACAATGCGGTCTCCAATATCTCTTGCTGCGAATGAAAACGCTCACGACAATGAATATATCCCATCGCCCATTGAGGCAACATGGGTACTTCACCCGTCTCTCTACGGTAAGAGGCTATAACTTCATCTGCGTTTCCCACAAATACAGTATAATCAATCCCATCAGACACCGGCGAGCGGAACACAGTCCTGTCGTCTACCCGCCTATAGTATACCACCGGCTTGTCCTCTTTAGTCAGCTCCGCCTGCAAGGAATGTCTCCCCGCCTCCAGGTCAACCAAAACAGATGCCGTAGGAGGAAGCCAAAGATTGTTCAACTCCACGACAGTCTTTCCGTCGACAGACAGATGATGTCTGCGGGCCATCTTCTGTCCCACATCAAGCAGCAGAGCATACTTTCCTGCAACAGGGATGTCCAATTCCGCTGAAAAGACATTACCTTCACGCACCTCCTGTGTTCCACCTTCGGCGGAAGTGACATCTACCACCTCCTTTGTCCCTTCACTCCGACCGCGCAAAAGCTCGATTCGACTATCCGCCGGATTGAACTCAGTTAACCCGTAATTGTTCCACAGCAGACCATACCCCTCACTTGACAGTACAAAAGGAATAGCAATCTGCGTGTTCACCTGAGTCAGTCTGCGGGTCAACCCACGCACATTCAGATACCCGTCTTGAAATTGACCTAATCCATAAAGGCATTCGTTCGTAGGAGAAAAGAAGCTTTGTTCCGCACAGAAAGTCTTTTCACCCTGTACAGACGAATCTGCCAACCTACGGGAATCTTCTCTCAACACTGGCTTTCCATCCGGAGAAATATAAGCAATCTGTCCGCTTCCCTTGTTTATCTCAACCTTCATCCCCTTCAGACAGACGGTCAGACACTCCTTTCCGTCGTCTACAGCAAATGCGGGCACACCGCTGTCCACATACACCCATTCTGGGAAGTGATGCACCTGCTCGCGATGAAATCTGACTCTTACGGCATTGTCCCCCAAAGGAAGAATCTGAAGCTCACCGTCCCGGGTAATGCAAATTACTCCCTTGCCAGTCTGCCTGTACGACTGAACGGTCTGTCCCTGCAGACCAGTCATGCCCAGACACAAAAGAAAGAAAAACCAATATATTCTCATAATTTCCCTCCAACAACCAATTATTCAGCAAACATCCACCAGTCAAAATAAGCCAAATCTTTGGGGGCTTTTCCGTTGAACGTGAAATACACATCATGTACGCCCTGCACATCCGATACCTCGGCTTCTACTAACCGCCACCGGTCACTGCCTCCCGTACGGGGTACTTTGATATTCGCCAACAGTTGGCCATCTTTACCGTCCAACCGAACCTCCATCCGGATTTCGGCATTATGGGTCGTTCCTAAACGAGCAATAAACTTGGAAGCACCTTTAGAGAAATCCACATCTCTCACACGGATATAGGCTCCGTCTCTTACCGCCGTAACAAAGACTCCTACCTGCGGGGTAGAATAGCTTTTCATCCCTTCCGACCAGGCTATAGTCTCGGCCTCCGTCTTACGGTAAGGACACAGCGTAGCCAATCCTTTCTGAATCCCTCTATCATCCATTTCGACAACAGGAATACTCCCATCCGCATTGAATTTCAAAGGCACCACACACACCGAACGGTTAAACCCGTCGCCGCCAGGCAAAGCGCCATTATGATAGAACAAATATGTGTTTCCTTTGAAGTCTGCCACTCCCGGATGGTTCGTAAAGCTTCGTCCGGCCGTAGGCATCAGCGTACCCCCGTTCTTCCACGGGCCTTCAGGCGAATCACTTGTAGCATAACCAAGATGCTCCGGTATCGGGCCTGCCGCAAAAAACAAATAATACAATTCACCACGCTTGTACAGCCACGGTCCCTCTTCATACAAAGTAGCACGTTGAGGGTCTCCCTCACGTTTGCCGAACGCTTCTTCCGTCATGGGTACACGTACAATGTCACCACTATAGGATATCATGTCCTTGTTCAGCTTCACATAAAAACAATTCGGATTTCCCCAATACAAATAGGCTTGGCCGTCATCATCCACCATTACCGTGGGATCGATATTTCCCCATTCAGCCTGAACCAAAGGCTTTCCTATCGGGTCATAAAACGGTCCGTAGGGTGAATCGGCTACCGCCACTCCGATGGCCGTATCCCCCTTGCGGTCGGTCACCGGAACATACATATAAAACTTACCGTCGCGTTCCACACATTGGGCAGCCCAAGCATCTCCTCCTGCCCAATCGAATGTCTTGTACGACAACGGCATGGGATGTTCCGTCCAGTTCACCATATCTTCAGTGGAATAGAGTTTCCAGTCGTTCATTGTAAACCAAGTGGAGCCGTCCTCATCATGACTAGTGTAAAGATACAAACGGTCGCCCCAAACCATCGGAGCCGGATCGGCCGTATATGAGGTCTGAATAATCGGATTCTGAGCCTGAGCCACGGCACACGCCGCAAACAGCGAAAAGGCAATCAAACAGTTTTTCATAGTCATATTTCCTTTCATTTTTTATTGTTCTACAAATTTCCACCAGTCCCAGTTCATCAGATTCTTCCGTCCGTTTCCTTTGAAGCGGAACACCAAGTCATGGACACCTTTCGCCCCATCTACTGCACAAGAGAACTCACGATAACGGTCTGAGCCTCCGGTCGCTTCTACATTCAATGTACCGACTAATGCACCTTCAGCAGAATCAAGACGAACCTCTATTCCGCAGTTTCCTGCTTCTGAAGCGACAGACGCTATAAACCGTCCCGCTCCACTGCCGAAATCCACACCTTTCACCACCAGAGTATCACAGTCATCGATGCGCGTCACACAGATTCCGCCTCCATCCAACTTCTCCGTCTTCAGACCGTATCCCCAAGCCATCGTTTCCGCCTCCACACGACGATAAGGATTGAAGTTTTCAATCTGCTCCAGTTTTGTGTCCTGCCAGTAAGGCACCTCGCGAATTGTCCCATCCGGATTGTAGTGCATCTCGGCCACCGACACGGAACGGCGCTCGTGATGCTCGAAGGTTTCCAGATGCATCAGGTCATAATTCAGCCCAAACACATACGACCGTCCCTTGTAGTCAATGACTCCCGGATGGTTTCCCCTCGACCTCTCCGTAGGACGCATGATGTATCCCCGCGTCATCCACGGCCCAGTGGGGCTGTTACTCATAGCATATCCGATACCCTCTGGGCAGCAGGTAGAAGCGAAAGCCAGATAATACTTTCCGTTCCGCTTATAGAACCACGGCCCTTCCTGATAATGCTCCGGATTTTCCTCCAACCTCACAATATCACCACTGTAGGATATCATATCCTCGTTCAGCTTTACATAGTAAACGTTCGGATTTCCCCAGTACATGTACGCCTGCCCGTCATCGTCAATAAACACACTCGGATCGATATCTTCCCAGTGCTCCTTCTGCCATACCAACGGCTTGCCCAGAGGATCGCGGAACGGACCGTAGGGAGAATCGGCCACCAACACACCTATCCCGTTACCGTGGAGAGGGCAATACATATAGAATTTACCGTTACGGGCAATGACATGCTCCGCCCACGCACCGTTATCACGCTGACGCCAAGGAAAGTTCTCCAAAGAAGCCACCACACCGTGATCCGTCCAATTCACCATATCAGTAGAGGTATAAAGCAACCAGTCCAACATCTTGAATCCGTCTGCATCATCCTCATCGTGGGTCGTATAGAGAAAAATCGTATCATTATATACCATCGGGGCAGGATCTGCCGTATACTTGGTCTGGATAATCGGATTTTGGGCACTGACTGCCAAAGCTCCCATGCCTATCAGCAACGCTGAAATTCTTTTTGTTCTGTTTTTCATAATATTCTCCTTTATTCATTATAAATCAAGACTCCTCCATTGCATGGAATGAACAAGTCTGTCTGCTGTTTCTTATTCAGTTTTTTAGTCTCAACACTCCCTTTCAGCTCTTTATCATCTGTATAAAACGAAAGTTCCTCACCGGCCTCAAACATCGGGAGGCTCACTTTAATCTTCAACGGCTCTTTCTCCGCATTGATGCCCGCTACATACCAGGTATCTCCATGGCGGCGAGCCAACACCACATACTTGCCCGGATAACCGTCGACAAAGCGAACTTCATCCCATGTGGTAGGAACCCGCTTCATGAAATCAATCGCCCAGGCAGGAGCGTCCGTCAGATTGTTTGGAGCCAAGGCAAAATGCTGCACCGGACTCTGGAACAAAACGGCTGTAGCCAAAGCAAAGACATCAGATGTAACCCGGCGGCTTGCCTTCGGCTGATTTTTCATATTATAATAATGATTCAAAGTACTTCCGCCAAAGTCCATGCTGCCCACCGTGTTGCGGATAAACGGATGCAAGCAGGCGTTGAATGCCTCGGCATCGCAGCTTCCTTGCGAAAAGTTCATGTTCTCACTGGCCAGAACCGCCTCACTGGATGCATAATTCGGATACATACGCTCCCAACCGCGGGGCAATGTGCATCCATGGAAAATCACCAGCAGCCCATAGTCATTGGCATCCGCCAAGATATCCTCATAAAGCTGCATGGTAACCTGTTTGTCACTGCCGATAAAGTCTACCTTTATTCCCCGGATGCCGATACTCTTCATCCATTTCATCTCTTTCCGGCGAGTTATGATATTCCCCATCTTTCCTCTCGGCCCTTGCGGAGCATCATTCCAATAGCCATTTGAATTATACCACAAATATAAAGCCACGTTTTTACTCTGGGCATAGCGAGCCAATTCCTCTATCTTGTCATAACCGACACGTGTATCCCACAGGGCATCGACCAGTACCGACTGATATCCCATCGCCGCACTGAAATCGATATAACGCTTCTGGTCGTCGTAAGTCATGCTCGCATCTCCTCCTATAATCCAACTCCATGTACCGCAGCCATACTGATACGGTTGGGATGCCTCATACAGCGGAGCTACCAAATCAAAGGAAACGGTCGTTTCGACAATAGGAGCCAATGTCTGGCCTACTGTAACCGTACGCCAGGGAGTCTCTCCCGGGAGCGGGATACCGGGACAAACCGTTCCGTTCCCGTTATATTCACCCTCTTGCGGATAGCCTACCGTATACAGTCCGTCAGCATGACCGATCAGGCGGCTCGCACAATAGCGGCTGTCTACCCCCGTCTCGGAAATCAAGACCCAACCCTTATCCGAGTTTTTGAACAGGCAAGGGAAAGTATAGCCTTGTCCCCAACCGTTTTTCCCCATTTCATCATCCACCGTATAAGATGTCTCATAACTGGGAGAGGTACGGGCAAAGCCCCCCATCGGCCCGCTTTGCGGACACAGAAAGGTGGTGCTTCCGGCAGGCAACACGAAGCCGGTCTTTTCTTCATTCACCACACAACACAAAGTTCCCCCTTTCGGATAAACCTTATATTTGAAAGCAACATCCCGATTGCTTACCCGAAAAACAATATCAAACACCGTTCTGTCCTGCTGCTGAAAGGAACAGACCGCCTCTGTAGCCTGATAATGCACATTGCTCTGCTTGATTGTCTGCAACGAATAAGTCTCATCCACCTTATCCAACTTCAATTCACCGCTAAAGGAAAGCCCTTGCGAAAAATCGCCTATGTTCGTCACCAGTCCCAAAGGAGACTTTTCCAGAAATGTCACTCCATCATAATTGACTTGATAAGATGGTGAGCCTCCTTCATCCGATACCACCACTTGCAAACGCCCGTCAGGACTGGAAAACTTCCGGTCGGTCGCATAAAGAGTCAAGCATCCTCCCAAAGCCACAATCAAGAATAATTGTTTTTTCATTCTTACTTCAAATTAATCGTTCATATATTCATTACGGTTTCACCGCCATGAAACTGTGTTTTCATAACGGTGAAACCATCGTTTCATCCCATTGAAATTCTTTTTCCCCAACAAACTTATTTCGTCAACAGACGGACAAAGAATATGCCTCCTGCTATTTTCCCCGGTTTGGGGCGGAACATGACATTTATCTCCTGCTTACCGCCCAACATAGCCGCGGGAATGGGATATTCCACATTGACAAACTCGTGCCGCTTCCACTTTCCGACCAGGTTTTCCGAAGCCAGAACTTTTCCGTCTACCAAGATATCAAACTCTCTGTCTGCGGTCTCGTTACCCCAATAGCGTACCATCAGCGACAAATCCTCTTTTCCTCCGGTAGAAAGCGTATAGCCGAAATATCCTCCGTCACGAGCATCCCGCCAAGCTTCTCCTTCGAAATTTCCTTTCGTAGAGTTCTCCGACTTCATCTGATGGTCAATCTCCGGCTGCTGCTCGCCTGTGGCAACGGCATCCACCGTGCGCCGATCCAGAGCGATGCGCTTTTCTTCCTCCTTCTTCATCGCATCCTGATAACGCGCATACCCTTGCTCATCCATCGAGAGCCAATAAATGGTGTAGCGGGAATCATGGATACCGTAGAAAGGCTCAAGCATGACCTCCTGTTTTCCCTGAGGCACACGGAACAGTCCCGGAACGGTATAGCAGAGCGGCTTGCCTTCAACCGGAACCATACGGTTCAATTTTTCCACAATGTCCTTGCGGTTTCCGATGATGAAAGGAGTTTCATAAACGGGCACAAGAGCTCCTGAGGCGATATGCCCCCAACGGCTGTCGTCTGCCACCAGACCGTCCAGATTATCCGTTCCCATCCGGGCGCCCAACAGGATAGGGCCGCGCATGATGGCTATGTATTCCGAAACATTGGGCAACTCTTCCACCTCTACATGCATAGGAGTCCGGATTTCCACAATGTCTCCATCCTTCCATTCACGGTCAATGCACACGTATGAAGAAGGCCCCGACAGCGAAGCATACTCTTTTCCACCGCATATCACCTTCATCTCCGAACTCTTCACCCACCACGGATGACGCACCAACAGCTTGAAGCGTTTTTTCCCCTCTACGGAAACCGTTATCTTACTTCCTTCCTCTACCGGGAAACGCGTATCCTGACGCAGCCGGACACCTGCTTCCTTCCAGTTCAGCTCTGAAGCAATGAACAGATTGACAAACAAGGAATCATGCGCATGCGTGTAAATGAACTCTCCATACTTTCCGTGATTCTCCATACCCGTACCGACACAACACCACATCGCCTTGTTCGGAGCGGAATAGACCCGATAATGTGCCGGACGTGCGGAAGTAAAATACACATAACCGCCATGTTCCGGATGCTGGGTGGAGAGAATATGGTTGAACAAAGCGCGCTCATAAAAGTCTGCATATCTCGCAGACGGATGCATACGGAACAAACCTTCCGTCAGCTTCAGCATATTGTAGGTATTGCAGGACTCCGGCCCCTCTCGCTCTTCTACATAACTCCGGCAGTCTTCTTTCGCCGCAAAATGTTCCCGGCGACTATTCCCTCCGAAAGCAAGGGAACGGTTGTCGACCACCGTATGCCAGAAAAACGAAGCCGCATCTTCATAAGTCCGGTTATGGTCAAGTTCCGCTATCCTCTGATAACCGATTGCTTTGGGCACCTGCGTGTTGGCATGCTTGTTGTCCAGATTGTCCACTCCCGCCGCCATGCTGTCGAGCAGCCAGTGATGGGAGAAACGCTTGGCGGCATCCAGATATTTCCTGTCCTGCGTCATCTGATAGGCATCCGCATACACTTCATCCATTCCACCGAATTCATTCCCCAGCATCTGCTCCATCTGCTCGTCACTTAACGGCGTGATGACGGTCAATCCCCAGTCGCATAACTTCAGAAACATCTGTCGGGCATCCTCGTTTCCTGCATACAGCCAGGCATCGCGCAATCCGGCATACATTTTATGCACGTTATACCACGGAGCCCAATACTTCCATATCGCCTCTACATTCCCTTTTTTTATCTCATTCCACAAGGCCGCTCCGTTCGGAATGCCTCCAATATATCCGCCGGTCTCGTCCTGACACCGTTTCAGTTCAGACAACATATATTCCAAACGGGCCTTGCACTCCTCATTCCCTGTGGAAGCATAATGGATGGCCAAGGCAGACAGATAATGCCCGCCTACATGTCCGTCCAATCCCTCCCAGTTCGGAAAGACTTCCGCCTTCATCGGCAATCCGGCCTCCTTGAAAAACGGAGCCAGCAGGCGATCCATATCATATTGCAGCAGCACCCTGACATTCAAATCCTGCGCATGCTTGAAAGGCCCGTCCAGAAGCGTCACTTCACTTAAAGGAAAAGTGTTCGGATACAACTTATCCTGCGCATACAAATCCTTTCCCCATAAAAAGGTTATTCCTAAAACCCCTAAAATCAAAGTCCTGCTTTTCATTAAACCCTTATTTTATACGTTTATAATCGAAGAAATCCACATCTACATATCCGCCAAGACTCTTTGTAGCATAATTGAAAATCGCATATTTAGTTCCCATAAACAGACGGCGGTAATCAAATATCATCTTAAAGTCTGTTCCAATCTTCTTCCAATCCTTATTATCAAGGCTGTAATAGAAGGTGGCAATATCACGATTCACACGGAAATCACCGTCAATCCGCAGATAAACGATATCTTTTGTCAGTTCAACCCGCTCCTTTTCCTCTACCTTCAGCCCGGTTACAGCCTTATCCGAATTGCTCAGACTCACCACATTCGTTGACATTGTGAGGTATCTCTTCCCATTTTCTGCTATGACAGACAGCAGGCCGGCATCTCCATTAAATGCGCTGAATCCTGCCACATCACCGTCTTTCATCTGTGAAACATCAAGCGAAACTATAGCCGAACACTCCGGCCCTTCCATCCGTTGGGTCAGTGTATTAGGAGCCCAGAAAATATTCTCCACTATCCGACTCGTCTTCAAGCGCAGATATCCCGGGCGTTCGTCTAATGACCACGCTTCATTTACCGGGTTATGATTCCACTGCCAATTAATCTTCATTTCCTTTTTACCGAAATCATCGCTCACAACCAACGGTATCTGCGGACTTCCCTGCACGGGCTTTTCCATCACTTCGGGTACTCTGCCGTTCTCGTCTCCCAGTATCGGCCATCCGTCTATCCACCGGCAAGGCATCAGTGTCAATACACGACCGACTCCTCCTCTATCTTGGAAAATCACGCCATACCAGTTTCCCTTCGCATCATCCACTATACATCCCTGTCCTACGTAAGGGAATCCCGCAAAATCGGATTCCAATATAACCTTTTTTTCATAAGGGCCGGTTATCTTGTCTGCTCTATAGCAAACCTGCCGTCTCTTGCCTCCCGCAGGCCATGAAATCATAAGCAAATAATACTTTCCATCATGCTTAATGACACGGCTGCCCTCCAGCAAACCGTTTTCCGACTCGTCTCTTTCGAATATTTTCATATCGACTCCGCCCGGCTGCACATCAGTCAAGTCCGGTTTCAACTCGCGCAACTGCCCGGTTCCATAGAACACATACACGCGCCCGTCATCATCAAAGAACAAAGATGCATCATGAAAATGAGGCGTACGGGCTACAAGTTCCCACTTGCCCTTAGGATCTTCGGTGGCATAGACATATCCTCTGAAAGGCTTGTCATTGGGAGAAAAATAGGCATAAAACTTCCCGTTGTGATAACGGATGGATGTTGCCCACTGGCCACGACCATAAGCCGTACATCCGTTCAAGTCATAATTAGGCGTATCCGTCAGTTTATCGAACAAGTAACTGACAATCTCCCAATTTACCAAGTCTTTGGAATGCATGATGGGCGCACCCGGCATCAGGTGCATGGTGGTGCTGACCAGATAGAAATCATCCCCCACACGGATTACATCAGGATCAGGTACATCACTCCACAGCATCGGATTGGTAAAAGTCCCATCCCCATTATCACTTGACTGCGCCTGTACGGAAGGTGTTACCGACAGAAAACAGAAGGCTGTCAAAACCAAAAACAAACAACGTGCTTTCATAATCATAATTAATTTCGGGTTACATAATAATCTTTTCCTGCCTCCGTCTCTATATCATACTCATAAATACGGTACAATATAGGTTCTTGCGGACAGGCAAGCTCTTTTGAAATCAAAGGCTTCTTGATGACAGCCGGAGCATACAAGGGGTTCGGACATTCTTCACCCGCAGCCACCGCCTTCAGCCCGTCACCTTTCAACGGTACATAAGAGCGAATACGCAATATGCCCCCTATGCGGGAATGTATCTTGGCTTCACGCAACTGGATTCCGTCCCACTTCATGTCAACAACAAAGCCTCCACGAGCGACCAAACCCTCGACACTACCCTCGCGCCATACATCGGGCAAGGCGGGAAGCAAATGGACAGCTCCGTCATGGCTCTGCAACAACATTTCGGCGATGCCGGCCGTATAGCCAAAATTCCCGTCAATCTGGAAAGGTGGATGCGCATCAAACAAGTTCGGATAGGTACGTCCGTCCGGATATTTCCGTATCATACGGTCATTGGGAAGAAGCCGAATCATATTTTGGATAATCCGAAAAGCATGGTTTCCATCAAGCATACGTGCCCAGAAATTAATCTTCCAACCGATACTCCACCCTGTAGCCATATCTCCGCGCTGTATCAACGTATTTTTTGCTGCCTGAAACAATTCCGGATTGAGCAATGGAGAAATCTGGTTGCTCGGATACAAACCATACAGATGCGAGATATGCCGATGTTCATCTCTCGGATTATCCACATCTTCCAACCATTCCTGCAACTGGTTGTAACGCCCAATCTGCATCGGAGGAAGCCTGTCCAACATCTTCTTCAAGGAATCCTGATAAGAAACATCCTCACCCAAAATCTGCGCCGCCTGCAAAGTATTGTTCAATGCATCAAATGCAATCTGATTGTCCATCGTACAACCTGCGGTTATGGAAGTCCCCACTCCGTCCGGGCCATGCTCGGGAGAAACCGACGGCACGGTGACCATCCATTTATATTGGGGATGCTCGGTCAAAGTAGAAAGGAAAAAGTCCGCTGTCCCTTTCAATACCGGATAATACTGACGCAAGAATTCCTTGTCGCCTGTAAACAAATAGTGCTGCCACAAGTGCTGGGCCACCCACGCGCCCCCATTCGGCCAAAGTCCGGCATCCGCAAAATCAATCGGGCCCGTCACCCGCCACAAATCTGTATTATGATGGGCGACCCATCCCTTAGCTCCATAAAGCATCTTTGCCGTCTCCTGCCCCGTTACTGACAAGTCTTTTGCCATCGCAAAAAGCGGCTCGTGAGTTTCCGACAGGTTCGTCACCTCTGCCGGCCAATAATTCATTTCAGCATTGATATTGATGGTATACTTACTGTCCCACGGAGCATTGAATTCCTTATTCCAAAGTCCCTGCAAATTGGCGGGCTGCCCTCCCGGCTGCGAAGAAGAAATCAGCAGATAACGCCCGTACTGGAAGAGTAAAGCGGCCATTGACGGGTCTTTCCCCTGATTGAAATTCTGAATGCGCAATACCGTTTCCTCTTTCGAGGCTTCAGTTTCGGGCAGACATAAACGTACGCGGTCAAACTGCTCCTTATATAATTCCGTATGTTTTGCCAAAGCGGTTTCATAGGGCAATTTTACAGCCGCCTTGAGATAATCCGAAGCACGTTTCGATGCATTGCCGCTCACATCGTGATAGTTGACAAAGTTCGTTGCCGCTGAAATATAAAGGGTTGCCTCGGTAGCCCGCTCCACCACCAGACTTTCCTTTTCTTTTTTCAGCCTGCCGTCTGTCTTTATCTGCGTACGGCATTCGGCATGAAGAGCAGCCGGAACCTGTTCCTGCTCCACTCCCTCACAGTTTAAGACCAAGTCTTTTCCTTTTATCTTGACGGCCGAAGGCAAAGAACAACTGTATGACACTGAAAAATTCAAGGCATCAGCCTTGTCCGCCTCTATATGCATCACGACAACATGATCGGCAAACGAGGCGAATACCGTACGTGTATAAGTGACTCCATCCACCTTATAACGGGTCGTTGCGGTAGCATTCTCCAGATTTAAATCCCGATAAAAATCCGTAGCCTGCTCGTGTCCGGCAAAATCTATGAACAGGCTTCCCAACGGCAAGAAGCGCATCCCGTGATGAGGAGTAAAGAAGTTTTTGTCAAGCAATGCCTGAGCCTCCTTATTTTTTCCCTCGAATATCAGTCGGCGTACCTTATCCAACACAGGAAGAGCATTAGGATTATTGTTATTATGAGGAGAGCCCGCCCAGAATGTCTCCTCATTCAACTGCAATTCTTCACGGGCCGTACCCCCGAAAACCATAGCCCCCATGTGGGAATTACCTACAGGAAGCGCCTCCGACCAATTGGCCGCAGGCTTGCTGTACCATAACTTTAAATCTTGCGCGTAGCTACACCCCGTCGCTACCAACAGCATCAACGCCAATAAACCCTTCTTCATAATTATCTGTTAAATACATTTGAAACAAAAGACAAACATTGATACAAGGCAGAATGCCAGTATTCCCAATCATGTCCGCCATCGCGCACCCGGAACTGGCATGGTATTCCCGCGTTGCGCATCGCCTGGAAAAACTCGATGTTGCGGTCAAGCAAAAAATCATCGTCCCCGCAATCGACGAACCAGGCAACCGTCCGCAGTCCGGCTTTAACCTGCTCATCAGCCTGCAAGACAAAATCAATGCAGCTGTGTTCTATTACCGAACGGGTCAAGATAGCGAGCTTATCGTCCGGATTGTCGAATCTGGCCGCGCCCTGCTCAGGAATAGACATCAGGGCGCTCATGGCATAAACGGCCGAAAACTTATCACTATGCCGCAAACCATAGGCAGTCGCACCTCCGCCTCCCATAGACAAACCGGCCACTGCACGGTGTCTTTTGTCTCCCTTTACCCTATACTTCTTTTCCACATAAGGCAGGAATTCGTCATAAAAGAAAGTTTCATAACTCCATCCCGGCATGTCAAAATACCCGTTCCATATATTCTTATAGATGTCTCCGCCCGCATTCGGCGTTATGATGACCATTTCTTCCGCCTCTCCGCTCGCTATCAGCCGGTCGGCTACCTCCTGCAAATGTCCGCGCCATGCCCAGTCCGAATTGGTCTGCGACATACCATGCAGCAGATAAAGCACCGGATATGTCCGCCCGGCATCCTGTTCAAAAGAGGGCGGCAGATATACCGTATAGGCCCTGTCGTCATTCAATACTTTACTAAACACCGTGTCGGTCACAATTCTGCTACGGGAATAAGCCGTTTGGGCTATAGCCATAAAAAAAATAGCCAAGAAGAAAAAATGTTTTTTCATAGGATGCCGTTTTTATTGTTTAAGCAAAAGTAGCGATGTATGTGCAAAACGGCAAACATATTCGAGACAGATATTTATATCTACGTTACAAATCCTGCCTGTCACGTTTCACAATCATACATTTTCCACCTGCAAATGTAATATATCCTCCCGCATACCACAGCAAGCCGACGAGCGGGAGATTTCATTTCCTCCCTGTCTTTTACAGCTGTATCACAGGATGTATGTAACATACATTACAAAAACTGAAACACAAGCCTTATCCGATTTCCGTATTATCCTTTATCTTTGCATCATTCAATACCATTAAAAATGTTTTATTAATAAAAGCAAGCCATGAAAAATTATCTAAGTTTAATCGCCTTGGGCACATTGGGCTTATTTGCCGCATCTTGCGCCGACAACAAAATGGCAGTCACTCCCGGCACTCCGGTATTCAGCAGTTTCACCTATATCGGACAAGACCCTGTCTATGATAAGAACCCGATTTCCGAAAACGAATTCTATACTCCCATCCTGCAAGGGTGCTATCCAGACCCGAGCATCTGCAAAAAGGGAAATGACTATTACATCGTATGCTCCTCTTTCGCAATCAATCCGGGAGTACCCATCTTCCATTCCAACGACTTGGTAAACTGGAAACAAATCGGTCATGTCTTGGAACGTCCCTCACAATTGAAGGTGGAAGACACGGGCATCAGTGCCGGAGTATACGCTCCAACCATCCGTTACAACCCCAACAACGACACATTCTATATGATCACCACCCAGTTTGCCGGCGGATTCGGTAACATTATCGTAAAGACAAAAGACCCGATGCAGGGATGGGGCGACCCTATCAAGCTGAATTTTGAAGGCATTGACCCGTCCATCTTTTTCGATGACAACGGGAAAGCATACATCGTGCATAACGATGCCCCTCAAAAAGCACTTTACGAAGGTCACAGAGTCATCAAGGTATGGGAATATGATGTAGAGAAAGACCAGGTCATCCCCGGAACAGACAAGGTTATCGTCAATGGAGGAGTAGACCTTTCACAAAAGCCTATATGGATTGAAGCGCCCCATATCTACAAGAAAGACGGCAAATATTATCTGATGTGCGCGGAAGGCGGAACCGGAGACAACCACAGCGAGGTGATTTTCATCAGCAATAATCCGACAGGGCCTTATACTCCCGCTCCCAACAACCCGATTCTCTCACAGCGTCATCTGGCAGCCGACCGTGCCGACAAGGTGGACTGGGCCGGCCATGCTGATCTGGTGGAAGGGCCGGACGGCAAGTATTACGGCGTATTCCTCGCCATCCGCCCCAATGAACAGAACCGTGTAAATACAGGACGCGAGACATTCATCCTTCCGGTCGACTGGACTGGTACGTTCCCCGTATTCGAAGGAGGCATGGAGCCCTTGAAAGCAAAGCTGAACACACCTGAAGGCGTAAAGAACCAAACCGGCCTGAACGGCTTCTTGCCGAACGGGAACTTCACTTTCACCGACAACTTCTCGACTTCTCAATTAGACTATCGTTGGGTAGGAGTGAGAGGAGCAAGAGAAAAGTTCATTACAACTTCTGCCGACGGCCTGACCATCACGCCGTTTGATACGAACATCAAGGCTCCGCGGCCTACTTCCACACTGTTCTACCGCCAACAGCATCTGCATTTCACCGCAACAACCACCCTGCATTATGCACCGCGAACTGAAAAAGATCTGGCCGGCATTGTCTGCTACCAGAGTGAAGGATTCAATTATGTATTCGGCATAACCAAAAAGGGAGAGGACAACTGTCTGGTATTGCAGCGCACAAGCAAGGGAGAATCTGCAACTCTGGCAAGCATGACGGTGGATGAAACGAACCCGATAGACTTGCAAGTGAAAGCGGAAGGAGACAAATACACCTTCAGCTACTCTACAAACGGAAAGGACTTTCAGGCAATATGCGAACCGGTATCGGGCGATATTCTTTCAACGAATGTAGCCGGAGGATTTACCGGAGCCATGATCGGACTTTACGCCACGACCTCCAATGATGCCGCCGCCCAGTAACCGGCGCCATCGCAACAGACCAAGATGATTCTTAAATTATAGTTTCAAACTTCATAAAGAGCATAATCCCTTCAAACCGATTTGAATGCCGATTATGCTCTTTATTTATCTCTTGACATTATGCTTTCACTCCGAAATATAGCAGGAATCCCGCTCTTTTGCCTGATCTGTACGGCCGCATACGCTCATGATGTGACCATAACATCGCCCGACGGCAGAATCTGCATCAAAGTGACCGACGGCGGAGAAAGTGCAGACAGACAGTCGGCCGGATTCAGCGTCGCGTATGACAAGACATGCATACTGCCTTATGTCCGACTCGGCATGAATACTGACCAGTCCTCATTCGGACAAGACCTTACATTAGTTTCTGCCGGCTCTGCCCAAGCCATTGCAGAAGACTATCGGATGATCACCGGCAAACGGAGCCACTGCCTCAACAAAGGAACCGAACAGACGATCTGCTTCGAAAATCGGGGCGGAGAACAGATGAATGTGACATTCCGTATATTCAATGACGGAATTGCCTTCCGATATGAACTCACCTCGAAAAGAGGCAAAGACAGCATCACCGATGAAAAGACCACGTATATCCTTCATGAAGGGACAAAACGATGGATGCAAATCTATTCCCCCGACAGTTACGAACGTTTCTTTCCGCCATCATCCGACGGGTATTCTCCCGATAACCCGAAAGCAAGCCTGTGGGGCTATCCTGCCCTCATACAGACTTCGGACTCCGTTTATGCCCTCCTGACCGAATCGGACATCCATCGAAACCACTGCTGCTCCTTCTTGAACAACCAGACAGACCGCAACCAATACAAGGTATGTCTGGCAGACGAACGCCTTCCCTTTACCGACAAATGGACTTCTCCCTGGAGGCTTCTGATTGTCGGCTCTTTAGCAAACATTGTGGAATCCACGTTGGTAACCGATGTCGCCGCACCTTCGCAGATAAAAGATACTGACTGGATAAGGCCGGGAACGGCATCGTGGATATATTGGGCCTACAATCACGGAACGAGAGACTTTCAACTTGTGAAGGAATACATTGATCTGGCGGCTGAAATGCACTGGCCTTACAACCTGATTGACTGGGAATGGAGTCTGATGGGCAATGGAGGAAACATCCAGAATGCCCTGAACTATGCTGCAAGCAAAGGCATCAAGCCGTTTTTGTGGTACAATTCCAGCACCAATTGGGTGGGTGAACATGCTCCGCAGCCGCAATATCTCTTGAATACAAAAGAAAAGCGGGAGAAAGAATATGCCTGGCTACAGAAGATGGGGGTGGCAGGCCTGAAGATTGATTTCTTTCCGAACGACAAGGCAACGACCGTCAACTATTACCTTGACCTGCTGGAAGACGCCGCCCGCTACCAACTGATGATCAACTTCCACGGCGCGACCATTCCGCGGGGATGGCAACGGACATACCCCAACCTGATGTCTGTGGAAGGAGTATACGGGGCGGAATGGTACAACAATACGCCCGTACTGACCAAGCGGGCTGCCGCCCACAACGCGACCTTGCCTTTTACCCGCAATGTAGTAGGGCCGATGGACTATACTCCGGGAACTTTTTCCAACTCACAGCATCCCCATATCACCACCTATACACACGAACTGGCCTTGCCCATATTGTTTGAATGCGCCATCCAACACATGCCCGACCGGCCTTCCGCATACCGTTCGCTGCCTCAAGAAGTAAAAAAGCTCTTGTCCGCACTGCCTACGGCGTGGGATGACACCCGGCTGCTCACCGGATATCCGGGGACGGAGGTGGTTCTCGCACGGAGAAAGGGGGATGTATGGTATATCGCCGGAATAAACGGAACGGATGAAGAAAGGACTATCTGTTTTTCCACTGACCGGCTCCAGCTGTCCGACCAGACCAGCCATTCAGTCACTTGGTTTAAAGACGGAAAGACAGACACTTGTTTCGACATTGAAAGCCAATCCCTCACGCCGGCCGAAAAAAACATACAGATTCCCTGTCGGCCACGCGGAGGATTCGTTGCCGTCATCAGATAAACAAGCGTGAAGCCAATCTATGGCACCTCAAAATTTTAGTCCCGCAGTGATGATTCGGACATTCACTGCGGGACTAAAATTATCATAAGGTTCATCACGCAATTTCTTCCCGATGAAACGGCGGTTCTGCAAGTACAAAAGCCGCCGGTTCCCCTGTCAAAAATCAGCGCTGACGGTTCAGTTCCTCCCGTGTAGGACTGCGATACAGCCCTACATTCAGTCTCGCCTTCTGACATTCCTCAAGCGTATGCACAGGAGGATCGACATAATCGGGCAACGGCATGCGGCTGAAAGTCTGGAAATAAAGCAGACACCCGTCTTTCCACCATTCCGCATCACGCGTCTGAGTCATCAGGCGTACCTGCACATCTTTGAATATATCCGGATCAACCTTCCCTTGCAGGCTGTTCCACTGACGCTGCATATCACGCGCCTCATCCACTCCATGCTGGTATCTGAAACAAAGTTCTTCCCACAAGGTTCGACCACTCTGACAACGGTGATTCCACGGCACATGATGAAACCAAAGCAGATATTTGTCCGGGCAAGTGCTGACATCCTCCACCAAACGGTAGAATTCATCGGGATATTGCGCGGTATTGCCGCTTCCCGTAGCAACAGTGCGGTCGAAACCGATACCTGAAGCATCAGCCTGATTGTAGAAGACCGGAAGCCAGTCGCGGCGCACTCCCGGCATATCCTGCCACGGCCCCGGCGCATAATGAGAATCGCCGAACTGATGATGCAGCCCGACAGGCATCTCATAATCCACCACCGCCTCACGGCTGCGCATCAGCATGTCAACAACTGTGGAAAACACATCCGAACCTTCGGACGAAAGGAATGTCTGTGCCACCCACTCCTTTGCTACCGATTCCGCATCCAGTTGGGGATTCCATGCCATGCGTCCGTAAGCATACCAGTTTGCCTGTGCCAACGGATGTCCGCACCAGCTAGCATCCGTCCCCACATTGGCAACGGCGGATATGGCATTATAGCGAGACTGCTGCTGATAAGGCGCATAACCGGCATAACGGTTCACTTCCTCGAAAAACTCCTGCCACATCGTGCCGAGATAAGCCAGATGGTTCGACTGTCCCAGATATTCCTGGGTTACTTGAAATTCCGCCATGCAGGAAGTCTCGTGCAAAGCTCCGAAAAGCGGATTAAACGGCTCGCGCGGTTGGAAGTCGATAGGGCCGTTCTTTATCTGTATGATTACATTGTCAAGGAATTTCCCGTCGAGGTGCTCAAACTCCAGACGCGCCTGCTTGGCCCGATCAGGATCGGTAGGACTATAAACGAAAGCCCTCCACATCACAATGCCGCCATACGGGCGCAAAGCCTGTGCCAACACATTTGCTCCGTCGGCATGCGTCCGTCCGAAATCCATCGGGCCCGGCTGCCCCTCACTGTTGGCCTTGACCAAAAAACCGCCGAAATCCGGTATCAGCTTATAGATGTCTTTCACCTTTTGCTTCCACCACCGCTGCACATCCTTATCAAGCGGGTCGGCTGTCTTCAGCTTGTCCAAAACCACCGGACTGGAAAAGTTAACCGCCAGATAAACCTTGATGCCGTAAGGACGAAGCGCATCCGCATACTGTCTCACCCAGTCCAACACTTCAGGGGTCAGCATCTGGGGCGAAGCATTCACATTGTTAAGCACAGCTCCATTAATGCCCAACGAAGCGTTGGCCCGCATATACATGGTGTTATGAAGCGGGTTATTGACAATCCCGTCCACATCATTGGTCTTATCAGCCTTCATATTCCAGAAAATGCTGCGGCCGGCATACCCGCGTTCGCTGTTCCCGTTCAGATTATCCCAGTGGTCAAGCACACGAATATCATGGAAAGGGGTCTCGGTCACGGTGAAATCCTCCTTTCCGGCCATGGCACCGGCTATGCTTCCCGTGCCTTGCAGCCGAAGCAGATGATAGGCTCCGTAAAGCAAGCCTATATCCGAAGGCGAAGAAACGATAGTCAACCCACCGCGGATGCTGACAGTAAAGGCATCATCCTTCATTCCCTTTCTCCGAACCGTCTGAAGCGTGACGCTTCCTCCCCGCCAAGCCTGAACAAGCTCCTTTACAGCAATGTCTGTCGTAGGGGAAGCCTTTGCATCCAACGTTATCTGCGGACTGCCCGATGCCGTCTGCCTGAGCCAAAGACGGGAGCCGTCGTCGGCATGCACTGCTACCGGAGCCGTCAGCAGCATAGCCGCAACACCTGTTGCGACAAGATTCCTGATTTTGTTTGCCATCATCATTTAATATAAGTGTTTTAAAAAAGATTTATAAATCAGTCTGATAATCAAAATAATCAAAGTCAACCACACTTTCCGCATCACCCTGAGCAAAAAGAGCAAGATGCACACCTACAAATCCCCCAAGCGTTTCGGTACTGAGATAACGATAATCCTGACTGGCAAGGCGGATAAAGTTTTTCCCGTCCATGCTGTACGACAGATGATAGAGCTGAGGGTCGCCTTCCACACGCAGATAAACCTTCGATGACGGCAACGCCACCTCCTTCTCCACATGCGAAATCAAGCCGATGCGGATAACCGCCTGAACGAAATACTTTCCGTCACGCTTCACTATGCGGGTATCGTAATGATTGAGCGGAGCCGCATAAGCCGTAATGCCCGCTTCCGCTCCGTCTTTCAGCCGTGAAGCGTCCACATAGGTTGTGGCATGAAATGTCTTTTCCGTCTGCCGCCGTCCGATCCATGTCAGCGTCTTGCCGGTTTCATCCACTGTCGTAGGCGTAGCCCTCATGCGCAGCCAGCCTTTGCGGGACTTCAAGTCATAATTGCCGTATTCAGGATTGCAGAGATAGCTCCAATAGAGAGGCTGTTTGCCCTCCGCAAAATCATCGCGCAAGGGTTCTTCCGGCACAGGCACCTGCGGAAGAGTCTTGCAGTTCATGTCAATCTGCAAAGTGCCGTCGCGATTCACTACCGGCCAGGCACCCTCGTCCCAACGCACCGGAGCAAGGAACGTTTCCCGTCCCATCACATGCTGCAAGTATCCGTGAGTGCGGTATCCCAAACATACCATCCACCAGGAACCGTCGGGAGCATCCACCAGATCGGCATGTCCCAAACCCTGTATCGGACTGTTCTCCATCTTTTGAGAAAAGTGAGTCAGTATCGGATTCGACGGACAAGGAGTATAAGGCCCGGTCAGTTCGCGGCTTCGGGCTATCGTGACATAATGTCCGTGCTCGGTTCCTCCCTCGGCCAACAGCAGATAATAATATCCGTCCTTCTTATAAATATGAGGAGCCTCCGGATAACGTCCGCCCAAACCGCTCCAAAGCAGGTGCTCCTCGCCTATCTTTTCGCCCGTCTCCACATTAATTTCAGCAATGCGGATGTATTCATTTGTCCAAAGCAAGTAGCATCGGCCGTCTTCGAAAAAGAAAGAAGGGTCGCAGCCGCTTGTCCACTTTATTTCAACAGGTTCTGACCACTCGCCTGTCGGGTCATCCGTCCAGACATAAAAATGCCTGCCTCCGGGGAAAATGGTGGAAACCATGTAAAAGCGCCCGTTATCATAACGTATGGTAGGAGCATAAACTCCCTTCAGAAAGTCAGCCCCTGTCAGATCAAGCTGTGATTTGCGCGTCAGGCAATGTCCGATCTGCTCCCAATGAATGAGATCCTTGCTGTGATATACCGGCACACCGGGGAAAAACTGGAATGTACTGTTCACCAGATAGAAGTCATCGCCGACGCGGCATACGCTCGGATCGGCATGAAAACCCGGAAGTACCGGATTACGGAAACCTTGAGCCATGCCGACAACCGCGGCCGCACAGGCCAACCAAAAGAATAAAAAAACGCGTTTCATAATGCTATCAGATTTTAACGGAATAAAGGTAGTAAGTTTTTGCAGGAAATACGGAATACTCACGTTACAAAAAGCTTCGTCCGTGTTTCATTTCCACATTTATGATGCCTGTCCCGCTTGAATTTTAAAAGCATCAACCATCCATATATCCCTAACCATAAAAATAAAGCAACGGGGAATCCGACAGTCTTCTTAAAGAACTATCCAGATTCTCCGTTGCACAAAATCAAAAAACAGACATCCTTTATCTTAATAAAAGCGCAGGCTATAATATATCAATATCCCGGATTCTGATAAACGGCCTTTTCTTCTTCCGTCATCGTCATGGCATCCAACTGTCCTTGCGGAATCGGACGGAGATAATGATAGTCTTCAATCGTACGGACAATCGTCTGCTTGGTATGGTCTCCATAGTCAGCCCCGCATATTTCATACTGTCCGGCCTTTTCTTTCCACATCTGCGTGCGGACAAGGTCAAGCCAACGGTAGCCTTCACCGAAATATTCACGCAGACGCTCATCCAAAATATAGTCGATGGTTATGGTCGCAGGTGTCTGGCTTGCCAGATCGGCGCTGTAGTCGCCGGTCTTTTCCTGATTTTCGGCAACACTGAAAGTCCACTTTCCGGCACGCTTCCTGATGACATTTATCAGATCACGGGCACTCATATATGTCGCATTGGCTCCTTTGACAGCTGCTTCGGCGGCAATGAAGTAGAATTCTGAGAACTTGGCAATGTTATACGGACGGGTATTCCCGGCATTCGGCTGCCCTACGCCCGTACCATTGTCCGTACGGTAAGGCCCCCACTTCCAGAAACCCGGATAAACACGGCGGCTGATGCCGTCAGGACTTACCACGAAATCGGCACGGCCAGGAAGAGTTCCTACACCAATCGCATTATCTCCCGGATCGGGTTTTCCATCCTTGGTCGGATAAGAAATTGCGGTGGCAGGCTCTTCCGACAAGAAAGTAAGAACAGCTTCCCCTTCACGCACCTGCATGTTATTGGCTGCATAGACAAATTCCGGACAATCCGCTCCCGTCAGTTCAGTAGACCAGTTCCCCCGATAGACGGTCATGAACGTACCATCGTAGCGTGAGTCCTTGTCCTTGTTATCGAATGTGCGAATGGCATTGATGGTCGGACAGAAACGAGTCCACGGGCGTCCGTAACCCTGTACGGCCACACGGCGGAGAGGATTAACCTTTTCATCCCACTGACTACCATTCAATGTTTTCGCACAAGCCAGTATCGTATAGTTCCAGTTCGGGAACCATCCACAGAAGAAATCAGGTGCGGCACCTGTACCTGCTCCCGTCGTCGGACCGCCATTATAATAGGCATCACTCTCCGTATGGTCGGCATACAGCAGGATTTCCTTGTTACGGTCATATTGGCCTGCATTCACCTGATAATAATAATCCATCAATCCATACGGGCCAGGGTTCTGAATGGCTGTTACTGCAATATCATAAGCCTGCTGGAAATACCACTGCGCGTCGTGTCCGTCGGGATCCGTACGTTCGCATTCAGGATAAGTCGGAATGTTCTTGGGGTTTTCCAACCACCATCCGTAAGTCAGATAAGCTTTCGACAGGAACAGACGAGCCACATTCTTCGTCACACCTCCGGTTACTCTCGGATTTTCCGGCAGCTTCTCTATGGCGTCCACCAGGTCTGGAAAGACAACCTTTGTATAGACTTCCGGCACGGTGTTGCGCGTGGATATGCGGACAGCCGAGATGTTGAACTTCAGTTCACCGGAACCCAAGTCCAAAGGAACTCCTCCAAAGGTCTGAACTAGCTGGAAATAGTCGAAGGCACGGAAAAAACGAGCCTCAGCCAACAAAGCCTCATCCAATCCGGCAGCCGTTCCATTTTCAATGATACCGTTGGCCGTATTGATGTTTGAATAGACACCGCCCCAAAGCGCATCGGCACGGCAAGACGACGGATTCAGATTACTGATATCCGACATGTCTATGTCTTTGAAGTTTCCGTCACCCTCGGCCGCATAAGTCATTTCATCCGTACCGCCTTCGCAAGCCGCATAATAATACTGCCCGTATATATAGCGCAAATGGGCGTACAGTGAAGTTATTCCTCCCTCAATACCTCTCTCCGTCTGGAAATAATTCGGGTCGTAAAAGCTACGGGGCTGCTCATCCAAAATGTCGGAACAAGAAGTGGCAAAGAGCAAAGTCAATGCAAACGTTCCTATAGCTTTTGTCTTTCTGTTGAATATATTCGGTTTCATAGTCATCGCTTATTAAATTAGAATGTAAGATTAATGCCAAATAAGAAATTACGGGTTGCCGGAGAGTTTGTTCCTACCATCAACAAACGTTTCAAAGAACCAACAGCCACATTTTCGTTTCCATAAGAGTTGGTTTCCGGGTCAAGACCGGTTTCCTTATGATATGGAGAACAGATTACGAACGGGTTCTGCACAGTGATGTATGCGCGCAGATTGTCCACTCCCAAGTTTCTAAGCCATCTTTGATTCTCAAACTGATACCCTAAAGTAATCGTGCGGATCTTCCAGTATGAAGCATCAAAATATCCCAAAGTAGAGCCATATTTCGGATTATCACCGCTCTGTATTCCTCCCGGCTTCGGATATTTGGCGTCTGTATTGTCTTCCGTCCAGTAATCCACATCCACCTGACCGCGGCGACCCGTCAGCATGTTCAGATATCCATTGGAAGAATGCAGTGAACTGATAAGGATACCTCCGTATTTGAACGCACCAATGATGCTCAGATCAAAGCCCTTATAGGCTACCCTCGTGCTGAAACCTCCCTGGAACTTCGGCTCCATGCTCAGAATCTGGCGGTCATCTGCTCCGATAGCACGGGTCGGCTTTCCGTTTTCATCATAATCTCCCGTATATTTCACCTTAATCATACCTACGTTTCCTCCCGGCTCAAGAATATCCAGATACGGATCATCCTGCTGCCACAAGCCGATCTTCTCGTAGTCATAGATTACATCAATCGGATATCCCACAAACCAGTTGTTCGCTTCATCCCGTTCTTGTCCGGAAGCCAAAGAGGTAATCTTGTTTCTGTTTGCAGAAATGTTTATACTTGCATCCCATGTCCATCCGTTCAGATTGTCGAGAATGGTTCCGTTGACCGTAAATTCCACACCTTTGTTCTGGGTCTTTCCCACATTGCCCATATAGCTCCCCACACCGGTCGTACTGGGCAGATTGACATTCAGCAGCAGGTCGTTCGTCTTCTGGATATAATATTCCAAAGTTCCCGACAGGCGACCGTTGAACAAACTGAAGTCCAAACCGAAGTTCCATGTAGAAGAATACTCCCAACCCAAATCAGCGTTCGGCAATGAAGATACATAATATCCCGTAGCATATCCCGTAGGGCCGAAATTATAAGGCCGGGTGCTCAGCATACCCAATGTAGAATATGGGTCGACAGCCTGATTGGAAGTCTGTCCGTAACCCACGCGCACCTTCAACATATCCATCCATGTCACATTGTCCATAAAAGATTCCTGACGGATATTCCATCCGACAGATACAGCAGGATAAGTATGCCACTGATGACCTTTGGCCAATCGTGAAGAAGCGTCCGAACGCACGGTTGCACTGAACATATAACGGTTGTCATACGTATACATCGCACGTGCCATATACGACATCAACCCACTCTTCTGATAATTCCAGTTGTTCGGATCGACAGTAATCGTGCTTTCAGCACGCCCTATGTTATAGTACTGGAAGTATTCGGCAGGAATGTCCAGTGCCGAGATATGAGACTTGGTGTATGTCGTCTCTTCTGCCGAGAACATTCCGACCACATTCAACTGATGCTTGTCGTTGAAAGTACGGTCATAGGTAATCAGGTTTTCAATCGCCCAGTTGGTTGTTTCCTCATGCTGCAGAGATGCCGATGAAGGAGTAGGCGTACCACTGTTCACACCCTCGCCCGTAAAGGCACCGTTTTTTGCAGAACGGTAGTTCAAGCCCAGATTCATGCGATATTTCAGTCCTTCTACCCACGGACACTTCAATTCTGCAAAGAAATTATTATAGGTACCGAATGCAATCTGATCGTTCGCCCAACTGTCGCCCAAGTTTTCAACCACATCGCGCGTCAATACATACTGCACATCATTAGGCATGGTAACGGTTTTCTTCATGCTGCCGTCTTCATTATAAGGACTTGCCAACGGCGACATAGACAATACGCCATACAATCCTACCTGCGTACCTTTCGTTACATTATAGTTTGAATTGGTCGTCAATCCGAACTTCAGATACTTGCCGATGCTCTGCTCGAAACTTCCGCGCAAAGAATAGCGCGTATACTGCTGGGTAGGAATCACACCCTGGTCTTTATAATAGCCTAAGCCGAAACCATAGCTTCCGCCTTTGGTTCCACCCGTCACGCCGATGTCATGGCTAGTGACAAACCCTTTGCGGTACATCAAGTCCTGCCAGTCGGTGCTGACATCGTTCGATTCCTCCAAAGTATTGTTGTAGATGCCGGCATATTCACGCATGGCGGCAAATGTCGGACCGTCCATCATCGGGTATTTCGAGAAGACCGTTTTCAGTCCGGCATAACCGTTGTAGGTGAATTTGGCCGGAGCTTCCTGCACACCCTTGTTTGTCGTTATCAAGATAACGCCGTTTGCTCCACGTGAACCGTAAATAGCCGTAGATGAAGCATCCTTCAAGATATCCATACTCTTGATGTCATTCGGGTTGATATCGGAAATATTACCCATAAACGGAATACCGTCCAACACAATCAACGGATCGTTTGAAGCCGTCAGAGAACGTGTACCACGGATACGAATCTGCATGGTAGCTCCCGGCTGAGAGGAGGTTTGCGACATGTCTACACCGGCCACACGGTTTTGTAACGCGTATGTGATATTAGTCGCAGGAACTTCACGCAGCTTCTCGCCGCCGACAGAAGCAATAGAACCTGTAACATCAGACTTGCGGGCCGTACCGTAACCGATGACAACAACCTCATCGAGCACTTCCATATCTTCTCTCAATAATATATTAAAAGAAGTCTTTCCCGCTACCGGTATTTCTTGCGTCTGATATCCTACGAAAGAAACCCTTAATATAGCATCGGCAGGCACCGACAATTGAAAATTACCGTCAAAATCGGTAATGGTTCCATTGGTAGTACCTTTCTCTACAACACTGGCCCCGATTATGGTTTCACCACTTCGGTCTTTCACAACACCTTTCACTGTAATGTTTTGCGAGAATGCCCACAAAGGTATCAGGCATAGCAAAAACAATAGTCCTAAAGACTTGAAAGAATTAATTTTTGTTTTCATAATTAGGATTTTGGTTAAAACTATTTTAATATCACAAATACAAAATTAGAAAATAAGGCCATATATCGGTATCATCCAAGTTTCATTTATTGTTCTGCACGTTACATTTATCCGGGAAACATTACAAAAAAATTAGGAAACCGTACATTTGTGTTTTATGACATGTTATTCTCCTGATTCCGTACAGTCCCCTTGACGGAATACATAGTCTTTCAAGCCAAAACCTTTCTTAACATTACCAACCTATCTGCGACAATCTTCAAAAGACACGAGACAAAAAACAAAAGCGCAGTGCCACGAAACTCTGCATTGCAGACACTCGTTTCGTAACACTGCGCAATCTTTTCGAGATGCAGTCATCCTCAATCTTTATATACCCAATCCGCCCACTGCTCAAATCGCTTCATCCATTTGTTCCTTATCTTATTCGCCACGGACTCCTGCGAAACGGGAGGGATTTCGTCTTCAGACCGATCGTTTTCTGGCAGAGAAAGCTTCTCTTCATCCGGTTTGCCTTTATCCGGCTCTTTAGGGGAAAGCGGTTTTCTCGACCTGTACAGCCGGTGTATATATTCATCCAGCTGTGCCGTTTCGTGCCTGTCTTCAGGCATCGCATTTTCAACTCCTGTGGCTATAATGGCAAATTTGGCCTTTGCACCCAACGTGTCATCCTCATATTGCCCCCATATCAGTTCTACATCGGAATCGAACTCCTCCATAAAGTCATCCAATACATCCAACTCTTCAATCAGCAGCGGATATTCCTTGCTGGAATAGACGATGAACAAGACCCTTTTCGCCTTCACCACATTGTTGTCACTCAGAAGAGGGGAATCCAACGCGTCCAGTATCGCCTTGTTCAGACGGTACTCACCTTCTCCATACCCCACCGACATGATGGCACTTCCCCCGTCCTTCATCACCGTCTGCACATCGCAGAAGTCGCGGTTGATTACGCCTTTCAAAGTAATGATTTCAGCAATGGTCTTGGCCGCCGTGCCCAGTATCTCATCGGCCTTGACATAAGCCTCTCTTACCGACATGGCAATCCGGCCATAGATATCACGCAGACGCTCGTTGTTTATCACCAACAGCGCGTCCACATTTTTACGCATCTCCTCCACTCCACGAACAGCCTTGCGGATGCGCGGCATCTTTTCAAAATAAAACGGAACCGTAACGATACCCACCGTCAGCACGCCTCGCTGCTTGGCTGCCGAAGCGATGACCGGAGCCGCTCCCGTACCCGTTCCGCCTCCCATCCCGGCTGTAATGAAAACCATCTGCGTGCCGTCGTCGAACATCCTGTTGATTTCGTCCATATTCTCCAAGGCCATTTCACGCCCTTTCTCCGGATTACCCCCTGTTCCAAGCCCGTCTCCCAACTGAAGCCGGTAAGGAACATCACATTCCACAAGCGACTGACTGTCGGTATTGCAGGCCACAAAAAACACATTATGAATGCCCTGATGATACATGTTGTTGACAGCGTTCACGCCTCCGCCGCCCACACCGATAACTTTGATAATCCCTTCCGTCTTATCCTTTACCTCATCCGCCAGAGGCATTCTGAATTCTTTCTCTATTGCCATACACTATCTCTTTTCATTCAGACCATCCAATATCTTCACAAAGCTTTCGGGCAGGATGACATTATCCATCGCCCGCGCTCCGGCAAACAGCGGAGCTATCTCCCCGTCGCTGAAACCGGCTATGCCGCATCCGATGCGGGTCACATAAAAATGCAACTCCGGATGAACCGCTGCAAAATCCATGAATTCATCCACATAAGGCTTGATAGTCTCCACGCCTCCCTGCATGGTGGGTATGGCATAACTCTGCCCTTGCAAGCCCACACCTTGTCCCCAAACCGCGCCGAACCTGTTCATTGCCACCCGCGCCGCACCACCTCCGTGCATTCCGCGCAGATTGCTGCCGAATACAAAAATCTCGTTCTCCCTAAGTCCGGTGATGTTTTCCGGCGTATAAAGCGGGCGTTTCCCCTTATCATATTGTGTTTTCATATCGGATAAAATAAATTTCCAAAGGATTCTTTCCGGCCTTCATGCCAAAGACAAAGATACGGATATCCGGACAAACTTTCCCGCTCCGGCCCGAATTTATTTTATTGTCGGCAAAACCTTTATCAAATCCTCAGCCACATCCTCCAAAGCCGCCCGACGAGCCAGTCCCTCCACGTAGCGGACAGGAATCCCGGCATAGCCGAACTTCGCTCCCAACAGACTGCCGGCCACCGCCCCGTTCGTATCCGCATCGCCTCCCTCATTGATTACGGCAAGCAGTCCCTCTTCAAAGCTCCGACTGTGATACACGCACCACAGGGCCGCCGCCATCGTCTTAAGCGTATATCCCATCGCCCGTTCATCATCCAACTGTAAAGCATCCAATTCATTTTCCTCAGCCATCCGCAGATACGGCTCAATCCGGCTGTCATACCGGTTGCCAACTTTTATCAAGTCCTCCACCGACAGCACTTCCCCCTCATAAACCAACGAATGCACCATCAAAGCAATGATTGCCGACGAACCTACACACCGGGGGTCAGCATGGGTAAGACGGCAGATGTCGGCCGCATGACTCTCTACCTCCCTTTCCAGCAGGCCGACGACAGATGTCCGCATCACCGCCCCGTTTGCCGCGCTCCGCTTGCCAGACATCAGCCAAACCTTTTCCCCCACTAAAAAAGGCTTCTCCTCATAATCGCCGATACTCAGCACCGTATGCGTATGCCGGCCGATGCCCATCGGATTACTCCGGAACCATTGCTTGAAACGACGGGCAACGGAAATCGGATTCACTTCCCCGTCGGCCACAATCGCCTGGGCAATGCACAGCATCATGTCCGTATCATCCGTCCAGTCACCTCTCTGCCACCGCGAGCGATGAGCATCCGGCACAATCTGCACATAATCCTCCAGTCCGTCGGGATAACACCGACGAACCTCCTCCCGCGTCATGAACTCCGTGCCCAACCCCAAGGCATCGCCTATGGCCTGACCGAAGAGAACGCCCCGTATCTTGTCTTCTGAAATGTTTTTCATAAAATCTTTGTCATTATTTTGCATTCTTTTTATCATTCATAATAACATAACCTACATCGTTTCAAACAAAAAATCAAAAAGCCGATATATTATCAACCCCAATAGGATTACAGTCCAGCAACAAACCAACACGTAATAACCGTAAAGCATTGGCAACAAACATAACAGCTTAAACGGAGCTTCATTTCTCTATTATTTCTGATTTATATTTTTGACCAACTCCTCCAAAGCCGCCTTCTTTATCTCCAACTGATGCTCAACGATCAAATCATAGTCACACTTCTTATCTCCCAACTTACTTGTCACTACGAACAATTCCAAAGATATTAAAAAACTAAATATCACAAAATAAAATATCAAAGCTTCTATACGTGTGGAAACGATTTCAATCATGGCACGCAACTCTTCCAAAAAGCCAACATTCGAAGACAACTCTTTCCGTAAATCATTTTCAACATTTATTTTACGTTGCGTAAATTCACTCTGTTGTTCTCGTAACCTTTCTAAATTTAACTTATTAGCATTCACCTGTTCTATTCTCGGATTAGCAATTGGACTTGTCGAAACAATAGTTTCTGGAATCTGTTTATAAGAACCATCCTCTTGCTTCTCATTCCGATAAGTAGTCGTTGAAGAAACTGTCTTTATTGTAGGTCTTTTAGCTATTTCTTCATTCAACAACATGTTTACCTTATCTAATGAATCTATATCAATCTGAAGTTTCCGTAAATTCTCATCAATCACATTCAAACGCAATGGAAGCTGTTCTTGCACCTGTCTATCCGTTATTTCTACCATCTTCCGCTTGATGTCTTCCCCAAATATAATCTGATCCAATATCGCCGAACCCAAAACAGACATAATCACCGCTATAAAGAAGCGGAAACAAGCACCCCACCAGTTCGTTCCAACCGTCAGGATAATCTGCCTTTCTATCTGTATAACTATCACAATAAAAATAAAAGCAGACAAGGCACACCCCCACAATGGTGCACCTACATATCTTTGAGCAAAACAAAATCCGGTAAAGCCCCACAAAATAATCAATATCAACAAAGCAGCCGTATACTTTTTCAAATGTTTGTAACTGGCTTCACTACACTGAGCCAATATTTTACTGTTCCATCCTGTGAGGAAGCACCCCACTTTAATCCACCATTTCATGATCCAATTTTTTCATTTGTTCCAACGATAATGCAGCAAGTCCCCGCGAAAAACCTTTGTCATAAGAAAAAAGCATTCCTACCATATAGGGTTTCTCATTCTGAAAGTCTTGTTCCATTTGATTCAACTCTTTCATATGCTGTTGATAAGTCTCCCTCTTCGTTTCCAACTGACGAACCAAATCCACTAACCCCGCTTGCGTGCGAGAGTTTATATGAAAATCCAATTCGCGTAACACATCCGTATATTTTAAGCGTACTTGCTTAAACTTCACCTCCAAATTACTTTTAATGATAGACTTATTCATCTCTCGATAAGATATATCCGGATTAGACAGCGCATCTTCATACCCTTTCGTCTCATAATCTTCTTTTAAATAGCCATAAATCAAATCTATCGGCATTCCTGTTCCATAAGTAATCGTTACCGTTTTATTAGAATTCGGATTTGAATCATCTACAAAATCCTCCTTTTTTATTTCCGGCAAAGCTTCTTCCATAACGGAATCATCACTCTTTTTTCCAAACCAATTCCAAAATCCCATATTTTTTCTTTTTTAGTTAAATTTCAAAAGTAGGTATATCATACAGTTCATGTCCTCGTTTGTGGCATGATTCACACAATGTTATCAAATATTTGTTCGAATAATCCCACGGATCATAAAACCGATTGAGCGTCTTTGAATAATGATACTGCTTATGATGTACAATCAATTTTTCCCGATTTCCACAAATGGCACAGCAGTAATTATCTCGTTTCAAAATAATTTCCCGCTTCAAAGCCCAATGCTTATCTTGCAACTTCATTTTATAAAGATTGCCTCTCTCCATTTTACTTGAAATACATAAAATAACCATCAAACAATAGACATTATATCGAATAAGGTTTTAGAGTGCTGATAATCATAAACCCTGTTCCTTATTCTGTATAAACTCTAATATACCGAAAAAGGAAACAAAAAATTATCTCTGACTCCGCAACATTAGACTAAATATCAAGATAAGATTCATCTACCGCACGCTTCTTTTTTATCAACTCCAATACAATTTGCGCTCTATAACTACCTTTACGCTTAGCTTTTTTTAAATATTTCTTCGATTTTCTTTTTTCGTTTTCCAAATAATAAACGATTCCTAAATTATAATATAAAGAAACATTATAGTACCCTGTATTTAATGCTTGGTGAACATAATAAATAAACCAATAATTATTACCCTTCCTCAAATAATTATAAGCTTGTTGTACACTTTCTTCATATTGTTTTTTTAATAACGCTTCTTTTGCTACTTGCCCCATTTCCATCAGCATCATTTCATCATAAGACAAAGGCTCATATTGGCTTACATATGTTGATTGCACTGGCACATCAAAACGATTTACTTGAGCCCTTGTTTGTATCACACATACCCCCCAAAATACAAACAATAATATATTCTTCATATACATCTATTTTAAGTATTCAATAGCTACATAACCATTTATTCCATAATATCACCAATGAATAAGGATTGTCTTTTATCTATTCAAGATAAACCTAATCCCTCATTTTATAATCAAACATTAGCATAATTATTTCTAAAACTACATTCAATACATTTCCGTAAAATCCCATCTATCATAAAGTTCATTCCATTTATAATAACCTATTATATTACCCAAAGAATCATATATATCATATCGATTATATAAATTATTCCATTTTCTTATATATTTCATATTTCCATATGAATCATATCCTTCCGTCCTATTATAAAGATTATTCTCTTTTTCATATCCTTGTTGATTCCCATAAGAATCCTTTATCTCTTTCCTTTTATACAATTCATTATATTTCTCTGTTTTCTGCAAATTTCCATAAGAATCATAGTATTCTATGCAATCATATAAAGAATTATATTTTGCATATCCCATAAGGTTACCATAAGAATCATAGAATTCTGTTCTATCATATAACTTATTATACTTCTGCGTATAATTTTGCCCACATAATGACAAAGAAGGACACAACACAAAAATGAAAAACAATAAAAAATTTAACTTGCAAAACATAATAAAATCTCCTATATTTCTCAGTTCCATAGAAATTTTATTAACAAAAAAGAAGCGTGGAACTGCGTGCTATTCCGCGTTTCTGAAGGCCCTGAGAAAACCCAATCACACACATGAATAGACAGCAGACCCACGCTGAAAACAGCGTAGGAACCGACTGTGTCATTCTTGTGTGATTTGAAAATTTCTCAGGTTTTCAGAAACAAGAATGAAGCACAACGCTTCTTACAATTTCTTCTCTAAATAACAGGCGGCAGACACTTCCGCACAACCTGTTGCAAATATAAGAAATAGTTGGAAATAAATCAAATACAAACTGATTTATTCAGTCAAAGCCAAAAGAAATATCTCTTTAAACAAACTTTAAAAACATATCCGACCCAAATATTCAGGCAGACAAACCTCCCGCCTGCCCTGTTTATCCACAAAAAGTTTTTTGCAAATTTCCCTACATTCCTACACTTTATCCTACAACAAGCTGTCAAACAATCTTTTACACCGTGTAGGGAAGCGTGTAGGGAGCGTGGAAGGGGATTTTTCCCTACACGCCAGATTCGTTTCATGCGGATAAAAGTTCGTATTCCGGTGATTCTCTCACTTCTTTTTCTTGGAAACATCCCAGTCGAACACATAATTCTGACCGTTCAGAGGAATCACCACACGCATTTCAAGACCTTTTTTCCTTTTCACATTCATAAAGCCCAATATGCTCTCTCCCGGATGAATGGTCGTCTTTTTCAGATAACCCTCTTCCCTCGTCCTGCGGTCTTCTTCCATTTCCTTGTCCAAAAGATACAGTTGGATACCGTTCAAAGCATTGGCCTGCGCAGCAGCCGAGTGATTATAGCTCGAGATGGGCTGCAAATAAGAATATCCGTTGACACTTGTACGCGAAACATACGAAGTCTCATAACCCGATGTACCCGCCTCAAGCCCGGCCGAAATTCCTGCCAACACCCTGTTCCATGTCTGTGTGCGCTTTATTTTCTTCTGGAATCCCTCACTTGAATACACCTTCAAGGCAATGGTGTCGTTCCGCTTGTTGACAAGAAAGGCTCTTACCGTATCCGGGTCGAAGGTATAGGAACGTTCCGTCAGATTCCGAATCCGGATGGTAAGCTGATAAAATTTCCCGTAATCGTCACGAATGTATTGATTGCTCAGTCCCACCACAAAACCATGCCTGGCTATCACAGCCCACTCGTCGCCGTCCCTGAACTCAGCAATGAATGTGGAGTCATTTTCCGGCTTTATTACCGACTGTGCATTCATGCAGAATGGAAGACTCATGAACAAACATGTCCACAGTAAAAGATGAAAAATCAGGCTTTTCATAACCAAAATTCATTTTTGCGCAATAAACAACTTTTTTTCGTCAATAGCAAATCGCAACGCATAAAAAGCAAAAGGGAATTTACATCCGTCGGATTTGTGCAAACGACTCGAAGACATATTTCCGGTGATGGCTCAGAAACTTCTTATGCGGGCGGAAAAACTCGTCTTTGGGGATGAAAATCTTTTTTCCATTGTATTCCTGATAAAGCCATGTATCGGCAAGCTTCTCCGACACCACGATGGTATAATCATCGGCTATGGTGAAGAATCCTTTGTCGAAAGCGAAATGCATGTCGCGACACAGGGCTATACCGTTACAGGGCAGGAATGTTCCCTTGTGAGCCTGCGGCTGGATGTGCGCCGCCTCTAAATTAAACAGGTCGCGGTCGTCGGTGGTATAACGCATCACCCGGCCGGTAACGGCACACCGGTACTGATAAGCGTTCATTACCAATTCCCTGAAAAGTGTGGAAGTAAATATGGCAGCACCTCTGTCTATTTCCAAAGAATCGTCTTCCGCTTCCTCGCTTTCATGCAGCAATATGGAATCGGACTCCTTGCCCAACAACTGATAGGCATCTTCTGCAAACCGAACTTCCCTGTCTCCGAATGTCGGACGGGTTATATAGGGCAATTCATCGATGATTCCAAAGTTGGTCTTGCCTTTCGACTTCTCCGAAAGATCCTGATACCCCGCATCCGCAGGAGTTATTCTCGTAAGGGCATAACACAATCCCTCTGACTCAATCCGCTCGAAGACTACATAATCGCCCTCCCTGAAAAGATATCCCGGATCAATCTCACTGTTCATGTAAAGCCTTACCTCGTTCCGGGGATTGGCTTTGGTATAGGCAATGTCGGCAAAGCGTTGGTTGTGATAGTCCATCGTGCACCACACTTTCGCATGCCCGTGCAGATACATCGGAATGATGGATATAAGTATCTTGTCGTTGAGCACGACGGAAGAAAGGTGGGGAAAGAAGTCCAAAAACTTTTTTGATATCAGAAAATATCTTCCTCGCTTGGGGCTGCCTCCTTCCTTGCCTATGGAACCCATCTCCTGGAATCCCACCTTGTGCACATAATATCTGGACATCACATCAAACATCATAGGTCTTTATGAATTTAATTAACGCTTCAGCTATAATCTTTGCAAATCCGGGCGGTACGGCATTCCCTATCATCTTGTACTGGGCACCCATGGAACCCTCGAAGATGAAGTCGTCATCGAAAGACTGCAACCGGGCCGCCTCACGGACAGTAATGCTCCGAGCCTGTTCCGGGTCGGGATGGATATGGCGCATCCCGTCTTTATACAGATGGGCAGGAATCGTATTGCTCGGCTCATCGGGGCGAAGCACATAATACTTGTGCACATTGCTTCTTTTTCCCGTCATGGCCGTATACAAATCCTTCAGACTCTCAGCGGTGACATACTCATTCCGCCCCGAACGGATATCATCAGCCAGCAGACGGAATATCCGGATGTCTCTCAGGTTATGATAACGAGGCACATGATTGGGCATCTCACAGCTGTCACCGGCAGACCGATGAGACACACCCTGATTTTCATCCGCCTTTTCCCCATCCGGATAAAATCCCGGCAAGTCGCCGATCGCTTCATTCACCGTCCGCCGTTCCCGCTTGAAGGAAGGCAATATCTTTTGGTAAAAGGCATCAAATATCTTCTCCCGTCCCTGTTCGTTTCCGAACAGATCATAGGTCACTTTTCCCTTGAACCAGTCATTACGGATTCCCAACAGTATGACGCGCCGACGGTGTTGGGGAACACCGAAATCGGCTACATCGTAAACGGCTTGCCGCAAATCGGCCGTTATGCTGTATCCCGCATCTGCAAACGCCGAAGTAATCAACTGCGGGATAGGAGTTCCATCCGGATTTGCACTCAGCATTCCGACCACATTTTCAAAGATAAAGAATTTCGGACGAAATCTCTCAAGAACCTTGATATAACTTTCAAACAAAAAATTCCGGTAGTCATTTTTCATTCCATGCGGATCCCGTATCCGTCCGGCCAAGGAATATGCCTGACAGGGAGGGCCTCCGATGATTACATCCACTTTCTTCCGTCCCACAAGCTTCGCCAGTCCCACATGCTTGCCATAGGCAGCGTCGTCAAACCCTCTCAGCAACTCGTCGGTACGCCGGATGTCAAAGCGGACGACCTCCTGCTCCGCCGCTTCATAATGCCACTTATCCTCCAGCCGTTTCCGCAGTGTAAGACAGGGAGCCTCCTCCCATTCCACCGATGCCAAAGCCCTGAAATGTCCTTCTTGCAGGAAACCGTCCAACAGTCCCCCGCATCCGGCAAACAGATCAATCAGATTGAATCTCCTTTTCATTTCAGATATTTTTTTATTGCTTCGGCCATCTCGTATGCCAACAAGACCGGAACGGCGTTTCCCACCTGCCTGTCCTGCTGGGTTTTGCTTCCCAAAAACACAAAGTCATCAGGAAACGATTGCAGACGGGCGCTCTCGCGCACCGTAGGACATCGGTTCCACCGGTAATGAAAGATGTTCCGATGCCCCGTGTCGACTGTTCTCGACGGCTTGTCACTGGCATAGCGTGTCCATGCCATGTGGAAATTGCGGCTTTTGCCCACCCCTTCCGGCAAATCCTTGTAGTTTCCTCCGTCGGGAACCTGAGCTATGACCTCCTTGACAAAACTTTTATGATTGATGGCCACATGATTATACAATATATCATTGTCCCCCCGCATCTTTCGCTGATAATCATTCTGCGGAGGCAATTCATACCGCGCCGTCTCCTCCCCCAAACAGTGTTCTAAAGAAGGCAGGTCGCCGATAGCCTGCGAACAGGTGATGTAATGCTCCTCATCCAGTACCGGAGGAGGAAAAGAAAATGCAGCCCGTGACCTTTTAATTCCGACAAAAACCAGACGCTTGCGGATTTGCGGAACACCATAATCAGCCGCACATACAATCTTCGACGAAACCTTATACTTCAAAGCCTCCAGACGCCTGATGATTTCTTCTTTGACGGCTCCCTTATACAGCGTTTCCATCCCAGGCACATTCTCTATCAAAAAGGCCTGAGGCTTGAAAAGAGATATGGCTTTTATCATGGCCAGATACAGTTCGTTCCGCTTGTCCTCGAAATTGCGCGGGCCAGTCAGACTAAATCCCTGGCAGGGCGGGCCACCGATAACCACATCCACTGTCTGTCCGCCGACTGCATCCCGGATAATCTTGAAAGAATCTTTGGAAGACAAATCCAACCTAAGTCCTTTTGCTTCAGCATGGTTGTGCTCAAAAGTATTGAGGGCACTCTGTTCAAAGTCCACCCCCAACAAAATCCGGTAACCTGCCTCCTCAAATCCTTTCGACAGTCCTCCGCACCCGCAAAACAAGTCAATGACATTATATTTCCTATCATTCATCCCTTTTCAAGCTTTACTTTTTTCATATCGAACCTCCTCTTCGGCTGCATCCGGCAGTTTCTCATCAGACACATCATACGGTCTGGCTCCGAAATTGAGCAGCAACATTTTGTTCAAAGTATAAACCAACCCCTCCAAAGTCTCCTGCCGGACTTTCGGCCGCAGCTGACACTCCCAAACCTGAATGACATGCCACCCCATGTCGCGCAGCCGGATGCGTTCATCAAGGTCACGCCGGCGGTTCCGCTCAATCTTGTTCTGCCAGAATGCCGTGTTCGACTTCGGCAGGACATAATACCTGCACCCTTCATGCCCGTGCCAGAAACAGCCGTTCACAAAGATAACCGTCCGATATTTGCGGAGAACGATGTCCGGACACCCCGGCAACCTCCTGACATGTATCCGGTAACGGAACCCCCTGGCGAAAAGAAATTTCCGGACGATAAGCTCCGGCTTCGTGTTGCGCCCGCGTATCCGCGACATGCAGCGGTGCCTCTGCTCTGGAGTCAGTTTGTCAGCCATATTCGTTTCCTATCCTTTCCGATGCGAAGATACAACATTCCCCCCACCTTTCCAAGTCCGTCCGTTTTCCTTTCACCGCAAGCGGCGGATTCCATCAGGGCAAAAACTTTTTTTTGCATGCAGACAAAACCTGATTAAGATGCGTCAGAAAGCACCCGCCATCCTGACCCTATGCGGTCATGAAGCAAACAACCGGCTTCGGGCCAACAGCGCAGAACCCACGGCATTGGCCTTGTCTTTCAGTTCTGAAAGCACAATGCCCCCACTGGGATACATCAGATTCAGCGTATAGCGGCGCACGGCTGAGATAACGGGAGGAAGCAGATAATTTCCCGCCCGTGACAGTTCTCCTCCGATAATGACCTGCTCCGGATTGAATATGTTAATCAGGTCGCTGACATGCCGTCCCAACTTGGCTCCGATTTCCTCCACCAGTTCGATGGCAAGCACATCTTCACGTTCCACCACCGCAAGAATGTCGTCCAGTGTTATCTCGTCCACAGACTTCTCTTGCGCAAGGATGGAACTCTCGCCTTGATGCAGGCGTTCGACAAACTTGCGGTAAAGCGCCGATCCTGAAACCTCCGTTTCGATGCAGCCCTTCTTTCCGCATTCACAGATCTGCTGATTATCGTATCCGTAGTTATGCCCGAACTCCCCCGAGAATCCCGACATGCCGTTATACAGTTTTCCGTCGACAATAAAGGCCATTCCCAATCCCCAATTCACATTAATAAATATAAGATTGTCGGAACAGCGCTCGCTTCGCTTCATAAACTCTCCGTATGCCATTGCGCGGCTGTCATTGTCCACGCATACACTCAGACCGACACGTTTCGCGAGCAAAGAGCTTATCGGATGCTTGTCGCCGAAATTCAGCCGCGTATAGTTGCATCCTTTCTTCGGATTCACCCGCCCGCTCATTCCGACACAGACATTCAGTATCTTGTCCCGCTTTACCGACAGAGAATCAACAAACCGGTTTATCTCTCCCGACAGACGGTCGACCGCCTCCATCGTATTGTCAAGCATGAAAGGAACCCGCATCTCCAAGCGAAGCACATCTCCCTTAAAGTTTATCAAGGCAAAGCTCAGTGAATCCTGCTTCAAGTCTACGCCGACAAAATAGCCGGACTCGGCATTCAGCCCGTAAAGACTTGGATGACGGCCTCCTGCCGTTTCCAGTTTCCCGCAGTCCTCCACATAACCTTCCGCACAAAGCTCTTCGATAATTTTGGTGACAGTAGGCACACTGAGTCCCATATTTTTCGACAAGTCGGTTATCGTGGTTTCGCCTTTATAAATCAACAGCGTAATGATGCGCTGCTTCATCAAAGCCGTCTTCGTCCCTTTCTGAATATCTGTCAATAAAGCCCTTTTCATATTCACAATTTTATGCAACTCTACAAAATTAATTATTTTATTTAATAACGGATGGTTTCAAACAGAAAAAAAACTATTTGTTTGTCTATATTCATAATCATTAATATCTTTGCATGGATAGAATAAAGAATCAACTTAAACTTCATACAACCATGAGAGTAATTATTGAACCCGACTATCAGGCCTTGTCAAACTGGGCCGCAAACTATGTTGCCAACAAAATCAATGCAGCCCAACCGACAGAAGAGAAGCCTTTCGTATTGGGGCTTCCCACCGGTTCATCGCCGCTAGGCATGTATAAAGCACTTATTGAGCTGAACAAAAAAGGAATTGTTTCATTCCGAAACGTGGTGACCTTCAATATGGACGAATATGTTGGCCTGCCCGAATCGCACCCGGAGAGCTATCACTCATTCATGTTCAACAATTTCTTCAACCACATTGATATCCGCAAAGAGAACATTCACATCCTGAACGGAAATGCGGCTGACCTGCATGCCGAATGCGAAAACTACGAGAAAGAAATCGAGAAGTTTGGAGGAATCGACCTGTTTTTAGGCGGCATCGGGCCGGACGGACATATCGCATTCAACGAACCGGGCTCGTCATTGGCTTCGCGCACCCGTGTCAAGACACTGACCACCGATACCATCATCGCCAATTCACGCTTCTTCGACAACGATGTAAACAAGGTTCCCAAGACTGCGCTTACCGTAGGCGTGGCTACGGTATTGGCCGCACGCGAGGTGCTCATCATCTGCAACGGCCACAACAAGGCACGCGCCCTGCAACATGCCATCGAAGGGGGAATTACCCAAATGTGGACCATCAGCGCCTTGCAGATGCACCGCCACGGCATCATTGTCTGCGACGAGGCTGCCACCGACGAACTGAAGGTCAGCACCTACAAATATTTCAAAGACATCGAGAAAAACAATCTCTGATGCCGGGCAAACGGTTTTTTCAAAAGACTATACGACTATTTTAACCTTACACAATTATGAGAACAAATCTCAGTTCACAAATATCACTGAACCGTGTGTCTCCACGCTACTATAAAGTAGACAGTGCGGTTGAGCGTTCCGTATTGACCCGCCTTGAAAAGATACAGACCAACATCTTCGAAACGATGGAAGAAGGCACCCAACAGATAGCCGATGAAATCATTTCAAGGATAAAGGACAAGCAACGCGAAGGAAAGTTCTGCACAATCGCTTTCGGCACAGGGGCTTCCCTGCGTCCGCTCTTCACCGAACTGATCCGCCGGCACAAGGAAGACGGGATAAGCTTCAGGAATGTGGTCATCTTCAACCTGTATGAATATTATCCGCTCACCGAAGGAGCCGGAAGCAGCTTCACCCATCTCACCAAGCTATTCCTTTCACACATGGACATCGACCGTCAGAATGTGTTTACCATGGACGGAAGCATCCCGCAAGAAGCCATCATTGACCATTGCCGCCTGTATGAGCAGCGGATTCAGACATACGGAGGCATCGACATCGCCGTGATGGGCATCGGCCGCGAGGGAAACATCGGCATGAACGAGCCGGGTTCGCAGGCAAGCTCCACCACCCGACTGATATTGACCAGTGCCACTTCGCGCGCTGAATCGGCAAGAAACATCGGAGTGGACAACCTTCCCCCGTGTTCCATCACCATGGGAATCCATACCATCCTCAGCTCACGCAAGGTTTACGTGCTTGCATGGGGAGAAGACAAGGCCGACATCATCAAGAATGCGGTGGAAGACAAGGTTTCGGACACGCTGCCGGCTTCTTACCTGCAACTTCACACCAACGCCACCGTATGCATCGACCTGGCTGCCGCCGCTCACCTGACCCGCATCCAACGCCCGTGGCTCGTTACCAACTGTGAATGGAACGACAAGCTGATACGAAGCGCCATCGCCTGGCTGTGCAGCGTGCTGAACAAGCCAATCTTGAAACTGACTAACAAGGACTACAACGAAAACGGCCTGAGCGAACTGCTGGCTCTCTATGGCTCGGCATACAATGTAAATATAAAGGTGTTCAACGACCTGCAACATACCATTACCGGATGGCCGGGCGGGAAGCCGAATGCAGATGACACTTACCGTCCCGAACGTGCCAAGCCGTTTCCCAAACGGGTCATTGTTTTCTCTCCGCATCCGGATGACGACGTTATTTCAATGGGAGGAACCATCCGCCGTCTTGTGCAACAGGGACATGAAGTGCACATTGCTTACGAAACCTCGGGCAATATCGCCGTGGGCGACGAAGAAGTGGTACGCTTCATGCACTTCATCAACGGATTCAACCAGTTGTTTGAAAACGGACAGGACAAGATTATCAGCGACAAGTATGCTGAAATCAAGCAGTTCTTCCTGAACAAAAAGGAAGGGGATATCGACACACGCGACATTCTCACCATCAAGGGACTTATCCGCCGCGGCGAAGCACGCACGGCATGCACATACAACAAGATTCCGCTCAGCCGCTGCCACTTCCTCGACCTGCCGTTCTACGAAACGGGAAAGATTGAAAAAAATCCGATCAGTGAAGCAGATGTGGCCATCGTGCAGAATCTGCTGCGTGAAGTAAAGCCTCACCAGATTTATGTGGCCGGAGACCTGGCCGATCCCCACGGCACACACCGTGTCTGTACGGATGCCGTATTCGCCGCCATCGACGAGGAAAAGAACGCCGGTGCGGAATGGCTGAACGACTGCCGCATCTGGATGTACCGCGGAGCATGGGCGGAATGGGAAATCGAGAACATCGAAATGGCTGTTCCCCTGAGTCCGGAAGAGCTGCGTGCCAAACGAAACTCCATCCTGAAGCATCAGTCGCAGATGGAGAGTGCTCCGTTCCTGGGCAATGACGAACGGCTCTTCTGGCAGCGCAGTGAAGACCGCAACCGCGGAACGGCATCGCTGTACGACCATCTGGGACTGGCCTGCTACGAAGCCATGGAGGCTTTCGTTGAGTACAAGCCAATCTGACACATCTGACGCATATACGACCAAGCCTGACTGCATCCGCAGACCGGACTTGGCCGTACATGTATCAGAAGCAACCTTAAAACCTACAGACATCCCTTTACAAACTACACTCATTATATAATCGATATGTTATGATGAAACACTTAACTTATTTTGTAAGCTTGATTGTCGTGCTTGCTTTTGCCTCCTGCTCGTCTGAACACTTCATAAAAGAAACAGACTACCGAGCCAAAGTGGAAGCTGACTTTGCCGCCAAACAAAAAATACTGAATCAGGGCGATCTGTTTGCCATATTCAACCAGGACATGACGCAGACAGAACGCGAAGCCATGATGTTTCTTTATGCCTACATGACCCCCGGAGACATCGCCGACTACTCAGGTGAATTTTATCTGAAAAATGTGCGCCAGGCATTGGACACACGGAAAAACACCGTATGGGGAAAGACAATCCCCGACCTGATATTCCGCCATTTCGTTTTGCCAGTACGGGTGAACAATGAAAATCTTGACAACTCGCGTGAAGTGTTTGCCAAAGAACTTTTTCCGCGCATAAAAGGCCTCAACGCCTATGACGCTGTGCTGGAAATCAACCATTGGTGTCACGAAAAGGCTGTCTATACGCCGTCTGACAGCCGCACAAGTTCACCGCTCGCCACCGTCAAGACCGCTTACGGACGCTGCGGCGAAGAATCTACCTTCCTTGTAGCCGCCCTCCGCTCTGTCGGCATCCCGGCACGCCAGGTATATACGCCGCGCTGGGCGCATACAGACGACAACCATGCCTGGGTAGAAGCCTGGGTAGACGGTGAATGGCATTTTTTAGGAGCCTGCGAACCGGAACCGGTGCTTGATTTAGGATGGTTCAATGCTCCGGCAAGCCGCGGCATGCTGATGCATACCAAAGTTTTCGGCGCTTACAACGGGCCGGAAGATGTGATGAAACAGACTGCCAACTATACGGAAATCAACATTATCGACAATTACGGCCAGAGTGCTCCGCTTGAAGTGCTCGTCAAAGACGACGGAAACCGCCCTGTGGCCGGAGCAAACGTGGAGTTCAAGCTGTATAACTATGCCGAGTTTTATACCGTAGCCCGCAAGACAAGCGACAACAACGGCCACACTTCCTTGTCAGCCGGTCTGGGTGACATGCTTGTTTATGCCTCCGCCAACGGAAAATTCGGTTTCCAAAAGGCATCGTTCGGCAAAGACAAGCAGGTGACCGTCGTTCTTGAGCATCAGGAGGGAGACACCTATACGCTGCCCTTCGATATCGTTCCTCCGGCAGAAAAGGCCGACCTGCCGAAAGTGACGGAAGAACAGCGTGCCGAAAACACCCGGCGCATGAATGCGGAAGATTCCATCCGCAATGCCTATATCGGCACATTCCCTACCCGGCAGCAGGCCGAAGAGTTTGCCCGGTCGCAAGGGCTGGATGTGGAGAAGACTGCGACATTCATTGTGAAATCAAGAGGAAACCATGCCGACATCATGCAGTTTCTGAAAAACGCGACGGCTAAAGACATGGGCAAGCGGGCTCTGGAACTGTTGCAATACATCTCCGACAAGGATTTGCGCGACACGCCCTGCGCCGTACTGGAAGACCACCTGTATAACACCGCACCGAACGTATGGGCCAAGACCGTGCTCTCTCCGCGCGTAGCCAGTGAAATGCTTACCCCCTACCGTTCTTATCTGCAAAAGAACATACCTGCGTCACTGGCCGAACAGTTCAAGAATGACCCGCAGACATTGGTCAACTGGTGCAAGGACAGCCTCATCATCCGCGATGACCTGAACACGCTCTTCACCACCACTTCTCCCGAAGGCGTATGGCGGAGCCGTGTCACCGATTCGGGTTCGCGTGAAATCTTTTTCGTGGCGGCAGCCCGCAGTCTCGGCATACCGGCACAGAAGGATGCGGTGACCGGAAATGTCTACTATTTCAAGAACAATGAAACGGTAAAGGTAGATTTTGAGACGGCGGTAAGCCAACGCCCCACAGAAGGCACGCTGAAAGCCACCTATACTCCGATACCGCGTCTGGGCAACCCGAAGTATTACACGCACTTCACCCTTTCGAAGTATGACGACGGCGTATTCCGCCTGATGAATTATCCGGAAGATGCAACCTGGGAATCGCTGCTCAAGCAGGGGACTAAAGTGGAAACCGGCTATTATATGCTCGTAACGGGAAGCCGCATGGCCAACGGAAGTGTGCTGAGCAATGTGACCTTCTTTACCGTCGAGGAGGGAAAAACCACAACCGTCGACCTTATGATGCGTGACAATGCAGAAGAAATCCGTGTCATCGGCAACTTCGACTCCGAAGCCAAGTATTCCCTGACCGGTGCCGGCGGTGAAGAAACCAGCGTATTGGCCACAACCGGCCGCGGATACTACATCATCGGCGTGCTGGGCGTAGGCCAGGAACCGACCAACCATGCGCTGAAAGACATCGAAGTGAAGAAAGCCGACTTCGAGAAATGGGGACGCACCATGCTGCTCCTGTTTACTGACAAGGATGCCTATGCGAAATTCAATCCCAAAGACTTCCCCAACCTGCCCTCGACAGTGAAGTTCGGCATCGACACTGACGGAAAGATACGCAGCATGATAGCCGAAAACATGAAGCTCAGTCACGGAGGGCAGCTTCCGATATTCATCATCAGCGATACATTCAACCGCGTGGTGTTTGAATCGCACGGATACACTATCGGACTGGGTGAACAGCTGATTCACATCATACACGGACTGTAATTCATCACTCTCTATAAAGGCGGGACGGCTGCATGAGAAATTTGTGCTGCCGTCCCGCCTTCATTTCATACTGTCCGAAACTTCGTTTGCTCCCGACTCCAGACCGTCTTTATCCTGACAAGAAATCCTCTGCCCTACAGCACCGGCGTAAACAGATGGGCAAACCATCCCACAAACCTTTTCCATGGCGAACGCTTCCGGTATTCATCACGCGTCATGACCGTGCTGTTCTGCTTGTCCGCCCTAAAGATATCCCCCAGTTCAGCCGTAACCGACAGGTCGAAGATAAAGGCATTGATTTCATAGTCATAGCGCAGGCTGCGGCTGTTAAGGTTCGTACTGCCCACCGTACAGAAGCGGTCGTCCACAATCATTATTTTGGAATGATGGAATCCCCCGTTGAACACATAGATATGCGCACCCGCCTTCCGCAGGCTGTTGGCAAAATAAAAGCCGGCATCGGGTGTAAAGGGAATGTCCGACTTGCCTGGAATCATGATTTCCACCCTCACCCCCCGTTTGGACGCCCGCCTGATGGCCTTCCGAATGCTCCGGGTCGGCGTAAAGTAAGGGTTAATGATCTGCACCCGATGCTCAGCCGCATCCAAAGCGGCGATATAAGCCTTTCGCATGATGTCCGGCGACACATGGGGTATGCGCTGCACGATGGCCACACGGTTGCCCGAATGCTCCGGCAACCGCTCTAATGAATCTTTGCTGAAAGGGAAATACTCCTTCCCCCCTATCTCCTGATGCGCCTCCTGATTCCAGGTGCGCAGAAACGCCTTTTGAAGCTGCTCCACCGCCGGGCCCTTGATGCAGACATGCATGTCACGCCACGCCCCGATTTCAGGCAGTCCGTTGATATAATAGTCGGCAATGTTCATTCCGCCCGTATAGCCCACCTTTCCGTCGATGACCACAATCTTCTGGTGATCCCGGCTGAACACATGATTGAGGTACGGAAAACGTATCGGGTCGAACTTGATGATTTCAATGCCCCGTTCGTTCAGCATCTTCAGATGCTCCTTGCGCAAGGGACGGTTGTTTGAAAGATTTCCGAAATCGTCGAACATCGCCCGTATCTCCACCCCTTCCTTCGCCTTCTCGGCCAAAAGCGTGAAAAGCTCTTTGGCTATCGAATCGCTCCGGAAATTAAAATACTCCAAATGAACATGATGCTCAGCTTTCCGTATCTCCTCAAAAAGACTGGCAAACTTCAGCCGTCCGCTGGGAAGCAGCTCCATCTCATTGTGTTCTGTAACGGGTATGTCACGGCTCGCCAGAAAACGGGCGAAAACCGAGTCTGCCGGCATCCACATCTCCACCGAATCCCTGTCCTCACCCGAGGGAAGCAAGGTTTCAGCCCGTCCGGGAACGATGATTCCCCCGCACAGGATAAAGACTATAAGCAGAATATATGTCCGAAACCGTTTTGCCTTCATTTTTTCAAGCGACACTAATCCCCGCAAAAATATGGAATATTTCATAAAGCGGCAAAGACAAAAACGATTTAAACTATAAATTCAGCGGAATGCACTATGCTTTTCCTGGCAGACATCCGGGCTGTAAAGCCACAAATCCCCACTTTCCCATCAAAATCCTACTGTAAACGAGTGTTAATATCTTTTTTAATTATTCTTGTTTTACGGATGTATATAGTTATTTTATTACCTTTGCAACGAAGTACCGCCTTTTCATACGGCTGTGGGAGCGGGCAATCCTATACGGAAGTCTTGGAAAGACACGGCTTCATCTTCAAGAAATCCTTCAGATTCTGCGGCCAGAACAAGCAAGCCGCAGGAAAAAGAAATATGCCCATAAACATCATAATCTGATTACAGAATCAAAAAGACATTTGCTTAAGATAAAAAACGGTTTGCATCTCTAACAAATAATTCTGATGCCTGAACACATGGATCAAAAAGACGATGGAAACGTATGGATGCCTCTACAGACCATTTACAACAAAGAAATGCACGTGGCGGGCTTCCTTCAGGAAAAAAATATTGAGCACTATATACCCATGACATACGAACTCAGGGAAGAGAAGGCGGAACCGGACAAATGCCGGCGCGTCTTAGTCCCCGCCGTCCATAACCTGCTGTTCATCCGGTGCAAGTACGACGAAATGTGGTGCCGGAATCTTGTCAAGGAATCGCCTTTCCCCATCTATTTTCTGAAACGCGAGCGCGAAGGGAACGGATACTGCACCGTATCTGAGCCTGAGATGCAGAACTTCATCCGCGCCACCAATCCGGAAATACAGGGAACACGGTTCGTCGAACCCGAAAAGCTGAAAGGGAAAAAGGGTATGCCCGTGCGTATCATCAAGCCCGGCCCGCTGTTCGGTGTCACCGGCCTTTTCGTGCGCTACGGAGGCAAGCACTATATCGCCATCCAGATGCCACAAAGCACCACCCTGCTCAAAGTGAGCTACACGTGGTGCGAACAGGTATGAAGCGTATCTATCCTTCAAATTTATTTGCAGCATGTCATACATAGACTCTACCCTTGTGGAATTTGAGCGGAAAGACATTGAAAATGTGCCGACGGAACTGCTGTTGCGGCAGAAGGCCAAGCTATGCTCTTTCTATTACGAGCTTTACGACTCTTATCTGCGGGGAGGGAAATACATTGTGCGCTACATGTTCTATACGCTGAAGGAGGCCCGGCGTCTTACCGCCGCTCAACTGCGCAAGCAGCTTACGGCCTTGAGCCCGCAGACAGGAAGCATAACGCCCGAAGAACAACGCCCCGCCGCCGAAGAAGCTGCGGGCAAAGAAATCATACTCTATACTTATGGAGCTGCCGACGAGAAAAAGCTTTGTGCCTATCTCAAAGAAAACCGTCTGGCTGCTCCTGCCGTCCGCTTTGCCGAAAGCGAAACAAGCCCGCAGTTGGAGGAACTGAAGAAAGCCGCCTTTTACACCTTCCGTAAAGACGCCTTCCTGCTGCTCGCCCACGACAGCCGCCTGCTGGAGAATCCGCTGTTCTATACCATCATGGAGGAATATCAGATTCCGCTGCGCAGCGTGGACTTTCCGTGGCTCTGCCGCAAAAACCTCCGGCTGATGCAGGCCATGACGCTTTATCGGATGGTAAAATAACTTAATGAACGAAACATGAATATCGCAATCGTAGGAACCGGATATGTAGGTCTGGTGTCAGGAACCTGTTTCGCCGAAATGGGCGTGAACGTAACGTGTGTCGATGTCGACAGCAACAAGATAAACAGTCTGCTCGAAGGGAAAGTGCCCATCTATGAACCGGGACTGGACGAGATGGTGCTCCGCAACCGCAGGGAAGGGAGGCTTCATTTCACCACAGACCTCGCTTCCGTGCTCGACAAGGTGGAGATCGTATTCAGCGCCGTAGGCACCCCGCCCGACGAGGACGGGAGCGCAGACCTCTCCTACGTGCTCGAAGTGGCACGCACCGTAGGGCGGAACATGAACAGATATCTGGTGCTGGTCACCAAGTCAACCGTCCCCGTAGGAACCGCACGCAAGGTCAAGGCGGCCATTCAGGAGGAACTTGACCGGAGGGGCGCGGACATCCCCTTCGATGTGGCCTCCAACCCGGAATTCCTCAAGGAGGGAGCCGCCATCAAGGACTTCATGAGTCCCGACCGCGTGGTGGTGGGCGTGGAGTCGGAAAAGGCGAAGGAGCTGATGGCCCGCCTCTACCGCCCGTTCCTGCTCAACAACTTCCGTGTCATCTTCACCGACATACCCAGCGCCGAAATGATCAAGTATGCCGCAAACAGCATGCTCGCCACCCGCATCAGCTTCATGAACGACATCGCCAACCTGTGCGAACTCGTCGGGGCCGATGTGAACATGGTGCGCAAGGGAATCGGGGCGGACACCCGCATAGGCACCAAGTTCCTCTACCCCGGATGCGGATACGGAGGGAGCTGCTTCCCCAAGGATGTGAAGGCGCTCATCCGCACGGCCGAGAAGGCGGGCTACACCATGCGCGTGCTCAAGGCCGTGGAGGAGGTGAACGAACGGCAGAAGACCGTGCTCTTCCGGAAACTGGAACACTACTACGGGGGAGCCCTGAAAGGGAAGACCGTGGCCGTATGGGGACTCGCATTCAAGCCCGAGACCGACGACATGCGCGAAGCCACCTCACTGGTCACCATCCGCCTGCTGCTTGAGGCCGGATGCCGGGTGCGCGTGTACGACCCCGTTGCGATGGACGAGTGCAACCGCCGCATCGGCAACGCCGTGGAATACGCTGCCGACATGTATGATGCCACCCTCAATGCCGACGCCCTCCTGCTCCTGACGGAATGGAAGCAGTTCCGCCTGCCAAGCTGGGGCGTAATCAAGAAGTCAATGAACCGTCCGCTGGTCATCGACGGGCGAAACATCTACGACGCACAAGAAATGAAGAATTTGGGGTTTGAGTATTATTGTATCGGGAAATAACCGCCACCCGGCTTATCATAAAGACAAACTTTATGACAAATATATCAAGCAACAAACGGATTGCGAAAAATACACTGCTGCTGTATGTACGAATGTTCATCCTCATGTTCGTACAACTATATACTGTACCTATTATTTTAAAGACATTAGGTGCAGAAGATTATGGTATATACAATGTTATAGCGGGAATAGTCACCATTTTTTCTTTTATCAGCGGTTCTCTATCCTCTGGTTCACAACGATTCATTGCTTTTGAATTAGGAACAGGCAACAAAGAAAGATTACAATCCGTATTTAATACAATCATATTTATCTACCTGATACTTGGTGTTATCATCTTTCTTTTACTGGAAACTTTGGGCGGTTATTTTTTAAATTTCCACATGACAATACCTCCCGACAGAATATATGCAGCAAATTGGGTATTCCAGTTTGCCATCGTCACATTTCTGTTCACGCTCCTCACTATTCCATTTACAGCAACGGTTATAGCACACGAGCACATGAATTTCTTTGCCTATCTGAGTATTGTTGAATGCATCACCAAATTAGGCATTGCCTTGTGCTTACCATTTATGACAGGAGACTACCTCATTGCCTATTCCATCATGATTTGTATACTTCAATTATTAATATTGACAACCTATATCATATATTGCTATAAATCTTTCTCCGAAAGCAAACAGATACGCCTAAAATTGGATCCTGTATTAAAAAAAGATTTGCTCGGATATTCCGGTTGGAACATGGTAGGCTCAATTGCAATGATATCCCGCATGCAAGGCATCAATATCATCATCAATCTGTTTTTTGGCCCGTTATTGAACGCCGCACATGCCATAGCCCAACAGATTAATGGAGCTTTAAACCAATTTATCAACAACATATATATAGCTACACGCCCACAAATAACCAAACTGTATGCGACTCACGAAACAGAAAAGATGTGGCAACTTATTTTCGTAAGTAGTAAGTTCGCCTACTATTTACTAATGCTTTTAAGTATACCTCTATTAATAGAAACTAAAACTCTATTGACTCTATGGCTACACGAAGTACCTGATTTAACGGTTGAGATATCCCGCTTGATGATTATCACGATATTAATAGAAACCTTATCCAACCAAATCATAGCAGCTTATCAAGCCGCAAACAGAATCAAAAAATATCAAATATCATCAAGCACAATATTACTATGCAATTTGCCGTTATCTTACATAGCTCTTTTAATATTCCCTAAGCACGCCTTACTACCTTATATAATATCTGTAGGATTATCTATTGTATTTACATTATCTATTTTATGGAATGCACAAAGACTAATACAATTCAATTTAAAACAATACAGTAAAAAGGTTTTAGTAAAAGTAATTCCGGTTTACCTTATCACTCTTCTACTCGTTTATTCATGCGTCAACAATCTTACTCCTAATTTTACAAGAATTGTCACCACTACCATATTAACTATTGGAATGTCTACATTAACTATTGGAAGCATTGGGATTAACACCGTTGAGCGCAATTATATATGCAAATTCATCAAACGAAAATTATCGAAAGAAAATCAATTATAAATTCAGCTATATCCAATAGCACCAATATCATAAAAGCATCTAATCTTAAATTAAAGATATGAATATAACATTCTTAATCCAAGCTCGTTTAGGTTCGACCAGATTACCCGGAAAAATTCTGAAACCATTTTTTCAAGAAAAATCTATATTAGATTTATTAATAGAAAAATTACGGTCAGTTCCTGATACAAATATAATCTTAGCAACTTCAACATCTTCAACAGACAACCAGTTAGAAGTCTTTGCAAAAGATAAGAACATAGATCTTTTTAGAGGATCAGAATCAGATGTCTTAGAACGTTTCATAAAAGCAGCCGAACAATTCAAAGCAAAACAACTAATCCGTGTCTGTTCCGACAATCCTTTTCTTGAATTAAAATCTATCAAAGAACTGATTCTTTATGTAAAAGAGAATCCAGAATATGATTATGTCAGTTTTAATGTCAATGGAACTCCTTCTATAAAAACCCATTATGGCTTTTGGACAGAATACGTAACCTTAGACACTCTACATAAAGTATCAAATTTTACAAATGAGCCGTTATATCATGAGCATGTAACCAACTACATTTATACCCATCCTGAAAAATTCAAAATCAAATTATTAGAAACATCAAAGGAACTTATCAAACATAACAATATACGCCTAACGATTGATACAGAGACTGATTTTCAAAATGCCCAAACCATTTATAAAGAACTGAAAAGAACTATCAATTACCCTACAATTGACGATATTATAAACTATTTGGATAATCATCCGCAGTATTATCAAATAATGAAACAAGAAATCTCTAAAAACTCAAAATAATGAAAGAAACATATATTATCGGAGAGATTGGTCAGAACCATAACGGCTCTGTGGATATTGCCAAATTAATCGTTGAATTAATTGCGCGCCCCATAAAAGAAGAAGTATTCAATTTGGACTTAAAGCCGATGAATGCCGTAAAAATGACTAAAAGAGATTTGTCGGAAGAACTCACCACCTCGCAGATGAACCGGATATACGATACGCCTAACTCGTTCGGACGCACATATGGAGAACACAGAGCTTTTCTTGAGCTGACAGACGAGGAACATTTTGAAGTATATAAATATGCCAAATCATTAGGTCTAGATTTTGTGGAAACACTTTGTGCCGTAGGATGTCTGTCTCTGCTCAAACTGTTTACACCCGACTATTTAAAAGTAGCCAGCCGAGACCTGACCAACCTACCTTTGCTTCAACGATTGGCAGAGACAAAAATTCCAATCATCCTATCAACAGGCATGGCAGGAACAAAAGAACTGGATGAAGCCTTGGATGTTATTACACGCTATCACTCTAATATTTCCATCCTGCACTGTGTTTCACAATACCCTACCTACCCCGATAATCTAAACCTGAAAACCATCACTTATCTGAAAAAACATTACGGACAATATAAGATAGGATTTTCAGACCATACCATCGGCATTGCCGCTCCTATCGTAGCAGTAGGAATGGGGGCAGAAATCATAGAAAAGCACATCACCATCGACCGCCGGATGAAAGGAACAGACCAAGCCGGATCATTGGGCCCGGACGGTGTTTTAAGAATGGTACGCGACATCCGTATCACAGAGCGTTGGTTAGGCGAAGAAAAATTATACATCGACCCTGCCGTAGCATCCGCCAAAGAGAAATTAGAGCGTTCTATCGCCTCTAAGCGTCTCATCAAAGCCGGAAGCGTAATCAATCAAGAAGATTTACACATGCTTAGCCCCGGCGACGGATACAAATGGAGTGAATTAAACAATGTCGTAGGAAAAACAGCCACCAAAGATATACCTGCCAATGAAATTATTTATCCTGATTTTCTGAAATAAGATATGAAACAACCCAAACTGATACTGACCGACATTGACGGCGTATGGACTGACGGCGGAATGTATTACGACCAAACAGGAAATGAATGGAAAAAATTCCACACCTACGACAGTGCAGGAGTCTTGTTAGCCCACAAATTCAACATCCCGGTAGGAATCATTACGGGAGAAAATACAGAAATCGTTAGCCGCAGGGCAAAAAAACTGAAAGTAGACTATCTGTTTCAAGGAATAAAAAACAAGTTGGAAACGGCTCAAAGCCTTGCCAAACAGTTAAACATTGGTTTATCTGACATTGCATATATAGGAGATGACATTAATGATATAACCCTTTTAAAGAATGCCGGATTCGCCGGAGTTCCCGCTAGTGCACCCGTATACATCAGAGAATTGTCCACCGTTCCATTGCAGAAAAAAGGAGGAGAAGGTGTTTTCAGAGAATTTGTTGAATACATCCTTTTAGCAAATAAAAGTTACGAAGAAATTCTGAACGCTTATTAGTTAATCTTATTACTAACTGGAATTAAAAAGACAGTAAAACAGTGTAATGAAACTTCACTGTCCAAAAGCCATCATTAGATAGTTTCAGTGTCTTTCTTGTTAGCAATTCGCATTATTATGATTTAATATTATGAGTAAAAAAAATATCGTCTTGATTGACCACGAACCATATTCCACACGCAGACGAAAACTTTTTTACATTGACGAATTAATATCTGCCGGATATAACGTAGCCGTATGGGATGTTTCACAGTTCGTTTTTCCAGGAATGAAAGTAACCGATGAAATCACAGAAAATTATCTAAAGAAATTGTATACATTAGAGAATTTAAAAGAATCGCTAAACAATATAGACATTGACGATACAATATTTTTCGTTGAATGTGTAGATAACTGGAAGACCCGAAAAGTATTTGCATTGTTATCAAAATATAAATGCGTTACCATACGTATGGATTTGTATGCAAACACTATCATCAAAGAAACATTATCCCAAAAGCTGAAAAGATTCCTATCAAGCTGTTTCTTTAAAATAATACGAGGGAAAATATTCTTCATTGCAAAAAAGTTATATAACAAACGCCATCATATCCAATTCCCGTGTTATTTTTTATCTTCATCAGCAATAGTTAATCGTACTCATGCTATAAATCATCCGGATTATGAGCAATATAAATTTCTGCCACACCCTCCTGTAATAAAAGGAGAATACATTGTTTTTCTCGACACTTATTTTCCATATCATCCTGATTTGAAACACTTTTATCAATTTAACAGTAATAACATTACTGCATGTGCGAAAAAGTATCACGACTCGCTAAACAACTTTTTCTCATTTTTGGAAAAAAAATACAAAATGCCCATAATTATTGCCGCACACCCTAAATCGGAATATACCGGCAAGGAATTTGGGGGAAGAGAAATAATAAAATATCAAACAAATAACCTGGTAACGAATGCTTCGTTAGTAGTAATACAAACTAGTAATTCGATTTCGTATGTTGCGTTGGCAAACAAACCGATAGTATTTATCCTGACCGACGCATCTAACCAAATTCCACGATACAAATATGCGACACAAACACTAGCACAGCTATTTGACAAAAATGTATACAATATTGACAAAATGAAAAACAACTTCTCAGAAATAGACTATTCGCCACTTGATGAAAAGAAACGACAAAGCTATATATACACTTACCTAACTTCCAAAGAGACAGAAAACAGCAAAAATATAGATATCATTAAATCGTTTTTAAAACAACTCTGATTTACCTATCACGCAATAAATCCATTTAATCATTTATGTGTCACCCCTCCGATACTCCCTCTGTTAGCGTTATTGTCCCGATATATAATGTAGAAAAATACATTACACGTTGCGTACGCTCGTTAATGGAACAAACGCTAAACAATATTGAATATATTTTTATAAATGATTGTACTCCTGACAAAAGTATGGAGATATTACAAAACACAATTGCTGAATATCCCCAACGCCAAAAACACATCCATATATTGACCTTTGATGAGAATCATGGGTCAGCATTTGCAAGAAATAGTGGTATAAAAGTTGCTACCGGAGAATATATCATTCACTGCGACAGTGATGACTGGGTGGAAAAAGACATGTATGAAAAGATGTATCAAAAGGCTGTAAGCCAAAACGCAGATATTGTTATATGCGATTACGTTGCCGAATATTCTAAAAAGCAAGTCCATCATTCACAATATACAACTACAGACAAAGAGGATTTCGTATGTAATCTGTTAAGTGGAAAGCTACATAACAGTATGTGGAACAAATTAATAAGAAGCGAACTTTATAAACAACTTGATTTTACATGGAAAAAAGGAATCAATATGTGGGAAGATGTTTCGGTTATCCCTCGCTTGGCTTATTATGCCCAACGCATATCCTATCTTCCTGAATCACTTTACCATTATTCGCAAACCAATACTTCTGCATATACAAAAAAATGGAGCTTGTCTTCTTTAGAAAATGTCGTAAGTGTTGTCAATATCATCAATGCTTTTTTTGAAGAAAAAGGAGATAGCTGCTACCAACAGGCATTATTATACTTTAAATTACATGCCAAATATGTTTTGTTGCATTATGCCCCTCCAACAAAGTTTAAATTATATCGCACTATGTTCCCTGAAACCAATCACCTAATATTCAGCCATCCGGCCTTTCCCTTTTACAGTAAAATAATTATGTGGTGTTGGCTACATTCATGTAAGCAAATAGCTTCTATTATTTTATTTGTCATTGCCACGATAAAAAACACAACAAGATAAGCATTTTCTCGTAAACAGAATGATTGGGCTTACATTATTTTTATTGTTCAGCATACTATTGACATGGTGTGGTACCAAGCTACAAGTACCTTTAGCCAAACAAGTTTTTGTCTTTTTATTAATCTTAATTCTAGGTCTACGACATGATGTAGGAAAAGACTACCCTACCTATGAACTTATTTACAATGTTCCTGATTCTGTTCAAGCCAATGCAACAGAACCCGTCTGGCATCTGATTAATTACATCTTACGCTATTTAGGATTTCAAGCAAGAGGATTCTTTTTTTTCACTTCCGTAGCCTTGATGATTTGTTTCTACAAGGGAATTAAAAGCATGTCCTCCAATTTTTATATTTCCGTAACACTGTTCATCTTATCCGGATTCTATTTTGAATCAGCAAACATTGTACGTCAATATGTTGCCATAGCCTTATTGTTTTACGCATTTCCTTACCTGTTAGAAGGGAAAATAAGGAAATACATGATTTGGATTCTATTGGCAGCCCTGTTTCATACCAGCGCATTACTTATATTCCCTTTCATTTTATTAAGCCGTTTACGTTATCCACCTATATTACTTTTCTCAGCTTTGATAATCAGTTTTTTGTGGGGAAACAGCCTTTTAAATATACTTATCAACTATGTTATGCCATCGTTAGCAACATTCAATCTTTATCAATATGGAGTAGACGATTTTGAAGCAGGAGTTAGCAGTGGAGTACTCAAATTATTTTATAATATGCTTATTGCTGCGATATTGCTTCTTTATACCTACAAGCGTCCCAAAAACTATCCATACTTCCATATTTTACTGAACATGGTTATCATTGGTATGATTTTATACAACACATTCTATCTGTTCCAACCAGCAAGGCGATTATATCTTTACTTCTTTACATACCTAATTATACTCATCCCATATTGTGCAGAATATTTCAAAAAGAGTTCACAATATATAATGATAGGGATAACTTATTTAGCATTTCTGTTATTCTTACTCAAGGCCAATGTAGCCATTCCATACGATTTTGATATTTCATTCTTTTAATTCTGAAAAAATGATTGTCGGAATAAATTTAATCGCATTAAGCACTCAAACCGGAACCGGCCCGTTCAGTTATATCAAAAGAATACTGAACCAAATAAGAAAATACCAGACACCCAATTGCCGGTTCATCATATACAAGCAAAAACATATTCCAAAAGAATATTTAGAAATTCCCCCCGAATTAAATGCTACGTTTGTTAATGTTCCGACATTAGGAAACGGAATAAAACGGATTCTATTCGAGCAAACCTTATTTTATTTTTACATAAAAAAGTGTGATGCTTTCTACAGTTTCTGTACATCAATGCCTTTGTTTATCCACGCCAAAAGATACTTTACTCTGCACGATGTATACTATTTAACCTTCAGCAAACGATACGGCAAAATAAAAACCATGTATCTAAAATGGATTACCAAACTATATATCAGACAAAGTTGGAAAGTTTTCACCGTATCAGAATACAGCAAAAATGAAATCTGCAATTTACTGGGGGTAAATAAAAATAAGTTAGCAGTCACTTATAACTTCGTATTACCTTCTCCGCAGAGGACAGAGATACTTCCAGAAATAAAAGACATTAATGGCAATTCTGTAGACCTGAACAAACGATTCTTCTTATATGTGGGAAGTCTGCAACCAGGAAAAAATATACAAGGGATGGTAGACGGATTCAAACTGTTTGCTGAAAAAAATCCCGAATGGCAACTTATCATCGTAGGAAAGCCAACCCACAAAGGAGAAAGCATCATCAGCTATATCCAAAACAAGAACAATATTTTTTACTTAGGATACCAACCCGGAGACACCGTAAACTATTTATTCAGCAAATGTTTCGCCACCGTACTGCTTTCTTTTTGCGAAGGCTTCGGAATTCCCCCTATAGAAGGATTCCTATATGAAAAGCCTACACTGGTTTCCAATAAAACCAGTCTTCCTGAAGTTGCAGGAGAAGCAGGCGTAAAAGTCGACCCATACAATGTGAAAGAAATATCCAAAGGATTTGACACACTAGTGAAAGAATATAATCATTACGCACAAAAGACAAAAGAACAACTGATGAAATTTACCCCAGAGAACTCTGTAGAAACATTCATGAGAACAATCGGAATACCATTCTCCCCCAAATAAAACTCTTTAATTATCAAACTTAGAGCAAATAAATTTATGAAATTCGGTATCATCACTCACTACGATGTACATAATCACGGAGCTTTACTCCAATTGAACGCACTGATTCAAGTTTTGGCAGACAAAGGCATAGAAGCCTATGCACTCCAGTTTGACAAGAACTATGACTTTCTCGGAATCAAACTGAAAAGCAAATACAATATCAGCATAAAATCCATACCGTTTTACTTGAACTATTTAAAAGAGCAAGGAGTAAAAAAGACATTGTTCAACATCAAGAAAAGAAAGATTCTTGAAAGATTCAAACGGGAACAACATTTGATTGGCGGATACTACACGGATGAAAAAGATTTAAATGCAGTCATCATCGGAAGTGATGAGGTTTTTGCCCTGCACACTGGCCCGACTCCTGCTTTTTGGGGATATGCCTTACCTTCTGACAATGTTTTTGTTTATGCGGGATGCTTCGGACCGACAACAATTAAAGACATCACAGAAAAACATTGCTTAAGTTTTGTCAAAGGAGGCTTGGAAAGTATGAAAGCCTTATCAGTTCGCGACAAGAACTCCTATGATATCATTAAAGCCCTTACAGGGAAAAATGCAGAAATGGTTTGCGACCCGGTTTTACTTTACGGATATAAAAAAGAACTAACACAACTATCTAAAATCAACCTAAGGCCATATCTGTTGATATATGCTTACGACAGCAATATGAACGATGCAACAGAGATACGAGCCATCCGAAAATATGCAAAAGCCCATAATCTTCAGATTATTTCTGCCGGGTTCTACCACAAGTGGTGTGACAAAAATATAAATGTTGACCCCATCAGATTACTATCTTATTTCAGAGACGCACATTGTGTCATAACAGATACTTTCCATGGCAGTGTAATGTCCATTCTTACAAATGCCGAATTTGCTGTAAAGCTACGAGGCAACGGAAATAAGCTCGGAAACCTTTTAGAAGAATACGGGCTTACAGAAAGAATCATTACGCCTGACAGAGGAATCGACCAATTATTCTCTGTCAAGATTAATTGGAACAATGTAAATGCCGAATTATCAAAAAGGCGTAAAGATTCCATGAATTATCTTACCAAGAATATTTCTCGATGAACATCACATCAATCCCAACACTACATCCCTGCACCGGCTGCGGAGGATGTGCTGCGGTTTGCCCCAAAGAAGCCATTACAATGGCATTTGATGAACAAGGATTCTACAAGCCTATATTGAATCCTTCTAAATGTATAGACTGTTCAATCTGTACACAAGTATGTTACAAATATTCGAACATCGAAACCTATGATTTGAACAGTCATAAAGAAGTACAATTATTAGCTTGCCAAGCTAAAGATGAGAACATACTCAAGTCAACGACTTCTGGCGGAGTTGGCTATCTGTTGGCAAAAGCTTTGTTCAATAAGGGATACCAATGCATAGGGTCGGTATATGACACCATCATAAACCAAGCCAAACATATATGCGCTTCGACAGAAACAGACATCAACTCCTTTAAGGGTTCCAAATACATCCAGTCAATGACATTTCCCGCCTTTAAAGAAATGCTTGACAAGAAGGGACAAAAAAATGTATTATTTGGAACTCCCTGTCAAATATATGCCATAGGAAAATATCTGGAAAAGAAAAAAAGGAGGAAAGACTTTCTTCTGGTTGACCTTTATTGTCATGGCTGTCCGTCATCCCAGATATGGCAAAAATACATACAGGAAATAAAAGAACTTATAGGTAAGCCTAAATTCGACAATGTAGAATTCAGAAGCAAAATTAAAGGTTGGGGAAACTTTTACATAATAGTAATAGTAATAAATGGCATACAGGCATTCATAAGCAACAGAAAGAAAGATGAATTTTATCAACTGTTCTTCTCTAATTTAATGTTGAATGACGCATGCCGCGACTGTGCTTTACGCAGCTCTCTTGAATATACAGATATCCGTTTAGGTGATTTCTGGGGAAGATGTTATGACACAGAAACCAGAGGAATGTCTGGTGTTACATTAGTTACAGAAGAAGGGAAAAAAGCTTTCGAGATAATCAAGAATGAGTTAACTATCCATAAGCATGATTTTTCCGACTTTCTACCCTACCAGTCTTGGGGCATCACATATCAAGTTAATGAAAAAACAAGACATCATCTCTTTGAAATGCTAAAGACAGGCAGACCTCTCAAAGAAATGCAAAAGTATTATTTTTCCCAACAACCTTTTAAACAAAAAATCAAACGGCATCTGAAAGACATTACCTATTTGTTACCTCCACAATACATCAACAAAGTAAAAAAACTATATCATCAAATATAGCTTTAAAAGCTGACAAATAAAATATTGTTATGTTTTCCGTTCTTTTATCCGTTTACAAGAAAGAACACCCCACTTATCTCAAGCAAAGCCTTGACAGTCTGTTTGCGCAGACTTTGCCTCCCGATGAAATTGTTTTGGTGAAAGACGGGCCGCTGACTCCTGAACTGGAGGCGGTCGTCACGGAATATCAGTCGCGGTATCCGATGCTGAAGGTGGTTCCCCTCCCCCAAAACCAGGGGCTGGGAAAGGCGCTGAACGAGGGACTGAAACATTGTTCTTACGAACTGGTGGCGCGCATGGATACGGACGACATTGCCAAACCGGAACGGTTTGAAAGGCAGATGCAGGTTTTCAGGGAGCATCCGGAGACGGATGTGTGCAGCGCATGGATTGAGGAGTTTTATAATGACACCAACCATGTGGTCGCCGTAAAGAAGCTTCCGGAGCGGCACGAGGAAATCCGTGCGTATGCCCGGAAAAGATGCCCGGTAAACCATCCTGCCGCCATGTTCAGAAAAAGCAAGGTGCTGAAGGCAGGCGGATATCCCCCGACTCCGCAATACGAGGACTACGGGCTGTGGGTCAGAATGCTGATGAACGGATGCCGATTCTATAACCTACAGGAAAGTCTGCTCTATTTCCGCACAACGCCAGACACCTTCAGGCGGCGGGGAGGATGGAAATATGTGGTGAAGGAAATCGGGCTGCAGAAAGAGATGTACAGAATCGGATTCATTTCCGCCCCCACCTTCTGCCTGAATGTCCTGATCAGACTGGTAGTCCGACTGATGCCCAACGGCATCCGAGGCTTTATCTACAAGTCTTTATTAAGGAAGAAAAAATAATCTCCGCACCAACACTTCTGAAATTTCCTCCCGAGAAAAAAGTTTTTCCTCACGGGAAAAAATATTTTTCTCCCGAACAAAAATGGTCTTTTGCACGCACCGCAGGCGTTTCTGCCATATCACCGGACAAAAGTTTATGGGATCATTCTCTCTTTTTTCGCAAAAAAACTCATTCTTTGACGAAGTGCGGGAAAGAAAGGTGGTGGCAGAAGACTTCCGGATAACAGCAGATAAGTTTGCTACCACCACCCGTAAATTTCTATTATGCAATGGATTACAAGGAGGGTGAGAGTAGTGAGAGTAAAAAAGAAAAAACAAAGTTGCATGAATTGTAAAAAGAAAAATCAGATAACCCTATGGAACAGAACTTGAATACCCCGTCTCCGCAGAAGGAGGAACAGGAAATCGACCTGCTGGAACTTTTTGGAAAGCTCTGGAAAAGAAAGAAATCCATCGCCAAGGCCGTGGGATACGGTGCCTTGATCGGTCTGGTCGTGGCCTTCAGCATGCCGCGCGAATACACCGTGACCGTCACGCTGTCGCCGGAATCGGGAAGCTCATCAAGCAGCGGGCTGATGGGAATGGCTTCCATGCTCGGACTGGGAAACATCTCCGTTTCGAACGAGGATGCGCTC
>CASFGA010000002.1 GCA_949294185.1 uncultured Bacteroides sp.
CGGTCGTCTGTTCCCTCCCGGCGGATCGTAGTACTCAACACCGGGGGCTGCTATGAAAAATTCTTTTCCCCGCGGGCCACGCCGAACTTTTCATCCCGGCCGGCAGACTTCTATTCAGAGAAAAGATTCAGCCTGTTCTTTCGGGCTTCTTCCAGTGACACTGTTTTCACCGCACGCTCGCGGTTCTCTTTGCGCAGCCGGTCGTATGTCGCGTTCAGCTCCTCCTCAAAAGCCGGACGCAACTCCGGATTCAACAGCCGGGCCGCCACCAGAGCATTCTGCGAAGCATCCTTCAAATGCACTACCGGAGCCTGATAAACGGGAGCAATCTTCAATGCCGTGTGCAGTGGGGAAGTCGTAGCCCCGCCTATCAGCACCGGAATATGCAGTCCGGCACGCTGCAACTCGGTCACTACATGCACCATCTCTTCCAGCGACGGCGTAATCAGTCCGCTCAACCCTATGATATCCACTTTCTCGCGGATGGCAGTCTCCACAATCTCCTCGGCAGGCACCATCACGCCCAAGTCAACAATCTCGTATCCATTGCATGCCATAACGACCGAAACGATGTTTTTCCCGATATCATGCACATCCCCCTTCACCGTTGCCACCAATATCTTTCCGGCGCTCTTGGTTCCCGCCGCTTTTTCAGCCTCAATATAGGGCTGGAGAACGGCAACCGCCTTCTTCATTGTCCGGGCGGTCTTCACCACCTGCGGCAGAAACATCTTGCCCGACCCGAACAGTTCCCCCACACGGTTCATTCCCGCCATCAGCGGCCCCTCGATAATGCTCACCGCATTGGGATATATTTTCAGCGCATCATGCAGGTCTGTCTCCAGATTATCGGATATTCCCTTCACCAGTGCATACTGCAACCGCTCTTCCACCGACATCGAAACTGCGCCAGACACGCTCTCCGTCTCTTTTTTCCCGGCATCCGGCTGTCCGCCTGCCGCCTTCAGCCGCTCGGCTGTCTCTATCAGGCGTTCCGCCGCATCGGGACGGCGGTTCAGCACCACATCCTCAATCCGTTCCAATACATCCTCCGGAATGTCCGTATAAAGCACTGAGGTGCCGGGATTGACGATTCCCATGTCCATTCCCTCGCGGATGGCATGATAAAGGAACACGGCATGCATCGCCTCGCGGATATAGTTGTTTCCCCGGAAGGAGAAGGACAAATTGCTTACTCCCCCGCTCACATGCGCTCCCGGCAAGTGTCGGCGTATCCATCCGGCCGCACGGATAAAGTCTACCGCATAGTTGTCGTGCGCCTCGATACCCGTCGCCACAGCCAGTATGTTCGGGTCAAAGATAATGTCGTTGGGGTTAAAGCCCACCTGCTCGGTCAAAATGCGGTAGGCACGCTCGCAAACCGCTATCTTGCGCTCATACGTGTCGGCTTGTCCCTGTTCGTCGAAAGCCATGACTATGACCGCCGCTCCAAACTGCCTTATCACCCGGGCGCGCTCCACAAATGTTTCTTCCCCTTCCTTCAGCGAAATGGAGTTTACCACGCTCTTCCCCTGCACACACTTCAGTCCGGCCAGAATGACTTCCCATTTCGAAGAGTCAATCATCACGGGCACACGGGCCACTTCAGGCTCCGAAGCCACCAGATTGAGGAATCTTGTCATTTCTTCGGCTGCATCCAGCAGTCCGTCGTCCATGTTTATGTCGATGATCTGCGCTCCATCCTCCACTTGCTTGCGGGCTATGGAAAGGGCTTCATCGTATTTCTTTTCATTGATCAGGCGCAGAAACTTGCGAGAGCCTGCTACATTGCAGCGTTCGCCTACGTTTACGAAATTAATGTCCGGAGTAACCTCCAGCAATTCCAGACCCGAAAGCCACAGATGCCGAGGCTTCGGTGCGGGAACACGCGGCTTCACACCGGCTATCAAGTCCGGATACCGGGCGATATACTGTTCCGTCGTCCCACAGCAGCCGCCAATGATATTGACCAAGCCTTCATCCACATATTCCTTCACCTCTCGCGCCATTTCTTCCGGTGTCTGGTCATATTGTCCCAAGCTGTTGGGCAGGCCTGCATTCGGATAAGCACTGACATAATAAGGCGCGCGCCTGGCCAGGTGCTCCAAAAACGGCTTCAGCTGCCTGGCTCCGAACGAACAGTTCAGGCCTACCGAAAAGATGTCGGCGTGCTGCACCGATGCCAGAAAGGCATCGAGCGTCTGTCCCGAGAGCGTCCGTCCCGCTATATCCGACACGGTGACCGACAGCATCAGGGGAACCCGCCTTCCCGTCTTTTCCATCGACAGTTCGGCCGCACGGACAGCCGCCTTTGCATTCAGCGTGTCAAAGATGGTTTCAATCAAAAGCGCATCCACTCCACCTTCAAGCAAAGCTTCCATCTGCTCGCAGTAAGCGTTCTGAAGCTCGTCGAATGTCAAAGCCCGATATGCCGGATTATTTACATCGGGGCTCATGGAGCAGGTCTTATTGGTAGGCCCCACCGAACCGGCCACAAACCGCGGTTTCTCCGGTGTCAGGGCCGTATATCTATCGGCAGCAAGCCGCGCCAGTCTGGCGCCCGCCAGATTCATCTCACGGCAGTACGGCTGCAAACGGTAATCCGCCATCGAAACGGCCGTAGCATTAAAGGTATTGGTCTCGATAATGTCCGCCCCTGCCTCCAGATATTTACGGTGAATGTCCTCTATAATGTCTGGACGGGTCAGGTTCAACAGGTCGTTACACCCTTTCAACTGTCCCGGCATGTCGGCAAAACGCACACCGCGAAAGTCAGATTCAGCCAAGCCATACTGCTGAATCATGGTTCCCATCGCCCCGTCCAGGATGAGGATGCGCTCGCCTATCAACTGCTGTATCGTCATAATCTTCAATGTCAACGTTTAAACATCCGGTCCATCATCCGTTTGTCTTCCTTTTCCTTCAATGACTGGCGCTTGTCGTACTGCTTCTTGCCTTTTGCCAAAGCAATCACCACTTTTGCCAAGCCCTTTTCGTTGATATACATACGGGTGGGCACAATCGTAAAGCCCGGCTCCTGAGAAGTCCGCTCCAGTTTGCGCAGCTCTTTCTTGGTAAGCAACAGCTTGCGGTCACGCCGTGCGGCATGATTATTGTAAGAACCATAAAAATATTCCGCTATGTGCATGTTCTTCACCCACAGTTCCCCGCGCGAAAAGAAACAGAACGTATCGACCAGACTTGCCTTTCCCATCCGGATAGACTTTATCTCCGTTCCGGTCAGCACAATGCCCGCCGTGTAGGTGTCTATGAACTCGTAGTCGAAAGAGGCGCGCTTGTTCTTTATATTGATATTGTTAGCCGCTGTTTTCATCAGTTCAATATTACCGAAAGTTTATTAAATACAAATTCTATGAGGGCGGGCGAAAGCAGAATCAGTACCGTCGCAACCACGGTATACGAAGTGAGTTTCGTTTCCTGAACCTTCAAAAAACGCCTCGCCCCCTCAAAAACCACGAAGAGTGTATAAAGCTGAAGAATCCAGTGCAGCAAGGTAATCGAAAAGAAAGCGTCCACCGCATCGAGCACAAAGGTGACAACCAGTGAATAGCCTACAAGAACCCGCAGCATCTCCTCCGGATACGCCACAGAAAAGCTGCGCCTTCCTATCTTGTCAAGCAGATAAACCGCCATGAAGAAACCTCCAAACAGGGCGACAGCCACCGCACAGCAACTCTGCAAGGCATATTGGAAAACATCCGGCGAAACGCCCCGCTCCACAAAAGTCCCGATAAAGTCGGCCAGTCCGCACACTCCTATCAGCGGATATACAAAGCCCATTGTCACCCGGCCACCTTCATCCGACGCACTTATCTCTTCCCACGCCTTGGCCGGAGCAGACAACAATGACACAATTCGATGAAACAACTCTTTATAATTCATTCCTTCTTATTCTTTCTCCTGTTATGAAAACGAAATGCAAATGTATAAAAAAAGGAGACATGTATCCGCATGTCTCCCTTTGTTTATTATAAATTAGCACTCTACATTACTGTTCGAACAAAGAGCCATAGGCAATTTCCGCAGTCCGGTCATAAGTCTGCTCATAAGAACCGGAAGAAGCCTGCTCATATTCCACCACAATCTGGTCGGGCAATTCAGATGTTCCGAATTTGCTCTGATGCATCGAAACAATTTGTTGGATATTAAAATGTCTCCACTCTCCCGTAACAGATGTACGCTTGTCATTAAGCGACGGATCATCAACGGTATGTCTCAATTCCACATACATCCGGTCTTTCGTCAGATTGGTATTCTGAGTATCATAATACAGAAAAAATCTATGAGAAGCGTATTCAGCATCCAACTCATCTTCATCTCCCGAGCTCTTATAGGCATAAGATATAGGAACAAAGATATTATTTCGGTCGTAATAGCCGAAAGAAGCGCCAGAGAGTGTATTAACACCTATTACAGGCGCATTGCCAGATGTTTCTGAAGGAGCAGCAGGAACTGCCTGATCCGTCTTTATCGGCACTAAATAGTTGATTTCCGCATTTATGCTCTTGGAAGTCTCTGCTCCCGTATTCTCTTCGGAAGTAAAAGAATACTGAATATAATAATATGTATAACCTGCCGGCAACTTGCCTTCCAACAACTCCTGGTTTGTCGGGACAACACTTGAGCCGTCACTGAACCTGAAAGAATAAGCCCCGTCAAATCCTTGCGTTGTCACAAATCCTCCGCCTGAATAAACATTTTCACCGTCTCCGTCCAAGCAAGAAGTAAATCCCAACATTCCCATTACTGCGGCAATCATCACCGCTCCTTTAAGCTTCTTCATATTCAATTAAATCTTTTGGTTTTTCAAACAATCTTTAAAATGTCCGCTAAATAAATGTTTTCCTACAGACAACACTGCATAACATCCCCATTATTTAACAAATAAAAACAATCATACCACAAGGGCAAACTGCTCCAAATGTTGGTCTACATATTCAGCAATCTGCGCCGTAATCTGTTCTTCCATATCCATGAACTTCTCTTCCAGGTCATCGAACACTTCATATTGCTCGTACATGGCCATGAATTCCTCATCCGTACATTCGCGCTCCAAATCCTTACGGTGGTCAATGTATATTTCTTGAGCTGCATAGATCAGTTTTGAAAACTCCTTCGCACCCATAAGACGCATGGCCTTGGCAAACGGATTGCCGAAAATATAAGGCCCATACCCGTTCTGTATCAATTGGACAAAGCCTCCCTCATTCACTTCCTCCCGAAAAAAATGATAGCCCAACAGTGTATGCTGATAACCGTTAAGCAAAGGCATCGTATCAGCATTGAGAACTCCACCCGTAACCTCCAGATATTTATCAATAAACACTTGCAAAAAAGCATCAGTCCCTTCCATTGCTCCTTTGCGCAAAGCCGCATCTGTCACTGTTATTACCATTGAATCCATTTACCTAATTATTATTACCTATATATAGGTAGTCCGTTAAAACTTTATATGCGACAAAGATAAAGCAAAAATATTATAAAAACAGAAGAAAAAGTTTGGTTTCTTCCGTTGGATAACAAAATAAAACGACTAACTTTGCGTGCGGATTCAAGAATTCAAATGGTTTACGAATACCTATTTTTTATTACCAACTAATAAAAACGTAAAGAATATGATTTATTCACACGAAGTTGAACACATGTGTTGTGTCGCAAAGGGCCCCAATCATGGTCCGGCTCCAATTCCTGAAGAGGGAAAATGGATTCAAGCAAAAGAGATCAAAGACATCTCAGGTTTAACACACGGTGTGGGATGGTGTGCTCCACAACAGGGAACATGCAAACTGACCTTGAATGTAAAAGAAGGTGTCATTGAAGAATGCTTGGTAGAAACTATCGGCTGCTCAGGAATGACTCATTCAGCAGCAATGGCTTCTGAAATTCTGCCGGGAAAAACCATTCTGGAAGCATTGAACACTGACCTGGTTTGCGACGCTATCAATACTGCTATGCGTGAACTGTTCTTGCAAATCGTTTACGGCCGTACACAGTCTGCTTTCTCTGAAGGCGGCTTGATGGTAGGTGCAGGTTTGGAAGATTTAGGTAAAGGTCTCCGCAGCCAAGTCGGAACACTTTATGGAACAAAAGCCAAAGGGACACGTTACCTTGAGCTGACTGAAGGATACATCACCCGCATGGCCTTGGATAAAGATAACCAAGTAATCGGTTATGAATATGTTCACATGGGCAAGTTCATGGAACAAGTCAAGAAGGGAACGGATGCAAACGAAGCACTGAAAGCCGTTACCGGAACTTACGGACGTTTCAAACCCGAACAAGGAGCAGTTAAATATATTGACCCACGTAAAGAATAAAGGAGGACACAGATTATGATTAGACCAGTACAATTTGAAAGTCAAGACCGCCGTATGAAGCAAATCCTTGCTGCACTGAATGAAAACGGCATCAAAGACATTGAAGAAGCTAACGCTATCTGTGACGCAGCAGGTCTTGACCCGTATCTGACTTGTCAGGAAACTCAGGGTATCTGCTTCGAAAACGCCAAGTGGGCTTATGTAGTTGGTTGCGCCATTGCATTGAAGAAAGGATGCAAGAATGCTGCCGACGCTGCTGAAGCAATCGGTATCGGTTTGCAGGCATTCTGTATTCCGGGTTCCGTTGCTGACGACCGTAAAGTAGGTTTGGGTCACGGAAATCTGGCAGCACGTCTGCTTCGTGAAGAAACCCAATGCTTCGCTTTCCTGGCAGGCCACGAATCTTTCGCTGCTGCCGAAGGAGCTATCAAGATTGCAGAAATGGCAAACAAGGTTCGCAAGAACCCGTTGCGCTGCATCCTGAACGGTCTGGGCAAAGATGCTGCTATGATTATCTCACGTATCAACGGCTTTACTTACGTTCAGACTAAGTTCGACTACTTCACTGGAAAACTGAATATCGTAAATGAAACTCCGTATTCAGACGGCCCGCGTGCAAAAGTAAAATGCTATGGCGCTGACGATGTCCGTGAAGGTGTAGCTATCATGTGGCACGAAAACGTTGATGTATCTATTACAGGTAACTCAACCAATCCGACCCGCTTCCAGCATCCGGTAGCCGGAACTTATAAAAAGGAACGCGTTCTGGCAGGCAAGCCTTATTTCTCTGTTGCATCAGGTGGTGGTACAGGACGTACGCTTCATCCGGACAACATGGCAGCAGGCCCCGCTTCTTACGGTATGACTGACACGATGGGCCGCATGCACTCAGACGCTCAGTTCGCAGGTTCTTCTTCAGTTCCCGCTCACGTGGAAATGATGGGCTTCCTCGGTATCGGAAACAACCCGATGGTAGGATGTACAGTGGCTTGCGCCGTTAACGTGGCTCTGGCTCTGAACAAGTAAATCATTTGAAGAATACTTTTTTTGATTTGATAGGAAATCCCCGCAGCTCAAAGGAGCTGCGGGGATTTTTCATTACACCTTGCCCTTTTCCGACAAAGCCCCGTCAACCATATCCCACTCAAAAGCATTGCCTTGCACGGAAATATTCAAACATTGGCCCAATCAGTCCAAGTCACTCCATGAAAAGAGACATGGTTTTACCTGACAAAAAAATCGGATGAACAGAAGACAAAAATATTATGCCAAGGCCAAATTCTATTTTTATTTTGATTAAATTCGCAATCCGATTAAGCAACGTGTATGGAACACATTGCACAAACCTCAAAACAAGCAAGCAACAATCATGACGAATGAATTCGGCCGGATGATTGCCGCAGCCTTAAAGCTGCCGGAACACCGGGTAAACAATACACTCAAACTATTGGACGAAGGAGCCACCATACCTTTCATCAGCCGTTACCGCAAGGAAATGACAGGAGGACTGGACGAGGTACAGATCGGGAACATACATGCCCAATACGAAAAACTGTGTGAAACGGAAAAAAGAAAGGCAACAATCCTTTCCACCATTGAAGAACAAGGGAAACTGACTGACGAGCTTCGCCGACGGATTGCGGACTGCTGGGACAATACCCAACTGGAAGACATTTATCTGCCTTACAAGCCCAAGCGCAAGACACGAGCCGAGGCTGCCCGCCAAAGGGGACTCGAGCCGCTTGCCGCATTGCTTTTCCTGCAACGGGAGAACAATCCGGCTTTACAAGCGCGCAAGTTCATAAAAGGAGAAGTGAAAGATGAAGAAGATGCCTTGAAAGGGGCACGGGACATCATCGCCGAGTATATAAGCGAAGACGAACGCGCACGAAACCTGATGCGCAATCAGTTCAGACGGCAGGCTGTCATTTCTTCCAAGATAGCCAAAGGCAAAGAGGCTGATGATGCTTCGGCCAAATACCGGGATTATTTCGATTTCAGCGAACCGTTAAAAAAATGTTCGTCACACCGGCTGTTGGCCATTCGCCGCGGGGAATCGGAAGGCATCCTGAGGGTAAGCATCTCACCGGCCGATGATGAAGAATGTCTGAACCTGCTGGAGCGGCAGTTTGTACGCGGCAACAACGAATGTTCACGCCATGTTGCCGAAGCCGTGTCTGATGCATACAAGCGTCTGCTGAAGCCTTCCATCGAGACCGAGTTTGCCGGAATCAGCAAGACCAAAGCCGATGAAGAGGCCATCCGTGTATTCGCCGGAAATCTCCGCCAACTGCTGCTTGCCCCGCCTTTAGGGCAAAAACGGGTGATGGGCATCGATCCCGGATACCGAACCGGCTGCAAGGTGGTGTGCCTTGACGCCCAAGGTGCCTTGCTGCACAATGAGGCCATTTATCCGCATCCGCCCAAATCGGAATACCTGCAAGCCGGACGCAAACTGGCGCAGCTGGTGGAACAATACAAGATAGAAGCCATCGCCATCGGGAACGGAACGGCAAGTCGGGAGACGGAACAGTTTGTTACCTCACAGCGTTACGACAGGAAGATACAGGTTTTCGTCGTCAGTGAAGACGGAGCCTCCGTTTATTCGGCTTCAAAGACAGCGCGCGACGAGTTTCCCGATTACGATGTAACGGTGCGCGGAGCCGTATCCATCGGCCGGCGGCTGATAGACCCTTTGGCCGAACTGGTAAAGATTGACCCGAAATCGATCGGCGTAGGGCAATACCAACACGATGTCGACCAAACCAAGCTGAAAGAATCTCTCGACCGGACGGTGGAGAGCTGTGTAAACCTTGTCGGGGTCAATGTAAACACGGCGAGCAAGCATTTGCTGACCTACGTTTCCGGTCTGGGAGCGACACTTGCCCAGAACATAGTGGACTACCGCACGGCCAACGGCCCGTTCCACTCCCGTAGAGAACTGCTGAAAGTGCCGCGCATGGGAGCGAAGGCATTCGAGCAAAGTGCGGGTTTCCTGCGCATTCCGCACGCCGAGAACCCATTGGACAATTCTGCCGTGCACCCCGAAAGTTATCGGGTCGTAGAGCAGATGGCCAAAGATATGGGGTGCTCCGTTGCCGAACTGATGGACAACAAAGAGCTTCGCAGCAAAATCCGGATGGAAAAATATGTGACAGACACCGTCGGCCTGCCTACACTTTCCGATATCATGCAGGAATTGGACAAGCCCGGCCGTGACCCCCGGCAGCAGATTCAGGTATTCGAGTTCGACAACAGCGTACACTCGATGGATGACCTGAAGGAAGGCATGGAATTGCCAGGCATCGTCACCAACATCACCAATTTCGGCTGCTTTGTAGATATAGGCATCAAAGAAAACGGACTGGTGCATATCTCCCAGATAGCCGACCGGTTTATAAGCGATCCCACCGCCATCGTCAGCATCCATCAGCATGTGCGAGTAAAAGTCTTGAGCATCGACCGCGACCGCAAGCGCATCCAACTAACCATGAAAGGAGTGAACCAACAATGACCCCTACCCAAAGCCCACAAAGACCGGTCTGCGGATGGTTTGTCTTCTACGGCGGACAAATTTTGATAGAGAAACAGACCGACGGATACCATATTCCCTGCGGAGAAGAACCCCCACTCCCCGTGCCGGAAGGGAACACAATACACATAATCGGGACAATAAACGGACATACGGCAAAGGCTTATGCGCTCGATGCCCCGATATCCGGAGACGAAAACAGTCCGCGTATGCTGAAAGACTTGCGCGCCTCGTTCGATGTCCTGCCACGAAAGGAATATGACTGTGCCGGAAAAGCATCACAGATACTGACTTGGGACAGAAACAGCCGATACTGCCCCTGCTGCGGTGTGGCTACCGTGCAGGTTGCCCCCATCGCCAAGCGCTGCCCGCAGTGCGGACAGGAGATTTATCCGCGCATCTCGCCTGCCGTCATCGTACTGATAAAAAGGGAAGACAGCATCCTGCTGGTACATGCCCGCAATTTCCGGGGAACATTCAACGGGCTTGTAGCCGGATTTCTTGAACCCGGCGAGACTCTGGAAGAATGCGTCTGCCGCGAAGTGATGGAAGAAACCGGACTGCACATCAAAAACCTGAAATATTTCGGCAGCCAACCCTGGCCTTATCCGAGCGGCATCATGGTGGGATATACGGCCGAATACGAAAGCGGTACCATCAAACTGCAAGATGAAGAGCTGAGCCGGGGAGCCTTCTATACACGCGGCAACCTGCCTGAAATACCCAAAAAACTCAGCATAGCGCGCCGACTGATTGATGCCTGGGTGGAAGGAAGAATATAGTCGGACGGTATCTTTGTTTATTCCTTCCTTTTTACTACTTTTGGGCCAACTTTATTTTTTAACATTATGACCATGAAAATACACAGCACTTTATTTATCATCGGGTTGGCCTTTTCACAACTGGCAACGGCACAGCCCAAGTCTTTTTACAACCCCGAAAGCTGCACCAGCATCATGGTGGGGCGTGAAGCTTCTGCCGACGGTTCGGTCATGACAAGCCACACCTGCGACAGTTGGTACCGCACCTGGGTGAATGTCGTACCGGCAAAAACCTACGAGAACGACACTGTAATGAATGTCTACAGCGGACGAATGCATACCGAGTACCCGGAAGACCAGACCAACCTCACGGTAAAAGGCACGATTCCGCAAGCCCGGCATACGTTTGCCTTTCTGGATACTTCTTATCCATGCCTGAACGAAAAGCAGCTGGCCATGGGAGAAACCACTATCAGCGGACGCGACACGCTGCGCAACGAGAAGGGAATGTTCATGATTGAAGAGCTGGCGCGCGTTGCATTAGAGCGATGCTCCACCGCACGCCAGGCAATCCGGCTGATGGGCGAACTGATAAAGCAATATGGATACGGCGACTACGGAGAATGCCTGACCATCGCCGACCCGAAAGAAGTCTGGCACTTCGAAGTGTTCGGTGAAGGGCCCGACAAGACAGGAGGAGTATGGGCTGCCGTGCGTATCCCCGACGGAGAAGTGGGCGTATCGGCCAACATACCACGCATCAGTACACTCAATCTGAAAGACACCGACAACTATATGGCATCGGAAAACGTATTCGATGTGGCACGCAAGCTGAAATTATGGGACGGCAAAGAGCCGTTCAAGTTCTGGCGGGCTTACGGCGGGCCTAATTATGCAGGCAAATGGCAGTCGTTCAGCATCCGTGAGTTCTTCGTCCTGAGCCGTCTGGCTCCCTCACTGAAACTCGACATCGATGCCGAAGAGCTTCCGCTCAGCGTCAAACCGGAAAAGAAACTGAGTGCAGCCGATGTCATGGCCCTCTTGAGGCAGACATACGAAGGCACGGAATGGGATGTAACCCGCAATCTGAAAGTAACGAAGAAAGACCGCGAGACAGGAAAGACCGACACAATCGTCAGTCCGAAAGCCAATCCGTGGATGCGCCCGGACGAAGTGCAGATGCTGAACGGGATAAAGAAAGATGCCGTACACTCATACCGCAACATAGCCGTCCCGCAATGCGCCTATTCCACGGTCATCCAGCTGCGCGGATGGCTTCCCGATGCTGTGGGAGGCGTATGTTGGTTCTCGATGGACAATCCGGGGCAAAGTCCGCGCGTACCCATTTTCTGCGGAACCACCGACCTGCCTGCCTTATACAAGGTCTGCGGAAACCACCGCTACCGCGAAGACGCCGCTTTATGGCATTACCGCCGCGCCAACAAACTGGCAACCGTGCGTTGGGGAAATGCCCGCGGAATTATGGAGCAGAACATCCGCCATTTTGAAGACAAGGCATTCAGCGAACTCCCGATGGTAGAAACCCGCTATCAGGAATTGCTGAAATCAAAAGGAGAAGAAACGGCCAAAGCATACTTGACAGACTATACGAAAGACTTCATCGGCGCCACCATCCTGCGTTGGGACGAAATGGCCGCCAAGTATTGGCACGACTACCGATTCGGATTCTGACCGAACCGCCTTATCCCACTTGACGGCATAAAAGGCAAAGGAATAAGACGAACCGACATCCGGCGGTTTTCATACGGATGAAACCCTCGTTCCATACCCGTGGAAACATTTTTCTGTCCGGTGAAAACGCCGCGATTCCCCTGCCATCCAATGCCGTATCCAAAGACATCAACTATTATACAATAACACTATGAAGACAAAAACCATGACTCTCGCCGCCCTGCTGTTGGCTTCGGCCTCGCTTTGGGCACAAAAGACAGACGGTTATCAGTTTACTACCGTCGTCAACCAAAAGGTAACTCCTGTAAAGAACCAGGCAGCCACCGGAACATGCTGGTGCTTCGCCACCACTTCATTTATCGAAGCCGAACTGCTGCGTATGGGAAAAGGGGAATACGACCTCTCGGAAATGTTTATCGTCCGTCAGAAATACATGAACCAACTGAACGACAACTATCTGCGCCGCGGAAACGGAAACATCGGGCAAGGCAGTATTTCACCCAGCTGGTTTACTGCATTCAAGCAAGTGGGCATCGTGCCTGAAGAAGCATATACAGGAATCAACTACGATTCGAAGACTCACAACCATACAGAGCTTGCCTCCTACATGGAAGCCATAGCCGGACAAGCCGTCAAGCTGCGCCATCGCAGTGCGGAATACCGGGAACTCATCAATTCGCTGTTCGACATCTACATGGGTGAACTGCCCGAAACATTTACTTATAAAGGTAAAGAATACACGCCGAAATCGTTCGCAGAAAGCTTGGGCATTGATGAAAACGACTACGTGATGCTGACAAGCTTTACCCACAAGCCGTATTACGAAAAGTTTGAACTGGAGATTCCCGACAATTGGGAGCATGCGAAAATGTATAATCTGCCGCTCGACGAAATGATGGAAGCAACCGACCATGCCCTGATGAACGGATACACCGTGGCTTGGGACGGCGATGTAAGCGAACGGGGCTTTGCCTACACACACGGCGTAGCCATCAATCCGGAAGTGGAGAAAGCAGACGACTATAAGGATACCGACTTCGCACGCTGGCAGAAAATGGATCAAAAAGACCGTTTGGCCGAAGTATTCAAGTTTGAGCACCCGTATCCGGAAGTGAATGTCACGCCCGAAGTCCGTCAGCAAGGCTATGAATCTTTTGTTACGACCGATGACCACCTGATGCATCTTACAGGCATAGCCAAAGACCAGAACGGAACAAAATATTATATCACCAAGAACTCATGGGGAACTGAACGCAATGATTTCGGCGGTTATCTGAACATGTCGGAAAGTTTTGTCCGCGCAAAGACCGTATATGTCCTGATGCATAAGGACGCGCTGACCAAAGAGATGAAAGAGAAACTGGGAATCAAATAACTTTATCCACCAAACATCAAGAAACATGAAAAAAGCATTCTTTACGGCCGCCCTTACCTTCTTCGTGTTCGGCACAGGACTGATGCAGGCACAGCATATCCCGACACTGGAAGAAGTGGTAAACGACGGACTGATTCATACCAAAGGAAGCATCTATGTCAATTGGCTGGAAGACGGGGAACACTATTCACAGGCTGAAAAGAATCCGGCGGGCGGATATGATATCGTGTCATTCCGCGCGAAAGACCTCAAGAAAGAAACGCTCATCCCTGCCTCCATGCTCGTAAAGCCGGGCACACGCGATACGCTTTCCGTGCGCAGCTTCCAGTTTAACGCCGACCACACTCTGGCTTTGATTTATACAAACACGCGGCGGGTATGGCGTTACGACACTCGGGGAGACTATTGGGTGCTGAATATGAAAGATAAAAGTCTGAAACAACTCGGCAAAGGAATGCCGGAAAGCAGTCTGATGTTCGCCAAGATATCACCAGACAGCAAACGTGCAGCTTATGTAAGCCGCAATAATATATATGTAGAAGACTTGTCTACAGGGGCAATCACTCCGGTTACAACAGACGGAACGGACGAAATCATAAACGGAACGTTCGACTGGGTATATGAAGAGGAATTCTACTGCCGTGACGGATTCCGCTGGAGCCCTGACAGTAAATACATTGCCTATTGGCAAAGCGACACGAAAGGAACGGGATGGTTCGACATTATCAACAATGTGGACTCCCTTTATCCGAAAATAACCCGTTTCCCCTACCCGAAAGCGGGGACAACAAACTCTGCCGTAAAGGTAGGATATGTATCAGCCGACGGAGGGGCCACCACCTGGATAAACATTCCCGGAGACCCGCGCAACCATTACATTATGCGTATGGAGTTTATCCCGGAAAGCAACGAGCTGTTTATCCAACAAATGAACCGCCCGCAAAATACAAACAAAGTCTGGATTGCAACAATCGGCAACGCCGAGCCACGCAATATCTTCACTGATACGGATGCCGCATGGCTTGAAACCAATGACAATGTGACCTGGCTAAAGGACAACACATGGTTTACCTGGGAAAGCGAACGTGACGGATGGCGTCATCTGTACCGCGTGAGCCGCGACGGGAAACAGATTGAACCGATTACAAAAGGAAACTTCGACTACATCGAGCAGGTTGGCATGGATTTAAAGAAAGGTCTTGTCTATTTCATCGCTTCGCCTGACAACTTCACCCAACGGTATCTCTACTCTGCCAAACTTTTCGGCAACGGCGAAGTAAAACGTCTCAGTCCTGCAAACGAAGCCGGCCAACACCGTTATAACATTTCTCCCAACGGACATTGGGCCATGCATTCCTTTAGCAACGCCATTACGCCTCCCGTCATCGACATGATTTCATTGCCCACCCACAAAAGTGTGCGCATGATAGAAGACAATGCACAGGCAAAAGCTGAATATCAAGCTTTAGGTCTGCAACCTAAAGAATTTATAAAAACCCGTTCGGGAGAGTTGGAACTGGATGTATGGATGATTAAACCGGCAGATTTTGACCCGAATAAAAAATATCCGGTCATTATCGATGTCTACGGTGAACCGGGAAGCGCGACGGTGCAAGATGTCTGGAGTGGAGGAGACCTGTGGCATCAGTATCTTGCCAACCAAGGATATATTGTCATGAGCATTGAGAACCGCGGAGCACGTACACCAAGAGGACGTGAATGGCGTAAGTGTATCTACGGGGAGGTAGGGACATTCGCAAGTGAAGACCAAGCCCGAGGCATCCGATATCTGGCACAAAAATATCATTTCATCGATATCAGCCGCATCGGAATTACCGGATGGAGCGGAGGAGGAAGCCAGACTCTTAACTGTATGTTCCGCTATCCGGATGTTTTCCATACGGGTATAGCCATCGCTTTCGTTGCAGACCAACGGCTATATGACACCATCTATCAGGAGCGTTACATGAATACTCCGCAAAATAATCCGAAGGGATATCGTAAAGGCTCCCCTATCAGCTACGCTTCCGGACTAAAAGGAAATCTGCTTTTGATTCACGGCACGGGCGATGACAATGTGCATTACCAAAACTGCGAACGTTTAGTCAACGAGTTAATCCGTCATGGAAAAATATTCTCACAAATCTCTTACCCGATGCGCACGCACAGCATCAATGAAGGAGAAGGGACAACTTTGCATTTGCGCAAGTCAATGACAGATTATTTCCTGAAGAATCTGCCGGCTGGCGGAAGATAACCCATCAAACAAAACAGCCGGGCTTCGTCATTACCTCATTCATGACAAGCCCGGCTGCTTTGTTAATTCGACAGGGTCATACCATCGACTCGCGACATTTACTGATGCTGTTCGCGCAACAGGTCATTGACGGTCTTCACCGGATTAAACGTAGTCAACGGAACTTCAACAAATACCGTATTCCAGTCGCTCATGGAGCCGTTCCATAATCCAGGAAGTTCAAGAGCCTTCAAATCCTTTCCATTCTTCGATTTATAAGAAATGAATCCCGTAGCCTTATCAACGTGCTTCAGCAAATCAAATTTATTTCCCTTATAGTCACGTATAGCGCATACAAGATCTACCGGATTGAAGTGCGTACCCTGTTCGAACATTGCCTTCTTTTCCGGATCTTTCATATCTATCTGTGAACTTTCCAGAATCTGCAATGAAACCGTACCATCAACATTATAGGCAAGGAACGGACCGCCACCCGGCTCGCCTACATTCTTCACCATACCGCAAACACGCATCGGACGATTCAGTTTATTACGTAAATAAATCACAAGATCGGCATCTTCCAGATTCTTGATATCAGTCTTGCGGCAACGCAACTGCTGCTGAACGAAACGAATGATTTCTTCAAGCTCATCATGGCGATAATGCCCGCTGTCCAAAAGCTCAAGATATTTGAATGCCTGCTCCTGCAAGGTAACCAATATACCCGCCAACAATTTTTTATATGTAACCGTATCCGCTTTCAAACGGTCAGGAACAACATTATCTATATTCTTGATAAAGACAACATCTGCATCCAAATCATTCAAATTTTCAATCAAGGCACCATGCCCTCCCGGACGGAACAACAACTTTCCGTCCTTGTCGCGGAAAGGTTTGTTGTCCATATCTGCTGCGATTGTATCCGTACTGGGCTTCTGTTCTGAAAAGCTGATATGATATTGAATACCGTATTTGGCAGCATATTCACCTACCTTTGCATCGACCAGCTTTTGGAACAAGTCACGATGCTCGGTTGAAACCGTAAAATGAACATTTACTTCCCCGCTCTTTCCCGCTGCATAAAGTGCACCTTCAACCAAATGCTCTTCCAACGGAGTGCGCACCCCATCAGCATACCGATGGAACTTCAGCAAGCCTTTAGGCAATGAACCATAGTTCAATCCGGCAGCTTCAAGCAAGTTTGCCACCACCGCTTTATAATTATGCTCGGAAAGCAATGCGTCAATATCCTTGCCTGTATTATCCATACAAGCGGCATTCAAATCATTATAAAAAGCAAAGCTATGAATATGATCGAAGAATTTCTTTTCGAAATCAGTAGTCGGAGCATCATAATCAGCACCCAAAAACTCAAACATATTCTTAAACATACGGCTTGCCGCACCCGAAGCAGGAACAAACTTCACAATTTTTTTGTTTCCTTGCTTATAAGCATCCCACGCATTAAGGTACTTCTGCTGTTCTTCTTCTGTCGCCGTCATAATACCGCCATTATCAACCGATGCTGCGGCCGCCAGCTTCAAATACGGAAAACCTTTCTCAAAACAACTTAGCTGCTCTGCAATCTGAGCCTCTGAAATTCCTTTCTTGGCCAACAAATCTTTGTCTTCTTGTGTTAACATATCATGTATATTTTAGGTAATGAAATTCATTAACATCAACAATGCTGCTCAAAAATATAAAAAATCCCGAAAGAATTAGACAAAGATGAAGAAAAAAAGTATCTTTACCCGCAACGAAAAACAAAGAAGCCTATGGAAGAGAATGTTTTTTTCACACCCGAAGAGCATCTTCAACTTATTTCCTTATACAAAAGACTACTTCTTTTATCCAAAGATACTCTGCAAAAGGATGACTGTCACAAGCTGAAAACCCACCTTATCAAAGTCATGACAGGCGACAGCATCCCCCGGAACGCATTCGGCATGAACCCGATTATCAAAGATATGCAGACAGCGGTCATCGTTGCCGAAGAAATCGGTATGCGCAGAGCCTCCATTTTAGGTATCATGCTTCACGAATCCGTAAAGTATCACTTATGCAGCCTTGATTCCATTCAGGAAGAATATGGAGAAGATGTAGCCGGAATAATCCGGGGACTGGTCAAGATAAATGAGCTTTACTCTAAAAGTCCTACCATTGAATCTGAAAACTTCCGCAACCTTCTGCTTTCTTTTGCTGAAGACATGCGGGTTATTCTCATTATGATAGCCGACCGCGTCAATTTGATGAGGCAGATAAAAGACAGTCCCAATGATGAAGCCCGACTGGAAGTGTCAAACGAGGCCGCTTATCTGTATGCTCCGCTTGCCCACAAGCTCGGATTATACAAACTTAAATCGGAATTGGAAGACCTTTCACTAAAGTATACGCAACATGACATCTACTATCATATCAAGGAAAAGCTGAATGCGACAAAGGCCGCACGCGACCGATACATTGACGCATTCATTGAGCCGGTGCGGAAGAAGCTGGAGGAAGCGGGACTGAAATTCCATATAAAAGGACGCACCAAGTCCATTCACTCCATTTACCAGAAGATGAAAAAACAAGGATGTCCGTTCGAAGGCGTATATGACCTGTTTGCCATCCGCATTATCCTGAGTTCTCCGTTAGACAAAGAGAAGCAAGAATGCTGGCAGGCCTATTCCATCGTGACAGACATGTATCTGCCCAACCCCAAACGGCTGCGCGACTGGCTGTCTGTGCCCAAGAGCAACGGTTACGAATCACTGCACATCACCGTAATGGGACCGGAAGGAAAGTGGGTGGAAGTACAAATCCGAACCGAACGAATGGATGAAATAGCCGAAAAAGGACTGGCCGCCCACTGGCGCTATAAAGGCATCAAAGGAGAAAGCGGTCTGGACGAATGGCTGAACACCATTCGTGAGACTCTGGAAAACGCCGACAATGACCTTGATGTGATGGACCAGTTCAAACTCGATCTATATAAAGACGAAGTATTTGTCTTCACCCCGAAAGGAGACTTATACAAACTCCCCCAAGGGGCTACCGTCCTTGACTTCGCCTTTTCCATCCATTCCAATCTGGGATGCCGATGCATCGGCGCACGGGTCAACGGCAAGAATGTCCAGCTCAAGCAAACACTAAACAGCGGCGATCAGGTGGAGATAATGACTTCGAATGCGCAGACGCCCAAAAGAGACTGGCTTAATTTCGTGACGACATCGAAAGCCCGCAACAAAATCCGCCAAGCATTGAAGGAGATTGCCGCCCGCCAGACCCAGTTTGCCAAAGAGACTTTGGAACGCAAGTTCAAGAATCGCAAGCTGGAATATGATGAAGCAATCCTGATGCGCCTTATACGAAAACTGGGATTCAAGACGGTGACCGACTTTTATCAAAGCATTGCAGACGAGTCGGCAGACATCAATGACATCATCGACAAGTATGTGGACATGCAGAAGCGGGAGACAGAGCAACGCGAAGAAATAACCTACCGGAGCGCTGAAGCCTTCAACATCCAGCAGACAAACGAGGCGAAGGATTTTTATAAGGATGATGTATTGGTCATCGACCAGAATCTAAAAGGACTGGACTTCACGCTTGCCAGATGCTGCAACCCGATATACGGCGACGATGTATTCGGTTTCGTCAGCGTTTCAGGCGGCATAAAGATTCACCGCTGCGACTGTCCGAACGCCAAGGAAATGCACTCCCGCTTTCCCTACCGCATCGTGCGGGCACGCTGGGCAGGCAAGAGCCAGGGAAAGAAATATCCTATCCGCCTGCGCATCGTGGGGCATGACGATATTGGAATTGTAACCAACATTACTTCCATAATAAACAAAGAGACCGACATATCGCTCCGCTCCATCAGCATAGACTCAAACGACGGGCTCTTCTCAGGAATGCTGACGGTTATGGTTGATGATACCTCCAAGCTGGAAGCATTGGTTAAAAAGATAAAGACCGTAAAAGGAGTAAAACAAATAGAACGAAGTTAAAAATCAAGAAACGATACGGGAAAAACAATTAATTGCTTAACTTTGTGGAAAAGACGAAAACGACATACACAATGAAAAAGATTTTTTTGACTACTGTCTTCATGACAATAAGCGTGCTCATGGCATTGGCTCAGGGTACGGCCGAAATCACCTTTGAAAAGGTCAGTCACAATTTTGGAGCCTTTTCAGAAAAAAATCCGAAAGTGACATGCACTTTCAAATTCAAGAACACTGGCGACGGCCCATTAGTAATCCATCAGGCTATCGCCTCATGCGGATGTGCCGTTCCACAATATCCGAAGGAACCCATCAAACCGGGAGAAGGCGGCGAGGTGACTGTAACCTATAACGGTGCCGGGAAATTCCCCGGACATTTCCGCAAGACCATTACATTACGGACAAACGGAAAGAATGAAATCACCCGTCTGGTAATCGAGGGTGACATGACTCCCGCATCAGCTGACGCCGAATAAAAACAAGTTTGCCTGTATGGAAATGTGATTTTCATCATAAAGAAAAGACCGCCGGATCAGGGCGGTCTTTTTCTTATCTGCTGTCAGACGATGATGACTGTCACATCGCGCGCTCCATGTGCTCCCAACACCAACGCCTGTTCGATGTCGGCAGTCTTCGACGGGCCCGAGATGAACACACCGTATCCGTATTCGCCCGTATCGATTCGCTTATAGGCTTCGTGCATGTTGCTCACCAGATTCCGCCGGTCGAGCAGGATTACCAGAGCCTCGGATATAAAGTAAACGGCACGCTGCTCTACATCTTGCTGTATCCAGACCGCTCCATTCTCGCATACCCCCACACGCCCCTGAACGATTGCCAGGTCAGTACCGTCCAGATCTCCCGAACAACGCACATCATCCGGGTGGAAAGTGGCACAAGTGACGGGCTGCACCATTTCGCCGCACCGTACTTCCTTCACCGCCGCCGCAATGCGGACAGCCTTCGGATAAAGACTCCTTATCACTTCATTCACATCCTCTCCCTTTTGCAGCACCACAGCCCGTCCGCCCATCTGGGGCATAACTTCCTTAAAGCGCGCCAAAAGGTCAGGATACGTTATTGCTTCTTCCTCCAATGGCGTATAATCCGGTTTTTCATAACGCACCCGCGTGTTACGGCGTATGCTCTCCAAAATATCTTCCCTGCTGCTCATACAATCATACCTTTTTCTTTTTCCACATTTCATTAAAACTCTCCTTGGCGAACTTCGGCATCTCATGCTCTTTTCCCCAGTGGTTTAATTCATTATACATCATCCATCGAGGAAGCGAATTGACCATCGAAGCATTTTTCAGAGCAAAGCCAAACAAATCCGGACGCTCCATCAAAAACTTCATGCCGCCGGACATGGCCTTTTTTGAAGCGCTTGCCACGCCCAAATCCTCCAGTTTCTGCCTCCACCGGTAGATTTGATCGGCCAAGTCCACCTTAGCAGGACATACGTTTTGACAGGAATGACAGAGCGAACAAGCCGACACGTTGTCATAATAATGCAGGGGAGCTTTCAGCATACCCAGATTAATCCCGATCGGTCCCGGTATGAAATAGGTATATGAATATCCTCCACTCCGGCGATAGACGGGGCAAGTGTTCATGCAGGCACCACACCGCAGGCAGTTCAATGTCTTTACATGCTCCTTGTCTGCCAGTATCCGGCTTCTTCCATTGTCCACAATAATGATATGCAGTTCGCCTCCCGGACGCGGCTTACGGTAATGCGAGGTGTAGGTAGTGATGGCTTGTCCCGTTCCAGAGCGGGCCAGCAGACGGGTGAACACACCGAGCGAACCGCGGTCGGGCACAATCTTTTCCATTCCAAAGGCCGTAATCTGAAGTTTCGGCTGCGAAGTCCCCATGTCGGCATTGCCTTCGTTGGTGCATACCACGCACTCGCCGGTGGAAGCCACGGCAAAGTTGGCACCGGTCATGGCGGCTTCCGCCTCAATGAACTTATGCCGCAGATTTTTTCGGGCGGCATGGGTAAGGTAAGTCTGGTCATTGTTTCCGGCTTCCGTACCCATTTCCTTCACAAAGAGCTCTCCAATCTCTTCTTTCTTTATATGAATGGCCGGCATCACTATATGGCTCGGCTTCTTGTGCATCAGCTGAAGGATGCGTTCGCCCAGATCGCTTTCCACCACTTCAATGCCTTTCTCCTCCAAAGACTCGTTCAGCCCGCATTCTTCCGCAAGCATCGACTTGCTTTTGATGAAGTGTCGCACATTATGTCCATGCAAGATATTGTATACGATAGAGCAATACTCTTCGGCATCCTTCGCCCAATACACATGAGCGCCGTTTGCATGAGCGTTTTTCTCAAACTCAAGCAACAGTTGGTCAAGATGACTGTTGCTGTACATCTTGATGGCGCAGGCCATATCACGCAGATGCTCCCATTCGGGCAACTGCCTACTCTGATTATCACGCTTGGCGCGAACCATCCACAAGGTTTCATCGTGCCAGGCTGCCAAGTCTTTATCTTTCAGAAACAGCTCGGCCGCTTTCGAATGTCTTGTACTCATAATCCTGAAGCTAAGATTTCAACCACATGTATCGTCTTGATCGGCCATTTTTCACGGGCTATGATGCCGCTCTGGTGCATCAGGCAGGAGCTGTCTGCCCCGGCAATATACTCCGCGCCCGTATCAATATGCCGTTTCACCTTGTCACGCCCCATTTGTCCGGCGACCGCATGCTCTTCTACAGCAAACATACCGCCGAAGCCGCAGCATTCATCCGGGCGTTCCGGCTCTACAATCTCTATATCCTTCACCAATGAAAGCAAATCGCGCAGCTTGTTGTAGTAAGGCACATTCAGCTCACTGGGAGAAGACAGATGGAGCAAACGCACTCCGTGACAACTGTTCTGAATGCTGACCTTATGCGGAAACGAAGCCTGCAGCGAGGCAGGCCGAATCATGTCGTGAACAAACTCACAGATGTCATAAATCTTCCCCTCACTCTGACAGCGATGCTCCTCCTTTTCCAAAAGGCGGCCGTAGTTATCCCGCACGAAAGCCACACAACTGGCCGACGGCCCTACGATATAGTCATATTTTTCAAAAAGCCGGTCAAAGCGTCCGGCCAGTTTCACCGACTCATCCTCGAATCCCGCATTGGCCATCGGCTGTCCGCAGCAGGTCTGGTCCAAAGGATAGTCCACATCCACCCCCAGGCTTTTCAGGAGCTTATAAGAAGCGACTCCTACCTGCGGATAGACAGCATTGATATAACACGGGACAAACAATCCTACTTTCATTATTCCATCAGTTATTTATTTCTTACAGACAAAAGTAAATCTATTTCTCGAAAATCGGAAAATTTTTAAGGAAGAAATGAAAAAGTCTTTTCATCCTTGCCATAAATATTTTTCCTGTGGGCAAACCGCATTTTTATTCCGGCAAAAAATTCTGCAACACCTGTCTTGCGCATGCATACCCCTCATCATACAGTGCGGTCAGCTTGTTGATGTCACGCTCGATACGGTTCACTGTCACTTTCCGCACAGGCCGGACGGCCAGTATCCTCCCTTCATCCTCCATCCGTTCCACCAGTTCCAGTTGCGCGTTATAGGTCTCACAGCGACGGCTCAAAGCTTGGCGCAGACAGGGATAGCGGCGATAAATGAAGCTTGGCACACGAATATCCTTCTCGGTCTTGCGGAAACCGCGGTTCCGGGTAAGGACAACCACATTGAAGCCATATCCTTGTTCCACGGCACGCATGACGGGAATGGAGTCGACTATACCCCCGTCCAGCATCGGACGCCCGTCTACATACGTTATCGGGCAGACATACGGCAGGCTGCTCGAGGCTTTCGCAATGTCCAGCAGGCGCTTCCCGTCGTGCTTCTCCTCCAAATAACAGGCACGTCCCGTCACACAGTCGGTAGTCACCATCTCAAAACGGGCAGGATTGCGGAAATATGCATCATAGTCATAAGGCAGTATTTCTTTCGGAAAAAGCTCGTACAGCAAACGCTGGTCCAAAATGCTGTGCTGATACCACAAATACTTCAGGCCGATATAATGATACTTGTCGAGCAAATCGATATTGCTGTATTTCGCCCGGCCACGCTGCCGGGACATGTAGGACAAACCGTTGCACGCTCCCGCCGAAACTCCGACAGCATAGGGAAACTCCACACCATGATCCATCATATAGTCCAGCACACCGCAGGTAAACACTCCGCGCATACCTCCACCTTCGAGCACCAAACCGACCTTCCGAAAATCCATCTCCATACACATTTGTTTATCTCTTACAAATATATATTTTTTCAAGATAAAGCCGACAGTCTTCTGATTTATTTGTTACATTTGCATTACAAATCATGCACACATCACAAGGATATGACATTTAAATGAAATAACTATGTTTGACTCTCTCATTTACCAAAACCGGCGCAAGGCTCTGCGCAAAAAGATAGGAAACGGACTCATCCTCCTGCTTGGAAACAATGAAGCTCCCGCCAACTATCCGGACAACACATATAAGTTCCGTCAAGACAGTTCCTTTGTCTATTTCTTCGGGCATTCCCATCCGGGATACGCCGGCATTATTGATGCCGACAACGGCGAAGACTACTTCTTCGGCGATGATGTGGACATGGACGATATCATTTGGATGGGGCCTCAGCCGAGTGTCAAGGAACTGGCCGCCCGGGTGGGCGTCGAGAAAAGCTTCGCTTATGACAAGATGAAAGAAATGGTAAGCAAGGCCATCGCCCAGCGCCGAAAGATTCATTTCCTTCCGCCCTACCGTCATGACAACATGCTGCTACTGGAAGACCTGACGGGAATCCGCGCTTCACTGACACGAAAGCATGCTTCAACGGAACTGATAAAAGCCATCGTATCGCTCCGCTCCGTTAAGGAACCTTGCGAAATAGCGGAGATAGACAAGGCTTGCAACGTGGGATATGAAATGCACACCACAGCAATGCGGCTTTGCAAGCCGGGCATCTCGGAACAATACATAGCCGGTGTGCTGGACGGCATCGCTTCTTCCTACGGCCGGATGGTATCGTTCGCCACCATCCTTACCCAAAACGGACAGACTTTGCATAACCACGACCACAGCCATACGTTGGAAAAAGGTCGTTTGATGCTGACCGATGCGGGTGCCGAACTAATGAGCTGCTACTGTTCTGACCATACGCGAACCGTTCCTGTAGGCGGCAAATTCACAAGCCGGCAGCTTGATATATACAATATTGTATTGGCTTGCCATGACAAGGCACTGGAACTCGCGCGTCCGGGCATTACCTACAAGTCCGTTCACTTAGAAGTATGCAAGGTTTTGGCGCAGGGACTAAAAGATTTGGGACTGATGAAAGGCAACGTGGAGGATGCGGTAAATGCCGGTTCCCATGCCTTGTTCTTGCCGCACGGATTAGGACACATGATGGGGCTTGATGTGCATGACATGGAAGATCTCGGACAAAACTATGTGGGATACGACGATGAAATTCAGCCGTCCGCCCAGTTCGGTCTGGCTTCCCTCCGCATGGGACGCCGGCTGCAGGAGGGATTCGTCATTACAGACGAACCGGGATGCTACTTTATCCCTGCCTTGATTGACAAATGGAGAGCGGAAAAGCTGCATGCAGACTTTCTGAACTTTGATGCAATCGAGAAATACAAGGATTTCGGAGGCATCCGCCTGGAAGATGATATATTGATAACGCCGGACGGCTCACGCTTTACCGGAGAAAAGCACATACCGATCACTCCCGAGGAAGTGGAAACTATCATGAACGAATAATATTATCAATAACTTTATAAACTGAATAACCAATGAACAAACTGATTGCCCTTGCTGCTTTAAGCCTCTGTTTTGGCAGCATGTATGCTGAAGAACCGGCAAAAGACAAGCAAAACGAAGGCTTTGTTTTTACTACAATAAAAGAAAGCCCTATCACTTCCATCAAAAACCAGAACCAATCCAGCACTTGCTGGTCATTCTCCACACTCGGATTCCTTGAAGCTGAACTGTTGCGATTGGGACAAGGAGAATTCGACCTGTCTGAAATGTTCGTTGTCCATAAGACAATGGAAGAACGCGGCGAAAATTACGTGCGATACCACGGCGATGCTTCGTTTTCTCCCGGAGGAAGTTTTGAAGACATCCTGGTATGTTACGAAAAATACGGCATGGTACCCCAAGAAGCCATGCCCGGAATCATGTACGGGGACTCTTTGCCCAACCATAATGAACTGGATGCCGTGGCAGGAGCATACGTTGAAGCCATCGGAAAAGGAAAGCAAAGCAAGCTTTCTCCGGTATGGAAGAAAGGGCTTGCCGCCATCTACGACACTTATTTAGGAGAATGTCCGGAAAAATTCACCTATAAGGGAAAGACATATACTCCGAGAACTTTTGCCGATGAAGTCTTGAAACTGAATCCTGACGACTATGTTTCGCTGACTTCATTTACACACCATCCGTTTTATACCCAGTTCTTCATCGAGGTTCAAGACAACTGGCGCAATGCCTTGTCTTATAATCTGCCGATTGACGAACTGATGGAAGTGATGGATTATGCCGTCAACAACGGCTATACATTCGCATGGGGAGCCGACGTGAGCGAAGAAGGATTCACGCGCGACGGCGTGGCAGTTTGCCCGAATGCCGCCAAAGGAGCGGAATTGACAGGATCAGACATGGCTCGCTGGTTGGGACTCAGTAAGGCAGACAAGCGCAAAGAACTGACAAGCAAGCCTCTTCCCGAAATTGAAGTGACTCAAGAAATGCGTCAGACCGCATTCGACAATTGGGAAACCACCGACGACCACGGCATGCTGATATACGGTCTGGCCAAAGACCAGAACGGAAAAGAGTATTATATGGTCAAGAACTCATGGGGAAAAAGCGGCAAATACAAAGGAATCTGGTATGCTTCCAAAGCCTTTGCCAAATACAAGACGCTGAATATACTGATTCACAAAGACGCGATACCTGATGCCATCGCCAAGAAGTTAGGCTTATAATCTGTTAAAATAGACAGATTACAAATAATAAAACGGCCGATTCCATAAATTTAATAACGGAATCGGCCGTTTTATCTTTCTTTTTTTCTAACTTTACGGATTGAATGAGGAAAGGTCGGTGTTTCATCTTTTGATTTGACACAGTGAAAACATATTTTGACGCTGATGAAAAATCAGGCTGCTCCCGGCAAAACTTTTTTTCAGCAGGGAATGTTTTTCAGGAAGCCAAAACCTTTCCACAGCCTCAGGGCATGCAAGGCAACGAATGCCCTGACCAAAAAGCAGAAATAAAAGAAAAACAGATATAAATGAACTACAAATGGAACTATCGACCTCCTACACAAGAGCAAAGAGAAGCAGCTAAAGCACTGGCCAAAGAGATAGGAATAAGCCCTATCCTGTGCAAACTGCTGCTTGAGCGGGGTATAACCTCCGCCGCAGAAGCGAAGCGGTTCTTCCGCCCGCAGCTGAGCGAACTACATGACCCGTTTCTAATGAAGGATATGAGCCGGGCGGTGGAGCGCTTGAATAAGGCGATGGGAAAGAAGGAGCGCATCCTCGTGTATGGAGACTATGATGTGGACGGCACAACAGCCGTTGCACTGGTTTATAAATTCCTTCAGCAATTTTATTCGAACATAGACTATTACATCCCCGACCGTTACAACGAGGGCTATGGGGTTTCAAAAAAAGGAATAGACTATGCCTACGAAACGGGAGTCAAACTGGTAATCGTCTTAGACTGCGGCATAAAGGCTGTAGAGGAAATCACTTATGCCAAAGAGAAAGGCATCGACTTCATCATATGCGACCACCATGTTCCGGACGAGGCGCTTCCTCCCGCCGTCGCCATACTGAATGCCAAGCGCGAAGACTCGACCTATCCTTACAAGCACCTGTCAGGATGCGGCGTAGGCTTTAAGTTCATGCAGGCTTTCGCCCTCAATAACGGAATTGAGTTCCATCAGCTGACTCCTTTGCTTGACTTGGTGGCCGTCAGCATTGCGTCCGACATAGTCCCTATCATGGGGGAAAACCGTGTTCTGGCCTATCACGGCTTGCGCCAGCTTAATTCCAATCCCAGCGTCGGCCTGAAGGCAATCATCGATGTATGCGGACTTTCCGACAAAGAAATAACCATCAGCGACATTGTATTCAAGATAGGGCCGCGCATCAACGCTTCGGGAAGAATACAAAACGGCAAGGAAGCTGTCGACCTGCTTATCGAAAAAGATTTTCAGACAGCACTCGAAAAGAGCAATCGCATAAACCGGTACAACGAAACCCGCAAGGATCTCGACAAAAGCATGACAGAAGAAGCCAACCGGATAGTGGACAAACTGTCGGATTTGTCTGAGCGGCGCTCGATTGTCATCTATAACGAAGCCTGGCACAAAGGGGTGATCGGCATAGTTGCTTCACGCCTTACCGAAATCTACTACCGGCCGGCCGTCGTGCTGACACGTACGGAAAATCTGGCTACCGGCTCCGCCCGGTCAGTTTCCGGCTTTGACGTGTATAAAGCAATAGAGCATTGCCGAGACTTGCTTGAGAACTTCGGAGGGCATACCTATGCAGCCGGACTTTCCATGAAGATAGAAAACGTGCCGGAATTTACGCGCCGTTTCGAAGAGTATGTCACCAACCATATTCTGCCCGAACAGACAAGCGCTACCATCGACATCGACGCCCAGTTGGATTTCCGTGATATCACGCCGAAGTTCTTCTTCGACCTGAAAAAGTTCAATCCTTTCGGGCCGGACAACCATAAGCCCGTATTTATCACCCAGAACGTATACGACTATGGCACAAGCAAAGTGGTGGGAAGAGACCAGGAACACATCAAATTGGAACTGGTAGACAACAAGTCGAACAATGTAATGAACGGAATTGCTTTCGGCCAAAGCTCGCAAGTGCGTTATATCAAGACCAAACAGTCTTTCAATATCTGCTATACGATAGAGGAAAACACGCACAAGCGGGGGGAAATCCAGCTGCAGATTGAAGATATCAAGCCTACATTCAAATAAAAACAAAGAAACAAGGAATAGAAAAGAGTGCCTCAGGCGGCAACCGCTTCCATTCCTTGTTTCTTTACCTTCACTTTACCGCTTTCACAGATATGGACTATAAAGCCATCCTCAAGCAATATTGGGGGTTCGACAATTTTCGGGGAATACAGGAAGACATCATCAACAGCATCGGAAACGGACAAGACACGTTGGGACTGATGCCCACCGGAGGTGGAAAATCCGTCACATTTCAGGTTCCCGCCCTTGCCATGCCGGGATTATGCCTCGTCATCACGCCTCTTATCGCCTTAATGAAAGACCAGGTGCACAATCTCCGTGAGCGGGGCATCAAGGCGGCCGCCGTTTATTCCGGGATGACACGTGAAGAAATCATCGTCACCCTGGAAAACTGCATTTTCGGCAACTACAAATTCCTTTACATATCGCCCGAACGGTTGGGAACAGAGATTTTCCAGGCCAAACTCCATTATATGAAAGTGAGCTTGATTGCTATTGACGAATCGCACTGCATATCCCAATGGGGATATGACTTCCGCCCGGCCTACCTTAAGATAGCCGAAATACGGAAATTGCTGCCAGACATTCCGGTTTTGGCACTGACGGCTACGGCTACGCCTGAAGTCGTAAAAGACATTCAGACCAAGCTCGCCTTCCGGAAAGAGAATGTATTCCGGATGAGCTTCGAAAGGAAAAATCTGGCTTATGTAGTCCGCCATACGGAAAACAAGAGCGAAGAGTTGCTTCACATCCTGAAAAGCGTGGACGGAGCCGCCATCGTATACACGCGAAACCGCGGGAAAACCAAAGAAACGGCCCTTTTCTTAAACGAAAACGGCATTACCGCCACATTTTATCATGCCGGACTGAACAACGACATCAAAGATGCAAGACAGAAGGATTGGCAGAATGATAAATGCCGCGTGATGGTAGCAACCAACGCGTTTGGTATGGGAATAGACAAGCCGGATGTGCGGTTAGTCATCCATATTGACTTTCCAGACTCGCCGGAAGCCTATTTCCAGGAAGCCGGACGAGCAGGACGCGACGGGAACAAGGCTTATGCAATCCTGCTTTATTCCCGAAGCGACAAGGCTGTTTTGAAGAAGCGAATTTCGGATACGTTCCCCGACAAAGAATATATCCGTAAAGTATATGAGGACATAAACTACTATTACCAGATGCCGATGGGCGAAGGAAAAGGACGCGTCTTTGCGTTCAATATCGATGAATTCTGCCGCAATTTCAAACATTTCCCTATACAGGCCGACAGCGCGCTGAAGATTCTTACCCGTGCCGGATACTTGGAATACACCGACGAGCAGGACAATAATTCGCGTATCATATTTACCTTGCGGCGGGATGAACTGTATCGCATCCATGAAAACAATGCGGACACCGAAAATCTTATCCGCAACATCCTGCGTCTTTACACGGGAGTCTTCAGCGATTATGCATACATCAACGAAGAAACACTCGCCCTACGCACCGGAATAACGCGCCAACAAGTTTATGAGACGCTGATACTGCTCACGAAACGCCATATCCTGCACTATATTCCAGGCAAGAAAACGCCCTACATCATCTATACCCAAGAGCGTCAGGACACGCGGCATATCCGTCTTGCACGGGAGGTATACGAAGACCGGAAAGAAAGCTATGTCCGCCGCATCAGGGCAATGCTTGAATATGCCGAGACAAACGACAAGTGCCGCAGCCGGATGCTGCTCCGCTATTTCGGAGAAAAAAACGAGAACAACTGCGGGCAATGTGATGTTTGTCTGGCCAGACGCCGGTCTGACATAAGGCAAACAGAATTTTCAGATATTGAAAACCGGATCCGTTCCCTTTTGTCAAGTTCGCCTCTTACGCCCCACGAACTGATGGAGAAACTAAGAAGCGAAAACCAAATGCATGTGAAAAAGGTGCTTTCCTATCTTCTTGCCGAAGAAAAGCTCCGGCAGGAAGACGGAAAGCTTTATATCGCTACCTGTTGACCGCATGCCTCCACGGCTCTTTGTGGTGGCATCCCGGGCCACAATGAGGTCTGAAATGTCTGGCCGACGGACGGCGCGGAGATTTGAATACCACCTCCAGCTGACGAGCACTCAGGAATTTTGAGAATTTATCCAGATATTTTTCCTTTGTCTTAATGACCGAACGCTTCATTTCCAACTCTTTCTTCAGGTTTTCCTTTATCCGGGCATCCGTAAGTTCACCTTTCAGAGGCTCTTTTCTGCAATCCTGCAAGTCGCGCAAGTATTCCTTATAAAGAGAAACAAACTTCTCGCCGGTCTTTTCATCAAGCATCAGACGCTCTTGCATGTGCCTTGCCCGGATTTCCATCCGATGCTCCGGAGTGAAACGCTCTTTTGCCGGTCTGTCTTGAGCGGACAAACGGCTTCCGCCGCACACGAAAACTGCCAAAACTATAGCATAAAACAAATAATTGGTCTTCATCATTCCATCTTTTTAGGGTTACACTTTTTTTCTTCTAAAGCAAGCTTGTACAAGTCAGTCTTTGCACATTAGAACCGTAAATGCAGGAAAAGTTTATCCGCTTTTTTTAATTTAACATTTCCGTCCTATTTAAAAAAATTTTCATGCTGAAGAAATGGCGCTTTCACCCTTATGAAAATATCGCCGGGAAAGAATGAAAAAAGACCTGCACCGCACTGCCCTACTCACTGCACGGCATGAAACTGCTCTATCAGCGTGGTGATGTTGGCGGTAAACAGGCGGACGGCAATGGCCAACAAGATGATTCCGAAAAATTTCCGGATAATATAAATTCCCCCCTTCCCAAGCAAACGCTCGATGCGGTCGGTCATTTTCAGCACAATCCATACCCATACCATATTCAAGGTAAGGGCAATGATGATATTGAGAGTGGAATATTCTGCGCGCAACGAAAGCAAAGTGGTAAAAGACCCTGCTCCCGCCAGCAACGGAAAGACCAGCGGCACAAGAGTGGCTTCCTTTATCGGGCCCAGATTCTTGAAAATCTCGATATCGAGAATCATTTCAAACGCCATCATAAACAAGACAAACGAACCGGCTACTGCAAAAGAAGCGATGTCGACCTGAAACAGGCGCAATATCATGTCGCCGGCGAAAAAGAATCCCATCAAAAGTACAAAAGCAATCAGAGTAGCCTTCACCGGACTGACCGAACGACCTTTCTGCTTCAAGTCCAGCACAATCGGAATCGCTCCAAAGATATCAATCACCGCAAACAAAACAATGAAAGCACTCAGTGTTTCCTGAAAATCAAAAGTACCCATACTGCATTTAGTTTAATCATTCGAAGCACAAAGTTAAGGCTTTTCCGGCCATCTTCCAACAGAGAGACAAACATTATCAGACTGTAAGAAACAATAAAAAAGGTAAAACAACGGGGACGAAGCAGCAGCCTATCGAATTAATCGCTACTTTTGTATGTTAAATGATAACTTAATAAAGTTAATTAGGTATGAAAACTACGATGTACGACAGGCTTTTGCAGCTTCCCCTTTTTCAAGGATTATGTAAAACGGACTTTACCAACATTTTGGAGAAAGTCAAACTGCATTTCCACAAATACGACAAAGGGACTTATCTGACAAGACAAGGAGAAACCTGCAGCCAGCTGATTTTTATCCTGAACGGTCAGGTCGTTACGGAAGCTGAAAACGAAAGCCATCTGTATATCCTCAACGAAACATTGGAAAGCCCGAATGTCATCGAGCCTTATTCACTCTTCGGAATGCATACTTACTACACGGCTTCCTATAAGGCCGCAAGCGATGTGGATGCCCTGCTCATCGACAAAAGATACATCCTGACCCAGCTCACGAACTATGAAATATTCAATCTTAATTATTTGAATATGATCAGCAACCGCGCCCAAACCGCTCATTCCAAGCTGTGGAACGGCAATGCCAGAAATATACAAGAAAAAATTGTCAACTTCATCCTGTCGAGATGCAATACTCCGACAGGAGTCAAGACCTTATCCATAAGAATGGAAGATCTGGCATACCTGATAGACGAAGCCCGTATAAACGTGTCGAGGACACTGAATGAATGGCAGGAAGACGGCTTGATCCGTCTGAACCGCAAGAAAATAATAATCCACGACCTTGCCTCGCTTGTCCGGGCTGCCGAACCTACCGCTTTAAAATAAGAGAAAAACTAAAGATATGAGAGAGAATCCATTTTTACAAGCCTATCAAACCCCACACGAAACAACGCCATTCAATCTGATAAAGCTGTCCGACTATGAACCTGCACTGCGTGAAGGCATGCGGACAGAAGATGAAGAAATAAAGCGCATTACGGACAATCCGGAATCTCCCACTTTCGCCAATACGGTATTGGCCTTGGAAAACGCCGGAAAGCTGCTTGACCGCGTCACTACGGTAATGTTCAACCTGATGAGTGCCGAGACATGCGACGAACTGGATGCCATCGCCGAAAAAATGATGCCGGAATTATCCGAGCACAGCAACAATATCAGTCTGAACAGTGAACTGTTCGCCCGCATTAAACACGTATACGAACGACGCGACTCTCTGGGATTGTCGCCGGAAGAAAAGACCCTGCTCGAAAAGACATACGATGGTTTCACCCGTAACGGTGCCAATCTGTCGGATGAAGACAAGGAGAAATTCCGCAAATGCAGCATGGAACTGAGCTCACTCACCCTGCGTTTCTCCCAGAATCACCTGAAGGAAACCAATAAATATGAGCTGATACTGACCGAAGAGAAGGACTTAGACGGTCTTCCGGACAGTATCATAGAGGCCGCTGCCTATACGGCAAAAGAAAAAGGCAAGGACGGATGGATTTTTACATTGCAGGCTCCAAGCTATGTGCCCTTTATGAAATACTGCAGCAACCGCGGCCTACGGAAGCAAATGTATATGGCATACAACACACAGTGCATTCATAATGACGAATACGACAATCAAGAAATCGTCAAGCAATTGGTAAACCTCCGCATGCAGGTAGCCCAGCTTCTCGGATTCACCGATTATGCCGATTATGTGCTGCGCAAACGGATGGCTGAAAGCAGCGTCAATGTATATAAGCTCTTGAACCAGCTGCTCGAAGCCTATACTCCGACAGCAAACAAAGAGATAGCTGAAATAGAAGCTTTGGCAAAAGAAACGGAGGGCGGCCAGTTCCAACTTATGCCCTGGGACTTTTCTTATTATGCCGAAAAGCTAAAGAACAGGAAATTCGATTTTAATGAAGAAGCATTAAGACCTTATTTTGAATTGAACCGGGTAAAGCAAGGAGTCTTCGGACTGGCCACACGGCTATACGGGATTACATTCCGTGAAAACAAGGACATCCCGGTTTATCATCCCGATGTACAGGCATACGAAGTTTATGATAAAGACGGAAGCTACCTTGCCGTACTCTATACAGACTTCTATCCCCGGGCCGGAAAACGTTCGGGAGCATGGATGACAAGCTATAAGGAGCAATGGACTGAAGACAACGGAGAAAACAGCCGTCCGCACGTATCGGTAACCATGAACTTCACCAAACCGACTGCCGGCAAACCGTCTTTATTGACTTTCTCAGAAGTCACGACTTTCTTGCACGAATTCGGACATGCCCTGCATGGCATATTCGCCGACACGCGATTCAAAAGTTTGAGCGGGACAAACGTTTACTGGGACTTTGTTGAACTTCCCTCACAAATCATGGAAAACTTTGCGATTGAAAGGGATTTTTTGAATACCTTTGCCTGTCATTACCAGACAGAGACACCAATCCCCGACGATTTGATACAGAAAATCATCGACGCTTCAAACTTCAACGTGGCTTATGCATGCCTGCGTCAGGTCGGTTTCGGATTGCTGGACATGGCCTGGTATACACGCCACACACTTTTTGAAGGGGATGTAAGGACATATGAAAAGGCCGCATGGAAAGAAGCTCAGGTGCTTCCGGATGTTAAGGAAGCATGCATGAGCGTTCAGTTCGGGCATATCATGTCGGGAGGCTATGCCGCCGGATATTATAGCTATAAGTGGGCGGAAGTTTTGGACGCTGACGCTTTTTCTTTGTTCAAGGCAAAAGGAATTTTTGATAAGGAGACGGCGCAATTATTCCGGGAGCATATTCTGTCGAAGGGAGGGACAGAACATCCGATGACGCTCTACAAACGCTTCCGCGGACAAGAGCCTACGATTGACGCCCTGCTGCATAGAAACGGAATCAAATAACAAACAAATTATATGAAAAGACTGATATACTTTATATTCATGCTTGCTCCTCTTTTGTTCTGCGGATGCCAGGAAGACGACGTGTTCGAAATCTTCACAAGCGGGACATGGAGGGCGGTCAACTGCTATACAGGAGTGGATTGGGACAAGACTTACGACAATCATAGCAAGGCAATATATCCCCCCAACAGCAAGAATCTGGAAATACTGAACAGCTTTACGGTGGTTTTCAACGAGGACGGAACCCTGGAAGGCAGTCTGGGAACGCAGCGCTTTACGGGAAAATGGTCTGCCGACCCGAAAGACCGTTCCGTTTCCTTCACTCAGCTGAGCCCATCGTCCGACAATCTTTCCGGAATGAGCAAGGAATTCATCCAAAGACTGGAGAACGCCCGGTATTACAGAGGAGACAGCAAGACTTTGCAACTGGCACCTGAGTCAAGAACAAGCTGCATACAACTCACCACAAGGCATGACAACTGAACGTAAACATTATGGAAACATCCGAACATAAGCAAGAAATACTTGACAGACGCTATATGCGCATGGCCACCATCTGGGCCGAAAACTCCTACTGCACCCGCCGGAAAGTGGGGGCATTGATAGTAAAAGACAAGATGATTATTTCAGACGGATACAACGGTACGCCTTCCGGATTTGAAAACATTTGCGAAGACGAAAACGGACTGACCAAACCTTATGTATTGCACGCCGAAGCAAACGCCATCACCAAGATAGCGCGCTCAAACAATAGCAGCGAAGGGGCGACCATGTATGTCACGGCTTCGCCCTGCATAGAGTGCGCCAAACTTATCATACAGGCCGGCATCAAGCGTGTGGTATACGCCGAAAAGTATCGCCTGGAAGACGGGCTGAATCTCCTGAAGCGCGCAGACATTGAAGTAATCTACCTAAATCCCAACGAAGAATAACGCCATGAAGAACAATACTCGTTTCATTCCTTTCCTGCTGGCCGCCTGTTTGGTAGCGGGCATCGCCATCGGGACATTCTATGCCAATCATTTTTCAGGGAACAAACTTGGCATTATCAACACCACTTCCAACAAGGTGAACGCTTTGTTGCGCATTATCGACGACCAATATGTGGATACGGTAAAGATCAGCGACCTGGTGGAAGAGACCATGCCGCTGATTCTCTCCGAGCTTGACCCGCATTCCTCTTACATTCCTGCCAAAAGATTAGAGGCTGTCAACGAAGAGCTGAAGGGAAGCTTCAGCGGAGTGGGCATCCAGTTCACAATCCAAGACGACACTATCCAGATAAACGATGTCATTCAGGGAGGGCCGTCAGAGAAAGTGGGACTGATGGCAGGCGACCGCATCATTGAGATAGACGATTCGGCTTTCGTGGGCAAGATTGTAACCAACTCGGAAGCCATGAAGAGGCTCAAAGGCCCTAAGGGAAGCAAAGTCAAATTAGGAGTCTTCCGACAGGGAGAAAAGGAAACGCTCCATTTCACCGTAGTCCGCGGAGACATTCCGGTAAAAAGTGTCGATGCCGCCTATATGATAAACGACAAGTTCGGATACATAAAGGTCAACAAGTTCGGTGAAACGACCTATGCAGAACTGTTAATCGCCTTGGCCAAGCTGAACCAACAGAATTGTCAAGGCATGATAATAGACCTGCGGAGCAATACCGGAGGATATATGGAAGTGGCAATCCAGATGGTTAACGAGTTCCTTCCCAACAATCGCCTGATTGTTTACACGGAAGGACGCAAGTATCCGCGCAAGGACTATACTTCAAACGGAACGGGAAGCAGCCAACAAATGCCGCTTATCGTGCTGACAAACGAGATTTCAGCTTCGGCCAGCGAAATCTTTGCCGGCGCCATCCAGGACAATGACCGCGGTACAATCATCGGACGACGCTCTTTCGGGAAAGGTCTGGTGCAGCAGCCAATCGAATTCAGCGACGGCTCGGCCATCCGTCTGACCATAGCCCGCTATTATACTCCCTCGGGCAGATGCATCCAAAAGCCCTACGAAAAAGGGAAAGGGGAAGAATACGAACTGGATTTGATTACGAGATACGAACACGGAGAGTTCTTCTCGGCCGACAGTATCAAGCAGAATGAAAAAGAGGTTTACCATACCAATCTGGGGCGTCCGGTATATGGCGGCGGAGGCATCATGCCCGACATATTCGTTCCGCAAGACACCACAGGCATGACTTCCTATTTCCGTATGGCCGACAACAGGGGTCTGACCATCCGCTATTCCTTTTATTATACCGACACCAACCGCAGCAAACTTCAGAAATACGAGACCGCGGCCGAACTGCTGGCTTATCTGAAGACTCAAAACATCCTTGAAAAATTTGCGGCATGGGCTGAAAAGAAAGGACTGAAACGGCGCAACAACCTCATGCAGAAGTCCAGAAAGCTGTTTGAACTAAGTCTTTACGGAAACATCATCTACAACGTATTGGGAATGGAAGCCTCCATCCAGTACATGAACCAATCAGACAATACCGTATTGAAGGCTCTGGAGGTCTTGGAGAAAGGAGAATCTTTCCCTAAAGCACCGGAAGAAACAGACACAGCCATCAATTAAAAACAGAAACAGGCTGTCTGCCGGGATTTCATACCGGCAAAACAGACTTTCCATCTTATGGAAAATACTGTTTTGCCGGCATGAAACTTTTGCAAGGCCATATCCCGACCGCCGTCAAATCCCGGCATAGCCTTTTATCCCCTTACCTTATCTGCCGAACAGATGGATACAAAAAGACAACTGCGCACGCTTATCGCCAAAAAGAAAAAGCAACAGTCGGACAAACTGCTGCAGGAGTGGTCTGCCCTACTGTTAAAGCAGCTGGAAAAACATCCGCGCTTCACAGAAGCCCGCACCGTTCTGCTCTATTACTCCTTGCCAGACGAAGTTCAGACGCATGATTTCGTAGAACGATGGAGCAAGGAAAAGCGGATTGTCTTGCCCACGGTAAAAGGTGACGAGCTGGAACTACATTATTATACAGGCAAACAAGACTTGCGCAAAGGAAGCTACGGCATCGAAGAGCCTACCGGCGAAGTGCTTACAAACTTACAGAAAATAGATTTGGCCATTGTCCCCGGAGTTTCTTTCGACCGGAAAGGGAACCGTTTGGGCAGGGGAAAAGGATATTATGACCGGCTGCTTCCCAAACTTTCGTCTTACAATATAGGCATCTGCTTCCATTTCCAGATTTGTATGGAAATACCCACCGACCCGTTTGACTGCCCCATGAACGAAGTCTGGACAGAAAACGGCCGCCTCTGCCTCAGCGGAAAATGATGTTTGCTATTACCTGGGCACCGACTTTCGCATTCAGATTGCGCACCAGCAGCTCGCGTCCCATCATCAGCTCCTGACGAATTACAGAGGAAGACAGATGCACATAAAGCGTTTGGTTCTTTATATATAAATTTGTCGTATAGCGCATGATGACAGAGCCTACGACATCTTTCCACGCATCCACCAGACGATACTCGTTAAGCGGGGTCTCCAGTCCTTCCTGACGGAGGAACTGCCTGATTACATCCCCTATCTGCTCCGTATTATTCCTTTTCATGATCCGTTTCCTCCCGCTCTGTCACCACGCCGTCTTCCACTTCAAACAGCTTATAGTCACCTTTTACCTTTTTCAAGATTTTATCCAGATGTTCGCGGTTGGTATCCGTAATGAAAATCTGGCCGAAACTGTCTCCCGCCACCAGTTTCACAATCTGCTCCACACGCGAAGCGTCCAGTTTGTCGAATATATCATCCAGCAAGACTAAAGGAGTCGTCCGGCTTCCCGTACGCTTAAGAAATTCATACTGCGCCAGCTTCAAGGCTATCAGGAATGTCTTGTTCTGCCCCTGCGAACCTTCCCGCTTCATGGGATATTCCCCCAGACGCATTATCAGGTCATCCTTATGTATCCCCTTCAGCGAATGGCCCATAACACGGTCACGCTGCCTGCTTTCACGCAGCAAAGTCAACAGATTCCCCTGTCCGGCATCCGACTGATAAGCCAGACTCACCCGTTCGCGGTCTTGAGAAATATAAGAATAATAGGATTGAAAGACAGGAACAAACTCCTCAATGAACTCGCAGCGCTTGCGAAAAACCGTTTCTCCTGCTGAAGCCATCATCTCTTCCCACACTTCCATCAACGAATCCTCCGGTTCCGCTTCCGCCTTCAGCAATGCATTCCGCTGGAGCAAAGCCTTGTTGTAGCGGATCAGCGCATCCAGATATTCCCGATCAAACTGCGATATCACGACATCCATAAAGCGTCGGCGCTCTTCGCTCCCGCCGGCGATCAGTTGCGCGTCGGCCGGCGAGACCATGACAAGAGGAACCAGTCCGATATGGTCGGACAAACGGGAATATTCCTTTTTATTCCGCTTGAACTGCTTCTTCTGCCTGCGCTTCAGTCCGCAATAAATCTCTTCCGGCTCTTCATTGTCCGTTTCGTAAAAGCCCTGAATGACAAAAAACTCCTGCCCGTGGCGGATATTCTGCGAATCTATCGGATTTGTAGCGCTCTTGCAGAACGAAAGATAATACACGGCATCCATCAGATTGGTCTTTCCCATCCCGTTCCTGCCAATGATACAGTTCATCTTGCGGGAAAAAGCAAGGTCAACCTGCTCTATATTCTTATAATTCAATATGGAAATGCGCTTCAACCACATAATTCTATCCGTTTTCACGCACAAAAATAGCAATAAAAGCAAGATTGCTAAAAAAACCTGCCTGCAAATTTCATTTATAAACATAAATAAATTACTTTTGCTGTCCAAAATGCAACAGCAGATAATAATAAAACGAAGATAAAAAATGACTGAACAAAAACACACTCATGATCCTTTGAATGTAGATGAGGCGATAACGGCTTCAGAAGCATTTCTGATTAAGTACAAGAACGTAATGTTAGGCAGTGTTGCCGCTGTGGTAATCATCGTATGCGGTTTCCTCGGATACAGACACTTCATCTCAGAGCCGAAAGAACAGAAGGCATCCGAAGCTATCTTCAGAGGCGAACAATATTTTGGAGCAGACAACTACGAGGCCGCCCTTAACGGAGACAGCCTTGGATATGCCGGCTTCATCAAACTGGCGGACGAATTCAGCGGAACGGCAGCCGGAAATCTGGCCAATGCCTATGTGGGAATCTGCTATGCCCAGTTGGGAAAATATGAAGACGCGACAAAATATCTGGACAAGTTCAGTGCCGACGACCAGTTGGTTGCTCCGGCCGTCATCGGGACACTGGGCAACTGTTACGCCCAAATGGGACAACTCGACAAAGCAGCCGCCACTCTGCTGAAAGCAGCCAACCGCGCTGAAAGCAACTCCTTGAGTCCGGTATATCTGATTCAGGCCGGACAGATTTTGGAGAAGCAAGGCAAAAACGCTGAAGCGATAGAAGCCTACAAACAAGTCAAGACAAAATATCCGAACTCTTTCCAAGCAATGGATATTGACAAGTATATCGAACGGGCTTCTGTAAAATAATCACATTTATACACTCACACAGGCACGGACTACACGGGTAATACGGATTTTTTCCGCACAATCCATGTACTCCGTGCCTTTAAATTAATCAATCACTATGGCTACAGCTTATCACAATCTTTCAGATTACGATTTTAACTCCGTGCCCGACGCATCAGCCATGCGCTTCGGCATCGTAGTCTCTGAATGGAACTTCAACATAACGGGAGCATTGCTGAAAGGGGCGGTGGAAACCCTGAAAAGACACGGGGCAAAAGAAGAAAACATCCTGATACAAACAGTGCCGGGAAGCTTTGAACTGACATTCGGTTCAGCACAACTGATAAAAAGTGAAAAGGTGGACGCTGTCATTGCACTGGGCTGTGTGGTGCGCGGCGATACTCCCCATTTCGATTATGTCTGCGCCGGAGCGACACAAGGCATTGCCTACCTGAACGCAACAACAGACATTCCGGTCGTTTACGGACTGATTACAACCAACAACATGCAGCAGGCAGAAGAGCGTGCAGGAGGAAAATTAGGCAATAAAGGTGATGAATGTGCAGTCACCGCAATAAAAATGATAGACTTTTCTTGCAAATTAAAAAAATAGTCGTACCTTTGCGTCGCATTTGAAAGGAGTTATGAAAAGCTTTATCTGATGCAGACGGGCAAGTACCAGAGTGGCCAAATGGGGCAGACTGTAAATCTGCTGGCTTACGCCTTCGGTGGTTCGAATCCATCCTTGCCCACTGCCAAAGAACAATGCGGAAGTAGCTCAGTTGATAGAGCATTAGCCTTCCAAGCTGAGGGTCGCGGGTTTGAGTCCCGTCTTCCGCTCTCTTTTTAATCCTACAAATGCCGGGCAAGTACCAGAGTGGCCAAATGGGGCAGACTGTAAATCTGCTGGCTTACGCCTTCGGTGGTTCGAATCCATCCTTGCCCACCGCCAAAGAACAATGCGGAAGTAGCTCAGTTGATAGAGCATTAGCCTTCCAAGCTGAGGGTCGCGGGTTTGAGTCCCGTCTTCCGCTCTCCGGAGAATCAGGCAAACACCTACAGATGTTGCCTGATTCTTTTTTTATACTCCTTTCAAAAAAAATTCCAGGCTGACAAGATGGCATTCGTACCTGCACATTCCTCTATTTCCATCACGAAGAGTTAATTTAAGAAAACAATCCAAAGATGGACTTGTTTTTGTTGAAACATGATGAAGACTCTGCAAAGAGATTCAGAAACAACACACATCAAAAACTTTTAAAAGGCTAAAAAGATGAAAGAAGGATACATTGGAATTTTAACATCAGGAGGAGACGCTTCTGGGATGAATGCAACCATCCGCGCCATTACACGCAGCGCCATCTGCAACGGGTACAAAGTGAAAGGTATCTACCGGGGATACGAAGGACTGATCAATGATGAAATCCGCGAACTTACCACCGAAGATGTAAGCAACATCATCCAGCGCGGAGGTACAATCTTGAAAACGGCACGTTCGAAGGAATTCGAGACACCGGAAGGCAGAAGAAAAGCATACGAAGTGATGCAGAAAGAAAAAATACACACCTTGTTTGTTATCGGAGGAGACGGTTCTCTGACGGGCGCGCGCATATTCGCGCAAGAGTATGATGTGCCATGCATCGGACTGCCCGGCACCATCGACAATGATTTGTGGGGCACAGACCTGACTATCGGATATGACACCGCGCTGAACACCATCGTGGAATGTGTGGACAAGATTCGCGATACGGCCACATCACACGAGCGAATCTTTTTTGTAGAGGTGATGGGAAGGGACGCGGGCTTTCTCGCGCAAAACAGTGCCATCGCTTCAGGCGCCGAAGCCGCCATCATCCCCGAAGACCAAACGGACACCGACCAGTTAGAAGAATTCATCGGGCGAGGCTTCCGCAAGACAAAAAACAGCAGCATCGTGATCGTAACCGAAAGTCCCACGGGCAAAGGAGCCGCCTACTACGCTGAACGCGTCAGGAAAGAATATCCGCAATATGATGTCAGAGTCACCATATTGGGCCATCTACAGCGTGGAGGCTCTCCAAGCGCGGGCGATCGCATTCTGGCGAGCCGTCTGGGATGTGCTTCCATTCAGGCAATGATGGAGGGGCAGCGCAATGTAATGATCGGCATCCGCAATGACAAGGTCGTTTATGTTCCTTTTGCCGAAGCCATCAAAAAGAACAAGCCTATCGACAAGAGCCTGATTACGGTATTAAACGAATTGTCTATCTAAGATTCAACCTCAATCCGATGCGGTTTCGCCTGCAAGAGCAAACCGCGTCATTCTTTCCAAACCAATTTTCCAATGCGGTGAAAAGTCAAAGGCATGCTGATGAAAAACTGATTGTGCCCGCATGAAAGCATCGGTTGACTCCCAGTCCGGACAATCATCCAAAGGATTACTTTTATTCTTACTGCCGCATTCCGGAAAAAATATTTAGCTTTGCAACAATAAAGACTGGAGCAAATGGACGGAACAACCCTTTATATCAAGAATATGGTCTGCAACCGCTGCATTATGGTGGTGGAAGAAATCCTGAAGCACGAAGGCTTTACACCGGAAACGATAGAATTGGGCAGGGCCGTGATTCTGGAAAAACTGACCAAAGAACAGCTTGAAACCGTGCGCAACCGACTGGAAGCGGTGGGTTTTGAACTGACCGACGACAAGCGCAGCCGCCTGACAGAGCGGATAAAGCAGGCCATCATCGAACTGATATACCAATACAACGGAGAATTGCATACCAATCTGTCTGACTTTCTGACAGAACGATGCGGACAGGATTACAGCACCCTAAGCAAGCTTTTCTCTGAGACAAACGGAATTACCATCGAGAAATATTTCATCATGCAACGGGTGGAGCGGGTTAAAGAACTTTTAATCTACGACGAACTCTCGCTAAACGAAATAGCCGACCTGATGAACTACTCAAGCACAGCGCATCTTAGCGCCCAATTCAAAAGCATAACAGGAATACCGCCCAGTCAGTTCAAAAAACAGGCAGAGCCAAAACGTCGTCCTTTAGACCAAATAATCTGAAACCTGTAAATCATATCCATAATTATATAAGAACATACGAAGAAAAGCTGTTACTTTTGCCGACAGAAACAAGAACCAAATCAAAGCAACAGCCTATCATGAGCGAAACAAAAACCGTCAAAAAAGATTTTCCCGTGCTCGAAATGAGTTGCGCGGCCTGTGCCGCACGGGTAGACAAAACACTCAACCGGCAGCCGGGCGTATGCGCCGCAAGCGTCAACTATGCAGCAGCCACGGCTACTGTGGAATATGACCCGAAGCTTTGCACGCCGGAAAGTCTGAAGGCCGCCGTACAAGCCGCGGGATATGACCTTGTAATCACCGCCGACAAGGAAGAAAGCGCAAAAGAAACAGAGAATGCCCACGAAAACCACTATCAAACGCTGAAAAGGCGCGCTTTATGGGCCGTTCTGCTCTCTATCCCCATCGTCATCATCAGCATGTTTTTCATCGACATGCCTTATGCCAAATACATTGTGTGGCTACTCTCCACTCCTGTTGTCTTCTGGATGGGAAGGGGATTCTATATCAATGCGTGGAAACAGTCAAGGCACGGCAGCGCCAACATGGACACTCTGGTAGCAAACAGCACCGGCATAGCCTATCTTTTCAGCCTGTTCAATCTCTTTTTCCCCGATTTCTGGCTGAACCGAGGCATACAACCGCACATTTACTTCGAGGCATCGAGTGTCATCATCGCCTTCATCCTGCTGGGAAGACTGATGGAAGAACGGGCTAAAGGCAACACATCTGAAGCTATCCGCAAGCTAATGGGGCTACAGCCCAAGACCGTCACGCTTCTCACCCCGCAAGGCGAACTGCATGAGACCGACATCAATCGGGTAAAGCCCGGCGATACACTCATTGTGAAACCTGGAGAAAAAATTGCGGTAGACGGAACCGTGACGGAAGGAAGCTCATACGTAGACGAAAGCATGTTGAGCGGCGAACCCGTGCCTGTAGAAAAGACCGTTTCCTCAAAAGTCTTTGCCGGAACTATCAATCAAAAAGGAAGTTTTCACTTCAAGGCCGAAAAAGTGGGAAGCGAGACAATGCTGTCGCAGATTATACGAATGGTGCAGGATGCCCAAGGGAGCAAGCCGCCCATCCAGAAGCTTGTCGACCGCATTGCGGCTGTTTTCGTTCCTGTCATTATGGGAATCGCCCTGCTTTCGTTTATCTTATGGACATGTCTTGAACCGGAAAACGGATTTACCCACGGACTTCTGGCCGCCGTTACGGTTTTGATTATCGCCTGCCCCTGCGCCTTAGGGCTGGCTACTCCTACCGCCATCATGGTAGGCATAGGCAAAGGAGCTGAAATGGGCATCCTGATAAAGGATGCCGAAAGTCTGGAAAGTGCCAGACAAGCAGATACCATCGTGCTTGACAAGACGGGAACAATCACTGAAGGAAAGCCGACGGTGACCGACCTGGTATGGAAAACAGAGACGCCACTGCTAAAAGATGCATTCTACACTTTGGAAAAGCATTCCGAACACCCGCTCGCAGAGGCCATCGCCAATCATCTGCAAGGCAATGCGCGGACTGTCGAACAGTATGAAAGTCTTCCGGGATTCGGCATCAGCGGCATAATCGGAGAAAAGCGTTTCTACGCCGGAAACCGTCGGCTGATGGAAGCCCGACATATCGGTACAGACAGCCGTCTGACCGAGGAAGCCGACCGAATGGCGGCTGAAATGAAAACTGTCGTCTGGTTTTCCGACGACAATGAAGCACTGGCAGTCGCCGCCATCACCGACCGTATCAAAGAATCCTCCCGCTCTGCCATCGAAAGCCTCCACCAAATGGGGATAGACACCTACATGCTCACCGGAGACAATGAGAAAGCCGCAGCTGTCATGGCCGAAAAAGCCGGTGTCCGGCATTATCGGGCCGAAGTGCTGCCTGCCCAGAAAGCCGAATTCGTAAAAGAACTTCAGAAACAAGGGAAACACGTAGCCATGGTGGGAGACGGCATCAACGACAGCGCCGCTCTGGCGCAGGCAGACTTGAGCATCGCAATGGGAAAAGGCAGCGACATTGCAATGGATGTGGCGAAAATGACAATAATCTCCTCTGATCTGGGCAAGATTGCCGAAGCCATCCGCCTTTCCACCCTGACCGTGCGCACCATCCGCCAGAATCTTTTCTGGGCGTTCATATACAATCTCATCGGAATCCCCATAGCCGCCGGCATCCTTTATCCGGTCAACGGATTTTTGCTCAATCCCATGATAGCAGGTGCAGCCATGGCAATGAGCAGCGTCAGCGTGGTAACGAACAGTCTGCGGCTGAAGAAAAGACATTAAGGCAAGAGAATCCGCCGTTTTCATTATGGCAAACGCCTAATCGGATAAGGAGGAAATTTCGGTTTCAACAGCATAAGCCGAAATTTCCTCCTTTACAAATCCGACACGACAAGCGTCTGCCGTCTGATTTTCCCTATACAGCCAAACAGGTCAGCAAGACACAATCTCCTGAAGGATGCTCACCGCCGACAGCACATCGTGTATATCCTTTACGACCATGCTCCTCTTTCCATTCTGTTCACGCAGGTTACAGTCGCGCGGATACTTCGACATGTAAGTGATTATCTTGCCAAACGCCTGACTTTGATAATAGGGACTCTCCAGATTGCTCACGAAAAACAGCACCATCCTCCCTGCTTTAAGCACGACCTTCTCAATGCCCAGGCGTTTTGCCAGACGGCGCAGGGACACGATGCGTATCAGCTCTTCTCCTTCAGGGGGTATCTTGCCGAAACGGTCTGTCAAACGCGACTTGAATGCCTCTACATCCCTGTCCAGTTCCAGTTTATCCAACTCCCGATACAGCAGCATACGCTCGCTGCTGCTTGGAATATACTCATTCGGAAAGAGCAGCTCGAGATCGCTCTCTACCGTACATTCGTCAACAAACTCTTCGCCGCTTATCTTCTCCTCACCGGCCTTGATTTCTTCGGCATACAAGTCGGCGAACTCATCGTTCTTCAGTTCCTTTACCGCCTCCGAAAGAATCTTCTGATAGGTTTCATAGCCCAGATCGGCGATGAATCCACTCTGTTCGGCCCCCAACATATTTCCTGCGCCCCGGATATCCAAATCCTGCATGGCTATATGGATTCCGCTTCCCAAGTCACTAAAGTTCTCAATGGCCTGCAAACGGCGCTTGGCCTCAGGGGTAAGCGATGAAAGCGGCGGGGCAAGCAGGTAGCAGAACGCCTTCTTGTTGCTCCGCCCTACCCGTCCGCGCATCTGATGCAAGTCACTCAATCCGAAATTCTGCGCTTCATTGATGATGATGGTATTGGCATTCGGTATGTCAATACCGCTCTCAATGATGGTAGTGGCAAGCAATACATCATAATCATAGTTTACAAAATCGAATATGATCTTTTCAAGCTCGTCGGGCTGCATCTGTCCGTGACCGATACATACACGGCAATCGGGAATGTTTCTCAGTATCATATCCTTCAGTCCTGCCAGATTCTGGATGCGATTGTTTACGAAAAAAACCTGTCCGTTGCGGCTCATCTCAAAATTTATTGCCTCTGAAATGATTTCTTCATTAAAGGTATGTACCTCCGTCTGTATGGGATAACGGTTGGGAGGCGGTGTCTGAATCACCGAAAGATCCCTTGCTCCCATCAGCGAGAACTGGAGAGTGCGCGGGATGGGCGTAGCGGTCATGGTCAATGTATCTACATTCACCTTTATTTGGCGGAGCTTTTCCTTCACGCTTACGCCGAACTTCTGCTCTTCGTCTATAATCAGCAGACCCAAATCCTTAAACTTCACATTCTTCCCGATAATCTTATGCGTACCGATCAATATGTTGATCTTTCCGTCTGCCAGTTCCTTCAGGATGCGTGTCGTGTCTTTCGCCGTCCGTGCGCGGCTTAAATAATCCACTTTGCAAGGCATATCCTCCAGTCGCTTGCTGAACGTCTGGAAATGCTGATATGCCAATACGGTTGTAGGCACAAGCACCGCCACCTGCTTGTTGTCGGCTACCGCCTTGAATGCCGCACGAACAGCCACTTCCGTCTTTCCGAATCCCACATCACCACATACCAGACGATCCATCGGACGGTCGCTTTCCATATCCGCCTTTACATCCTGCGTGGCTTTCAACTGGTCGGGCGTATCTTCATAAAGGAAACTTGCTTCCAGCTCATGCTGCAAAAAGCTGTCCGGACTATACTTGAACCCCTTTTCCTGCTTGCGCTGCGAGTAAAGCTTGATAAGGTCGCGGGCAATATCCTTAATCTTGGTCTTGGTCCGCTCCTTCAGTTTCTCCCACGCACCGGTACCCAACTTGCTGATGCGCGGCTGTTCGCCCTCCTTCCCCTTATATTTGGAGATTTTATGCAAGGAGTGAATGGAGACAAACACCACATCATCATTCTGGTATACCAGCTTGATAACCTCCTGCGTAGTATTCCCGTTCGGAATACGAACCAGTCCTGCAAAGCGTCCGATGCCATGATCGATATGCACCACGTAGTCTCCCGGTTCGAATTCATTCAGTTCCTTCAGCGAAAGAGCCACCTTCCCGCTGCGCGCCTTGTCACTACGGAGATTGTATTTATGGAAACGGTCGAATATCTGGTGGTCGGTAAAGATACAGCACTTCAGCGTATGGTCGATGAAGCCTTCATGCAGCGTATGGTCAACCGGCTCGAACGTTATATGGTCTTTTCGTTCCTTAAAAATATCCCGCAAACGGTCTGTCTGCTTCACACTGTCGGAACATATATACAATGTATATCCGCGCTGCATATAGTCAGTAAACGTACTGGCTACAAGGTCAAAGTTTTTATGGAAAATGGGCTGGATGGATGTTTCAAAGCCCAAAACAGCTTGGGCAGTACCAACCGACTTGTGTCCAAAGTCTATACGGCGGAAATCCAATGAGCGGACGGTAAACTCCGCACCGTCAATCAGCCTTTTCTCCAGATTCATCAGGTCGGTCTGCTCACCCTCATAAGCTTTCAGTGCCTGCGGCGACAAGACTTCATCGTGAACCGCCTGTATCCGCTCGCGCACCCAAAGCAAATCCTTTACCCACAAGACCGTGTCGCGGGGAATGAAATCGAAGAAGCTGATATCGCTTTCCGAAGTGCATGTCAGTTCCGGAACAATGCTTACCGAGTCTTTCCTCTCTTTTGACAATTGAGTCTCGACCTCAAAAGTACGGATGCTGTCTATTTCCTCACCGAAAAAATCGATGCGGTAAGGGTATTCCGAAGCGAACGAATAGACATCAAGGATGCTTCCACGCATGGCAAACTGTCCGGGTTCATATACATAATCCACATGTTCAAAGCCATAACGTACAAGCTCCTCAGTTATCTTTTCCGTTTCAATCTGTTGCCCCACCTTCAGCACGATGGTCTGCTCGTCCAAAGCCCTGCGTGAAACCACTTTTTCTGCAAGAGCATCCGGAAATGTCACCACGACCAAATCTTTTTTTTGACCTATCCGGCTCAACACTTCGGTGCGCAATATTTCGTTTGCCGCATCTTTCTGTCCGTATTTTATGGCACGGCGATACGACGAAGGAAAGAACAAAGTGTCCTCATCCCCGTTTGCCTGAACGATATCATGATAGAAATATCCCGCTTCTTCCCCGTCATTCAGAATAAAGACATATATTCCCGGCCTTTTCTTTACAAAGGCAGAAGCAAACAGCGAGGCACACGAAGCGTGCATTCCCTCTATGTAAACCGTCTTAATGTCTTTGTTTTCCAATGCAGAAGCTAATCCCAGCACGCCGGGATGCTTGGAGTAAAATTGCTGAAGTGCTGTTATTGTCATTAGTTCTTCGGATAGTTGGCGCAAAATTATAAAATAATTGCTACATTTGTTCCCTATTCCATACATAAATGTATTACGACATCATCAAACTATTGAAAGGCCGACGGCTGAAAGAAGCTGTCGAACTGCTGGGACTGCTGGCATCCGACTCCGGAAACTGGCAAGTGAAATCGGAAGTGGAAAACCTCAAGACCACTTACGGCTATATGCTGCAATATGCAGCTCAGGGCATGAAAGACCCCGAACGGGACAAAATGTACGCCCAGCTTATACGCAAAAGTTACGAACTGGCAGACCGCGCCGAATATTCACGCAACAATATGAGCGGGCAGGGGCATCACAGTGACCTGTTCCGCACCTTCAAACGGACACCGCCCCCAACCTACAGCGAGCTTTGCCTCACGCTGGAATCAATTACTGAAGATATGGGTGTCGTCCCCCTTATGGTGAACGATGAAGACCAACGCCGGTCAAAGATGAAAGAGTTGGGTATAAGACATGAAAAGGCCGTGGACACCTTGTTTGAAAAGATATGGATATCCGACGGATGGACAGATGAAGAATCTAAAGAGGCGCATGCTCTGCTCCGTTCGGTACTGATTCCGGCAAACGACCTTGCCGTCATGATAAGCGCCGTCACCGTAAGTCTGCTCGGCATCTTCGACGCCCGCAAGTTCCAGTTCCTGCTTACTGCCTATAACGAGCATCAGGAAGAACTGATTACCCAACGAGCCCTTGTCGGAATCACTTTAGTCGCTTTCCACCAACAAGACCGTCTGGCTCTTTATCCGGAGTTTATCGCCGCCCTGTCACTGCTCGCCGAATCTCCCCACGCGCTCAAACAGCTCCACAACATACAGATACTGCTCCTTTTGTCACGCGAAACCGTCAAGATTGACAAGAAGATGCGTGAGGAAATCATACCCCAAATGATGAAAAGCCAACAGCTGAACAAAGCCGACTTCAGCATCACCGACCTGGAAGATCTGGAGGATATGAATCCGGAGTGGAAAGCAGACATGGAGAAGATGGGAGAGCGCATCCGCGAACTGAGCGAACTACAGATGGAAGGAGCGGACACTTACATGACAACCTTCTGCCAACTGAAGACTTACCCGTTCTTTTTCCATATATCACACTGGTTTTATCCGTTCGACAAGCAGGTGCCGGAAGTGGCAGCCTTGTTTGAAACAGGACAAATAAACGACAAATCGCTCATAAACCTTATGCTGAACTCACCTTTGTTCTGCAATTCAGACAAATATTCATTCTGCCTTACGGTCAATTCCATCCCACCCTCACAACGCCAGGCCCTAAGCATGCAGATTGACGAACAGAATGACTGGATGAAACAAAACTTGAACTCGGCGGAAGAACAGGCCAACGTGATATGCCGCCAGTACATTCACGACTTATACCGCTTCTTCAAGCTGAGCACATTCCGCAAGGAATTCAATGATATCTTTTCCGGAAACATGTCGCTTTGGGAATGCACATTCCTGCGGCCGCTCATCCTGACAGAAGAATACCGGAAACCGATAGCCGACTATCTGTTTTCGAAAAATTATCCGGAAGAAGCTGCAAGACTGTATAAGGAACAGGCCGGACTCACCCCCGAAAACGTGGAAGTATGGCAGAAGCTGGGATTCTGCTACCAGAAAGGAAAACAATATACCGAGGCAATCAACTCATATATACAGGCCGATATCCTGAAACCAGACCACCTGTGGACACTGAAGCATTTAGCACAATGCCATAAGCGGATGCAAAACCATCAGAAAGCACTTTCATACTTCAGGCACATAGAGGCCATGCAGCCGGAAGACCTGAATCTGCTGATGCAGATAGGACAATGTCTGGCCGAACTGCACAAGCATGAAGAAGCCCTCAACTATTTCTTCAAGGTGGAATATCTGAGCAAAAAACCTGCCGGCGCATGGCGCGCTATCGGATGGTGCTACTTCATGCAGCATAAATACGAGGATGCCTCCCGCATCTATGAGAAGCTGTGCGCATCTGAAGAAGTCCGCTTTTCAGATTACCTCAATGCCGGCCATGTTTATCTGATCCGCAACATGGTGGCTCAGGCACTGGAGCGTTACCGTCAGGCCAAAGACCTCTGCAAGTCGTATGATGAATTCATCTGCGCATATCAGGCGGACAAAGACATCATGCTGGAACACGGCATCACGGAAGAATATTTCTATCTGATACCAGACCTGCTGTAGCCATGCATTTAAAACATTGATAATATAAGTGAAAAACAATATATGCGGATGCTTCCAAACAAAATATTCCGTATATTTGAAACCGTATCGGAAAGGGCCTGCCAGATTTCCGATACGGTTTCAAAACTGTATGTCCCTATGAAAAAGATTTTTATCCTTATTCTCCTTATATGTTTGCTCACCCCCTTTGCTGCGCAAGCCCAAAGTGAAACGGAGCCTCAAACCGGTGATTCGCTGAGCGTATCCTTGCCCGCCCCCATTCCGGCAGGCGGATACACGCCGTTCAGCATGTACGGAATAACGCCGTTCAACTATGGTTTTGCCACTTGGGAACTGCACGAAGGACTTAATGCCTCATTAGGAATGAGCGTCACCTTCAGCCCGAGCCGTTATGCTCCGTCGGGCGTAGGATTCGGACAAGACGCGGCTTTCCTTTATGCCAAACCGCTGACCAAGCGCTTCAGCGTGGCAGGCGGCGTATATGCAAGCAACATGAACTGGGGATTCCTGGATTATCGGGATGTGGGTATAGCAGGCATCGCCGCCTTTAAGGTAAACGAACGCGTCAGCCTATATGCTTACGGCAACAAGTCATTCATGCCCAAACGGTCGCCCCTGTATTATCCCCTTCCGAACTTTTGTCCTGACCGCATCGGAGGCATGATAAACTTCAAGCTAAGTGAAAGCAGTTCCATCAGCTTCGGTGTGGAAGGCATAAGATATTGATCCGGAACAGACTTGCCCTGACGAAAAAAGATTTCCTACAGGACAATATCCGCTTTCCACCTCCATGAAAAAATAATCCGGACAAAGCAGAAGAAACTTTTTCCATTCCCGCTTTGAGAAAGTAAAAAGAAAAAGTATTTTTGCCTCCCTTAAAAAGCCATTCAGACTTATGGATTATCAGGAAACGCTAACTTATCTCTATAACAGCGCACCGCTCTTCCAACACATCGGACAAGGTGCTTACAAAGAAGGACTGGACAATACTTATGCATTGGACGAGCATTTCGGCCATCCGCACCGGAAATACCATACCATACACATTGCCGGGACGAACGGAAAGGGGTCATGCTCGCATACATTGGCCGCCATCTTACAGGCGGCAGGGTATAAAACGGGACTTTATACCTCTCCTCACCTGATTGACTTCCGTGAGCGCATCCGGGTAAACGGCATCCCGGTGTCAAAAGAATATGTCATCGATTTCGTGGAGCAGCACCGCCACTTCTTCGAGCCTCTCCATCCCTCCTTTTTTGAACTGACCACCGCAATGGCTTTCCGGTATTTTGCCGAGCAAGAAGTAGACATAGCCGTAATAGAAGTAGGGCTTGGAGGACGATTGGACTGCACAAACATCATTACACCCGACTTATGCGTCATTACAAACATCAGTTTCGACCATATTCAATTTTTAGGGAACACGCTGGCTGAAATCGCATCGGAAAAAGCCGGCATCATAAAACGAGGCATCCCGGTCATCGTCGGTGAAACTACCGCCGAAACCAGACCCGTATTCCGGTCGAAGGCAGACAGTGTGCATGCACCTGTCATTTTTGCCGAAGAAGAGCTGCTGCTGAAAAGCTTTTCACGCAACGAAGACGGAACTTATCTGTACCAGACCGCAGACTACGAAAACCTGACAGGAGAATTGGGCGGATTGTGCCAGCTGAAAAACACCAATACCCTTCTTTCCGCCATCCGCCAACTGAGGAAATCGGGATACCAACTAAATGAAAAAGATGTCCGGCAAGGCTTCGCCCACGTATGCGAACAGACAGGACTGATGGGCCGTTGGCAACAGCTGAGCGAAAAGCCGACCATCGTCTGCGATACAGGGCACAATACCGGCGGTATGCAATACATCGTGGAACAGCTCAAACGGCAAACATACCAGACATTGCGCATCGTCATCGGTATGGTGAACGACAAAGACATCAACGGAGTATTGGCAATGCTTCCCAAAGAAGCTCAATATTACTTTACGCAAGCCAGTGTAAAGCGTGCATTGCCGGCAGACCAGATGAAAGAAGCGGCAGCAAACTTCGGGCTGCAAGGAGAATCCTATCCGAATGTGGCATCAGCAGTGAGAGCAGCCCGACAAGAAGCGTCGGACAAAGACTTCATATTCGTAGGAGGAAGCACATTTATCGTGGCCGATTTACTTTCTTTAAACAATTAGACCCGTTTCTTTTCCCGCAAATGTTTGGGTATTTTGAATAAAATCTTTTTATTTGCACCATAATTAGGCATGTGTAACAAAAAGATTTTAATATATGAATAACACATTCTACAAGGAAAACAATTTAAGCGGCCTTAAAAGAGCTGATTTTCAAAAAACAATCAACGGAAAGGAAACCGATTTGTTCATTTTATCAAACGATAACGGAGCGGAAGCAGCCATCACAAATTATGGAGGAGCCATCATTTCCGTCATGGTGCCGGACAGAAACGGAAAGCTGGCAAATGTAGTCCAAAGCCATGACACCATCGACGGAGTAATCAACAGCCCCGAACCGTATCTGAGTACGCTTATCGGCCGCTACGGGAACCGTATCGCCAAAGGGAAATTCAAGTTGGACGGAACAGAATATCTGCTCGCAATCAACAATGGCCCTAATTCTTTACACGGCGGGCCGACAGGCTATCACGCCCGTGTATGGGATGCCGAACAGACAAGCAAGCAAAGTGTGACGTTACACTATCTCTCTCCCGACGGCGAAGAAGGCTTTCCGGGGAATCTTGACATTACAGTAATATATACGTTCACTAATGAAAATGAACTAATCATTACTTATACGGCAACGACTGACAAGAAAACAATCATTAATCTCACCAATCACGCCTTTTTCAGTCTGGCCGGAGTAGCCAATCCGACCCCTACTATCGACAACAATATAGTAACAATCAACGCAGACTTCTATACACCAATCGACGAAGTGTCTATCCCGACCGGCGAAATATCTAAGGTAGAAGGTACGCCGATGGACTTCCGCACACCGCATACAGTAGGCAGCCGCATCGATGACTCTTTCCAACAGTTGGTCAATGGAGCCGGTTACGACCATTGTTATGTATTAAACAAAGAAGAAGCCGGAGTACTTTCTTTTGCGGCCAAATGCAAAGAACCGGAAAGCGGACGCACTCTGGAAGTATACACGACTGAACCCGGCGTACAAGTATATACAGACAACTGGGCTACCGGGTATCCGGGCTATCATGGCGCTACATTCCCGAGAAGAAGCGCTATCTGTTTCGAAGCGCAACACTTTCCCGACACGCCAAACAAGGCATACTTCCCGTCTGCTGTCCTAAATGTAGGAGACACTTACCACCAGATAACAGTCTACAAATTCGGAGTAGAAAAATAGATGCAGAACACCTAACCTAATTTATAAACTTTAATTATATCCTAAACAACCATGAACCAACAAAAACAGAACGGTAATATAATCGCAATCATTACCATGTTCTTTCTTTTTGCGATGATCTCTTTCGTGACCAACTTGGCCGCTCCTTTCGGTACGATATGGAAAAACCAATATGCAGGAGCCAACACCTTAGGTATGATGGGAAATATGATGAATTTCCTGGCATACTTATTTATGGGTATCCCTGCCGGAAACATGCTGGTACGAATCGGATACAAAAAAACAGCATTGACAGCAATCGCTATCGGCTTCATCGGACTTCTGATTCAATATTCATCCAGTCTGTTTGGCGCCGATACCAGTGTATTCGCCTTAGGAGAATATGTCATTAAACTGAACTTCATCATTTATCTGTTAGGAGCGTTTATCTGCGGATTCTGTGTATGTATGCTGAACACGGTGGTCAACCCGATGCTGAACCTTTTGGGAGGCGGAGGAAACAAAGGGAATCAGCTCATCCAGACAGGAGGAGCACTTAATTCTCTTTCAGGAACACTGACTCCTCTTTTCGTTGGTGTATTGATTGGAACAGTAACTCCACAAACGGCGATGTCGGATGTAGCTCCTTTGTTATTCATCGCAATGGGAGTATTCGCCTTTACTTTTATCGTTATCTCTTTTGTTGCCATCCCCGAACCTCACATGCGCAAGAAAGGCGACAATGTAGAAAAAGAAAAGTTCTCTCATTCCCCATGGAATTTCCGGCATACCGTGTTTGGTGTAATCGGTATATTTATATATGTAGGCATTGAAATCGGCATTCCGGGTACATTGAATTTCTATTTGGCCGATGCAAGCGAAAAGGGTGCAGGCATCCTGATGAACGGAGCTGCTATCGGCGGTGCCATTGCGGCAATATATTGGCTGCTGATGTTGGTAGGCCGTCTGACGAGCAGTATTATCAGTGGAAAAGTTTCTACCCGTGCTCAGCTTATCGCCGTATCGGCAACGGCAATTATATTCGTACTGATTGCCATTTTCACGCCGAAAAATGTGGGAATCAAAGTTCCGTCAATCGTATATGATCCGGTGGCAAAAACCACAGAAATCCTGCAAGAGGCAGGCATGCCAAGTGAACAGATTTCATTATTCGTCAGCAACCCGACAGAAGAAGCATTGGCAGCCCACACCGAATTGCTGCAAACAGCCAATCTGGCTCCGGCAGATGTGATGAAATCAATGGAAACTCCCCGTGTTCCCTTGAGCGCTTTATTCCTTGTGCTTTGCGGTTTATGCACTTCGGTCATGTGGGGCGGCATATTCAACCTTGCCGTAGAAGGATTAGGCAAATATACAGCCCAGGCTTCAGGCATCTTTATGATGATGGTGGTAGGAGGCGGAATCTTCCCGCTGCTTCAGCAATTCATTTCCGACTCGTTGGGATACATGCAAAGCTACTGGCTGATAATCGCCATGCTTGCCTATCTGCTGTATTACGGCCTGATAGGATGCAAAAATGTCAATAAAGACATCCCTGTAGATTAAATTATGACCCAAAGATGAAGGGTGAAGAATCCAAGTATCAATCTTCATTCTTCATCTTCTGCGTTTTATTCATAGAATATTAACCTTTAAACTTTTATCATTATGGACATAGAATTCGTAAGAAGCCGCTTCATCAAACATTTCGACGGCACCACAGGCTCAGTATATGCATCGCCAGGACGTATTAATCTGATAGGAGAACATACAGATTATAATGGAGGATTTGTTTTTCCCGGTGCTGTAGACAAAGGTATCATGGCCGAAATCAAGCCGAACGGAAAGGACAAAGTATGTGCTTACTCTATCGATTTGAAAGATTATGTAGAGTTCGGGCTCAATGAAGAAGATGCCCCGAACGCAAGTTGGGCGCGTTATATCTTCGGTGTCTGCCGTGAAATGATCAAACGGGGAGTCGATGTAAAAGGTTTCAATACGGCTTTTGCCGGAGATGTTCCTTTAGGCGCCGGAATGTCTTCTTCAGCCGCATTGGAATCGACCTTTGCTTATGCCCTGAATGACCTGTTCGGCGAAAACAAGATCGACAAATTTGAACTTGCCAAAGTAGGCCAAGCTACAGAACACAATTACTGCGGAGTAAACTGCGGCATCATGGACCAGTTTGCTTCCGTATTCGGAAAGGCCGGCAGCCTGATCCGCCTGGACTGCCGCTCTTTGGAATATCAATATTTCCCTTTCAGACCCGACGGCTATCGGTTGGTTTTGGTCGATTCAGTCGTGAAACACGAATTGGCATCCTCAGCATACAACAAGCGCCGTCAAAGCTGCGAAGCTGTTGTAGCAGCCATACAGAAGAATCATCCGCATGTGGAATTCCTGCGCGACTGCACAATGGAAATGCTTGACGAAGTAAAAACAGAAGTGACTGAAGAAGACTACAAGCGTGCCGAATATGTAATCGAAGAAATCCAACGCGTACTCGATGTTTGCAATGCCTTAGAGAAAGGAGACTATGAGACTGTAGGCCAGAAGATGTATGAAACCCATCATGGCATGAGCAAGCTGTATGAGGTAAGCTGTGAAGAACTCGACTTTTTAAATGACATAGCCTTCGATTGCGGCGTGACAGGCTCACGCGTGATGGGAGGAGGTTTCGGCGGATGCACCATCAATCTGGTAAAAAATGAGTTGTACGAAACTTTCATCACGACTGCAAAAGAGCGTTTCAAAGAGAAATTCGGCCGCAGCCCGAAAGTTTACGATGTAGTGATCAGTGACGGTTCCCGCAAGCTCTGCTAATACAGCGGAACTTCCAAATACAAATCCTGCATTCCCTTTGCCTGTCAAGGGGAATGCAGGATTTTTTATAATCTTGACACAGCAACCGCCGAATCTCCCCAACGACAAAAAAGTCCCCTCTGCCGCCCGATTCTTTTTTTCAAGAGTGCTTCCGAAACGGATAAAATATCGGAGCTTCTTCAAGGCAGGCCATAAGCCCCTTTTCATGCAGACACAAATCCATTTTCATCCGGACAGAATCAGTTCAAGCCCCTGACAAAACATGCTTTCCATCCCGGCAAACACAAGAGCGGGCTACATAGCATCAGTCCTGCTACATAGCCCGCCCTTTATATGACAAGTCACAGTCTCCGGAAATCAGTCTTCCTTAACTTCCCATCCCAATGCACTTGCGCCCAGCACGGCAGCATCCGCATCTTTCAGTTGTGAAAGAAGCAGCCTTGTCTTTCCTGCATAAATCTTCAGAATATTGTCATCGATGGCCTTTTTAATGGGCTTCATGATGTAATCACCCGACTTGGCCAGTCCTCCGAACAGCACAATCGCCTCCGGACTTGAGAAAGCAATGAAGTTAGCCAATGCCTCACCCAGAATACGCCCTGTAAATTCAAAGATATCCAAAGCCAGTTTGTCTCCTTTCACAGCGGCATCATATACATCTTTTGAAGCAATCTCCTCGGAAGGAATATTTCTAAGCAGACTCGGCTCTGTGCGCTGAACCAGAAATTCACGGGCTGTACGCGCCACACCCGTAGCCGAACAATAAGTCTCAAGGCATCCTTTGCGTCCGCAGTTGCACTGCCGTCCGTTTCTGTCCACTATCACATGTCCCAGTTCTCCTGCAAAACCGTCGTGCCCATACACCAATTGACCGTTGATGACTATACCGCTGCCGACACCTGTCCCCAACGTAATCATGATAAAATCCTTCATGCCGCGAGCCGCGCCATAAGTCATTTCACCGATAGCCGCGGCATTGGCATCGTTTGTCAAGGCTGTAGGAATGCCCAACTTATCTTCAAACATCGCTGCCAAGGGGATGATACCCTTCCACGGCAGGTTCGGAGCAAATTCTATCGTGCCGTTATAAAAATTTCCGTTAGGAGCACCCACTCCCATGCCCTTGATCTTTTCAGTGCCGCCTACGGCCTGAACCAAAGGCACCAGTTTCTTACACACAGCGTCTACATATTCTTCCACATCTTCATACTGCTGTGTCTTGATTGAATCAGTAGACAATACATTTCCTCGTGAATCAACAATACCAAAGACGGTATTCGTACCGCCGATATCCATGCCCACTACATACGGTTTTTCCATGCTTATAGTCATGATCTTTATACTTTAGGGTTAATTATACTGACAAAAGTAGATAATCATGGCATAGATAACAAATTTTTTCTGGTTTATTTACGCAGATATGTAACTTTTTCTATCTTCGCAAAGTCTAACAGACAAAAAATAAAGAAATAAGAAGATGATACGTTTAAAGGATATAAACAAGACATATCACAACGGAGCCCCGCTTCATGTACTGAAAGGCATCAATCTGAATATAGAAAAAGGAGAGTTTGTTTCAATCATGGGAGCTTCCGGCTCAGGGAAATCCACTTTATTGAATATATTGGGAATACTGGACAACTACGACTCCGGAGAATATTACCTGAACGAAACGCTCATCCGCAACCTCAGCGAGACGAAAGCGGCAGAATACCGCAACCGGATGATCGGGTTCATATTCCAGTCTTTCAACTTGATATCCTTCAAAAACGCGATGGAAAATGTCGCCTTGCCGCTTTATTACCAAGGGGTAAACCGGAAGAAACGCAACCTTCTGGCATTGGAATACCTAGACAAGCTCGGACTGAAAGAGTGGGCGCACCACATGCCAAACGAACTTTCAGGCGGACAAAAGCAGCGTGTCGCCATCGCCCGTGCCCTGATATCAAAGCCTCAGATTATTCTTGCCGACGAACCGACCGGAGCGCTCGACAGCAAAACCTCCATAGAGGTCATGAATATCCTGAAAGACCTGCATGACAATGAAGGGCTGACCATAGTCGTGGTGACTCATGAAAGCGGCGTGGCAAACCAGACCAACAAGATTATCCACATCAAGGACGGCATTATCGAACGAATCGAGGACAATATCGACCATCATGCCTCCCTTTTCGGAAGAGACGGATATATGAAATAAACAGAACACACGAGATGATTGACCTGATACAAGAAATATACGGAACCATCATGCGCAACAAACTGCGCACTGCACTTACCGGCTTTTCCGTTGCATGGGGCATTTTCATGCTGATTGTCCTGTTGGGAGCCGGAAACGGACTGATTCATGCCTTCGAGGGACAGTCGGCAGGCATGATGATGAACTCCATGAAAATTTATCCCGGATATACATCCAAGCCTTATCAAGGGTTCAAGGAAGGACGGAGCATATCCTTGGATGAAAACGACCGGATGACAACCGAACGCGCATTCCCGGAAAATGTCATAACCACCGCCGCCACCGTAAGCAAAAGCGATGCTTACCTGTCTTACGGCAAGGAGGCGGTAAGCATCGGCATCGACGGAGTCTATCCCAACTACCCGGAACTGGAGGCGGTAAAAGTCAAAAAGGGGCGTTTCATCAATGAGCGAGACATGCAGGAGCGGCGGAAAGTCATTATCCTCCACGAAAAGACAGCCAAGATACTGTTCCCGCAAACAGAACCTTTAGGAAAATACCTCAACTCACAGGGAGTAATCTACCGGGTAGTGGGCATCTATGCAGACCAAAACAGCATTACGCCTGCCGCACTCGTTCCTTTCACCACCCTTCAACTGGTATACAACAAGGGTGACAGCATCGACAATTTGGTTTTCTCTACCAAAAACCTGAATACGGAGGCGGCAAACGAAATTTTTGAAAGGGATTACCGAAAAACCATAGGAGCAAACAAACACTTTGCTGCGGACGACGACGGCGCCATCTGGATATGGAACCGCTTTACACAATATCTGCAACAGCAGTCTGCCTCTGATGTACTGCACATTGCCATTTGGGTAATCGGCATCTTCACCCTGTTGAGCGGAATCGTAGGAGTAAGCAATATCATGCTGATTACAGTACGCGAACGCACGCATGAGTTCGGAATCCGGAAGGCTCTCGGGGCCAAACCGATGTCCATCCTCTGGCTGATCATCTCCGAAAGCGTGGCAATCACCACTTTCTTCGGCTATATCGGCATGGTGGCAGGCATTGCCGTTACCGAATACATGAACCAAATAGCGGGAAAGCAGACGATGGATGCCGGTTTGTTCTCCGTCACCGTTTTTGAGAATCCTACAGTAGACATGGGCATCGCTATCCAGGCAACCCTTACATTGATTATAGCCGGAACGCTTGCCGGACTGTTTCCCGCCCGGAAGGCAGTCCGCATCCGTCCCATTGAAGCATTAAGAGCCGACTGACTATGAGAAGAATTGATTTAGACACGTGGGAAGAAATCCTGGTCACCATCACCCGAAACAAGACCCGTAGTCTGCTTACGGCTTTCGGTGTCTTTTGGGGGATATTCATGTTGGTGGCGCTGATGGGAGGCGCACAAGGCATGCAGGACAAGCTGCAACAGGGATTCGAAGGATTTGCCACAAATTCCGGATTCATGGGCACAAACAGAACGGGCAAGGCATACAAAGGTTTCCAGCAAGGACGGGCATGGGATTTGGAAAATAAAGATGTGGAAAGAATACGCCGCAGTGTGAGCGAAATAGATGTCGTTACGCCGACTTTGGCACGATGGGGCATCGAGGCCGTCTATAATGAACACAAGATTTCGGGCACGCTGAAAGGATTTTATCCGGAATACAGTGCGATAGAAGAACCTTCAATCAGCTACGGACGCTATTTGAACGACATGGACATACGCGACCGGCGCAAAGTCTGCATCATCGGGAAACGCATTTATGAAACTCTCTTTCCGGAAGGCGGAAATCCTTGCGGAAAGTTTGTCGAGATAAACGGAATCTATTATCAGGTGATAGGGGTAAGCATGAGCACCGGAAACATTTCCGTGCAAGGGCAATCGGAAACTTCCGTCATCATCCCGTTCTCCACCATGCAGCAGAATTACAATTTCGGACAGAAGATACAACTGCTTTGCTATACGGCCAAAAAGGGATATTCCATAAGCGATGTGGAGAAAAAGGTAGAGCAAGTCGTCAAGCAGGCTCATCTGATTCACCCGGATGACGAGCAGGCCATGATTATTTTGAACGCAGAAGCCCTGTTCAGCATGATGGACAACCTCTTCTCCGGCATCCGCATTTTAAGCTGGATTGTAGGACTCGGGACCCTGCTTGCCGGAGCCATCGGAGTCAGCAACATCATGATGGTGACGGTAAAAGAGCGCACCACAGAAATAGGAATCCGCCGTGCCATCGGCGCACGGCCGGACGACATCCTGCAGCAGATTCTCTCCGAAAGTATGGTACTGACCGGCATCGCGGGAATGGCAGGCATATCCTTTGCCGTCTTCCTGCTAAACATCGTAGAAAAGCTGTCTTCCGAGCCCGGTGCTCCCGTACATTTCCAGATTAGCTTTTGGGAAGCTGTCGGAGCATGCGCCTTGCTGATGATATTAGGGCTGCTTGCCGGACTGGCCCCGGCTTACCGGGCCATGTCCATCAAGCCTATCGACGCGATACGCGATGAATAAATGCAGACAGAAAAGAAAGAAATCAAAAAACAAAAGACCAAATATGAAGAAGTACATTAAAATCGCCGTACTGGTGCTTGTTGCACTGGTTTTCATCGGGACTTTCGTGTTCCTTTACCAGAAGTCGCAGCCGAAAGAAACGGTATACGACATTCTTATTCCCGAAGTAACCGACCTGATACAGACTACCGTCGCCACCGGAAAGATAGAGCCGCGCGACGAAGTTGAAATCAAGCCGCAGATTTCCGGCATCATAGCCGAAGTTTATAAAGAGGCCGGCCAGACCGTCAGAAAGGGGGAAGTCATCGCCAAGGTTAAGGTAATTCCGGAATTAGGTACGCTGAACTCAGCCGAAAGCCGCGTCCGTCTGGCCGAAATCAACGGACGCCAGGCAGAGACCGATCTGGGAAGAATGGAAAAGCTATACGAGAGCAAACTGGTTAGCAGCGAAGAATACGAACAGACGCTGCTTGCCGCAAGACAGGCTCGTGAGGAGATTCAGGCGGCTAAGGACAATCTGGAAATCGTTAAGGAAGGGATAACGAAAAACAGCGCCTCGTTCAGCAGCACGCTGATACGCTCCACTATCGACGGACTGATACTGGATGTCCCGATTAAGGTAGGAAACTCGGTCATCATGAGCAATACATTCAACGACGGAACAACCATCGCAACCGTGGCCGACATGGGTGATCTGATTTTCCGGGGCAATGTAGACGAGACGGAAGTAGGGCGTATCCGCGAAGGCATCCCCGTGAAAATCACATTGGGAGCACTGCAAAACATGAGATTCAACGCAAATCTGGAATACATCTCACCGAAAAGTGTAGAGAACAACGGAGCCAACCAATTTGAGATCAAGGCCGCCATCAGCGTTCCCGACAGCATTACAATCCGTTCAGGCTACAGTGCCAACGCCGAGATGGTATTGCAGCGGGCCAATCAGGTGGTTGCCGTCCCTGAAAGCGCCATCGAATTCAGCGGAGACTCCACGTTTGTTTATGTCATGACAGACAGTCTGCCCACACAGAAGTTTGAACGCCGGCCGGTTGTTACGGGAATAAGCGACGGAATAAAGATTGAAATCAAACAAGGTCTGAAGACCGGCGAACCGGTGCGCGGACTCAAAAAAGAGCAGTAACTTATGAAAAATATTTTTAGATATATGCTGACGGCAGCCGCAACAGCATGCAACTGCGTTTTTGTATTGGCACAACAACCGTGGAGTCTGGAGCAATGCATCGACTACGCCATCGAACACAACCTGACCATCAAGCAACAGGAAGCAAACCGGGATCAAAGCAAAATAGAACTGAACACCGCGAAGTGGAGCCGCCTGCCAGACCTGAACGGGAGCGCGTCACATTCGTTCAACTTCGGAAGAAGCCTTCAGGCAAACAATACCTACCAGAGCATCAACACGCAGAATACGGGACTGAACCTCAGTACAAGCATCCCGTTGTTCACCGGACTACAGATTCCGAACAATATCGCGCTCTCGAAACTGAACCTGAAAGCGGCCATCGAGGACTTGAACAAAGCGAAGGAAGACATCAGCATCCAGGTGGCGTCCGCTTATCTGCAAGTGTTATTCAATGAGGAACTCAGCAAAGTGGCGCATGAGCAGGTCAGGCTCAGCAAGGAAATGCTGGAGCAACAGTCGGCCTACTACAAGGTTGGAAAGGTTTCGGAGTCGGAATGGCGGGAAGCGCAGTCGCGCGTGGCGCAAGACCAGCTTTCGGCCGTACAGGCAGACAATAATTTCCGCCTTGCCCTGTTAGACCTCAGCCAATTGCTGGAGCTGTCTTCACCAGACAATTTCAGCATCGTTTCACCGGACATCGACGAGGCCGACCTTATAGGAAACCTGACCTCCCCTACCGAAATATACAATCAAGCCGTGCTGACAAAGCCTTCCATCAAGGCCGCCCAATACAGACTGGAGGGAGCGGCACACAATATCCGCATCGCCCGGAGCGCCTACTACCCACAACTCAGTTTCGGGGCAGGGCTAAGCACCAATTATTACAAGATGTCGGGAAGAAACAATGCCGGCTTCGGTTCGCAACTGCAAGACAACTTCAGCCAATATCTCGGACTATCGCTGAGCATCCCCATATTCAACCGCCTCAGCACGCGCAACCGCGTCCGTTCCGCCCGCATCCAGCAGACCACACTCGGTTGGCAACTGGAGGAAAGCAAGAAGACTCTGTACAAAGAGATTCAGCAAGCCTACTACAATGCAGTAAGCGCAGAGAGCCAATACCAGAGCAGCATTACGGCCGACAAGGCAGCCGAAGTTTCATTCAACCTGATGAAAGAGAAATATGTCAACGGAAAAGCCAACTCCACCCAGTATAATGAAGCAAGAACCAACTGGATGAAGGCTGTTTCTGACCGCATACAGGCCAAATACGACTATCTGTTCCGCACGAAGATACTGGACTTCTACAAGGGAGTGCCGCTGACACTGAAATGAAAGGAAGCCTCATCCAAAAAGAGTCCCCGTCCTGCCATCCGGGAGGCAGGACGGGGACTCTCTTTACCCTATCATACATGATTGTCAGGCCAGGCGCATTCCCCCTTCTTCCAATACAATCAGCCGCTTCCTGTACAGTTCGCCCACAGCTTTCTTAAAGGTTTTCTTGCTTACGCCGAATGTCTGGTAGATTACTTCCGCATCCGTCTTGTCGTTCAGCGGGGTATAACCGCCCTCATCCTTTATATAACGCAGCAAGACACCTGCAAAATCCTCCACTTTGTGCATGCCGCTCTGCTGCAGTTCCAGGTCAATCTTTCCGTCTTCACGAACCTGCTTCACATAAGCTTCCATACGCATGCCTATTTCAACGGGCTGGAAAATCTCATTATGAAACAGCATTCCGCCAAACTGATTGTCGACAATCACCTTATACCCCAAATCAGTCCGCTGCCAGACCAAGACTTCCACTTCTTCGCCCTGAGAATAAGAAGGCTTGTCTTTGGAAAGATACTTTTCCACCTTTGCAGAAGCCACAATACGATAGCTTTCATTGTCCAGATGCACATGGACAACATACCTGTTTCCCTTCACCATCTTTATACGCTGCTCGCGGAAAGGAACGAAAAGATCCTTCATCAGCCCCCAGTTGAGAAAGGCTCCGAACTGGTTTGTCCAAGCCACCTCCAGACAGGCAAAGTCATCCACCTGCGCGAGCGGTGTCTGAGTGGTAGCGATGAGCCGTTCATCCATGTCGAGATAAATGAAGACATTCAGCATATCCCCCACCTTAGTATCCGAAGGAACGTATCGTTTCGGCAACAAGATCTCGCCGTCTTCCCCTCCATCCAGATACAAACCGAAATCAACTTCTTTCACAACTTCCAGTTGATTGTATTTTCCTAAACGTATGTGACTCATATTTCTAATTTTTGCGTAAAGATAGCAAGTTTTTTCACAACAGGCAAACCTGTCCCGCCATTTGAGCAAATTCGGCACGAGCGCACCATATATCCGTTTCATGCAGGCCAAACAGCCGTTTCCCCTGCATGAAAAAAATTTTTCACAAGCATGAAACTAAGTGAAAGAGACGGCTTGATTGTTTTAAGATACAGATATAACCATTTTTGACTTATGAAAAAACAAACTTTCTTCTCTATGCTGGCGGGAGCCGCCTTACTGACACTCGCCTCTTGCTCCAAGCAACCGGAAACAACACAAGTGCGTTGGGCTACGTTCAACGTTCGTTACGACAATCCTGCCGACAGCCTGAACAACTGGCAATACAGGAAAGACTCCGTGGCAAGCTTTATCAAATCGCAGAATATCGACATCGTAGGGATGCAGGAAGTGCTCCATAACCAGTTGGAGGACTTGAAAGCCCGCCTTCCGGAATATGACGAAGTCGGTGTGGGACGGGATGACGGAAAGACCAAAGGAGAATATGCTCCGCTGTTCTTCAAGAAAGACCGTTTTGAAATGCTCGACAACAACACTTTCTGGCTGTCGCAATACCCCGACAGCGCAGGCTTCATCGGTTGGGACGGTGCCTGTACCCGCATCGCCACATGGGCTAAGCTGAAGGACAAGCGGACAGGAAAAATCTTTATGGCGGTCAACACCCACTTTGACCACGTGGGAGTGGAAGCCCGCACCAAAGGAGCCTTGCTTATCATCGAAAAGATAAAGGAAATTGTAGGCGACCGGCCGGCTGTACTGACGGGCGATTTCAACGTGTCCGACCAATGGGATGCCTACAAGACCATTACCACAAACGAATTTGTCATGAAGGATGCCTTCAAGACTGCCGAATCACGCGAAGGCGTTGACTATACATTCCACAATTTCGGACAGATTCCGGCCGACTCTTGCGAAAAGATAGACTACATTTTCATCACGCCCCAAATCAAGGTGAAAGATGCCTTCATCCCGCAGGAAGACCGTGAAACAGACCGTTTCCTGTCTGACCACAATCCGCATGTGGCGACACTGGAATTTTAATCACAGCGGAAGACAGCATAGCGAAAGGTGCGTCACGACATTGTGACGCACCTTTCGCTTTATCATCCCCTACCCTCTTACCGGCATGGCGCAACCATACAGAATCAAGTCACGGTCAAAATTGTTTCCTCCCATCAAGAAAAAGCGGAGAAAAAAGGCTAACTTTACATCGGCAATCAATCAAACGACACTAAACATGGACAAATATATCGTAAGACGCTATCTGTTATTTCTTGTTTCACTGTTCATCAACGCCTTTGGCATAGCCTTTATCACAAAAGCATTATTGGGAACTTCTCCCATTACAAGCGTGACATACGTGTTAAGCATGTTCACTCCGCTGACAATAGGGCAGTGGACTGTCTTTCTCAACCTTTTGTTTGTGGTTTGCGAGCTTTTCTTCATGACCCGCAGCCAGGTAAGAAAAGATTTGCAACCCTATCTACTGCAGATTCCCATCGCACTCTGCTTCGGTACGTTCATCGACATATCCATGAATATGCTTTACTGGCTTGTTCCTGCATCCTATGTTTCCCAGCTCGTAAGCCTTGCCATCGGCTGTATCATCCTGGCCTTGGGAATCGCCCTCGAGGTCAAGGCAAACGTTGCAATGATGGCAGGCGAATTTTTTGTAAGAGTCATCTCGCTGCGGTTCAAGAAAGAATTCGGATATGTCAAGCTGGGCTTCGACATTTCATTGGTCATTCTGGCCTGTCTGCTCTCTCTTGCCTTCATGGACGGCATATATGGAGTGCGTGAAGGAACGGTCATTGCTGCTTTGGCGGTAGGCCCTGTCGTTCATTTCGTAAGTCCTTATTACCGCCGTATAGACAACTGGATAAGGATATCCCAGACTCCCGCTTCTGAAACAGCGGCAATATCCGGGCACACCGTCATCACAATAGCCCGCGAATACGGCAGCGGCGGACACTTGCTGGGAGAAATGCTGGCAAAAGAATTGGGCATCAAACTTTATGACAAGGAGTTCATCACGCTTGCCGCACAAAAAAGCGGCATCGACAAAGACTATATTACTGCCAACGAGCAGTCTATCCCGTCTTTCTGGCTGAAATGTATCCTTTCACAAAGCTGCGAAGCTCCGTTGGAAAGCAGTCTCTCGACAGACGATGTTCTGTTCGTGGCAGAAAGCAAGATTATACAGGAAGTGGCAGCCAGGGAATCATGCGTCATCGTGGGCAGATGCGCCGACTTCATACTGGGAAACCAGCCGAAAGTAATCAAAGTTTTCTGTTATTCCGACCTTGCCAGTGCCTGCAAACGCTGTATCGGCGAATACGGCATAAAGGAAGAAGCGGCAGAAACAGAAATCAAACGCATCAACCGTAACCGCATCGCACATTATGAATATTATACGGGAATGAAATGGGGAGAGCCACACCACTATCATCTCATGCTGAACACCGGAACCATCAGTCTGAAAACGGCCTGTACATTGATAAAAGACATTTATCAAAAGCTTCTATAGCATGAAGCCGCGACCTTAATATATTTTCACCGCGGCCTTTTTCTTGTTTTGTCGGACAAAAATACGTAATATTGCAGGGAAAAACACCGTTTTGCCTGATGAAAAAAACATTAGCCCTTATAGTCCTTATCCTGCAATGCTTCTGTCTGCCGCCCGTCAAGGCTGCCGTGAGGATAACACCCATTCCATCCCTCTCCCAGCTGCCGGTAAGCGCCATACACCGCATCTTTCAAGACAGTGAAGGATATATATGGTACGGAACGGTCAACGGGCTTTGCTGCGACAACGGCTATCAGGTAAAAGTTTTTCGCTCAGACATCAATACCCCCCGACTTATAGGAAACAACACGATTCAGTGCATCGCCGAGGCGCCGGACGGATGCATCTGGTTCGGAACAGACCGCGGCGCACACATTCTGAACAAGCGAAGCGGCAAAGTGACACGACTCGACCCGGACAGACTGGGCAACCTGTTCATCAATCATATATACAGCACCTCAGACGGATATATATGGATTTCGGCGGGCAACAAGCTGCAAAAATACGACCATACAGGCAAACTGGCCAAAGCATACCCACTATACGACCGTTCTGGCAGGCATACCTGGATAAACGGATTCTGTGAAAACCGGCAGAAAGAAGTACTGATAACCTTAAATCACGGAGACATATACCGTTACGACAAGAAGCAAGACTGCTTTACGCTCTATGCAAAATTACCGGCCGACAGCAGACCGACCTGCATTATACAAGACAACAAGCAGGATTATTACTGGGTCGGAACAGATTCCAACGGGCTGTTGCTGTTCAATCCACGCGCTCCAAAAGATTCCGTATTCACTTATTCTCCGCTTCCGACAAGTTCAACCGGCAAACTTGAAGGGAACATCCTGTTCGCCGTACAAGACGATTGCCAGGGAGACCTATGGATGACTACCCACAGCGACCTGATATCCATGCGCTATGACGAGACAAGCCAACAGCTCAAACAGACCGATTTCCGTCTGCCCACAGCTTCAAACCGCATGTTGAACGAAATATACAAGGACAAAGAGGGGGCATTATGGGTCGCGTCATTCGACGAAAAAAGTTTCATCATCCATTTCACCGACGATACTCCTGAAGAATATCCTCTGCCTGCTCTAAGGAAACGGGTAAATTTCCAACCGGCAATCATGGCCTTGAGCGATGCAAACGAACGGAAAATATGGATATCACAGGAACGTACAGGCTTGGGGCTGTATGATTTGAACAGGGATATCGTTTCTCTTTATACTGACTTCGGCAATCTCCGCTCCCTGCCTTTGAACTCTATCAAGCTGATGGCAGCCTCCCGGAGCGGCGGCAATGTGTGGGTTGTCCCCGAGAATCACGACTTTGCCTACGAATTCGGCCAAGAGAACATGCATATCCAACTGCGACGGACTGTCCGTCTAAACGACAGACCGTCAAGAACCGTGTTCACCCGGATTTATGAAAACGACCAAGATATCCTATGGATAGGCACCAACAGAGGCTTATATGCCCATGACTTGAAAAGCGGAAAAAGCCGGACTGTCTGCGACACTTTGGGGCAAGTCTCTGCAATCGAAGAAGACAAGAACGGCACACTCTGGATAGGAACCATCAGCAAAGGAATCTACCACCTGACCAATGACGGAAAACTAAAGCATCATGCCACGCTACAATCCGTATCCTGTCTGACAACGGCAGACAACGGAGACATCTGGATAGGCACTCAAGAGGGGGGCGTATACAGACTAAACCCCAAAACAGAAGAGCAAAGCGAACATACCGCCTTTTGCGGACTGAAGGGGGACATCATCAACCAACTGGTCGCAGATGTATACGGACATCTTTGGATTGACACCAACCAGAAACTTATTGCCTACAATCCGGACAATCACGCCTTTTTTACATACCTTACCACCGACGGCTCGCTGCTGTTGCACCGCTTTATTCCCACTGCCATGTGCAGGGGAAACGACGGGAAAATATACTTCGGAGGAATTCCCGGCATTTGCGCCGTTTCTCCTTCCGACCGTCTGGACAGAAAAAGCAAAGAGGTAAAGACGCTTGTCACCGATATCCAAGTAATGGAGAAATCAAGAGAAATGTCCGAAGAAAGCATCATCCTGCAACCGGAAGAGACCGACCTTCAAATCCACTTCTCTTCTTTAGACTATCTGAATGCATCAAAAATCAGGTATGCCTACCGCATCAAAGGTCTGGACAAGCATTGGAACTATACGGAAGAAGGGCAAAACACAGCCATATACAGGCATTTGCCCAAGGGAGAATATACATTCGAAGTAAAATCGACAGACAGTTACGGCGTTTGGAGTGAGGCCGTAACCCGATTGTCCATTGAACGCCTGCCCGCTTTCTACGAAACATGGTGGGCCATCCTGTGCTATATACTGACGGCGACCGGTATCATCGCCGCAGGCATCCTGCGCTATATCCGGAACATGAACCGTCAAAACGAAGAACTTTATGCCGACAGTTCCGAACTGATGAAGATGCGAAACTATCTGAAAGAAGACAAGCCCGCCTCCCGATTAGGAGTAACGGTTTCCGACATCGAGTTCGCAAAGCTGGATGAAATACTCTTAAAGAAAATACTAAAGGCTGTAGAAGACAATCTGACAGAACCGGAGTTTGATGTGGGCAGCTTGGCGGAAAAAGTTAACATGTCTCGTTCATCGCTTACCCGGAAACTAAAAGCCATTACCGGACTTACCCCGCTGGAATATATCCGGCAAGTAAAGATGCAGCATGCCTGCCGGCTGTTGGAAGACCCGGGCAAAACGATCAGTGAAATAGCGCTGATGCTGGGGTATTTCAATCGCAAATACTTCACTTCATGCTTCAAGGCGGAATTCGGGATGACACCAAGCGACTATCAGAAAAGGCTAAATGAAGGGAGAAAATCAGAGCAAACAGAGGGTGCAAATGAGTAAAATGCACGCTTGAACTATTCAAGACATTTTTTTGCTACATTCCGCACTCCTTTTCACCGCAATTATCCCTAATTTTGGACGAAAGAAAAAATTGACATGACCAAATCTAAAATTATCGACCATGAAGAAACAAAAACTGATCATTCTGGCAGCGCTGGGTTTGTGTATGGCTCCGATGTCGTGGGCACAGACATTCGAAAGAACGGCCAACGGAGCAAAATTCCAGACTGCCCAACCAACACTGAACGGTGAAGTGACCTTTTACACCCCTTCCATCGTACGTATTGTGAAATATCCTTCGGCCGAAATGCCGGAGAAAAAGAGTTATCCGGTCATCAAGACTCCTGAAACGGTAAACATCACTTATGTCAAGAACGGGAATGAAGTGAAAATGACGACCGGTAACCTGACCGTAACATTGGATATTGCTACAGGAAAAGTGACTTACCAAGACTTAAAAGGCAATATACTGCTGAAGGAAAAAGAATTGGGAACGAACTTTATGCCGCGAAAGGATGTAAAAGAAGACGCCTTTACGGTCAGTCAGTCATTTGTTCTACAGCCGGAAGAAGCTATCTACGGGTTAGGCCAGCGCCAAAGCGGGGCAATGAACCACCGCAACCAACAGATTCATCTGTCAAACGGCAATACAAACATCTGTATTCCTTATTTCACTTCTGAAAAAGGCTATGGCGTATATTGGGATAACCCGGGCATTTCCCAGTTCAGTGACACTCCTTATGAAACTTCCTTCTCTTCACAAGTGGGGCACTGCTCTGACTATTATTTCCTTTATAAAGACGGAACACAGGATGGGGTTATTGCCTGCCTCCGAAACCTGACCGGAAAAGCCACCATGTTCCCGCTGTGGACAATGGGATACTGGCAATGCCGTGAGCGTTACAAGAGTCCGGACGAACTTTGCAGTGTGCTTGACAAATACCGCGAACTGGAAGTCCCGCTCGACGGCATTGTCCAAGACTGGCAATACTGGGGCTGCGACTCAAACTGGAACGCGATGAAATTTATGAACCCGCGGTATATCAACAAGATGGACGACCCCGCCGCCATGCGGTATCTGCCCAACGGCGAAGATCCGAATGCAAAATATCCGAACCCCCGCTTCAAGAGTCCGGAAGAGATGATTAAATATGTTCATAAGAACAATGCGCATCTGATGATTTCCGTATGGGCGAGCTTCGGGCCTTGGACAGACCAGTTCAAGGAACTGGACAAAATGGGAGCTTTGCTGAAGTTTGAGACCTGGCCGCCCAAGTCGGGAGCACATCCTTACGACCCGTTCAACAAGGATGCACGCGATCTTTACTGGCGTTACCTCAGCCATCTGCATGATATGGGTATTGATGCCTGGTGGACTGACTCGACCGAGCCCGACCATCTGAATCCCAAAGACAGCGATTTCGACCTCATGACAGCCGACGGCTCCTTCCGTTCCGTACACAATGCCTTTCCGTTAGCCACAAACCGAGGCGTATACGAACATCAGCGCGCCGTGTCCGACAGCAAACGGGTATTCCAAATGACCCGTTCCGGCTATTTGGGACAGCAACATTACGGTGCTTTAAGCTGGAGCGGCGATGTGGTTTCCAGTTGGAATGTGCTGCGCCAGCAGATTCCGGCCGGACTGAATTTCACTCTCTGCGGTATCCCGTTCTGGAATACAGACTTGGGAGGATTCTTCGGATGGGAATATAACAACGACTGCACCAATATCGCCTATCAGGAACTTCATGCCCGTTGGTTCCAATGGGGCTGCTTTATGCCGCTGATGCGTAATCACTGCTCTTCTCCGATGCTGAATGAAATCTATTTGTTCGGCAAGGAAGGCGACTGGGCATACGATGTGCAGAAGCGTTTCATCGAGTTACGCTACCGTTTGCTGCCTTACATCTATAGCTTGAGCGGCGCAGTAGTGCAGGAAGATGGCATGATTATGCGTCCGTTGGTTATGGACTTCGCTTCCGACCGCAAGGCAATCCTGCTGGATAACGAATACATGTTCGGCAAGAATATCCTTGTTCGCCCGGTAACCGACCCGCTTTACACCAAAAAAGTGGAAGGCAACAAAGGCGTGGCCACCGTATCGGATGTAGCCAAGGCCTCATCACCCGTCAAGGTATATCTGCCCAAAGGAACGAAATGGATTGACTTCTGGACGAATGAAACAGTAGAAGGAGGCCGTGAGATCAATCGCGAATGCCCGATTCACATACTCCCGCTCTATATCAAGGCAGGAAGCATCCTTCCGTTAGGGCCGAAAGTCCAATATTCCGATGAAAAGAAATGGGACAATCTTGACATCTGCATCTATCCGGGTGCCGACGGAGAATTTACACTCTACGAAGATGAGTTTGACAACTACAATTATGAAAAGGGCATGTTTTCCACTATCCGTTTCCAATGGGATGACGAAACCCGCACCCTCACCATCTGCGACCGTAAAGGAGAATATCCGGACATGCTGAAACGACGCAATTTCAGCATTACGCTCATGCAGCCGGGCAAGCAATGTGCCGAAACAGTCATTAAAAAGGCAGACAAGAAAGTAAGCTATTCAGGAAAAAAACTGACTGTCAAATTATAAACAACTGTTCTCCGGATATATTTCGGGCAGGGACAATAAAAAATCGCCTTGTCCCTGTCCGATTTTTTATAAGCCTCTTGCATCTCATCCGGGGAAAAAGCATCTTTGCCGGTTTCCCAAGGCAGAATTCGTTTTTGTCAATATGAAATGACATTTCAGACAGCAACAAAAAAAGGCATTCAAGGATAAAACACCCCAAACACCTTTTTAGATCTATGAGCATCCGGTAGCGGGACCCGGGATTGAACCGGGGACCTCATGATTATGAATCATGCGCTCTAACCAGCTGAGCTATCCCGCCGGAAAAACCGCCAGGCGTGGAAGCCACCCAACGGCTTAATCGTTTCTTTGTAGCGGGACCCGGGATTGAACCGGGGACCTCATGATTATGAATCATGCGCTCTAACCAGCTGAGCTATCCCGCCATCTTTCTCGATTGCGGGTGCAAAGGTAAATTAACTTTTTGAATTACGCAACACATACAGGCTTTTTTGCAAAGTTTTTTATTGGCATATTCTTTCAATCACCGTCCTGCACCAATATTTTCACGATTCCAAAAACAATATTCCCCCTCCTTCCGCCTACACCAATCTGTAAAAAAAGCAAAGCAAAAAGCAAAACCGCTTGTTAAATTGATAGAACAGTCGAAAAAAAACGAGGATTCTTATATGCTGTAAGCAAAAAAATCTTTTAATTTGCCGCCATTACATGAAAACACAAAATGAGAAACAACCATGAAGCATAAGATACATATCGAATACCCTCTCAATCCCTCTTCGGGAACCATTATATGGGCGGCCATCAGCACTCCGGCAGGACTGGAGCGATGGTTCGCCGACGAAGTTTCAAGGAAAGGAAAAATCTTTACCTTCCGGTGGGGAAAAACAGAAACAAGGAATGCAGAAGTCATCAACCTGCGCCAGGAATCATTTGTGCGGTTTCGCTGGACAGACGAGAAAGAGCCGCGAGTCTATTTTGAACTGAAGATACATTACAATGAACTGACTACCGACCATCTGTTGGAAATAACCGATTTTGCCGATGACGGTGAAGAAGATGACGTTCGTAACTTATGGGATTCACAAATAGAAATGTTGCGCCGCGTGTTTGGCATATAATCTAAAAATATACAAAACATGCCGCTCCTCTCCGTTTTTTATGCTAATTTTGCATCCTGATAACCCAAAGAAAGAATGCTACGCATAAAAAAGCTTGATATATTTGTTTTGAAGAGTTTCCTCCTGCTCTTCGCCGGAACTTTCTTCATCTGCCTGTTCATTTTCATGATGCAGTTTTTGTGGAGATACGTAGACGAACTGGTGGGAAAAGGATTGGAAATGAATGTGCTTGCCCAGTTCTTTTTTCTTTCAGCCCTCACACTGATTCCGCTTTCCCTGCCCCTTTCCATTCTTCTGGCGGCATTAATGACTTTCGGAAACTTCGGCGAACGCTATGAACTGCTCTCCATGAAGGCAGCCGGTATCCCACTGCTGCGCATCATGCGTCCGGTCGTATTGTTTTGCGGGCTGTTGGGAATCATCTCCTTTTATTTTCAGAACATCATAGGGCCCAAAGCGCAGAAAGACTTGTGGACTCTGCTGGTATCCATCAAGCAAGCGTCTCCCGAAGTCGACATTCCGGAAGGAGTATTCTACAGCGACATCGAAGGCTATAACATTTACGTGAAACATAAAGACCGCGAGACCGGAATGCTCAAGGATGTCCTAATCTATAACTTTTCCGACGGATTTGAGAATGCACGCATCATCTGGGGAGAAGAAGGCGAACTGGAACTGACAGCGGACAAAAAGCACCTGTATCTACATTTATATAATGGGGAGCAGTTTGAAAATCTCCGTTCCCAGTCTGTGATTTCGCGCAATGTCCCTTACCGTCGCGAGTCATTCAGGGAAAAGCATACCTTGATTGATTTCAACGCCAACTTTGAGACTGTGGACGGGAGCTTCCTGAACCAACGTTCGGACATAAAGAACATGCGGGAAATTTCACTGACCATTGATTCGCTTACGACATACGTAGACAGTGTCGGGCGTGCCATGCATAAAAACATGATGCAGACCACTTATAAAACGCCGGTATTGAACCGCACTGATTCTGTCAAGATGAAACAATCCGGCATCACCTATATCAATACCGACAGCATATTCAATTCTCTGCCGTCGGGTGACAAGCTGAAGACATTGACCACGACAGAACGGCGGATTTCATCCCTGTCTTCAGACTGGAGCATGAAGACTTTCGTGACACGCGATGCTGACAACAGCATTCTCCGCCACCGTTCCGACTGGCACAAGAAGATAACACTCTCACTGGCCTGCATAATCTTCTTCTTCATCGGCGCTCCATTAGGAGCGATTATCCGCAAGGGAGGGCTCGGCATGCCGGTAGTCATATCAGTCTTGATATTTGTTCTCTACTATATCATCGATTCGGGCGCTACGCGTGTAGGGAAAAGCGGAGAGATGAATGTGGCATTGGGAACCTGGATGAGTACACTCGTCCTGGCTCCACTTGGAGCATTCCTTACCTACAAGTCGAATAAAGATTCGGTAGTGTTCAATATCGATGTCTATGCAACCTTTTTCCGTAAGCTGTTCGGCATACGCCAGTCTCGCCATGTATTCAAAAAAGAAGTCATCATTGACAATCCCGACTATGAGAACGATTTAAGACTGCTGGATGACCTCTGCATAAAATGTGAAGGCTACTCCCGCACGCACAGACTGCTGGGGCCTCCCAATTATTTCCGCATCTTCACAAACAACGAGCACGACGACTCCATTCTGGAAATCAGCAGGCAAATGGAAAGTATCGTAGAGGATCTGTCGAATTCAAAAGACAATGTGTTGCTTTCATTCCTGAACAACTACCCTTTCCTCTTTGTTAAAGCCCATAAAAGCCTGTTCGACAACCGTTGGCTGAATATATTGACAGGCATTGTCATTCCCGCCGGCCTGTTGGTATGGCTCAACATCTGGCGCTACCGCGTAAGACTGGACAAAGACCTGAAGACAATTGTCAAGACCACCCGCAATGTGCAAGAAAGAATAAGAAGCAACAATATATAATATAACAATAAAATTATGGAAAAAGTCAAACTGAATACCATTGAAGAAGCTATTGAGGACTTTCGCAAAGGCGAATTTGTAATTATCGTGGACGATGAAGACCGCGAGAACGAAGGAGACCTGGTTGTGGCTGCCGAACTGATAACTCCCGAAAAGGTCAATTTCATGCTGAAGCATGCACGGGGAGTGCTTTGTGCCCCCATCACCATTTCACGTTGCGAAGAGCTTGACCTCCCTCATCAGGTGTCAAACAATACTTCTGTCTTGGGAACTCCGTTTACCGTAACCATAGACAAGTTGGAAGGCTGCACCACCGGAGTCTCGGCTGCCGACCGCGCAGCGACTATCCGCGCACTTGCCGACCCGTCTTCCACTCCGGAAACTTTCGGACGCCCCGGACATATCAATCCGCTGTACGCACAAGAAAAAGGTGTGCTCCGGCGAGCCGGACATACGGAGGCGTGTGTAGACATGGCGCGTCTGGCCGGTCTATATCCGGCAGCCGCATTAATGGAAGTGATGAACGAGGACGGAACGATGGCTCGCCTACCTGAACTGAGAAGACTGGCTGATGAATATGGATTCAAGCTTATTTCCATCGCCGACCTGATTGCCTACCGGCTGAAGCAGGAATCATTGGTAGAAAAAGGTGTGGAGGTGGACATGCCTACCCAATACGGGCATTTCCGCCTGATTCCGTTCCGGCAGAAAAGCAACGGACTGGAGCACATGGCTCTGATTAAAGGGTCTTTCGCCGAAGACGAAGCTGTCCTGGTGCGCGTTCATTCCTCATGCGCCACGGGCGACATACTTGGTTCGCTGCGCTGCGACTGCGGCGAACAGCTTCACCGGGCCATGCAGCAGGTGGAGAAAGAAGGGAAAGGAGCCATCGTTTATCTGAACCAGGAAGGACGCGGCATAGGACTGATGGAGAAGATGAAAGCCTACAAGCTGCAAGAGGAAGGCATGGACACGGTGGATGCCAATATCTGCCTGGGACACCAAGCCGATGAACGCGACTACGGAGTAGGGGCACAAATCCTGCGGGAAATAGGCATACACAAGATGCGCCTGCTCACCAACAATCCGGTGAAGCGTGTGGGACTGGAGGCTTACGGGCTTGAAATCGTGGAAAACGTGCCGATAGAGGTCACCCCCAACCCTTACAACGAGCGTTACCTCCATACCAAAAAAGACCGCATGGGGCATACTCTGCATTTTAACAAATAATCATAAAGAATTATGGAAACAAAAGATTTAGTAAGAAACTATGCATCGAAGGCCGCACAAACGGCCTTGTTCCGGAATGTATACTTATGGATGACACTTGCACTGGTCATTACAGGATTTGTGGCCATGTATGTAGCCAAATCATACGCGCTCATTTCGATGATTGCACAAAACTCTTTCATGTTTTGGGGCATCCTAATCGCCGAAGTGGCTCTGGTGATGTATATGTCGGCACGCATCCATCGCATCAGCTTCACCACGGCCACGCTGCTCTTCATCGCCTATTCGGTGCTGAACGGCGTAACCATGTCCATCCTTTTCATGGTATACACCCTCAGTTCCATCGCCACCACCTTCTTCGTTACAGCAGGTACATTCGGTGCGATGGCACTGTTCGGCTATGTCACGAAAAAGGATCTGTCGCGGATTGGCAGCATCTGCATCATGGGAGTCATCGGGCTTATCATCGCTTCACTGGTCAACCTGTTCCTGCACAACTCGATGATGGATCTGGTTATCTCGTATATAGGCGTGCTTTTATTCGTGGGACTGACAGCTTATGACTCACAAAAAATCAAGCAGATGCTGACGGGAGACGATATTGAAGTCAATGAAACGACTCAGAAGATTGCTTTAATGGGATCATTGACACTGTATCTTGACTTCATCAACCTGTTCATTTATCTGTTGCGTATTCTGGGCGACCGGAAATAATCTGCGGAGAATCATAACAAAGAGAGAACATAACCCGCACGTTGCTGTATGCAACTGCGGGTTTTATCATATCCATCCGGATTTTTCATCAGAGCAGCCTGACCAGACGGCCCTTCCGTATGAAAACCGGCTGCGCCTGCCTGACTCCTTTTATCAGACAAACACCCGACAAGAAGTGACAAAAATCTTAAAACCCTTTCATATCCGGAAGAAAATAGCTTATTTTGCAGAGAAATTACAATTAAAAAACAAGAAATACAATGAATCAACTTTCAGACCGTCTTAACAGCCTGTCGCCTTCGGCAACACTGGCCATGTCACAAAAAAGTAGCGAACTTAAAGCACAAGGTGTAGACGTTATCAATATGAGCGTTGGTGAACCCGACTTCAATACACCCGACCATATCAAGGAAGCAGCAAAAAAAGCCATCGACGAGAACTACTCGCGTTACTCTCCTGTAGCCGGATATCCGGCCCTGCGCAACGCCATCGTTGCCAAGCTGAAAAACGAGAACGGTCTGGAGTATACCGCAGCGCAGATCAGTTGTGCGAACGGCGCCAAGCAGTCTGTCTGCAATACCATCATGGCTCTCGTCAACAAGGGCGATGAGGTAATCGTCCCCGCCCCCTATTGGGTAAGCTATCCCGAAATGGTAAAGCTGGCGGAAGGAACTCCCGTCATCGTGCGCGCAGGCATCGAACAGGATTTCAAGATTACTCCGGCGCAGCTTGAAGCGGCCATCACGCCAAACACCCGTGCACTGATACTGTGCTCACCCTCCAACCCGACCGGTTCGGTCTACACAAAGGAGGAACTGAAAGGTCTGGCCGATGTCTTGGCAAAGCATGAGCGCGTGATTGTGATAGCCGACGAAATATACGAACACATCAACTACATAGGCCGCCACGAGAGCATCGCCCAGTTCACCGAGATAAAAGACCGTGTGGTAATCGTAAACGGCGTGTCAAAAGCTTATGCCATGACAGGATGGCGCATCGGTTTCATCGCCGCACCGGAATGGATTGTAAAGGGAGTCAACAAACTGCAGGGACAGTATACTTCCGGCCCGTGCTCCGTATCGCAGAAAGCTGCCGAAGCCGCCTATACAGGCACGCAGACTCCGGTAGAAGAAATGCGCAAGGCCTTTGAACGCCGCCGCGACCTGATAGTGAAACTGGCGAAAGACATACCGGGATTCGAAGTCAACACGCCGCAAGGCGCCTTTTATCTCTTCCCCAAATGTGATTCTTTCTTCGGCAAGAAAGACGGCGACCGCGTGATAAACAACTCGGATGACCTGGCCATGTATCTGCTCGAAGTCGGCCATGTGGCCTGCGTGGGCGGTACATCCTTCGGCGCGCCCGAGTGCATCCGCATGAGTTATGCCACCTCAGACGAAAACATCACCGAAGCAATGCGCCGCATCAAAGAGACTTTGGCACGGCTGAAATAATTCTTCATAATGATTTCCGGCACGGACAAGCGTCTTTGCCTGTCGAAACGACAGCAAGGGCATTGTCCGTGCCTTTTTTGTTCTACCGAAAAATCACACTTGCCTTCCGCAACCGATTTTCATGCCGGTGAAAACCAAATTTCACGGCGATGGCGTTTTTGTTTGCACAGCATGAAACCGTTTTTATGCTTAGACAAAAAAGAAGCATCATAAAAAGCTAATATCCATATTTTTTTGTCAAAACCACGGGAAGCCGTGGTGATTTTGTTATAATCGAAGTGTAATTTTGTTAAAATAATATGTAATTGGACACATGGGACTGGATGTTGTAATCGTTGATAACCACTCTTTGGCAGTGGAAGGCTTGAAAAGTCTGCTGAAGACTACTGTTTGCATCAAAGATATCCATGTGGCGCAAAGCGGCAGAGAGCTTTGCGAGCTGATGGACAAACATCCGTTTCATCTTTACATCGTGGACATCGATCTGGCAGATACCGACGGATTCGAACTGATTCAGACGATAAAGAAACGGCAGCCTACGGCAAAAGTCATCGTCAGCACCACGCATGAGGAGATTTGGATAGCCAACAAGCTGAAGCATCCCCATATCGATGCGGTGGTATTCAAGCCGTCTGCGTCGCGATACATACAGGAAGCCGTTGAGACGGTGGCGGAGGGAGGCACTTATTGCTGCCCCCACTTCAGGGAACTGTACCGGGCAAAGGAGCGGATAAGCAATACGCCCGATGTTCCGGAATCGATGCCCACCGTCCGCGAACTCGACATACTGAAAAGTATTGCCAAGGGAATGAACACGCACGAAATATCCGAACATCTGTTCATCTCGGAAAACACGGTGGAATGGCACCGCAAAAACCTGATGGTGAAGTTCGGCGCGCGGAATGCCACCGACCTTGTCGTCAAGGCACTGGCGAAAGGCTATCTCAGCATCCCGCTGGACTGAGCGGAGGATTCTTTGAAAAACACTATTTACTAACCCCATAAAATTAATGTACCATGAAAAAATTGTTTTATTACCTTTCTGTTGCCGCTTTATTGCTGGCATTCAACGCATGTAATGACGATGACGGACCGCAGACTCCCCCGCCATCCGGAGGTGAAGAAGCGGTGGAAGAGATTGTAAAAGCCCTTGAAAGCAAGCCCGAAGTAAGCCAGTTCGTCGAGATACTGAAGTCAACTGATGTGGCCGACCTGGAAGAAAGCGAACTGACCGTATTCGCGGTAAAAAACCAAGCTACCGCAATGGCGGGCGGCAGCCGTGCCGATGCACTGGATGCCACGACCATCAAGCGCCATATTGCTATAGGAAGCTACACAAAAGCCGAGCTGACCGACGGGATGGAACTGAAAAGCATCGACGGAGGCACGCTCTACATCACGCGCGATGCTAATGATGTGTTTGTCAATGGCGTGGTAATCGAGGGAGAAGCCATACCCGCAGGCAACAGTTACATATATGTAGTGCCCGAAGTGATACAGGCTCAGGCCGCTCCGCCCGTTGCTTACAAACATCAGACCACCATCAATGTCATCGGAATCGCTTTGGGAAATGCCGGACCGGCACCGCTTGCCGAGGTTTCCATCCTTGCCAAAGACGGGAATACGGGAGCAGAGGTCGGCATGTTCCAGACAAACGCCGAGGGTCAAGCCGTCATCAGCCACAATTGCGACACGCTCTCTTATGAGATTGAAAAGGCAGGCTACTCGCTTACCCACGACGGCTACTTGATTGCCGGACTGTCTGCCGACGGAAACTTTATGTATGTAGACATCAACGGAGACGGAGTAACAGATGTTAGGGACAAAGAATTCGCTTATCCCTTCGTATTGGATTACCGCAATGTGATTGAAGAGGCAAACAGCACACAGGAATATTATATGGCTGAGGTAAGCGAGACAGACCAGCTGAACGAAATACGGGCTTCATGGGAGGAAACGATGATTAATTTCAGCCAAGAAAACAGCAGGTTAGACTTCGATTTAATATCCGGAAGCATTCCATATACCGATGATACCGAATTAGAGGTCTATTCTGAAAGATACTGGGATATGGCTTATGCCGCATTAGACAAGGGAATGGCTCTCCAACAGCAAATAACTTCTGAATCTGAAGAAGCTAAGGCACTGCTTAACTCCATTTCGTTGGACATCGCCGCCATTTATGTACAGCTCTACGGATATTACGGACAACTGCGCAACATGAACACAGACCAGTTAAAGCAGAATCTTGACGAAATGGAAAATTACCTTCCCCTTGAATCAAGCTTGGAAGTTACTGACCTAAAAGCCAAACTATCACTTATGACCAAGGATTATCAAGAAGCGAACGATTATGCCGACAAGGTTATCTACTCAAAAGAATCGCCGTCTGCTGACATTCTACTGATCAAAGCAATTGTTTTATCTAATCAAGGCCAGAATCAAGAAGCACTTGATTATATCAATAAAGCAAGAAAACATGAAGATGCTAATTCAGAACCAATTGTTTCCTTTGAAGAAAACACTTTAATAGAAAATTGCCATCAGATTTTAATCGGAACCGGAATGCTTTATCCCTGCTACAGAATCTTGGATATAGACATCAACTACATAGGAAAAGTAGAGGGTTTCAACGGAGCCAAGCATCATCTACTCCCGATACCCCAATCAGCCATGGATAAAGACCCGAACTTACAGCAGAATCCTAATTACCAATTCTAAAATGCTCTGACTCCCTTATAAAATAGAGGTATCCCCGCGGCAGTTTGCCTATGCAAAACTATCGCGGGGATATATCCATATTCACTTTTTCTCCTTTAGCAAATCGCGTATTTCGGTAAGCAACTGGATGTCGGCCGGAGGTGCGGGCGGCGTTTTGGGAGCTTCCTCCTTTTTCCGGCTCAGGGCATTCAGTCCCTTTACCAAGAAGAACACCGCCAGAGCGATAATCAGAAAGTCGAAAGTCACCTGAATGAAATTGCCGTAGTTGATGGCCACTTCGGGCGTTATCACCTTGTCGCCCTCGGTTACGGCCTGTTTCAACACAACCTTCAAGTCGGTGAAATTGACACCTCCCACCAACACACCGACCGCCGGCATAATGACATCGCCCACGATGGACGAGACAATCTTTCCGAAAGCACCGCCGATGATGATACCCACCGCCATGTCGACCACATTTCCCCGCATGGCAAACTTCTTGAATTCCTGTAAAGTCTTTTTCATAACCAATAGCTGTTTTTGTTTTCCGGCAGACAAGATAACAAAAACTCCCGGCAAAACCAACGGCTTGTCGGGAGTTTTGACTTGATAATTATGTGAAAGGGGAAGAATATTACATCATTCCGCCCATGCCGCCCATACCGGCTGCCGGCATTTCAGGTTTCTCTTCCTTCTTTTCTACCACCACACATTCCGTTGTGAGGAACATGCCTGCGATAGAAGCGGCGTTCTCCAAGGCTACACGCGCCACCTTAGCCGGATCTACTACGCCTGCGGCGTGCAGATTCTCGTACACATCGGTACGTGCATTGTAACCGAAGTCGCCTTTACCCTCGCGAACCTTCTGCACCACTACGGCACCTTCTTTTCCTGCATTGGCAACAATCTGGCGCAACGGCTCTTCGATGGCACGCTTGATAATCTCAATACCCGTAGTCTCGTCGGCATTGTCGCCCTTCAAGCCTTCCAAAGCGTCGATGGCACGGATGTAAGCCACACCGCCACCCGGCACGATACCTTCTTCGATAGCGGCACGCGTTGCGCACAAGGCGTCATCCACACGGTCTTTCTTTTCCTTCATCTCTACTTCGCTTGCAGCACCAACGTAAAGCACTGCCACGCCGCCAGACAACTTGGCCAAACGCTCCTGAAGCTTTTCCTTGTCGTAGTCGGAAGTCGTGTTCTTGATTTCTGCCTTAATCTGGTTGATGCGTTCCTGAATGTTTTCCTTGTCACCACCGCCGTTTACAATGGTTGTGTTCTCTTTTGTGATGGTTACCTTATCGCAAGTGCCCAACATTTCAAGAGTAGCCTGTTCCAGTTTCAGACCCTTTTCCTCGCTGATTACCACACCGCCGGTCAAGATTGCTATATCTTCCAGCATTGCCTTGCGGCGGTCGCCGAATCCCGGAGCTTTAACGGCACAGATCTTCAGCTGTCCGCGCAGACGGTTAACGACCAAAGTGGTCAGAGCCTCGCTGTCTACATCCTCTGCGATAACCAAAAGCGGACGTCCGCTCTGTACGGCCGGTTCGAGAATAGGCAGGAAATCTTTCAGGTTGCTGATCTTCTTGTCGTAAATCAGGATATACGGATGCTCCATCACGCACTCCATCTTCTCGGCATCAGTCACAAAATAAGCTGACAGGTAACCGCGGTCGAACTGCATACCTTCCACCACACCGATGGTAGTGTCTGTTCCCTTGGCTTCCTCGATGGTAATCACACCGTCTTTTGACACCTTACGCATAGCGTCGGCAATCAGTTTTCCGATTACCGGGTCATTGTTTGCAGATACCGTAGCCACCTGCTCGATTTTGTCGTAGTTGTCGCCTACGGTTTCAGCCTGTTCCTTGATGGATTCCACCACCTTAGCCACAGCCTTGTCAATACCGCGCTTCAAGTCCATCGGGTTGGCACCGGCGGTAACATTCTTCAAGCCTACGCCTACGATAGACTGAGCCAGCACTGTGGCAGTAGTCGTACCGTCGCCGGCATCGTCACCCGTCTTCGATGCTACTGACTTGACGAGCTGTGCGCCTGTATTCTGGAAAGCGTCTGCCAGTTCGATTTCCTTGGCCACCGTCACACCGTCTTTCGTGATGTGCGGAGCACCGAATTTTTTCTCGATGATTACGTTACGTCCCTTCGGGCCTAATGTCACCTTTACGGCATTAGCCAGTTCATCTACACCTTTTTTCAACTGATCGCGTGCATCAATGTTGAACAAAATATCTTTTGCCATGATTTTTTCCTCTTTTTAAATTCGTTTTTTACTCCTGTCTTTTTTTATTATCCCAATACGGCAAGCACATCGCTCTGGCGCATCATCAGATATTTCACACCTTCGTGTTCGATTTCCGTACCTGAATATTTGCCATACAATACCGTGTCGCCCACTTTCAAGACCATCTCTTCGTCTTTCGTGCCGTGACCCACTGCCACTACTTCACCTTGCAACGGTTTTTCTTTTGCTGTATCGGGGATGATAATGCCACCCACTGTCTTTTCTTCTGCCGGAGCAGGAAGAATCAGAACTCTGTCTGCTAATGGTTTAATGTTCATAATTCTATATTTTATTACGTTGTTCTTGTTTTTGTCCCTATCGGACGCAGACTTATCAACCAAAACCGTGCCATTTATGAAAACTGACAAACTGGCGCAATCCGTCTGACAAAAACAGGATTCAAACTGTCATACTTTACTGCCGTACCTACAAAAAACAAATTCCATCAGGATGAAACGCCTGTTTTATCTGTATGAAAACTCCGTTTCGCCCTGATGGAATTCCGGCTTCACCGGCATATCTTTTCCGCAGCCCTATCCGAACTGCTGCAACCTCCTGTATTCACTGGGAGTATATCCCACATTCTTCTTGAATATCCGGTTGAAGTGCTGCGAATACTGAAAGCCCAGTTCGTATGCAATCTGGCCGACCGTCTTGTCTGTGCCCATAATCTTTTCTTTGGCCACATCGATAATCTTGTTTTGGATATACTCCTGAGCCGTCTTTCCGGTTTCCTTCTTTATCAGGTCGCCGAAATAATTCGGCGAGAGAAAGACCTTGTCCGCAAAATACTTGACGGTAGGCAGCCCTTCAGGCGACACCCCGTCTTGATAATACGCATCAAGCAGAGCTTCAAACCTTGTAAGCACATCTTTGTTGGCTTCGGAACGGGTGATGAACTGCCGTTCATAAAAGCGCATGCAATAATCCAGCAGCAGCTGGATATTTCTTGCTATCAGCCGCTTGCTAAGCCTGTCTATCGGATGATTCAGCTCCATCTTTATCTTCTTCAGACAGTCCAGGAAAATTCCCTTTTCCTCTTCCGACAGATGCAGGGCTTCACTCGAATTGTATGAAAAGAAAGAATAGGTCTTGATTTCTTGTCCCAATGAAGTGCCCTTGATCAAATCAGGATGAAACAAGAGTCCGCGCGCACGGGGCCTCATCCCCGAATCCATTTCGACAGAGACCACCTGTCCCGGCGCGAAGCTCGTCACCGTTCCCTCCTGATAATCGTAAATCTGCTTCCCGTAACGGATGTCGCCGCACCGGGTATCTTTCAGAAAAAGTGCGTACACCCCATAGTTGATGGTGAAGCGGGAGGGAAATTTCTTCGCATCAGCCAGATCGACCACACCGACCAACGGATGCAAAGTCTCCAGTCCGAACAGCCGGTTGTACTGGTCTACCGTGTCTATCTTAATCTTTTCGTCCATAGTCGCCACATATATATTTTAGGATAAAGCAAATATAGACATTTTGGCAATATGCAGAAAATGCCGGGATGAATAATCCGTAAATCGGTTACAATCATCCGTAATTTGTCTACAAGCAGATGCCGCCCAAGACATCTCAGGCAAAATGCCCTCCCGACGGCATCCGTATCTCTTTCCCCTACAAGGAAAAAACAAGGAAGAACCATAAAAACGCCTCAAATGCTTTGGAAAATATCAAACATATACTAACTTTGAAACCATAATTGACACATAAGCGGCCTGTTTGACCGGACTTTATCATCACAATGCCTTATATACCAACTGCAAAATGAAAGATAAATCCAACTTTTTCCAATACAAGCCCGGCAAATCTTCAGATAAAGAGAATACAGATTATCCGGACAACCTGAATGAGGATTTGTCCCTTTATCAAGAACAACTTATGCTGCTGAACTTTACAGAGGAAGAAAATGTACGACTGAAAGAAATGGGGATGAAAAAGCCCGCTTGTGCGAAACGGCTTACCGATACCTGCACAAAAATTCCTGACTCCGAATCATAATATCAACCAAACAACGCATCATGGAATTAGTATATCTGTTGATAGGAACAGCTGTCGGGGCTGCTTTAAGCTACCTGATGACAGCCCGTAAAGCAAGTGTTTTGCAGGCCCGGCTGCAAATGCAAGAAGCGCATGCCGCTGAAATGCTGAAAGCGGAACGGCAGCAAGCCGCCATGCTGCTTGAGCAGCAGAAAAAAGAAACGGAGCTGCTGCGCAGACAAAACGAGGAAACAAACCGTCTGCTTACCGAAACACGCCAGACACTATCCGTCACACAGACAGAGAAACTGGGTCTGGAAGAGAAATTGGAGAACCAGAAGAAAGAACTGACGGAGCTTCACAAGCAGTTTAACCTGGAGTTTGAAAATATCGCCAACAAGATATTCCAGCAGAAAACGGAAAGCTTCAACAAAATCAGCTCCGAAAATCTGACAAACCTGCTCAAGCCATTCAGAGAAAACCTGAATGAATTCAAGCATCAGGTGGCAGAAGTGTATGACAAAGAGTCGAAACAGCGCTTTTCTCTGGAAGACCGGATCAAGGAACTGGTCCAACTGAACAAACAAATCAGCGACGATGCCAACAACCTGACCAAAGCACTGAAAGGAAACACCAAAGCACAGGGAAACTGGGGGGAAATGATTCTTGAATCTATCCTGCAAAATTCCGGGCTGCGGGAAGGGGAAGAGTATTTCAGGCAGGAATTTCTCACGGATGAGCATGGAGAAGTGCTCCGCAACGAAGAAGGACAGCGTATGCAGCCGGATGTCATCGTGGCTTATCCGGACAACCGGCAGGTCATCATCGACTCAAAAGTCTCTCTGACCGCTTATGCCAACTATGTGGCCAGTACAGACAAGGCGGAGCAAGAGCAATATCTGAAGGCACACATGGGGTCAATCAAGGCTCACATCGACGAACTAAGCAAAAAGGACTATTCCAAATACGATGTTTCATCGCTGGACTTTGTAATGATGTTCATTCCAAACGAACCGGCATACGTGCTTGCCCTGCAGACCGACCCGAATCTGTGGAACTATGCATACCAGAAAAAAGTGGTGTTGATGAGTCCCACCAATCTGATTGCCGCCCTGCGTCTGGCACTCGACCTTTGGAAACGCGACCGCCAAGAGAAGAATATCCAGGAAATTGTCAGGCGGGGCTCGGCTCTCTACGAGAAGCTGGTAAGCTTTACCGATACATTCGAGAAAATAGGCGATACGCTGAAGACCGCTTCAACCGCTTACGACAACGCGTTTGCCCAACTTGCCACCGGACGGGGAAATGTTATCCGTCAGGCTGAAATGCTGAAGAATCTGGGAATCACTCCGAAAAAGAAATTTTCATCACGCCTGCAAGGCAAGAGTGAAGAAGCGGACGACGAATTCTCCCTGACGGAATCCTGACGGGATACTGTCAAAAACAAAAAACTGCCGGACGAAACAGAAATAAGCCTGTATCCGTCCGGCAGTCTGATACTGTCAAGCTTTCACCGCAGCTATCATTTCTTCAACCGTAAGCAAGGCCTGCTCGCCGGTCGACATGTTCTTTAAGGTTACTTTGCCCTCGTTCATCTCGTTTTCTCCGGCTATGGCGACAAACGGCACTGCCTTGCTGTTGGCATAAGCCATCTGTTTCTTCATCTTGGCCGCATCCGGATAGATTTCGGCACAGATGCCCGCCTCGCGCACCTTCGACAAAAGCGGAAGAACGTATTCCGATTCCTTTTCCCCGAAATTCACAAACAGCAGCCGGGTGGTGTTTTCCGTCCCTTTCGGATACAAATCCAACTGATTCAGCACATCATAAATACGGTCTGCACCAAAGGAAATGCCCACTCCCGACATGCCTTCCATGCCGAACACTCCGGTCAGATTGTCATAACGGCCGCCTCCGCTGATGCTTCCTATCTGCACATCCAGCGCTTTCACCTCGAAGATGGCTCCGGTATAATAGTTCAAGCCACGGGCCAGAGTCAGGTCAAGTTCCACTTCCGACCTGACACCCAAAGCCGCAACCCGCTTCAAAATAAATTCGCTCTCTTCAATTCCCTTCAGTCCGGTCTCACTGGCCGCCAGTACCGACTTCAATACAGAAATTTTCTCTTCGTTGGAACCGCTCAGCCGGATAATCGGCTGCAGCTTTGCAATGGCTTCTTCGGAAATTCCCTTCGAGGCCAGTTCCGCATTTACATTGTCAAGACCTATCTTGTCAAGCTTGTCTATCGCCACTGTAATGTCCACAATCTTGTCCGCTTCGCCGATAATCTCGGCGATGCCCGTAAGAATTTTGCGGTTGTTCACCTTGATGCAGACGCGGATACCGAATCTGCCGAACACCGCATCAATCATCTGCACCAGTTCCACCTCGTTCAGCAGCGAGTTGCTTCCCACCACATCCGCGTCGCACTGGTAAAACTCGCGATAACGCCCTTTCTGCGGACGGTCGGCACGCCATACCGGCTGTATCTGGAAACGTTTGAAAGGAAATGTGATTTCGTCACGGTGCATCACTACATAGCGTGCAAACGGAACGGTCAGGTCATAACGCAGTCCTTTCTCGCAGAACTTACAGGCCAACTTCGGCGCATTACGGCTCAAAAGCTCCTCGTCTGTCAGGCCGGAGAAATAGTCTCCGGAGTTTTGAATCTTGAAAAGCAGCTTGTCGCCTTCTTCTCCATACTTTCCCATCAGGGTCGACAGACTTTCCATCGCGGGTGTCTCTATCTGCTGGAAGCCATATAAATAAAAAACATTGCGGATGGTATCGAAAATATAATTGCGTTTCGCCATCTCTACAGGCGAAAAGTCTCTTGTTCCTTTAGGTATACAGGGTTTTGTTGCCATAATCACATTTTTTAATTCGGAGTACAAAAATAGAAAGAAAAACGCGGATTACGCAGACTTATATTCTTTTTTATTTTTCACCTTGGCAAAAGTCTGTGTAATCCGCGCACGCATTTCTTATTCCCCTGTCACTCCCTGCGGTTCATATAGATTGTCACATAGTATATCAGCGTAGCCAACGAGCCTAAGGCCGCAACCACGTAAGTATATGCCGCCGACCTCAGCGCGTCCGATGCCTGCTTATGATTGTAAGCATTGGTTATGCCCGCATTGTTCAGCCATGCCAATGCCCGCCGGCTCGCGTCAATCTCCACCGGAAGCGTAATGAAGCTGAACAGTGTGGTCATGGCAAACAGGCAGATACCGATAAGCAGCAATTGGGGGAAGCTGTTGATCAGGATGATTCCCCCCAACAAAACCCACGACACGATGGAAGAGGAAAACTGCACCACCGGCACCAGAGCCGAGCGCATCTGCAGCGGAGCGTAGGCACGGGCGTGCTGGACGGCATGGCCGCATTCATGAGCCGCCACTGCCGCCGCGGCCACACTGCACGTATCATATACATCTTCACTCAGATTGACCGTCTTGTTCGTCGGATTATAGTGGTCGGTCAGCATTCCGGGCGTGCTTGTCACCCTTACGTTATAGATACCGTTGTCGCGAAGCATCTTCTCCGCCACTTCGCGTCCTGTCATCCCGTTGGTCAGCGGTATCTGCGAATATTTTTTAAACTTGTCTTTCAGACTGGCCTGCACCATATAGCTGATGATGGCAATGCCGATAAACACAATCCATATAAACATAATCTTTCTCTTTATAGTTTCATAAATCACTTATACAAAATCTCTGCCAAATATATCAGTTTCACAGGCAACGGCAGAAAGAAGCAAGTTTTTTTATTGATTTTTTGGAATTTTCCCGATATGCCGCCAGCAACGGCTGTCTTCTTGACAAATTGAAAGCCCGACCAGTCCATATACAATTTTTCAACGGGCAAACGACTTTTTTAATACCACCAAAACACCGTATCGCTACGATGAAACCGTTTTTTTACTACCTTTGTCGTGTCTTAACGAAAGCGTATGATTGTTTGCATTGCAGAAAAGCCCAGTGTGGCGCGTGATATAGCCGAAGTTCTTGGTGCAAGAAACCGGAAAGATGGCTATATAGAAGGAAACGGATATCAGGTGACATGGACGTTCGGACACCTCTGTACCCTGAAAGAGCCTCATGAATACACGCCCGCATGGAAGACCTGGTCGCTCGGGACGCTACCCATGATTCCTCCCCGATTCGGTATAAAACTGATTAATGATACGGGCATCGAAAAACAGTTCCGTATCATCGAAGGGCTGATGCAGCAGGCAGACATGATTATCAACTGCGGCGACGCCGGACAAGAAGGGGAACTAATCCAGCGATGGGTAATGCAAAAGGCCGGAGCAAAGTGTCCGGTGAAACGTTTGTGGATATCATCGCTGACCGAAGAGGCCATCCGCGAAGGATTTGCCAACCTCAAAGACCAGTCGGAGTTCCAACCATTGTATGAGGCCGGCCTAAGCAGAGCCATCGGAGACTGGACTTTAGGAATGAATGCTACGCGCCTTTATACATTAAAGTACGGACAAAACAAGCAGGTGCTGTCCATCGGACGGGTACAGACTCCTACCTTAGCGCTGATCGTAAAGCGCCAACAGGAGATTGAGCATTTCATTCCCAAGCAATATTGGGAGCTGAAGACGGTATACCGCGACACTTTATTTTCAGCACTCATAAGGAAAAGCGACGAGGAACTGGCCGAAGAGGCGGAGCAGCTGAAAGAAAACGCGGCCGCACCGAAGAAAGCCGCGGCCAGAGAAGAGGCAAACCGCGGCATTCCGCCGATTACCGACGAACAGACCGGAAGGGAACTGCTGGAACGCATCAGGGAAAAGCCTTTTGTCATTACGGACATCACTTCAAAGAAAGGGACGGAAGCCCCGCCCCGCCTGTTCGACCTGACTTCTCTGCAAGTGGAATGCAACAAGAAGTTCAGTTATTCGGCCGACATGACCCTGCAACTCATCCAGTCGCTCTACGAAAAAAAGGTGGCGACCTATCCCCGTGTCGACACTACATTCTTGAGCGACGACATTTATCCCAAATGCCCCAAGATTCTGGACGGCATCAAGGATTATGCTGCCTATACCGCACCGCTCGCAGGAAAGGTTCTTCCGAAGCCGAAGAAAGTATTCGACAACTCGAAGGTCACTGACCACCATGCCATCATCCCGACCGGCGTACAGCCTCAAGGCTTGACAGACATGGAACGCAGGGTGTTCGACCTGATTGCGCGCCGGTTTATCGCCGTTTTCTATCCGGACTGCAAGTTTTCCACCACCACCGTGTCGGGAAAAGCTGAAGACATAGAGTTCAAAGCCACCGGAAAACAGATTCTTGATGCGGGATGGCGGGTTGTCTTTGCCAAAGAAACGCATGATGAGAACAAGGAAAATGAAGACGAAAGCGTGCTTCCGGCCTTTACAAAAGGGGAAAGCGGTCCGCATGCCCCTCAACTGAATGAAAAATGGACGCAGCCTCCCCGCCCCTATACGGAAGCGACCCTGCTGCGGGCTATGGAAACCGCCGGAAAACTGGTGGACAACGACGAGCTGCGCGATGCGTTAAAAGAAAACGGTATAGGCCGTCCGTCGACCCGAGCCGCCATTATCGAAACTTTGTTCAAGCGGCACTACATCCGCAAGGAACGAAAAAATCTGATTGCCACGCCCACAGGGGTGGAACTGATACAGCTAATCCACGAAGAGCTGCTGAAATCGGCCGAGCTGACAGGCATCTGGGAGAAAAAGCTACGGGAGATAGAACGGCGGAGCTATGATGCCGGAACCTTTCTTACCGAACTGAAACAGATGGTGACGGATATCGTATACAGCGTTTTGCGCGACAACAGCAACCGCCGGATTACGGTAATGCCGGAAGAGACCCAACCTGCCGCCAAAAAGACCGCACGGAAAAAAGAGCCGGCAAGCGGAGAAGAAACTCCCCGAAAAGCCAAAGCTCCGCGCCGGCGCAAGACAACAGAAACGCCCCCCCTGCCTTTACCGGAAGGAGACGCCATGCTCGGACGCGCATGTCCGGTATGCGGAAAAGGAATCATCATCAAAGGGAAAACGGCCTACGGATGTTCAGAATGGAAAAACGGATGCACTTTCCGCAAGCCCTTCTGAAAACAGGCGGAGAACAGGGCATGACATCGTGACACCCCTGCCCGCCGCATGTCTACTGCCTGGCATAATCTCTTTCTACCGCCAGCGTAATCCAATTTGCCAGTGCCTGACGGTTATCGGCTATGACCAAACGCTTCTGGTCACGCGCATTCTGTATGTTTCCCACCTCAAGAAATACGGCAACAGGCACCGACTTGCGCAGCACAAACAGGTTGCGCTCGCTTACCGTACCCTCAAAACCGCGGTTGGGTTGATGTTGGTCATATTTTGCCTTGAAAGTCTGCCGGATTCTCTGCGCCAGACGCTTTCCGTACCGGCTTCCCGGAGCATAATAAAAGTAAGTATCCGTCTGTTTCCCGCGTGCGCGGCTGTCTACATGAATGAATATCGCACGTTTGTATTTGCTTTTGTCTTTCCGATAAAGGCGGTTGATTGCGTCGCAACGCTGCTGAAGCCGCTCTACCTGATTCAGCGGAATGGCTTTCCCCATGCATGTCTCCCGTTTGCTGTTGTTCAATATCGCCGCATTGCGGATGCCGTCTTTCGCATCCTGAATGATAAAGTGCACTTTCGCGCCCCGTTTCAGCAGTTCGCGCCCCAAACGTAGCACGATGTCATAGGCATACTCGTCCTCATGCAGCTCACGCCCCTGATACTTCCCTATACAGCCGGGATCCGGCCCTCCATGCCCGCTCACTAAATAGAATGTCGCCCCCTTTAGCGAATTGGAAGTGACCGTATAGGCCGCCAGTTCTTTCCCGAAAAGCGGTTCACGCTTCGTTTTCCCCTTCTTTTCAGGAAAGGCGGGCAAGGCCATCATGCCGCACAAGAGCAGGACAAGAATCTTTACATTCATCACTTCAGCAGCTCTTCTATTTTCTTACAGAGAGAAGCAAACTCCTCCTCATTATAGAGACGGGTCATCATCACGATTTTGCCCTCTTTATCAATCAATATATTGCGGGTAATCCCTGCATTCCGCTCGGCATAAAGCGCGAATATGTCGGCTCCGGGGTCAAGTCCCATCGGGTAAGTCACACCTGTCTGCTTGGCAAACGCCTTCACCCGCTGCAACGGTTCGTCACGATCAACACCATACAACGCAAACGAGGCATTATCCTTGTGCTTTTGCCATATATCCCGCTCAATGAAAGGCATTTCCTTACGGCACACTCCACACCAACTCGCCGTAAACTGCAACATCACAATCTTGCCGCGCAAAGCAGACAACTTCACCTTTTGCCCGTCTGTCAAAGTCATTTCAAAGTCGGGAGCCATATCGCCCACCTTTACAATATACCCCGCAGCATCGGGCGTATTCTGCTGCGCCAGTGCCGGCACTCCGGCAAGCATGCAGCCAATGAAAGCTGCCCACAGTAAAACCTTCTTCATAATAACTACCATAAATTCATGTGCCAAAGTTATAAAAATCCCGTCAATAATCGAATGAAAGACTTGATTTTAGCATTCTTTTTCTTCGTCATAGCCAAAAACATTCGCATTATGTCCATATTTTGTTTCCATACGGGGAAAAAAGATTTTTTATACCGTTCATTTTGCCGTTTTAAAATAATCTTTTACATTTGCAATGTTTTGTTCCGTTCTGGTCTCCCAAGCGAGACCGCGGATGAAAAGGGAATCGGGTGAAAATCCCGGACAGTCCCGCTGCTGTAAGCTCCAGAAGCAAAGGTTTGCTTAACCACTTCTGTGCCACTGCCCCGACTTTATTCAGAGGGCGGGAAGGCAAAGCAAACCGGAGTAAGTCAGAAGACCTGCAAAACAAAAGTCGTGCTTGCATTCTCGAGGAAAGAATCGCAAAGTCATGCAGAAGTTACACATTTATTATAAGAGAAACTTATGAGCATAAAGCGTCCAGCCCGGAGTGCAGGCTCGTGCTTCGTCACAGCCATCTATATGCTGTCGGTCGTTTCCTTGCAGGCGCAAACGGTTCCGGCCGACACCATAACCGGCCGCATACACGAGATTCCCGACATTACGGTAAGCGCGCGGCGCACTCCGCCGGCCATTACCGCCACTTCGCCCCTGCAAGTCATGGGAAAGACCGAGATGGAACGGTTGGGACTGCATGAAGTGGCGGATGCCGTGCGGCACTTTTCGGGTGTGAGCGTAAAGGACTACGGAGGGATAGGCGGACTGAAAACCGTTTCTGTCCGCAGCATGGGGGCACAGCATACCGGCGTTTCCTACGACGGAGTAAGCGTCAGCGACTGCCAGTCCGGCCAAGTCGACATATCACGGTTCTCTCTGGACAATGTGTCGGAGCTAACTCTGACCATCGGCCAGACAGACAACATTTATCAGGCGGCACGCGCCTTCGCATCGGCGGGCGTATTGAACATCCAGACGGCCAAACCGGATTTTCAAGGCCGTCCTTTCCATGTTTATGCCAATCTGAAAGCCGGTTCCTTCGGACTTGCCAATCCGTCGGTGCTTTACAGCCAGCGGCTTTCCCGAAAGACAAGTCTGTCCGTCTATGGTGATTACCTGCGTGCAGACGGCAATTATCCGTTCAAGATGTGGAACGGAAACAGCTTGATAGACAGCAAACGAAACAACAGCGATATCCGGACCTGCCGTGCGGAAGCCACTCTCCACACGGCCTTCACATCCAAACAGGATTTGCAAGTAAAGGCGTATCTTTTTGATTCGGAACGCGGACTTCCGGGAGGCGTGATATACGACAATCCTTACGCGGCCGAACGACTGTCGGACAGGAACTATTTCGGCCAGTTCCGCTATGAAAACCGGTTCAGCGACAGGATAAAACTACAGGCTTTAGGCAAGTTCAACTACAGCTGGAACCGGGATTACAACAACGAGGCCGCGGGCATAACCGACGACCGCTACCGCCAGACGGAAACTTACCTGTCGGCCACGCTGTGGGCTGAGCCTGTAAAAGACCTGTCCTTCTCCGTCGCACAGGATTTTGCCTACAACTATCTACACACCACATTAGACCAATGCCAGTATCCGCAGCGGTATACGGTGCTGACGGCCATAGCAGCCCGCTACCGGCACCGCAAGTTTTCGGCAACCGCATCCCTGCTGAACACATTCATCACCGAGGATGTACGGATAGGGACTGCCGCCAACGACCGCAAACGGCTGTCTCCCGCCTTCAGTCTGTCATGGAAGCCTTTCGACACGGCCGGATTGCGGCTCAGGCTTTCTTATAAGGATATTTTCCGCACACCGACATTCAACGACCTGTATTACCTGATCATCGGGAATTCCGGCCTGCGTCCGGAGACCACCCGGCAAGGGAACTTCGGCATTACATGGAGCGGCTCCCGTCTGGGTTGCCTCGACTTCATCAGTCTTTCAACAGATATCTATTACAATAAGGTCAATGACAAAATTGTGGCGGTGCCGTCCATGTTCGTCTGGCGTATGATGAATGTGGGGAAAGTGGAGACGGTCGGCGTGGATTTGAACCTGTCTGCCGAATGCCGCATCAGCAGACAAATAAAGTGCTACCTAAGCGGAAGCTACAACTTCATGCAGGCGGAAGACGTGACCGACCCTTCATCAAAAACGTGGAGAAACCAGATTGTCTACACGCCACGCCATTCGGGAAGCGGCAGCCTCACGGTGGAAACGCCGTGGGCAAACCTCTCTTACAACGTGACATACGCTTCCGAACGGTATACACTGGCACAAAACCTGCCCCAATACCGCATCAAGCCTTACGCTGACCACGGCCTGTCGCTCTCACGCAAGCTGCAATGGAAACATCATCAGCTGCGCATCCAGCTTGATGCCCTGAACCTCGGGAACAAGAACTATGAAATAATCCGCTTTTATCCCATGCCGGGACGGAATTACAAGCTTACAATAAATTATTATCTATAAAACAAAAAACAATTATCATCATGAAGAAAAACTGGCTTTATCTATTACTCACGGCTTTCCCACTAATGGCCGGAATGACGGCGTGCGACAATAACGATGACCCGAACCCTGACCCCGATCCGGAACCTACCACCACACTCGGGGCTTATATAGTCAATACCGGGAATTGGGGCGCAAACGACGGCTCTCTGCAATGGTATGACCTGACTAGCCAAAGTGTAAGTGGAGACCTGTATGCGGCACAAAACGGAAAGGGCATCGGCGACCTGCAGGATTTGTGCCTGTACGGCACCAAGCTTTACGCCATCTGCGCCACTTCTTCCAAAGTGGAAATTCTGGAGAGAAACGGCAAACTGGTAAAAAGTCTGGCCATGAACACCTCAAGCGGGCAGCCAATGGAGCCGCGCTACGCAACAGCCGGCGAGGGATGCATATTCTTTACCGCATACGACGGCACAGTATCCAAGCTTGATACGCTGACGCAGACCGTTACGGCAAGTGTGGCCGTCGGCGATCACCCGGAAGCACTGACTTATGCAGAGGGCAAACTGTTCGTCAACATCTCAGGATACGGCAGCGGTGACAAGGTGGCCGTGGTGGATGCAAAGACCATGACGAAGCTGCAAGACATCACCGTGAAGCTGAATCCCTATACACAATGCATTACGGGCAGCGACGGCTATGTGTATGTAGTGTCAAACGGAAATTATGCCGGCAGTGAAAGCATCCCCGAAAACCAGTGGATCCGCCAGACACTGCAACGAATCGACCCGAAGACCTATGCCGTAGAGGAGCTTTGCAACGCTACCTACATCGCGAACAAGGGAGACAAAATGTATGTCATCTATGCCGAATATTATCTGCCCGACACGCATAAATGTTTTGTATACGATCTGAAAAACCAAAAGGAAACGGCACTGCCGATTTCTCTTGAAGACTTTTCAAGTCCGGGCTTTATCCAAATCGACCCTGTGACCGAAGACATCTACATCGGCGACCAGATATACGGAGCGCTGAACAGCATCCGAATCTACAGCAAGGACGGGCAATACAAGAAGTCCATCGAGACGGGAATGTCCACAAGCAAGGTTGTCTTTGTATCTGAATAACATCCTATGAAAAGATTTTTACTATCTGCCAATATAGTAATCACAGTCTTGCTCCTTTCTGCCTGCGGCGGAGGGAGCAAGGCCTCTTTCATCCCGACGGGAGGAGACACCCTAAAATTACGGTATGCCGCCAATCTGGAGATTGTGAAATATCCGGAATACACCGTAGCCGCGGTACGCAATCCCTGGGATACGCTGAAAACGCTGCATACCTATATCCTGACAGACAAACGGAAACCGGTTCCGGAGGGCGTGCCGGAGGGAACTGTGGTACGCATCCCGCTGGAAAGGGCATTGGTCTATTCTGTCGTTCACGGAAGCCTGCTGAATGAACTGGGAGCCCTCGACCATATCCGCGGTGTATGCAACCTGGAATACTTTAAGCTGCGCGAAATACAGGAACGATGCCGGAAAGGGACGATAACCGACTGCGGAAACAGCATGAGCCCCGACATAGAAAACATTATCGAACTCAATCCGGACGGCATCCTGCTTTCCCCGTTTGAGAACAACGGAGGATACGGACAGGTGGGCAAGCTGAACGTTCCGATTATAGAGTGCGCCGACTATATGGAAAGTTCTCCTTTGGGGCGTGCCGAATGGATGCGGCTTTACGGTCTGCTGACTGGAAAGGAAAGGCAGGCCGACTCGCTGTTTGCTGCCGTAGAGCAGGAATACTTAATGGTAAGGCAACAGGCAATGCAGGCAGAAAACAAGCCTTCGGTGCTGAACGACCTGAAATACGGCTCGGCATGGTACATTTCCGGCGGCAACAGTACGACAGGACGACTGTATGCCGATGCAGGCGCACGGTATGTTTTCGCCTATCTGCCCAATAGCGGATCGGTTCCGCTGGCGTTTGAAACGGTTTTCGACAAAGGCCAAAGTGCCGATTACTGGTTCATCAAATACAATCAGAATACAGACAAGACCTATAGCGAACTGAAAAAAGACTATGCCCCCTACGCCCGCTTCAAGGCTTTCAAGGAGCAACACATCTACGGATGCAACACAAACAAAGTGCCCTATTATGAAGAATCGCCGTTTCATCCGGAAAAGCTGCTGAAAGACATTGTGAAAATCCTGCATCCCGAGCTGCTGGATGGATATGAACCGAAATATTTTAGTAAATTAGCGGCCGATTAACCGAGCAAGCATGAGCCATAAAGGATTTATATACGGGAGTACGCTCTGCGCAAGCATCCTGATCTTGATTGTCGCCAATCTGTTTCTGGGTTCGGTCGACATACCGGCACAGGATGTCGTCCGCATCCTGACGGGACAAGAAGTGGAAAAGGAAACATGGCGGTACATTGTGTGGGAATCACGCTTCCCGCAGTGCATGACCGCCCTACTTTGCGGAGCGGCCCTCTCGGCATCCGGGCTGATGCTGCAGACGGTGTTCAACAATCCCCTTGCCGACCCGTCCATTCTCGGCATCAGTTCGGGAGCAAGCTTGGGGGTGGCACTGGTTATGCTTGCAGGAGGCGGAACGATTGCCGCCGGAGCGTTCACGCTTTCCGGATTCGTTTCGGTGATATTGGGTGCCTTTATCGGCGCGACATGCGTACTGGGCATCATTCTTTTCCTTTCCTCACTGATAAAGAACGCCGTCATGCTGCTTATTGCCGGCATTATGATAGGCTATATAGCTTCCTCGCTCATCTCTTTGCTTAACTTTTTCGCCACTGCGGAAGGAGTACATTCATATACCATCTGGGGATTGGGAAACTTTGGCGGGGTATCTTTAGAGCAGCTCCCGGCATTTTCTTTTATAATCATGGCCGGACTGCTGATTGCCGTATTGCTCATCAAACCGCTAAACGCCTTACTGCTCGGCCCACGGTATGCCGAGAACCTGGGAATCAACATACGCCGGATTCGCAACCTGCTGTTGGTCGCTACCGGCCTGCTGACCGCCGTTACCACCTCGTTCTGCGGTCCGGTTTCCTTTATCGGACTGGCCGTCCCCCATATCGCCCGCCTGATGCTGGGCACATCCAACCACAATTTGCTGATGCCCGTCACGCTGCTGACCGGAAGTGCCATCGCGCTGCTATGCAACGTAATATGTATTCTGCCGGGCGAAGCAGGCGTAATTCCTCTGAATGCCGTCACTCCGATACTGGGAGCCCCTGTCATCATCTATGTAATCGTCAACCAACGCAAGATTCAATATTTCAACTGATGGAACAGCGCACCATTATCATCGAAGGAAAAAGACTTTGCATCGGCTACAAGACCGGGAAAAGTATAAAGACCATACACAAAGACTTGGACTTTGCGCTCCGACGGGGCGAGCTGACCTGTCTGTTGGGCGCAAACGGAGCCGGGAAGTCCACGCTGCTCCGCACACTTGCCGCCGCCCAACCTCCGCTGGGCGGCAGACTGGAGCTGCTCGGCAGGCCCATATCCGAATATTCAGAGAGGGAACGCTCGCGAACCATCGGTGTCGTGCTGACAGACAAGACGCAAACCGGCGGACTCACAGTATACGAACTTGTCGCCTTAGGACGCCAGCCACATACCGGCTTCTTCGGACGCCTGCACCGTGCAGACAAAGAAATCATCGAGCATGCACTCCACTCGGTCGGCATCCAGAACAAAGCCAGCCACTATATGGCCGAACTGTCGGACGGAGAACGCCAGAAGGCCATGATAGCCAAAGCGCTCGTACAGGAATGTCCGCTCATACTGTTGGATGAACCTACCGCCTTTCTGGATGTGGTAAGCCGCATCGAGATTATGAGCCTGCTTCACCGCCTTGCAGCCGAGGAGCAGAAAGCGATACTGCTGTCTACCCACGATATTGAGCAGGCACTGATTCTCTCCGACCGCCTCTGGCTGCTGACTCAAGGCGGAGGACTGGAATGCGGCATAACCGAAGATGTGATTTTAAACAACCGGATGGACAGCCTCTTCGAGGGACAAACCGAAAGAATCCGCTTCGACCTGATGCACGGAGTCTTTTCTCCCACCGTGGAAGGCAAGAAATCCATCTGTCTGAAGGCGGAAAACGAAGTGTTATGTCACTGGACGCAGAACGCCCTGAACAAGCAGAACTATTTTTGTCTGCCTCCATCCGAGACCGGACTGCCGTATCCTACCCTTGAGGCCGTATCTCCCCGGGAATTTACTCTTTCCGCCAACGGAAAGACCTATATCTGCCGTTCTTTTGATGAGCTGCTCCAAAAGATAGCATGCCTGCCATAAACATTTCTGCCCTTTCAATACAAAATTTCTGACAATATCAAAAAAGCACAAGCTCCTACGAAACAAATTATCAAAAATTATCCGACCTGCTGTAACAAAAGCCAAAAGCTTTTCTTATTTTTGCATAACAATGAAGCTGTCTATGATAAAAGTAATCCAACTGCAAGGAACGGACGCAAACCTTTATGAACGGGTTGCTCCGATGGTCATGAACCCCAAAATTATCAGTTACAATCATGGCTATCCATTCAAGACCGGAGAAAAATTCATCTGGTTCATCGCTTTGTCCGATGAAGAGATTATAGGCTTTATGCCCGTAGAAGAAAAAGGCAGAGAATGGGTAATCAACAATTATTATGTCAATCCTTCCAACGAAAAGAAAGGGTTCAACTCCCTGCTGAAAGCAGTCTGCCAGCTCGAAACAAAAGGCAAAGACCTTTCTGCTGTAGTGCAGACCATGCATAAGCCCTATTTTTCCGACTACGGATTCAAGTCTCAAAAAGAATGGAAAGTTTATCTAAAAATGACAAGAACCTCTCAAGATGAATCAGGACAAGAATAAAAAGGCAAAGAACGTATACGAACTGGCTCAAGAACGGTTGGATATCATCTTCAGAGAGTTTGACAACATTTATGTGTCCTTCTCCGGAGGAAAAGACAGCGGTGTACTATTGAATTTATGTATAGACTATATCCGCAAACATAACCTGAAAATCAAATTGGGGGTCTTTCATCTGGATTATGAAATCCAGTACAAAATGACGATTGATTATGTAGACCGCATATTGGAAGCCAATAAAGACATCCTGGAAGTATATCGGATATGCGTTCCTTTCAGGGTAAGGACATGCACTTCCATGCATCAAAGCTACTGGCGGCCTTGGGATCAGGAAATGAAGAAGCTATGGGTGCGCCCTATGCCCAAGGATGTAATGACGGAAAAAGACTTCCCCTTTCTGCATGAAAAGATGTGGGACTACGAATTCCAGTTGAAATTCGCGGCCTGGCTGCATGAAAAAAAAGATGCCGTGCGCACTGCATGTCTGGTCGGGATACGTACTCAGGAAAGTTATAACCGGTGGCGTACCATCTATGGAGGGAACAAAATGCAGTATTACCACCATTATCAGTGGAGTTACAAGATAGCCAACGATGTCTTTAACTTCTATCCGATATTCGATTGGAAGACTACAGACATATGGGTTGCCAATGGAAAATTCGGTTGGGATTATAACAAACTGTATGATTTGTACTATCAAGCGGGTGTCAACTTAGAGCGCCAACGGGTGGCAAGCCCTTTCATCAGCGAAGCTATCCAGAGTCTACATTTATATAAATGCATTGATCCGGACACTTGGGGCAAGATGATAAGCCGCGTTAACGGCATCAACTTCACCGGCATATACGGAACAACCTATGCGATGGGCAGGAGCGGAGTCAAATTACCCGATGGCCATACCTGGAAATCCTATATGGAATTTCTGCTTTCCACCCTGCCCGAAGAAACAAGGCGAAACTATCTGAGCAAATTACATACCAGTATCAAATTCTGGAGGACTAAGGGAGGATGCCTCAGCGACGAGACCATCCAGAAGTTGATTGACCTGCATATCCCGATAGAGGTAAGGAATCTGACAAATTACAAGACGCACAAAAAGCCGGTCATGATGGAGTATCTGGATGATATCAATATTCCGGAATTCCGCGAAATCCCGACATATAAACGGATGTGCCTTTGCATACTTCGCAATGACCACGCATGCAAATACATGGGATTCGCACTTACCAAGCAAGAAAGCCAAATGAAAGACTACATACTGAAACAATATAAAGATATATGGACATAAAGAAAGAAGAATACCAAAGTCCGGTATACCACGTAAGAGCCGTCCCGGTAGAAAAAGTGATAGCAAACAATTATAATCCCAACGTAGTGGCACCGCCCGAAATGAAGCTGCTGGAACTTTCCATATGGGAAGACGGATTCACTATGCCCTGCGTATGCTATTATGATGAAGATAATGACAAATATATTATCGTAGACGGTTTCCATCGCTATACGGTATTAAAGACCTCGAAACGCATCTACAAACGAGAGAAAGGACTGCTTCCGGTGGTCGTAATCAACAAGGATCTTTCGCACCGCATAGGATCTACCATCCGCCATAACCGTGCCCGAGGCACACATGACATAGGCCTGATGACCAATATTGTGGCCGAACTGACCCGTGCAGGCATGTCAGACTCGTGGATCATGAAGAATATAGGAATGGACAAAGACGAACTGCTGCGTTTGAAACAGATATCAGGACTTGCCGCACTCTTTGCCAAACAGGATTTCTCCATACCTGACCACAAGGGGAATATACCCGAAGAAAATGATGACTAAACCAAAATTCCGTATCAAAAGGGAAAATAAAATTATGAAAAGAATCGGACTTTTATCTGATACGCATGCTTTTTGGGATGAACGTTATCTGAAATATTTTAAAGACTGTGATGAAATCTGGCATGCAGGCGATATCGGTTCCATGGATATAGTGGAACGCCTGCAGGCATTCCGCCCGCTGCGCGCTGTCTACGGCAATATCGACGGACAAGACATCCGGCGGATGTTTCCGGAAACTGTCCGTTTCACGATAGAAGGAGCGGATGTCATCATGAAGCATATAGGAGGCTATCCCGGCAGGTATGATCCTTCCATTCGGGAAGCTCTTTTCGTACGTCCGCCCCAACTGTTTGTCTGCGGACACTCGCACATCCTGAAAGTTAAATACGACAAAACGCTGAGGATGCTCCATATCAACCCCGGAGCTGCCGGGAGATACGGCTTCCATAAGGTGCGCACTCTGGTCCGTTTCAATATAGATGCAGGAACGTTTGGCAACTTAGAAGTAATCGAACTAAACGATTAAAAGTTTAAAACGCTTGCTTCTTCCGAAAATCTTTCCGAAATTTGCACACCGAAAAGAGAAACTCAAAAAACATGAAGACTTATCTAGTTACAGGAGCAGCCGGCTTCATCGGGGCAAATTACCTGAAATACATGTTGGCTAAATATGACAATATCAAGATTGTCGTATTGGATGCCTTGACATATGCAGGCAATCTTGAGACAATTGCCAAGGATATAGACAACGAACGCTGCGTCTTTGTAAAAGGAAATATCTGTGATCATGATCTGGCTGACCGCCTCTTCAGTGAATATAAGTTTGACTATATTGTGAACTTTGCCGCTGAAAGTCATGTGGATCGTAGTATCGAAAATCCCCAACTGTTCCTTCAAACCAACATTCTGGGCACACAAAATCTGCTTGATGCCGCCCGCAGAGCCTGGGTTACAGGAAGAGACGAATACGGATATCCCACATGGAGGAAAGGAGTACGGTATCATCAGGTTTCTACTGACGAGGTATACGGCTCTTTAGGTGCTGAAGGTTTTTTTACGGAAAACACGCCAATCTGTCCGCACAGCCCGTACAGCGCATCGAAAGCAAGTGCAGACCTGATTGTCATGGCATATCGGGATACATATAAAATGCCCGTAACCATCACCCGCTGCTCCAATAATTACGGCCCATACCATTTCCCGGAAAAGCTGATACCGCTGATCATCAAGAATATCCTTGAGGGGAAAAGACTTCCGGTATATGGAGACGGTTCGAATGTACGTGACTGGCTGTATGTGGAAGATCACTGCAAGGCTATCGACCTGGTGGTAACACAAGGAAAAGACGGGGAAATCTATAATGTGGGCGGGCATAACGAAAAACAAAACATTGAAATCGTAAAGCTCACCATAGCAACCGTCCACCGACTGATGAGCGAATATCCAGAATACCGCAAGATATTGAAGAAAAAAGAGCTCAACGCCAACGGAGAGATTGACATCGACTGGATAAACGATTCTCTTATTTCATTTGTGAAAGACCGTCTGGGTCATGACCAACGTTATGCCATCGACCCAACTAAGATCATGCATGACTTGGGATGGCAGCCGGAAACCAAATTCGAGGACGGCATCGTAAAAACCATCGAATGGTATCTGAACAATCAAGGATGGGTAAAGAACGTTACCAGTGGCGACTATCAGAACTATTATGAAAATATGTATAAAAACCGGTGAGGAATATCCTTTCCGCCGGATTTGACCTATAAGATTGCGGGGCTTTGCCATAAAAGTGGCAAAGCCCCGCAATCTTATAAAAGCGTCTTACTCACAAAGCCATGCGGCGCAAGCGGATGCGCAGATTGGACAACTCCGTATCTGCATGAGGCGAACGGAGGCCATGCTGCCTTACAGTCAGTGTATGACTCTTTCCCGTAAATGCATCAGGCAGAATGAAATCCTGACGGTATACCGCCTGCTCTGCCGCCGGACGGAGCAGATAGCCGTTTTTCGCTTCAAAACGGTTGTATGAACGAAGGACAATCTGATTATCTCCCTTGGAAAGCGGAAGTATTACCGTTTCCGTACGGAACTTGCTGCGGTAGGGATTCAAATGTTTCATTACCGACTTCCCGTTCAGAAACACTTCAATCCCGTCGCCTGCCCCCACTTCCATCACTATACGCTGCGCACGCGAAGCGTATACTTCCTGCATCACGAAACAAGACGACAGAATGTCACACGGAAATTCATCCTGCTCTTTCTCCGTCAGCTCCCATCTTCCCCCGCGCACGGGCGGATGCTGCATATCTGTATGCAGGACAGAAGGAGCGTCGAACACGCCACTTCCGTCACGGCAGACATAACGGTCGCCCCATTTTATTTCTGCAAGCGGCAACTGCCTCAAGGCTTCCTTTTCGCCCCGATCGAGTGTAACAAAATAAGTATGCCCATCTACCGTCAGTTCGACCGTCTTGCCTTTTTCTTGCGCAGTATATACAAATTCCAGTTGCTTCAGCATTACCTGCTCAAAGTTCCACGCATAACCCACTGTGCTCCGGTAATTGCTGTAATAGTCAAAGCCGGAATAACTGTAAGCCGGGGTCGCATTATGTGCGGTCAGCGTCATGCTCCGCACCGGATCGGCAGTCTGCGGTTCTATTTCACGGTCAAACTCAAGCGTCAGCACGTGTATGATTTCATCTTTATAGGCGGAAGCGGGAACGGTCAACTCGATGTCATCGCCATATTGCAGGTAGGTAGCCATCTTTCCGTCACCTTTTTTCAATGTATATCCCGGCATGTGCAGACTTATCTTCCCGTCTTCCGGATATTTTCCCGTAGAGAAAAGATAAAGACAGTTGCCTTTACGCGTCACTACACCCCAGTCAAAAGTAGAGTTGAACGGTGAAGCCTCCGCCCCATACACGGCATAACCGTAACGTTTCAGCCACTCGCCCATGTTTTCCAACACCTTCTTCTCAAAAGACACGACTGCCCCGTCTCCTTTCGGTCCGATATTAAGCAGATAGTTTCCACCGTGCGAAACTACGCGCACCATGTCTGCCAGCTTTTCTCTTGCCTTAATCTCGGCATCTCCCCGCTCCTGCCACGAGCGATAGCCCCATGTTTCGTCAAACATTGAGGCTGCACTCTGCCATGCCGTCTGCAAATAACTTTCGGAAAAGGCGTTGTCTGCCATCACACAAAAGTCATACGCATCATTTCCCAGGCGTCCGCTCACCATACAGTCCGGCTGCAACGCATGTACCAACCGGTAAAGCTCCTCGCTTTGTTCGGGAGTGTTCGAGCCCATATCAAACCAAAGTTCCGAAATGTCGCCGTAATTCGTCAGCAATTCCCTAAGCTGAGCCTTCGTATACTCATGATGAGCAGACGGTATGAAGTCGGCATTATGTCCCGACATGGGAGACGCTTCGGGAAAATGCCAGTCAATAAGCGAGTAATAGAGTCCGAACCGAAGTCCGCCACGGCGGCAGGCATCGGCAAGCTCCTTCACAAAATCTCTTTTGCAAGGGGCGGCATCGTAGCTGTTGTAGCCGGTAGTGGCTGTGCGGAACATGCAAAATCCGTCGTGATGCTTTGATGTAAAGACCACCGACCTCATGCCCGCCCGCTTTGCCAGTGCCACAATGGAGTCGGCATCGAATCTTTCCGGATTGAAATCCCCGGCCAATGCGGCATACCGCTCTTCGGGAACAGGAGCAAACGCCTGAATCTGTTCGCTATATCCCTGTGCAACGGGTTTTCCATCCCATACGCCGCCCGGTACGGAATAAAGGCCGAAGTGGATGAACATGGAAAACTTGTTTTCATGCCATATCCGAAATGCCTCCGGAGACACTTGCGCCTGCATTCCTATCGCAGCCATAATCCAAACACATAAGAAAAGAACCGGTTTCTTCATAACGCTCAACGGACTGATTTTTCTACAAAGATAAGATTTCTTCGGTTCACAACGAATTTTTCACTTGTCCAAATATAAAAACCATCCGGAGAAAAGCATGATTTGCTTCCGTCAAAAACAAGATATGCCCCTATAAAAAGAAGAGACTCGGCCGTGAGTCGCGGCCGAGTCTCTTGTCATAAAGAAAAAGTCTCCTTATTTCTTATGTGTTTCCACCCACTTGCGCGCATTGACGAAAGCTTCCATCCACGGTGTGATCTGGTCTTCGTGAATGCGGGAAGCAGGATAGAAGGCATTTTCCCACGGGAAACAAGCGCGCTCCAGATGCGGCATCATGGCCAGATGGCGTCCGTCCTGACTGGCGATACCTGCCACGCTGTAGTCGGAGCCGTTGGGGTTACCCGGATATTCATCGTAAGAATATTTCAGCACCACATTATAATGCTCTTCCGGATAAGGCAACGAGAATTTTCCTTCACCGTGAGCCACCCATATTCCCAACTTGGAACCGCTCAACGAACCGAACATCACGCTGCGGTTCATCGGGACAGTCACGCCAAGGAAAGCGGATTCGAACTTGTGTGAATCGTTATGCAGCATTTTTCCCTTCTTCTCGTCTTCGGGAGTAATCAGTCCCAGTTCCATCATCAACTGGCAACCGTTGCAGACACCCAATGACAACGTGTCTTCACGCGCATAGAAATTGTCGAGTGCCGCCTTGGCCTTCGGATTAAACAGGAACGTTCCTGCCCATCCCTTGGCCGAACCCAGCACATCGGAATTGGAGAATCCACCGCAGAACACAATCATATTGATGTCTTCCAAAGTCTCGCGTCCGCTAACCAAGTCGGTCATCGTCACATCCTTTACATCAAATCCGGCCAGATACAGCATATACGCCATTTCCCGTTCGCCATTCGTTCCCTTTTCACGGATGATGGCAGCCTTGATTCCGCTTGCAGTACGGCGGTTCGGATCAAGCCCGAACTGCGACAGCTTGCCGGTAAACGATTTGTCAAAGACAATCTCCATCGGCTGCTTCTTATAATTTTCAAAACGCTTCTTGGCACAGCCGTTCATGCTCTGCTTACGGTCGAGCAGATAAGAAGTAGAATACCATACATCACGCAGATAATCGATTCCGAACTGGTAAGTAGCGTCGTGAAGCGTTACCAGAATATGACGCTCGTCAGTCGGTACGCCCAACTTCACATAACCCACACCGGCGTTTTCCAGAATCTTCTTCACCTCAGCCTTATGCTTGTCGGCCACCTGGATGACAATTCCCGGATTTTCTGCAAAGAGAATCTTGACAATATCATCACACTTGAACTTGTTCAGACTGATTTCCATACCACCTTCCATATTGGCAAAACACATTTCCAGCAAGGCAGTGATCAATCCTCCCGCCGAAATATCATGGCCGGCCAATATCAAGCCTTTGTTTACCAACTCCTGAACGGCAAGGAAAGCATCGCGGAAATATTCCGTATCCTTAACCATAGGCACATCATCGCCTATCTTATTCAGTGATTGGGCAAAGGCAGAACCGCCCAGACAGAAGTCATCAAAACTGAAGTCTATATGGTAGAAAGTGGATTTCTTATTGTTAACCATCACCGGAGACACAACCTTCTTCACATCAGACACTTCTCCGCCGGCAGAAACAATGACCGTTCCCGGGCTTATGACCTTCTCCCCGTCCGGATACTTCTGCGTCATCGACAGAGAATCCTTTCCCGTCGGCACGTTTATCTGAAGGCCACAGCAGAAATCAGAGAGCGCCTTCACGGCCTTATACAGGCGCGTATCCTCTCCCTCCTGCGAACGGCACGGCCACATCCAGTTGGCGGAAAGCGACAAGCTGTCCATACCGTCGGCCAACGGAGCCCAAACGATATTGGTCAAAGCCTCAGCCACGGCCAATACTGATCCGGCTTCCGGATTGGCCAGTGCAGCCTGCGGCGCATGGCCAAGAGCCGTAGCGATACCCTTTTCACCCCGATAGTCGAGCGCCACCACACCGCAGTCGCTCAAAGGCAACTGGAGTTCTCCCTGGCATTGCTGGCGGGCTATCTTCCCGGTTACCGAGCGGTCTACCTTATTCGTCAGCCAGTCTTTACAAGCCACGGCCTCCAGTTGGAGCACGCGACTCACATATTCGTTCAGCTTGGCAGCGTCATAAGTCACGTTCTCATAATGACGATCCACCGTCTTGTCCACCATATAGGTCTTTGGAGACGAGCCGAACATCTGGTCAACTGCCAAGTCGAACGGACGAACGCCGTCTGCCTGTTCGAAGGCAAAGCGATGGTCTCCTGTCGTTTCACCCACAACATACATCGGAGCGCGCTCGCGCTCGGCAATCTTGCGGACATGGTCAATAGACTTCTCCTCTATCAAAAGTCCCATACGCTCTTGAGACTCATTGGCAATGATTTCTTTTGCCGACAAGGTCTCGTCTCCGATAGGCAGTTTGTCCATGTGAATCAATCCGCCGCAGTCTTCCACCAGTTCCGACAGACAGTTCACATGACCGGCCGAACCGTGGTCGTGGATGGAAACGATCGGATTCTGGTCTTCCTCACAAAGAGCACGGACCACATTATAAGCACGCTTCTGCATTTCCGCATTCGCACGCTGAACGGCATTCAGTTCGATACCTGAAGAATATCGGCCCGTATCGACAGAAGACACGGAACCACCGCCCAAACCGATGCGATAGTTATCGCCACCCAGCACGACGATATCGTCACCCGCTTCGGGAGTTCCCTTCAAACAGTCACGCTGAGTGCCGTATCCCACACCTCCGGCAAGCATGATTACCTTGTCGTATGCATACTTCTCGCCGTTTTCCTGATGTTCAAAAGTCAGCACCGAGCCACAAATCAGCGGTTGGCCGAATTTGTTTCCGAAGTCGGAAGCACCATTTGAAGCCTTGATCAGTATCTGCTCGGGTGTCTGGTACAGCCATTTGCGGACGGGCAATATATCCTCCCACTCGCGTCCCTCTTCCGTACGCGGATAGGATGTCATGTAAACGGCGGTTCCGGCTATAGGCCACGAACCTTTTCCTCCGCCCATACGGTCGCGGATTTCCCCTCCCGTTCCGGTCGATGCGCCGTTGAACGGCTCTACTGTGGTAGGGAAATTATGGGTTTCCGCCTTCAGCGAAATGACGGTCTTGATATCTTTGATAATAAAATAGTCGGATGTGGAATGGTCGGCAGGAGCAAACTGTTCCACTACCGGGCCTTCTGCAAACGCCACATTGTCCTTGTAGGCGGATATAATCTTGTTCGGATTTTCCTGAGTGGTCTTCTTGATCATCTGAAACAAGGAAGATTCCATTTCCTGCCCGTCGATGATGAACGTGCCTCCGAATATTTTATGGCGGCAATGTTCCGAATTGATTTGTGCAAAGCCAAACACTTCCGAGTCAGTCAGCTTACGCCCCAGATCCTTCTCCACTTTCAGCAGATAATCCATTTCTTCGCGCGAAAGTGCCAAGCCTTCCTGTTCGTTGTACTCTTCCAAATTGTCGATATACACAATCGGCTGCGGCTTGATGTTTACAGTAAAAATCTGTTGGTCCAGTCCGTGATACATGCGCTGCAGCATCGGGTCATGCTCTGCATCCCCATCTTTTACAGGGAAATACTCTTCAATGCGGCGGATTCCCTTTAATCCCATATTTTGAGTGATTTCCACGGCGTTCGTACTCCACGGGGTAATCATCTCACGACGCGGGCCGACAAACCATCCCTTCAGGTCATCTTCACTTTCCACCGCCGCATCGCCATACAACCAGCACAGCTTGTTAATATCATCCGAGTTCAAAATCTGACTGCATTCTGTTGCAATCACACTTTTAGCAGGAGTTCTGAAAAATAGAATCATAGCACTTGTATAGTTAAAGTTTTTCAATGCACTTGTAAAGTAAGTGCAAAGGTACAGAAAATCATCGGAATAAACGAACAAAATCAGAAGAATGAAATGTTTCGAATGCATCAGGCGGCCTTTGGAGTGCTGATTTCGGCTGTTTTTCCGGAATCAGGCCCACAGCCGAACGTTTCTTCGCCAAATGAAGCAAGCTCTCTGCCAAGCCCGGCAGACTCAAAAAAAATATTATGACAGGAGAGTGTCGCTTTTTCATCCCTATGAAAGTTCTTTTTATCCAAGTCAAAAACAATCTATCATCTTATCAGAAAAAAAACGGGCAAAATACAAGCCACATCTTTCTTCCGGAAACCGCTATCGTGAGAATAAGCAATTAAAAATGTAGGTACTTTCATAAAAAAGTGGCATCTTTGCAACATGAATTGGATAGAGCATGTAACTGTACTGGAATTATTGGTAAAAGGACTGATTGTAGGGATTGTTGTCTCTGCTCCATTGGGTCCCGTCGGCGTTCTTTGCATACAGCGCACTTTGAACAAAGGACGGTGGTTCGGTTTTGTTACCGGACTGGGGGCAGCTTTGAGCGATATATGCTACGCTTTGCTCACGGGATACGGCATGAGTTTCATGGACGAACTGATCGTGAGACACCACATATTCCTGCAGGTGATAGGCAGCATCATGCTGCTTGCTTTCGGCATATACACATTCCGAAGCAATCCGGTGAAGGCCTTGAGGCCGTCATCGGGAAAAAGAGGCACTTATCTGCACAATTTTGTCACCGCCTTTCTGGTCACATTCTCTAATCCGCTGATCATTTTCCTTTTCATCGGACTTTTTGCCCGCTTCTCTTTCGTCATGCCGGGCAGTCCGGTCGGCTTCCAGCTGGTAGGATATCTCGCTATCATCTTAGGAGCCGTCGGTTGGTGGTTCAGCATAACTTATTTTGTCAATAAGGTGCGCTCGCATTTCAATGTAAGAGGCATCTGGGTGTTAAATCGTATTATCGGTGTCGTGGTGATGATCGCCGCTTTGGTAGGATTCATAATGGCGGCGACCGGCAAATCATTCTCTTAAGACCATGTATATATCTCAACAGCTAAAGAAGCAAAACATAGCGGAATACCTGCTATACATGTGGCAGATTGAGGATATAATCCGCGCCAACAAGTTTGACATGCGGCGAATCCACGAGTCTGTCATCGATCCGTACCCTATCGACGACGGGCAGAAAAAGGAACTGGCGCAATGGTATGAAGACCTGATCGGCATGATGCACGATGAAGGAGTGATGGAGAAAGGACACCTCCAGATTAACAAGAATATCATCGTATGGCTTACCGACCTGCATCTGCAGCTGCTGCATTCGCCAAAATTTCCATATTATGCGGCAGCCTACTATAAGGCCCTGCCCTTTATTGTGGAGCTGCGTGCCAAAGGTGCCGACAGAGACGTTCCGGAGATAGAGACATGCTTTGACGCCCTATACGGAGTGCTGATGCTAAAGTTACAGAAAAAGGAAATAAGCGAAGAGACCCAAAAGGCCATCAAGGTTATCGGAGACCTTCTGGCCATTCTGTCGGACTATTATGCGAAGGACAAAAAAGGAGAATTGGATTTTGGCGATTGAAAACGGATTTTTCATCACCGCCTCCATTTATTTTTCTTAGTATGAAAACAATATTGATAACAGGCGCAAACGGCCAACTGGGAAACGAAATGCGGCTATTGGCCGAAAAAAGGCAGGCTTACAGCTATTGCTTCACGGACATTGACGAACTGGACATCTGTGATGAAAAGGCAGTCATGGATTTTGTCGAGAAACATCAGATTGACATCATTGTCAATTGTGCTGCCTATACTGCTGTAGATAAGGCTGAAGACAATATCGAACTGTGCGACCGGCTGAATCATCTGGCTCCGGGCTACCTCGCAAAAGCCGTTCAAAGCCGCAACGGATACCTGATACAGGTTTCAACCGACTATGTGTTCGACGGAACCGCCCATATCCCTTATCGGGAAGACGACTTGACCTGTCCCGATTCCGTATACGGCTCGACCAAACTGGCGGGCGAACAGGAAGCCATGAAATATTGCCCGAACACGATGGTCGTCCGCACGGCATGGCTTTACTCCACTTTCGGAAACAATTTCGTAAAGACCATGCTCCGGCTGGGACGGGAACGTGATTCACTCGGCGTAATATTCGACCAAATCGGCACGCCCACCTATGCACGCGACCTGGCTCTCGCCATCTTCACGGCCATAGACAAGGGTATCGTGCCCGGCATCTACCATTACAGCAACGAAGGAGTATGTTCTTGGTATGACTTTACCCAACTGATTCATCGGACGGCAGGCATCAGCACTTGCACACTGAAGCCGCTTCATACCGGGGAATACCCGGCAAAAGCCAACCGTCCGCATTACTCCGTGCTTGACAAGACCAAGATAAAGACTGTATACAAGATAGAAATCCCCTATTGGATTGACAGCCTGAAGGAATGTATCAACAAACTGGAATCATGCCAATAAACCAAACAGATTATGGCCAATCAAGAAATAGAAAGAAGACGAACATTTGCAATTATCGCCCATCCGGATGCCGGTAAAACCTCGCTGACTGAGAAATTATTGCTATTTGGAGGACAGATTCAGGTGGCGGGAGCGGTAAAATCGAACAAGATCAGAAAAACGGCAACCTCTGACTGGATGGACATTGAGAAGCAGCGCGGCATCTCGGTGACCACCTCCGTAATGGAGTTTGATTATCACGACTACAAAGTGAACATCCTTGATACGCCGGGACACCAGGACTTTGCGGAAGATACATACCGCACACTGACTGCTGTCGACAGCGTAATCATCGTGGTGGACGGGGCGAAAGGTGTGGAAACCCAGACCAGAAAACTGATGGAAGTATGCCGGATGCGCAACACACCGGTCATTATCTTCGTCAACAAAATGGACCGCGAAGCCAAAGACCCGTTCGACCTGCTCGATGAACTGGAAGAAGAACTGGTCATCAATGTCCGTCCGCTGACATGGCCGATAGAAAGCGGGCCGCGCTTCAAGGGCGTATATAATATATATGAGCAGAAACTGAATCTTTTCCAACCCTCAAAGCAGGTTGTGACAGAAAAAGTGGAAGTCGATATCCATACAGACGAACTGGACAACCATATCGGAACGCCTTTGGCCGAGAGACTGCGCAGCGAACTGGAGCTCATCGAGGGAGTATACCCGGAGTTTAACGTGGATGAGTACCTGAAAGGCGAACTGGCTCCCGTATTCTTCGGTTCCGCCCTCAATAACTTCGGCGTACAGGAACTGCTTGACTGCTTCGTCGAGATAGCACCCAGCCCGCGGCCGGTACAAGCGGAAGAACGTATGGTAAATCCAGACGAACCGAAATTCACGGGATTCATCTTCAAGATCACTGCCAACATCGACCCCAACCACCGCTCTTGTGTGGCTTTCTGCAAGGTATGCTCCGGCAAGTTCACGCGAAACACGCCTTATCTGCATGTCCGCCACAACAAGACCATGCGATTCTCCTCGCCTACCCAATTCATGGCGCAGCGCAAAACGACCGTAGACGAAGCATGGGCCGGCGACATCATCGGATTGCCGGACAATGGCACCTTTAAAATCGGCGATACGCTGACAGAAGGGGAGACTCTGCACTTTAAGGGACTGCCAAGCTTCTCTCCCGAAATGTTCAAATACATAGAGAATGCAGACCCTATGAAGACCAAGCAACTGAACAAAGGAATTGACCAACTGATGGACGAAGGCGTGGCACAGCTGTTTGTCAACCAGTTCAACGGACGAAAAGTCATCGGAACCGTGGGACAGCTGCAATTCGAGGTTATCCAATATCGTCTGGAAAACGAATATAACGCCAAATGCCGTTGGGAACCGGTCAGCCTGTATAAGGCATGCTGGATAGAAAGCGACGATGCAGCCGAACTGGAAGCTTTCAAGAAGCGCAAATACCAGTATATGGCCAAAGACCGTGAAGGACGCGACGTATTTCTGGCCGACAGCGGCTACGTGCTTCAGATGGCGCAAAACGATTTCAAGCACATCAAGTTCCACTTTACATCCGAGTTTTAAGGCCGAATGCCATAAGAAACGGCGGGACTGAATCTTCTTTCGCATGACGAGATTCAGTCCCGCTGTTTTTTTATCCTTCCCAAAGGAAATAAAAACCCGACAAAAAAAATGTCTTGTATGGATAATTTCGTATCTTTACCCTATCCAAAAAAGCAATCAATGAACCTGAAACTCCTTTTAATCCTATCTGTCATGGTCAACCATCTATTCAACGCCTTTTCGCAAAGCACGGACGGCATACGTGTCCCTGCCGTAGCCGGAAGATTCTACCCGGCAAATCCCCAGACTCTAAGAGCCGACATAGACAATCTCCTGAAAGAAACGGCAGATGAAGGAGACGGCGGCCTGCAAGCCCTGATCGTCCCCCACGCCGGATACGTGTTCTCCGGATCTACCGCCGCACAGGGCTTCGGACAGATAAGGCCGGATGCCGTCTATAAACGCATATTTCTACTGGGGCCGAGTCATCAGGCCGCGTTCGACGGGGCTTCGGCCAACAATGCCTTCCGTCATTACGCGACTCCCCTCGGCAATGTTGAAGTCGACACAGCAACCTGCGAAGCGCTGATGCAGGCGGACGATGTGTTCTGCTACCTTCCCGAAGCGCACCGGAAAGAGCATTGTCTTGAAGTTGAACTGCCCTTCCTGCAACGCCGGTTAAGGCAAATGCCTCCCATTGTCCCGATTATTGTCAGTACGCACAAGTTGGATAAGCTGAAAAGAATAGCCAACGCCTTGAAGCCCTATTTCAATGCAGAAAATCTCTTTGTCATCAGCAGCGACTTCTCCCATTATCCCGCCTACGAGGATGCCCGGTATGCCGACAAGGTCACGGCAGACGCCATCTTGTCCGGTTCCTTGACCGAATTTCTAAAGGCTATAGACAGCAATGCCGACAGGCAAACGCCCAATCTGGTTACCAGCGCGTGCGGACAGTGCCCGATAGCCGTGCTGTTGCTGATGATGCAAGACCGTCCGGATCTGTGCATCCGCCATCTGGCCTACTGCAATTCCGGCGATTCGCCATACGGAGAAAAAGACCGTGTAGTGGGCTATCACGCCTTTTCCGTTGTCCGCCGCCAAGAGAAAGACAAGAAAACGCCCCAAACACCGGCACAATCGTTCTCCTTATCGGCGGAAGAAAAACGGACGCTGCTGCACATCGCCCGCAAAAGCATTGAAAACAGACTGTATGGCAAGGCGGAACAGGTTTACGACACGGCAAGACTGACTCCCCTGCTGAAGCAAAACTGCGGAGCATTCGTCACGCTCCGGATTAACGGGGAGCTGCGCGGATGTATCGGGAATCTGGCGGGATACAGGCCGCTTTATCAGACCGTTTCCAGCATGGCAGAAGCCGCCGCGTTCGAGGATCCGCGCTTTTATCCGCTGACCAAAGATGAGTTTCCTGACATCCATATCGACATTTCCGTATTGTCGCCCCTGAAAAGAATCCGTTCGGCCGACGAGTTTCAATTAGGGAAGCACGGCATTCTGATGATAAAAGGGGAGCATCGGGGCACCTTTCTTCCCCAGGTGGCCGAAGAAACCGGCTGGTCGAAAGAGGAATTCCTCCGCCATTGTGCACACGACAAGGCGGGACTGCCGTGGGACGGATGGCGGGATGCAGAACTGTATGTCTATGAAGCCGAGGTATTCGATGAAAAGAGCATGGCCAATGAATGAGCAGGACACAGCATACGGCGAACGGGAAGCGGACTACTACGAGCAGTGCCCCGACCAGACTGTGGTTTGCAGGCTGTGCCCGCACGAGTGTCACCTGAGCGAAGGCAGGCAGGGACGCTGCCGCAGCCGGACAAACCGCGGGGGAAAACTTTATACACTGGCATACGGAAGAGTCTGCGCCCTGCACACAGACCCTGTCGAGAAGAAGCCGCTGTATCATTTCCTGCCGGGATCGCGATGTTTCTCCTTAGCGGCGGCGGGGTGTAACCTGTCGTGCCAGAACTGTCAGAACTGGGAAATTTCGCAATCCTCTCCTTTAGAGGTCGGCTGCCGCCGGATTACGCCGGAAAGACTGGGCGAAACGGCCGCTTGCTCCGGCTGCCGGTCGGTTGCATACACATATACCGAGCCGCTGACTTACCTGGAATTCACCCGCGACTGTGCCGCCGCCTGCAAAGCGAAGGGACTGAAAAACATTCTGGTCACGGCGGGATATGTAAACGAAAGGCCGCTCGCTGAGCTTCTGCCTTATATAGATGCCGCAAACATCGACCTGAAATCTTTTTCCGACGATACCTACCGCCGCATCAGCCACGCGCATCTCGCGCCGGTGCTGCGGACGCTCTTGCTGATGAAGGAGGCCGGCGTATGGACAGAGATTACCAACCTGGTCATTCCCTCGGTCAACGACAATCGCGAACAAGTCCGCACGCTGTGCCGGTGGCTGGCCGACAACGGTCTGGCCGACTCCCCGCTGCACTTCAGCCGGTTCTTTCCCCGCTATCGTCTGGGCCATCTTCCGCCCACCCCGGTGGAAACGCTCCTTCAGGCCCGGCAGACCGCCCGTGAAGAAGGGATGCGGTTCGTCTACATCGGCAACACAAACCTGCCCGGTGCAGAAGACACCTGCTGTCCGCACTGCGGAAAACGGCTGGTTCGCCGCGACATCTATCAGGTTTCGCCCCACCGTTTCAGCGGCTGTTGCCCCGACTGCGGACAGCCCATACCGGGCGTATGGACTTAATGCAGGGCAATAATCCGGTTTGGCAGGCATGATAATCCGGTTTTATCCGGTCACAACCCCGTTTGTTCCCAACCAACCTACATTTTAAATGGTATTTCGTTTAATTTAATGTTTATTAATACGGGGGGGGTAAATTAAACCACTAACTTTGAAGCGCAAATCAGAAGTCTGCCTTCTGAAAGGAGATTACATTACCTTGGCAATTCAGTGGGACAATCCTTGTCCGCACCGAAAGTAATGGGACGGCTCTTCTCCTTAACCCGACTATATATCGTCTGCGTCCCGTCTTGCAGAATAACCGGTTTGCGGAATATCCACGAAGCATTCCGCGTAAAGTTGTTATTATGTGCAGGACGAATTTTTTCATACCAGGCAAACCTCCGAAAGGTTTCTTTTCAACCGGCGGCATATCCTGCCGCACGTTCCTATTCCTTTGCAGTCCGCGGTTGTCCACAGTATCGGACAGTCTCTGTGCCACCCTCCAGACATCCGGACATGGCCTTACAAAAGCAACAGACTATCATGGTATATAATTTCCACTTAAACTAAAAGCGTATGAAGAAAAAGAATCTTATCTGGACACTGGGCATACTGATAAGCATGGCCCTTGGATTTACCGCGTGTACCAATGACGACGAAGGCGGAGGCATTGCAGGCGATGCCAACGAACTGATTATCGGAACGTGGGAACTGTATGATGCCTACGGATACAAAATGACAGACGGCGAAAAGCAGGATGTGAACGACTTCGCGCTCGGCAGCCTCATGACATTCAATGCCGACGGAACCGGAGAAATGCATACGGAAAACGCGCCCGAGGAAGCCGAATATTTTGACTGGCGCATTTCCGGAAACACGATTGTCACTACCGGCGGACAGGATTTCAGCTATACCATCGAGACATTGAACGACAATGAACTGGTGGTCAGCCGGACAGAAACCTACGACGACGGAAGCAGCTATTACGAAAGACTTACCTTACGCCGGTCGGGAAGCGGAAGCGGGGATGAAGACGACGGCAAGGAGGATGAAGAGCCCGTTGCAGGCGATGCCGCCACCCTGATTCTCGGTACATGGGATGCCTACAGAAACTATTGTTACCGGGTTGTCTACGACAGTCAGGAAGAGATATACGACCATACCGATGCAGGCGACTGCATTTTCTATCCCGACGGGACAGGCGAAGAAGGCTGCATGAGAGGCAAACATTTTACATGGAAACTGGAGGAGGACAATACGCTCTCTCTGACTCACACGGACAGCGGATACGAAACCGGCACGGAAACCGACAACTACACTTTCGAAAAGCTGACCGAAACGGATATGAAGATCATCCGGACTTATCAGGATGAAGACGGATTTACCTGCTACGACATCTACCTGATGCACAAAACGGGCTCTTATCCCTCGGTTCCGGATATTTCCTCCTCACCGGTAGGGAATGTGTTCACCGGGAAAATCGTCTGGGAACTCGATGAAAAAGAGTTTATCTACAATTCCGACGGCTATCTGGAGCAGATAAAGGGAGACGATGAAACCGCCAGCTTCACCTACACTCCCTCTGCAAACGACAGGCCGACCGCAGTCAATGTAAATATCGAAGAATCCAACGGAAGGCGGATCACGATTGAAGCGAAATTGAACGAGCAGGGATTCGCTACAGAAATCAGCCAAACCGACACCGAATCCGACGGTTCCAGCAGAACATACAAGATGACCTGCGGGTATGATATGGAAGGACATCTTACCTTCATGAAGGACAGCCGGGAAAACCGGGAATATACCCTCACCTGGCAGGATGGAAACATCGCCCAAGTAGTGACAGAATGCTTCCACGACGACAGTACAACAGAATGGGAGCGCACTCACAACTTCAGCTACAACGGAGCAACCAATGACAACAACCTGTTATTTTATTACAATGTATACCACATTGACTTCAATTCCACGGAGTATCTCTATTGGGCGGGCGTATTGGGAACCGCTCCCCATAAGCTCGTAACATCGTTGAACGGGACAACGCACAATTACGACCGTGACTCCGAAACAACGGAGAGCGAAACCTACGAATGGTTTGAACGCGAATTGTCTATTCAAAAAACGGGAAGACTCGAAAGTCATTTCTTCAAATTCTACGAATAACCCTACATTCTTCCGGGCACATGCCCGGAAGAATGCAATTCCCTTATTCCAAACACTCGTCCAAATCGCGGGCAAGCTGTTCTTTGTCTAAATGCTGCCCAATGAATACCATCTTAATCATGCGGTCTCCATACTTCTCGTCCCAGTCGCGCATAAGTCCCGGCTCTTGTTGCATCAGCCGAATCAGGTCTTCCTCCGGGGCGGTAGCATACCATAGTCCTGCCTCACGCAGCTGTTTCTGCATGCCGGCCTGCTCAAACAAGTACGACATGTCGCGGTTGTGGCTGAAATAACACACGCCCTTCGTGCGGATAACGTTTTTCGGCCATTTCGTCGCGATGAAACGGTCGAACTTATGGATGTCGAATGCCGGACGGCGGTAATAGACGAAAGTGCCGATTCCGTATTCCTCCACTTCTCCCCCCTCGTGATGATGGTGGTGATGGTGCTCATGCCCGTGTCCGGCCTCATCATGCTCGTGGCCGTGGTGATGTTCTTCATGTTCATGCGCGTGTACATGCGCTTCCTTTTCCTCTTCCTCCGTCATCTGCCGTTCGATTCCCCGAATCCACCCGGCGGAAGTAGCCACCCGCTCAAAATCGAACAGGTGCGTATGGATGATTTTGTCCAAGTCTACCTTCGCATAGTCGCACTCTATGATTTCCGCCCCCGGCTGCAAAGTATGTATGATATGCTTGATACGGCCCAATTCTTCGGGGCTGACCTCGGAAGCCTTGTTCAAAAGGATGATATTACAGAACTCTATCTGCTGGATGATCAGGTTCTCAATGTCTTCTTCATCGATATGCTTGCGCGTCAGGTCATCGCCGCAGGCAAATTCGCTCTGCATGCGCAGCGCGTCCACCACGGTCACAATGCTGTCCAGCCGGCAGATGCCATATTTGATATAGGCTCCCCCCATCGTAGGGATAGAGCAGATGGTCTGGGCGATAGGTTCCGGCTCGCAGATGCCGCTTGCCTCGATCACGATATAGTCGAAACGCTGCAGCTTCATCAGGTCGAAAATCTGTTCCACCAAGTCCATCTTCAGCGTACAGCAGATGCAGCCGTTCTGCAAGGCTACGAGACTGTCGTCTTTCTTGCCTACCACACCGCCCTTCTGAATCAGGTCGGCGTCGATATTCACCTCACCGATATCGTTTACGATTACGGCAAACTTGATGCCTTGCTTGTTTGAAAGGATATGGTTGACCAAAGTAGTTTTTCCGCTGCCCAGATAACCGGTCAGGAGCAGCACAGGAATTTCTCTTGTTTTCATGCGTCATGTATTTAAAAGTTCAGGGGAAGCCGCACCCGAACATGCAACTTCCCCGCAAAAATACAATTATTTCCGTTACGTTGATACGGTCAAAAAAACATTACCATCCGGCCAGCGGTATCTTCCGCACCGGTGCAGGAAATGCCGCATCCATCTCTCTGAGGTCTTCGTCCGTCAAACAGATGTCCAGACTGCGGTGATTCTCCTCCACATGGCTGACAGAACCCGCCTTCGGTATGGCCATGACACCCGGAAGGCGCAATACCCACGCCAAGAGTATCTGCGTGGGAGTGGCGTTGTGACGGGAAGCAATTTCTGTCAGCACCTTGTGAGTCCGGAGCCTTCCCTCGCCAAGCGGAGTATATGCCATGACCGGCATCCGCTGCTGTCTGCTCCACGGCAACAAATCATATTCCACTCCTCGCTCGGCAAGGTTATACAACACCTGATTGGCGGCGCAATCCTCTCCATGGGGAAGGGCAAGAATACGTTTCATATCGTCCACATCCAGGTTACTCATCCCCCATCGGGCGATTTTGCCCTCTTGCTGCAGCTCCACCATCGCACGAACCGTCTCAGAGAAAGGATGCCGCCCTTTCCAGTGAAGCAGATAAAGGTCTATATACTCCGTTCCCAAACGGCGCAGACTGTGTTCGCAGGCACGCTTGGTCCCTTCATAACTTGCATTTCCCGGCAGCACCTTGCTTACCAAAAAGACCCTGTCGCGACAATCCCTTATCGCCTCGCCCACCAGCTCCTCGTTTCCGTACATTTCAGCGGTATCAATCACTGTCATGCCCAAATCGATTCCGCGGCGCAAGGCACGTATCTCTTCTTCCCGCCGCCGTCCCATCTGCCAGGTACCCTGTCCCAATGCGCATACCTGCCGTCTGTCTCTGAATACAATCTGATGTTCCATCCCGGCTTACCCTATCGTTTTGCCCATATCATAGGCTACTTTCAGCGAAGGATGCCCCGCTATCTCGCCCGCACCGTTGACTCCTCCGGCAAAGACCGAACCCACCAGACGGGCCTTCTCGAAACAGTCAACCCATCCTCCCAGTCCGGCAACGGCCCGCTCGGGAACACGGCTGTCGTCTTCGGCCGCAGAGGTCAGCATGTATATCTCACGGAAACGATAATCGGACGGAAAGAGCGGATTGGCACGGTCTAACAGCGTTTTCATCTGTCCGCTCATCTCATTATAATAGACAGGCGTAGCGAATGCAATGACATCGGCATCGTGCATCCTTGCCACAATTTCCTGCGCATCATCGGAAATGACGCATTTCCGTGTCTTCTGACAGGCGAGACAGCCTTTACAAAACCGGATATCCTTACCTTTCAAGGTTATTCTCTCCACTTCATTGCCGGCATCAGCAGCCCCTCTGGCAAATTCATCGGCAAGCGCGTCTGAGTTGCTCCTTGCACGGAGACTGGATGATATGACCAATACTTTTTTCATGACCCTACATATTTTCATTTACAGAAGCAAATATAGCGGGAAAAGCTTGAAAACCGTTTTTTGAAAGGCTCAAAATATTTTTCTGAAAGGTTCAGCATTAAAATTTCATTCTGATGAAACCTCCGCATTTCCCTAAGCAAAAACAAATATGCTCTTGTCACGAAATCCGTCTGCTCTTGCTCTGACCTCAGAAGCGGCATCGGATGTCCACGCCCACTTGCAGCGGACGACCCATCTGAGCGAATCCGCGTCCCATTGTCTCGAAGTAGAATGCCTGGTAATCCTTGTTCAGCGCATTGTTTATCCAGAAGGAAATCTGCCCGCTGCCCTTGTTCAAGCTGACACGGCCGCTCAAGGTGCCGTAAAGTGCCTGACTGGCGTTGTTTTTTTCCGTCCAATAGATGCGTCCGGCCGCCTTATAATGGGCGTCTACCGTCACATTGTCCAGAAAGTCACACGACCGCAGCGTGAAGACATACTGTCCGCCCACATTGAAGGTATGCTTCGGAACGAAGGGAACATAGTGGCCGTTGTAGTTTACCTCCTGCATTCCGCCGTTTGTCCGCTCGTTTGTCACATAGTCGGTAAAGGTAGCGTAGGTGTATCCATAGTTCCCGTTCAGACTGAATGCCTCCGTCACCTGGGCACGGATGCCGACTTCCGCCCCGACGCTCCGGCTCTTTCCGGCGTTCACCGTGATGCGCCCCATGCCGCGCTCGGAGAAACGGGAAAGCTGTTGGTCGTGCGTGTCCATGTAGAAGGCGGCCAAATCGGCCTGAAGCTTCCCTCCAAACAGCGTAAGATGCGACCCGACCTCATAGTTCCACGAATATTCCGGACGGTAGGTCGTGGTCTCCTCGATATTCACTTCCGAATCCGGAAGCATATCACCTGCCATCTGCGTCACCATTCCCCCGCTCTTTTCGTCGATTGCCTCAATCATCTGTCCGGTCATCACGCCCTGAATCAGGTCGGAAAACATCTGGACATTGTATCCGCCCGAACGATACCCTTTCGTCACACTGGCATAAATGTTCGTATTCGGGGAGAAATCATACTTCAGTGCTATCTTCGGCAGCAGCTGGAGGTTGTCGGCGTTCAGTTTTCCGCGGAGCAGCGGACTGATCTGCATATCCCGAAGCGGAATGGTGGCCATCGGAAGCCGGATATTGAAATCGAAACCCATCTGTGTGCCGGAGTCATAGGTCATCCAATACTTTTCATATTCCAGGCGCAACCCGGCAGTAAGCGACAGTCCCTCGACAAACAGGTCGTTTACCGTAGACTGATGGTAGACCGCCGCGCTCACGGTAGGCGTACTGAACTGCCCGCTTACCGTAAACCGGGAGTCTGTCACATCGAGCCACATGTCCGGCATGCGCGGGTTATCGGCTTTCAGTCCGGCAAACACCTCATTCACGTTGTCTTCCACCATCGTCTTTACCCCGTCTTCGCAGAAAGTGACAGGAGCCTCCGTGGAAAGCCACTGATAAAAGCCGCTCACGCCCGTAGTCCACTGCCAACGCCGACCCGGGCGCGCCTTCAGCACGATTTCCTGCGAGAGCGTCTTCGAGTTTTGTTTCTGCACAAGCGTATAAATGTCCTGCTCTGTAAAATCCTGGTCCATGTCCATGTGGTCACGCAAATACTGAAATCCGGTAACGCTGTTCAATATGAAATTATCGGCATGGCGTTCCACATTCAGCCCCGAGTTCAGCAGATTACGCTTGTAGCCGCACGCATGATTGTAAGAGATCCGGCCGATATAGTCCCCGCGGTCTTCCGTGCCCGACACGAGCCCGGTGTACGCATACGGGTATCCGCCTTGGTTATTATACTCGTAATTGACCGTAAAGTCAAGTTTCAAATTCTCTTTGGGCAGATAAATGGCACGGATGCGACCGCCAAACTCATCGTTCCGGTCGATGCGCTCGCCGTTGTACGCATTCTTGAAGAATCCCCCGTCGTGGCGATAGAACAGACCGACGGAGAAGGCAAACTGTTCGGATATGCGATGATAGTGGGTGAGCGAGGCGCGGTAGTCGTTATACACGGCTCCGCTCAGCCGAACATCCGTCCCCTGATACGTAAACGGTGACTTGGTGAACACACGGATAAGGCCGCCCATCGTGTTGCGCCCGTAAAGCGTGCCCTGAGGCCCGCGCAACACATCGATTCGCTCTATGTCGGAATAGTTGAAGTCGAAGGCCGACTTGTCGATGAAAGGAATATTGTCGACATACAGCCCTACCGCCGGAGTGTTGATACGCGAACCGATGCCGCGCACATAGACCGAAGTGGTAAGCTTTGAACCGTAATCGGGAATGAACAAATTGGGAACAAGGGAGGAAAGTGCCTTCACCGAGGTCACCGACCCGCTCTGCATGTCGGCCTGCGAGAACGAAGTGGCGGCAACTGGCTGCCGGCGCAGGCGTTCGTTCTCTTTCGGCGTGGCTATCACCACCACTTCCTCGATGTCCACTACTTTAATCGTATCTTCCGGCAGGACATTATCCGCCTTGACCGGCACGAGACCGGCCGAAAAGGCCGTCCACAACAATAAAAGAACTGTATGTCTTTTCATTCCGTCAATCAATATAGGTTCAGTAATCCGGCTGCAAAATAAGCGAATGCCCGCAAAACCTGCAATCCTAATTTATGAGGATTTCAAAAACAAGGTTCAAATGCGGTCGGCCTCGACATATCCGTGCATTACGGCATAGACAGCCAGCCCGGACACCGACTTGATGCCAAGCTTGGCCGTTATGTTCTTGCGGTGAGAAATGACGGTAGTGAGACCGATATTCAGCCGGTCGGCGATTTCCTTGTTGATGAATCCTTTTGTGACAAGCACCAAGACCTCTATCTCGCGCGGGGAAAGCTCGTGTTCCGTATCCTGAACGGACGGACTGACCGGGCGCGACACCGAAGCATGGCCGTCACGGCGCAGCTCCATAATGGCCTTCACCAGACGGTCTTGGGGCAGACAGATGTTCAGCGTAGGGATTCCCGTCAGTTGGGGCTGTTCTCCTGCCGCCAGAACAATGGATTTCGGCCGTCTTTCAAGGAAGAAGGCTGTATGCGAGAAGTATATCTGCGCCGAAATGAAGTAATGCGCATACATGTCGGGCGTATCGGCAATCAGTTCGCCAAACGATGAAAAGGTGCGGATGACACTTTCCGGTATCAGCTCTTCCAGTATGGTCCGCAGTCCCAAGGCGGTCAGCGTGTTCGGCTCAACGATTGCTATTTCGGGTATATGCTGCATATTTTTCTGTATCCTTTTCTCTCGGCGCGCAAAGATACGGAAAAAACTCCGGACAGCCTAACTGGAGTGCCGTTTCATCGCGATGAAAAAAAATTTAGCCGGGCAGAAAAAGAGATTTCCTGCCTGGCAAAAAATATATTCTGCCGCATCCATCCGCCCGTATGCTATCGCAGCCGCTCTGTCAAGACCTTTTCTACCTCTCCGGCCACATCGGCATATCCGCGCACCAAAGTGGTTCCGTCCGGGCCTATCAGCATCAGAATGGGCACGCCCGCCAGATAAAGCTCGTCTTTGATGAAGCGGTTCGACTCCGCATCGGCCCGCACTGTGCGCCACGGATGGGCAAGCAGACTCTTGAACGGCTCCGTATGCTTCCTTTCCTCGTCAATCAACGGATCAACATCGTATGCCATCAGCCCCAACACCTCGAAACCCCTGTCATGATACTGGCCATACAACTTTCGGACGACAGGATCGACCAAAAACGTATACGGACACAAACCCCAATGATAGAGCAAGACATACTTCCCCCGGTAGCCGGACAGCGAAACCGCCTTTCCATCCCGGTCTGTCAGCGTGAAATCGGGCAGCTTATGCCCCACGGCAATCCGCTCCAACACCTTCAGTTGGGCATCGAGAACCCTGCCGAAATGAGATTCCCTCACTTCCGGCGTAAAGCGAGATACCCGCTCGCCCAGCGTTTCATACGTAGCATCCGGCAAAAAACAAGAGGTATACAGATAGGCCGAATATTCATTGTCGTCCATCTGCAAGGCAATCGAGTCGCGAAGTGTTCGCAAAGCGTCCGGCGCCCGATAGACATTATACATGTCGCTGTATTTCTGCACACTGTCCGGCTGCTCCAAACGCCGGAAAACCGTAATCTTGCCGAAGATATCAATCAGTTCCCGCCCGCTCTCCACCGACATGCTGTCGTATCGGGCTATGGCCGGATTATCGTAAACTCCGCCCTCAAGAGGCAAAGCACCCAGGTATTTCAAGTCGCCCGACAGATGAACCCTGTCGCCCACCCGGGCAAAAAATTCCGAACCTCCCATACAGCTCTGGGGAAGCTCGCCCACTTTCGGCCGGTATTTCAGCAGATACATTCCCGACTCCACGGCAGAAACGAAAGAAGAAAACTCTCCTTCCCGCTCCACCAACACCGTATCGACCTTTTCCTCCTCCCACACCGGAAGCGAGATGGTGGCAAGCAGCAACGTATCCCCCGGCTGAAGTCCGCCGATAGTGCCCGAAAGCGCAAAACCCTGCCGCTCCGACTGGTTGCAGGCGGCAAGCAAACCCAGTGCCGCCGCCCAGATAAATCCTTTTCGCATATCCCTATCAATTTAACTGTTTACTGACCTCTTCTTTATCTCCCTCAAAAAAACGCTCCTCCTCCAGCTTTCTCACGCGGCGGTAAGCATCCCGATAGGCTGTCATCACATCTTCCAGAATGTTTCCCTGCTCATCGCGCTCGAAACGCTTCTCTTCGGGCACTTCTTCCATATACTTCCGCAGATAGCGCACGGCATTCTTCCGGTCTTTCAACATCTCATAACGGATGCCGATATTGTATAACAGTGCGTAATTGCGTGTATAGCCATACTGCCGTACCATCGTTTCCACTTCTTTCCACGAATCCGGCAGAAAATGGTAGCACTCGGCAAGCATTCCGTAAAGCTCTCCCATCAGCGTGTCTGAAGGCTGCACCAACTTCACCGCCTCTTCCATTGCCCTGACTCCTTCCTCCTTCCACGAAGTGCGGGCGGCAGAACGGGCAAAATAGGCCAGTGTGCTGACATTGGCAGGAGTAGCGGGAGATTTCCTCAAGGCTTCCTTCAGGTTTTCATAGGCTCCGTAAAACCAGTTGCCGCCGAAATAAGAGATGCCGAGGTAATAAAGCGTCAGAAAACTGCGGTCGCCCGCCCGCTTCAACGCTTCATAACGCTGAATGGCCTCCGGATAGCGGCGAAGCATGCAATAGGCTTTGGCATTCTGGCGGTTGACATCCACGTTTGTCGTATCGGTCATCCGGTAGGTTTCCGTCACACCGACCGCATCCTGATGCTGTCCGTTGTCATTGAACACATTGGCCACTCGCGCCACCGTCTGTGCATCGAGCGAGTCGATATGATAAGCGGCCCTATATCCCAAGAAGGCAATCTCCATACTGTCCAATGCTTCATAAGTCTGTCCCAGAAGCCGGTAAGCCGTTGCCGCAGCCGAATCCCGCTTCAACCAGTCATGACAGGCTTTCTTGGCCTGCTGAAAATCTTCCCCGCCAAGCAGAGTCTGGATATATCGCTGACGAAGGAAACCGGACTCCGGCACAAGCCCTACCGCCCGACGGTAACACACGGCAGACTCATGCAGGTTTCCCATCCGTTGGCAGCATTCTGCCAAATCCACCCACACGCCGACCTCCGTTGAATCCCGTACCAGACGGCTTCTCAGCAAGCGTTCCGCTTCCTTCCACCTGCCCAATGCCCGGCACGCCTCCAAGCGCCAGTCCCGGCATTCCTTGTCCAAAGAGTCGGCAGATGCTGTCATAGCCATCACCTCCTCATAATCAAACCGTTCGGCAGCCGCCCTTATCCGCTCCTTATCCTGCGCCTGCAAGCGGAACATGCAAAGTCCCAAGGCAAGCGACACACAAATCAAGCCTTTCATTTCTGCTGTTTCGTCTTGACGATTATCACTCCGTTCTTTCCTTCCTCCCCGTAAAGCTTCTCGGCCACCTCGTCTTTAAGTACGTTTACAGACTCTATCCGTTCCGGAGAAAGCTCCTGCAACTTTTTCATCGTAGTCTCAACATCGTCTATCAGAATCAAAGGCTCCTTTCCTGTCAGAGGGAAAACATCCGATGAACGGACGGTATCTTTCGCCCCCACGAGTGTAACAAGCGTACCGTCTGAAGCCTTGTCCGTAACACTAAAGGTTACCGGAACCGTGAAACTGACATCCACCGGACTTCCATCCTTCATGCCGGGTTTCCACTTCGGCATCAGACCAATCACACGCAGAGCCTCCCTGTCCAGCATCGGGTCGACCGAACGCAGCACTTCCGCATCCGCAATGTTTCCATCCTTAGTCACGACAAACCTGACTATCACCCTGCCTTCCGTTCCCTTTTTATAAGCTTCGGAAGGATACTTCACATTGCCGGATATGAACTTCATGCATTCCGACATTCCGCCGGGATATTCGGGCATCACATCTACAGTCTGAAATCTTGAATCCTTCATTTCTGCCGCCAAAGCTTTCCCCCGGCCATCTTCCTTCAGGCAAATGGTAATACCTTGCCTCAAGGCATCGTCCGTATAGTTGCCCAAGTGGACTTCTGCCGGTACATATCCCGACATGGAAACAATCAGCCGACTGTTTTTCGGCACAGCTTGCAGCATAAAGCGACCGTCATCGTTAGTCTGTGTTCTGCCGGATGTTCCTTTCACCACAACAGAAGCACCGGCAAGCGGCTGCCTGCCATCCATTTCCAACACCACGCCGATGGCTGTTATCCTCTCTTCTCCAGAAAATGGGGCATACTCTCCGACTTCCGCCTTATCCGCCTTCAAAGCGGAAAGGCAATCGGCAACTTCCACACCGGACATTTTTTCCAGCGAACGGGACATTTCCGGACGGGAAAACGCCGTCACCGCCAAAGCAGCCAACGGAAATACATAAAGGTACTTCATCCGTGCCCACGGACTCGACTTTTTCCTGAGCATCATCGCAATCCGCTTTTTAAGCGAACTGTGGCTGAAACGATTGGTCAAAGAATAAAACTTCGGGCCGGCTGCCTTTCTTATCAGCAACAACTGGTATTGCCGGGCATCCACCCCCTGCCGAAGGACGGAAGCATCGGCTTCGTATTCGTGGATGTCCTGCAACTCAAGTTTCAAGAGCCATGAAGCCGGATTGAACCATTGCAGACAGGCGCACAGTTCGGCCAACAGCAAGTCCCACGAATGACGGTTACGCACATGCGCCAGTTCGTGAATCAGAATGTCTTCCCCGTTTTCCGCCCAGTCTTTCTCTGAAATGAAGATATGGTTCATCCAACTGAAAGGAGCCAATGCCCGGTTGTGAACAATGAGACGAACCCCGTCTTTCATGCGCTTGCCGCCACTGCCGTAAATCAAACGCATGATTCCCCCCAATGCCCACAGGACACGGAGGAAAAAGAATACTGCACCAACCGCATATACCCCTACCACAGCCGCCTGCCACGTAAAGCCGGAGGATGAAACAACGGCTTCTCCGCCACCGACTGTCCCGTCCGGCTGTGCGAAGAGAACAAGTCCTTCCGGAGAAAGCTGACTGCTACCGGATGCGGCGGACTGACCGACAAGCATCCCGGCAAGTGGCAAGATGAAAGATAACCCCATCATGCCCAACAAGGCAAAGCGATTAGACCGACAAAACGTTTCCTTGCTCAACAGAAGCCGGTAGAAAAGATAAAACGCTGCCAGACATAAAGCCGACTTCAGCATATAGACAAACAATGTTCCCATATATATAAATGTGTTAGACCGGAAAAATATTATCTTTTATTGCCTTCCTCCACCTGGCGAATCAGTTCCTTCAGTTCATCTACGGTGATTTCCTCCTCCTTTACCAACGAAGAAACCACCCCCAGATAAGAATCATTGAAGTATTTGCGGATAACCCCTCTCAGCGTTCTGCGCTTGAAGTCATCCCTTGATACCAAAGCGTAATACTGGTAAGTATTGCCGAAAGGAACGTGAGACAGGTAACCTTTCTCCTCCAGTCCGCGGACTACGGTAGACAAGGTATTGAAATGAGGACGCGGCTCATCGTAGAAATCAAGCAGCTGCTTGACAAACAGCGGGCCTTTCTCCCAGAAAAAGCCCATCACCTCTTCTTCTTTTGCAGTAAGTGTCTTCATACTATTCAAGTTTGGTTACTGCAAATAACTAAAATTTTTAGTTGATAAACTAATTTGATTAGTTAATAGATACAAAACAACGGGAAAATCATCGGATTCCCCCGCCTGTATGCCCATATCGCCCATGACAAGATGCAGAGCAGCCTGCCTGTCGCGACACTCCACGGGCAGAAGCCTCAGGCCCGACCCGTCCCCGCCTCCCTCCGGAAAGGGGCTATTTTCTTCCCGCTCTGCTCACATGGACAGTGGCTGCGATGGTCAGCGCCAGTATGGCTACTAGCGAAGCAAAAAATCCGAGACTTGCCACCGCCTCCCAGGCGGCATCTGTCTGCACAGCTCTGCATTTCAGCAGCAGGCAGATGAACAAAACCGCCAGAGCTATCAGCATGACGCGCAGATAACGGCACTTTATGCGGTTTTGCACGGCTGCCCGACCCGGACGGATGGTTACCGGCAGATTCACATACTGCGGATACCGAGCGCAACACACGCCTATCGCCCACAGCAGCACTGCCATTCCGCCCACAACAAGATAATGGAACGGCTCGCCCCAAGCATCCGGATGCCCGGCTGCATTGAAGTGAATCGGCACGGCATCCTCTGAAACCTGCCAAAACACGACTGACAAAACGGCAACCACGGCGGTCAGCCCGCCTGAAATCATATCCAAAGCCCTGTCGGGTGCGCCATAAGGCATCTGCCCCTCCTTATTTCTGCTGAAAAGTTTCATGCTCATCTGTTTTATACCAACAAATATACGCATAAAAAGCCGGATTCGGCCAGCCTTCTGCATGTTTGTCAGACGGGAGAATGCCAGATTGTTCACCACTGTAACGGGAATGTCATGCCATAACACTTTTTTTTGATATACATCAATAAAACAAGAAGAAAATGACGAAATATGCTGCAAAACATATTTTGTTGGGCAAAATGCATTATCTTTGCACCGTAAACGAAAGAAAAAGGATAACCATAGACTTAACTAAACTTAGAGCACTGTAAACTGCATGGTTAATAAACATATCGAAGGTCAGTCGGGAGACTCGCCGGAGATTTTAAGGTAAAAAGTTTTTAGGTATTGTTTTTTTATTAACTAATAAAGAAAGGATAACGATTATGAAAAAAGTAAGAAACATTTTTCACAAGATTATGAACGCTGACCCGATGATTTGGGGATACGTGATGCTCAACGAAACCTTGAGCAAGAAGTAAGAGAGGCTGAAACCGCCGAAAGGGGAATCAGCTTTTGGTAAAGAATCTGATAAACGCCGAAAGGCTTTGCAAATAGTTTTAACGGAAAAAGCGGCTACGCAAGTAACCGCTTTTTTTATTGCTTTTTTGTAACTATCTTTGCCCCAACAAGATAATAATGACATGAAGGAGCAAATACAGATAGATACGGACAACCCTGAGTTTAAAAACGCACTCCAGCTCATACAATATACCCGGCAGTCTGTCTTCCTTACGGGCAAGGCGGGAACGGGGAAATCAACCTTTCTGAAACACATCTGCCGCACCACGAAGAAGAAGCACGTGGTGCTCGCACCAACGGGAATAGCGGCCATCAATGCCGGAGGAAGCACCCTGCACAGTTTCTTCAAGCTGCCCTTCCATCCCCTGCTGCCCGACGACCCCAAATTCCAGGGGCGGAAGCTGCACGACTTTCTGAAGTACTCGGCCGACCACCGGAAGCTTATCCAGAACATCGAGCTGGTTATCATCGACGAGATTTCTATGGTGAGGGCCGACATCATCGACTTTATCGACAAGATACTCCGCGTCTACTCGCACAACATGCGCGAGCCGTTCGGAGGGAAGCAGTTGCTGCTCGTGGGAGACATCTTTCAGCTCGAGCCGGTGGTGAAAAGCGATGAACGCGAAATCATCGGCCGTTTCTACCCCAATCCGTTCTTCTTTTCCGCCCGAGTGTTCCGCGAGATGGAGCTGGTGGCCATCGAGCTGAACAAAGTATACCGTCAGACCGACCCGGTGTTTGTCAGCGTGCTCGACCATATCCGGACCGATACCGCAGGGGCGGCCGACCTTCAGCTGCTCAACACGCGCCTCAACGCAACTTTCAGCCAGCGAGAAGGCGACCTCTACATCACCCTCGCCACACGCCGCGACACCGTGGACTATATCAACGAGCGGAGACTGGCCGAACTGCCCGGCGACCCCGTCACCCTCAAGGGGGAGATAAGAGGCGAATTCCCCATCGGCAGCCTGCCCACGCTCATGGAGCTGGTCGTGAAACCCGGCGCACAGGTCATCTTCATAAAGAATGATGCCGAACGGCGATGGGTGAACGGAACCATCGGCACCTTGTCGGGGATAGACGACGAGGGGAACATGTACGTGGTGACCGAAGACGGAAGGGAAGTCGGCGTACACCGGGAGAGCTGGAGCAATGTGCGCTACCGCTACAACGAGACCGAGAAAAAGATAGAAGAAAAAGAGCTGGGCACCTTTACGCAGTATCCCGTGCGACTGGCTTGGGCAATCACCGTCCACAAGAGCCAGGGGCTTACCTTCAGCCGTGCTGTAATCGACTTCACCGGAGGCGTATTTGCCGGAGGACAAGCCTACGTGGCGCTGAGTCGCTGCACCTCACTCGACGGCATCCGCCTCACCAGAGAGATTACAAGGGGAGACATTTTCGTGCGTCCCGAGATAGTGAGCTTCGCACGGAGGTTCAACGACCAGCAGGCGGTGACTCGCGCACTCCGTCAGGCACAGGCCGACGTGCAGTATGCAGCGGCCTCGGCAGCCTTCGACCGCGGCGACTTCACAGAGTTTCTCAGCCAGTTCTTCAAGGCCATCCACAGTCGGTATGACATTGAGAAGCCACTCGCCCAGCGCCTCATCCGCCGCAAGCTCGGCGTCATCAACCGCCTGCGCGAGGAAAACCAGAGGCTCAGGCAGCAGATGAGCGAGCAGCAGGCAAGCCTGCAGGAATATGCCCGCGAATATTATCTGATGGGAAACGAATGCATCACCCGGGCACACGACCCACTCGCCGCCATCGCCAACTACGACAAGGCCATACGGCTTCACCCGGGATATACCGACGCATGGGTAAGAAAGGGCGTCACCCTATTCGACTGCGGACGGACGGATGAGGCGGAGGAATGTATCAACCACGCCGTGCGTCTGCGCCCGAACGACTTCAAGGCCGTGTACAACCGCGGAAAGCTCCGCCTGCATACGGGCGACACCGAGGGAGCGGCCTCCGACCTCGACAAGGCCACCAGCCTAAAGCCCGACCATGCCGGAGCGCACGAGTGGTTTGCCGATGCGCTCAGCCGCACGGGGAAGGAAGCCGAAGCCGCCCTGCACTACCGCATTGCCGAAGAACTGAGAAAACGTAAGAACAAAACAAGCTGAATATGGAAGAGATAAAGAACATCCTGCACCACCGCCACTGCTCATGCGTCGTAAAAGGCAGTGCCGGAATCACTGTCTGCACCCGAAGAGGTGTGGCCGACCTTTACGACCTCTACACCAACCGCCCCGAAGTGCTCCGCGGAGCCGTCATCGCCGACAAGGTAGTGGGCAAGGGGGCAGCCGCCCTGATGGCGCTCGCCGGAATACGAGCCGTCTGGGCCGATGTCATCAGCTCGCCGGCGCTCGCCCTGCTGAAGGACGCAGGCATCCCCGCCGACTTCGCGCTGGAGGTGCCCCACATCATCAACCGCAGCCGCACAGGCCGGTGCCCACTCGAAACCGCATGCGACGGACTCACTTCGCCGGAAGAAATTTTCCCCGTCATAACAAATTTTATGGCAGAAATGCAACGCAAATCCATTTAATTTACCGATATTTAACCCCCGGAAAACATTAACAGTCACTATGAATACCTCAACAAGACTCTACACGTTGGGCTACACCGAGCCGAAGACTTACGTAGCCGCCACACTGTTCATCGCAGGAAACATCATCCTGCCCCAGTTGTTCCACCTCATCCCTCAAGGAGGAGTGACGTGGCTACCCATCTACTTCTTCACACTGATTGCCGCATACAAGTACGGATGGAAAGTGGGACTGCTCACCGCCCTCTGCTCGCCCGCCGTCAACTCGCTGCTTTTCGGCATGCCGGCCGCCGCCGCACTGCCCGCCATCTACCTCAAGTCGGCGCTGCTCGCACTCGGCGCAGGATATGCCGCCCACCGCTTCAACCGCGTGTCACTGCCCGCCCTGGCGGCCGTGGTGGCCTTCTACCAGCTGCTGGGCACCCTCGGCGAATGGCTCATGACGGGCGACCTCTATCTGGCGATGCAAGACTGCCGGATAGGAATCCCCGGCATGCTGACACAAGTCATCGGAGGCTACCTGTTCATCAGATACCTCTTGCGCAAGTAAACATTCTTTCTTCATTTTATTGATAGCAGGGAGGAAGGGGACTTCGGTCTCACTCCTCCCTTTTCTTTACGTATACCCGATGGCTACCCCGCCCGCTGAAGTCGATGCCCGAGCCGGGAAGCTTCAGCCAACTGCGCAGCTCCATACTGGCCACCGTGCGCCCCAGCCCGGTCAGCTCCACATAGTCGCCCACCGTAAGCACCGCATGACTCTCAAGGAAACGCTGCGCCAGCGCAAGCCTCTCGGCCGGCGAATACTTGGATATGTGGCGGGTGAACCGCTGCGGCGAACGCTCCAGACGGCAGCGCGAGTTCACCTCGTCCACCAACGCCTTGTCCGCCCGGAAGTTGATGCCGCCCACCTCGATGCTTGCGGCATTCCTCCGCCTCCCCTCGCCGTCCGTCCGCTCACGCTCTCGCCCCTCCTTCAGAGCGAGTTGGGGAGAAAACACCCCCACACCTTCTATTCTCACCGAACATCCGTCGGCCATCCTCCGCGCCATCGTGGTGAAAAGCCGGTGGAGCATTCCGCGAATCTCTCCCGCGTCGAACGTAGATCCCTCCGCCATCCATTCCGACAGCTCGTCCGTGTCACAGCAGCGGCGGATAATCATCCGGGGATAAAGCAGCGTCTTCCCCGAGTGGTTGAGGTCGTTCACCTCCTGCATGGTATATTCTGCCATAGTAAAATCAAGCTTTAAAGTCCGTAAAATCAAGTGTCACAGCCTCGTGAAGCCGTCCGTTCGTATCCGCCCGACAAGCGTCCGGCGGCTTGGGTTGCAGAGGTTTCCGATTTCCGTCAAGCCACGTTTGTCGGCCGGAAAGGAAATCTCATCCCCATTCAGTGACAAGCGTCCGGCGGCTTGGTAAAACAAAGTCCGCCATCCCGTCAAGCCACATTCAGCGGTCGGAAAGGAAATATCATCCCCGTTCAGCGACAAGCATCCGGCGGATTGGTAAAACAAAGTCTGCCATCCCGTCAAGCCACGTTCGGAGGTCGGAAAGGAAATCTCATCCCCATTCAGCGACAAGTGTCCGGCGGATTGGTAAAACAAAGTCCGCCATCCCGTCAAGCCACATTCGGCGGCCGGAAAGGAAATCTCATCCCCATTCAGCGACAAGCGTCCGGCGGATTGGTAAAACAAAGTCCGCTCCCCCGCCAAGTAAGGCTGTGCAGCCGGAGAGAAAATCTCTGCAGACCGCACGACTTGCCTCCGATTATCGCCGCCGAATACAGATTCACTGTCGGCGAATCTGTATTCGGCGGCGGCGAACAAACGTTCGGCGGCGTGAAACATACACTTTCTAAGTACAAAGATAACTTTATCTGGCATACCGTCAAACTTTTCTCGGGCAAATCTCACAGATTGCCTGCCCGACTCTCTACAGGGATGCAAGTGATACGGACACAAGTGTCTGACCGACATACGGTTGGCATGCCGGCAGACAGTAAGACAGGATTTGGTGAAACAGTCAGATATGGCGCGGGCGGATGCGCTTCAGCAGCAAGGCAAGCCGCCCCTGTATGCTCCGGCTGAGGATTATCAGCACCACGGCGATGAGGATGAGCAGGATGCCCGTAGCCTCGCCTGCCGTAAAGGCTTCGCCGAACACGAGGGCTCCGATGCAGACGGCGGTCACCGGCTCAAGTGCCCCGAGGATGGAAGTGAGCGTGCCGCCGATGTGTCGCACGGCAAGCAGCAGGGTGATGTTTGAGATGACCGTGGGCGCCACGGCAAGCAGCACGATGTTGACCGCCGACACGGCATCGGGCAGCGGCTGAAGGCTTTCCTGCCATCCGGTCTTCACGGCGAATATCAGCGTGGTGAAGAGGAACACGTAGAACGCCAGCTTGCGGCTGTGCATCTCGCGGAGGCGCGACTTGTTTACGGCAATGATGTAGCTGGCATATCCCACGGCGGAGAGAAGCACCACGGCAACTCCCGCGGGGTCGAGCGTCAACTCGCCTCCGCGCAGCGACAGTCTCGCCACTCCCGCCACGGCAAGCAGCACGGCTATCCATACGGTGAGCGTCGTCTTTTCTCGGAAAAGCATCAGCATGAGCATGGTGACGAAGATGGGGTAGGTAAAGTGGATGGTTGTGGCCACTCCGGCACCCATCACCTCGTATCCGTAAAGAAGGAAGAGCGAAGATGCGGTATAGAACAGTGACAAGATGAGTATGAGGGGGACATCGCGCAGGGGGATGCGGAACGACTCCTTGCGTATGAGGAGCATGATGCCGAGGGCGGCCGTGGCGGCCGTGAAGCGGTAGAGCAGGATGGAGTCTGAGCACATGCCCTTCTGCATGAGGGGCAGGGTGAAGAGGGGAATCAGGCCAAACGTCACCGACGTTATGATGCCATAGATGAAGCCTTTCAGTTTTGAGTTCATAATGAAGTTGAGTTATCCGTTTTTATGTTTCGGGTGCAAAATTACGGAATAATCGGCTATCTGCCTACAGCCGGACGGGCATAAAAATCCCCGCCGCCGGGGGAAGTGGGGTATGTCTTCCTGCCCGGCGGCGGGGTGTATGTCCGGCAATCCGCGGTCGGCGGCTTATGCCTTGCGTATGTAATCAGTAATCCAGTCTCCGACTTCCTTCGTGCCAAACCGCTCCCCTCCCTCGACCTGAATCTCGGGCGTGCGTACGCAAGCGTCGAGCGAGGCATCGACAGCCCGTCGGATAAGCCTGGCTTCCTCCTGACAGTCGAAATGCTCGAAGAGCATGGCCACGGACAGTATCTGGGCGAGGGGATTCGCTATATTCATCCCCGCCGCCTGAGGCCATGACCCGTGGATAGGTTCGAAGACGGGAGTACTCTCTCCGGTAGATGCCGACGGCAGCAAGCCCATCGATCCGCTGATGCATGAGCCTTCGTCGGTGAGGATATCGCCAAAGGTATTCTCCGTCACCATTACATCGAAGAAGGTGGGTTCCTGAATCATGCGCATGGCTGCGTTATCTACAAACATATAGTCGGTCGTGACGTCGGGATAGAGTTGGGCAACCTCCTGTGCCACCTTCCGCCAGAGGCGTGAGGAGGCCAGCACATTTGCCTTGTCGACCACGGTCAGGTGTCGGCGGCGCTTCCGTGCATACTCGAATGCCACCTTGAGTATGCGCTCAATCTCGGGCCGGGTATAGAGGTTGGTATCGTAGGCCTTGTCGTTGTCCTGATATTTCTCTCCGAAATACATGCCTCCGGTCAGCTCGCGGATGCAGATGAAGTCGGCCCCCTCTACGAGTTCGGCACGGAGCGGCGACTTGTGGAGCAAGCACTTGAATGTCTGCACGGGACGTATGTTGGCAAACAATCCCAACTTCTTGCGCATGGCCAGTAATCCCTGCTCGGGACGTACCTTAGCCGTCGGGTCGTTGTCGTATTTCGGGTCGCCCACAGCCGAGAACAGCACGGCATCGGCCTGCTGACAGATGCGGAATGTTTCTTCGGGAAAGGGATCGCCCACTTGGTCAATGGCGTGCGCCCCGCAGAGCGCATACTCGTAACTCACCTTATGTCCGAACTTCTCACAAACGGCGGTCATGACATTCACTCCCTGAGCGGAAATCTCAGGCCCGATGCCGTCGCCGGGTAATACTGCAATCTTAAAATCCATATTCTTTATTCTTCAATTATGTTCAACATCTTGATGGTAGCCTTGATGGCGGCTTCTGTCTGGTCGGCATCCAGTCCGCGCGTACGGAACTCCCTTCCTTCGTAACTCCATGTAATGACCGTCTGCACAAAGGCATCGGTTCGTCCGCCGGGAGGTATGGTCACCGCATAGTTGGTAAGCATGGGAAACTTGCGTCCGAGCGTCCCCTTGTATATCTTCCGCAGGGCTCGCACAAAGGCATCATACTGTCCGTCGCCCGACGAACTCTCCTGAAAGACCTTTCCATTTATCTCAATGCTCAGCGTGGCCATCGGCTTCAGCCCTTGCGCAAGGGTCACAAAATAGCTCAGGAGCTTGACCTTGTTCTTCGCACCGTCATGCTTCAGCACATCGCTGACAATGTAAGGCAAATCTTCTTGTGTCACCAGTTCTTTCCGGTCACCCAGTTCGATGATTCGCTCGGTCACCTTCCTCATCGATTCCTCATCCAACTCCAGTCCCAAGCTTTCAAGATTCTTCCGGATATTCGCTTTGCCGGAAGTCTTTCCCAAAGCATACTCACGCACCCTTCCGAAACGTTCGGGCAGCAGGTCGTTACAATACAGATTATTCTTGTTGTCGCCGTCGGCATGCACTCCCGCAACCTGGGTAAACACGCTCTCGCCCACGATGGGCTTGTTTGCCGGAATCGTCACACCGGAATACGACTCCACCACCCGACTTACATCGTTCAGACGACTTTCATCTATGTTAGTGATGGCATGGAAGTGGTCTTTCAGAATGGCCTGCACACTGGCAAGCGGCGCATTCCCCGCCCGTTCTCCCAATCCGTTGATCGTGGTATGCAGTCCTTTCACCCCGCTCAACACGGCGGCAAGCACATTACTAACCGCCAGATCGTAATCGTTGTGGGCATGAAAGTCGAAATGCAAATCCGGATAACGCTTCTTCATCTTGCGCATAAACTCGATTACCTGAAGGGGATTGAGGATGCCGAGCGTATCGGGCAGCATGAAGCGCCTGATTCCCGCATCCTTCAAGCCGTCAACCAAGCCGAACACATAGTCGGGCGTATCCTTGATGCCGTTGCTCCAGTCTTCCAGATATACATTGACATCCATATCACGCTCGTGCGCATAGCTTACCACCGCACGGATATCCTCGATATGCTCTTCGAGTGTCTTCTTCAGCTGATACCGGCAATGCTTTTCCGAACCTTTCGTCAGCAGATTGATTACCCGGCATCCGGCGTCATGTATCCAGTCGACCGACATTTTACCGTCGACAAACCCCAGCACTTCCACCCGAGGCAGCAGATTTCTCCGTGCCGCCCAGTCGCATATCATCTTCACCGCGCCGAATTCCCCTTCGGAAACACGTGCCGAAGCTATCTCCACGCGGTCGACCTTCAAGTCCTCCAACAGCAGACGGGCTATCATCAACTTTTCATGAGGCACAAACGACACGCCACTGGTCTGCTCCCCGTCGCGCAAAGTCGTGTCCATGATTTCTATTCTCGGATGATTTTCCATAAGAAACTATCATTTACGTGCCTGCTCAAAGGCTTCTATCTTGTCTTTATTTTCTACCAGGAAATCTATATCGTCCAGTCCATTCATCAGACAATGCTTTTTATAGGCGTTGATTTCAAAGCTCTCGGTCTTTCCGGTAGCCTTGTTCGTGATGGTCTGGGCAGGAAGGTTGACTTCCACTTCCGTTTTCGGGTCAGCATAGATGGAATCAAACAATTCCTTCAGGAACTTCTCGCTCACCACCACGGGAAGCACAAAGTTATTCAACTCATTATTCTTGTGAATATCGGCGAAAAAGCTCGAAACCACCACCCTGAATCCGTATCCGGCTATCGCCCATGCCGCATGCTCGCGGCTGGAACCGCTACCGAAGTTCTTTCCCGCCACAAGAACAGTCCCGCCGTAGACAGGATTGTTCAACACAAAATCCTTGTTCAGCGAACCGTCCGGATTATAACGCCAATCACGGAAAAGATTGTCGCCAAAAAACTTCTCATCGCGCGTGGTAGCCTTCAAGAAACGGGCGGGGATTATCTGGTCTGTATCCACATTCTCTAAAGGAAGGGGAACACAAGTGCTTGTTATTATATCAAATTTCTGTTTCATAGTCAAAATACGGATATTACATTAATGTTCTCGGATCGGTAATCACACCCGTCACGGCGGCGGCGGCGGCAGTCAGCGGACTGGCCAACAAGGTACGCGAGCCCGGCCCCTGACGACCTTCGAAATTACGGTTGCTTGTAGAAACCGCATACTTGCCCGCCGGAATCTTGTCGTCGTTCATCGCCAGACAAGCAGAGCATCCCGGCTGACGGATTTCGAAGCCCGCCTCTCTTAATATCTTGTCCAATCCCTCGCGGCGTATCTGTTCGTCCACCATCCATGAGCCGGGAACCAGCCAGGCTATAACGCTGTCGGCCTTTTTACGGCCTTTCACGATGGAAGCAAAAGCACGGAAATCCTCGATACGCCCGTTCGTACATGCGCCCAAGAATACATAATCAATCTTTTTGCCCAACAAAGATTCACCCGGCTCGAATCCCATGTAGTGCATGGACTTTTCAAACGAACTTTTTTCTACTGTGCTCATTTCCGTTGTGACAGGAATAAAATCCGTTATTGCCATACCCATACCCGGATTTGTTCCGTATGTAATCATCGGCCGGATATCGGCAGCGTCGAAGCGGACTTCCTTGTCGAACACGGCATCTTCGTCACTCTTCAGCGTCTTCCAGTATGCAAGCGTCTTTTCCCATTCTTCTCCCTTCGGAGCATACTCACGGCCCTTTATATATTCAAAGGTTACCTCATCCGGAGCCACCATGCCACCACGCGCTCCCATCTCAATAGACAAGTTGCACAAGGTGAGACGCCCTTCCATCGTCAGGCTGCGGATAGCTTCACCGGCATATTCCACAAAATATCCGGTCGCGCCGCTGGTTGTCATCTTCGACATCATGTAAAGAGCCACGTCTTTTGCCGTCACTCCCTTGCCCAGCTTACCGTCGATTGTGATGCGCATGGTTTTCGGACGGGCCTGCAAGATACACTGCGAGGCCATCACCATCTCTACTTCGCTCGTTCCGATGCCGAAAGCCACCGCTCCCATCGCTCCGTGGGTGGAAGTGTGCGAATCGCCGCACACAATTGTCATCCCCGGCAAAGTCAAGCCGCGCTCCGGCCCTACCACATGGATGATTCCGTTCCTCTTGTCCATCATGCCGAAGTGGGTCAACCCGAAATCGGCGGCATTTCTTGCCAGAGCATCCACCTGTGCCTTTGAAACCGGATCGGCTATCGGCTTGTCCTGGTCGTGCGTGGGAGTGTTATGGTCGGGCATACAGTAGATACGCTCCGGGCGGAAACATTTCAGCCCGCGCGAACGCAGCCCCTCAAAAGCCTGCGGACTGGTCACTTCATGACAATAAAGCCGGTCGATATACAACTGAGTAGGGCCTTCCTCTACCTTCTGCACCACATGTGCATCCCAAATCTTGTCAAATAATGTATTAGCCATCTTTTCCTGTTATCGTTATTTTCTGAATTTGTTGATACAATCAATATATGCCTCTACCGAAGCGGCAATGATATCGGTATTCGCCCCGAATCCGTAATACATCTGCCCGTCGTATTCCACCTGCATGTGAACCTTTCCCACATCATCACTTCCCTTGCTGATAGCCTGAATGGTAAATTCCTTCAAGGTCATCTGCCGCCTGATAATCTGTTTCACCGCCTTTATCGCAGCATCCACCGGACCGTTTCCTGTGGCAGCCGCCTCGAAATGCTCACCGGAAATGTTCAGCCCCAGACTGGCAACGGAACGTACCCCTACTCCACTGGTCACTTGCAGATACTCCAGCTTGATGTGATGATTCACATTGCGGTCGGCGCCTGCCAACACCAGAATGTCATCATCCGTAATATCCTTCTTTTTGTCGGCAAGCTTCAAGAAATCCTCATACACCTTATCCAGTTTCTCCTGAGTCATCTCAACCCCCAGCACATGCAAACGGTGCTTCAAGGCGGCACGCCCGCTCCGTGCCGTCAGCACAATGGCATTGTCATCAATGCCCACATCCTTGGGATTGATAATCTCGTAGGTCTGTACATTCTTCAAAACCCCGTCCTGATGGATGCCCGATGAATGGGCGAACGCGTTACGCCCCACGATTGCCTTGTTCGGCTGAACAGGCATGTTCATCAGACTGGAGACCATGCGACTTGTCGGGTAGATTTTCTGCGTGTTGATATTCGTGTCTATATCAATGCCTTTATGACAACGCAATATCATGGCCACCTCTTCCAACGCCGTATTTCCGGCGCGCTCGCCGATGCCGTTGATCGTAACCTCTACCTGGCGGGCACCGTTCAAGACTCCGCTGACGGTATTGGCCGTAGCCATTCCCAGATCATTATGGCAATGCGTAGAAATGACAGCCTTGTCGATTCCGTCCACATGCTCCATCAGATATTTTATCTTGGCTCCATACTCGTCCGGCAGGCAATACCCCGTCGTGTCAGGGATGTTCACCACAGTCGCTCCCGCCTTAATCACGGCTTCTATCACACGGGCCAGATATTCGTTTTCCGTCCGCCCGGCATCTTCCGCATAAAACTCCACATCATCCACATAGCGGCGGGCATACTTCACGGCAGCCACCGCCCGCTCGATAATCTCCTCGCGCGTAGAATTGAACTTATACTTGATATGAGAGTCTGATGTTCCGATTCCTGTATGAATCCGCTTGTGCTTGGCATACTTCAGCGCCTCGGCAGCCACATCAATATCCTTCTGCACCGCCCGCGTCAGCGCACAAATCGTAGGCCATGTCACAGCCTTTGATATTTCAATCACCGAATTAAAGTCACCCGGACTTGATACGGGGAAGCCTGCTTCGATGACATCCACCCCTAAAGCTTCCAGCTGCTTCGCCACCTGAATCTTTTCTACCGTATTCAACTGACATCCGGGAACCTGCTCCCCGTCACGAAGCGTCGTATCAAAAATAAACAATCTTTCACTCATAGTTCTTATTGGTTTTTACATGTCTTCATATTCCAAAAAAAAGCCTTTCGCACAAGGAAGTGAGAAAGGCTTTATATCATTCAGTTTTTACATTCAACAGGCACACGACTCACTTCCCACCGGGGTTTCCAGCAGATTAATCAGACCGCATAGCAAAATATGTAAAAACATTCCGTTCATTTTTTCTTCTTTTCTTTTACGGGTGCAAAGGTAAACAATATTTCGGAACGGCAAAATAAAATGAAAGATTTTTATTCAAATCAACTACAGATTATAGCGTAAACCCACAAAATAAGAAACAATCGAAATCTTAATCGTTCTCTATGCGCAATTCATGCAGGCAGGCTTCCACTTCGCTGATGCTTCCCATGTGTTTGCCCATATCATCAGACAGCTTTACACATTCACGCCACTCCTGATTCGCATTCATCTTGCACCGCGACAGCTTCATCACAATATTCGAAGGCTTATAGCCTGTGTCATTGGTCAGGTTTGTACCGATTCCGAAAGAACAGCGAATCTTTCCACTGCAATACCGATAGATGTCGAGTGCCTTTTCAAAATCGAGGGCATTGCTGAATATGATGGTTTTGGAAGCAGGGTCAATCCCCAACTCCCTGTAACGCGCCACAAGACGGTCGACAAACTCAAACTCGTCTCCTGAGTCGCAACGGACGCCGTCAAAGAGTTTCGCCTGTTTGCGGCTGAAGTTGCTCAGGAATGAATCGGACGTATAAGTATCCGACAACGCCGTACCCAAATCGCCGTCATATACATTCACCCAGTTTTCCAGAGCCATGTAGTTGGCATGCTTATAGCCAAACTGAGCCCCATGAAACATAAACCACTCGTGCGGATGCGTCCCCATCGGCTTCATGCCATACTTCATGGCAAAAAAGCAATTGGATGTCCCGGTGCAGAAACGGGCATTCTCCTTCAGATAATCCACCACAATGTCGTGCACATCAAAAGAAAACCGGCGGCGGGTGCCGAACTCAGAGAAAGGCATCCCGTGCTCATTCGACAGCATGACCTTTCCCGCCAATTTGTTCAAAATGACCCGACAGTCCGGATTCCGGTTCAAAAACTGATTTTTGATTTCAGAAACAACGGCCAAAAGAGGCACCTCATAAAGCGTTGCCTTATAGAGAAAATCTGTTATCTCTATATGCAAATGCCGTTTTTCATCCAACCAAACTTCCACTTTCTGCGGATCAAAACGAAAGGATGAAAGCCACTCCCAATATACGCGCGGCAGAAAACGGCAGTGTCCGCACATATACTCCAGCTCTCCCGGAGTCAAAGCCACCTGCTTCAGGTTCTGGATTTCGTTTTTCAATGCAGTCAGAAATCCTTCCGTATACACAGTTTCGTCGCGCTCCTTGAATGAAAACGTTCCCACCGCATAAGGGAACAGCTTGATATAAGCATACGAGGTGGTAAACTTATACAAATCGGTATCTAAAATGGTTGTTATTATCATAGTCTCTGTTTAAGGAAAAACAAATTTAATCCGTTTCTGCCGAATCCGCTTCCATCATCCGATGATTGTCACAGCGGAACACCTTTCCGGGATATTCCGCCAGCAGATTCAGGTTATGCGTCGTCATGATGATAGCCGACCCCTGGCTGCAAATGTCCCGCAACAACTCCACAATGCGGCGGCCCGTCTCCACATCCAGGTTTCCGGTCGGTTCGTCGGCCAATATGATTTCAGGCTTGTTCAGTATGGCACGCGCAATGACAATCCGCTGCTGCTCGCCGCCCGACAGTTCGTTAGGCATCTTATATCCTTTATTCTCCATGCCTACCTGCCATAACACTTCATCAATTCGCGCCCTCAGTGCGGCCTTGTCCTTCCATCCGGTAGCTTTCAAGACGAAAGCCAGATTATCATAGACTGTCCGGTCTGTAAGCAGCTGAAAATCCTGAAACACAATTCCCAGTTTCCGCCGCAACGGCGCGATATCCCTGCGCTTGATTTCGCGCATGTTGTATCCCAATACCCATGCTTCCCCCTTACAGACATCCAGCTCGCCGTAAATGGTCTTGAGAAAAGTGGACTTTCCGCTTCCCACCTTTCCTGTCAGATAGACAAACTCACCCTTATGAAGTTCAAAATTCACATCATAAAGCACTCCCAGTTCCTGCTGATTGATATCTACGTTCTTGTATGAAACCAACGGCCGTTCTTCCATGAGGCATCAATGTTTTTTCCAGCTTTCGCTATGGCGTTCTTTCAGCTCTCTCGCCAGATCTTCAATGCGATATCCTTTTGAGGTCAGCAATACGATCAGGTGATAAATCAAGTCCGCACCCTCGTAAATCAGGCGCTCGTCCGTTCCGTTGCAAGCTTCAATGACCGTTTCCACCGCCTCTTCACCAACTTTCTGCGCCATCTTGTTCACACCCGACTTAAACAGGCTCGTCGTATACGACTTTTCAGGCATCTCTTCATGCCGCTTGTCAATGAAGTCTTGCAGTTCCTTCAGAAACATAATGTCCTGTTCATTCTTCTCTCCCCAGCAGGTATCCGTCCCCTTATGGCAGACCGGCCCCTCGGGATGCACCATTATCAGCAGCGTATCATTGTCACAATCCGCCTTGACCGACACTACATGCAGAAAGTTTCCACTTTCCTCCCCTTTTGTCCACAACCGGTTTTTCGTGCGGCTGAAGAAGGTTACCTTTCCCGTCTCCATTGTCTTGTCATAGGCTTCCTTGTTCATGAATCCCAGCATCAAGACCTTCTGTGTATAGTTATCTTGGATAATAGCCGGAACGAGTCCGTTCATTTTTTCAAAATCAAGTTCCATAATATTCGTTATATAGTTTGTCTTACATTGATTCCTTCACCATAAAGATAGGCTTTCAGTTCGGGAATGGGAATTTCTCCGAAATGGAATACGCTGGCAGCCAGTGCCGCATCCGCCTTTCCGATACGGAAAGCATCAAGAAAGTGCTCCTTCCGCCCGGCTCCCCCCGAAGCAATGACAGGAATGGTGAGGAGGTCACTCAGTTCGGCCAGCGCCTCATTGGCATATCCGTTCTTCACCCCGTCATGATCCATACTGGTGAAGAGGATTTCTCCCGCTCCGCGGTCGTTCACCTCATGTGCCCATTCCATCAGATAACGGTCGGTCTCCAGCCTCCCCCCGTTCAGATAACATTTCCATCCTTGCGCCGTCTGGCGGGCATCTATCGCCACCACACAGACCTGCGAGCCGAAATGCTTGGCTATGTCGTTCACCAGTTGCGGGTTACGGATGGCCGACGAATTGATTGATACCTTATCCGCCCCCGCATTCAGCAAACGGTCTACATCCTTCAACTCTCCGATGCCTCCGCCCACTGTAAAGGGAATGTTGATTTCGGCCGCAATGCGCCGCACCAGTTCGGTAAAGGTCTTCCGCCCTTCATGGCTTGCGGTAATATCCAGATACACCAGTTCGTCCGCCCCCTGCTCGCTGTAAGCCTTACCCAACTCCACCGGGTCTCCTGCCTGCCGGAGATTGACAAAGTTCGTTCCTTTCACCGTCTGCCCGTCCTTTATGTCCAGACAGGGAATAATCCGTTTCGCTAACATGGCCTATTCTATCAGTGAACTAAGTTCCTTTAACGTTATACGCCCTTCATAAAGGGCTTTTCCGAACACCACGGCAGGGATGCCGGCTTCATCCAGACGCAATATATCGTCCAGACAGCTCACCCCGCCGCTCGCTATCAGATGAAGCTCCGGATAAGCCTCCATAATCTGCCTGTAAAGCTCCGTCGAAGGGCCTTCCATCATACCGTCGCGACTGATATCCGTACACAGCACCTTCGTCACACCTTTATTTATATAGTCATCCAGAAAAGGCATCAACTCCTGAGCGCTTTCTTCCTTCCATCCGTTTACGGCTATCTTCCCGTTCTTCACATCGGCCCCCAAAATAATCTTTTCGGTTCCATACTGGCCAAGCCATTTCACGAACAGTTCCGGCTGCCTTACCGCCACACTTCCAAGCGTCACCATCTGGGCACCGTTGTCGAAGGCAATCACCAAATCCTCATCGCTCTTAATGCCTCCGCCAAAATCAATCCGTAAAGAAGTCCGTCCGGCTATCTGCTCCAGGACACGATAATTGACCACATGCTGCGAAGCAGCGCCGTCCAAATCCACTACATGCAGACGATGGACACCATAAGACTCCAGTTGCTTGGCCACTTCCACCGGATTTTCACTGTAAACCCGCTTCGAGTCATAATTTCCTTGCGAAAGCCGGACACATTTCCCGTCAATCAAGTCGATGGCCGGAATCAGTTCTATCATAATTCACTCAAATTAAAGATTCAAAAAATTAGTAAGAATACGCTCTCCCACACTTCCACTTTTTTCGGGATGAAACTGTGTAGCATAAAAATTATCCTTATGCAAGGCTGCACTGAAAGGATGGATATAGTCGGTCACAGCCGCAGTATATTCATTCAGCGGGACATAATAGCTGTGAACAAAATATACAAACTCTCCTCCCCTAAATCCATCGAACAGCGGACTGCCTGTTTCCTTTATGGTATTCCACCCCATGTGAGGCACTTTGTCGGCATGCCGCTGCGGAGAGAAACGCTTCACCTCCGCATCAAATATGCCCAGGCAGTCGGTACCGCCCTCTTCCGAGCGACGGCACATCAGCTGCATCCCCAGACAAATGCCCAGCACAGGCTGTTTCAGCTCCCTGATGAAAGTGTCGAGTCCGTTTTCGCGCAGATGGTTCATGGTAGTTTCCGCCTCTCCCACACCGGGAAAGATAATCTTGTCAGCCTTCAGCAGGGCTTCCTTGTCTGAGGTCACAAGCGGCTCCACGCCCAAACGTTTCAAGGCATAATCCACCGAAAAGATGTTGCCTGCATTATATTTTATGATGGCTACTTGCATTCCGATTCATTTTGATACGTGATTCATTGCTGCAAAAATAACGAAATATAATTTTACACCAAGAACAAGTAACAAAAAGTTTGCGTTCAACGCTTGTTTGTTTCGTAATTATTGAAATTTCCGGTTATCCGATTCTCACTCTCCGGGTTCAGCTCGATGGCCCGCTTCATGTCTTCGGCAGCACCTTCCTTATCATCCTTCAGCAGTCGGGCGCGCCCCCGCTCCTGATAAAGACGGGCATGGTCGGGCATCAGTTCCAAAGCCTCGGTATAATTGTCGACAGCCTTGTCGAAGTCTTTCTGCAAAACAAGCAACTCCCCTTTCAGCAGATAAGCCTCTTCATGGAAAGGGTCGAGCGAAACAATCCGGTCAAAGCATTCACAAGCCGCAGCCGCATCTCCTTGTGCCGCCGCAATCTTTCCTTCAAGCAGCAAAGCCTCCTCACTTTCCGGATTAAGCAGCAAGACCCTGTCCGCATCCTCCTTGGCATCCTTCATCTGACGCATGCCCCACAAGGTCTCCGCCCTCAGCAGATAGGCTTCGGCATACTGTTCGTTTTGTGCTATCGCCTTTGTCAGCATGACTATCGCCTGCAAGTCGTCGTGCATTCCTCTTGCGGCACGGGCTGCCTGATAATATGCCGTGGCATTGGCTTCATCCTGTGCAAGCGCTTTCCGACACGCTTCATCCATTGCCGCATAATCCTCCTGCATGTGACATACATCGGCCAAAGCCAGCAGCGCATTCACATTGCCCGCATCCTTTTCCGTCAGGCGGACCAAAGCCGCACGTGCATCTTCAATCCGTCCCGCCCGCAGGCAGGCATTTGCAAGCAAGCCTAATGTTTCCGGCTCCTCATTCAATGCCACCGCATTCTCAAAACATCGGATGGCATAGGCAAGCTGCCCCATGTTGCGGGCACGGATGCCGTCGTATTTCAAAATCTCGAAATTCTTTTCTTCCTGTCTGTCCGTCTGTTTCTCATCCGGCTTACCTCCGCCGAATATCGCTGACAATATTCCCATAAGATATTGATATTTACGTTTTTTCTGTTCTGGTTTCTCCTTGCAAAGATACAACAATAAGCGGAAGTCGGAAAAGATTCCTTCGCATTAATCTCAAAATCATTTTCTGTCAGCCCAAAAAGGATTTTCCATCCTGACAGAAAAATGGTTCCGCCCACAGAAAAACGAGGCGGCGCACAGCCTTGCCACAGACAAGACAGCACACCGCCGGCACTTGCATACGGAAGCTCCGCAAAGAAGCCTCCCAAATTATTTCTTTTTACTTCTGTTCAGCCAAAGCTGGTTCATCTCTTCCAAGGTACGCCCCTTTGTTTCAGGCACACATCTCCATACAAAGAGAGCTGCCACCAAGCATATCACGCCATACAGAGAATATGCAAAGAACGGACTAAATTCATACATTACCGGGAAGGTGGAAGAAACCAGATAATTGAACACCCACTGAAAAGCCACAGCTATAGCCACAGCCTTGCTGCGAATCGTGTTCGGGAAGATTTCCGCTATCAGAACCCAGCAGATAGGCCCCCACGACATCATGAATGAAGCTGCATAAACGATGATGCACAATACTGCCACCATCCCTCCTATCTGGAACTCATCGCATGCCGCCGTGCCCAAAGCACCGACTGCCATACCCAGCGAACCGATAATCAGCAGCGGCTTGCGCCCCATCTTCTCTACCGTAAAGATAGCCACCAGTGTAAAGACGATGTTTACCACACCCATAATGACCGTCTGCATCATGCCGTCGCCTCCTCCGCCTATGCTCTCGAATATGCGCGGCGCATAATAAAGCACGGCATTGATGCCTATCGCCTGCTGGAATACGGAAAGCAAGATGCCGATGGCTATCACCGCCTTGCCATAAGTAAAGAGCTTTTCAGTCTTTTCAGTCGTTACCGACTTGATTTCAGCCAATATCTGCCTGGCCTTTTCCACGCCGTTGATCCGCTCCAGCACATGCAAAGCCTTCGGGCCGTTGTTTTCCATCACCAGATAGCGCGGAGTCTCCGGCACAAAAAGCAACAGGATGCCGAACAATGCCGCCGGAACAACCCCCGACAAGAACATATAGCGCCATCCGTTTTCCACCAGTTCTTCCTCCGTCATGCCGTCCTTTATCAGATAATTCACAAAATAAACGACCAGCATACCGAAGATAATGGCAAACTGATTGCATGAAACCAACTTTCCGCGAATCTCGGAAGGAGCGATTTCCGCTATATACATCGGGCAGACTGCCGAAGCAAGTCCCACACCGATACCGCCGATAATCCGATAAAAGTTAAATGCCAGAATCAGAGAGAAGGAAGTATCCCCCTTGTCAAAGAACAGGAATTCCGGATAATAAGACCCCAAAGCAGACAAGAAGAACATGACAGCTGCAAGCCGCAGCGAACCACGCCGTCCCAACCTCGTAGCACAGACTCCTGAAATAGCCCCACCGATTACACACCCTATCAAAGCACTGGAAACCGTCACTCCATGCCAGAAAGAATTTAACCCCAAATGTTTCTGCAAAGCCTGCTCGGCTCCCGAAATCACGGCAGTGTCATACCCGAAAAGCAGACCGCCCAAGATGGCCACAAAGACCAAACTTACCAAATACAAATTAGTGTTTTTCACAATGTTATGTTTATAGTTTTCGTACTGGCTACGAAAATAAAAAATCAAGAGATTAGTTGTTCTTTTTCTTAGTTTTTTTTCACAAAATCAATTTAATAACAGTAAGAAAAGCCACCAATATTTGGGAATATAAAGCAAAGACATTATATTTGTCCGAATAAAGCCGGATCAGACATGAAAAAACTCAATAAGCTTACCCTATTACCTGAAGGAATGAAAATGACCGCAGGCATCGACATCTGCGGAAATTTCAAGCGGCTGTTCCGGCATCCCGCACCTGCTCCGGGCTGCATATTCCTATTGTGTACGCAAGGGAGCTGCACCATCACCGTCCATCTTACCCGATACAGCATGACAGCCAACTCCATGGCGGTCATCTATCCGGAAATTTATTTCCAGATAAACGAGCAAAGTCCGGACTGCCGCTTCTTTTTTGCAGGATTCTCAAAAGATCTGGTAAGAAGTGCACATCTGTTTTCACAAACCATCCAATACACTCCCTACATCATAGAAAGTCCGGTACTCCAGCTAAACGGCAAGGTATCTGAAGTATTGCGTGACTCAATCATGGTAATGATCAAATCATTACGGATTGACAACTTTATGGATGAAACGCAGATTAACCTGGCCTACAGCCAGCTCATTCTGCACATAGGGGCCCTTTATGAAGAAAATGCTCCGGAAAAGGAATCTCCGCGATACAGCCGCAACCAGGAGATAGTCAAGGAACTGGTGCGATTTGTCATACAATATTACAAGACAGAGCGAAACGTTTCCTTCTATGCGGAAAAGATGCACCTTTCCCCGCAGCACCTGAGCACCACCATCAAAAAGATTACCGGAAAGACGCTGACCGACATCATTTCATCGTTCATCATCCACGATGCGCAAGCCAAGCTGCGCTCTACCGAAATGACCATTCAGGAAATCGCCTATTCGCTGAACTTTACCGACATCTCCTTCTTCGGAAAATATTTCAAGCGGTATACCGGCATGTCACCTAAAAGATACCGCAATTCCTGATTGCGGTCAATCTTCCTTCTTTTCTTCGGAGACAATGATTTCCACCTGTCCGCGCCTGCGCCGGAAACGTATCAGGCGGAGCAAGTCGGTCAGTGAATAGACTACAGCCGACGCTCCCAAAAAGATAAACGGCACTTCAGCCGCCTCGAAAGGATTGAACAGCACCACCACACCTGCCGCCAGAATGAGCAGAGGAAGCACGTACATCCCCGCCGGAACATGCATATAAGAACGGACAGCCATAAAGTTGACCAACTGATTGACACCTCCCAGCACCAGCAACGCCCCTAACACATACATCAGAATGCTGATGAAGAATCCGGGCATAATGACCAACCATGCCCCAAACAGCGCACTGCCCAAAGCCACCACCGGAAACACACCACGTATTCCCGCCTCTTTCCGCGCCTTGGCACGCGCAAAATAAGAAAATATCCCCAACAGCCCCGGCAGCAGGAACAACACCCCCACCGTCACAACCAAATAGTTGACAGCCATATCCGGCCATACCATCAGCAATATCCCCACTATCAGCGCACAGATGCTGCTGATCACCGCATAGTTAAAAGGTTTCATAGCTTTCTATGTTTTTAATTGTACGAATATAGTAACTTCTATGAACATAAACAACATTCCCGCCTGTTTGTTTTTCATCCGGTTTCCGATTTTCCTTCTTAAAATGCCAATACCTATATATAGGTATTTCACCTTTTTATTTACCTATTTATAGGTATTGTTGATATTTTTTTAACCCCCTACCTTTGCCATCAAGGAAACGACCTAAAATAGTGAAAAAATGAAAGAAAAAGTTTTATTGTTCTCTCTGCTTTTTGCAGCATACACGCCACACAGTTTCGCCGCAGACGGATTCGGAACAAAGGCCGACGATTCTGAAGACAAGACAGAAATAAAAGAAAAGAAAAAATCACGCTTCACCGTGGGAGGATATGGAGAAGCGGTCTACTCACGCAACTTTTACAGTGACAAGTATACACGATACATCAACCCGGAAAACTACAGGAATGAAGCCCACGGCCGTTTCGACCTGCCGCATGTCGTGATTTTTATCGGATACGACTTCGGCAAAGGATGGTCAATGGGAAGCGAAATCGAATTTGAACACGGAGGGACAGAATCGGCTTTTGAAATCGAGCAAGAAGAAGCCGGAGAATATGAAAGTGAAGTGGAGCGCGGAGGTGAAGTGGCTCTGGAACAATTCTGGATTCAGAAGTCATTCTGTCCGCAATTCAACATCAAGGCCGGACATATCATCGTTCCGGTAGGCGGTACAAACCAGCATCACATGCCGACCGAGTTCTTCGGCGTTTACCGCCCCGAAGGTGAAAACACCATCATGCCCTGCACGTGGCACGAAACCGGCCTCAGCATCTGGGGGCAAGCCGGCGACTGGCGCTATGAAGCGCTGATCATTCCGGGGCTTGACTCCGACCGCTTCGACCGCTTGAACTGGATAAAGAACGGTGCAGGAAGTCCTTATGAGTTCAAAATCGGAAATGCCGTAGCAGGTGCTTTCCGTCTCGACAACTATTCCATCAAAGGCTTGCACCTGTCTGTCAGCGGATATATAGGAAACTCTTTCAGCAATACTCTGAGCGGAAACAAAGACAGCCAACGATATAAAGATGTAAAGGGTACCGTAGCAATCGGAGCATTCGACTTCCATTACAGTGACCATAATTGGGTTGTCCGTGGAAATTTCGATTATGGCCACCTCAGCGATGCCGATATCATTTCGACCGTCAATAAAAACATGAGCCAGAACTCTCCTTCTCCCAAACAGGATGTAGCCTCTTCAGCCATTGCCGCAGGGGTAGAGGCCGGATATAACCTCTTCTCCCAATTCAGCAAGCTTGACAACAAGGGACAGAAGTTCTATGTGTTCGGCCGGTATGATTATTATGACTCTATGTACGACTCAAAAGTTCCGCTTTACCAGTACTGCGGGCGTCAGCGCGTGGCCGCCGGCATCAACTATTACCCCATCGACGAAATTGTCGTCAAGGGAGAATACTCCATCGGACTGCTGAAATCATTCTACAACAACGAACCGGCCATTTCGATCGGAATTGCTTATGCAGGATTTTTCACGAAATAAATATAAATAGGTATTAACCATTTTACGAAAAAGAATTATGAACAAACTTTTCAAACTTCCATTCTACATGGCTGTCAGTGCCATGATGGCCGCAAGCTTTACTGCATGCGACGATGACAACAACGGAAATCCCGGCGACGGCGAACTGTCTGCCAAAGACCAGGCTTTAAAAGAAGCAATCACACCGTATGTCGACAATACGGTAATCCCGACCTACAAGACAATGGCCGATGAAGCAATCATGCTGAGCACACTCTGCGATGAAGTAAGAGACCTGTTCATTAGCGGAAACGTGACTGACGCCAACAGCAAGATGGAGGAAGCATGCGAACACTGGACCAAGTCACGCGAGGCATGGGAGCTGAGCGAGGCTTTCCTGTTCGGCGCGGCCGGAGACTACAATATCGACCCGCACATCGACTCATGGCCTCTCGACAAGCCTGCCCTCATAGCCTTGCTGAGCAATCCTTCGATGATGGAGGCTATCGGTGAAGGCGGCGGCGACTATGTAAGCAACAACTTGGGATACGGACTGTTAGGTTATCATGCCATTGAATATATGCTATTCGAACTGTCGGCCGACGGAAACTCAAGCAGCGTAAGAGACCTTCGCCACAACTTCGAGGACGGAACAGCCGTTACCGACAACCACCTGATATACATGGCTGCCGTAGCTGAAGACCTTCGCAACCAGTGCGTCCGTCTGGAAGCTTCATGGGCCGGTCTTGACAACGTTACCGAAGAAAAGCAGAACATTCTGGCCGATACCGAACTTGAGCCGACTTTCGACTACGGCACAAGCATGAAGAACGCCGGAGCCGGAGGAAGCAAGTATGCAAGCTACACGGAAGCTGCCCAAGAGCTGATTCAAGGATGCATCGACATTGTTGATGAAGTAAGCACGCAGAAGATCGGACGCCCGAACAGCGGCATGAGCGAAGATGACAAAAACTACATCGAATCTCCGTATGCCCTCAACTCCGTAGTCGACTTTGCCGACAATATCCGCAGCGTGCGCAACGCCTATGAAGGACAGAACGACGACAAGTCCGTCAGCGACTACATCGCCAGTGTCGCTCCGGATGTTGATACAGAAATCCGGAATCTGATTGACGAATCCATCGAAAAAATCAACGCCATCCCCGAGCCGTTTGCCAAAAACGCGACCGGTGCCGAGGCAGACGCAGCCATTGTCAGTCTGAACAACCTGTCAACGGCTCTCGACAAAGCCAACGATGCTTTGCTGAACAACTAAACAAAACTTTTTTCGCCGAAACTCAGACAGTCATCCTGTGCCGCAAAGGCTTGAAACGACAGCCTTCCGGCAGGGATGGCTTTAGTGACATGAATACGCAAACATACTAAAATTATCAGTTATGAAGAAAGCCTATTACTTCTTGATGAGTTCACTGCTCGCAGCCGGCATGCTGAGTGCGTGCAGCGACGAGGAAAACAAGGGAGGAAATCCGGAAGGTGAGAATCCGGACAACGAATACCCTGAATGGTATTACGCAGGAGGCCAACTGGGAACAGCCTACCTCAGCACTTCAAACGCTTATGAGCAGCCGACCGAGCCGGTAGAGGCCAACGCCGAAATGAGTCAGCGCTTCAAAAACGGCGAACAGCTGTTCGAAAAAATGTACATGAGCAACCATACAGGCGTCCGCAAAGGACTGGGTCCGGCCTACGTACGCAGTTCGTGCATCCACTGTCATCCGGGATACGGACACGGCAAGCGCAATGCGGCCGGAAGCTTTGAAACCAGCTCCATCGGCAACGGCTGTCTGCTGGTCGTCTACAATCCGGAGACCGACGGATACGTGAGCTGGCTCACTGGGATGCCGCAAGGACATGCCGTAGAGCCTTTCAAAGCCCCGCTGGATGAAAGCAAAGTCATCATCACATGGAAGAAATACACCGACGACTGGGGCAACCAGTTCCCCGACGGCGAGACCTACGACCTGGAGTATCCCGAAGTGACCATGAGCCCCGATGCTGTATACGCATACAACGAAGGTGTAATCAGCGACCTGGGCAATTACAAGGTTTTGCTTGAGTCCACTATCGGCATCTACGGAACCGGACTGGTTGATGCCATTTCTGATGAAGACCTGAAAGCCCAGTACGCTCAGGAAGAAAGCGACGGCTACCTGCCCAACGGCATCAATCCGGCCTTCTTCAAAAACGGAGAATGGGTAAAACAATACAGCAACACGAAAGCAACCGATGTCGCCGCCGATTTTGCCGACAAAGGCGAGCAGCATCCTTTCCGCTTCACCTATGCCCTGAGCCGCGGCCCGCTTCAGGATGCGGCAGGAGCCAACGCCATGTGGAACATCCCAAACGTTACCCGCAGCAACCGCCGTTATCATTACCTTGATACGTATTTTTCAAACGATCAGGCAGCGGATATTGACCGTACCAAATTCGGCGGAAGCTCATGGGTAAAAGCTTCGGCATACGACCCCGATGTGCAGGCCGGCTACCAAAGCTACATCGAGACGGCAGACCCGGAAAAGAATCATCCGACCTGGCATGCCGACGACTACAGCGACCGGGAAAAAGTAGCCACCGCCATCGCCGCTTACCTGACCTCTAAAGAACTGGATGTGGAGATGGACGACGAAGACTATCTGGACTTCATGGTCTGGCACCGAGGCCTGGCCGTTCCCGCCGTGCGCAACATCGACAATGAAGCCGTGCAGCGCGGCAAAGAGTTGTTCGAGGAAATCGGATGCGCCTACTGCCACCGTCCGTCGTGGAAGACAGGAGCCGACGACTATTTCGACCCCAACGGTTTCTTTGCAAGAGGCGACAACCGCCTGCCCAAATACCCGAACCAGACCATCTGGCCATATTCCGACTTCATACAGCACAAGCTGCACATGGAAAATGACATCCGCACCGGATGGTGCCGCACCACTCCGCTTTGGGGACGGGGCCTGCACCAGATGTGCACCGGTTCGGCCACAGCCGACCGCCTGCACGACAACCGTGCTCGCAATGTCATCGAAGCCATCATGTGGCACGGAAATGCCCAAAGCGATGCCCGAAAGAGCGTTGAAAAGTTCCGCGAACTGCCTAAAGAAGACCGCGATGCCATCGTGAAGTTCATCGATGCCATCTAAAGGCTTCATCTGCAAACCTAAACTGATTCTTTAAGGGGTGAAGGCTGCACCATCGGCATTTTCCATCTACAGGTGACAGCCTTCCACCCTATTATCTGTTCATAAACCATCAGCAATGACCGACAACACCAAACTGCTGCGGACTGCCGGCTTCGGATTGACCGCCCTGCTTGTACTTATCCTGATCTGTGCCACTGTCGCCGAAAAACTGTACGGCACAGCTTTTGTCTCTACATTCATCTATGGTTCTCCGCTCTTTGTCACCTTATGGGGAACAGCCGCCGTCTTTTCTCTGCTCTATCTCATCAGGCGGAAACTTCCACGGCGAACAGCCGCTTTCCTGCTTCACCTGGCCTTTCTCATCATTCTTGCCGGAGCACTGACCACCCATATCCGGGGCATCCAAGGCAGCATACATCTGCGCCACGGCGAACAGCCTTTGCAAACATTCACCAGCCGCAGCGGAGAAAACTACACTCTTCCATTCGCCGTCGGACTAAAAGATTTCGAACTGGCCTACTATCCGGGAACACAGGCCCCGATGGACTTTATCAGCACACTGACCGTGCATGACCAAGGCTACACACACGAAGGAAAAGTATCCATGAATCGTATATACAGCTACCGCCATTACCGTTTCTACCAGTCCACCTACGATGCCGACGGAAAAGGCAGCACCTTATCCATCTCCTACGACCCTTACGGCATAGCCGTGACCTATGCCGGATACTGGCTGCTGCTGTTGTCGTGCATTGCCTTCTTTTTCGAAAAAGACAGCCGCTTCCGCCAGCTGCTCCGTCACCCCTCTTTGCGAAAGACCGTTCCCTGCATGCTGCTCCTGGCAGCCACTCTTCCCGCTTCCGCAGCCGGCGTTCCCAAGACCCTTCCCCGACAGACGGCCGACCGCTTCGGCAACATCTATGTCTATTACAACGACCGCATCTGCCCGTTACAGACACTGGCACGCGACTTTACACTAAAGCTTTACGGGAAAGACAGCTATAAAGGCATGACTCCCGAACAAGTTCTCACCGGATGGTTCTTTTATTACGACGACTGGAAAGAAGAGCCCATCATACGCATCAAGAGCAGCAAGATAAGACAACTGCTGGACACGGACAAAGAGTATGTCCGTCTTACCGACTTTGTAGGGCCTAAAGGCTACAAACTGGAGCAGGCACAACAGACACTCTCCAGTGCAGCCGACCGCCGTGCCCTCGACGAAGCCAATGAAAAGTTCAATCTCGTCAGCATGATATGCACCGGAAACGCCCTGCGCATCTATCCATACCGCGAAAATGCTGACAACCAACCAGTGTGGTACTCAATAGCCGACCCATTGCCCGCCTCCATGCCCCACGAACAATGGGCCTTTATCCGCTACGGCATGAACTATATGGCCGAAAAGATAGCACAAAAAGACTACACATCAGTAGAACAGCTGTTAGACAAGACCCGGGAATATCAGGAAAAGGAGGCCGGCACGTTTCTGCCCTCCCCCGCACGGTTCCGAGCCGAAAAGCTTTACAACGCCCTCAGCCATACCCGTCCTCTCGCAATGGCCTGTCTCACCATAGGCATCCTCTCATTTGTGTTCTACTGCCGCCGCATGAGCAGGCAAAACCAGACGAAGACCTGGGTCAGTCCGTCGCTGCTCTCTTTGGCAGGCATCATCCTGCTTTATCTCATTACCGTCATCAGCCTGCGCGGATTCGTAAGCGGACATCTCCCCGTATCCAACGGATTTGAGACCATGCAGTTTATGGCGGCATGCGTACTGACGCTCATGCTTTTCTTCCATCGCCGGTTCGAGGCCGCCATTGCTTTCGGCTACATGCTCTGCGGGCTTGCCCTTTTAGTCTCCTTGTTCGGCGAGTCAAATCCCCCCATCACCCAGCTGATGCCCGTACTTTCCTCTCCGCTGCTGAGCCTTCATGTGGTAACCATCATGATAGCCTATTCCCTGCTGGCCTTTGTCATGCTCAACGGAGTGACCGCCATCGTGCTTCACTACTCCCGAAAAAACTGCGAAAGCGAAATCGAGCGCCTTTACCTCATCAGCCAGATACTCCTTTATCCGGCTGTATTCTGCCTCACGGCAGGCATCTTTATCGGTGCCGTATGGGCAAATGTTTCATGGGGACGCTACTGGGGATGGGACCCCAAAGAGGTATGGGCGCTCATCACCATGCTCGTCTATGCCTCAGCCCTTCACCCCTCCTCGCTTCCGGCCTTCCGCCGCCCGATGTTTTTCCACGGGTTTGCCGTCATCGCCTTTCTAAGCGTACTGATTACCTATTTTGGCGTAAACTTCGTCATGGGAGGAATGCATAGCTATGCGTAAATGTCTCTGTCTTTTTCATTCCGAAAGAAGAATGTCTTTTCAATTCTGCTACCGCCGCCCTCGACTTTACAGGCAATCCATTGTCTGTTAACGGTTTGCAGGGTGGTGGTAGCAAAATGTCAGACCGGGACAGACTTTTTTGCTACCACCACCCTATAACTACCTATAGTTTAACGCATTACCACCAAAGGTGAGAGCAGTGAGAGTAAAAATGAAAAACTTTTTTGAGAAAAATAAAAAATCATAAATATTCAGATTTATGCCGCATGAAAAGGATATTCTTCCGTCAGTCTCCGGCTTCCAGTCTTGCGGCTCTTTCATGCAGCAGCTCCTTATACCGCACTTTCAGATTATCGTCAAGAAAAGAATTGTTTATCATGCCTTCAAAAGCCGGCAGCAGACGGATGCATTCATAAACTCATGCCTTTACTTTCGGCACTGCTGCCATTTCATAATTGAAGAAGTCCAACAACTGATTCACCTTGTCAAGGCGCAGCGACTTTTTCCCCTGCTCCAAGTCACGAACAAAACGAAGCCCTACCCCCGACTTCAAGGACAGGTCTTCCTGCGTCATATTATACTGCTTCCGCAAAGCCTTTACTGTTGCCGACAAATCCATACCGAACCTTTTATACCATTACGGGTACAAAAATAATAAAAACATTCATATTTATATCAGAAAAGGTATAATAACTTGTTCATTCCGTTCAAATATCCCCGAAGAGGTATAATATCGATTCACCTTGTCAAGGCGCAGCGAACTTTATCTGTAAATATACAGTCCTTTCGGCTTATTGTCCACATGGAACCATGATTTTACGAAAATCACCTTTACCTTCCACGCACAGTTTATAGCTCATCACACTAAAGCCTGCCATACTTCAACTCCCCTTTCAGAATCTCATAGACATAGGCAGAACTTTCAATATAGAGTCCGGTCGCCTCATCCGAGAGCTTTGCAAATGTCTCTGAATTATAAAACTCTTTAAGAGCCGTTGAGAGATCGTATCCGTTATCTTGCATCAGATAGACTATTATATCTTTGGTGATTCCTTCTACCAGATATTGCATCCGCTTGTTCATATCCTGTGTAAGTATTTGACGGCTTCTGCCGAGTGAAACAAATATTGTGATGAAACCTTTCTGTATTTCAATCCATTCACGAGCATCTGCATGTCAATAACACCGTCATCAAAATTACGGAACAAGGTTGCAATGGCATCATCGGCAACAGGCCCTATCACAATGTCAAAGCGATGTGTAGGCTGCATGTTATTCCGGCTACGATTAGCCATAACGAACAAGGCCCATTCCTCACATGGGGTTTCAAATGTCTTGACAGCAAGAGTATTCAAGGCCGTCTCATCAAATTCAAACTCCGTAACAACCGGTTCTCCGCCATAGATGGCCGATGTGCGTCTTGCCATCTGTTCCGCCTGTTCCTTTATTTCTGTCAGATAAAATCCTTGTCCGAAATCCTTGTAAGGCCTGCACTTTGAAAGATCAATCCGTTCAATCATTATATTCGAGCCATGGTATAGTTTCATCGAATGCCTCCTCCATTATTCAGACAGACTTGTGTAAGATCCTGGACACTATCATCGAATGAAAGCAAATGCTCTGCATCATAATGCTCCGTAAGAAAATCAATACCCTTAAAGCGTATCAGATAATTATTAGCCTCACGAACAGAAATATGATGGGCCTTGGCAAATTCACTGATAGCAGCAATGATGTATGCAATCACATCCTTATCAATCGCCTGCGCATTTTGTAGGAAAACAGAAGCAGACAAACCGAGCGCATCAAGCACCTTTGTCACAGTCTTTATCGTAAGCCCTTTCCCACTTTCAATCTTCGAAATCTGAGCCTTGCCAACTCCTACCCGCTCGCCAAGCTCTTCTTGAGTAAGACCTTTGCGAAGACGCTCATCCCGGATCATCAAACCTATATTTCCTATTCTACCTGTCATACCCTATATTTTTCCATCCATGCAAGCAAATATAAGAAAAAGTTTCCAATTCGGGAAACAACTGCGTAAAAATATGACAGATTCAACACTTTAAGATTTTACCTTCACTTTATTCCCGACCCCCTATTTTTATGGAAAAGCTCTATCCCGTCTACGAATCCCGCACACACGAGTGCTGAATTTATAAGAACAAAAACAGCCCGGCTCGATACCGGGCTGTTTTCATCATCGGACAAAATCAACTTGTCGCACTTTTTAAATACACTGCATTTCTCCGAATGCCGGAAAAAATCATATTCCAACCAGTCAACTATTGCAGCAGGCCAGTGTTCCCGAACTTCACCTTATACGGCCACTGCTCGTCGTTCAGTTCCTGCTCATCCCACGGATGAGGACGGTAATTTTCGGGAGCACCCATCACCACGAAATAGAGCTTCTGCACACCGGAAGGAACCGTATACCTTGCCTGCCCGCTTCGGGCCGAATACATGCTGCTGTAGTCACGGCTTCCGTCTGCCCGATAGGAGACAAAGCCATAACGCCACACCTGAAGTTTATATCAATTCACTTTCGTAATCCAAATCAAGACATCGGTCTGATCAGATGACAAGTCCAAAGGAATGTAACAACTTACATGAGCAAAAGCACTATTAACCGTTTCCCTCGCCACAGTAGAAGTTACATCTACATTCACATCAATTTGATAAACACCGCTTTCTTCAAATTGGAAATAGGCCTCAAACACTGTCTTATTTCCTGTAACAAACAATGGAGTAACAACCGCCGTCGATTCCCCACTCTGCGAAGTTGTAAGAACTACAGGACGAGGCAAAGATATGTTTGCCGTAACCGTTGAAGAGTGATCAGACATTCCCAATCGTAAAAGAATCTCGTGATCAGTCTGAGCACATACCATCAAAAATGTTCCCGCCATAAGCATAAACAATATGCCTAACCTTTTTTGTAATTGTGTCTTCATTGCTATAAATTTTAGATTTATAATAAAAAACGGTGTGGTTGGAATAATCCAACCACACCATAACAATATAGCAGAAATTTATCTACCTAACGGACCAATTGTATAGTTAATCAAGAAACGTATTGATTGCGTTTCATCATTGGCACTAACAAACCCAGCACTAATCTGACCGTATGTATCCACAGCCAACGTTTCATTATAACTGAAAACAAGTGTCTGCAAATCTTTATTATATTCTGCCGAAGTAGCAAAATTAACAGCATCTACCACTGCTCCATCCAAACCTGCGTAATAAATTAAGGCCGTTCCTTTTTCTACCCATTCACCCGTTGCAGGATCAGCCAAGCTGAACAATACATCTCCACTATTGATAGCAGCGATAAACTGATCAACTGTCATGCCAAATATCTCACTGATATTACTTGCATAATCCGCGAGTTCTGCATCAGCCGTACCTGCATACTGAAGGTATTCGTCACGAATAACCAAAGCCGGGTCGTTTACCGAAACCGTAAAAGTAAAACGTGTATAATCGTCATAATCCGGTCCGTTTACAGCGAAACCGACATTTACCTCAAGAGCTAATCCACTCGTCTGGCCATTTTCCGTCAAGGCAAAAGTCAAAGTACGAGCAGCTGCATCCAATGAAACGGTAGCTCTACTATCTGCATCATCTGCTGTACAAGGTTGGTTTGCTGAATTGAAATACCAACCTGTTCCTGCATTGTACTCCGTTTTTAACCATTCATTTTTAGTTACATCTATCGGATAAAATACAGTTTCTCCACTTTCCAAACCGGAAACGACTGCATCCACACTCATACCCATCTGCTCCTCGAACAAAGAAGCATAGTCTGCCAGATTTACCGTAATAGAGGTAGCTTTACGTATATTCAGCGACTGCTCAAATTCCACCTGAGCCGCTGTATTCAATTTTAAGTATGGATTCTCATTTTCTCCATACACATGCTTTGATGTTGCATCTTCATAATCATTACTGCAAGCAGTAAAGAAAAGCAAGGTAAAGCAACAAAGCGATAAGAATATGTTTCGTTTCATAATCATTTGTTTAATGTTATTTTACCATCTGAATGCTAATAGTCGTACTTCCATTCGGGTTTATAGGTACTGCATCTTGAAATGAAGCCGAACTTGAAGCATGAATCGTTGTACTATATCCCATGCTATTAGTTATCTGCAAATTGCAGCTCGGACCTGTATAAAAGAAAGCAAGCATTACCTGATTACTGCCTATCTGCACAGGAGTACCTACAATATTACTTGTTCCAGTCGTAGACAGTGTGCCCGAAATAGGTGAAGACACATGTATAGTCGCATTTGACACAGAACCAGTCAAATTAACCATCGCTATACGCACTGTCGTTGAATTTGCATAATTTTCGAAAGAGAAATCCTCCACCTCATTATTTAATTCTTGAGCTGAAAGTCCGCAAACGCTTAACAATACAAATAGGAAAAAATATTTAAATCGTTTCATAATCATTTCCTTTTAAATATTTGAATCAATAGCCTGGATTCTGTTTCAAATTAATGTTTCCATCCAAAATAGATTGCGGAATCGGGAAAATATCGCAATGATTGTCTTTTACATCTGCCACAGCATCCTTACAGAACCATGCCTTGCCATTATAGACATTCTGTCCGTTTGTCATGCGGAAACGAATCAAGTCCTGACGGCGATGATGCTCTGCCAAAAATTCCCAAGCCAATTCATCTAACAGACCACCTAACTCTATTGACGGGCCATTTTGTCCATCCCGCTTTCTTTCATCCGTATAATTGTTGGCTTCTCCACGCTTAGCCGTATTTTCATAACGACCATACTGATAACAGCTTGGGCCTCTCAACTCAGCTACCGTACGGTGTGCTTCTGTCGCATTATTATCAAAAGCACGCATACGAACCCTTTGAACCAAATATTCCACTACTGCATCACCTTCTCCTTTGTAACTTCCTAAACGCAACAAACATTCAGCCTTCATCAGATAAGCATCCGCCAAACGGAAGAACGGAACATCGTCATAAGAAGTACCCCAATCGCCACTGATAATTTCATACTTCACCAAGCGCGCACCTTCCATTGGATAACAGCCCGGATTGTCAATACTGCGGATTTCACGCGTATAGTTCAACGGCTGTCCGTCTACCAATATCAACTCTCCTTCCGCATTATACTGGTCACCCTCTATCCAACACAATTCAAAACGTTTGTCATTGCTATCATAAGTATCAAGGAACTGAGGCAAAGCCGCACCACCTCCGGTTGCCCAACCGGTGAATCCCCAAGTAGCACGCCCGGCTTCATTCATCCAAAGATTGGCAAAATAGTTACCGCCTGCATACAGGTATTCAAACGGAATACCGAATATAATTTCCGGAGATGTAGAAATATCTTCCTTGAAATTATCCTCATAGTTAGGAGCTAGGTCAAATGGTCCGGCCATTACCTCTTCCAGTTCATCTATACATTTTTCATAATATGTATTATCTGAATGATCGTTAAACCAAGCATTATGATTCAGATACATTTTAGCAAGAATCATGTGAACAGCATAATTGTTGATCCGTCCCATTTGCACTTCCGTACCACACAGGTCTTTCACTGCATTCAATTCTGTAATCAAGAAATCCCACATTTCCTGCGGAGTAGCCTGTTCAGGCTGCCAACCTTCCGGATGCTCATAAGTGGTATCCAACGGAATATTACGGAAGGCATCAAACAACAGATAATAATAAAGAGCACGATATGCACGCAGTTGCGCCACCTGATCTTCAGTCAATTCATCTGCACGGTCAAGCATCTGGTTACAAGCATTGATGCCTGAATAAGCATTGTTCCACAATACTTCCAAATGAGCAAGCTGTGAATGGAACTCATGCTTATGGAAATTGATATACAAGTCTCCCCACCCTACACCGATACGTAGAGGAATACACCAAAGGTCAGTACAGATATCCAAATCGGCATAACCGTACCATGCCCAATACACATCACGCAAAGATGAATATACCGGAGAAAACAAGGCTGCATTGTCCGCTTCCGTAAACTCATATTTCTCCGTAGCAATCTGATCGTAAATCGTTTCGCTCAAATCGGTACAACTACCCAATGAGAGCATGCCTGCGCCCATTACTGAAGCAAACAGGGATTTATATAGTTTAGATTTCATATTGATTCAATTTAGAAGGTTAAGTTTACACCAAAGGTAAATGACCGGATTGAAGGATACTTGTCACGGTAGTCGATACCGGCATAAGTCGGATAGGCATTGGCCAATTCAGGATCCAGACCGGAGTAACCTGTAATACAGAACAGATTGTCTCCTGACAGATAAGCACGCACGCCCTTAATCCACTTGTTATCCGGTTTAATCGGGAATGTATAACCGATAGTCAGGTTTGTCAGCTTCAGGAAGTTACCGTTTTCCAAGTAGTAGCTTACCAAAGTCTGCGGCTGAGATGAAGACAAGGTATATTCACCTCCGTAAGGAGCATCCATGACAGACTTCAGACGGTTGTAAGCGATTGAATTGTTTTCATAGAATGCACGCGGCTCATTCAAAATCTTGAATCCCAACTGACTGGTGAACTGCATGCTCAAATCCCAGTTCTTGTATGACAGGTTATTTGTCCATCCCAAAGTTACTTTAGGCAGACCATTGCCCAGATACTGACGGTATTCATCATCTGACAACTGAGAAGTAGAGAATTCTTCTACCGTTCCATCCGGCTTTTCAATCAAGAATAAACCGTTTTCTGATACACCTACAGACTTCAGTCCATAGAATTCACCCAACGGACGTCCTTCTTCCATACGGTGGGTATAGACACTAATAGGCTCGCCCAATCCACCGACATCCATATGAGTATCAGACTCATACATTTCATTAGACAAGCTCAACAGTTTATTTTTATTGCTTGCCAATGTTACCACAGTGCTCCATTCAAAATCTTTTGTACGAACTGGTACGGCATTAATGGCGATTTCCACACCCCAGTTACGAACCGAACCGCCATTGGCAAATGTTCTGTTAAACAAATTCGGCGGAGTCGGAACATAATAATTAAAGAGCATATCTGTAGTCTTCTTGTTATAGACATCGATAGAACCACCCAAACGGTCATTCAATACACTCCAGTCCAAACCTACGTTAAACTCGGTAGACTTCTCCCACTTCAAGTTCGGATTCGGGTTAGAATCGATATCCAATCCCGGCAACCATTCACCATTACTATAATAGTATGTATCTCCATAATTATATCTTGTAAGAGATATATAAGGATCATTCGGAATTACACCGGTAATACCGAAACCGGCACGCAGCTTCAAGTTGTTCAGCCAAGTAATATCCTCCATGAAAGCTTCGTTGCTGATAGTCCATCCCAAAGAAGCTGACGGGAATGTACCCCACTTGTTGTTCTCACCAAACTTGGAAGATCCCTCACGGCGTACGCTTACCAACAGGTTGTAACGGTTGTCGTAGGCATAGCTTACACGGGCAAAGAAACCGATCAATGTGTTTTCATTTCTGTCACTGCCCATACCGGCTCTACCTTCTCTCAAAGCCAAACCGCTTCCCAAATTATTGTAAGTAAAGAATTCGGTCGGAAAGTCAAAGTTAGTCGCATAATTCCTATTATAAGTATAATACTGATAACTGTAACCCACCAAGGCATTCATACGGTGCTTACCGATATTCAGGTCATACTTAGAAGTTATTTCCAGATTATCTGTGCGACTTTCATCGTTCGTATGAGATGCATAGCCGTTATATTCACTTAACTGGTTTCCATAATAGGTAGCAGTGGTATAATACTCATCGTGACGATTATAGCGACTTGTTGCCAACATCAAGTTGGTCTGCCATCCCTTAATCGGTTCGAAGGTGATATTACCCGTTGCACGAGTCTCTTCATAACTATCATCACCCAACCGTTCTTCCAACATACTGACCGGGTTATAATAATAGTTTATACCAAAATTCTCATTGTATGTTCCATCTTCATTCCAAATAGGAGCAGTCGGGTTACGGGCAATCGCCTGACGATAGGCTGAATAAGAAGTATTGGATCCGTCAGATGCCGTTACATTGCTTGCACTGTTCTTGTGCCATCTCTTCACCAAGTTCAGATTTACCTTCAACATGTCGTTCAGCATCCAGTGAGACACATCAAAACGCATGTGAATATCTTCTGCGTAGGTATTCATGATTACACCGTCTTCCTTACGGTAAGTAAAGTCGGCAGAATAGGTAGTTTTCTCCGTACCTCCGGTAATGTTGAAGTTATGGTTGTGCGTGAAGCCGGTACGGCTGATAGCATCGAGCCAGTCGGTATCATAACCTTGGTCTGTAAAGTTAGTCCGTCCAGCACGTACATCTGAACCATCCATGAAATCCAGTTTCTTGCCAAATTGTGAAGCAGATACATAGCCGGAATAGCTTGCCGTAGTACGCTCGCCGCGCTTACCGCTCTTGGTAGTAATCAAAATCACACCGTTTGCACCACGAGTACCATAGATAGCGGCAGCAGATGCATCCTTCAACACATCAATAGATTCGATATTTTCTGGAGAAACTGTATTCAAATCACCTTCCACACCGTCAACCAATACCAGCGGAGTGGTGCTACCGTTTACAGAGATGACACCACGCAGACGGATGGTAGAAGTAGAGTTCGGGTCACCGGTACCTTTGGCAATGCTCAAACCGGCCACCTTACCTTTAATCAGGTCGGCTGCATCGCCGATCTTACCGATGGTAAAGTCTTCCGACTTGACGGAAGCGATGGCACTGGTCACATCACCCTTGCGCTGAGTACCGTAACCGATTACCACCACTTCGTCGATCACCTCAGTATCTTCCTTCAGGGTGATGGTCTGTCCGGCCTTAATCTGGCTCACGGGAATCTCTACCGACTGATAGCCGATATAGCTGATTACCAATGTAGCATTGGGGGCTGTAGTTAAAGAAAACTTACCGTCGAAATCGGTAATCGTACCATTGGTCGTGCCTTTCTCCATGATGTTGGCACCGATAATGGTCTCACCTTTCGAGTCAACAATCTGACCGGTCACGGTCTTGGTCTGTTGAACGGCTTCTGTAGCTGTCACGCTGCCCGGCTCTGCATAAACTGCCAACGGCAATCCGGCAGAAAGAACGGCACATGCAGCCACTTTCACAAATGCGCGACTAAACAGCACGCGGTCTAAATGTGCATCCATTTCGTTTGTATTTAAGGGTTAATATTGAATTGAAAATCAACGGCCAATCATCAAGGAGGCATGGTCGGCCGTCCGCGACTTCTGACCGTCAATTTTCAACTGTTAACTGTCAATCATTCATTTACCTTCCATTCGATGATACCTCCCGACTCACCTTTCTGCAGCTGGGCGGCAATCTTCAGGCCGGTTGTAGTGACGGGCTTGAAGTCGAGGCTGTTATAGCAGTCTTTCTTCACACCGTATTCGCCGAGGGCTTCCACTTCCTTCCAGGTGTTTCCTGCCTTGTAGTAGAGCTTCCAGCTCTGCGGCACGCGGAAATTGCCGTCGTAATGGTCGAAGTCCAGCCAGTATACCTGCACATTGGATACGGTGTAAGGCTTGTCGAACTCGTATGCCAGCGTTTCTTCGGTACCTTCCTTCAGCCACCAGTAGTGGTAAGGCTTGGAAGTGTCGGACGAACGCTTCGGCTCCCACTGGTCGTTCACGCCCCATGCATAAGAGACGATGGAAGCAGACTCGGGAGCATCCTTCTGGATAGGAGCCTGGATGGTGAAGGTCTTTGCCTTTGAAGCGATGGTCGGTTCAGGAGTCGGAGTGGCGTATTCCTTGGCCTCGGGAATCCATACCTCCATCTGGTCGGCACCGCGATTGTTCCACGTAGAGTAAGGAATGGCCTTGAAGGTGACATCCTTTACTGTTCCGTCGCGTTCCACCTCCTTGGCGGCTCCGCTCAATACCATCACGCCGTTCAGCAGGTTGGCATCGAAGGCAGCGTCAATCTTCGTGTCGGGAGTGATGAACTTGTTGAACACGGTGCTGTCCGGCTGATCCTTGCCTTCGAGACAGAACATGATCGGGCCGCGTTCCAGAGCCAGCATACCGCGGTCGACTTCCACCTGGTCGTTTGCCTTGATGCGGCGCACATCCATCGGCAGTGTAAGCTCGATTACATCGCCTGCCTTCCAAGTGCGGACTATGGTCTCATAGCCGTCGCCTTCGGCTGCATTGGCCGACGAGCCGTTCACCTTCAGCGTATACTTCTTGGGCGCATCGGTGTAGGCATAGAGGTCGGAAGCCACCGGAGCACTCTGCACCCAACTCGGGATGCGCAGACGGATGGCAAACTCGCCTTCCTTTTCGGGAGTCACCTTGATGGCAATCTTACCGTCCCACGGATAGTCGGTGGTCTGCTCGAGTGTCACCTTGTTGTCGGCTGTCTGCATCTCGGCAGTGCCCTGAATATAGAGATTCACATAAATGTCGTTCTGCTGGGTGGCGTATGCATAGTTGGGGACGGAAGCGATGAAGCGGGTCACATTGCCCGGACAGCATGCACAGCCGAACCAGCGCTGACGCTCGTGCTCGCCCATTGACTCGAGCGGATTGTCGTAGAAGAACTTGTCGCCGCTCAGCGATACGCCCGAGATTACACCATTATATAATGCGCGTTCCAGCACATCCATGTATTTGGATTCGCCCGTAGCGAGGAACATGCGGTAGTTCCAGTACACGTTGGCGATGGAAGCGCAGGTTTCGCAATAGGCCGTATGGTTCTGAAGCTCGTAGTTCGGGCCGAAGCCTTCGCCCTGCGCACGCGAACCCATGCCGCCGGTGATGTAAAGCTTCTTGCTCGCCAGATTGTCCCACAGGCGGGTCAGTGCATGGAAGTAGGCCGTATCGTTTGTCAGGGCAGCCACATCGGCTACACCCGAATAAAGGTATCCGGCACGCACGGCATGACCCACGATCTCATCCTGCTGAAGGATGGGCTTGTGGTCCTGGCTGTATTCGTTCAGCTTGTGGCCGTCGGTTCCGCGTCCGGTCTCTTCCACGAAATACCGTGCCATATCCAGATATTTCTGGTCGTCTGTCACCTTATACAGCTTGCAGAGCGCCATTTCGATGATGGGGTGTCCGCTGGGACGGTGTATCTGTCCTTCGTTTGGTCCGAACACCTTGCACACCAGGTCGGCATTCTTGATGGCCACATCGAGCAATGTGCGTTTTCCCGTAGCACGATAATGGGCAACGGCAGCCTCATACAGATGACCGCTGTTATACAACTCATGGCTGTTTATCTTCTCCCACTTGGAGCGTCCCCACCATCCGGACAGACGGTAGCACTTGTTCGTCACGCAGGTGGTAAGATAACCGTCCGGCTCCTGAGCCGCAGCGATGATATTGATTACGCTGTCGAGATAATGGTCGAGTTGCGGGTCGTATTTCACCGCCAGCGAATAAGACGCTCCCTCTATTACTTTATAAGGGTCGGTATCGTCGAAAGAGAAATCTCCCCGGTGCTCCCCCTTCTTCAATCCGCCTGCGATGGCGAAATTGTCAAAGCGTCCGTTTTTTTCACACTCTCTGAATGCTGAAGGGATAGACACCGTACGGTTCGTTTCAATACGCGGTGACCAGAAACGGTCGTTGATGTGAACCTGCGTAAACGGCACTTCCTGAATCGGCGCATCCGGCTGTTTGTAAGTCGGCTTACTGCAAGAAGCGGTTCCCAATACTACAAGTCCGCTCATCAGAATTAACAGATTGTTTTTCATATTATCATTTTTTTTGATTCCACGGTGACAAATTTAGGGAGAAACACCATTCGCGGATAAAAAAATAATCCATACTTCTAAGAAAATAGTCGTAAACAGCGCTCTCCACCCTATTTTCCGCGACACCGGGAAGGAGCTGTAGACTTTTTTGCCGGACAAGTGGACTATTTTATCAGGTTCATTCCGCAAGTTTTGTCCTCACCGAAAATCCATGCCGTCACTATCCGCAAAAATTTTTCACTATTAAAAATCTATTAAACATACTTTGCATCTTGGATTATTTTCTATAACTTGCGCCTCTAACTAAAACGACATCTTATTTAGAAGCAATTTTACTATGAGAATCAAAATGCTATTCTGTCTGCTGACGCTTCTATACGCCGCGCAGGGGATATGCGCCACACTCCCCACACAGTTTCAGTTCAGACATTACAATATAGAAAACGGAATGTCATCAAACTCCGTCACCGACATCATTCAAGACCAAAAGGGATATATATGGATGGCTACAGACGGAGGACTGATCTGCTTCGACGGAACAAGCTTTTCCGCCTACCAGAAAGGAAATCCGCATCATCCGGCTCTACAGACCAACATAATACATGCCCTATGCGAAGCGGACGAAGACATGCTCTGGCTGGGAACGGACATCGGCATATACATATATAATACAAGGGAAAACCACATTGTTCGGTTCGACCGCATTACGGACGACGGAACCTCGGTGCTCTCTTACATCAACCAAATGCGCCGTGACCGGAAAGGGAGAATCTGGATTGCCACAAGAGAACAGGATGTGTTCTGTTACGACCCGAAATCGGACAAGCTCAAGAATTACAGGCTGACGAACGGAGGCGGAGCCGCCCTGTGCATGCTGTGCGACAGTCAGGGGAATGTATGGTTTTCCGGATACAACCACCTCTACCGCCTGAATGAAGATACAGACACGCTCGATATCTTCCCGCTCAAAAACCAAGGCCACGGATTTCATGCAACGGCTCTATGGGAAGACACTGTGGGAAACCTGTGGGCCGGCACGTGGATGGAAGGGCTCTGGAAAATCAACCCCTCTACCGGAGAGACTGAAAGATATCTGGCGGCCGGAAGCGAAAAAAGCACTGTGCACATCCACTCCATCGGAGAATACAAGCCGAACGTACTGCTCATCGGCTCGGACAACGGACTGACCTTATTCAACCCTTCCACCGGAGAAAGCAGCCTCTATGCCCACTACGGTGAAAGTACGGAATCGCTGTCCGACAAATTCGTTTACCCGATACTGAAAGACAGGGAAGGCGGTGTGTGGATCGGCACATTCTATAACGGTGTCAACTACCTTCCGCCCTACAGCGGACAGTTTGAAGGATATGCGCCGGCAGACAACAATCCGCTGTTCGTCGGGAAAATCATCAGCCGCTTCTGCGAAGACAGAGACGGAAACATCTGGATTGCCTCGGACGACGGCGGGCTGAGCTGTTTCTCGCCGCAAAAGCGCAAGTTCATTGACTTTGCAGGAAGAAAAGCCTTCGTCAACGACAACATCCACGCGCTTTGTGAGGTGGGCGACGAGCTGTGGATAGGCACTTACGGACAGAACATCCGCATCCTGAACAGAAAGACCGGAAGCATCAAGGACTACAACGGCAAAGAGCCGAACGGCACAAGCGTATACACCATCTTCAAAGACAGCCGGGAACGTATCTGGACAGGGTCAATGGATGCCTTATGCCTGTATGACCGCGAAAGTGACCGCCTCATCCCCATCAAAAGCGTGGAAAGCCTCATCATCGACATGAATGAAGACACGGCGGGACATCTGTGGATTGCGACCGGAAAAGGACTCTTCCGCTACCACCCGGACAAAAAAATCTGGAAAAAGTACGGGCAAAAGGAAGGACTCGGCACACAATTAGTCAACCACCTGTGCAAAGACCAGGAAGGCAAGCTGTGGGTGGGCACTGATGAAGGGCTATACCTGTATGATGACAGGGAAGACACCTTCGCACGCCAACCGCTGAACATTCCGAACAAATACATCAACTCCATTGTGGAGGGAGAAAACTGCCTCTGGATAACTACGGCCAAAGGACTGGTGAAGTATGCGCCCGCCACAAAAGCAGTGCAAGTATTCACACGAAGCGACGGACTGCAAAGCGAAGCCTTCATTTCGGCCTCCGCACTGCGGGCACGCAACGGGGACATCTATGTGGGAAGCATCAACGGATTCAACCGGTTCAACCCCCACCAACTGCAACAGAACACTCTAAAGCCTACTGTGGTGCTGACCGGACTTGAAATCTTCAACCAACCGATAGAGACGGAAGCGGACGGCATACTCCCTATGTCCATCGACTGCCTGGACGAAATTCATCTTTCGCATACCGACAATGTGATTACCCTGCAATATGCGGCGTTGAGCTATTGCACCCCCCAGAAGAACCAGTATGCCTACATGCTGGAAGGGTTCGACAAGGAATGGAACTACGTAGGTTCGCAAAACAGCACGACTTATACCAACCTGCCGGCAGGTACCTATACATTCAGGGTCAAGGCTTCGAACAACGACAATATATGGAACGAGAAGGGAACATCGATACGTATCGTAATCCATCCGCCGTTTTATCTGTCTCTTCCCTTTAAGGTAACCTACGTTCTCATATTCTTTCTGGCACTCGGCATATTCATACACTACATCATAAAACAAAGCGAAAAGAAACATGCCAAGGTAATCGACGAGCTGAACATCCGGAAGGAAAAGGAAATGCACGAAGCAAAAATCAATTTCTTCACCATGATAGCCCACGAAATCCGTACACCGGTATCGCTGATCATCGGGCCGCTGGAGAAAGTCATGCAGTCTACCTCACAAATACCCGCAGAAATACGCAATGATCTGGAAATTATAGACCGCAACAGCCAACGTCTGCTCTATCTGGTCAACCAACTGCTGGACTTCCGCAAGGTGGAACAAAACGAGATGAAGATGCATTTCGCCGCCCAAAACATCAAAGACCTGATGAAGGCGGTGTGCGAACGGTTCCAACCCTCATTAGAACAGAAAGGCATCACGCTGTCTGTAACTTATCCGGAAGATGATTTCTACGCTGATGTGGACCGGGAAGCCGTAACCAAAGTATTGAGCAACCTGCTGACCAATGCCAACAAGTATACCAAAGATGAAGTAAAAATAGAATTCTCCGCCCAACAGCAGCAAACCTTCTCCATCTGTGTGACCGACAACGGGAAAGGCATGAATCCGAAAGAACTTCAGCTTATCTTCCAGCCTTTCTATCAGGGTTCGGACAACAAGCCGGGCACAGGTATCGGACTCAGCATTGTAAAGGGTATTGTGGAAGCACACCACGGACAGATAGAAGTGAAGTCGGAAGAGACAAAAGGGTCTTCCTTCCGTATCACCCTCCCCATCAAGCAAAAGGATGCCAAAGCCGCGGAGGACATACAACAAAAAACCACCAAACTGCCGGAAGACATTCTGCCGGAGCAAATCAGCAACTTGAACGCCAAAAAACTTCCTGTCATACTGATAGCCGAAGACAATGAGGACATGATGCACTTTCTTACCGAAAGCCTCAAGTCATCCTACACCGTCATCCAGGCCAATGACGGCGAAGAAGCGCTGGCGCGCCTGAAAGAACAAGATGTGTCCCTGATAATAAGCGACTGGATGATGCCCAACATGGACGGCATCGAACTGTGCAAGGCTATCCGCAACGATGCGTTGACCAGCCACATACCGTTCATCCTGCTGACAGCCAAGACCGACAACGACTCGAAGATATCGGGCATGAACTGCGGGGCGGATGCATACATCGAGAAGCCTTTTTCACTGCAATATCTCAGTGCCTGCATAAAGAATCTGCTTGACCTCCGCGAACAGCTATACAAGAAGTTCTCACAAATGCCGACCATGTCTGTCAGTTCCATTGCCGGAAACAGTGCCGACAAAGAGTTTCTCATCAAGATGAGCCAACTGATAGAAGACAATTTCGACAATACGGAACTGTCGGTAGACTTCCTGGCCGAAAAGCTCTGCATCAGCCGTTCCGGACTGTTTGCCAAGATAAAGGCACTGGCAAACATCACTCCAAACGAAATGATTCAGCTGATTCGCCTGAAAAAGGCCGCCTCTCTTTTACTGGAAAACAAATACCATATCAATGAGGTGAGCTATATGGTGGGATTCAACAATCCTTCTTATTTCAGCAAATGCTTCCAGAAACAGTTTGGTGTGACTCCGGGAAAATTCGTTGAAAACAATACGGAAAAGAAATAGCAAAGATACGGGAAACGACAACTCAAGAGAGCAAATCCGACAAGCAAACGCTAAAAGCACATTTATATTATATATATTTCAAGTATAAGTGCGAGAAAAAGCGCATAAAGATTTGGCAAATCAAGAAATAATCCGTACCTTTGCACCCGTGATTGAGAAATACTCATCACAAGCCACGGATGGCCCGTTCGTCTATCGGTTAGGACGCAAGATTTTCATTCTTGAAAGGGGGGTTCGATTCCCCCACGGGCTACCTGACAAAAACCACATCAGGCAATGCCGGTGTGAAAAAGGATGGCCCGTTCGTCTATCGGTTAGGACGCAAGATTTTCATTCTTGAAAGGGGGGTTCGATTCCCCCACGGGCTACCGGAGCAAGAGAGGCATATCAGACCAAACGATATGTCTCTTTTATTTTTCAGACAAGCTCCAAGTGCAGACAAAACCGGGATGTATCATGTAACGGACGGAAAAAGTCTGCAGGTCATCGGTGCGACATTCTTCTCCCACCAGACCGCCCTCGTCCTGCAAGGCAAAAGGCCGGATACGTAAATGCTCCAGAAAGTCCACTTCCTCACAGTCCATTATCTTATAGATTGTTTCCTTGGCCGACCAATGCAGCAACAACTTATACAGACAAGACGGAGAATCTTCATTCCTTTCCCGTTCGGGCATCTCATCCGGACGCACAAAGCGGGATACGACCTTGCGCACCCTTTCGCTATAATATTCTATATCGATGCCGATTCTCAAAGACGGATGATATCCCACCGCCACATAGCCCTTCGTATGAGATACGGTTATATGAAACGGAAAGCCTGCAATATAAGGCCGGCCGGAAGGATAATGGAGAATATCCAGTTCACTCCCTGTCAACTCTTTCAGCAACACCCGCACGGCCGTACATTCCAATTGGCGGGAAGCAGACCTTATCTGCCGAACCTCTTTCCGCCAGACCGCACCGTCTGAAAACCTTTCCAAAAGTTCATCAATCCCTTCTGTCACCTTCCAGATGGCCCAAACAGCTCCCCCGTCTTCCCATTTCCTCAGCAGCGGCATATCATTCGGCCTCCTCATTTTGTTCCGGCTCCGGATGAACCGTAACCTTTACCTTCAGAATACGGCGGGCATTCATCTCCAGAATCTCAAAGCTATAATTCCGGTATTCGATTACCTCATGCAAAGCAGGAAACTCCCCTTTCAGCTCAAGCAGCAAGCCTGCCACCGTATCCGAATCTCCGGCAGCCTCTTCAAACACATCGGCGTCGACCTTCAGTATCTTATAAAAGTCGGAAAGCAATGTCTTGGCCTCAAAGACATATACATTATCGTCTGTCTTGACATACGGAAGTTCCTCTTCATCATATTCGTCGTTTATCTCACCCACTATCTCTTCGATGATATCCTCCATTGTCACAATCCCCAATGTCCCTCCAAACTCATCCACCACAATGGCTATATGAACCTTGTTGGCCTGAAAATCGCGCAGCAGGTCATCAATCTTTTTTGTTTCGGGCACGAAAAAAGCCGGACGGACAAGCTTCTGCCAACGAAAACTGTCGTCTTTATCCAGATAGGGCAACAGGTCTTTAATGTAAAGGATACCTTTGATATTGTCGCGCGTATCTTCATAAACCGGAATACGGGAATAAGCATTGTCCACGATGCACCGCAGCACTTTAGAGAAAGGTGCGCCGATATCCAGATCCACCATATCCAGACGGGAGGTCATCACCTCTCTGGCCGTCTCTTCACCAAAACGGATTATGCCTTCCAGCATGTTGCTTTCTTCGGATATGTCGTTCTTGTCTGTCAGTTCCAAAGCCTGAGAGAGTTCATCGACCGACAGATTCGGCTTTTTTCTCTTTTGCGCCAGACGATTGAATGCCCACGTGGAATGCACCAGCACGCTGGACAACGGACGGCATGCCGCACAAAGGCGCAGCATCACCGGCGCCGACCTGCGGCAAAACCGCAAAGCATGTTGCGCCGAATAAATGCGAGGCATGATTTCGCCAAACACCAAAAGCAGCAACACAAGGACTGCCGCAACCGCTATAAAGCCCGCAACAGCCCCCGCCTCCCAATGCACCACATTCCAAAAAAAGAAGTTAAGCAGCAAGATAAATGCCACATTCATCAGATTGTTCAGCAAAACCACCGTCGCCTGCAAGTGCTCCGAATCGTCCAACAAAGTCTTGACACGCTTGTCAGAGGGATCGTCACTTTCATCTATCTCATCCACTTCGGAAGGAGTCAGTGAAAAGAAGGCAATCTCAGAAGCTGAAATAAAAGCAGACGCATAAAGCGACAGGACAGACAGCACCAACGCCACCACCGCCCCTACAGAAGGAGCTGTAACAACTATACCGCGACAAAAATCTGTCACGAAAGATAAACACGAGTCAGGGTCCAAGGAATAAAAATTTAGTTAAACAATATTTTGATGAAGGGCGGAAAGGTTTCACACGCCTTATCCCCTCTTCATTCAGAACGGCAAATCGTCTGCCGCATCATTCTGCCGCGAGACTTGTTCGGGAACAGACTGAGAAGACTGCCGGGGCTGCTGCAACGGCTGGGCCTGAGCAACGGACGGCTGCTGCACGGCTTTAGGGGTCAGCATCTCCATATTATCACCGAATATCTCTACCACATAGCGCTTCACCCCATTCTGGTCATCGTATGAACGGCTGCGAATCTTCCCCTCTATATACAATTTATCACCTTTATGCACATACTTTTCAGCGATTTCCGCCAAGCCGCGCCATAAAACAATGTTGTGCCACTCCGTGCGCTCCGGAACGACCGTCCCGTTCGCCAATGTATATCCTTTGTCTGTAGTGGCCAACGGGAAAGTAGCGACAGCCACTCCCGTATCCAAATATCTTACATCAGGGTCTTTCCCTACATTTCCTATCAGTTGAACTTTATTCAAAGACATGATTTCCGGTATTTTAATCAGGTTTCAAAAGTAACGAAAAAAAACGAGACAACAAGCGCGAGACAGGAAATTTATACAAATCGTCTTTACGTATGCGCAAATACCCCGGCAAGGCTGCATCATCCGGCACAATGACCTCATAAAAATCGGCGTATATCACCCGATGCGACAACACATGCCTTTCATTTTTCCTGACCAGACGCACCCGGACGGGAATCGTGCGCCCAAACATCTCCGCAAACTCCGGCAGACGGAACAGTTCTTCCTCACCGACCGTCCGCTCCCCCTCCAGCAACGGGATTTCATAAAGATTCTGCCAGATATCCTCTTTTTCTCTCTTGCGCACGAAAGTATAACCGCACTCCGTATGCACATACAAATAAATGAAATATCTGGCTGAAACTTTCGTCTTATGCCGCTTGCAGGGCAGAACCCCTGCCTTTCCTGTCCGAAAAGCCACACAGGTATCAGCCAACGGACAGGCCATGCAGTCGGGAGAAGAAGGTACGCACTGCAAAGCCCCGAAATCCATAATCGCCTGATTATACAAGGCCGGCCGTTGCCTGTCGAGCAGCTCACCGGCCAACGCGGCAAACAACTTTTTCCCCTTGGCCGTATCAACCGGCTCCTCTATCCCCATCCATCGCGACAAGACACGGTACACATTCCCGTCGACCACCGCATAAGGCATATCATAGGCAAACGAACAGATGGCGGCAGCCGTATAATCGCCTACCCCTTTCAAAGCGCGCACTTCATCATAACCCACCGGAAATCCGCCCTGCATCCGAATTGATTTTGCCGCCGCATAAAGATTCCGCGCACGGGAATAATACCCCAGTCCCTGCCAATACTTCATCACTTCATCCTCCGACGCCTCCGCCAGTGTCCCCACATCAGGGAAGCGTTTGATAAAGCGGCAATAATATTCATACCCCTGCACCACCCTCGTCTGCTGCAGGATAATTTCAGACACCCATATTCTATAAGGGTCTTTTGTATGGCGCCACGGCAAGTCACGCCCGTGTCTGCCGTACCATTCTATCAATATATCAGCAAATTTATCCATGCATCAAAATTTCTGCAAAAATAGGTGTTTTTCAGAAGCCTCATGCTTCAACGAAAAAAATGTTCGCAATAAATTTTCAAAAGAACAAGAAAAGCTATATATTTGCAGACCAAAAAATTAAGATAACGTATAACAATAATTATTAGTGAAATGACTAAAGCAGATATCGTAAACGAAATTGCTAAAAACACTGGAATAGATAAACAGACAGTGCTGACTACATTGGAAGCGTTCATGGAATCAGTAAAAGAATCTCTTTCTAATGATGAAAACGTATATCTTCGCGGTTTCGGCAGCTTCATCGTTAAGAAAAGAGCGCAGAAAACTGCCCGTAACATTTCTAAAAATACAACCATCATCATTCCGGAGCACAATATTCCGGCATTCAAACCGGCCAAGACGTTTACTCTTTCAGTAAAGAACAATTAACTTAAGTATTAACCATATAAATTTTAGAAGCTATGCCAAGCGGAAAGAAAAGAAAAAGACATAAAATGTCCACTCACAAGCGTAAAAAAAGACTAAGAAAGAACAGACATAAAAGCAAAAAATAATTGTTAGTCTGTCTGACTTCAATAAAGAACAAACTTGCAAAGCTCCTTTAATAGTCTTTCAGGTTTGTTCTTTGTGTATTATGATTCCCTTACCTCAGAGCCGTGCAGACAATCCGATGCAGGATTGCAGGCTTTATGGTAATCTTTATTATTAACCTAAAAACTAAGCAATCAAGTGACAAGCGAATTAGTAGTAGACGTACAGCCCAAAGAGATTTCTATCGCGCTCATGGAAGACAAGAACCTGGTAGAACTCCAAAAGGAAGAGCATAGTCTTTCCTTTTGTGTCGGGAACATGTACTTGGGCAGAGTAAGAAAACTCATGCCGGGACTGAATGCCTGTTTCGTTGATGTAGGATTCGAAAAAGACGCTTTTCTTCACTACTTAGATTTAGGACCACAATTCCACTCTTACCAAAAGTATCTGAAACAGGTTATCAGCGACCGCAAAAAGCTGTACCCCATTTCGAAAGCTTCCATACTGCCCGACATCGAAAAGGAAGGCACTATATCAAACGTGCTCAAGCAGGGGCAGGAAGTGATTGTACAAATCGTTAAGGAACCTATCTCAACCAAAGGACCGCGCCTGACCTGCGAACTGTCCTTTGCGGGAAGGTATCTGGTATTGATACCCTTTAATGACAAGGTTTCTGTTTCCCAAAAAATTAAATCAAGCGGCGAACGCGCACGCTTGAAACAGCTTCTGCAAAGCATCAAGCCCAAGAATTTTGGTGTCATCGTGCGTACCGTGGCCGAAGGGAAACGCGTGGCCGAACTGGATGCCGAACTGAAAGTTCTGCTGAAACACTGGGAAGAGACCATTACCAAAGCACAAAAAGCCACCAAGCTGCCTGCCTTGGTATACGAAGAAACAAGCCGTACAGTCGCCATGCTGCGCGACCTGTTCAATCCGTCGTATGAAAACATCTATGTAAACGATGAAGCCGTCTATCATGAAGTAAGAGATTATGTAGCTTTGATAGCACCCGAACGGGTAGGCATCGTCAAGCAATACACAGGAAAACTTCCCATCTTCGACAACTTCGGCATCACCAAACAAATCAAGTCTTCGTTCGGGAGAACCGTCTCCTATAAAAGCGGAGCGTATCTGATTATCGAACATACCGAAGCACTGCATGTAGTGGATGTCAACAGCGGAAACCGCTCAAAAGCGGCGAACGGACAGGAGGCGAATGCACTTGATGTAAATCTGGGAGCCGCCGACGAACTGGCACGCCAACTCAGGCTAAGAGACATGGGAGGCATCATCGTCGTCGACTTTATCGACATGAACCTGGCAGAAAACCGCCAAAAGCTTTATGAACGCATGTGTCAGAACATGCAGAAAGACCGTGCCAAGCACAACATACTCCCGCTCAGCAAATTCGGACTGATGCAAATCACCCGTCAGCGCGTGCGTCCGGCCATGGATGTAGCCACTTACGAAGACTGTCCGACCTGTTTCGGGAAAGGGAAGATAAAGCCTTCCATCCTTTTTACAGATACATTGGAAAGTAAGATTGACTATATGGTCAACAAATTAAAGGTGAAGAAATTCACGTTACACATCCATCCTTATGTCGCTGCCTATGTCAATCAAGGATTTTATTCCTTAAAGAGAAAATGGCAGATGAAATACGGATTCGGCATCAAAGTCATTCCAAACCAAAGTCTGGCCTTTCTCCAATATAAGTTTTATGACACATACGGAGAAGAGATGGACATGAAAGAAGAATTTGAAATCAAATAAGCGTAGCTGAAAACACGGACTTCATGGAACTATCGGATTTCAATCCGTCCAATCCATCAGTCCGTGTTTTTATTTTATAAGGAGACGCCCACTTCTACGCCAAAGATGTTTCTTGAATTTCCCGACTCATACTGACGGCAGTAAAAGACATCTGCCGAACAGCGCCTTGCCAACCTGATTTCTACCCCCGGACGATAACGCATACGCGCTACACGGAAAAAAGCACGGTCACCTATCGGCTGATACAGTTCGGGAGCAAAATAGGGCTTTACCCGCCACTTGTCCGGCCCGTAACTAATCTTCAGACGAGAGCGCAGGCGATTCTCCACATTTCCCTCGGAAAACGTTTCCTGAAAACGCTCGCGCAAGGAAATTTTGAAATCTCCCCAATCCGCACTCACCTGAACTCCCAGATTGTAACGATGCCTGAACTTCCATTCTCCCTTGTCCAAACGCCGATAATGCAGTTCATAAACGCCCTCCACCTGCAAGCAAGGCAAAAGGTTGTACATAATGCCGGCATCTCCACCCCAACGGTCGGCCTGCTTCAGGTCTGCTTTCGAGCGGAATTCCACCGCCGCCGAAAACTTCAAATCCGGAAGAATCTTATGATTCACCCGTATCATGCTCCAGGTGGCGAACTCGTCGGCCTGCGCATACATACGTACCCCGACAGAAACAAATACTGCCAGCAAAACGTATTTCCAATATGCCGTCTTCAAATCATGCATGTCACTGTGTCTTTCTCCTATCCGGTTTCCGGTGCTTCCCTTGAGATATTTCTGTTTCATCCTAATGATGTTCCGTTTTCATGAAGACAAAAATTCATTTTTGACCCTTCATTCTCTACGAAAAGCGAAATTACCCGCAGCCGTACCCGCCGGGAAGCGCCTTTTTCCTTTATCTCAACACCAATGTATAGTTGTTCTCATCCTTCCATTCACGCATCAACGCATAAAAGTCCCTGTATTCTGCCGGAGTAATCAACTGCTTGCCGACGGTCAATGTGCAGGAAACTTTCACTTCACCTTCACCCGGTTCGTACTTGAACACCACCTTCCCGCAGGAATTGCTTATCTCCTTGTCGGATTTCGGCATCCAGGTCATGCCATCAAGCAGCCTGACTGTTGTGACATAAGTATGATCAAACTTGGTAGGAAGCAGGATGTTTTCTTTTATCGTGGTATTGTTGGCATAAGCATAGGTCAGTGCAGACGCCATGTTCCGGCCTTCCGCCAGCACGATACGGTATCCGTTCGGAAGGACACGGACTGTCTTGTCGTCCGCCTTACGCACATATTCCGAAGTGCCGCCCCGAACAGGTTCCTCAAGCGTTACAGGATTTCCGTTCAAATCCGTCACCGTAAGATAATCCTTCAGCCGTGCCTCATCCGTTCCCTGCAAAGACACACGCTGAGGCTTCAGTCCACTTTTTGCGAACAGAGAAAAAATACCGCTCAACCCCATATTGTCCGGCTGAGACGGACATGCGGAACAGACAACGACCTCAGCATCCAGTCCGGCCGCACGCTGAAGCACGACATCCAGATTCACCATCTCTGCCTTTGTCCCGTATCCGGAAAGCAACACCTCCGAAGCCGGACGCAAGCGGTATCCTGCATCCTGCAAAGAAACTCCTACCGTTGCCAGACGGCTGTACATCTGCATCATATATTGCCCGATGGCATCACGCATTTTCTGCCTGTCTCCTGCCGCATCCTTTGTCAGTTCCTCCACTTTCGCCCTGACCACAGACTCGTCGCCTGCCACAAACTGCTTCCGCAGACTCTTCAAAGCATCGGTATAAGACGGGTAAGTAGAGGCAATGACCACCGGCATCATTCCGCTTGCCACCTGCTGAATCTGCCCGACACAGCCTCCCTGCATCGGGTAAGCATAGGGACGCGGAGCCACGTTCTTCAACGCCCACTCCACACGCTGTCCGTTTTCCGTCTTTGTCCTTTCAGGCATAGCGGATGCATTCAGCAATTCGGTATGAAGCGGCACATCTCCCTCAGTTTCAATAATGCAGGAAAACTCTTTAATCGGACTCAGCTCCTTTACCGGACAGTATACATCCAGTGCCGGAAGGTATCCCGGGCGACTGACTATTGAATAATCCAGACAGATGGTCGCACCCAATTCCAGTCCGGTATGAACCACCACCATTTCTTTCAGCCGGTTATATGCCGGAGCATCAGCAGCAGCCGAAGGCAGCACCTCGACAAAAGCATTTTCAGGAGTCTTTATCACCGTCCCGTCTTTCTGACGAGTGTAGGATTCATGTATCCGCAACTCCTGATACTGCGGGTCATACGTTATGAATGTCTCACCATAAAGGCTGTTCATGGCGGCATGCGTATAAAGTGTCAGTTCCTTCTGCACACGAAGCTCCTGACTGCCGTCGGCACGAAGCGTATAATGTTTCGACAACTTGCGGAACTCCGCTTCAGGAGACGCCTGCGCATGCAGGGAAACGCCAAGCAGAAAAGCAAGCGCCCCGATATATAAGGATAGTGTTTTCATTGCTCTATTATTTTCTGGTTACTGTTTGACTACAATATACTCTCCGTATGTCTTGCTTGTGTTCACGGCACGACGGAAGCTTTCCCAGTCGGAAGCTTCATACACCCGTTTCTTCAATGCGAGACGGGTCTTCAAAAGCAACCGGTTTCCATCCTGGCGGAGCATTCCGCTGAAGTCGGCCGCAGCCCCGGTAAAGTCATCCTCCTTCGTCTCTCCCTGCAACCGAAAGCCGGCAGGAAGCCGAAGCGTCTCATCCAGTTCCACCAACCGCGAACAGCCGTCCTTAAAGCCGTACTCCCGCTGTTCCAGCCCCGTGTCCAGCCGCAGATAACTCATCACTTGGGTATACAGATTATTCATAACAAAAGGCTTGAACACCAGTTCCCTCTCACCGGCCATAGCATACGAAGGAATCTCATAGCGGAACGTTATGCTGATCGGTGCCTTCTGATAGTCTTTCGGATTCTTGCCATAGTCTACACTCACAAGGCGCGCACGGGGAGAAACATTCAAGAGCTGCTTCTCCATCGTGTTCCGCCATTCGGTTTGGAATCCGGTAGTAAAGATACGGCGGATATTGCTGTCGCTCTGTCCTTCTGCCGTAATGGTAAAAGAACCGCTTAACGTGCCCTGCGCACTGATTCGATTGTCTGCATGAATGCGCACATAGTGATTTTCCGGAGCTGAAACCGGAGTAAGGCACAAGTCTGAACCTTCCGGAATGCCCGGCAGATAGTTCTGCTGCTGCTCGGCGCTGCTCCACAATTCCCGGCAGAAAGGCACCCATGTCGGGTCAAGAGGCATCAGCGTTCCGTCGGACAGGCGCACCACCACCACACAATGGTTGAAATGATCGGCCGGGATGCTCTCAACCCGACTTCCGGCCATCGTCATAGCCGGATAAGCTTCAAATCCGGCCATCCGCAAGAAAGCAATCAAAGTTCCTGCGATATCCTTGCAGACTCCGCAACGGTCGGTATAATTCATCTTCAGGTTATGGAGTGTAAAGCCTTCACCCTTCCCCATCGTCAGGCCGGCGTAGCGAATGTTGTCTGCCACCCAGTGGGTCAGCACGGCAATCTTGTCCATCTCAGTCTTTTTCCCCTTGATCAGATCGTTCACCTTTTCCTGCGCCTCGGGAATGGCTTCAAAACTTCCATAGTCTTCGTTCACCTTATTAAACCAACGGGATTTTTCACGCCAGTCGGGAGTGGTAGACATCATCAGTTTGGGAGCCGCGTCGAAAAGATCCACCATGTTCGGCTCTTTCGGAAATGGCATCATGCCGTCCATTGCAAAGGTGTAGGCTTTTTTCCCGTCTTCAAAACGCACCGATGACGCACATTCACCCTGATAGAACTGGAACTGCATATCCTTTTCCATCGGGATTACCACCTTATACACCTTGCGAACCGTAGGCTCTTCCGCCCAGAAAGGAACGATGTCATAGAACTGTCCGCGCATGGGAGGTATGAAGCGCGACTCGTCTTCAGGCAAACCGCCCAGAAGCGCGTATGTAAATCCTTTTTTCTCTATTTCATAATCTATTATGTCGCCGGGCAAAAGTGCGCCGAGTCCTATCATAATCTGCCGCGCACCCCAATAAATGGCACGCGCCGGAGCAGCATAATCACAGGTTTGACTGACATCAACCTTCGTCGACGAGCCATCCGCGTGATGGATGGTCACTTTCCGAAATTCTGCCGCAGCGGTAAGAGGGTCGTAATCATATTTCAAGACACGGTTTTCCAAGGCTCCCTTCAAGGTCTGGACCTTGACCGCCTTGCAGATGACGAACGAACCTTGTCCGGTAGACTGTACCGAAACATGCGTACTGTCCAACAGAATCACACAGTCGGCAGCCGCATATCTGTCATCCTGCGCCTGCTTTTCGTAAGTTTTCCACACTTGTCCCTGCGCAGCATTCCACAAAAGGAAACACAAGGCAAGCACAAACAGTCGTCTGATTTTCATAGTCTCAATTTTATCCTTAGTTACAAATCCATTTTCAAATATCAGAACTGAAACAAGGCTGTGAAAACAATACGGTTATTCTTTACCAGATGCGTGTTGACCACCTTTCCTTTTTCGTTATTCTCTCCGTAACGCGCACCTGTCCACGAATATTCCGCACCAAACTTCCAGTTCGGCCGATTGTAGGTCAGCTCCGCCGTAGCCGTAGCAAGCTGATCGATGTCCGTTCCCGTTCCCAAAATTCCGGAAACCTTATCCTTGGCACCAAGATTCTTCAGATATCCGGCAAAGATTCCCCCGCGCCATTTCTTTCCATACATGGCACTGATCCAGGTATGTGAAACACGCAGCGGAGTATATTGCTGTTCTCCCGTCCGGGAATCTATGGAAGTGATTCCATATCCTCCGATGGTACTGGTCTGCGTCAGGTTCGAACTGAGCACCGTCTTTGCCGCCAGCATCAGCTTGTCATGTGTATATTTCACGTGGGCCTCTCCCGAAAGTCCGGTCACACGCTCGGAAACTTTATAAACCCCGTCATTCGTTTCCGATTGGGTGCGCGGAGTGATGGATGACAGGTGAATGCCGGCTCCTGCCTGAATCCCCTGGGCCTTATAGTCCATACCCAAATAAAATTCCGGCACGCAACTGTTCTTTATGAACTGCTGATGCTTCTGGGTGGCCGTAGCGCCCGGTTTGTTTGAACTCGGCCCGACCGACAGATACTGCGACTGCCAGACAGCCGCCGCCGTCAGCATAAAATGTTTTTGCGTAAACCGGTAGCGTATCTGAGGTGCACGGCTGAACGGCTGATAAGGAGCTCCCATATTTAGATTCAGGATTTCCGGAGCCACATCCCCATATAGCGGATGCCAAGTCTGGCCAACCAACAAGGCCGACTTTTTCCAATCCAGATTAAAATAGACATGACGGATGCGGAACAAGGAATACGTTGTCCCCGATCCCCGGAAATCGACCTCAACCTTAGCCGAAGTCTTCACTTTGCCCAACATAGGTCCGGTAACATCCACGCCCAAACGAGTGTAGAGCGTGTAAAAGTTTCCGTCCGGCTTTGCATTCAAGTCATTCCCGTCAGCATCCAAAGCCACATCTTTCGGATACATATAAAACAATCCGTCGACCGTCTCTGAATTTGAACGGCTGTTATAAAACAAATCAGTGCGCACCTGACCATAAAACTTATAGCCAAATCCTTTCTTTTGTGCCATCACACCACCTGCCGCCGCAAGCAAAACAGCGAACAAGACTATTCTTCTTTTCATATCAACTCTTTAGTTTTTATTCTTTTCAAACGACAAAATCCTCAAAAGCTCTACATCTTCCGCTCTTTTCTGAACCAAACGACAAACCATACGGCAGCTGCCAGAACGCTGCATATACCCACCGGATAGGCAACCGCTGAAGACAGCCTCAGTCCCTCCGGAGCTATCACAATATAAGTGGAGCATACACATGTCATGAACAGGGCAGGCAGAAGCGTAATCCAGTAATTCTTTTTCTCGCGCACCATCCATACCGTTACTGCCCATAAGGTAAACACCGACAAAGTCTGGTTGCACCAGGCAAAATAACGCCAGATAATTTTAAATCCGTCCGCATCGCTGAAGCTATAGACCAACAGAAAAATCGTGACCAGAAAGATGGGAATGCAAATCATCAGGCGGCGACGGATGCTCCGCTGCTCGATATGGAAGAAGTCTGCAACAATCAACCGTGCCGAGCGCAAGGCCGTATCGCCGCTTGTTATCGGTGCCGCAACAATTCCAAGTATGGCCAGAATGCCGCCGAACGTTCCCAACCAGTCTACAGATATGTCCGTCGCAACTTTAGCTCCTGAATAAGCAATGCCTGTCACCTTATCCACAATGCCGTTCTCCTGAAAGAAGTAAGTGGCTGCCGCCGCCCAAATCAGCGCCACAATGCCTTCGGTCACCATCGCACCATAGAATATAGGACGACAATGCTTCTCATTCGTAATGCAGCGAGCCATCAAAGGCGACTGAGTGGCGTGGAAACCGCTGATTGCGCCGCAGGCAATGGAGATGAACATCATAGGAAAAATGGGATTTTTCTCATACTTTGTCCCGAATCCGTTCCACATTTCGGGCAAATCCGGACTTTTAATATACAGCATGACCAATATGCCGACCGCCATAAACAGCAAGGCAAATGCAAACAGCGGATAAATGCGACCGATAATCTGGTCGATGGGAAGCAAGGTCGCCAATACATAATAAGTGAATATGACCACCATCCAAAAATAGACATCAAGCGCTTCGGGAGTCATTCCGGCAAGCAATTCCGCAGGGCCGGATACAAATACCGCACCTACCAGCACCATCAGAATCATGGTAAATACGCACGCAACCTTCTTCGTCCTCTGGCCCAAATAACGCCCGATAAGTTCGGGAAGACTTTCCCCTCCGTTACGCAAAGAAAGGGTTCCGGACAGAAAATCGTGAACGGCACCGGCAAAAATCGTTCCGAAAACAATCCAAAGATAAGAAGCCGTACCAAACTGCGCCCCCATAATCGCACCGAATATCGGTCCCAATCCGGCTATATTCAGAAACTGAATCATGAAAATTTTCCAGGTAGGGAGTGGAATGAAATCTACACCGTCGGCTTTCGTCACGGCAGGCGTGGGACGGGAAGAATCCGGTGCTACCAAACGGTTCACATAGCTTCCGTAAACCCAGTAGCCCACCAGTAACAAAACCAACGCAATACTGAATGTTATCATAGAATTAACTTTGCTTTAAAAACGACACAAAAGTAACAAATATGACAAATACTTTGTATCTTTGACCCGAAAAATTAAAGCCATGCGTGTTTTTATCACTATCCTAATCGCAGGATTGCTTACCTGCCTCCCCTTATCCTCCCAATCCAAATACGAGATTCGAGCCGCCTGGCTCACGACCATAGGAGCTTTAGACTTTCCGATGCAGAAAGCAAACTCTCCGCAAGGCGTAATCCGGCAGAAACGGGAGCTGTGCCGCATATTAGACAAGCTGAAAGATGCACGGTTCAACACCGTCCTGCTGCAGACCCGTCTGCGTGGAGATGTAATTTACCCGTCTGTATTTGAAGGTTTCGCCGAATCCCTGACCGGATTTACCGGACGCAACCCGGGATATGACCTGCTGAAATTCGCCATAGCAGAATGCCATAAACGGGGAATGGAGCTTCATGCCTGGATTGTGGCGATTCCGATAGGGAACGAACGGCAGGTAAAGCTACAGGGGAAAAACGCCGTCACAAAAAAACATCCGGAACTGTGCAAGAAATACAAGGGCATCTGGTATCTTGACCCGGGGAATCCGAAGACGGACGACTATCTGGCGGGCATTGTCCGCGAAATCGTTTCAAGCTATGATATAGACGGAATCCATCTTGACTATATCCGTTATCCCGAGCATCCGGAGACTTTTCCAGACCGCGCCCTGTTCCGGAAATACGGGAAAGGCAAAACAGTAGACCAATGGCGGCGTGACAACATCACCCGCATCGTGCGCCGCCTGTATGATGAAACCAAGAAACTCAAGCCATGGATAAAGGTAAGCAGTTCTCCCGTAGGGAAATATAATGATACGCCACGGTATTCTTCCAAAGGATGGAATGCCTTCCACACCGTTTATCAGGATGCCTGCCAATGGATGAAGGAAGGAATCCAGGACTTGATATTTCCGATGATGTATTTTCAAAGGAACAGCTTTTATCCGTTCGCCCTCGACTGGAACGAGCACAAGAGCGGACGGTGGGTTGTGCCCGGACTGGGCATTTATTTCATGCATCCCGATGAGCAAGACTGGACTTTGGACGAGATTTGCCGCCAGATTTCCTTCACGCGGGAAAACGGCATGGACGGACAGGCCTATTTCCGCACACGCTTTCTTTTGGACAACACAAAAGGACTGCTTGATGAACTGAAAGAGCAGGTCTATCTCCATCCCGCTGTAGTCCCGCCCATGACATGGGAAGACAGCATCCCCCCCTCCTCTCCTGCCTGTCCGTCATTCACAGCTGAGGGTAATGTGACCAGAATCGAATGGAAAGCTCCGGAAAGCAAGGACAATCGCGACACCTGCTACTACCGCATATATGCTTCAAACAGCTATCCGGTAGATACCGACAACATACGCAATCTGCAAGAAGCCCGCACAGACAGCACCTGCTACACCTTTATGCCCCGAATGCCCTGGCAACAACAATTATACTGGGCGGTAACCGCGGTAGACCGCTTCGGCAACGAAAGCCTCCCTCTGGCTCTCAACACTCCGCCCAAAGGAACAGACATCGTCGAAGGTGGTCTGCCCGACATTCCCCAAGGGTGTATCCTTATCATATCCGATGCCGCGGGACAAGAACTTGTGCGGATGCCCTCTTCTGCCAGAGTCTGGCCCAAGAAACTAAGAGACGGACTTTTCAGACTGAGCCTGCTCCATCCCGACGGACAGGTTGAAACCATCGGAATCACCCTGCGATAAGACGCAACACCTAGGACATCTGTCTGGCATACAAGGCATCCGCCGGTTTCCGACAGCATGAAAATCCACTCAGGAGGTATCCAAACCGCCGTTTCACGCCATAGAAAAAATATCGCATCTGCATGAAAAATCCGGAACACCATGCAGGCGCAACAGCACATCGCAAATATTTACCGCTAACTTCATGGATATACGCAGAATAATCGCTAATTTTGCAGATTAATAAGAATGTAATTTAATTATCATACTCATGAGCAACCAACGATACATGCAGCGCGGCGTTTCCGCATCCAAAGAAGATGTGCACAACGCCATCAAAAATATTGATAAAGGCATTTTCCCGAAAGCTTTCTGCAAGATTATCCCAGACATTCTGGGAGGTGATCCCGAATACTGCAACATCATGCACGCCGACGGAGCAGGGACAAAATCGTCATTGGCCTATCTCTACTGGAAAGAAACCGGCGACCTCTCTGTATGGAAAGGCATAGCCCAGGATGCGCTGATTATGAACATCGATGATCTTCTCTGCGTGGGAGCGGTCGACAACATACTGGTATCGTCCACCATCGGCCGCAACAAACTGCTCGTTCCCGGCGAAGTTATTTCCGCCATCATCAACGGAACGGACGAGTTGCTCGCTGAATTGCGCGAGATGGGCGTAGGCGTTTACGCTACTGGCGGGGAGACAGCCGATGTAGGAGACCTTGTCCGCACCATTATTGTCGACAGCACAGTGACCTGCCGCATGAGGCGAACCGATGTTATTGACAATGCAAACATCCGTCCGGGCGATGTCATCGTGGGACTGGCCTCGTATGGACAGGCTACTTATGAAAAGGAATACAACGGCGGCATGGGCAGCAACGGACTGACAAGTGCCCGCCATGATGTGTTTGCCAAATACCTGGCCGAAAAATATCCGGAAAGCTACGATCACGCCGTGCCTGAGGAACTGGTATACAGCGGCAACCTGAAATTGACCGATACCGTGGAAGGGTCTCCGGTAGATGCAGGCAAACTGGTGCTTTCACCTACACGCACCTATGCTCCGGTAGTGAAGAAACTGCTGGATGCACTCCGCCCGCAAATCCACGGAATGGTGCACTGTTCCGGCGGAGCGCAGACCAAAGTGCTTCACTTCGTAGGCGAAAACTGCCGTGTGATTAAAGACAATCTTTTCCCGGTGCCTCCCTTGTTCCGTACCATCAAGGAACAAAGCGGGACTGATTGGGACGAAATGTACAAAGTGTTCAACATGGGTCACCGTCTGGAGGTTTATCTCTCGCCCGAGCACGCAGAAGAAGTCATTGCCATCTCGAAATCATTCAATATCGACGCGCAAATCGTCGGCCGCATCGAAGAAAGCGACCATAAAGAACTGATCATCCGAAGCGAGTTCGGCGAGTTCAGATACGAATGAGATGGCATACATCCTGCTTACCTGACTGTCTTCCTTTCCGCCGTGATTGCATTCCGATGGAAAGGGCTTTCACGAGTAAACCGGAATGTGCGGAGGAGCTATTTCGTGGTGCTGAGTCTGGCGTGCGTCATCATAGCAGCCGATTCTACAATCGAATGCGTTTCTCTGATGGCGAACCGGTCTTTTCCGCAAGCCTTCAGGAAACTTCTGGTATCAATCGCATGGTGGCTCATCTGTTGGGCAATCATATTCCGACGGATAAGCCTGACAAAAAGACTGTGGGAATAAACTTCGAATCATTGTTAGAAAATTAGAATATGTCAGACAACAATACACTTTTAGAAAAGCTGGACGGACTTGTGTCACGGTTTGAAGAAATCTCTACCTTGATAACCGACCCTTCCGTCATTGCCGACCAAAAACGCTACGTAAAGCTGACCAAAGAATACAAGGAGCTAAGCGACATCATGAAAGCGCGCAAAGAATATCTGGACTGCCTGAACGGTCTGGAAGAAGCCAAGAGCATGATGAATGAAAGCGATCCGGAAATGAAGGAGATGGCACGCGAAGAGGCGGCGCACTGCGAGGCGCGCATACCGGAGTTAGAAGAAAAAATCAAGCTGCTGCTCGTCCCCGCCGACCCGCAAGACGACAGAAACGCCATTTTGGAAATACGAGGAGGAACGGGTGGCGATGAAGCGGCCATTTTTGCCGGGGACTTATTCCGCATGTACACCAAGTATTGTGAGTCGAAAGGTTGGAGATTAGAAGTTTCGAGTGCCAGTGAAGGAGCATCCGGAGGCTTCAAAGAAATCATTTGCTCCGTATCAGGAGAAAAGGTTTACGGGACACTGAAATACGAATCGGGCGTTCATCGCGTACAGCGTGTACCGGCAACCGAAACGCAAGGCCGCGTACATACTTCGGCCGCATCTGTAGCGGTGCTGCCGGAAGCCGAGCCTTTCGATGTGGAAATCAATGAAGGAGAAATAAAGTGGGATACCTTCCGGAGCAGCGGTGCCGGCGGACAGAACGTAAACAAAGTGGAATCGGGCGTGCGCCTGCGGTATAACTGGAAGAATCCCAATACCGGAGTGGTGGAAGAAATACTCATCGAGTGTACCGAGACCCGTGACCAACCCAAGAATAAAGAACGCGCCCTTTCCCGTCTCCGTACATTCATCTACGACAAAGAGCATCAGAAATATATAGATGATATAGCATCAAAACGCAAGACAATGGTCAGCACAGGCGACCGTTCGGCCAAGATACGTACCTACAACTATCCGCAGGGGCGAATCACCGACCATCGCATCAACTATACAATCTATAATCTGGCTGCATTCATGGACGGCGACATCCAGGACTGCATCGACCATCTCATCATAGCCGAGAATGCCGAAAGACTGAAAGAAAGCGAACTGTAAATACACCGGTCATGACAAAGGATTTCTTTAAGCAAACGTTCTATACATTAGGGGAAGCGTTTCACAACTGCCTGAGACGATTCCCCGTGACGGTTTGTTTCGTCTTTGCCTTGACCGGATATCTGATTTTTCTCACCTCTCTACAGAAAGTCGATGCGGAGGAAAAGCTGCTGTTCATCTGGGGATACTATCTGTCGGTAGGCACACTGCTGTCGCTTACCCTTCATCTGTGGTGCGAAGAAATGACAAAAAAGTCGAGCCGCCTTGTCACCCACGCCGTCGGTCATGTCGCACTGCTGGCGGATACGCTTTTTCTCTATACGCTTTCACTGGAACAGTCTCTCACAGAAATAGGCATCGCCCACGGAGCAGGCTTGCTGGCACTGGGCCTGTCGGTATTCTTTCTTTCGTTCATCAAGGAGAAAAACGACATTGCAAGCTGGAACTTCACCCTGTCCTGCATCACAGCCTTCGCTACTGCCTGCATCGTGGGAGGTATCATGAGCGGAGGAATCAGTTTGCTGGTTCTTTCCCTCCACCAGCTCTTCGGGATGTACATCGACGCCACATGCTACCTGTACATATTGATACTATGCAATGTCACGCTTGCCCTGATGCTGTTTTTGGGACTGCTGCCAAAAGGACGCGCCAAGCACGACCGACAGCCGCAAGACAAGGACTTTCTGGTCAAGACCATCCATTATCTGTTTCTTCCACTTGTGACGGGATATCTGATTGTGCTTTATATCTATGCCTTTCAAATATTAGTCAGATGGGAACTCCCTACCGGATGGGTATCGTGGCTTGTCACCGCTCTTATGGCAGGCTGCATTGTCATCGAGTTCGGCCTTTATCCGGCACGCATGGCCAGGGAAAAGCGATGGAACAACCGCATCGCGCGATACCTTCCGCTGCTGATACTGCCGCTTCTGATGCTGATGACGGTGGGCATCGCCCGCCGATTCAGCGATTACGGCATCTCCGTCAACCGACTTTATCTGATAACCTTCAACGTATGGTGCTATCTGGTCTGCATCGGGCTTTTCATCACACGGGCGAGGCGCATCAACTGGATACCGATTTCGTTTGCAGCCGTCTTTCTGCTTACCTCCGTACTGCCGGTCAACTATGCAAGCATCACGCGCTGGTGCCTCCATCGCGACATCGAGCAGGCGATGGTACAATCGGGCATCACGCAGCGCCCCCTTTCACAAAGGCAATATGAGGACTGGCTCAGGACACTGCCCGCCGGAACCACCGCCAGCATAAACGGCAAGGTGAGGTATCTGGACAACTGGTTCGGACAGGAAAGCATCGGCGACCTGATAAGCGAGCTGGTTGACATCATGGACAATGACACTGTAACCGCAGAAGAACCTACGGTCACCCTTGAAGGGCACTTCGACAGGAGAGCAAAAATAATTATCCCCGCGGGATACCGGCAGTTTGTTGCGGTTAAAAACGAATTATTCTCCTATCCTTCTGCCGAACACAAGTCAGGAAAACTTTCCATACCGGTAAGCCAGTGGATTGACGGCTCGGCAGACACGATACACATCCGTGTAGAAACACTGAAAGAATTGAACAAACAGGCCGAACAAAAGGGTCTGTCCGGCATCTGGCTTGAGTGCAGCTCCGACAGATACCGGTTTATGCTGACCTCATTCCATTATTCTTATTACGACGGGGACGAAGCCAACCTCATCCTCAACGGCTATCTATTCATGAAATAACCTATTAAACCAAACGAGATATGAACAAACAACAACTTTTTGAAAACATCAAGCGCAAGAAATCATTCCTCTGTGTGGGACTGGATACAGATATCAAGAAAATTCCCGAGCATCTGCTGAAGGAAGAAGACCCGATTTTCGCCTTCAACAAAGCCATCATCGACGCGACAGCGCCCTACTGCATCGCCTACAAGCCCAATCTGGCCTTCTATGAAAGCATGGGCGTAAAAGGATGGATAGCTTTTGAAAAGACCGTACAATACATCAAGACAAACTATCCCAACCAGTTCATCATCGCCGATGCCAAGAGGGGAGACATCGGAAACACTTCGGCCATGTATGCCCGCACTTTCTTCGAAGAATTGGATATCGATGCCGTGACCGTAGCTCCATATATGGGAGAAGACAGCGTCACGCCATTCCTTACTTATAAAGGGAAATGGGTGATTTTGCTGGCGCTGACCTCAAACAAAGGCTCACATGATTTCCAGCTTACGACCGACGAAAGCGGCGAACGCCTCTTTGAGAAAGTATTGCGGAAATCGCAAGAATGGGCCGATGACGAATGCATGATGTACGTAGTCGGTGCCACCCAAGGACGCATGTTCGAGGATATCCGCAAGATTGCACCGGATCACTTTCTGTTGGTTCCCGGCATCGGTGCACAAGGCGGCTCGTTGGAAGAAGTCTGCCAATATGGGATGACCCGCGAATGCGGACTGATTGTAAACTCCAGCCGTGCCATCATTTATGCAGACAAAGGTGAGACATTTGCCAAGACAGCAGGCGAAGAAGCCTTGAAAGTGCAACGACAGATGGAAGAACAGCTCAAAGCGATTTTATAATCTGAAGAACAAAGATTTTCAAGGTTTTCAGGAGCAAAAGGAGAAATAATTGGTATTTTTCACGGATTTCTAAAAAAAAAATACGTAATTTGCATAATTAACAGAAGCCTATGCCCAATGAGGCATAAGCCAAGCAAAAATTAAGACAAAAAAGAACAAAAGATAGGATTATTATGGAGTTCTCAGCCAAACAAATTGCAGAATACGTCCAAGGAACCGTCATCGGAGACGAAAATGCAACCGTACATACCTTTGCCAAGATAGAAGAAGGTATTCCGGGAGCGTTATCTTTCCTCTCCAATCCCAAATATACTCATTATATTTATAATACCCAGTCTTCTATCGTTCTTGTAAACAAAGATTTTGAACCGGAACATGAGGTCAAGCCCACACTCATCAAGGTGGATGACGCTTACGAAAGTCTGGCAAGACTCATGACTCTGTACGAATCTCACCAACCCAAAAAGAAAGGGATTGACCCTCTGGCATCGGTTGCCAAGAATGCAAAAATAGGAGAAAACGTTTATATAGGGCCTTTTGCCTGTATAGAAGAGGGAGCGGAAATAGGCGACAACACCTGCATACACCCTCATGCTGTAGTAGGCTGCAATGCAAAAATTGGTACCGGTACGGTTCTTTATCCGCATGTCACCGTCTATCATGACTGTCGCATAGGGAACAACTGCATTCTGCATGCGGGAGCAGTCATCGGAGCAGACGGCTTCGGATTTGCCCCATCGCCTTCCGGATATGAAAAGATACCTCAAATCGGCATCGCCATACTGGAAGACAATGTGGAGATAGGAGCTAATGCCTGCGTTGACCGGGCTACAATGGGAGCGACCATTATACATAAAGGTGTAAAGTTGGACAATCTGGTCCAGATAGCTCACAATGTACAGATAGGCAGCAATACAGTCATGGCTTCACAAGTCGGAGTGGCAGGTTCGGCCAAAGTCGGCGAATGGTGTATGTTTGGCGGACAGGTGGGAGTAGCAGGACATATCACAATCGGCGACCATGTAACCGTAGGCGCACAGTCCGGTATCCCCGGAAACACCAAATCAGGAGTGACGCTGATGGGATATCCGGCTATCGATCCCAAGCAGTTTGCACGTTCGGCAGCCATCTATAAAAAGCTTCCGGACATGTATACCGAATTAGGAAGACTACAAAAAGAAATTGAAGAATTAAAGAAACAACTAAACAAATAAACCCATGCTGAAACAACAAACCTTAAAAGGCAGTTTTTCATTGAACGGGAAAGGGCTTCACACAGGGGTCAAATTGACCGTTACATTCAATCCTGCCCCAGAGCATTACGGGTATAAGATACAACGAATCGACCTTGACGACCAACCGATACTGGATGCGGTAGCTGAAAACGTTATCGATACGACGCGCGGTACCGTCTTAGGGAAAAATGGGATAAAGATCAGCACGGTCGAACACGCGTTGGCAGCACTTTATGCAGCCGGTATAGACAACTGTCTCATACAGGTAAACGGACCGGAATTCCCTATTCTGGACGGCAGCGCCAAGGCTTATGTGGAATGTATCAAACGTGTAGGCATCGAAGAACAGGCCGCCCCGAAAGATTATTACATTATCAAATCAAAGATTGAATTCCGCGATGAAGAGACGGGGTCTTCCATAATCGTCTTGCCGGACGACAAATTCAGTGTAAATGTCTTAATCTCCTACGATTCCCAAATACTGAACAATCAGTATGCAACTTTGGAAAACATGAATGATTTTCCCGCAGAGATTGCTTCAGCGCGCACTTTTGTTTTTGTTCGCGAAATAGAACCGCTGCTGAACGCCGGGTTAATCAAAGGAGGCGATTTGGATAATGCCATTGTCATTTATGAAAGGCAGATGACGCAAGAAAATTTCGACAAACTTGCAGATGTAATGAAAGTGCCCCACATGGATGCAAAACACTTGGGATATATCAACCATATTCCTCTTGTATGGTCAAACGAACCGGCACGCCATAAACTGTTAGATATCATCGGAGATCTTGCGCTGACCGGAAAGCCAATCAAAGGACGCATCATAGCCACACGGCCAGGACATACCATCAACAACAAATTTGCCCGCCAGTTACGCAAAGAGATTCGCCTGCACGAAATCCAGGCACCCATTTACAACTGCAACGAAGAGCCGTTGATGGATGTCAACCGCATCCGGGAACTGCTTCCCCACCGCTATCCATTCCAGTTGGTGGACAAGGTAATAGCGATAGGAGCCAACCATATCGTGGGCGTAAAGAATGTCACATCAAACGAACCATTCTTCCAAGGACACTTTCCACAAGAGCCGGTCATGCCAGGCGTGCTTCAAATAGAGGCGATGGCACAGGTCGGCGGACTGCTGGTCCTTAACTCTGTAGACGAACCGGAAAAATACTCAACTTATTTCCTGAAGATAGACAACGTAAAGTTCCGTCATAAAGTAGTTCCGGGAGATACATTAATTTTCCGTGTCGAATTGATGGCACCCATCCGCCGTGGCATATCGACCATGAAAGGCTATATTTTCGTCGGCGAGAAGATTGTCTGTGAAGCTGAATTTATGGCACAAATCGTAAAGAACAAATAATTATTTATAGATAGAAGAATAAAGAATGACATATTCCACTTTTCTTTATCATTCATTTAATTAGAAAACATGATTAGTCCATTAGCATATATACATCCCGAAGCCCAAATCGGTGAAAACGTAGAGATCGGCCCATTTGTCTTTATCGACAAGAATGTAGTTATCGGCGACAACAACACCATTATGTCCAATGCCAATATCTTATATGGAGCACGCATCGGAAACGGGAACCGCATTTTTCCCGGAGCGGTCATCGGGGCCATTCCTCAAGACCTCAAGTTCCGGGGAGAGGAAACCACAGCCGAAATCGGAGACAACAACACAATCCGTGAAAATGTGACCATAAACAGAGGGACGGCAGCAAAGGGAAAAACCGTGGTAGGCAACAACAATCTGCTCATGGAAGGTGTGCATGTGGCGCACGATACACTGGTGGGAAGCGGATGCATAATAGGCAATTCAACCAAGATGGCAGGTGAAGTCATCATCGATGACAATGCCATCGTCAGCGCCAATGTGCTCATGCACCAGTTTTGCCGTGTTGGAGGATACGTAATGATTCAGGGAGGATGCCGTTTCAGCAAAGACATCCCTCCTTTTATCATAGCCGGACGCGAACCTATCGCCTATTGCGGCATCAATATTGTAGGGCTGCGCCGCCGGGGATTCTCTAATGAACTGATAGAAAACATACACAACGCCTACCGGATTATCTATAACAGCGGGAAGATTGTTACGGAAGCACTCGAACAGATACGGCAGGAAATACCGATGAGCAAAGAAATAGAATACATCGTTTCTTTTGTTGAAAATTCACAACGAGGTATCATACGGTAAAAAGATTTTTGTATCTTTACCCGTCCAATAAACGAAAAAAAACAAAACGGCAATGGTATACAAATTTAGAATTATATCCGATGAAGCTGACGACTTCTTAAGAGAAATAAAGATTGACTCTGAAGCCACTTTCTATGACCTGCATGAAGCAATCCTGAAGTCTGCCGGCTATAAAGACGATCAGATGACTTCTTTCTTTATCTGCGACGACGACTGGGAAAAGGAAATAGAAATAACATTGGAGGACATGGGAGGCGGAAGTTCTGAGGAAGATACATTTGTAATGAAAGAAACTCCTCTGAGCGAATTGCTGGAAGACGAAAAGCAAAAGTTGCTCTATGTTTTCGATCCGCTTGCCGAACGTGTATTCTTTATCGAACTGTCTGAAATCATCACGGGAAAAGACCTTCAAAAGGCAGTCTGCTCACGGAAAGAGGGAGAAGCGCCCAAGCAAACGATTGACTTCGATGAGCAGATGAACGCCAATACCTCGCTCGACCTTGACGAAAACTTCTATGGCGACCAGGAATTCGACATGGATGACTTTGATCCAGACGGCTTCGATATGGGTGGAGGGGGAAATCCTTATGACGAAGACAAGTATTGACCTCATCCGATAAAAAAAGACATTCCGAAAGCACGGATTATACGGATTCCAAAAAGGTTAATCCAAGACATTAGCCATACCAGTCCGTATGATTCGTGCTTTTTACTTTATATCAGAAACGACTATGCAAGCTCCCACACTTATCGTACTCGTAGGCCCGACAGGTGTCGGGAAGACTGAACTCAGTCTGAAAATCGCAGAAAACTGGCATAGTGAAATAATCTCTGCCGATTCCCGCCAACTGTATGCTCCACTGAAAATAGGAACAGCCGCCCCCACGCCAGAGCAGCTTGCCCGTGTTCCCCATCACTTTGTCGGCATCCTGCAACTTACCGACTATTACAGCGCAGCCCAATATGAGGCTGAAGTCTTGAAAAAACTGGAAGAGCTTTTCAAGACGCATTCCGTGGTACTGCTCACCGGAGGTTCGATGATGTATGTGGATGCTGTATGCAAGGGAATCGACGATATTCCTACTGTAGACAAAGACACCCGTGAACTGATGATGACGCGATATGAAACGGAAGGACTGGAACGTTTGTGCGCGGAACTAAAACTTTTGGATCCTGCATATTACGCCATTGTAGACCGCAAAAACCCAAAACGCGTCATTCATGCGCTCGAAATCTGCTATATGACGGGCAAGACCTATACCTCTTTCCGCACGCAAAGCCATAAGCAACGCCCTTTCCGTATCCTGAAAATCGGTCTGCGGCGCGAACGGGAAGAACTTTATGACCGTATCAACCGCCGCGTAGACCTGATGATGGAAGAAGGGCTGCTTGAGGAAGCGCGCAGTGTCTACCCTTATAAACATCTCAATTCACTGAACACTGTAGGCTATAAAGAGCTGTTCCGGTATTTTGACGGAGAATGGACACTGCCTTTCGCCATAGAGAAAATCAAGCAGAATTCCCGAATCTATTCCCGAAAACAACTGACATGGTTCAAGCGTGATCTGGGCATAACCTGGTTTCACCCAAGCCAGGAAGAAGAGATATTGGGACATATCAAAAATACAAGCCTCCCCTGCCTGCCACCATTTGGGAAAGACATTCCGCCGCGAAAAAAAGCCTTTTCCCCGGCATCAGAAAAAGATTTCATCCCTCAAACAGGACACGATGCCCCATCAAAAACCTCACCTAACGCTTCAAATCGGAGAATAACCGCCGCCCGCACACCATTGCCTGCCACAAGATACTGAAGCGAAAACGCTCCGGAATATCCGTCTGCACAGTGCGGCGCAGATTTTCGCGCCGGTTCTCCTCAAACAGCGGGCGCATCCGACAATATTCCTGACGGGCACTGACCACAGCACGTGCATTCTGAAAATCAGCCTTCAAGAAAAAAACCGCCGCCGCAATATAATCCAGACACCAGCGAAGACGCATAACCGGACGCAATTCATGCGCCGGAAGATTCTTATAAAGCATCAGCAGATTATTCCGGAAATTCAAAAAGGTCTTTCTCGGATTTTCCTTTTTCAGTGTAGCCGCCCCCACATGATACACTTTGCTGAACGGAAGACAAACTATGCCATAGCCGCGGCTTCGCAAACGCCAGCAAAGATCTATTTCCTCCATGTGCGCAAAGAACCGCCCATCAAGTCCGCCGACCTCCCGATATGCCTGCAAACGTATCAGGAGCGCGGCCCCCGTAGCCCAGAATACCGGAATCACTTCATCATACTGCCCTCTATCCTCCTCAACCGAACCGAATATACGCCCGCGACAAAAGGGATAACCGTAATAATCGATAAACCCTCCTGCCGCTCCGGCATATTCAAAACGGTTCTTTTCACGGAAACTCAGCAGCTTCGGCTGGCAGGCGGCTACCTCGGGATGCGCATCCATATAGTCTGTCATCCGGGAGAGCCATCCGGGAGCAACCTCCACATCACTGTTAAGCAACACCACATACTCCGCTTCCACCCTTTCAAAAGCCTTGTTATATCCGTCCGCAAATCCATAGTTCTCAGGCAAGCGAATCAGCCGCACCTCAGGAAATTCCCATTTCACAAGCTCACAAGAATTGTCTGTCGAGCCATTATCCACCACACAGACCTCTGTATCTTCGCCTTTTGAACAGGCCAGCACGGAAGGAAGAAAGCGGCGAAGCATCTCAACACCGTTCCAATTCAGTATGACGACAGCCGTTTTCATAACAATATGCCTTTTAAAGCGGTCGCATCTTCATTGAAATCTCCCAGACGCACACGCACCAAATGATTGTCAAGCATATCGTCATGAGGCAATTCCACACGGATATAATTCTTCGTAAACCCGTGCATCGGCACTCCAGCCCTCGACTTTTCCATCAGCACCTCAGCTTCTTTCCCGATGTGAGACGCATAAAAAGCACGCGTTTTATCATCGGAAAGAGCCAGCAGACACTGGCTGCGCCGATGCTTTTCCTCAGCAGAAACCACATAATCTATCTTCAAAGCCTGCGTACCGGGGCGTTCGGAATAACTGAACACATGAAGCTGGGTGATGTCTAATCCCTGTATAAAATCATACGCCGTGTCAAAATATTCCGAAGTCTCCCCTCTCGTACCGACTATCACATCTACTCCTATGAACGCATCAGGCATCAAAGACTTTATCTTGTGTATCTTGGAAGCAAACAGTGCCGTATCATAGCGCCTGCGCATAAGCTTCAAAACCTCATCGCACCCTGACTGTAAAGGAATGTGAAAATGGGGCATGAAATGTCTGGATGTGGAAACATACTCTATGACCTCGTCGGTAAGCAGGTTAGGCTCTATAGACGAAATGCGGTATCGGCTGATTCCTTCCACTTCATCAAGGGCCTTCACCAAATCCAAAAAGGTCTCACCGGTAGTTTTACCGAAGTCTCCGATATTAACACCCGTAAGCACAATTTCCTTTCCCCCTTCGGCCACCGCCTGACGAGCCTGATTCACCAGATCTTCAATCCTTCCGTTACGGCTCCTCCCTCGGGCAAAAGGAATCGTACAGTAAGAGCAAAAATAATCGCAGCCGTCTTGAACCTTCAGGAAATAGCGTGTGCGGTCGCCTCGCGAACAGGACGGAGAAAACTTCCGGATATCTTTCGCTTCTGTAACGATTGCCTCTCCCCGCTCACGCTTATCCAACCTACCCAAATAATCAACCAGATCTCCCTTCTGTTCCGCCCCTAAAACAAGGTCTACTCCCTCTATATCCGCCACCTGCTGCGGCTTCAACTGTGCATAACACCCTGTCACAACAACAAAAGCCCCCGGATGCGCCTTCGTCAAGCGATGAATCGCCTGCCGGCATTTCTTGTCCGCGACCTCCGTTACCGAGCAGGTATTTATGACGCAAATATCCGCCCTTTCCCCTTTACGCGCTGTCCGGACTCCCACCTCCTTCAATATCTTTCCGATAGAAGAAGTCTCCGAAAAATTCAGCTTACATCCTAATGTATAATAAACAGCTTTTTTATCCTGAAAAACAGTTGTATCTATCATATTTCCTCTTTCATTGGTAGATTTTTACAAAGGTAAACATTTTATTGGATTCTTCCTACCATAAAGCCTCCTCTACTTATCAAAGCAGATTGACCCTATCCGGATATTATATTGTAAAACATATTTTTTTCAAAAAAAGTTGTATCCGGAAGAACAACATATCTTAAAAGTCTATATCTTTGCAACGTTTTAAGAAAGCAACATAGTATTACAGATTAAAAAAGCAAAGAAAATGAAAAAATTAGTGTTTTTGTTCGTAGCATTTGCTGCTGTATCTTTCGCTTCTTGCGGAAACAAAGCAGCTAACAGTGAAGCAAACGTTGATTCAACCGCAACAGTTGTAGAAGAAGCTACTCCGGTAGTTGCCGATTCTGCCGCAGTTGATTCAGCTGCTACTGATTCAGCCGTTGTAGCTGAATAATCTAATCGAACATTAGAGAGAATTGAAAGTCTGGGTGCTAATGCATTGCCAGACTTTTTTATTTCCATCCTGCCTGAAATCTCCGACAAAATCCAAAGAACAACAAAAAATCCCGATCAGAAAGTATTCCAATCGGGATTTGAAGTATCTACAGATAATAAATTAAGCTTCTTCTGCCACTACTTCAAAAGGTATTTCAACAGACACCTCTTTATGCAGCTTGACAGTTGCCGTATAGTGTCCGACCTCTTTTACCTGACCTTTTACAACGATAATCTTACGATCGATGTTGTGACCCAGTTTAGCCAACTCGTCAGCAATCTGGATATTTCCTACAGATCCATAAATAACACCGGTTGCACTAACCTTCGTAGCGATTTTCAAAGAAACATCTTTCAGAGACTCAGCTACTGCTTCAGCATCCTTCTTGATCTTTTCCAATTTGTGTGCACGTTGCTTCAGTTCTTCAGCCAACATTTTTTTAGCGGCCGGCGATGCAATCACTGCCTTTCCTGTCGGAATAAGATAATTACGACCATAACCGGACTTTACGGTTACAATATCATTCTTGTAGCCCAAATTAACTACATCTTCTTTCAAAATAACTTCCATACTCTTATTCCTCTTTAAATTATTTCATCAAATCAGTTACGTAAGGCAGCAAGGCCAAATGACGAGCTCTCTTTACAGCCTGTGCAACACGGCGCTGATATTTCAATGAAGTACCAGTGATGCGGCGTGGAAGAATCTTACCTTGTTCGTTCAAGAACTTCTTCAAGAATTCGGGATCCTTATAGTCAATATACTTGATGCCACTCTTTTTAAAACGACAATACTTTTTCTTTTTAACGTCTACTGAAGGCGGAGTTAAATATCTGATTTCTGATTGTTGCTGTGCCATGATTAGTTTTCCTCCTTTTTAGTTGATTTAATACTTCTTCTTTTAGCAGCATACTCTGCAGCATACTTATCCATCTTGAAAGTCAAGAAGCGGATAACACGTTCGTCACGACGGAAATTTACTTCCAGTTTGGCGATAACCGACGGTTCTGCCTTAAACTCAATCAGCTGATAGAAACCGGTAGATTTTTTCTGTATCGGATAAGCCAGTTTCTTCAGTCCCCAGCTTTCTTCATTGATAATCTCTGCGCCTGCTTGCGTCAGGACACCTTTGAACTTCTCTACCGCTTCCTTCATCTGAGCATCAGACAAAACGGGAGTTAAGATGAAAACGGTTTCGTATTGATTCATACTAATTCGTTAATTTGTTATTAATAATAAATTGTTTTTGCGGCGCAAAGGTACGACTTTTTCCTGAACAAACAAACCTTTGCACATTTTTTAAGAAGGAAAGGACATAAAAAAACCAATCATCTACGAAACAAAATATTTTTTTGCAGCATATTTCGGCAATCGGATACTGAAAAAACATCTTTTCATCAGGCTTATTCCGCACCGCTCCTTCAAAAAGACTTTTCCCATCATAGAATCTGCCAAAAACATTCCACCGCCAGACAAAACCATCAAAAGCGATTCTCGAAACTTCCACGAAGAAACATTCGAGAACACAGCGCAACAAATCACTTTCAAAACATGACAGCCAAGTCCCCTTCACGCAATACACAAAAGATATTTACTTGAAATTCCGTTTTTTTTATCAAAATAATTTCCTTTATAAAAGAATTATGCTTTAATTTGTAACCAAGAAAAAATAAACCATAAAATAGAAGACACACATGAAAAGCTTATTAAAGAATTTGGGAGTGATATTGGTGGTAATCGGTGCTGTTATCCTGATCGCTTGCTTTGCAAACGGCAACGTTAATAACAACGCCATATTAGGCTTATCACTGGTAGTAGTCGTTGTCGGACTGCTTGTGCACATTATTGTCAACAAGCGCATTACAGACTGACATTCCTGCCTAATCATTTAATAAAAAAGCCTGAACCGTTTTCCGGTTCAGGCTTTTTTATTCCCACCGTGTCACCAAGCGACATCAGTCTTCGGGAATAATCAGCTTATATCCCTTTCCGTGGATATTAATAATCTCTATGGATTCATCCTCCCGCAAATGCTTGCGCAGCTTCGTGATGTACACATCCATGCTCCTTGCATTAAAATAATTGTCATCAATCCAAATGGTCTTCAAGGCAAAGTCACGCTGCAAGATTTCATTGGCGTGCGCACAGAGCAAGCCTAACAATTCAGATTCTTTCGTGGTCAGCTTGGTCTGCTTGTCCCCTATCGCCAGGATTTGTTTCTGGGTGTCAAATGTGAAACGACCTATCTTATAGATATTGCTCTCCTTGTTCCGTTTGCCCCGCACACGGCGCAAGATGGCCTCGATACGGAAAGTAAGCTCTTCCATACTGAACGGTTTGGTGATATAATCATCCGCCCCAATCTTAAAGCCTTCCAATATATCTTCTTTCAATGTTTTTGCCGTCAGGAAGATGATAGGAATCTCCGCGTTTGCCTGACGAATTTCCTGAGCCAACGTGAATCCGTCCTTACGCGGCATCATCACATCGAGCACGCATAAGTCATACTTGTTTTTCAGAAAGGTCTTGTATCCCACTTCACCGTCAGGGCAAAGGTCAGCAGCATAGCCTTTAGCCTGCAAATATTCTCTCAATAACATGCCAAGATTCTCATCATCTTCGCACAACAAAAGCCGCAATTTTTCGTCCATACTATTCGTCTTTAAATAAAGGTAATACAATAATAAATTTAGTTCCTACATTCAGCTCACTTTCAGCACGGATTGTGCCTTTGTGGTCTGTAATGATTTTCTTCACATACGCCAGTCCAAGCCCAAAACCTTTTACATCATGCAGGTTTCCTGTATGGACACGATAGAACTTATCAAATATCTTTTTCAAGTTTTCCTTCTTGATACCGATTCCATTATCTTCGATCGAGACATACAGTTTGCCCGACTCATTCCAAGTTTTCACCTTCAGTTCTATGTCTCCTTCCGGCTTCTTATACTTCACTGCATTGTCCAACAGATTGAAGATAACGTTCGTAAAATGCATTTCATCTACAAATATAACAGGATCTTCAGCATTTAGTTCAGCGTCTAAAGAACCTCCATATTTTTCCACCTTCAGTCTGAAGGTGTTTACTACACTGCTTATTAAAGCATTCGCATCAACCTCTTTCTTTTTCAACGTTACACTCTGCTTCTCAAACATCGACATCTGCAACACTTTCTCTACCTGAAAGCGCAGACGCTTTGTTTCATCGTTGATTACTCCCGAGATATGCTTGAACATAACCGGGGATTTCCCCACGGCCGGGTCATTCAACATCTGCGCCGCCAAAGAGATTGTAGAAATCGGAGTCTTGAACTCATGAGTCATGTTATTGATGAAATCATTTTTTATCTCTGTCAGCTTCTTTTGCCGGAAGATGATATAAATGGTAAAGATGAATGTCACCAACAAGACCAATGTGAATATAATCGAAGGAATCATGAACCTTACCGAACTGAAGATATAGTCATCCATAGTCGGAAAGAATATATTCACGAATCCCATCTTGGCCGGAGGGTCTTTTTCAAACAGCAGACGGGAATATACCTTCTCATCATTATACATATAGTCCGAGCAACGATACACCTCCTTGCCGTCACGATCGGTCACTGAAAAGTGATAAGGGATATCGATTCCGTTATTAAACAATTCCGATTTCAGGAAATGATCCAACTGCTTAAAGTTAATCCGCTCCTTCAACGGCTTGTCACTTGCAGTATAAAGTATATTATAGACCACTTCATCAAGCAGAGCACGCTGATAGACATACCGTTCCTTCAGGATTTCCTGCAAGGCCCGCGAAGTCTGCGCTATATTCTTTCCGGTAGAGAAAGGCACTTTAGGGAATCCAGAAGAGCGACGGTTTGTTATGGTCTTCATCTCAAAAGTCGAGAAGGTTGTCCCGTCGGGTGAAGTAACGGTATACTGGTGATGTTCCACCACCTTGCCATTATTTTGCTGCTCCAGCTGTTGGGACAGCTGCATTGCCCGTTCTTGTGCCGCCACATCCTTCTCCAGATACCTCTTGGTCTCTACCAGTTCAAGATTATGCACAGCCTTCCCCAAACTGCGGTTTACATTCTCTTCAAACTGTCCACGCCGCATTTTGACCATCTCCTCTATATAGCTAACCTGCAAATAAAGCAGGCTTAGAAAAGACAATCCCATTACAATACCCAATATCCAAATAGTTGACTTTTTCATGCAGACAAAATTAACAGCCTAAACCTTAAATAGTATCTTGCTTAACATGTTTTAATCCGCAATTCCCTAATATTAACCGAATACAGACTTTAGCATCATAAAAGAGGAACTAAAATCAGGCAACACCATCTCTTTCATGCAAAAATAATAAAAAATTAAACAAAGACAAGCATAAACGCCTCTTTATATAAAGTTAGTTAAACGGGAATACAGGACTACGCTCTTTAATCCAGACATGCCGCCTTTTTCCAAGCCCATGCAAAGGCATTTCCATCTGTATTCTTAAAAGAAAAGGTATTGCCGCATTTCCTGTGGCAATACCTTATTTCTATAAACGAGCTGAAAAATATCCTTTACATCAAGCTTCGTCCTTTTCCTGCTCTTCAAACTCTTTGATCAGTTTGGTCTGAACATCCGTCGGGACAAGTTCATAGCTTGCGAACTTCATAATAAACGAAGCACGTCCTCCTGTCAACGAACTCAACGCCGTTGAATAGTTAGACATTTCCTTCAATGGAACTTTAGCCGCCAACTTCTCATACCCCTTTTCACTGCTCATACCCATAATCATTCCACGGCGTCCCTGCATGTCACTCATCACATCACCCAACTTGTCACTCGGGCAGAACACTTCCACATCATAAATCGGTTCCAAGATTTTCGGGCCGGCATTCTTGAATGCATCACTGAACGCATGACGGCCTGCCAACATAAAGGATATTTCATTGGAATCCACCGGATGCATCTTCCCGTCATAAACGATTACACGCACATCACGAGCATACGAACCCGTAAGCGGACCTTGCTCCATACGGCTCATCACACCTTTCAATATGGCAGGCATAAAGCGGGTATCAATGGCTCCGCCGACGACACTGTTAACGAATACCAATTTTCCACCCCATTCCAAATCGATTGTTTCAGTACTCTTTACATTCATCTTGAATTCCTGACCACCGAATTTATATATCTCCGGCGCAGGCATGCCCTCATAATAAGGCTCTACAATCAGATGAACTTCACCAAACTGTCCGGCTCCACCCGACTGTTTCTTATGGCGATAATCCGCACGGGCAGCCTTCGTTATGGTTTCACGATAAGGAATCTTCGGCTCAAAGAACTGCACTTGCAGCTTTTCATTGTTTTCCAGACGCCACTTCAACGTACGCAAATGGAATTCTCCCTGACCATGAACCAATATCTGCTTGAGTTCCTTCGACTGTTCCACCACCCATGTCGGATCTTCCTCGCGCATACGGTTCAAAACAGCCATCATCTTTTCCGTATCCGCCTCGTTTACCGGCTTGATGGCACGGGTATATTTGGGATTCGGATATTTGATAAAGTTAAAGCGGTTTTCGCAATCCTTCCCGTTCAGCGTATTCCCCGTCTTTACATCCTTAAGCTTCACCGTACAGCCAATATCTCCCGCACGGAGTTCGTCCACCTTCTCACGGTTTGCTCCTGCACAAACATAAAGTTGAGCCATACGTTCCTTAGAGCCGCGGTCTGCATTTGTAAGGTCATCCCCTTCATGAACGGTTCCGCTCATTACCTTAAAATACTGCACATCCCCTATATGCGGTTCGATTGCCGTCTTAAAGAAATATAATGAAGTAGGCCCGTCAGCACTTGGCGGCACCACTACGCCACGAGTATTATGCACAGGAGGCATTTCATCAACAAACGGAACGACATTTCCCAAGAACTCCATCAGGCGGCGCACACCCATATCCTTGCCTGCACATACGCAAAACACCGGGAACATGCCGCGCGCAGCCAGTCCCTTGCGGATGCCTTCGCGCATTTCGTCTTCGGTCAATGACTCCGACTCAAAGAACTTTTCCATCAATGTCTCGTCATGCTCTGCGGCGGCCTCGACCAAAGTCTTGTGCCAAGCCTGTGCTTTTTCCATTTCCTCTGCGGGAACCGGCTCGATGGTAGGCGCACCGCCTTCGGGTCCCCACGAATATTTCTTCATCAAAAGTACATCAATCAATGAATTGAAGTCCGGTCCCGTAGTCAAAGGATACTGAACCGGCACAACTTTAGAGCCGTAATTCTCTTTCAACTGTTCAAGCACATGGTCGAAATCACATTTCTCGTTGTCAAGCTGGTTCACAAGAAAGATGACCGGCTTGCCTAATTTCTCGGTATACCGGAAATGATTCTGCGTTCCGACCTCCGGCCCGTACTGGCCGTTCAATAACAAAATGGCCGTATCCGTTACATTAAGCGCCGTTATTGCCGCTCCCACGAAGTCGTCGCTGCCCGGACAGTCTATGATGTTCAGCTTCTTTCCGTTCCATTCCACATGATAAACGGTAGAGAAGACGGAATAGCCGTATTCCTGCTCTACCGGAAAATAATCGCTGACTGTATTCTTGGCGGTAATTCTGCCTCTGCGTTTTATAATACCACTCTCATAAAGCAGCGCTTCCGTGAGAGTGGTTTTCCCTGATCCATCATTGCCTAAAAGTGCAATGTTCTTGATTTCATTGGTTTGATATACTTTCATGGTTTTTCATGATTTAATTAGTAACAAAAGGATATGCTTCTCATATCTCTTTAATGAAGCGCAAATTAGGGATTATAATCGGGAAAAGCAATAAAAACTTTCGTGTTACTCAACATGTTTTCAGAAAGGACACTTCTTTTGATGCCTTCAAAAAAGCAGCCGGCTCCTGACAAAAACTTTTTTTGACAGGAGCCGACAAGACTTTTACCTTATCCTACAGCGGGGTTCACTTCATCCCTCTGGCCTTATAGATGCGCTCTTTCGCACTGTTGATCTGCTGGAATTTTTCTTCAGCCGCCTTACGGATGTCTTCGCCCAATGTCGCCACACGGTCGGGATGATGCTTCAGGGCCAGACGCCGGTATGCCGCACGCACTTCCTCGTCAGTGGCCGACGGTTCCACTTCGAGCACCTTATAAGCATCCGCCAGTGAATCGCTCTTCAGACTGAGCATCGACTCGACTTCCCGCAAGGAAAGTCCCATAGCAAGAGCCACTTCCTTCAGGGCATCTATTTCCGCCTGACAGACACTCCCGTCGCTTTGGGCTATCTTGGCAAGGAAACTCAACATTTGCAGCCGCTCTTCATAAGTAAGATTAGCCGCAATCTGAGCCCCGCAGTCATGAATCGTGTTTTTGAAGGCCATCGGGTCTGTCCGCTCCATACGCTTGCGCTCTTCGAAAAGGTTCAACAGAATCTGTTCGCCTTCGGAAACAGCCGCCTCCCCAAAATTCACCCGCAGGAACTGGCGGACAAACTCCATTTCACTATGCATGACACGCCCGTCGGCCCGCATGATATACGAGGCCATCACCAGCATCGAAAAAAGAAAACTGTTCCGCTGCCCGGTATATCCGCCATAACCGCCGGTTTCTCCGCCTGACTGTCCGGAAATATCCGTGGCCTTGTCAAACAAAGAGCCTAACGCATAACCGGCCAATGCGCCCAAAGGGCCGCCGGCCATAAATCCCATGATTCCGCCAATCCATTTTCCTAATCCCATATCAGTTCAGTCTTTTTATTTCATGGCAAAAATAAAGAATCCCCTCTAAAAACACAAATGCTTTCAGAGGGGAGTTACAAAATCCGCATCATTTCCCGCACACGTATTTGCAGAAGCGATTCAGTCCTTCCTCCAGTACCGAACGCGGACAGGCTATATTCCAGCGCATGAAACCTTCGCCTTCCGCTCCATACATCGCACCGGCATTCAGCCACAGTCTGCTTTCCTTCATCAGATTCCGCTCCAGTTCCTCCGAACTTTGATGCAGCGGCGAACAGTCCATCCATACCAGATAAGTCCCTTCAAGCCTGCTTACAGGGAACTGGGGCAGATACTTCCGGCAGAAGTCACGCATCCACAAATAGTTTCCCTTCAGATAGTCGAGCAGCTGCACGAGCCATTCCTCTCCTTCATTGTATGCCGCAATCGTCGCCAAAACGCCAAACGGATTCACATCGCACACCTCATTGATGTTGATTGCCTTGTCAATCTTCCGGCGCACCTCTTCATCCGGAGCTACAATGTTTGCGATTTGCAGTCCCGCCATGTTAAAAGCCTTACTGGGGGATATGCATGTCACCGACCGGGCGGCAAACTCTTCCGATATGGAAGCGAACGGAATGTATCTGTATTCCGGAAAAACCAGTTCGCAGTGAATTTCGTCCGAAATTATCATCACATCATGACGGAAACAAATCTCCCCCATCCGTGTCAGTTCCTCCTGCGTCCAGACTCTTCCCGCCGGATTATGCGGATTGCACAACAGGAAAAGCTTCACCTTCGGGTCGGACACCTTCTGTTCCAAGTCTTCAAAATCCATTTTCCAGGTATCTTCCACCCTAACCAACGGGTTACTTACAAGCGTACATCCGTTATTGCGAATCGAAGAAAAGAAGCAGTTATAGACAGGAGTCTGCACCACCACCTTGTCGCCCGGCACAGTCAGCGCCTTGATTATGGCAGAAAGGGCAGGCACGACTCCCGATGTATAGATCATCCGTTCCCTCCGGATTTTCCACCCGTGCCGCCTGCCGAACCAATTGATGACCGCATCGTAATAAGCGTCGGGAACGCGCGTATATCCAAAGATACCATGAGAAACACGCTTCTGCAAGGCTTCCACAATGGCAGGTGCCGTACGGAAATCCATATCAGCCACCCACATCGGAAGCACTTCCCCGTCTGCCGCACTGTCCCATTTATAAGAAAGCGTATTGCGGCGAGGCACTATCTCATCGAAATTATATTTCATAAAGCCGTTTCAGTTTTTCCACAATCTCAATTCGCAGTCAGCCGGAGCCTTGATATTTCCGTCCAGAATAATCTCACCATAGCTTTCTGCCGTAATGCTTCCAGTGCGCGGGTTCTTCACACTGTGTATCGGGCTCTTAACGGTGGCCTGCACACTGCTGTATTCAAAAGACAAATCGCAATCGTCGGCCATCACACAGTTCTCCATCACCAGACCATGGGCATAACACAGCGGTTGGGTACCGGATATCTTACAGTTTACCAGGCGCAAATTTCTGGAATGCCAACCCAAATACTCGCCTTCCAGTTCAGAATCGTAAACTGTAACGTTCTCTGTATTCCAGAAAGCATCTTTCGAATCAATGACAGCATTGTGGATTTCCACATTCTTACAATACTGGAAAGAATAATTGCCCTGCTGGCGGTAGTTTTCTATGCGGATATTTTCACTGTGCATAAAGAGATAATCGGCGTGAGCCACTTCCACATTCTTCAATTCAACGTTCTTGCAGTGCCAAAGCGTTTCCTGAGCATCCGGTATCCGCACATTTTCCAGGCGGATGCCGTCCATTTCACGAAACATCTTCGGAGCATCTACCTGCGTATCCGTCATCTCCAGATTGCGCGAATACCACAAGGCAGCACGCGCACCTTCGGCAAACAGACACTTCCTGACCACAAAACCATCCACATGCCAGAAAGGATACTTCCCTTCAAAGCGACAATTCACCGCTTCAATATTGCTGCATTCCTTTAAAGCCGATTCTCCGGCATGTATCACCACGTTTTCCAGATACAGGTCATGCGATGCAAACAGAGGACGTTCGCCTCCATATTCTTTATTCCTTATCTCTTCCATCTTTATATTATTTATACATTGATCTTCATGCTACAAAAATAAGTTTTTACCCGCTGTCCCGCCATAAACAAATTACAGATGATATGACCCTAATTACGGATTATATTTTCTTCATCCAGTTTCCCTTTTCCAGGCGTATCAGGAATATAAGTCCCCGGAAACACAGCTCGATGCACATAGCCAGCCATACTCCCTTCAATCCCATAGAGGGAGCAAGCGAAGCTGCAAGAGTCAGCCGGACTGCCCAAATGCTGAAAAAGTTCATGACACAAGGGATGATTGTGCTGCCCGCACCGACAAACACACCATAAGCCACAATAGCCGCAGCAAACATCGGTTCTGCAAAAGCTTCTATACGCAGGGCCATCACTCCCAGCGAAAGGACTTCCGCATCCGGAGTCATCACTCCAATTATTACAGGAGCCGCCAAATACATTATTACTCCCATAAGCCCCATGATAGTCATGCCCATCAGCACCGTTATGCGGGCGAAACGGCGCGTCAGATCCCTGCGTCCCGCCCCCAGACTTTGACCTACCAAAGTCGTAGCCGCATCCGCAATGCCATAGCCAGGCATATAGCAAAGACTTTCCGCTGTAATGGCGAAAGAATTGGCCGCTATGGAAAAGATTCCCAACGGTGCAACAATGACTGTCGTCATTATCTGTGCGCCGCAAATGACGGCATGCTCGATTCCCATCGGCAGTCCAATGTGAAGAGCCTTTCTGACAGTCGTCTTACGCAAGAGGAAACTGCCGCGCTCCCTACTTAAATTCAGGTCAGAAGAACGGGTGCAAAGAAACCATGTCATAAGTCCCGCCGTAACCAGCTCGGCAAGTCCGGTGCCTAAGGCAGCACCTGCCACTTTCATTCCCGCTCCCGGCATAAAAAAAGAAAGACCAAACCAACACACTTCACGCGAAGGAAATATCAAAAGATAATTGAAAATCACGTCAAGCACACACATCAGCACGCTCAACATGCTCGGTATACGCATATTGCCGCTACAGCGCAACATGCCGCCCGAAAGAAAATTAAGCTGCAAAAGAGGAAGAAAAGAAGAATAAACAAGAAAATAAAGCGACGAATCGTCGCAAATCGAAGCATCCCCACCCAACCAGTGCGGCAAAGCCCCGCTAATGAAGATTCCAACGGCGGCCAACATGAAGACAAAAAGTTGTGTGGCCACCAATGCCTGACGAAGTATGACACGGGCCAACTTCATATCACCCGCTCCTATGGCATGGGCCACCTGAACCGAGAATCCCGTGGCGCAAGCACCGCACAAACCACTGAAAAGCCAAGTCGTGGTCGACACCAGACCGATGGAAGCCGAGGCTTCCGCTCCCAGACTTCCAACCATAGAAGCATCGATATACTGCATGGCTATGGACGAGAACTGAGCAACAATGGCCGGAACACTAAGCTGAACAGTCAATTTCAACTGCTGGCCCAATGTCATCGAACGCCCTTCGCGGATTAATGCCAACAAGCCCTCTGCGTTATTTAACTTTCCTTCCGTCATGACAAACAGTTCCCTTTTACAAGTCTCATTTTTCAAGGTGCAAAGATAAATACGAAAAGCCAAACACAAACAAACGAGCGGCATACTTTATCATTAAAAAACCCGAACAAGTTTTTTTGTCTTTTAAACACATTACCCTTATTACGGAGATAACAACCCAAATTACAGAATCGCGGCATGGAAGCAGACAAGCTAAAATTTTTATTCCTACCTTTGCAGCAGAAGACAACAGGTCAGCACAAGATTTTGATAATTCATGAAAGAAATTCTGGATATAAAGACGGTACATCAATGCAATTGTTGCTTGGGATGCCAGACGCTTCATCCGTTGGCCAGCGTGATACGGTTGGAAGATAAAGCCGATGTAAAGCAGCATGGCATCCGCTTCGACTTCTATACCATCCTGCTAATCGAGAACGACAAAGGGGGCTGTTGCTGCTGCGGACGCAAATCTTATGACTTTTCGTATGCCACTATGGTGTTCCTGCCTCCCGAACAGACATTCGACATGACATGCAAGCGCGTGCTTCCACAATGCGGATGGCTGCTTGCCTTTCATCCCGACCTGCTTCACGGCACCAATCTGAAAGAAAGCATCGGGCAATATACATTTTTCCATTATCGGAAAGAAGAAGCACTCCATCTGTCGGTACGGGAAAAAGACAAGATAACCGAATGCCTGCAAGAAATGGACAGCGAGCTTCATCATCCGATCGACCGGCACAGCCAGATACTTATCTCGCGATATATCGAACTGCTGCTGGACTACTGTTCCCGGTTCTACGAACGCCAGTTCATCACGCGCGAGAACAAGAACAAACGGCTCATCAGACAGGCAGACAATCTGCTGGACAAATATATCAGCTCGGGCACATTAAGCGGCGGAACATTTCCCACTGCCCAATATTGCGCCGAGCGGCTAAAGCTTTCCCCTCATTACTTCGAGGACTTGCTGAAATTTGAAACAGGCAAGACCCTGGCCGAATACTTTCAAGCCAAGCGTCTGGAAGCCGCCAGACACATGCTTGCCGAAAGAAGCGACACGCCGGCAGCCATATCATCGCTGCTGGGCTTTTCAAGCGTACAGCAATTCTGCCTGTGGTTTAAAAGAATCACCGGTTCGTTTCCGAACGAATACAGAAGCCAACAAAACTGAACCTAATCCTAATGACGACAACAACAATGATTAAAGAATTTATCTTGGTTGGTCTTGGAGGTGCCTTAGGAAGCATCTCAAGATATACACTGACACTCCTTGCCGCCCATCTGGCCATCGCGTCCGAATTGGCCACATTCGCCGCAAACATCATCGGGTCATTCCTGATAGGAATCCTTATCGCGGCAACCAAAGGAGACGCTTATCTGTTTGCGGCCATAGGCTTTTGCGGAGGCTTTACCACGTTTTCCACCTTTTCGGCGCAGGCCTTACAACTTTTTCAGGCAGGCCAGCGCCTCTCGGGCATTGTCTATATACTCACAAGCGTGATATGCGCACTTGCCTTTACCGCACTCGGACTCTGCTTAGGCGGGAAAATTTTCAAATAAGCCCATTGCCGGCCACAAACAAAACAAGTGTGGCAGTAAATCTCATTACTGCCACATTCTTTTTTCATCCTGCAAAAATAAGGAAAAGCCCGTATCCAAAACTCTTTTTACCTTTTGTTCTTTCCCTGTTTAGGTGAGCGTATGTCTTTCAGCAGCTCCCGGTGGAAACGCATCTCCGCCTTCTGAATCAGATAAATCTTCTCGGCCGACAGAAAGCGCTTGTACTTCCGCACATACTCCAATTCCATCCGGTCAACATCAATGCGAGCCTGAATCACATCTTCTACAATCTGGGCATATTCTTCTTCCGTTGTTTTTTCATCTTTCCCTTTCCGCTGCTTTTGCCAGGCAGCTCTGTTGCATTCCTGCTTCTTGTCCTGCAACTCAAAATAAAGGGGGAAAAACTGTCTCGCCTCTTCACTGCTCAACTGCGCCCGCTCCGTAATGAATTTCTGCTGATGCTGGCGAAACTCCTCCTTGCTCAATCGTGAAGACTGCGCCTGCAATCCCATGACGCAGGTCATTACAAGCAAAGCCAAAACATAAATCCTATTCTTCATCTTACACATTAATAATATATGTTTGTATCGGCATCGGTGAGATACTGATATAAAGTATAATCATCCATCATCGTCTCATTGATGATTCCGTCTATTATATATTCGTCACTAAACTCGGACGCATCGGTGGTTTCTGCATTTGTTTCCGGATTTTCTCCCACGAACACCCGCACACTCAGCATCAGTCCGCAAAACATAGCAGCCATATATACCCACGGCTTGACGCGTTGCCATGTCGTTACTTTAGGAGCCTCACGAAATTCTTTTTCCGGAAGCTGTTCCATCATACGTGCGGCAAATCCCTCGAAATACCCTTCGGGCACAGTGAAAGGATTATGGTTACCGCATCTTTTGCGCAAGTTTTTTTCTTCCTTCGTCATAATTTCACCTCCTTTGTTTATTAGATACCATAAATAGAAAAAGGTTTAATCATTTTGGCCGAAAAAGTCCTCTATTTTTTTCACCGCGTGATGATAAGAAGCTTTCAGGGCCCCGACACTCGTTCCGAGAATGTCCGAAATGTCTTCATACTTCATCTCCTGAAAATATTTCAGGTTGAATATCATCCTTTGCTTTTCGGGAAGCCGGAGAACAGCCCGCTGAAATTGCTTCTGCACCTCGTCACCGTCAAAATAAGCATCGCTCTCCAACTTGTTGAGCAACGTTGAATCCACCTCGTCTATCGAAAGATTACGTTCCGCCCGCTGCTTGTTCAGAAAATTCAGACATTCATTCAAGGCGATACGATACAGCCAAGTCGACAGTTTGGCCTCGCCGCGAAAATAGTCCAGATTGCTCCAAGCCTTTACAAACGTGTTCTGAAGCAAATCGTTGGCATCGTCATGCGAAACTACCATACGCCTGATCTGCCAGTAAAGCTGCTCACTATACATATTTACCACTCGTTCAAAAGCCTTGCGCTGCGTCTGCGGGTTCTGAAGCAAAGCGGTTATGTCATATTCCTTATTCATAATAACTGTCCATACTGTTGGTGTAAACCTTCATCACGGGATTATGACCCGGTTTAAAAGAGTTGGTTTAATCGATTTCCTTTTATTTAACTTAAAGAGACACCGTCAGATTTTCCGACGCCAACATGGTTTCGGGGAAAACCGCCGCAGCCTCATCCAGCAATATCCTTTCATCCTCATAGCGGGCTGAGAAGTGTCCGATAAGCAGACGCTTCACTTTTGCGTCGCGGGCTATCTGCGCGGCCTGGGATGCCGTGGAATGAAATGTTTTCCGAGCGCGGACAAGTTCGGAAGAGGCGAATGTCGCTTCGTGAAACAACAGGTCAACCCCCTCTATCTGTTCGATTATCTTCGGCTGATACCGCGTGTCCGAACAATAAGCATAAGCTCTCGGAGGTTCCGAAGGCATGGTCAGACGGGCGTTGGGTACTACCGTTCCGTCTTCCAGCACATAGTCTTCTCCGTTTTTTATACGGTTTCTCATATAAATGGGTATCTGATAAAAATCAATCATGTCACGGCGGATATGGCTTGGGGTAGGCTTCTCACGGAAAAGGAATCCGCATGTAGGGATGCGATGACGCAGGGGAATCGTCTCGACGCTCACGGAACGGTCGTCATAAATCACCGTCCGCTCACCCGGATCAAACGGATGAAACACCACATTGTAGGGCATCTCCTTGCAAAAGAATTCCAGCTGCGGCGCAAGCAGACGCTGCAAGTCCGGATGGGAGTATATATGCAAGTCTGCCGTCCGCTCCAGCATTCCGAAGGTAGAGATTAGCCCCATCAGCCCGAAGCAATGGTCTCCGTGAAGGTGGGATATAAAGATATGGTTCAAACGGCCGAAGCTAAGCCGGGAACGGCGCAGCTGCACCTGGGTTCCCTCCCCGCAATCAATCATGAAAAGCTTCTCACGGACATTGACTATCTGCGAAGTCGCCAGATGGCGCATCGTAGGCAAAGCCGAACCGCATCCCAATATATGTATGTCAAATCTTTCCATACGGACAAAGATATATATTTTTACACTGCCATGAAAATTTCACGGAAAAAGTATCACGCCGGCAAAGTCAAAATATATTCTGAGGAAACAGAATTTCTGACAATATAAAACTTGTTTTTCAGCGGGGAGGAATTGCCAGAGACAAAGTCTGCCAGATTCAGCGCTTTTGCCGGAAAATGTTTTGTACATATTCTTTAAATACATACCTTTGCCCCAAATCTACACTGACAATGAAAAAGTTCACTTTCTGTTATTTTCTTATCCTGCTGTGTCTGCCTGTATGGGCGCAGATACAAGAACCTGTAAAGTTCAAGACCGAATGGAAAAGCATTTCTGCCGATGAAGCGGAAATAATTTTCACCGGCAATATCGAAAAAGGATGGCATGTCTACTCCACCGACCTGCCTGAAGGCGGGCCTATCTCCGCCACCTTCAACACCGACCGAATGGAGGGGGCGGAAACCGTAGGCAAGCTGACGCCGAAAGGGAAGGAAACAGACATGATGGATCCCATATTCGGAATGCAGGTTCGCTTCTTTGAACACACCGCCACATTCGTACAGAAAATCAGGCTGACAGGCGGAAGCTACGACATCGCCGGTTATCTGGAATATGGTGCATGCAATGACGAAAACTGTCTGCCTCCCACCTCCGTCGAGTTTTCCTTTAAAGGAGAAGCGGCTTCATCCGTCACCGAGAGTCCTTCGGCGGAGGCGGCCTCCTCTTCTGATGCCCAACCCGCGACCGCTATGTCTGAAGATACAACGGCAAGCATCCCGCTTGTCCCGTTAAAGTCTGCCTTTACAGCAAAGACCGACTATTGGAAACCGGTCATCAACGAGTTAAGCCAGTTGGGAGAACAGACCAACACGGAGTCTCACTCGTGGCTCTATATCTTTTTTGCCGGATTCATCGGCGGCCTGTTAGCGTTGTTTACTCCCTGCGTATGGCCTATCATACCGATGACGGTAAGCTTTTTCCTGAAGCGTACCAAGGATAAAAAGAAAGGCATCCGCGACGCATGGACATACGGCGCTTCCATCGTGGTGATTTATCTGAGTCTCGGACTGGCCATCACGCTGATATTCGGAGCCAATGCCCTGAATGCCTTGTCAACGAATGCAGTATTCAACATACTTTTCTTCCTGATGCTGGTGGTTTTCGCCGCCTCATTCTTCGGAGCTTTTGAAATCACACTCCCCTCCAGGTGGAGCAATACGGTAGACAGCAAGGCGGAAAAAACCACGGGGCTGCTCAGCATATTCCTGATGGCCTTTACCCTGTCACTGGTTTCATTCTCATGCACCGGGCCGATTATCGGCTTCCTGCTTGTGGAAGTCTCTACCACAGGCAGTGTCATTGCGCCGGCTCTCGGCATGTTGGGCTTCGCCATCGCACTGGCTTTGCCTTTCACAGTGTTCGCCTTATTCCCTTCGTGGCTGAAGTCCATGCCGAAATCGGGCGGCTGGATGAATGCCATCAAGGTTACATTAGGATTCCTTGAACTGGCTTTTGCCTTGAAATTCCTGTCTGTTGCAGATCTGGCATACGGCTGGCGACTGCTTGACCGCGAAACGTTCCTTGCTTTGTGGATTGTCATCTTCGCCCTGTTAGGCTTGTATCTGCTGGGAAAAATCAAATTCCCTCATGATGACGACAACAGCAAGGTAAGCGTCCCCCGTTTTTTCCTCGCTCTTGTCTCTTTAGCCTTTGCAGTCTATATGGTTCCCGGCCTGTGGGGAGCTCCGCTGAAAGCTGTCAGCGCCTTCGCTCCACCTATGCAGACACAAGACTTCAACCTATACAACGATGAAGTGCATGCCCAATTCTATGATTACGATGCCGGCATGGAATATGCCCGTCAGCAGGGGAAACCTGTCATGATAGACTTTACCGGTTACGGATGCGTAAACTGCCGGAAAATGGAACTGGCCGTATGGACTGATTCCAAAGTGAGCACGCTGCTGAACGACGACTATGTTCTCATCACGCTCTATGTAGACGAAAAAACCAAGCTGCCCGAACCGATAAAGATTACCGAAAACGGACAGGAACGCACCCTGCGTACCATCGGCGACAAATGGAGTTATCTGCAACGCTCCAAATTCGGAGCCAACGCGCAGCCTTTCTATGTGCTGTTGGACAATGAAGGAATGCCGCTCAACAAATCCTATTCTTATGATGAGGATATTCCAAAATATGTAGAGTTCCTTGAAACCGGACTGAAAAACTATAAAGCAAACAAGTAAATGAACTGCAAAATTCAAAAAGAAGAGAGAAACCGCATCATCTCCCTGATTCATGAGGAGGTGGTTCCGGCTATAGGATGCACCGAGCCTATCGCCGTAGCACTGTGTGTTGCCAAAGCCACCGAGATTTTGGGAATGCGTCCGGAAAAGATTACGGTTCATCTCAGCGCCAATATACTGAAAAATGCCATGGGAGTAGGCATCCCGGGCACAGACATGATAGGCCTTCCCATCGCTATCGCCTTAGGAGCCTTGATCGGGAAGTCTGAATATCAGCTTGAAGTGCTGAAGGACAGCACGCCCGAAGCCGTCAAAGAAGGCAAAAAGATGGTTGATTCCCAAATCATCGGCATCCAGCTAAAAGAAGATATCGAGGAGAAACTTTATATTGAAGCAATCTGCGAAGCCGCGAACGACCGGGCTACCGCCATTATCAGCGGAGGACACACGAATTTTGTCTTTGCATGCCGCAACGGCAACACGATTTTCGACAAGCGTTCCGCCGCCTCTGCACAGGCGGAAACCGCACCCGTGGAGCTGAATCTGCGGAAAGTCTACGATTTTGCCACCACCGCTCCACTCGAAGAGATAAGCTTTATTCTGGAAGCCAAGCGTCTGAACAAGCAGGCAGCCGAGCGTTCCTTTCAGGGAAGCTATGGACACGGACTAGGAAGGATGCTGAAAGAGAGCGGGACGGAGCAGTGCATCATGGGTAACAACACTTTCACCCATATTCTTTCTTATACTTCCGCCGCCTGCGATGCTCGTATGGCAGGAGCCATGATTCCGGTAATGAGCAATTCCGGCAGCGGAAACCAGGGCATTGCCGCCACTCTTCCGGTCGTCATTTACGCAGAAGACAACCACAAATCGGAAGAAGAACTGATACGTGCCCTGACACTCAGCCATCTTACCGCCATCTACATCAAGCAGAATCTGGGGAAACTTTCGGCTTTATGCGGATGTGTGGTAGCCGCAACAGGCAGCAGCTGCGGGATTACCTATTTGATGGGAGGCCATTATCAGCAGGTTTCTTTCGCTGTACAAAATATGATTGCCAACCTTACCGGCATGATCTGCGACGGAGCAAAGCCCAGTTGTGCGCTGAAGCTTACAAGCGGAGTGTCTATGGCCGTGTTGTCAGCCATTTTGGCTATTGAGAACAAATGCGTCACTCCAGTAGAAGGCATCATAGAAGACAGTGTCGACCTGAGCATACGCAACCTGACTCAGATCGGTTCGGTAGGCATGAACGAAACAGACAAACTGGTCTTAAACATCATGACCCATAAGCATTGCGACTGACAAGGCTGCAAACAAACAATATTTTTCTTATCTTTGCAGGCGAAGAAAATAAAAAAAGAAAAAACGATGAGTATATTTTCAAAACTATTCGGCAAGAAACAGGCGGAAAGCGCTGAAGAAAATGTCCGTATCGGAGGCATGGAAGACTTCATGACACTTATCCGGGTATATTATCAGGCTGTCATGGCAGCACAGTTGGGCATCAGCAACATCAATTTCCTGCCCGACATGGCGGTATTCAAGCGCACACTGAAAATCCCGACCCAAAACAACAAATTAGGAGTGGCCGAGAAATCGCGCTGCAAAAAGATGCTGGCAGATCTTTACGGGCTGAGCGACGGATTTTTCAAGGAGATAGACAACTCTATCAAGAAGAACTGCAAGAACGTGAATGATGTAAAGAATTATCTTTTCATGTTCCAGGGATTCAGCCAAGACCTGATGATGGTAGTGGGAAATCTGATGCAATGGAAGTTCCGCATGCCGACAATGCTGAAGAAGCTGCTGCACAACATTACCGAGAAGACTATCCACGACATTCTTACCAAGACAACATGGAAGGATGAAGGCGTCCGCAAGACCTGTATCAATATTCGCCAATACCAGCATGCCTTAGGCTACTCTGAAGGCTGGATGACTGAATATGTATATAACATCGTGTTGCTGGCGAAAAAGGAACCTAAACCAAAATCTTGAATGTCCGAACCTATTCCTTTAGAGACAGAGACTCATCCCCTGGAGCCTTTCTTGCCGGAAAATTCCCGCCTGCTGATGTTGGGAAGCTTCCCGCCTCAAAGGAAGAGGTGGAGCATGGACTTTTTTTATCCGAACCTGCAGAACGACATGTGGCGCATTTTCGGCCTCCTGTTTTTCTCGGACAGAAATCATTTCTTGATGCCTGAGAAAAAAGTTTTCGACAAGGAGAAAATCATCTTTTTCCTTAAAGAAAAGGGAATAGCGCTGTATGACACGGCTTCTGCGGTACGGAGATTGCGGGACAATGCCTCCGACAAATTTCTGGAAGTGGTCAGGGCGACAGACATCGGACTGCTGCTCGAGCAAATCCCCTCGTGTCAGGCCGTCGTCACTACGGGACAGAAAGCGACCGATGTGCTTTGCGAACAGATGTGCGCCCCCGAACCTCCCGTAGGAGGAAAGAGCACATTCAGATACGCAGGCCGCAATCTCAGCTTTTACCGCATGCCTTCTTCCAGCCGCGCCTATCCCCTAAGGCTGGAAAAGAAAGCAGAAATCTATCAGGCCATGTTCGAAGAATTAGGGTTCTTATAAAGAAAAAGCAAAAATACAGGGAATACATTTGCGGAAACAAAAAAATATACTACTTTTGCAACCGCAAACACGGGAATAGCTCAGTTGGTAGAGCATCGGTCTCCAAAACCGAGTGTCGGGAGTTCGAGCCTCTCTTCCCGTGCAAAAGCATCCAATACCTCCCTTTACTGTTCAAAACCTCCATCAGGCCTTTCTCTTTTTCTTTCCAAACAAACTATTTTTTCAAAATAACGGCCAAATATTTTTGAGTTTCCAAGCAATCCATTATATTTGTATACAATTTAGTGTACAATGACGGAAGAAGACAAGAAGCTGTTAAATACATTTGAAGAAAAGTTATGGCATTTCATCTCTCTTTATGAAATGCAAAAGCAAGAAAACGCTTCCCTTCGGGAACTTCTTTCCCAAAAGGAAAAAGAGCTTCAAACCTGTGAAGACAGCCGGAAAGAATTGGAAGAAAAGTATACTAATCTGAAGATGGCGCGCATAATCAGTATCAACGACAATGAGCTTCGCGATACGAAACAACGGTTGGCGCGTCTGGTGCGTGAGGTCGACAAATGTATCGCTTTATTAAATGAATAATAAAAAACGATACGGACATGGACGATAAACAGAACATAAGTCTGTGGATAGGCAATCAGCTGTTCAAGCTCAGCGTTCCTCTCAGCGAGGAGAAGCTGTACCGCGATGCCGCCGAACAGATTAAAAATACACTAAACAAATACCGCCGAGACTACCCGGATTTTACCGCGGAAAGGATTATGGCTATGGCGACCCTTGAAATCTCGTTCTTGTATATAACGGTGAAAGACAGCAACGATACGCAGCCTTTCACCGACAAGATAAAGGAATGGGAGAAAGAGCTTGAGCGGCATGCCAAGAGCGAAGGCGAATAAACGTTTAGGAAAAGAAAACGATTCACGCACGAACTGAACGCTGAACAAAAGCAGCGGTTGGTTTGTGCGTTTTTATTTATATATAAAACCTAAGTGAAATGACAACAGTTATATTAGCGGTTGTAGCCTTTCTCGTTGGAGGGGCTCTTTCATATTTGTTTTTCAGGTACGGATTGAAATCCAAATATGAATCAGTTATTAAAGAAGCAGAAAATGAAGCGGAAGTTATCAAGAAGAACAAGCTGCTGGAAGTCAAGGAGAAGTTTCTGAACAAAAAGGCCGACCTGGAAAAAGAGGTGGCTTTACGCAATCAGAAAATCCAACAGGCGGAGAACAAGCTGAAACAGCGCGAGCTTGTCTTGAACCAGAAGAATGAAGAACTTCAGCGCAAGCGGAACGAAGCCGAAGCCATCAAAGAAAACTTAGACGCGCAACTGGTCGTCGTCGAAAAGAAAAAGGAGGAACTGGACAATCTTCAGGCGCAGGAGCGGACCAAACTGGAAGCCATTTCCGGACTTTCGGCAGAAGAAGCCAAAGAGCGTCTGGTAGAGTCGCTGAAAGAAGAGGCCAAGACTCAGGCCCAATCATACATCAATGACATTATGGATGATGCCAAGCTTACGGCCAACCGTGAAGCAAAGCGTATCGTCATTCAGTCCATCCAGCGTGTGGCAGCCGAAACGGCCATTGAAAACTCCGTTACGGTATTCCATATAGAATCGGATGAGATAAAGGGACGAATCATCGGCCGCGAAGGACGCAACATCCGCGCGCTTGAAGCCGCTACGGGGGTGGAAATTGTCGTTGACGACACGCCGGAAGCCATCGTGCTTTCCGCATTCGACCCGGTTCGCCGCGAAATTGCCCGCTTGGCGCTCCATCAGTTGGTTACCGACGGACGTATTCACCCCGCCCGTATCGAAGAAGTGGTGGCCAAAGTGCGCAAGCAGGTAGAGGACGAAATCATCGAGACCGGCAAACGGACTACGATTGATTTGGGTATCCACGGACTGCATCCGGAACTTATCCGCATTATCGGCAAGATGAAATACCGTTCCTCGTATGGACAGAATCTGTTGCAGCATGCACGCGAAACGGCCAACCTGTGCGCCGTCATGGCTTCTGAGCTGGGACTGAACCCCAAAAAGGCCAAACGTGCCGGTCTGCTGCACGATATCGGCAAGGTGCCTGACGAAGAGCCGGAACTGCCGCACGCACTGCTGGGTATGAAACTGGCAGAAAAATATAAGGAGAAGCCCGACATCTGCAATGCCATCGGCGCGCACCACGATGAAGTGGAAATGACCAGTCTGTTGGCTCCCATCGTGCAGGTTTGCGATGCCATCTCCGGCGCACGCCCGGGTGCCCGCCGCGAAATCGTAGAGGCTTACATCAAGCGTCTGAATGATCTCGAGCAGCTTGCCATGTCTTATCCGGGCGTGACCAAGACTTACGCCATCCAGGCAGGCCGTGAACTGCGTGTAATCGTAGGGGCAGACAAGATTGATGACAAGCAGACCGAAAACCTGTCGACCGAGATAGCCAAGAAGATTCAGGATGAAATGACTTATCCGGGACAGGTCAAGATTACGGTTATCCGCGAAACACGTGCGGTAAGCTTTGCCAAATAAGGGCATACACACGGCTTACAATCCACGTTGCAAGATACGATTTATCGAAAATCCTAAAAAAGTCCCTTCCAAGCAGCTTGGAAGGGACTTTTCCTTTATGCCAACGTGAGTTTTCATACTGACCCCATACGGTTACACCGCAGGCAAAAAGTTTTTTGTCCCAATAAATCCGCATACCCGAACAGGCATCTCCCAATCTTTACGCGGAAATCATCTGCTACCGTTCCGACATCCGAGATTTTATGGACACAGACTGTCTTCTATTCAACGGACAGAGAAACATTTTAAGCCCACATCCTTCCTGACAAAGTATAGCCCGCCTGCCGGTTTCCCTTTACCAACAAGCGGGCTATACAGTCTTTTTGAAAAAATATACCCTATCCCTTTCCGGAAGCTTTCGGCAACCCTCCGGAAAGACGGAGCATCAAACCATCAGCAATCAGTTTTCTTCCGGTTCGCCTTTGGCCAGTGTAGGCGGATTGGATGTTCCGTCGGTCTGTTCGAAGTGATACTCACATTTCTTCCGGTTATCGCGGTTGTAGGCCGTAATGTACTTGTTCAGCTCGGCGGTGGTTCTCTCCCAGTCAAGCTTTCCGTCTGCGGTAAGACTTACCTCAGTGAGCGTTGACGGCATGTAGGTATAGTAAACATTGGTAAGCGAAGGATCTTCGACCCCGCCTATCAGCACCCGTCCCGAGGCATAGATTGCAGATTGATAGACATAGTAATTCTGATGCCCGATGAACGGATGGGCCTTTACAGGAGCTTGTGCCGTGCCGGCAAAGTAACATCCTACGATATATTCATCGGAATCGCCAAAACCCACGAGGCCGCCCGCATAGCCCGTACGGCTTTCCGACTCGGTGCCCGTAACCTCGGCAAGGGAATAACAGCCGGCCAGACAGCCGTTACTAAACCTGCCCACCAGACCTCCGGCATATCTGGGCGAACTGACGCGGCATGTCTCGGTTGTATGGCAGCCAGTGATTCCCCGCCCGTCAAGATAACCGATGATGCCGCCCCCTTCTGACAGGCCGATAACCTCAGCCCCCGACGAACAGTCGCGCAATTCAGTGCTTCCACCATAGAGGTAACCCACGATTCCCCCGGCCATGGCTCCCGTCACATGGCAATCCTCAGTGGAGTGACAGTCTATTACAGTTTGCGACAGCGACTGCATGTAGTTTTGCCCCACAATTCCGCCCACCTGGCTGAATCTACCTCCGGCAGTGAAAGTGCCTTCGGCGGTGCAGCCCTTTATCGTACTGCCATCGTGAGCATAGCCAACAATGCCTCCTATCATAGTAAGATCGGTGCGACTATAGCCCGTGGCATCCACTTCCCCGCCGTCAATGGTTCCCCGGAAAGTGCAGTTCTCTATCCGTCCGCCGTTACACTCGCCGGCTATCCCTCCGGCATAGTATCTTGCATCATCACCCGTATAACGCATGCTGCCTTCTACCGTGAGGTTGATTACTTCCGCCCCGCCCCTCATCGTGCGGAAAAAGCCATGGCAGCTATGGTCATTCTCGATGCGCATCCCGCTGATAGTGTGTCCCGCACCGTCAAACGTAATGTCACCCCAGAGATCTACCTCTCCCCAGTTCCAGTCTTCCGCAAAACCATCCGGCATGTCATTTCCCAGCTCAATATCTGCGGCCAGCACAGCACCGGCTTCCGGAGCTCCGTTCGTCCAGATACCCCGCGCCCACACGTATAGTCCTCGCTCGGTGTAGATGGTATAAACACCGGCAGCTTCATCATAAGTCAAGTCATCGTCGGTATAGTTGGAATAATAGTCAGAACCGGTCGAACCGCCCTCGCCGTTGTTCTCAGTGTCATCGCCTGCCGGATCTTCTTCGGTACAGGCAGTTGTCAGTGTCAGGCACAGTGCAGCCGCCAGCAAGCCTGTGCCAAATGTTCGGATTAAATCTTTGTACTTCATGATTGTTATTTTATTGGTTCGCAGTTACAATTACAGAGCCTGCCTTTGACAGTTCGCTTAAGGCAAAAGAACAGCTTCTCCGCACCTGTAGGCATTGCAGGCGGAGCTTGTGTCATATTACAAACAAGAGGCGGATGGAAAATCCGCGTCCCTCGACGGATGGTAGTCTCTTTTTTCATCTTGCCCAATAATCTTACAGCCCGTGCGGATGGCGACAGGCTACACAAATTATTCTGCAAGACGGGACGCAGATATGAAAAACTCGTTTTTGTCATGTATCGGGAAGAAGAGCCGTCCCATTACTTTCAGCACGATAACCTCTGTTCACGGCGTGCCGAATTGCCAAGGTAATGTAATCTTCCCATTGAGCCGTGTATCCGGCTTCAATTTGCACCGTAAAATTACAATAAAATCCGTAACTAACAATTCTTTTTTGATTAAATGTCCTCAAATCTCCTAAACCAACAAGATTCAATCCATCAAACAGCATGGGTATGACGGCATGCAAAGAAGAAAAAACAAAGTCGCACATTCACAAAGTGTCAATTCTCTGCAAATGTGCGACATGGTTTTACCTCTATGCGATACGGCAAAAGCCGGTTTTCATCCTGACCCGGCCGCCGTTTGATACGGATACAAAATTATTTGTGAGTATGCACGATTTCCGTCGGAGCCAGTTCGGCATTGCGTTTCTCCGTCTGCGCCACCACATTGCGCGCCAGTTCCATGAAAGCCTGCCCTGTTACTGAGTTTTCATCCAGAGCCGCCGGCGTTCCCTTATCGCCGTTTTCACAGATGCTCTGCACAATGGGAATCTGCCCCAACAAGGGAACATGCAGTTCTTCGGCCAAACGCTTCGTTCCTTCCTTGCCAAACAGATAATATCTGTTTTCAGGAAGCTCGGCCGGAGTAAACCATGCCATATTTTCCACCAGACCAAGAATCGGCACATTCACCTTGTCGTTGGTATACATGTTGATGCCCTTGCGCGCATCAGCCAATGCAACTTCCTGCGGAGTGCTGACAATCACCGCTCCGGTAATGGCAAGTGTCTGGAGCAAGGTGAGATGGATGTCGCTTGTTCCCGGAGGCGTATCCAGAATGAAGTAATCCAAGTCGCCCCAGTCGGCATCTCCCACCAGCTGTTTCAGGGCATTGCTTGCCATTCCTCCGCGCCAAAGCGTGGCCTGGTCGGGGTCAACAAAAAAACCGATGGAGAGCAGCTTGATTCCGTATTTCTCAATCGGGATAATCAAATCGCGTCCGCCGATTGTTTCGGCATACGGACGGGCGTCTTCCACCTGAAACATTTTGGGAACTGAAGGCCCGAAGATGTCCGCATCCAGCAAACCGACCTTATATCCCAGTTTCGACAAGGCTACGGCAAGATTGGCAGCAACGGTAGACTTGCCCACCCCGCCTTTTCCCGAAGACACGGCTATCACATTCTTCACCTGCGGAAGCATCTTTCCCGGCTCGGGACGGGCGGCCTGCCGGCTTTCCGTGGCGATTGTCACCTGCACATCTTTCGAAACATACGTGTGTATCGCCGTTTCGGCCGACTTGACGACCGATTTCATGAACGGATCGGTCGGCTTGTCGAATATTAGCGAGAAACTTACCTTCATTCCGTCAATGCGAAGATTGTCGGCAACCATCTCCGCCTCAACGATATTCTTTCCGTTTCCCGGATAGCGCACGGTTGCCAGTGCGTCAAGAATCAATTTTGGATAAAGAGTCATATCAGATTGAGTTTGTTATTTACTTGTTTTCAGACCGCTCCGCTTGCTGCGGTTATAGCTGCGGTAGTCGTCCAGCTCTATCTCCACCTCCGGCTCATGCAGCTCGCCCTCCTGCGGCAGGCGGAACTTGATGTACTTGATGCTCAGTCCGCGGTCAAGCCACTGCTGCTCATAATAGGTACGGATACTGAGATCTTCGTCTATCCCCGAATGATAGAGGTCGTCCGTCTGATACTCCACCGGCAGACGGTTGGCTTCAACCATGCACCGGGTATAGGTAAACATGAAGTTGCTGTCCGTCTTCAGATGGATTGTCCCGTCGGGAACCAGAAACTTGCGGTAACGCTCCATAAAGTAGGTCGAGGTCAGCCGCTTGGTGGCCTTCTTCATCTGCGGGTCGGAAAAGGTCAGCCAGATCTCGCTCACCTCACCCGGAGCAAAGAAGCGGTCGATAATCTCGATGTTGGTACGCAGGAAAGCGACATTCTTCAGCCCCTCTTTCAAGGCATCGGTAGCACCGGTCCACATCCTCGCCCCCTTGATGTCCACCCCGATAAAGTTCTTGTCGGCATAGCGGCGCGCCAGCCCCACCGTATACTCCCCTCTTCCGCATCCAAGTTCCAGCACTATCGGATTATCATTCCGAAAAAAATCACGTTTCCAGTTTCCTTTCATTGCAAACGGAACCTCATCCGCCACCGAATACGGGTATTCAAACACATGCGGATAAGAGGCCATATCCGCAAACTTCGCCAATTTTCCTTTTCCCATCGTACTATTTGTTTGCTGGCAAATTTATAGCTTTTCAGCGGAATGAACAAACGAAAAGATGCTTTTGCCAACCAAACGGCAAATGCCATGCATGTCCGCATACCCTGCGGCCCAAGCAAAAAAGAAAAAGGCCGCATCACCGCTTCCGACAATGCGACCTTCCTCTTTATATCAGCAAAGCAATCTCTACTCAGCCCAGGAAAGATATCAATACACCGGCAGCGACAGCCGAACCGATGACACCCGAAATGTTGCTTGCCATGCAATACTGCAAGACATGGTTCTTCGGGTCATACTTCAGGGCAATCTCATTGGCGACACGGCTTGCCATGGGAACGGCACTCAGTCCCGTAGCACCGATCAGCGGGTTGATCTTCTTCTTTGTAAAGAGGTTCACGACCTTCACAAACAGGATACCGCCCGAGATTGACAGGGCAAACGCCAGGAAACCACCGATGACAATACCGATTGTCGTCCAGTTAAGGAAAGCGTCGGTCGTCATCGTAGCGCCTACGGATATGCCCAAGAATATCGTTGCCGCATTCATGATGCTGTTTGATGCGGCATCAAACAGACGGGAAGTATTGCTTCCGATTTCCTTCACCAGATTACCGAACATCAGCATACCGATCAAAGGAACGGCTGTAGGCACAAACAAGGCTACAATAGTCGTACATACGATGGGGAAGACAATCTTCAGCACGCGCAGATTCTTGATTTCCGTCTTCGAAGGATACTTCTTTTCCTGTTCCTTCATATTGATGGAAAGCTCCTTCTTCGTACACCAGATACGGACTACCAACGGCACAATGACCGGAACCAGAGCCATATAGGAATAAGCGGCAATGGCAATCGGGCCCAGCAAGTGGGGAGCCAGCTTGATGGTGGTGAAAATAGCCGTCGGGCCATCAGCCCCTCCGATAATTCCCAAAGAAGCCGCTTCCTTAGGAGTGAATCCCATCAGAATAGAGATAATCAATACGGCAAAGATACCCAGCTGGGCAGCCGCTCCGAATATGGAAAGACGCAGATTGCGCAGCATCGGACCGAAATCGGTCAACGCACCCACACCCATAAAGATAATGGGAGGCAAAAATCCCGTCTTGATCAGCATATAGTAAATGAAGTTCATCAGGCCCAACTCATGAGCGATCTCATGCAAAGGCATCTCCCAAATGTTCTTCATCACACCGTTTACCATGACCATGCCGTTTTCATCCGCCTGGACCACGCCCATCTCGCCACCCGGGAAATTGGCCAGCAAGACTCCGAAAGCAATCGGAACCAGCAGCAGAGGCTCATACTGCTTCTTTATCCCCAGATAAAGCAGGATGAAGGCAATGGCATACATGATAAGGAACCGCGGGTCAGCTATGATATTGCTGAATGCGGTCATGTCATATAGTCTTTCAAATATATCTTCCATTATAATATCTTCATTAATACATCATCTTCTGATACGGCATCGCCCTGATTGAAACAAATGGCGGTAACTGTCCCGCTGAATTCTGCACTGACGGCATTGTATGTCTTCATGGCTTCAATATAGCAGATTACATCGCCCTTATTTACCTTGTCACCGACCTTTACCGGCGTTTCCTGTGCATTCTTGGTCAGGAAGAACTTTCCTTCAAGCGGAGAAAGCACTTCTTTTCCCTCTCCAGCATGAACCGCGCCGCTTTCTGATGCGGGAGCCGAGTTCTGGCCGGCCGACAAAGTGGCGGGATTCACATCGCCGAAAGCTACCGTAACCCGGTAAGCCTGACCGTTTACATCGACCGTCAGCACTTTTGTCGGCTCGTTTGCCATGTGTTCCTCTTCTTTTGCGGCACGACGCTTCTGGACATCCTCCAGGAAATCGGCTTTCGCCTTTCCGCTCTTATAGGCCTCATACTGTGCCGGATGCATAGCATACTCAAAGAGTTCTTCATCATCCTCTCCGGTCTCCCATTTCTTTTCCCACATCATCTGGCGGTATTTCTCCAGCTGGTCAGGATAATTGTCCTGCGGATTCCCTGTAAAGAACTTGCGTCCTTCGCGTTCCGCCTTTTCCACAATCTCCGGAGCCAGTTTTCCCGGGAGCTGTCCGGCCTTGCCCAATATCATGTCCCAGATGTCATCGGCAATCATGCCCCAGCGCTCCTTGCCTTTTTCCATCTGGATAACGTTCATCAGCGCCAGATTCTTTACATACTGGCTGAACGGAGTAACCAGACACGGATATCCAACGCGCGGCCAAACGTATGCCACTTCATCAAACAATTTGATCAAGAGCTCATCCTGCGTCATAAACGGAAGGTTGCGCTTTGCCTTGTATTTATTGATAGACTCCAGGTTGCTGTCAAGGTCGGCCATCAGGCTGCCCATCATACCTCCGGGCAATCCCGGACCGATCAGCAGGGAATTCATCAGGCGGTTGCGCGGACTGATATACAGGCCCAAGAAATCGTCCATAAACTCCTGAATAAGCGAGCGTACCTTCATATAGGCCTGCATGTTTATCTCCGGCACTTTGAATCCCGCATCCTTCAACATCGCCTGCACACTGATTACATCGGCGTGGCCGGTGCCCCAAGAAAGCGGATCCATGCCTACATCCACATAGTCGCATCCTGCCTTGCAGACTTCCAGAATAGAAGCCATGTTGAATCCCGGCCCGGCATGTGAGTGGTATTGAATGGTTATGTCCTTAATCTTCTTGATGCCCGCAACTATTTTGCCGAGGAATACCGGACGGCCGATGCCTGCCATATCCTTGATGCAGATTTCATCACATCCGGCATCAATGAGCTTCTTCGCCATATCCAGGTAATAATCTACGGTATGAATCGGTGAATAGGTGATGCAGAGGCAGCACTGCGAAATCATTCCCGCATCGTGAGCGTAACCGATAGAAGGGAGAATGTTGCGCACATCGTTCAATCCGCAGAAAGTGCGGGCTATATCCGTGCCCTGCGCCTTTTTCACTTTATAGAACAACTTACGGACATCGGCCGGAACAGGGCTCATGCGCAGCCCGTTCAAGGCGCGGTCCAGCATGTGTGTCTGTATCCCCGCTTCGTGAAACGGCTTTGTCCACTGGCGGACTGCCTTGTTCGGATTTTCCCCAAACAGCAGATTCACTTGTTCAAACCCTCCCCCGTTTGTCTCAACACGGGCGAAACACCCCATTTCAATAATCGCCGGGGCTACTTTAACCAACTGGTCTACACGCGGAACATACTTTCCGGCACTTTGCCACATATCGCGGAACACCAGACTAAACTTTACTTCTCTTTCCATTACTGATACATGTGTTTTTCTTGTTAACTTAACGCAACTTCTCAACTTTCACCACCTGACCTTTGCCTGCCGTCAGAATATTTACGGCCGCCTTGATCGCATCCATTGCCCCTGCATCCGTAGACGAACTCCGGCCGACCGGCTTTTTCGGAGCTTCTTCGGGAGCCACCTTGTTGACCAAAGCAATCAGACCCTGGCTCAGCCAAATGATAATGAGAAGAATTACGAAAACGGTAGCCATTCCAACCACCATCAATAATAATCCTAATCCTATGTTTTCCATATTCACATTATTTTATGTGTGTAAAGAACACTCTTTTAGAGCTGCCCAAAAATACGGAATTTACCTGAACGAAACTTCTAAAACTCGTTAAATCTCTTCATGTTTCTACTTTGAAATGAAAAAAGGATGCCTCCCCGCGCTCAATGGGAAAAGCATCCTTTTTTCATTTCCTCCATCCGGAAACTACAAAAGAACATCGTTCAAATCCTTACGCTTCTTCTCGGGCACCGTCTGGTCGGCAGGATAACCTACCGGTATCAGCGCAATCGGTTCAAGTTCGTCGGGCAAATCCATTATTTCACGGCAGCGGACGGTATCGAAATTGCATACCCAACATGTGCCCAATCCCTGCTCGGCAGCGGCAAGGCACAGATGCTCTACGGCGATTGACACATCCACATCCGTATGGTCTTTGCCGTCGGACTTGCGATGCCATGCCTCTGCATGATTTCCACAGGCAACGATGATGCACGGCGCACTTTGAATCCATTCGCGCGCATAGACACTCTTCAGCGCAGCAAGCCTGGTGGGTTCGGTCACCACGGCAAACCGCCAGGGCTGACAGTTCACCGCCGAAGGAGAAAGGCGCACACACTCCAGAATATAATCCAGCTTTTCCTGTTCCACCGCCCGCTGCTCGTAACCGCGCACCGAATGACGGGCCTTAACCAATTCAAGAAAATTCATATCATACAGCTTTTAAGTTCAACAGACAAAGTTACAAAAAAAATTCCATGCCAGTAAAAACGAATTTCCACAATATCGGAAACCGATTTTTACGGCATGGAACATTAGTTATCAACAATCAACAGCAAGTCTTGTCACGGTCAGAAAAAAGAATGTATACATGCTTTCCTATTCATCAAAGCGCTGTCCGAAATTGTCATAATGACGATACAGATCGTTACCCTTTGCCTGCCCCTCCTTCACCGGACACAGACGGAAAGAGAACTCACGACGGGATGCGGGAATCAGGTACTGCTGATGCGGGAAAGCTCCCCAACTGGTGTCACCGCCTACTCCCATCTGCCGCCAGTCTATATTCCATGTAACCATATCCTTTGAAACGATGTCCGAAACATGGCGCTGGCTCTTTTTCGTGCCCGGCTCATCCAGGTCGGAATTAGGGAAATCATAGGTGCTGCTACTCAAATAGGGCATTCCTACAGCCATCAGACCGATTCCCTGCGGGTTGCGCAGACTCATCCAACGGACTTCCGTCTTGTTGCCAGTTTCCTGCGGACGGTCGTAAAGGAAATACTGGTCTTTCACATAGCCTCCATACAAGCCCACATAAGCCGAAGTGCGACGGTCGATGTAGTTTTCGTGAGGCCCACGGCCTAGCCATTCCACTTTGTCGAACTGCTTGTTCAAAGTCAAGGTCACACCGAAGCGCGGCATCAAAGGCAAAGTGTCGTTGCCCGGCACGAAAGAACAGGTCACATCAATGCATCCGTCGCCCATGACACGGTAATCCATCTTGAGAGTAGAGCCCCCCACCGGAAGCCGATAGGAAGAAGTGACCGTATATCCCTGCGGAGTCTTTTTCTGCTCCATGCCTGTCAGTTCGGCACCCTCTCCCGCCAAGCGCCATGCACGCAGCGTCACGTTCAAGTCCGCGCCCATATCATTGTCCGTTACAGGTCGCCAGAAATTAGGACGCATGCCTTCCTTTATCAGCTCGCTGTCCGCAATGCGGTAAGAACACAATGCTCCGGTCTGTTTGTCGAAGCCTATCGAAACGCCATCGGCCTTAAACGTAATACGGTCTGGGCCGTCTGCCATATCCACGCTTCCCGAAACTCCGGTCTGGGCCGTCTGCCGGAAGAACGGCAGCTTGAATTGAGCCGAAGCCAGTTCCGTACCCTTTTCAAGCAGTCCCTGCCTGTCTTTCAAAACGGCCGAAACCGTGAGATAATACTCTACTCCGGGAACAACTTCCATATCAGGGAAATCGGCTTTCACCACCATTTTCTGGCGAGGAGCCAATGCCACATCCGCCATACGCCCACCGGCAATCTTCTCACCGTTTCCTTCCAGTTTCCAGAAAAATTCAAAATCCTTCAAATCAGTAAAGAAATACTTGTTTTCCAGTTCCACCAGACCGGCATGATAATCCAACAGACGGAAACCGATATGCTGGTATACCTTCTTCACCTCATGAATGTGCGGCTTGAGCGAGCGGTCGGCACAAATCAGTCCGTTCATACAGAAATTGGCAGTGCTCGGAGTTCCTTCAGGAGCCAGATCGCCGCCATACGCCCAATAGAAGCGTCCGTTTTCGTCCGTTGCGGCAATGCCCTGGTCTACCCAATCCCAGATAAACCCGCCTTGCAGAGAGGGATAGGTCTCAATGACATCCCAATAATCCTGCAGGTTACCCACGCTGTTGCCCATGGCATGCGCATATTCGCACAAAATCAACGGCTTGTCAGGCATATAAATAGCATGGTTGATCAAGACATCCAGCTTCTTGTACATCGGACAGAAAATATCCGTATAAGGGCCCTTGATGCCGTCTTCCGAATGAACCGGACGGCAAGAACGGTCGTTCGCATGAATCCACTTATAAGTAGCGGCAAAATTACAGCCCGAACCCGACTCGTTGCCCAATGACCAGATAACCACCGAAGGGTGATTCTTGTCGCGCTCGAACATGCGTTCCGTACGATCGATGAATGCTTTCTGCCATTCCGGCTGATTGGCCAGACATTTGTCCGGGTCATAGCCCATGCCATGACTTTCCACATTCGCCTCGTCCACCACATAAAGCCCGTAGATATCGCACAATTCATACCAACGAGGGTCATTCGGATAATGGGAGGTGCGCACCGCATTGATGTTATGCTCTTTCATCAGCTTTATATCCTGAATCATCGAAGCCTCATCCACCACATGACCGTTGTGCGGATCGTGCTCATGACGGTTCACCCCCTTGATATAAACGGGCTTTCCGTTTATCAGCAGCTGCGCATGCTTGATTTCCGCCTCGCGGAATCCTATCTGCTGAGACACATACTGCCGAGGCTTTCCGTCTGCATACAGCGTAAGATTCATGCGATACAGGTTCGGCTTCTCGGCACTCCACAGCAAAGGAGAATCAAACTCCTTCTCAAAGGATATTTCATCCGCATCATCCGGCAGTTTCTTGCGCTCCACGTAAAGACGCTTCCCCGCATTGTCTACGACTTCCACCTCCACTTCCGCCTTTTTCACAGGTTTCCGCGATGCGTTTCCTGTCTCCACAAACAGTCTGAAATCAGCATTCTCGTAATTTTCATCCAGATCGGTCACCACTTCATAGTCGCGTATGTGGAAGTTCGGACGGGCATACACATAGACATCGCGCTGAATACCGGCAAAACGCCAGAAATCCTGATCCTCCAGATAGTATCCGTCGCTGAACTTGAATACCTGAACCGCAATCTGGTTCTCTCCCGTCTTTACGTAAGGAGTGATGTCAAACTCAGACGGAGTCTTCGAATCTTCCGAATAACCCACCATCTCACCGTTCACCCATACGTAAAAGGATGAAGCCACACTCCCGAAATACAGAACCACCTGCATCCCGTCCCAATTTTCCGGAACGGTAAATGTCCGTTTATAGGAACCTACCGGACTGTTCTCCACGGCTATCAGCGGAGGGTTCTTCTTGATCCCGTATCCGCTTGCCACATAAAACGGGTAGCCGAAGCCTTCCAGTTCCCAGTTGGAAGGAACCTTTATCTTGTCCCATCCGGAAAGATCGGCATCCGTCCGGTAAAAGTCCATCGGACGCCGGTCATAACGAGAAACGTACTTGAACTGCCACTGTCCGTTCAGCAGCAGAAAATAAGGCGACTGCTCTTTCCGGTTTTCCACAGCCATTTCCTTGGTGGGATACCACATGAAATTGGCAGCCGAAGGCAGGCGGTTGATATGGAGCACATCAAAGTTCTCCCAGTCATTGTCCGAATGAGGATATTTGTTCCGGCGCACATTCTGATTCTGCTCCTGCTTCTGTGTCTCCTGTCTTTCGAAAGGAGTCCCCTCATACTGTGCAAGCGACGACAAAGGGAAAAGAAAAGCCATTCCCAACAATGTATGATAAAGTTTCATAAAGCATGTTCGTTTATTTCTGTAACAACAACTTCATAATCAAAGCCGATGACCATCCGAAATTCGGACTGTTCAAAGCCTCTCCGGTCAGCGGATTGTAATTCTCATGAATAGGCCCGTCTGTCATCAGACCTTGAGCATGCGCCATGAATTTGCGGGTCAGGTAGTCGGCATCCTGCATATACCCGTAGCGTTGCAGGCCGGTTATGCCGAAATAAACCTGATCAAACCACACCGGCCCCCTCCAATAACCGCGCACCGGGCGCAATGCCGGATGACTGACATCCAATGTTCCCAAAGGCAGATAAGAGTTGAAGTGCTTTTCATCCATCATATTCTGCCTTACTCTCTCCGCCTGTTCGGAAGTAGCTATGCCTGCCCACAGCGGCAGCCATCCTTCGGCACCCATCACCTTTACCTGCTCGCCGGTATCCAGACGAATGTCATAGAAGAATCCGGTCTCTTCATCATACATCTTTTCCTGAACATACAGTTTGATGGCTTCCGCCTCCTTCTTCAGCTTGTCAGCCAAATCCTGCTTGCCCAATATAACGGCCATTTCCGCCAGTGTCAGCTTGTCGACATACAGGAAAGAATTCAGGCAGATGTTTTCCTGATTCATCGACCAAGCGTTCTCCACCCCTTCATTCTTCAGCATTTCCGTATCGTCGAAGCGTACCCCGTTGTCCATTCCACTCTCCCAAGCAGCGGCTATCAACGTGCCGTCGGTAGAACCATACTCACAGATTCCGTTATGGTCATGGTCACGCTCGGCATACCACCATTGATGGAACTTATACAGCTTGTCGAACATTTCTGCCAGAAAATCCTTGTCTCCCGTAGCCTTATACACATTCATTGCTCCCCACGAAGCAACAGGCGGCTTGGTATCTCTCCAGTTGTTACGCGACTTGTTATAACCGATGAAGTCGGGCACCATACCGTTTTCCGCCTGATAGTCGAACAAGGCAAGCATGTCTCCCTTTGCTCCTTCCGGGTTATACAACGCATTTCCCGAAGCTATCTTCCAGGCGTCCCACGACCAACATCCGCCGATAAATCCTACATACGACGGGAAACTACAGGGATGAAGCAAGTCGCCCGCCGCCGAACGGAAGTTTGTATTGAGTGTCATCATCGCCTTAATCACGATGTTCCGGTAAGCATCCTCCTGCATATAAGGACTATCTAACGACAACAGCGCATAAATGTTATGATTCCACCGTTGGGCATTGTCTACAAAACATCGGTCTATAGAAAGATTACGCACCGCTTCCAGTTCCTTCTCCAGATTCTCCCCTTTCAGCATTACGGTCTGAGTATATTCCGACTGATAGGTGCCGCCCGGCTGTAAAAGGAAATCCTTCTTCTCGACCGCCCGCAGACTGTCTTTTCCTATAATATCCACTTCATCAGCCGTCGGGAAACACACTGCAATGTTCACCTCATCAGCCGGCTGCATATAGGTTTCAGAAGGAGCCTTTGCATTTTTCTTGGTTATCGAACCGTCCCATTGCTCCGTTCTCCGCCGTGAGAAGAAGGGGTAATTGATGCATACCCCCTTATCCATCGGAGTCAGCGTGGAAGCCTTTTCAAAGACTCCGCCGTTCCATGTCAGTGAAAAGCTCAGAGGCTCCGAATCAAGATTGGTAATGACAGAACGGACAGATGCTGTCCGAGAGGTGGAAAAGCACAGCTCCGTGACAAATTTTAACCGTTCATCCTTATAAGTCTGTATCAGTTTACCCGGCAGATATTTGACAGTCTGCACGTTGCGCACCAAGTCATATTTCTCCCCGTTCACCATCAGAGTGGGCGTAGCCAGTGACTGAGCCGTCCATCCGCGCCCGGTCATCACCATCGGGCCAATGAATGCCCCGGCATACATGCTGCTCTCGTTTTCGGGAAGTGCATATCCGCTCCACGCACCCTGGTCGGAAAAGAGATAAAGATCATAGTCTCCCGGCTGCTCCGGCACATTCTTTATCCGGATCAGATTAGGAAAATCTTCTTGAGAAAACAATTGTGTTCCGTCTTGCTGGACTGGAGAAGTGCAGGCTGCCAATACGGAACAGACACAACAAAAGGATAATATGTTTTTCATAAGTGTGAATAAAATTTTCAGACCTTCGTTCCCGAAGTGTCGGCACACGAAGAGTATCCGGCGGGCTTCATTCCAACGATGAAACCCGCCCGTTACTCTATATCCGGAAACTTGTTCTGATTAAACGTTCAAGATTATTTGCTGAAGTTCGGATTCTGTTCCCAGTCGGGATTCAGCAGGAACTCTGAGTGAGGTATCGGGAACAGTTTGTGTTTCGTATCCACATAGTTCTCGATATGCGGCTTGTTATGTGCCTTCAGCGTGCTTTCTGTAATTCCCCAACGGATAAGGTCATACCAGCGAGACCCTTCCAAAGCCAGTTCGCACGGACGCTCCTTGTCTTGCAGGTGCTTCAGCACTTCATCTTTCGTCATGGTAAGAGGCAGGTCGGGCACATTCACACGCTGGCGCACCTTGTTGATGTAGCCGATAGCCTCCTGCGTGGCACCTCTGTCGTTCAGACACTCGGCATAAAGCAACAGCACATCCGCATAGCGCACAATCGGAACATTAAAGAAACTGGTGTCCCAATAAGAACTCATGCCTTCCGTCCAGGTCACATACTTATGCCAGTAGAATCTGCCTTCCGGATGATAATCGCTGAAAGACTTTCCATCCTTGTAATAGAACGGACGGCAGTTCGGGTCATCAAAGATAATCGTATTCAGCAGACGGGTGCTATATTCGCCATCCACCGTCAAGTCGGTCTTCATCACATCAAACAGCCATTGGGTGGGATATGCTTCTTCATACGCTCCATTACATCCGGTAGGAGCCAAATGCACCGTAAAAAGGTTATATTCATAATGCCCTCCACTTTGGTTTCCTGTAAACTGCACCTCAAAGATGGATTCCTTATTGTTTTTGTGCATTCCGTCAAAGTTGTCCGCCCAGTTTTCCATCAGGCCGAACAAGGTATTCTCTTTATCTATGATTTTCTTGAATTCAGCTTCCGCCTTGTCCAATTCACCGCGGAACATATAGAATTTACCCAAGATGGCGGCTGCGGCATAACGTGTAGCCCTACCCTTGTCCGTTTCCGCCGTATATTCTTCGGGCAGATCCGGCTGTATCTCGCTCAACTCCGTTTCAATAAGTGAAGTAAGCTCTCCCGGCTGTGCCTGGGGCGGATAAAACTCTTCATCTGTTCCCTCCAACTGATGCAGATAGATAGGAATTTTCTCGCCGAAGTTCAGATACAGACGGTAATAGAAATAGGCACGCAAGAAACGGGCTTCCGCTATTCCCTGCTGCTTGGCCTTCTTTACCTCTTCATTCTCTTCCGGAACATTCGGTATATTATCGATACACTGGTTGGCATAATTGATGCCCTTATAAAGATTCTGCCATTCACCTACCGTCACCCCATTGGTAGACTCGTTCGTAAATGAAGCGATATCCATCCAGCTCGTAACATCATCGCGGAATGTCACCTCATCACTCCGATAATTATCTATCACAATATACCTTTCATAAGGAACAGCCCAGTCTATGTTCGGCTGCAAAGCAGCATAAACACTGGTCAATCCTTTCATGATATCCTCTTCACTCTGCCAGAACAAATCAGGAGACAGAGCATTGGGATTTCTCTCCTCTTCCAGAAAATCAGAGCAAGAGGGGAAGAACAGCCCGCCCGCAACGGCTGCACACAATAATATATATTTTGCTTTCATAACATTACTTCTTTTATTCGATTAGAAACCTAATTTCAGTCCCAGCATAAAGTCACGGCTCAGCGGAATGGATGCATAGTCGTATCCCATCTGCCCGACAGAAGATCCGGTGGAAGGATCGTATCCTGAATACTTGGTAATGGTAAACAGACGCGTACCGCCCACGTAGATGCGCAGATTCGTAAGGCCAAGCTTCTTACAATACTTGATAGGCAAGTTATATCCCAACTGCAGATTGTTCAGACGCAGATAATTGCCATTCTCCACAAAGCGGTCGGAAGTACGGTTGTTGTCATTCGGGTCACCAGATACCGCACGCGGCACATCCGTATTCGGATTTTCCTGTGTCCATGCGCGCAGCGCATCCTTACCACTGTTGAATACCTGGTCCATACGCTGCAGCTGGAACTTGGTATAATTATAACGCTTGGCTCCGAAATCCCCGTAGAAATTGGCTACCAAATCAAAGTCTCTCCATGCCAGATTGATGTTGAATCCCATAGAAATCTTCGGCGTACCGCTTCCCACCTTCACACGGTCATTCGTATCAAGCATACCGTCGCCGTTCTGGTCTACGAAACGGATATCACCCGCCTTGGCTGCCGGCTGCATACCCTGCCAGTTGCCGTTCTGGTCATAATAGCCGTGCTCCTTGTTCCATGCTGCCACTTCCGCATCACTCTGGAAGATACCGGCTGTCTGGGTTACCCAGAACTCACCGATTTCACCGCCCACGTAAGTACGCAAGGCCCCATATTCATACAGATAGTCCGGATTGGCCATCGCCTTGAGCACACTCTTGTAATGAGAAAGATTCAAGTCCAAATCGTATCTGAACTCACCAGCATTTCCGTGATAGATAGCCTGGAATTCAAATCCCGTAGTGCGAAGCTTACCGTCGTTGACAAGCAAAGAAGGAGTATATCCTGTAGCCAGACTGATGTTGCGGCGCGAAAGCATGTCGTGCGTATCCTTGATATAGGCTTCGGCAGACAGCTCCAGTTTGTTGTTCCACAGATTCACATCCAGACCGATATTCTTATAGACAGTGGTTTCCCATTTGATGTTATTTGAAGGCAGCGAAGTGATGGCATATCCCAATGAGGTATTCGCTCCTCCGAAAGGATAATTCAGCGCATCATCGTTGTAAGTCAAGGTCGGGAGATAGCGGTAAAGTCCGATTTGCTGGTTACCCAACGCACCGTAGCTCAGACGCAGCTTGAACATGGACACCGTCTCTCTGAAGTTTTCCCAGAAGTCTTCGTTGGCAATGTTCCATCCCACGGAAACAGACGGGAAGAACCCCCACTTGTTTCCTTCGGCAAAACGTGAAGAGCCGTCGTAGCGGAACGATGCCATCAGCATGTAGCGCATCTTCCAGTTATAGTTCACACGACCGAACAGAGAGCGGAGCCCGCTGCGGGTCTTCGTTCCGCCCGCCTGGAAATCTTCCTGCGCATGCCCCATCAGGCTCATGTCGTTGTTTTCAAACTTATATCCGGTAGCGTCCACATCCTCATACTTGTTTTCTTCCTGAGAGATACCCAGCAATACAGACAGGTTGTGGTCTTCCTTGATGGTGGTGTCGTAGTTGGCCGTCAGTTCCAACAAGTCGTTCGTGGTCTGCGTGCGCTGTTCATACAGGCTGGCGCGGGTGTTTATCTTCATCACACCGATTTCATAGGTCGGAGTGAACTGGCGCACCTTTCCGAAATACATGTTCCGGCTTGCATTGAATTTCACAACCAATCCCTTTATCGGCTCGTACTGCAGGTATCCGGAAGCGGCGATATAGTCGTTGGTAGAGGTATAGTCTATCAGCTCGTTGTAAGCCACCTGATTTCCGGCATCCGACATACCCATGCCTGCGATAGCACCGCCGTAACCGCCTTCGTTGTTCTCGTCATACAGCGGAGCAAGCGGCTCCATATTGGTCACCTGATAGATGGAAGAGAATCCGGAGTTGGATTCCAAGTCGGCCGACCAACGGCTGTAGCTGATTGATTCTCCCATCTTGAATTTTCCGCGGGTCACATCCGAATTCAAACGGAAACCGAACTTCTCGTCGCCGGTAGCCACCGTCACACCGTCGGCCTTGGAATAAAATGCCGAGAGAGATACGTTGGAGTTTGCGCTACCCGCCGTATAGCCGATGTTGTACTTCTGCGTGAAACCGCGCTGATAGTATTCTTTCTGCCAGTCAGTATCGGCAAACTGAGTGGGATCCTGCTCATAAGCGGCGATGTATGCCGGCCATTCGCTTTCGGGAGTGCCTGCATTGGTCAGCGCCATCTTGCGCACCTTGATGAATTCAGCCGAGTTACATACATCCAGACGCTTGGGCATTGCGCTCAATCCCCAATAGGCGGAGAACGATACCTTCGGGGCACTGTTCATCTGCCCGCGGTGGGTCTCAATCAAGATAACTCCGGCAGCAGCACGTGCTCCATAGATGGCTGCCGTAGCCGCATCCTTCAATACAGATATAGACTTGATGTCTTCCGGATTCAGGTAAGACATGTTGCCCGGCACACCGTCGATAATCACCAGCGGCCCGTTGCTGTCCGAACTTCCGTCTTCATCCGGGTCTTTCCACGAAGTGACACCGCGCACCTGCAACGAGGCGGCCGAACCTGCCGCACCGCTGCCGAAGTTTACCGACAGACCGGGAGCCATTCCCTGCAAGGCCATTTCGGCATTTGCGGTAGGAATCTTTGAAAGCTTCTCGCCCGAAACGGAAGTCACGGAGCCGGAGATATCCGACTTCTTCTGCGTACCGTATCCGATGACCACCACCTCATCCAGCGTCTTACTGTCTTCGCGCAACACAATGCGCAGGCTGGTATGGCTGCCCACTGTCACCGTCTGCGTGGTGAATCCCACATAAGACACCTGCAGCTTGCCTCCACCCACCTTAAGGGTAAATCTTCCGTCGATGTCGGTAATCGTTCCGTTGGTAGTTCCCACCTCCATCACACTCGCTCCGATAATGCTCTCGCCGTTTTCATCGAGCACCACGCCGGTTATGGTACGTTCCTGCTGCCGAACGCTCTTTACCTCCGCCGCTTCTTTCTTATACAGAATAATGTGGTTGTTGTGCTCAATCTTATAGTCCACATCGTTTGACACGAACAGCTTGTCGAGCACTTCGTCTATCGGCTCATCCTCTACCTTGATGGAGACCTTACGCTCCACATCCACTTGAGCCAGATTGTACGTAAAATGATAGTCACTTTCGCTTTCGATAGCCGACAACACCGCCTCTACTGTCACATTGTTCATGTCAAGCGACACGGTAGTCGTATTCTGAGCAAACGGGTATGCAGAAAGCGGATATGCCGCTCCGATAAAAGAAGCGATAAGAACACCGCCATACCTCCTGCGCAAGAATGTCATGCATTCTTCCAAAACTGTGTTTTTCTTTAAGTGATTCATAGCGATTAAATGTTTAAAGTTAAATTACTAAACGTATTCCCCGGCTTCAACAGCCGGCCAGTCAACAAACATTCAGATTTTCATAGGCTTTATTGGTTATAAAAATAGATTTCGTTTCCCTTCTCACGGTATTTGAAGCGTCCTGACTCAGACAGCAGCTTCAAAGCTTCCTGCAGCGTAATCGTGCTGTCGAAATGGCAATTGAAAAGTTCTCCGGCCAAATCCGGGCTGACATGAATCTCCACACTATATTTCCGCTCCAGAATGTTGGCGATTTCGCGCAGCGTCAGTCCGTGCAGCTTCAGTCCGCCGCTCATCCATGCCAATGAAGCCGAAGCGTCCACACCCGACTCCACCAACAGACGGTGGTCGGTGGTATAGCATACCTGATCGTCCGGCTTCATCGTGACATGCCGCCGGCCGTCTTCCGTACTGACCTCCACACTGCCTTCCGCCAGATTCACCCAACAATTCTCTCCCTTGTAGGCACGCACATTGAACTTCGTGCCCAACACCTTTATATCAATGTCCTGCAAATCGACGACAAAGGGATGCTTCTTGTCTTTTGCCACCTCAAAATAAGCCTCTCCCTTCAGCTTGACGCAACGCTGCTCCCCGTTGAATGAAGTGGGATATTCCAGACGGCTTCCCGCGTTCAACGATATCTTCGTTCCATCGCACAGCAACAGGGTGGCATGTTCGCCCGTGGGAACAATCACCGTATGATAGGCCAGACTTTCTTCCTTCAGATAAAACAGACTGCCGATTATCATCGCAAAGGCAAGAAAAGAAGCCGCCGCCCATCCTGAATACAGACGGAAAAACTTTTTGGCATGCCCGGTCTTGCGAGTCAGCCCCAAGCGACTTTCCAAACGACCGAAAGCATAGTCCACGCGCTCTTTGTCGGCAAAACGCTCCTGCTCCTTCAAGCCGTAAACCTGCTCCAGTTCAAACAGACGCTCCCGATGACTGGCATCCGAGGCAAGCCACCGCAGCACTTCCCTGCGCTCCTGTTCAGACAGCTTTCTTTTTATAAACAATAATAACTTTTCAGTTTCCATAATCTTTACCCCCTACATGTATAAAAGACGACGCAGGCGTAAATAACTACGGGGTGACAAGGCCACTTTTTTTTATTTTTCTTCAAAAAATTTTTTTTGATACGAATGAAAACGATTTACGGCAAGAACAAAAAAAAGATTTTACCACACCCTCCGGAGCGGCTACAGGCCGAGAAAACCAATCGATATGCCTATCAGATCCAAAATCTGACAATACGGAAAAGCAGCAGCCAAAGTATCAGAATATCCTTCAGCTCCACACGCAATACTCTTATCGCCTTCTGCACATGCTCTTCCACTGTGCGCGGAGATATGTTCATCCTTTCGGCAATCTCCTTATAAGTCAAATCTTCATAAAAGGAAAGGCGGAACGCCTCACGGCATCTCTGCGGCAGTTTCTCCAACACCTTGTCCACATTCGCACTGAGGTCTTTCACCACCAGATCACTCCAGATTTCGTTCCGGTCTGTCTGCGCCAACAGCCAGTTCAGCCGTTCTTCCGCCACAAGCATCTCCTGCTCGTAATCCTCCATCACGGCCCGGTGCTTCAGATAATCCAGACAGCCGTTCTGTATGCACTTGAAGAGAAACGCCTTCACATTGTCCGGCTCAAGCGTCTGCTTCTGCTCCCAATAGCGGACGAAGACATTCTGCACCACATCCTCCGCCACAAACTCAGGCACATAGCGGCAAGCCAGAGTCATCAGCCGAGGATAAAAAGATTCAAAAAAGAGGCGAAACTCTTTGTTGTCGCCTCTTTTCATTTTATGTATGTCAACATGGGATGCCATCTCCGAGGTCTTAATCCTGTACTGTCATCCCGCCATCAGCAGTATCAGCAGCTGCGCCGTCAATATGCGCAGGAACATAGACAGCGGATAAACCGTAGAATATCCCACAGCCGGAGCATCGTTGCCGGATATCTGGTTAGAATATGCCAAGGCGGGGGGATCGGTATTGCTACCGGCTATCAGACCAATCAGCGTATAGTAGTTCACACGACAACGCCACCTTCCCACCATTCCCATGACAATCAGCGGAATGAATGTTATCAGGAAACCGATGCCCACATACAGCAGGCCGTCGCCTCCCACTACCGTCTCAACGAAATTCTCGCCTGCCTTGATTCCTACACTCGCAAGGAAAAGCACCAGTCCCACCTCGCGGAGCATCAGATTGGCACTCATCGTGGTGTAGGTCACAAGCTTCATCTTATATCCGAAACGGCCTATCAGAATAGAAATAATCAGCGGACCGCCTGCCAGACCCAGCTTCACCGGAGTAGGCATGCCAGGAACGGCTATCGGCAGACTACCGAAGATGATACCACAAAGGATACCCACGAAAATGGTAACGATGTTCGGATGGTCAAGACGCTTCAACTGGTTACCCAACACGCCTGCCACACGCTCAATGGAATCCTGCGGACCGACCATCATCACACGGTCGCCCACCTGAAGGCGCAGGTTACGGGCGGCAAACAAGTCCATGCCCGAACGATTGACGCGCGTCACATTCACGCCATACATGCTGCTGAAGTGCATCTCGCCCAATGTCTTTCCGTTGATGCTCGGCTGTGTGACCAGAATGCGGCGTGACACCATCGGCTTGTCCTGCACATCGGTATCTTCCCAATCCACATCGTTCACCCTCGGACCGATGAAGGCAGAGATGGCCTCCGAATCATCTTCGGCGCACACGATGAACATACGGTCGTTTACATGAAGCACCGTATTTCCGTTAGGGATGTGGATGTGTCCGTCCTCCTGGAGAATGCGCGAACAGACAAAGTTGCGCGCCAGAAACTTCTGTACCTGGATGAGCGTCTTGCCGTCGAGCGCGTCGTTCTGCACTTTCAGCGAAAACATATAGGGCTTCAGATGAGGGTTCGCCTCCTCTTCGCGCTGTATGTCTTCAGCTTCCTTGGTCAGGTTCACCCGGCAGATGTAGCGGATGACAATCATCGAAAGGATGATGCCCATCACTCCGAGCGGATAGGCACAGGCATAACCCGTGGCGATTTCCGGCCCGTCGTAGTGCAGCTGCTGGAGAGCTTCATTTGCCGCACCGAGACCCGGCGTGTTGGTTACCGCTCCACAAAGGATACCTACCATCATCGGTATTTCCACACGACCCTGCAAGGCAAAATAGATGGCCAATGCCACGGCGATGTTGAGCGCCACGATGCCCACGGCAAGCAGGTTGAGGGTGACGCCTCCTTTCTTGAATGAAGAGAAAAACGATGGGCCTACCTGCAGACCGATACAGAACACGAAGAGTATCAGTCCGAAGTCCTGGATGAACGAGAGAATCGCCGGATTCCCAGTAAACCCGAAGTGCCCTACCATGATTCCGACAAACAAGACGAAAGTCACTCCGAGCGAAATGCCGAAGAACTTAATTTTTCCCAACAAGACTCCCACTGAAATAACAAAGGCATACAATGCTACGATGTGGGCTATCGAATTGGGATTTGTCAATAAATCTTGTAGCCAATTCATAATATTAAAATTTTTTAGCGGAGCAAATGTAGCCATTTAATAAGAACGGTACAAGCTTTTCGCCAAGAAAAAAAGCAGGCAGGTCACGACCGCCTGCCTGCAATGTATCTTTCCACTTCCGTATCCGGACGGAACATGCTGTCTTTAATCCAGTTTCAGCACAGCGAGGAACGCCTTCTGCGGCACTTCCACCGTACCGATCTGCTTCATGCGCTTCTTTCCTCGCTTCTGCTTTTCAAGCAGCTTGCGCTTGCGGCTCACATCGCCGCCGTAACACTTCGCCGTCACATCCTTGCGCACAGCCTTGATGGTTTCGCGCGCGATGATTTTTGAACCGATGGCCGCCTGTATGGCTATTTCGAACTGTTGGCGGGGGATAAGCTCCTTCAGCTTCTCACACATGCGCCGTCCCAAATCATAAGCATTGTCGAAGTGAGTGAGCGTAGAAAGCGCATCCACCGGTTCACCGTTGAGCAGAATGTCGAGTTTCACTAATTTCGACGGACGGAATCCCGCCTGATGGTAGTCGAACGAAGCGTATCCCTTCGATATGCTCTTCAGCTTGTCGTAAAAGTCAATGACAATCTCGCCAAGCGGCATCCTGTAATGCAGCTCCACACGGTTGCCTGAAATATAGTCCTGACGCACCAGTTCGCCCCGTTTTCCTAAGCAAAGTGTCATGATGGCACCTATATAGTCAGTCACGGTGATGATAGAAGCGTCGATGTAAGGCTCCTCGATATGGTCAATGAGCGTAGGGTCAGGCATTCCACCGGGGTTATGCACTTCCTGCACACCTCCCTGCTTGTCATACACCATATATGATACGTTAGGCACGGTGGTAATCACACTCATATCAAACTCGCGGTCGAGACGCTCTTGGATAATCTCCATGTGCAGCAATCCGAGGAATCCGCACCGGAAGCCGAATCCGAGCGCAAGCGACGACTCCGGCTGGAAAGTGAGCGAAGCATCGTTGAGCTGCAACTTCTCGAGTGAAGCACGCAGATTCTCATAATCCTCCGCCTCAATGGGATAGACTCCGGCAAACACCATCGGCTTCACCTCTTCGAATCCCTCGATGGCCTTGTCGCACGGGCGGTCGATATGCGTGATGGTATCGCCCACCTTCACCTCACGCGAGGTCTTGATACCCGAAATGATGTATCCCACATCGCCCGTACGCAACTCTTTGCGCGGCACCAAGTCCATCTTGAGCACCCCCACCTCGTCGGCATCATATTCCTTTCCAGTATTGAAGAACTTCACCTTGTCGCCGGTACGTATCACACCGTTCACCACCTTGAAGTAAGCAATAATGCCACGGAACGAATTGAATACCGAGTCGAAAATCAGAGCCTGAAGCGGGGCGTTCTCGTCGCCCACCGGTGCGGGTATGCGCTCTACCACCGCCTGAAGTATCTCTTCCACACCCATGCCTGTCTTTCCTGAAGCACGGATGATTTCTTCGCGCTTGCAGCCAAGCAGGTCGATGATTTCATCCTCCACCTCTTCAGGCATGGCACTCGCCATATCACACTTGTTCATCACCGGAATGATTTCCAAATCGTGCTCCAGCGCCATATAGAGATTGGAAATAGTCTGCGCCTGCACCCCCTGCGAAGCGTCCACCACGAGCAGCGCCCCTTCGCATGCCGCAATCGAGCGTGACACCTCATACGAAAAGTCCACGTGTCCCGGAGTGTCAATCAGATTCAGCACATACTTCTCACCCTTATATAAATATTCCATCTGGATGGCATGGCTTTTGATGGTAATGCCTCTCTCCCGTTCCAAATCCATATCGTCCAACATCTGCCCCTCAGTCACTTTGATAGTATTCGTATACTCCAACAGACGGTCGGCCAATGTAGACTTCCCGTGATCGATATGGGCTATGATGCAAAAGTTCCGTATATTCTTCATAAATGATAATTATCATAAAATTGTGCGCAAAGATACGAAAAAACTCAGATTTTTCCGTATGTTTGCCCCCGAAACTGTTTACAAACCGAACTAAAAACACTTTACATTTATGAAAAAGACTTGGATTATTGTGACTGCTATCATCGCCCTCGTGGTGATATTCTGCATAACATCGTACAACTCACTCGTATCGAAAGAGGAAGCTGTGGAGACGGCATGGAGCAATGTGGAAAATCAGTACCAGCGCCGTGCCGACCTTATTCCCAATCTGGTCAACACCGTAAAGGGATATGCCGGACACGAACGCGAAACGCTCGACGCTGTGGTGTCGGCCCGTGCCAAAGCCACACAGACATCTGTCAGCCTCGACAATCTGACTCCCGAACGCATGGCGGCTTTCCAACAGGCGCAAGGCGAACTGAGCAGCGCACTGAGCCGACTGCTCGTGACCGTGGAACGTTATCCCGACCTGAAGGCCAACCAGAACTTCCAAACCCTACAGGCGCAGCTTGAAGGAACTGAAAACCGTATCAGCGTAGAGCGACGCAAGTTCAACGATACGGCACGCGGATACAACACTTCCATCCGTCGCTTCCCCGCCAACATTGTGGCCGCACTTTTCGGATTCGACCGTCATCCCTATTTCGAAGCGGAGGAAGGGTCTGAAACAGCTCCTGAAGTCAAGTTCTGATGCAGCCATGAAACACCTTCTGTTACCCCTCCTGCTGCTGTGTGCCTGCTTGCCGCTATGCGTGCAGGGATATACAGTGGAGACTCTGCCCATGCCCCGCACACAGGGCAGCGTGTATGTGACGAATCCTGACGGTGTGCTCTCGCGCGCAGCCGTAGCAGCCATTGACACCACCCTCTACGCTCTCGAAAAGCAGACGGGCATACAGGTGCTCGTGGCTGCCGTGAAACAGATTGAGGGAGGCGACTGCTTTGATTTCGCGTACCGTCTCGGCCGGCACGCAGGAGTGGGCGAAAAGGGGCGCGACAACGGACTGGTCATCCTACTCGTCACATCAGAACGGTGTATCCAGTTTGTCACCGGATACGGACTGGAGGGTGATTTGCCCGACGCACTCTGCAAGCAGATACAGACACGATACATGAATCCCTACCTGGCTGAAAGCCGTTGGGATGAAGGCATGACAGCCGGCATACAGGCCGTGCGCCGCACACTCGACGGCAGCATGAAGCGGCAACCTGTCCCGTCGGGCGGAGACAGCACTCTGCTCACAATCATCCTCGTATGCTGTTTCATCATTGTCCCTGCGCTGTTGTGGTACAATGCCCGCCAACGCACCCGATGCCCCCGTTGTCACAAGCATACCCTGAGACCCATATCCACCCGCATCATTTCGCAAGAAAACGGCATGCGTACCGAACGCACCGACTTTCTCTGCACCCACTGCGGACACACGCTCTACCGCGACCGCCGCACACACGATGACAACGACCGGCATCATCCCGGCGGATGGGGAGGCCCATTCATGGGCGGTCCCTTCTTCGGAGGATTCGGCGGCCGGGGCGGCGGAGGATTCGGTGGCGGAAACTTCGGAGGAGGAGACTTCGGCGGAGGAGGGGCCGGAAGCCGTTTCTGACTCCATGACTTACAAAGAGACAAGGCCATACCAAAAAGCCATTGCGACAATTACCTACGAACATATCACCAAACATATATCCGCATCAAGGTGCTGACACACCGCACCGGCATACGATTTTCTCTGCAAAGCCCTTACCAAAGCCTATAGAAGCTTGCATATTCCGGATTGTTTGAGTATCTTTGTGCTGCCCGAAAAAGGAAATGACAATACGGGTGAAACAAAAACAGAGGAGGAAACAACATCATGTACAACAATACATTCGGAAACATATTCCGTCTGACAAGCTTCGGCGAGTCACACGGCAAGGCTATCGGAGGGGTAGTGGACGGATTCCCGGCGGGTATCATAGTGGATGAAGCGTTCATCCAACGCGAACTGGACCGCCGGCGTCCCGGACAGTCGGCTCTGACTACTGCACGCAAGGAAGCCGACCGGGTGGAGATTCTCTCGGGTGTATATGAAGGTGTGTCGACAGGCTGCCCCATTGGATTCGTGGTATGGAATGCCAACCAACACTCAGCCGACTATGACAACCTGAAGGATGTGTTCCGACCTTCGCACGCCGATTATACCTACACACAGAAATACGGCATACGCGACCACCGCGGCGGCGGACGCTCGTCGGCACGGGAAACCATTTCACGCGTAGTGGCAGGCGCGCTGGCCAAACTGGCCCTGAAGCACTTGGGAATAACCGTCACGGCATTCACTTCGCAGGTGGGGCCGCTCCAGACAGACAATGACTATACACATTATGACCTGAGTCTGGCTGAAGAAAACCCGGTGCGTTGTCCCGACCCAGAACTGGCACGGCAGATGAGCGACCTCATCCTGCGTGTGAAAGGCGAAGGCGACACGGTGGGCGGCACAGTGACATGCGTCATCCGGGGATGCCCGGCAGGACTGGGGCAACCTGTATTCGGCAAGCTGCACGCCGCATTGGGCAGCGCCATGCTGAGCATCAACGCCGCAAAAGGATTTGAATACGGACAGGGATTCGGCGGCATGGAGATGAAGGGCAGCGAACAGAATGACATTTTCTATAACGACGGCGGACACATCGCCTTGCGCACCAACCGCTCGGGAGGCATCCAAGGGGGTATCAGCAACGGAGAGGACATCTATTTCCGCGTGGCGTTCAAACCCGTGGCCACGGTACTGACGGACCAGCCCACAGTGGACAAAGACGGGCGTGAAACCATCGTCAAAGCCCGCGGACGTCATGACCCATGCGTACTGCCGCGCGCCGTACCCGTGGTAGAGGCAATGGCCGCCATGACGATACTTGACTTTTACCTGCTCGACAGGGCGGGACGGATGTTTTAAGCATACAAAACGGATTTATTTCATTATCAGAAGAGTCATTTTATAAATGGGACGGACATCTGTACATCCGTCCCAACGGGAGGGATATACATGCCATACGGCTTTTCTGTCCGAACTCTCGTCAAGACAATGGATTGTAACTACCCTATCCATGCCGTCAAGCCTCAAGTAAACATAAGACGGACGCAACCTTTTATCCGCCCACCAGCTCCCTGCCGCCTGGTAGTCATCGGCTTTTATCCGGGAACCATCATTCCCCTTCACCGTAAAACGCCCGTCGCCTGCAAAAAAAATCATATCACCGACCCCGAAAGGCAAATACGCCCAGTCATCATAATCAAGGCGTCCGACTTCTTGCACCAGCAAAATCCTACATTCCTGCATAAACATATTGTCCAGAATTTCTTTACAGACAAATATAACTATAAAAACACAGCAGGCGAAGAAATTTCATTATCTTAGCGGAACCAAATATTATACCTATGGACATCATACAATACATACAGGAAAACGAGGCGCGCTTCATCGACGAATTGTCGAGCCTGATACGCATTCCGAGCGTAAGCGCGCTACCCGAACATAAAGACGACATGGCGGCCTGTGCCGAACGGTGGAAACAACTGCTGCTCGAGGCGGGAGCGGACGAGGCAAAGGTAATGCCTTCGGAAGGCAATCCGCTGGTGTATGCCGAAAAGCAAGTGAGCGACGACGCTCCCACCGTACTCATCTACGCCCACTACGATGTGATGCCTGCCGAACCGATGGAACTTTGGAACACACCGCCGTTTGAACCGACAGTAAGTGACGGACGCATCTGGGCACGGGGAGCCGACGACGACAAAGGGCAGGCGATGATTCAGGTAAAGGCATTCGAATATATGGTACGCAAAGGGCTGCTGCGCCACAATGTGAAGTTCATCTTCGAGGGAGAGGAAGAAATCGGCTCGCCCAGTCTGAATGCCTTCCTGCAAGAGCATAAGGAACTGCTGAAGGCGGATGTGATTCTGGTGTCGGACACAAGCATGCTCGGAGCCGACCTGCCTTCGCTCACCACCGGACTGCGAGGACTGGCTTATTGGGAGATTGAGGTAACAGGGCCGAACCGCGACCTTCACTCGGGGCATTTCGGCGGAGCGGTGGCCAATCCCATCAACACGCTGTGCGAGATGCTGGCTACGGTTGTGGACAAGGACGGACGCATCGCCATCCCTCACTTCTATGATGATGTGGAAGAGGTGCCGGCCGCCGAACGCGAGATGATTGCCCACATCCCGTTCGACGAAGAAAGATACAAGCAGGCCATCGGCGTAAAGGCGCTGAAAGGAGAGAAAGGGTATTCCACTCTGGAGCGGAACAGCTGCCGCCCGTCTTTCGACATCTGCGGCATCTGGGGAGGATATACAGGCGAAGGCTCGAAAACGGTGCTTCCCTCAAAAGCATACGCCAAGGTGTCGAGCCGCCTTGTGCCGCATCAAGACCATAAAAAGATTTCCCGTCTGTTCGCCGACTATATCCGCAGCATCACTCCGGAATATGTAGATGTGAAGGTCACTCCGATGCACGGAGGCGAAGGCTACGTATGCCCCATCACCCTGCCTGCATACCAGGCGGCGGAGAAAGGCTTTACCAAAGCGTTCGGACGCAAGCCGCTCGCCGTGCGCCGCGGAGGGAGCATCCCCATCATCAGCGACTTTGAGCGGATACTGGGCATAAAGACGGTGCTGATGGGCTTTGGCTTGGAGAGCGACGCCATCCACTCGCCCAACGAAAACTTCAGCCTCGACATCTTCCGCAAAGGTATCGAAGCGGTAGTGGAGTTCCACCGGGAGTTCGGAGCATAAATCCAGCATACCATAACAAACACCGCTGCACATCAGCATGCAGCGGTGTCTTTGTCCATAAACGCCCCAATTATTCTTCCGCATTACTCTTCAGCCACTCCATCCGACGCTTGTCCGGCAGATGCTTCACGCTGAAATGCTCAAAGCGCACATCGAAACCTTCACCGTCGGGGCAGGATCCCATCAGCCCCACCTTTATCGGGGTATTGTCGGGCATCCAGGCATTGCGCATCATGGTATAGTTCACATCATCAAACGAATAGAATATCTCTATAGCATCCAGTCGCCTTACGGCCTTGATCCAGATGCAGTCCACCGGCTTTTCGAGCGCAATCACGCTCCAGTCACTCGTATGATGGGTCACGACGGTACTCAGATTGAATTTCCCGTCCACATACTCGATGCCTGCCTTGATGTAGTTTTCATGATCGATGCGGAGCATCATTCCCGCCTGATCGAAACGCACACGGTAATCGCCCGAAATCTTGACCTTCGCCTCAAACTCACCGCCGTATTCAGCATAAAGGAAAGGTGCGTCGTCGACCGTGAACCCGTAATGCGAAATGCGCCAGTAGTCGCTGTGTGGGGTTACAAACATCGAAAGCGTCTCATCCTTTATCTCCCACTGCGACGGCTCGTTGAACCACTGCATCTTCTCAAGCGTCTGGGCGGAAAGCGTCTGCCATCCGCAGAATGCCAACACGGCGAATATAAACTTCTTCATCTTGCGTTACTTGTTTTACTTCATTACATTTGCAAAGATAACCCGCCTTTCTCACGCGGGCAATACTGACAAATAACCATTTTTCAAATGAACATACAGAAAAAACTGACCGACAAGTTGCTCCATCAGGCATTTTCCGCCACCGACCGGCAGGCCGAGAAAAGGCTGGAGACGCACCGCATGACCGCCCTGGCCTACGCACGGACGGAAAATGCCGTGGCCGTGCTCAGCGATATGAAAACGGACACCAGCTACATCTGCTACGGAGGGATGGCGGAAACACTCGGGCTAAACCGGAAAAATACAGTGCAAAACATCCGTTCGATATGGGAAGAAAAGATTTTTGACCGTATCCATCCGGATGATCTGATAGAGAAGCACGCAAGGGAACTGCGCTTCTTCCACTTTCTTAAAGGAATTTCACCCGAAAAGCGCACAGACTACTGCCTCACAAGCCAGATACGAATGAAAGACAATGCAGGCAGGTTTCACGCAGTGACCCACCGCATGTTTTATGTGGACAGCACTCCCGACGGAAGCATCTGGCTGGCACTGTGTCTCTATAACCTCTCGGCAGGCGAACAGACGAAAGGCGGAATGATAACCGACTCGTCAAACGGAAAGTGCATCACCGTCAGCCAACAGACTTGCAGCGACCTGCTCAGCCAGAGGGAAAAGGAAATCCTGCGCCTCATCGGGGGAGGCAGGGCGAGCAAGGAGATTTCGCTGCTGCTGCACATCAGTGTCAATACGGTGAACCGACACCGGCAGAACATACTCGCCAAGCTGCGTGCCGGAAATTCGGTTCAGGCATACCAAATCGCCGAAGAATTAGGGTTACTCTAAAACTTCCAGTTCGAGCAAGACAGGCAGATGGTCACTGTACCCGCCATGATATTTCACACCTTTATAAGTGCGGAAAGGTATTTCCCCGCCATAACGCGTGTCATCCTCCAGAAGGAAAGGGAAACGCAGGATGCGGGCATTCTCATAACAAGTGCGGACATGCGGATTGCCGCCCAACAAATGACCGCTTACTATCATCTGGTCGAGCGTCCCCCACTCACCGTGATAGCGGTAGGTACCTCCCGGCTTGCCGTCCATCGATTATATAAAGTGCGCGGCTTTACCGCTCCTTCGGGTTTCACCGCACCGACCACTTCGGCTATCGAACGGTTGGAAGGATAGTCGTTGAAGTCTCCCATGACAATCACGTTCGGACTCTGGCGGACAGCCATCACCGAGTCTGCCGAACGGCGCAAATATCCGGCAACAAAAAGGCGGTAAGGCTCGGTTTCCTTCTCACCTCCCGAACGGGAAGGCAGATGGCACACAAACACATCGAGGGTATCGCCTGAAACCATTCGTCCCGCCACATGCAGAATGTCGCGTGTAGGCCGGCGGCCTACTTCTTCATTAGGGATGCGGACAGACTGCGTATACAAGTGACGGAACGTGTCAGACTGATAAAGCAGCGCCACATCGATTCCCCGTTCATCGGGCGAATCGGTCATGACATACTTATATCCTGCCCCACGCAAAGAAGAGTGAGCCGCCAATCCCTTCACGCAATATTCGTTCTCCACTTCACACAGACCTACGAGGTCGGGGATTTCCGCCGCCAGAATCACCCGGGCAATGTTTTCCAGCTTCTCGCCATATCGCACATGGTTCCATCCGCGCAGACTTCCGGGAAGAAACTCCTCGTCCTGCTTCAGCGAGTCATGACGGCAGTCGAAAAGATTCTCCACGTTGTACTCCATCACACGGAATACCTCCTGTGCGGCTGCCGGAATCCGAAGCAGGAGAACGGCAGCCGAAAGGATGAACACATTTCTCAGTCTCGCGCTCATGCCTGCACCGGTATATGAGCCAGCACATCAAGCAGATGCCGCCAGAACTTGTCGACAGTAGGTATCAGCATACGCTCGTCGGGCGAATGAACACCGCGCAGCGTCGGCCCGAACGAAACCATGTCGAGCGAAGGATACTTTTCAAGGAACAGGCCGCACTCCAGTCCGGCGTGAATAGCCTTTATCTTCGGCTCTACGCCGAACAGACGCTTGTAGCTGTCGACCGCAATATGAAGAATCTCCGACGAAGGATTCGGCTTCCATCCGGGATAGCCTTCGCCCGTAGAAGTGACGGCTCCGCCCAGTTCGAAGGCCGACCGCACCATCTGCGACATGTCTTTGCGCGAAGAAAGGATGGAACTGCGCTGACTGGTCACCACCAGAATCTTTCCATCGCGCTGCTTTACCGAAGCCAGATTGGAGGAAGTCTCCACCAGCCCTTCGATATCCTGGCTCATGGCATACACACCGTTGTGCACCGCATAAAGCGAATGCAGGAAACGTTTCATGGCTTCCGTCTCCATCACCTGCGGTTGGGCGGATTCCGACTCGAGCGTCATCACAAAGTTAGGCTCCGTAACCGAATATTCGTTTTCTATGTCGGCGATGAACACGTTCAGCTCTACACGCACCGATTCCTTGTCCGCCATCGGGACGGCACACAGGGCATGCGCCTCACGCGGAATGGCATTGTGCAGATTTCCTCCGTCAATGGAACATATACGCAGGTCGTGGCGCCGCATAAGGGTCATCAGATAACGGTTGAGCAGCTTGTTGGCATTGGCACGGCCCTTGTTGATATCATCGCCTGAATGTCCTCCCGTCAGCCCCTTAACAGCCACGCTGAAAAAGAAATAGCCTTCGGGAGCCTCCACCATCGGACAGGGAAATTCCGCCTCCGTGCGTGCCCCTCCCGCACATCCGATAAACAGCTCGCCTTCATCCTCCGAATCAAGATTGATGAGGATATCGCCGTTCATGAATCCTTCCTTCAGTGCGAAAGCGCCAGTCAGCCCCGTCTCCTCATCCACGGTGAAAAGACACTCCAACGGGCCGTGCTTCACATCGTCTGCCGCCAGAACAGCCAGTTCCGCAGCAATTCCGATGCCGTTGTCGGCTCCCAATGTAGTCCCTTTGGCACGCAGCCACTCCCCGTCGATGTAAGTTTCAATCGGGTCGGCATCAAAATCGTGAGCCACATCGTTGTTCTTCTCGCACACCATGTCCATGTGCGACTGAAGCACCACCCGCTTGCGGTTCTCCATACCTGCGGCGGCCGGCTTCCTTATCAATACGTTTCCGGCCTCATCCTCTTTATATTCAAGCCCGTTGGCCTGGGCAAAGGCTGTGAGATAAGCTCTGATCTTTTCCTCCTTTTTTGAAGGACGCGGCACACCGCACACTTCTTCAAAATAACGGAACACGCATTCCGGTTTCAAGTCTTTCTTTTCCATAAAAATCATCTTGTTTCGTCTGAATTAATAATCAACATTCCGCAAAAATAAGTTAAATACCTCCGTTTATATCCCCTAAAAATAGTTTTTTCGGCAAGAAAGCCACAGAGATAATGACAAAAACTATATATTTGCACCACAAAAATAAGAAGAAATGCTCAAGACTATCTTGGTTGCAGTGTTAATAGTTGCTATTTGCATCGCACTGTTATCGGTCAAAATACTTCTGAAAAAGAACGGACGCTTTCCCAACACCCATGTGAGCGGGAACAAGGCGCTGCGCAAGCAGGGTATAGGCTGTGTGCAGTCGCAAGACCGTGAGGCGCGGAAAACGAATCCGCACGCCATCCCCGAAAGAAGGGCATTGACAACAGAAGACAATAATTAATTAAAAACAGATATGAAAAAGATGAAAAACATCCTGAAAGGATTTGCGGCAGTGGCTATGGCGCTGATGTTTGCCCAGTGTACGGACAACAAGGCTGCTTCTACCGCTGAAAAGGCTGTTCCGGCTACAGTCAACACGGGAACGATGAAAATAGCTTATGTAGAAATCGACTCACTGCTGACCAAATACCGCTACTGGAACGAGCTGAACGAGCTGATGATTCAAAAAGAAGAAAACATCCGCACCACGCTGAACGAAAAGGCCAAGGAGCTGGATCAGGAGATGCGCGAATTCCAGCGCAAGCTTGAAAACAACGGCTTCGTAAGCCGCGAACGTGCCGAGCAGGAAAACCTGCGTCTGGTACAGAAGCAGCGTGACCTGCAACAGCTTCAAGAGAAGCTGGCAGGGGACTTGCAGACCGAAAACCAGAAGAACAGCCTGCAACTGCGCGACTCCATCAACGCTTTCCTGAAAATCTATAATAAGGACAAGGGTTATGACCTGATCATCAGCAATACGGGATTCGACAACCTGCTTTATGCCAACGATGCCTACAACATCACGCAGGAAATCGTAGACGGACTGAACGCCCGCTATAACCCGCAAACAAAGAAATAACCATAAACCAACCATCAGAATTCAAGAGACACGGATTGCACGGACTGGTCACATAGCCGTGTAATCCGTGTTTCGTTTCCATCCCTATCCTTTATATATCCGGCTACCGATGAAGACTCTGCTCACACATACGCTTATCCTGCTCATACTATCAGGCATGGCCGCCACGGCCACGGCCCAAAACAAGCGGACGGCTTTCCGCATCACCATACTCAACACGCTGGGAGAACCGCAGGCAGGGATGGTGCTGAAAATAACCGGATACAGCCAGGAGCATACAAGCGACTCATCAGGTGTCATCCGCTTCGAGCACGATGTGAACAAAAATTACACCCGTATGGCGAACTTCTACTTCCCGTCCGACAAGACCCGACCGGTAAAGACCCTGAAGCTCAACGAAGCACTTGCCGACACGCTGCTTTACATCGACAGTCCCGAAAATCTCGCCCAGATGAAGCAAAGCGGACGCCTGTTTCCGATAGAGGGAATCGTCAAGCACGACGGGACTCCCCTTGCCGGAGCTGAAATCCAGATACAGGGAACGGGACGGAAAGCCACCACCGACACACAGGGGCGGTTCTGCATCGAAGCCGACTACAGCCATCTCATCGTGGTGCGCGCCGAGGGAATGGAAACGCACTATTCAGAAATCCGGCCTTTCCTCACCCATGCCGACAGACCGTATGAGGTAAATATGCGTGCAAAAGGTTCTGACCGCATCTATACCACCGTCGAGCAGATGCCGGAATACCCGGGCGGAATGAAGGCCTTTTTCAACTACATCGAGCGTAAGCTCCGCCCCTCACATCTCGCCGAAGAGACGGATACGGAGGGAGTGACCGTCATCCAGTTTGTGGTAGAAAAAGACGGCCGCATCACTTCGCCTTCCATCGTCCGCCCGCTACAGGCTTCGCTTGACACCGCCGCACTCGAAGTCATCCAAACGATGCCGCGATGGAGAGCCGGAAAGGAAAAAAGCGTCAACGTGCGCTGCAAGTATTCCGTACCCATCCGCTTCAAGAAACCGCTTCCCGAACCTCCCATGTCGCCTGCCGACTCCCTCCGCATGATTGCCCGGGCACAGCAGGCCGACAGCATCAGCAAGCTGCCTCCGGCCGCCATAAGAGGCCGACTCACGCAGCACGCTGAAATTCCCGTCCCAACGTTTTCCGCAGCCGAAGGTATCCGTCTGGAATACAGAAAGCTTCCCTATGTGGAACTGAAGGAAAAGAAACGCGGATTCTTCCGCCGACTGTTCGGCAGGAAAGACTGAACATGAAAATCTTCCGCAAATCGGGGAATATATCCGTCTGATTCGTTACCTTTGCATGCAGCCTTAACGGAAAAGAAACCAAAATACAAAACAATATGAAAAGACTCATCACATTTTTCTGCCTGCTGTCTTTCCTCGTCGGAATGCAGGCGCAGAAAGTCTCCCTGCAGGATGTGGCGGCCGGAACCTACCGTGCCCAGTCTATCCACGGCCTGAAGCCGATGCTGGACGGAGAGCATTACACGCAAATCAGCGCCGACCACAAGCGCATCGTGAAATATTCCTTCAAGACGGGCGAAGAGGCAGGTACGCTGTTCGATGTCGCCACCGCGCGCAACCACACGCTCCAGTCGTTCGACGACTATATCATGTCGCCCGACGAAAGTCTTATCCTGATTCAGACGGAGACCAAACCCATCTACCGCCGCTCGTTTACCGCCGTATATTATATATATAGTGTGAAAAACCGCACGCTCACGCCTCTCTCTGAGGGAGGGCCGCAGCAAGTGCCCCTGTTTTCACCGGACAGCCACCAGATTGCATTCGTGCGAAACAACAATATCTTCTTGGTGAAACTGCTTTTTGGAAACAGCGAATCGCAGGTGACAAAGGACGGGGAATACAACAAGGTGCTGAACGGAATCCCCGACTGGGTGTATGAAGAAGAATTCGGATTCAACCGCGCGTTCGACTTCAGCGCCGACAGCCGCATGATTGCCTATATCCGCTTCGACGAAAGCCAGGTGCCGACTTTTTCCTTCCCCGAATACAAGGGGATGTTCCCCGCACAGGAGGAATACGCCGGATATCCCGGAGCCTATACATACAAGTATCCCAAAGCAGGCGAAGTCAACTCACGGGTCAGCGTGCATACGTTCGACATCAAGAGCCGCGTTACGCGCAAAATGAATCTGGAAATGGATGCCGACGGATACATCCCGCGCATCAAGTTCACTTCCGACCCTGAAAAGCTAGCCATCATGACGCTCAACCGCCATCAGAGCCGTTTCGACATCTATATGGCCAATCCTCGCAGCGCCGTCTGCAAGGCCATCATCCGCGATGAATCGGAACAATACATCAAGGAACCGGCTTATGCCGACATCGCCTTCTATCCCGAAAACATCGTGATGATGAGCGAGCGCGACGGATACAACCACCTGTATCTGTACACCATCGGAGGAAATCTGGTGAAACAGATTACGAAGGGCGAATTTGAGGTGAAAGAATTCTTGGGATGGGACCGGAAAGCGAACGCATTCTACTATACAAGCAACGAAGAGAGTCCGCTCCGCACTGCTGTATACCGCATGGACGCGAAAGGGAAAAAGACGAAACTCTCCACACGCACAGGCACGAACAGCGCCCTGTTCAGCAAAAACTTCGCCTACTACATCAATACCTATTCAAGCAAAGACACACCCACGCTCATCACGCTGAACAGCAACAAGGGGAAAGAGCTCGCCACGCTGATGGACAACGCCGGACTGAAGTCGGAACTGGCAACGCTGAACATGCCGCAGAAGGAATTCTTCACTTTCAAGACTTCCGAAGGCGTGGAGCTGAACGGATGGATGATGAAGCCCGCCGGCTTCGACCCGAACAAGAAGTATCCCGTCATCATGCACCAATACAGCGGACCTGGTTCGCAGCAGGTACTCGACCGCTGGGGCATCGGCAGCTTCAGCGACGGAGGCATGTTTGAAGCCTACATGTGCGACAAAGGCTACATCATGGTATGTGTGGACGGACGCGGAACAGGCGGACGGGGAGCCGCCTTCGAGAAATGCACCTACCTTTTCCTGGGGGTGAAGGAAGCCCAAGACCAGGCCGAAACCGCCCGCTATCTGGGCACACTGCCTTATGTAGACGGCAGCCGCATCGGAATATGGGGATGGAGCTTCGGGGGATACACCACACTGATGTCGATGAGCGAAGGTTCGGGAGCATTCAAGGCGGGAGTAGCCGTTGCCGCACCCACCGACTGGCGCTTCTACGACACCATCTACACCGAACGCTTCATGCGCACGCCCAAGGAGAACGGTGAAGGCTATGATGCCGGCTCACCCATCAGGCAGGCTTCCAAGCTGCAAGGCAAGCTGCTGCTCATCCACGGCACGGCAGACGACAATGTGCATTATCAGAACTGTGCCGAATACAGTGAAGCGCTGGTGCAGGCAGGCAAGCAGTTTGACATGCAGATTTATACCAACCGCAACCACGGCATATCGGGAGGCAACACGCGAAACCATCTGATGAACCGTGTGGCCGACTTTTTCATTGAAAACCTTTAATCAGCAGACGGTGAACAGTTGACAATGAACTGCTCACCGTCAATCGCCAACTCACTTTCCATGGAACACGTAAAAAAGCCAGACTGGCTGAAAATCAATATCGGAACCAATCCGCGATACACCGAGACCAAACGTATCGTAGACACGCACAAGCTGCACACCATCTGCAGCAGCGGACGCTGCCCGAATCTGGGGGAATGCTGGGGAAAGGGTACCGCCACCTTCATGATAGGCGGGGCAGTCTGCACGCGAGCCTGCAAGTTCTGCAACACGCAGACGGGCAAGCCCCTGCCCCTCGATGCGGAAGAACCGCGGCGCGTAGCCGAATCCGTGCGCCTGATGAAGCTCAGCCATGCCGTCATCACCTCGGTCGACCGCGACGACCTGCCCGATCTGGGGGCGGCACACTGGGCAGCCACACTGTCCGCCATCCGCGAAATGAATCCGGATACCACTGTCGAAGCCCTTATCCCCGATTTTCAGGGGCGGGAAGAACTGATTGCACAGGTTATCCAAACCCGTCCCGACATTCTTTCACACAACATGGAGACGGTGCGCCGCATCACTCCGCTGGTGCGGAGCGTAGCCCGCTACGAAAGCAGTCTGAAAGTCATCCGGCAGATAGCGGAAAGCGGCATCACTGCCAAGTCGGGCATCATGGTGGGACTGGGCGAAACGCCCGAAGAAGTGGAGGAAGTGATGGACGACCTGCTGGCGTGCGGCTGCCGGATACTCACCATCGGACAATATCTCCAGCCAAGCCGGCGGCATTATCCTGTGCATGAATACGTAACGCCCGAACAGTTCAGGCTGTACAAAGAGACCGGAGAACGGAAAGGTTTCGCAAAAGTGGAAAGCGGCCCGCTGGTACGCTCTTCATACCATGCAGAAAAACATCTGCTGAAGTGAACAATCAGCCGCCGGCAATTGTTGGAAATATACACCCTAAAGTCTACATCCGATGAAAGTATTATTGAATCATAAAGACAAGATTGTATCTTTCGGACTACTGCCGACTATCATCACCCTGTGTGGCCTGTATTTTTTCCCCACCACACTGATGCTGGGCATCGGGTTCTCCATCAGCGTCGCGGCACTGCTCTATGACATATTCCGGCTCAGAAGCCTGAATTTCTTTCTGCTGCAAGGCTTTGCCGCCATCAGCATCTGCTTTTTCCTGCGGCTGTTTACGGGATATGAATATCTGCCCCCGAAGAGCATCACCCCCACTCTGGAGTTCATGCTGCTGACTGGAGCATTCGTTCACGCCACATCGCCCGAGACCTACCAGAACTTCCTGAAGAGACTGCGCCTGAGCACCTGCTTCACCTATACGCTGGAAGCAAAAATCATCGTCATACTCTCTTCGCTCCACCTGCTCACCCTGCTTTTCCTGAAACACGGCCCCATACCGGTCTCCGGCCAGACCTTTTTCTTCATCGCCTATCTGCCTCCTTCCGCCATCTACATCCTCTGTCTGGCGATAAACGCCACCGGCATACGCATGGCCGCCAAAGAAGGCTACGCCCACTGCCTGCTGCGCATTGCTCCGGTATGCAGAAAACAAATCTACCTCACTCCACGCAACGGCTCCAAAAGCGTATGGGACTTGCCGATTGAGGTTCTTTTCGACGGGCCGATGCACAAGGCCGAACGATATGCCACCCATCTGGCACGCCGATACTTTACTCCGAAATCAGCCAGCCCTGTCCTGCCGAGGCTTTTATTGAAATACAGAGCCATGCAAGAATGCGCCTGCATGAAAAATGTAAGGCTTTATATCTTTCCGCTGCACCACGAAAGCGAGTTTTCGGCTTCAGACGGACGCTTTTTCTCATTCGACGAAATAGCCGAGAGCCCCGAACGCTTCGGGCAGATGCTGAAAAAAGAACTGGGAACTCTCCAGATGGCTGCGGAGGTATGGGACGAATTCGATTAGAAACAGACCGACATCATGATACGAAACGTAAGAAAAGAAGACATCACGGCCATCGCGGCCATCTATAACGGATACATCGCCGACACTTGCATCACGTTTGAAACGGAGCCGGTATCGGCCGAAGAAATGGGGAAGCGCATACAGTCATTCACCGAAAAGGGCTATCCCTGTCTGGTATGCGAGGAAAACGGCAGGGTGGCGGGATACTGCTACGCCCACGCCTGGAAAGAAAAGCAGGCCTACAGCCGCACGGCTGAGACTACGGTCTACCTGCATCCCGACAGCAAAGGCAGAGGGATGGGCAGACAACTCATGACGGCGCTTGTCGACTCTTGCCGCCAGAAAGGACTGCACGTGCTGATAGCCTGCATTACCGTGCCCAACGAAGCCAGCGTGCGCCTGCATGAGTCACTGGGATTCCGCCAGGTGTCACGTTTCAACGAGGTGGGACAGAAATTCGGCCGGTGGCTGGATGTGTACGACTTCCAGCTGACACTGTAATCCCCCACCCGTCCGGTCACTTGTAAAGCAGGAAGATGCAGGGAATCTTGTTGAGATCGGGCAGATGCCCCTTCCATTCCCTCACGGTACGGGTACGGATATACTCCTCCCCACACGTAATGCCTGCGGCAATGCAAAGCCTCGTCTGCGGACGGCACGTGCGGACAATCTCCTCCATCATCTTGTTGTTGCGGTAGGGCGTTTCGATGAAGAGCTGCGTCTGGTGTTCGGCATAGATGCGCGCCTCCAGTTCCTTCAGCTTGCGGGTGCGCTCCGCCGGCCCGACAGGCAGATAGCCGTGAAAGGCAAAGCTCTGTCCGTTGAATCCCGAAGCCATGACCGACAGGATGATGGACGACGGCCCCACGAGCGGCACCACCTTCAGCCCCTTCCGCTGGGCAATGGCCACCACATCCGCTCCCGGATCGGCCACAGCCGGACATCCCGCCTCCGAAATCACCCCCATCGGACAGCCTTCCTGCAGAGGTTTCAGATAGCCCGACACATCATCGGGCGAAGTGTGCTTGTTCAACGGATAGAAGGTCAGCGCATCGATGTCGGTCTCACTGTCCACCTTCTTCAGGAAACGGCGCGCCGAACGCACATCTTCCACAATAAAATGACGGATGCCGCCAATCACTTCGCGATTGTAGGCCGGCAACACTTTTTCCACCGGCGTATCGCCCAGTGTGACAGGTATCAAATACAACGCTGCTTCCATTCTGTTTTTCTGTTGAAGAAGAAGCCCGCCTCCGCGTGCGGCACACTCCGCACCGGCAGGCAGGCTTGCCGTCAGTCTTTCTCCTTATCCGTAAATAATGTTTCCGTTTTCGTCCTTGTATTCATCAAGACCTTTCTCATAGGTAGCCATCGCACGCAGACTCATGCCCACGCTTGAGAATCCTCCGTCGTGGAAGAGATTCTGCATCGTCACCTTGCGGGTAAGGTCGGAGAACATCACGATACAGTAGTCGGCACATTCGTCAGCCGAAGCGTTGCCGAGCGGAGACATGCGGTTGGCAAAGTCGAACAGCTTGTCCATTCCCTTCACGCCCGATCCGGCCGTAGTCATCGTAGGCGACTGCGAGATGGTGTTGATGCGCACATGGTGTTCGCGCCCGTAAATGTAGCCGAAACTGCGGGCGATGGATTCCAGCAACGCCTTGGCATCGGCCATGTCGTTGTATCCGTAAAAGGTGCGCTGTGCGGCCACATAGCTCAGAGCCACGATAGAGCCGTAATCGCTGATGGCATTCAGCTTTTTGGCCGACTGTATCATCTTGTGGAACGACACGGCCGAAATGTCCAGTGTCTTTTCCAGCATATCATAGTCCAGATTGTCGTATGTACGTTTCTTGCGCACATTGGGAGACATGCCTATAGAGTGAAGCACAAAGTCAATCTTTCCGCCCAAAACCTCCATCGAGCGCTTGAACACGTTTTCCAGATCCTCCACACTGGTGGCGTCTGCCGGGATAACCTCGCAGTTCAGCTTCTCGGCCAAAGCGGACACCTCGCCCATACGCACGGCTACAGGAGTGTTCGACAACGTGATGACCGCTCCTTCTTCCACTGCCCTCTCGGCCACCTTCCAGGCGATAGACTGTTCGTTCAACGCTCCGAAAACAATCCCTCTTTTTCCTTTCAACAAATTGTAACTCATACCTTATATTATTATAATTCGCCCGCAAAGATAATACTTTTTATCTTGGCAGACAAATATATAAACGAATAGCTGTCCTTCCCCGGCCTGCCGGGAGAGGCTGCTTTTGCCCGATGCAAAGGAGCAAGTGCCTTCAAGACCACCGCCTACGCCCGCCCCTTCCCCCGCTGATTTTTTATTGAAATAAACCGGAGAAATTCAATAATACTTCGTATCTTTGTACATACGATGACTAACATTTAAATTTTTGACTTATGGCAACACCAGAATTCAAGTATCAGCCGATGTTTGAACATGGCAAAGACACAACCGAATATTATCTGCTTACCAAAGACTACGTGTCGGTGAGCGAGTTTGAAGGGAAACCCATCCTGAAAATCGAGAAGGAAGGTCTGACGGCTATGGCCAACGCCGCATTCCGCGACGTATCGTTCATGCTGCGCCGCTCGCACAACGAGCAGGTGGCCAAGATACTGAGCGACCCCGAAGCAAGCGACAACGACAAGTATGTGGCACTCACCTTCCTGCGCAATGCCGAAGTGGCCGCCAAAGGCGTGCTGCCCTTCTGCCAGGATACGGGTACGGCCATCATCCACGGCGAAAAGGGCCAGCAGGTATGGACGGGATACTGCGATGAGGAGGCCCTCTCGTTAGGCGTATACAAGACATACACCGAAGAAAACCTGCGCTATTCGCAAAATGCCCCGCTGAGCATGTATGAAGAGGTGAACACACGATGCAACCTCCCCGCACAAATCGACCTGGAGGCTACCGAAGGCATGGAATACCGCTTCCTGTGCGTGACGAAGGGAGGAGGCTCGGCCAACAAGACTTATCTGTATCAGGAAACCAAGGCCATCCTCAACCCCGGCACACTGGTACCCTTCCTGGTTGAAAAGATGAAGACTCTGGGTACGGCAGCCTGCCCGCCTTACCATATCGCATTCGTCATCGGCGGCACCTCTGCCGAAAAGAACCTGCTGACGGTGAAGCTGGCGTCTACCCACTATTACGACAATCTGCCCACTACAGGCAACGAATACGGACGCGCCTTCCGCGATGTGGAACTGGAAAAGCAGGTGCTTGAAGAAGCCCACCGCATCGGTCTGGGAGCACAGTTCGGAGGAAAATATTACGCGCACGATGTACGCATCGTCCGTCTGCCGCGTCACGGTGCATCCTGCCCCGTAGGTCTGGGCGTATCCTGCTCGGCCGACCGCAACATCAAGTGCAAGATCAACAAAGACGGTATCTGGATTGAGAAGCTCGACTCGAATCCGGGCGAGCTGATTCCGGAAGAGCTGCGCCAGGCAGGCGAAGGAAACGCCGTAAAAATCGACCTGAACCGCCCGATGAAGGAAATTCTGGCCGAACTTGACAAGTACCCGGTAGCCACACGCCTGTCGCTCAACGGAACCATCATCGTGGGCCGCGACATTGCACACGCCAAACTGAAGGAACGCCTTGACCGGGGAGAAGACCTGCCGCAGTACATCAAAGACCATCCCATCTATTACGCAGGCCCCGCAAAGACTCCGCAAGGCATGGCATGCGGTTCGATGGGACCGACCACTGCCGGGCGTATGGACCCGTATGTAGACTTGTTCCAAAGCCACGGCGGAAGCATGATCATGCTGGCCAAAGGAAACCGCAGCCAGGCCGTAACCGACGCCTGCAAGAAACACGGCGGATTCTACCTCGGCTCCATCGGCGGTCCGGCCGCCATCCTGGCCCAGAACAACATCAAGAGCATCGAGTGTGTGGAATATCCCGAACTGGGCATGGAAGCCATCTGGAAAATCGAAGTGGAAGACTTCCCCGCATTCATTCTGGTGGACAACAAGGGCAACGATTTCTTCAAGCAAATCAAGCCCCGCTGCGCCGGCAACTGCAAATAATCTACTCTACCGTTTTTTTCAGCCGGAAGGCATCCTCTCTTTGGGGGGGATGCCTTTCTTTATTCTGTTTCAATCCATTAAAAAAGACATTCAGAACACAACAAATCTATAAGAATATTTGCTTTTTTGATTTTAATCTGTTATATTTACCACCGAGATGGAATACAGTCAACCGCTATACACCTAACCATTTAAATCTACCATTATGAAAATCTTGCTTATTGACTTAGGACGTACAGGCAAACTATTCCCTACCGCCCGTCTGTTCCGCAAGAAACTGGACGAAGCCAAAGTAACGGGAATCGAGATTGCCACGGCAGAAATGGCCGAACTGGGTTCTCCCGGCGAAAGAAAGCTGGAAAAAAACATGAAGGAAATCCTGCTCAAGGGAGTGGACTTCATCGTAGTAATGGAAGAATGGCAAAAGGAACTGCTCACGCGCTTCATGGAGTACAAGACATGGGACAAGATTCATCTCTTTGCCGACATCTGCAAACGGAAAATCACCGGTGTACTGCCTTCGTGTGATGTAGATTTCGGCTACCGCAATGAGAATGAGAAAATGAATGACGGATGCGGCAATCTGGTGGAAGAAATGAAGACTTGCACAAAAGAAAATCCGCAGACTACACTGGCGTTCTGAACGCAAGAAGCAGTCGCACTGTCATTTTCAGCTTATAGACAACAGGCCGCCCTTTTCCCCCTGCAAAGGAAAGGGCGACTTTTTTTGCCCGAAAGCTTGCCATTCGTCTGCCAACACCTTATCTTTACCCCGGAAAAAGACAAGCAATACGAAGACATGCCCAAAATCATCCTCGCCATCGACTCTTTCAAGGGATGCCTCACCTCGCAGGAAGTGGAGGAATGCGCCGCCGGAGAAATCCGCCGCCTGTTCCCCACATGCCAGACATACAGTCTGCCTGCGGCCGACGGCGGAGAGGGGATGCTGGAGGCACTCGTACACATCACAAAGGGACACTGCATCACCTGCCCCGTACACGACCCCCTGATGCGCCCCATCACCGCCCGCTACGGAACGACAGGCGACGGGCTGACTGCCATCATCGAGACGGCGCAGGCAAGCGGACTCACGTTACTGTCCGAAGCCGAACGGAATCCCATGAAGACCACCACTTACGGCACCGGTGAACTGATACGCCATGCCCTTCACCAGGGATTCCGCCGCTTTCTGATAGGCATAGGAGGCAGCGCCACAAACGATGCCGGACTGGGGATGCTGCAGGCTCTCGGAGCCACCCTACACACCGAACAGGGCATCAAGCAGACATGCGGAACGGGCGAAACGATGGGACACATCACCCACATCGACCTGAGCGGAATGGAAAAGGCATTGGGAAAGGCCGCCTTCACCGTAGCCTGTGATGTGGAAAACCCGTTTTGCGGTGAAAACGGAGCCGCCCCCATATTCGCCCCCCAAAAAGGAGCCACCCCCGAACAGATCAGATGTTTGGACAACGGAATGAAGCACCTGACAAAAATTTTTATTCATGCCACCGGCACAGATGTTTCTTCCTTACCCGGAGCAGGAGCGGCAGGAGGATTGGGAGGCGCCCTGCACGCCTTTCTTCACGCCCGCCTCGTTCCGGGAGCCGAACTGCTGCTGGACGCCGCCGGATTCGACCGCCAACTACAGCATGCCGATCTGGTCATCACCGGCGAAGGAAAGGCCGATGCGCAGACCCTGATGGGCAAACTGCCCGCCGAAATATTAAGACGCGCCACGAAAGCGGGGGTTCCCACCCTGCTGATTGCCGGACAGGCTACAGACACAGACGCTCTGCTCCGTGCCGGGTTTGTTGGCATCCTCGCCGTCACCCCTACAGGCATGTCGCTTGCCGAAGCCATGCATCCTGACACCGCACGGAAAAACATCCGCAATGCCATAGCCCGGCATTTTACCCTAACAGACAATCCACTAATTCACATAAAAAGATGAAAACATTCAGCAAACTACTTTTAGGAGCCTGCATGATGGCTTCATTTGCCTGCACACCAAAGCAGGAAACCCAACTGACCTCCGCCTACGGCACTCCCTATCACTGGGAGGGGGCAACTATCGTAACCGAATCTCCGCAACGCCCCGACGGACAGCTGCATGCATTAGGTCTCACGGCCCCCAAGATGGAAACGGTGCGCGTGGGCTTCGTAGGCTTGGGCATGAGGGGCCCCGGTGCCGTGGAGCGCTTCACACACATTGCAGGCACACACATCGTAGCCCTCTGCGACCATGAGGAAGAGCGTGCCGAAAACTGTCAGAAATATCTGAAGGAAGCCAGTCTGCCCAAAGCCGCCGTCTACAGCGGAGCAGAAGGATACAAGGCCCTGTGCGAACGCGACGACATCGACCTTGTATACATTGCAGCCGACTGGATGCACCACTTTCCCATCGCCAAATATGCCCTCGAACACGGAAAGCATGTAGCCATCGAAGTACCTTCGGCCATGACACTCAGCCAATGCTGGGAGCTTGTCGACCTGAGCGAAAAGACCCGCAAGCACTGCATGATACTGGAAAACTGCTGCTACGACTGGTTTGAAATGAACACCCTGAATATGGCACAGCAGGGACTGTTCGGCGAAATCATCCGTGCACAGGGAGCCTATATCCACAATCTGGACGACTTTTGGGATTATTACTGGAAAAACGGCGCGGACGACAAGCTGGGATGGCGGTTGCGCTACAACATGGAGCACCGGGGGGATGTATATGCCACTCACGGACTGGGGCCTGTGGCACAAGCCCTCAATATCCACCGGGGTGACCGCATGGCAACACTCGTGGCGATGGACACCAAATCCGTGCATGGCAAGGAACTGGTGGAAAAAGCCACCGGAAAACCGTGTGACAGCTTCCGCAACGGCGACCATACCACCACCCTCATCCGCACCGAGCAGGGCAAGGTAATCGAAATACAGCACAATGTCATGAGCCCGCAGCCCTACAACCGCCTCTACCAACTGACCGGAACACGCGGATTCGCCAACAAATATCCAGTCGAAGGATATGCCCTCAGCTCCGAACAGCTGAAGCAGTCCGGCGTCCGGCCCAAGGTGGACAATCTCAACACCCACTCTTTCCTGCCACAAGAAGAAAAGATTCAGTTGGAAAGACAATACCAGCATCCCATTCTGAAAAAGTATGGCGAACTGGCTAAAGAGGTAGGCGGACACGGAGGAATGGACTTCATCATGGACTCACGCCTGATATACTGCCTGCAAAACGGACTCCCGCTTGACATGGATGTGTATGACCTGGCCGAGTGGTGCAGTCTGGCCGAACTGGGCAGCCTGTCAATGGACAACGGCTGCGCGCCCGTAGCTTTCCCCGACTTCACGCGCGGACACTGGAATGACACGCAAGGATTCCGCCACGCCTTCGCCACTCCGGAAGAAGAATCCGAAACCTTGAAGAAGGCCGAAGCCGCCACCGCCCGACTCAAAGAGCAGGGAGCCAAAGAATGGGGGCTGTAAACACAAGAAAAACTGTTTTTATCAAACGAGAGCGGGACTGAGGTTTGTCACGCCCTCGTTTTCTTATCTTTATCCCTCACCAGAACCATTTCCTGCCGTGCCTGTCCACCGACGAACATGCCGTACAGATGCTCGTCGGACATACCCAACACTTCCGGTGAAAGGCCACTCTCCTGAAAGGCACGGACATATTTCCGCACCGTGTTGCGGGATATTTCCCGCCCGAACGCTTGCACGTCCCGCTGATTTTCAGTATATTTACATACGTAAAACCGAAAATTCAGACAACGATGACACCCGAATATGAGATACCCCCCTTCCGCATCCGCGAGTACGGCAAGACCGAACTCGCCGTGCTCTACAGCCCCCGCCTGCGCACCGTGACCGCCGTCAAGAAGCTGCGCCGGTGGATACGCGGCAACCGCGCCCTGATGGCCGCCCTGGCCGAAGCCGAATACAACCCCCGCCGCCTGTCGTACACCCCGCGCGAGGTGGAGCTTATCGTGCGCCACCTCGGCGCGCCGGGGTAAGCCTTGTCTATCTGTCAATATATCATCTTAAAGCCCGAAGAAAAGCGGGAAAGATGCGGCGGCTTACGAAGCAAAACACTATCTTTGCCAAAAACCACATTCAACTGTCTGACATCATGAAAAAGCTACTTCTTCTGACCGTCCTGCTGTGGGCGGGCATCGCGGCCCAGGCACAGTTCATCACCACCTACTACCAGGTCTACCGGGTGCAGGATCTCAGCGACCGTGTGATAGACAACAGCCCCTTCGAGGGCGCACCCGTCATGCTCCAGACCGGCGGCGACCGGTTCACCGGCTTCATGGCCTACCTGAACATGGCCAGCCTGGGAAACATCCAGTACAGCATGACGATGGACATGACCGTCGACGGCTACTACATCTACGCCATGCCCGCCATAGGCGGCGGATATTCGCTTACCGACATGTTCGGCGACCCCCACTGCCTGATGGTCAGCCCGCGGGGCGACGACATCGCGTTCGTGACCAAAGACGGGCAGTTCCGCGCCTCCCCCATCAGCCGTGCGGAATACATGCGGCTCACCCAGAAGCTCGTGGGCGAGAATCTGGACTTCTACCGCTCCATCAGTCCGGGCAGCAGTTCGGGCAGCGGCAGTTCCGGCCGGTCAAGCGGCGGCGGCACCTGCACCCACTGCCACGGCAGCGGCAAGTGCTCCTCGTGCGCCGGGACAGGCTACTTCAACAACCCCTTTACGGGAAACGACATCCTCTGCCCCAGCTGCGAGCGCAACCACAACGGCATCTGCAAGTTCTGCCACGGACGGGGAAGCCGGTAGGGGGAAAGGAGGAGGCAGTATGTCGGCTTTCCACGACATACTGCCCCGCAAAACGAAGCTGACGGTTCAGCACCGGCTAAAAAGGCAGTCCGTAGCCCTCATTCACTTCCTCACCGGCAGTCTGCGGAAACGGGACGAATGCCGTATCCTTAATTTTTCCATAATACTGCATGCGCAGTTCAAGGCTGTCTATCTCCTCCCTGCGCGCTTCGGCCATCCTCAGAAATTCCTCCTCCCGCTCGATGCCCAGGAAACGCCTTCCCAGGAGTGAGGCTGCAATGCCCGTAGTGCCGCTTCCCGCAAAGGGGTCGAGTATCCACGCACCGGGCCGGGTGGAGGCCAGGACAATGCGCGCAAGAAGAGAAAGCGGCTTCTGCGTGGGATGCTTGCCGCACGACTTCTCCCAACGGGCAATGGCAGGCAGATGCCACACATCAGTCATCTGCTTCCCCCCGTTGATGAGCTTCATCAGCTCATAATTATAGAAATGAGGCTTCCTTTCATGCTTCCTTGCCCAAATTACGAATTCGGTGCTGTAAGTGAAGAAACGGCAGGAGATGTTCGGCGGCGGATTGGTCTTCGCCCATGTAATGACATTGAGAATCCTGAAGCCCGACTGCTGCAAGGCATTGGCCACGGAAAAGATATTGTGGTATGTACCGCTAATCCAAATCGTGCCGTTGTCCTTCAGCTTGTCGCGGCACAGAGCTATCCACTTCCGGTTGAATTCGTCGACCGACTCCAGAGCACTCCCTTTATCCCACTCTCCCTTGTTCACACTCACGATTTTTCCGCTTTGGACGCTGATGCCGTCATTGCTGAGGAAATAGGGAGGATCGGCAAAAATCATGTCAAACCTGAAGTCAAACTGCTTCAAGAGCTCCATGCAGTCCCCTTCAAGCAAAGTGAAATCACGGTTCAACGACTTATAGAAAGACTTTATCACTGGTTCTCTTTTTTCACAATGTCAATAAAATCTCTCAATGTCGTCAGGTTGAAGACATTCGGAATGGCATAAAAAGTTTCTTCCAGCTTGTTTCTTGCATCTTTCCAGCCTATACCATCCGTAACCCAGACAAATTCATAGCCCTCCACACGATTGACTTTCTGTCCAATTTCCGCATACGAACGAGCTACTTCATTTACTTTGGAACCGCCCCCGCTATAAAAATTGACTTCAATGAGATATGTTTTACGAGATGTACGAACTGCAAAGTCAAAAACTTTCCGGTCAGTCCCCAAAACGGCTGAAATCTCCGGAAATTCCTTCGAAGAGACCTGTGTACGATACGCCACACCGAAATGACGGAACATGCCGGCAACCAGACTTTCCGTTATTTCTCCGCTCCTGTTTTTCCGTGCATTCGTATCAAGCCCCGTCTCAACCCCAAAGACATAGTCTTCCAAGTCCTTTATTTCCGAATTGCGGAAGACATCTGCAAGGCCTGTCCCTTCAAGAAACTCCATGATCCCGTCCACACTTTGAAACAAGGAATGCACCAAGCGGAACTGTCCGCTCTCGTCAAAGAACTTCTTCTTGTCCCTCTTCCTCGTCGCAATGAGAATGTCCATGACATCAAACGCCTTCGGATCCCTTTTCCACAAGGCTTCCACCGCCTCGCGGAGATTTTCCTTGCCCAAAAGATAATTCAGCATGTTCAGGCTGATGGCTATATCGCTCACATTCTTCGCGATCTTTCTGAAATCGGAATAAAAGGACAGCGTTGCGTTCGTTTCTTTCAGCTGAGACATGAAAGTCTCAAATTCATCTTTTGTATGTGCCATTTTATAATGCTAATTTTAATTGACTGACTGCCTGATGCGGATGATTACATTTTTCAGGAAAAGTATAATTGCGAACCAGAATTTCTGTAAGCTTACCTCTTTTCGCTCCGTTGGCGTTTACACTTCTCGATGCCCAAACCCGGTTTATTTCATAGTCTGCAAACAAATCATCAAAAAAACGATCACTCTTGTCCTTACCCAGACAATCCGAATTGCTAAGCATAAAAGATATATTTATGCTATCCAAACGATCACAAAACCGCTTGAGACGAATCTGTTCCGCATCGTCAAACGCCTCCTTTGCATAATCGTTAAAGCTGGAGGTCTCGCTTAAAGGGCGATAAGGAGGGTCGAAATAGAAAAAAGCTTCTCCCCCATGCACACATTCCAATGTCTGTTCAAAATCACCGGTCAGGATATCCACCTTCTGAAGGATTTCGCTGTCTGCAAGGATAGTCTCGGCATCACAGATAAGCGGACGGGTATAGCGCCCGAACGGGACATTGAACTTGCCCGCCTTGTTCACGCGGTAAAGTCCGTTAAAACAGGTACGGTTGAGAAAAAAGAAAAGCGTAGTGTTTTCTACCGGGTCGGACGGCTTGGAGTTGAACTGTTCTCTTTTCTTCAGATAATATTCCTTTTTGGCATCTTCATCAGTTATAGCATAATAATCATCCTGAATGGCAGCAAGCGAGCGGATAAGTTCTTGTGGCCGATCACGGACGGTCTTGTAACAAGTGGTCAAATCCGGATTTATATCATTGATGACCGCATGTTTGACATTCCTATATGTTTGAAGCATATAAAACAGCATAGCTCCTCCTCCCACAAACGGTTCGACATAAGTAATATCCCGCCTCCCGCCAAAGTCAGCGGGAAGCAGAGCTTCGAGTTGTCCGATGAGCTGGCTCTTTCCGCCAACCCACTTGATGAAAGGTTTCGCCTTTGCCATGGTGGTATGAACTGGTTGCATCATACTGCAAAGATAATCAATTGTCCGGGATGATCCGCCCCGCAGGGCCGTTATTTTGTTCCGGGCACCGTGCGGAGGGCCCGTCCGCCGCCAGAAGCCTGCCAGCCGCACCGCCATTCCCCTCCGCGCGGCGGGAGGTTTTGGGATCTGGGGTGGAGATAATGGAGATAATTTGCCGTTTTCTATAACTTTCGCAAAATAAAATAAAAGGTCAGGGGTATACCTGGGGTTTATATTTATGAAATAATATTTTTAGAAAACGGCAAATTATCTCCATTATCTCCACCCCAGGCACTTAAGAATTGCGGATTTCATTCACTTCCTGAAGAGAAAGTTCTACCACCTCATAATTCCTTACTCCTTTGACTGTATGAGACTTATATCCAAGACGCCGTAAAATCCGCCCGATGTTGGTCTTCGAGAGCGGCACGCGCACCATGCCCGAGAGGCGCTGCAGCACGTCGGCCGCGGTGAGCAGGCGGTAGGGCTCGCCCTCGCGCGGGGGGCGGTACCAGGTGGTGATGAGCTCCTCTTCGACCGACTTCATCTCGAAGCGCTCGTTGCGGCGGTTCATGCGGCGGATGTCGGCCGTGTCGCTCCACCACCGGAAGCCCTGACGCACCAGCGCGTAGGCCTGGGCGTAGATGCCCTCGTAGGGGAAGGGGCGGTCGAAGGGCGACTCGATGCTCTCCACCTGCACGATGAGCCAGCGGCGCATGCCCGTGGGGTCGGCCACCAGTTCGGTCTGGTTGGTGCTGCCGGCGAACGAGGCGCAGCGCACGCAGAACTCGGTGTTGCGCCCGTAGGCGGCACGCTCGTTGGTGGCGCTTTGGGTGAGGATGCTCTTGAAGCGGTTGAGCCGCTCGCCCGAGAGCGCGTCGAGCTCCTCGCAGTTGATGAGGGCGCAGCGCGAGAGGTTGAGGATGTGGTCTTTGTCCTGCGGGTTGAAGGGGCCGCTGTAGAGGTAGCTGCCCAGCTCGGGCGGCAGCAGCGAGGTAATCCACGTGGTCTTGTAGACCCCCTGCGGGCCTACGAGCACGAGGGCCACCTGGTTGACCGCCTTGGGCAGCACCCACGATGCCACCATGGCCACCATCCACCGCTTGAAGTCGGCGCGCCACTCGGCGTTGTCATCGTCCGAGCCGGTCACGCGCACGGTGGCCGCCAGACGGTCGATGTAGTCGGTCTCGCCGTCCCACTCGGGCAGCGCGTCGAGATAGGCCAGAAAGGGGTTGAAGTGGGGCGTGAAGTCGCTGCGCAGCAGATACTCGAGGTTCTTCTTCGTCACCCCTATCTCCTGATGGCAGAGGTCGCGGAAGATGGAGTTCTCGCGGTAGTCGTCCATCGGCTCATACGCCCCCGCGCCCTCGAGGTCGATCTCCAGCCGGCGGGTGATGACGTTGTAGCGCAGGCGGTAGTGCTCGCGCAGCCATGCCTCGGCCTCGCCCACGGCCTCCGAGCGCGAGACCCGGCGCGCGGCCAGGGTGCGGGTGGCGTGCTCGCCGCGGTGGTTGTCATACGCGCTGCGCACGAGGGCGCGCGTCTCGCGGGGGTCATGCCCGAAGCGTGCGGCCAGCAGCTCCTCGGCCTCGGCGTCGCCCACCCCGTAGGCGTTGAGCTTGCGCGCCAGGCGGTAGAGGTAGTTGTTGCGGTTTCCCTCGGCGTAGGTCTCGCCCTGCCGGTCCATCTCGGCGATGCAGGCGTCGAATGCGGCCTGCGGGCGGGGCGGACGGCCCTTGGCAGCCCGGCGCGTGCGGCGTCTGGCCTCCGCCTTTCCCCCGGGCGCGGACGGTTCCCCCTCCGGAGCGGTTTGCGTGCCCTCTGCGGCGTTTTCTGCGGCGGGCGGGGGATTCGTACCGCCGTCTCCCTTTTCCGTCTCTGTAGCGGCCGCAAACGCCTCGGGCGGCAGCGGCGAGCAGTCCATCGGCTCGCGCACGAGCGCACCGGGGTCGTAAGAGGCGAGCACGGTGCGGGTCAGGTCGCTGCCCGAGCGGTCGGCCTTGCATCCCAGGCGCCGCTCGTAGAGGTCGGCCAGACGGTCGTAGAGGGCGCGGTGCATCTCCTTGAGCGCCTCGCCCGTCAGTCCGAGCGGATTGCCCGGTGTGCGGCAGACGACCTTCACTCCCCTCCCCTTGGCGGTGACGAAGGCCGCGAGGGTGAAGGGCAGCTGCATGGCTCGTGTGCGCAGGCGCTCGGCCTCGGCCAGCGAGGGCAGTCCGTCGAAGTCGAGGGGCAGCAGAGGCAGGTAGCTCGTCACACACTCGGCCGTGCGCCGCCCGTCGAAGAGGGCCGACACGCACACCGATGGCATGGTGCTCTTTGCGGCATTCGCCCGCTCAAGGTCTCCGCGCGCGGCCATGCGGCGCACCACGGCCACCACCGACTCATACATGCCGGTGCGGATGCGGTTGATGAACTCGCTGAGCGCGATCTGCTCGCGCGTCAGCTGATAGCTTCGGAACACCTGAAGCGTCAGGTCAGTTCCCGATTGGTCATTGATATTTCCCATGTGTCAGAAAAAAAATTTTAGTGCCCCGGATACGTTTCCGTCAGGCGGGCGCAAAAGTAATCCCCGCCAGGCAACGCCGCAAGCCGTGAAACACAGTTTAACGGGGGTCGCGCGCGTGCGCGCGTATTGGCGTCCGGTGCCCGTCCGCCAATACGCGCGGGGCGTGGCGGCATAAACATTCTTTAACTTCTATAACGGCGGATTATTGGTTTGGATACCATTTTCGGGGAAGTTTTTTTAAGAAAAGTGAGAGATGAGGGGATGCAGTTCGCCCCCTCCGGGGACGGGGCTGCCCCCGGTGCACAGAGAGGATGCGCACATCCTGCACATAATATACATAATCCGTCCGGAAAGCTCCTTATATAATATATGTATAGCTGAGAGTGTCAGGCACACACGGACAGCAGACAGACATACTCGCCCCTTATCAATCCGTCAACCAACCCCTGAAAGATTCTTGCGAGTGGGTAAAAAAAAAGTTAGTTTTTGTTTCTTTATTTCAAGTTAATAGCCTATTTTTGTATTATATAATAGTAGCCGCATGAAGAAAATTTATGACAGACCGTGGGCTTTGGCGATTCCCCTGCCCCATGACCTGCGTCCGGTGCAGACGATGGACAGTCTGGGCGACGAGGAGCTTGCACGCATCCTCCGGGCGGGCCGGGAACGGATGATGGACACGGTCTACCGCACCAGCCAGCAGGCGGTGCTGCGGCAGATAGCGGACGAATGGGTGCTGGTGCCCCTCGACGACCTGTCCGTGCGGTGGAACGGCTTCTTCACACTCGACACCTACAGCCGCTGCCTGTGGGAGGAGTTCAGCGAGCCGTCGAGCGTGCGCAGTGTGGCCGGGCGTATGCGCCAACGGTTCGACGACGGCGGCAGCGGCCGGATAGAGGCCGACATCCTGCGGTTTGCAGACGAGTTTCGGATGTATAACTTACTGATAAAAATGGAGGTATAAGATGAATGCGACTAAGGAAAGATGGCAGACGCCCCGCACGGCGTTCGAGCGATTTGTGACAGACCAGTATGTGGCGGCGTGTAAAGATACGGGAGAGTTTGTAGTCGACCCGAACGCGATAAGCGAACCGAGCGGGAAGTATTATCTGGATTACAACCGCAACGGCATTCTTGATCCAGACGAAAAGAACAACAAGTTCGTGAACTGCGACGGCAGCAGTGCCGGTATTACCGATGTGTCTTATTGGGGATGGGATCTTGACGATGCTCCTCTTTTTGCAACACGATACCGGCTATTTCAATTAGACAAGGGCGGAGACCACTATGTGGCCTACGGCGAGCAGTGGGTATCCAACCGCAACCATTCCTGACAATCCACACCGGAACGGGCGGAAACATACGGGGGCAGGCCATACCTGCCCCCGCTTTTTGTCTTGCCACGCGCGGAGGAATCCGCCCGGAAAGCCCCCTATATATAATAAATGTATAGCGGAAGGCCGCAAGTCCAACGGCCTCGGAGAGGCCGAACCATGCCTAACCGCGGGTGAGCGAAGCGAACCTGCGGACAGAGGACACACACCATCCCGTCCCCGAAGGGGGCGAATCTCCATCCACACACCACACACGGACATTGGACTTCTCCGAAGCCCCACCTCAGAAGGAGTGCACCCCGCATCCGCAGGTTCGCTGCGCTCACCAGCGGTTAAGCATGGTCGGGCTTCTCCGCAGCCCTCGGCGTGGCATGCGGGCATGACTGTGAATACATATATAATGTATGGCGGAGAGAGGACGGGCAGACACACCCTGCAAGCAGCCACGCAGAGCCAACAGCCTCGGAGAGGCCCGACCATGCTTAACCGCGGGCGAGCGAAGCGAGCCTGCGGAGAGAGGACACACACTATCCCGTCCCCGGAGGGGGCGAACGCCAAACGGGAAACAAGGTCTGAAACGGCTCGCTCGGCTACCCCACATTTATATCTATATGCCTGCCGGACATACATTTACAAAACAAATAAAATTATCAGGCAAAATTTGCAAGTCTTGATTTGATAATCTATATTTGCAGACAATATGACCTCCCACGCTTCCCGACAGAACAGCGCACCACGGGGGGTCTTAGAGTTTTCATACCCCTCATGGAATATAAAAAGAAACCTTTATCGCTGACCGAACAAGTGGGCAAACTGGCCGTACGCGGACTCATCATTGACGATGAGGAACTGGCAAAGCGCTATCTGTCCAACATAAGCTATTATCGTCTTCGCGCCTATACATACCCATTCCAGGAGAATGCGGATGAAACGGCAGACCATCATTTTATCCGCACAGGCATACACTTTTCGGATATCATCGATCTGTACTGCTTCGACAGGAGGCTGCGCTCACTGCTTTTCAACGCCATTGAAAAGATTGAAGTTGCGGTACGTGCCAAACTGGTACAGGTGTATGCGGAAGCCACAGGAAACAGCCACTGGTTCACAAACAAGAATCTGTTTCAACATAAAGAGGTAACAGACAAGAACGGAAACACAACAACGGCGTATGACATGCTGATGAAAGACATCCAATCTGAAATACGCCGGAGCAATGAAGACTTCATCAAGCATTACAAAGCCAAATACGACACTCCCCCTGTACCTCCCTCGTGGATGACCCTCGAAGTGCTGTCATTGGGCACACTGAGCCGGATGTATGAACTGCTGAACCGTTCTGCACAAAAGAAAGAAATCGCAAAGGCTTTCGGACTGCCGAATGAAAGGATTCTGGCAAACTGGCTTCATGCGATAGCCGTACTGCGGAACTGCTGCGCCCATCACAGCCGGATATGGAACAGACGGTATATTGTAAACGTGCAGCTTTCCTACAACACGACATACCCGTTCATCGACAAGAGCACCATAAAAAGCATACGTTCCAACAAGCTGTTTGCCATACTCTGCTGCATCAAATACATATCCGACATCATCAGTCCGGACAGCGACCTCAAACGTAATTTCCTGTCCCTACTTGGAGACAGCGGGCAACTGCTGAACATGAAGGACATGGGATTTCCGCCCAACTGGAAGTATCTGGAAATCTGGAAGAACAGATGAAAAGGGTTTTGCCGGCCCGTAAATGTTCTGCACATGGCAACCGGCGGACTTGGCTAACCTCCATCCGCCCCACACACAGATACTGGACTTCTCCGCAGCCCTCTCTGCGGCGGTGCAGACATATACCTATATAATAATGTATGGCGGAGAGCGACTGTCACATAAAGACAGGAGAGAAGTCTATCCGCAACGCATGGGCTATCCGCAGGAAGCTGGAAAGCTGCATGTCCGTTTCCCCGCGCTCGATTCTGGCGATATAGCTTCTTGCCGTCCCGGTCTTCTCGGCAAGTTCGCCTTGCGTCATCTTCAGTTCCTTGCGCCTGTCGCGCAGGATTACGCCGTAATAGTATGCCTGCGCCTTTTCCTCAAACGTGCGCCGGGTCTCAGTGCCGGGCTTTCCATATTTCGCATCCAGCAAATCGCCGGCAGTGTGTAATTTTTCCAATTTCTTTTCATCAAGCTGTATCATAATTGAAACCCTCCAAGTATTTTAATCGCCTTTTTTACCTGTCTGTCATAGTCCTTTGAAGACTTCTTCAAGAATGCGTTCAGAACCAATATTTTTGTAGCCAATATTATGTTAGGGTTGTTTACCGCAAACAAAACCGTCCTATATTCGTTCGTACCTACGGAAACGCGCATCTCATACAAATCCGTCCCGGTCAGGCTCTTTATGAATTTGGCCGATATCACCTTTTCATTTCTGACTATGCCAAGCACATAGTCAAACTTCTGTTTCACACTGTCTTGCTGCAAGTGGTAAAACTCCCAGAACTCATCCGAGAAATACAGTTCCCTTAAATGCTCCTTGCTTTCTTCCATAGCGCAAAAGTAACCAATAAGATACAAACATGCAAATCTTTTCCCGCATTGTTTTGGATATTTCCGGAACATGAAGTCCTCGGGAAAGCACTCCAGATTGCGGTCGAGCATCACTTTCTGTCCCCGCCCGCACGCGCCGGGGAACACCGGGGGAACGGGGAGCGGAGCGCGGGAGCTATCTTTGTATCGCAAACGGAAGGGGAAGGGGATGCGGCCGGCAGCATTCCACCGACCTTACGGAGCGGAACTCAATCATTAACCTTTAACTGAAAGAATCGTATGGCTATCGCTTACAAAATCGTGGCAAAAAAGAATCCGACCGACCCTGATTCGGGCGTGAAGTATTATCCCCGTCTGGTGACGATGGGAAACACCAAGACGCTGGAGGACATCATCTATGACATCAAGGAAATGAGCTCGCTCTCGGAGGGAGACATCCGGAGTGTGCTGGCCAACTTTACGGAGTGCATGAGGCGGGCGCTCTACAACAGCCAGTCGGTGAACATCGACGGCTTCGGGGTGTTCAGCCTGTCGGCAAGAAGCAAGGGGGCCGAGTCGCCCAAGGAGGTGCAGACGGCAAACATCCGCGCGGTGCGCATCAACTTCCGTGCGTCGACCCGCATCCGTCCGGACCTGGACGCCAAGAACCCGGCGGACAAGATGACCTTCTACAACGCGGAGCAGCAGGCTGACGCGCCGGCCGAGGACGGCGGAACGGACGAGGGAGAGGGCGGTGACGGGGCCATGTAGCCTGCCGCCCCGAAGATGCGGGGAGGGCCGCAAAGAGACACCACTTTTATTTCACTAACCATCTAAAAAACATCAGAACATGAAGCAGACCATGAGCGGAAGAAAGGGAGGAGTATGGGGCGTTGTCCTCAAGGTGATCATCGCAGTGGCCACCGCCATCGGCGGGGCGCTGGGTCTCACGAGTCTCTGACACCTCTGACGGAAGGGGCAGGCGGAACGCCACGGCGGCGGCCGCCTGCCCTGTCTGCTGTAAAGACAAGCAAGCTATGGAAAAGGATACGGAATACATGGAACGGGAAATCAAGCTGATCGTCATCCACTGCACGGCCACGCCGCCCTCGGTGGACTTCACGCCCGAGCGTCTGGAGGCGTGCCACCGCGCACGGGGGTTCCGCACGGCGGGCTACCACATCTACATCACCCGCGACGGGGCGGTGCACCGGATGCGGCCGCTGCACGAGGCGGGGGCGCACGCACGGGGGTTCAACCTGCACTCGGTGGGGGTGGCCTATGAGGGCGGAACGGACGAGGCGGGACGGCCTGCCGACACGCGCACGCCCGCACAGCGCGCCGCACTGCTCGATGTGGTGACGGCCCTCAGGCGCACCTTCCCGCAGGCGCGGGTGAAGGGGCACCGCCAGCTGTCGGCCGACATCGGCAAGGCATGCCCGTGCTTCGACGCGGAAAAGGAGTATGCGGATGTGGTGTGAGCGCGTGCGGGGGAAAATGATGAGGGAGCAGAGCTTCCTGCTCACGCAGGTCGCTCCGCCCCCTCTGGCGATATATACACTTGATCGAAGATCCTTATTCGGCGGCAGGCTCGTAGGCCTTGACGGCCTCGAGGTTGGCCCTCGCCTTTTCGGGCTCGGCCACCATGGCGCGGTCGAACCACGCACGGGCGTTTTCAAAGTTGCCCGCCAGCCACTCCATCACGCCCATGTCGTTCCACGCGCGGGCATCGTCCTTCACCTTGTCCAGATAGGCGGCCGCCTTGCGGAAGTCGCCGCTCACGATGTTGGCCGAAGCGGCGTTGATGTTTGCCACCACATCGTCGGGATAGGTCTGGGCGGCAATCTCATACACGCGGCGGTATTCCTCCGTGCCCGGACGGAGCGTCTTGGCCACGCGGTACATCTCCTGCAGGCTCAGCATCCGGGGATTGGTATAGATGAGCTGTGCGGCCTCTTCGTTGGCCACCTCGCGCACCTCATAGTCCACCGCCACGCCCAGACGGCGCAGACGCGGATAGTAAGTGTCCATCATCCTGCGGTAGCCGGCAGTGCCCAGGGCCGACTTCAGCCTTGCCTCGCGCACATCCAGATTGTCGTACTTGCCGATGACCTCCAGCGCCTTTGCGGCGTATGCCGGACGCTCGTCCTCGAGCATCCGCACCAGTCCGTCCCAGTCCTCGCCCGCCGAAGACACCTCAAGAATCTCCTCGGGGAAGTTGTAGCTGCCCTTCAGGTTGAGGGTGAACGACTCTGCCCGCTGCGCCGACACACGCTCGTTGGTGCGCACAGAGCCGTCGGGCGAGGCATATCCGGTCACGCGGATGGACTTGAAGGTCACCAGGTCGCCCTCGGTCAGGGGGTTGAGGATGGCCTTCAGCTTCTGCATCTCGGCGGCGTTGCTGCGGTAGGCGGGGTCGAACACGGTCTTTCCCACCGGGTATTCCACATACAGCGTGCTCTGCTCGGAGCGCACCTTGAGGGGTTCCTCCCTCGGGGCGAGGAAGGTGACCATCTGCATGCACGGCTCGCACACCTGTCCGGAGACGGGCAGCGGCAGCACGGTCACTTCGGGTTCCGGCTCGACGACGGTCAGCTCGGGATGTGCCTCGTAGCACTCGCGCCCCTCCTGGAGCAGGACGACCGCGGCCGTGCCCATCCACTCTTCGTAGGGCATGACGGCGGTGTAGCGCACGTGGAAGGGACGGTCGTCGCTGCGGCCGTGAATCACGGCGTAGGGGCTGCCGAAGCCGTAGCGCCTTGCCATGCGGCGCTCCTTGCGGCGCATCTTGTATTCGCCCTCCGCGCCCGTCACGATGACGGGTGCCAGGGCGCGGAAGTTCCCCTCCCCGCGCAGGCAGGGGGTGAAGGCATACGACTGTTCGCTGCTCACCCGCACCGCACTGAGGTCGATGGAGAAGTCCATCGTGAGCGTATCCTCCTCGAGGGTAAGCGTGGGGCGGGTGAGTCTTACATCGTCCGCCACGGCTGCCAGAGGCAGGATGGCGAACAGCAGGGCATATATGGGTTTCATTTTCATAACGGTTGGGTTAAAGTTCGGATGAGGTTACAGAGCGGGCACCTCCACACACCGGTAGGTGCGCTTGTGCTTCGGCCCGAAGGTGAAGTTTATGCCCATGCTGAAACTGGCCTGAAAACGGTTGACTGGCGCGTAATACTTGGGCGAGAACTTGCCCAGAGGCGCGTCGGCGGCAATGAAGAAGTTGAAGCCGCGCGGATGGAAGTTCAGCATCAGTCCGCCCGCGGAACCGAAGTTGGACAGGGCATAGCTGGCCGACGCCTCAAACCATCTGAGGGGAGAGACATTGGCCGACACACGCGCCTCCGTCCACCAGTGCCGCCCCTGAATGCGGGTGGACGAAAGCAGGCCGAACTTCAGTCGGTCGTAGGCCGGAAGGGTGTATTGCGCGCCGAGATTCATCGTGGCGGCCAGTGCCGTGGTGCGCGAGAGCCCTTCGCCCTCCTTCTCGAACTTGGAGAGGGCTTCGAGGTCGTCTACCAGACGGTCGGCCTGATTGTCGAGCGAATTGGGGTCGTCGTCGCCCAGCTCGGAATTGACGGGGATTTCGGTGAACCCGTCGAACTCAAAGGAACTGTTCATCACGGCCTTCACCGTATGGTTCCACCGGATGAACCCGAGGTCGAGCAGGGCGGCCGAAAATGTCCACTCGTCGTTCAGACGGTAGGTGGCACCGAGGTCGAACGCCAGCCCGAATCCCGCCGGACCGATATTGCTGTCATCAAAGTCCAGGTCGTCATACGAAAGGAGGCGTTCTGCCCCCGGCTTGAGCTGATCGGTACGGTTTCCGGCCTCATCCATCACATAGTCGCTCTCGTCGTAGTTTCCGGTCTCGCCGCGCGTGGGCGCCACCAGTCCCTTGGCCGAGAGATAGGCCTGCGCGCCCGAGGGGGTGATCTGCCATCTGTCGGGCGTGGCCGTCACATCCAGACGGTCGACCTTCACCGTAGCCTTTGCCAGTCCTACGAGCAGCTTCACCTTCGCCCCCACCGTCCACCGGTCGTCAATCTCGCGGGCATGGCCGAGGGCGATTTCGGCGTAGCTGGTCGACAGGAGGCTGATGTCGTCAATCTGGTAGTGCGAGCCCTCGGGACTGTCGACCCCGCTCTTCATGAACCGGAAGAGTGCGTCGGGGGCGGAGAATCCGGTATTGCTCTTCACCGAGATGCCCAGGGTGTTGAATCCTCCCCATCCGTAGAACCCGATGCCGAGGATGGTCTCGTCGAGACTGAATCCGAACTTCACCCTGCGGGGCAGTCCGCCGAGGAACTCGTCGCGGCTCACATCCCCGTGCATGAAGGTCATCAGGTCGCCGTCGGGCTTCACGAAGAGGAAGTCGCCCACCCCTGCCGTGCTCTGCGCGCCGAGCGAGAGGTTTCCCAGTGCCGGCATGGTGACATATCCCCTCTCGCCCATGAAGGCGGGATTCAGCTCATGGCGGAAGGTGGCCCCCTCCAGGAAATAGGCGGAGCGGCTGCCCTGTGTCTGCGCCCCCATCTGCCCGGCCATGCCGCACAGTGCGAATACAGACCATATCATAATCCATACACGTTTTTCCATACTATGTCGTCTTATCGTTTCTTTTCGTCATTGCCTTCAGTCCAGGCCCGCTTTCACGCCTCGCGGAGCACTCAGGCTCACCTTCGCTGTCCGGAGCGGCCGGCTGTCTCTCAGGGGGACGCGGCCCACGGGCGGGAGCACCCCTGCCCTGCATGCGGTGAGGGTGAGGGTGAACCGGCTTCCTGCGCGAGACGGATATCCATGGACAAATATACAACTTTTTACGAGAACCGAACCACCGTCTGCCCTTTTATTTGTCTGTCCGTCAACAGACCGACAAAAAAAGCCCCCCGCTCTTCACAATCCGTGAAGGGCAGGGAGCCAAAAACAAACAATAAATGTTTTTTTACCCTCTCATCCGGGCTATTTCTTCTTCAGTTCGTTGGTGAACGAGTAAGGCAGGTCGGCATCGGTCACCCCGCGCTGCTTGTTGGGCGTATCGCCCATCTGTATGTCGATGGTGGCTCCGCCGTTGAAGAGCGAGTGGGTGAAGTAGTTTTTCGTATATGTCTGTCCGTTCACCTTCATGCTCTCGATGTAGATGTTTCTGTCACTGTTTTCAGGAGCGTTGATCACCACATCCTTGCCGTTCTCCAGATGGATGGTGGCCTTCTTGAAGAGCGGGGCACCGGCGATGTACTGGTCGGTTCCGGGGCATACGGGGTAGAATCCCAGTGCGGTGAACACATACCATGCCGAAGTCTGTCCGTTGTCCTCATCGCCGCAGTATCCGTCGGGGGTAGGCGTGTACATGCAGTCCATCACCTGGCGCAGCCAGTATTGTGCCTTCCACGGCTGACGTGCGTAGTCGTAGAGGTAGATCATGTGCTGCACGGGCTGGTTGCCGTGTGCGTAGTTGCCCATGTTCATCACCGTCATCTCACGGATTTCGTGGATGGGGAAGCCGTAGTAGCTGTCGTCGAAGAGAGGCGGCACGGAGAATACCGAGTCCATCATCGACACGAACACCTCGTCGCCTCCCATCAGGTCGATCAGCCCCTGCGGGTCGTGGAACACCGACCAGGAGTAGTGCCAGCTGTTTCCCTCGGTAAAGGCGTCGCCCCACTTGAGCGGCGAGAACGGCGACTGGAAGGTGCCGTCGGCATTGCGTCCGCGCATGAGCTTGCTCTCCTTGTCGAACAGGTTCTTATAGTTCATCGCACGCTTGGCGAAGAGGTTGACCTCCTTCTTCGGGCGCTTCAGCTCCTTGGCCAGACGGTAGATGCACCAGTCGTTGTAGGCATACTCAAGGGTGCGTGCGGCGTTTTCGTTTATCTTCACATCATAGGGCACGTAGCCGAGCTTGTTGTAGTATTCATGACCCAGACGGCCGGTAGACGACACTTCCGGATGCACGTTCTCGGTGCCGTGGATGAGACCTTCGTAAAGCGTCTCCACATCGTCCACCCTTACGCCCTTCATGTATGCGTCAACGAGCACGGATGCCGAGTTGTTTCCCACCATGCATCCCCGGTGTCCCGGACTCGCCCATTCGGGGAAGAATCCGCTTTCCTTGTAGGTGTTGATCAGCCCCTCCTGGATTTCCTCGTTCACAGAGGGATAAATCAGGTTGAGCAGCGGGAAGAGGCAGCGGAACGTGTCCCAGAATCCGGTGTCGGTATACATGTATCCGGGCAGCACCTGACCGTTGTAGGGACTGTAGTGCATCACCTTTCCGCCGGCGGTCACTTCGTAGAACTTGCGCGGGAAGAGCAGCGAGCGGTAGAGGCAGGAATAGAAGGTGCGGTACTGGTCAAGGTTTCCGCCTTCCACCTCCACACGGCCCAGCACTTCGTTCCACGCTTCGCGCCCCTTCTGCACGAGGGTGTCGAAGCCGTCGGCTCCCAGTTCCTTCAGGTTCTGCATAGCCTGCTCGGGGCTGATGAACGACGATGCCACGCGGGCATGCACCTTCTCGCCCTTACGGGTGGAGAATCCGATGACGGCCCCCGCATGGTCGGCCTGCAGCTCGGTTCCTCCCTCGGCCAGGATGCTGTCTTTCACCGTAGCCTGGTAGGTGAAGGGCTTGTCGAACTCAATCACGAAATAGTTTCTGAAGTTTTCGGGCACTCCGCCGCTGTTGCGCGTGGTGTATCCCGTGATGCGGCGGTTTGCCGCGTCAATCTTCACATACGAACCCTTGTCGAAAGCGTCGACCACCACATACGAGTGTTCGTTTTCGGGGAAGGTGAAGCGGAACATGGCGGCACGCTCGGTGGGTGTGAGCTCGGTCACGATGTCATATTCCGCCAGATATACTTTATAGTAATAGGCCTTGGCGGTCTCTCCCTTGTGTGAGAACCAGCTTGCACGCTTGTCTTCGTCGAACACCGGAGCGCCCACCATCGGCATGATGGAGAACTGTCCGTAGTCGTTGATCCACGGACTGGGCTGGTGGGTCTGCTTGAAGCCGCGTATCTTGGTGGCCGTATACTGGTAGGCCCATCCGTCGCCCATCTTTCCGGTCTGCGGAGTCCAGAAGTTCATACCCCACGGACGCGCGATGGCCGGATAGGTGTTTCCGGTGGAAAGCTCGAACGTGGACTGTGTTCCCACAAGCGGATTCACATAATCCGCATAGTCTGTGGCGGCCTTGGCGAAGCCGAAGAATCCCGCCAGCAGAACGAGTAAAGTCAGTTTTCTCATGGTCTTAATTCAATGATTGTTTTTTTTATTGTTTGATGCCCCATTGGGTAGGTTTGTCTGTCATGATGATTTCCAGCGTGCCTCCGCCCGTGATGTCCTTATGCTCGAAGAAAGGCACGTCGAGCCGCTTGCCGTTGAGCATGGCCGACTGGATATACTTGTTGTCCTTCGAGTTGTTGCGCACGGTGATGGTGAAGGTCTTTCCGTCAGGCAGGTGTATGGCCACCTGGTCGAACAGCGGACGGCCGATGGAGTATACGGGCTTGCCCGGACATACCTGGTAGAATCCCATCGAGTTGAGGATGTACCATGCCGACATCTGTCCGCAGTCCTCGTTGCCCGACAGTCCGTCGGGGTCGTTCCGGTACTGCTCCTTGAACACGCGGTCGATCAGCTCCTGCGTCTTCCACGGACGGTTCACATAGTTGTACATGTGGATGACATGGTGGCTCGGCTCGTTGCCCTGCGCATACTGTCCGATCAGACCGGTGATGTCGGCCGAAACGATGTCGCCCTCCAGTTCCGAAGATGCGGTGAACAGTGAGTCGAGCTTGCCCACAAAGGCGTCCTCTCCTCCCATCAGCTTGACCAGCCCCTCGATGTCGTGAGGCACGAACCATGTCCACTGCCATGCCGTACCCTCGCAATAGTCGTCGTTGCGGTGGTTGGACGAGCGCGGATTGAACGGCGTGCGCCACTTCCCCTTCGAGTCCACCCCGCGCATGAAGCGTGTGGAAGGGTCGAAATACAGCTCGTATGCCTTGGCAAACTTCTCATACTTTTCCTTGTTCTTATAGTCGCCCACGGCTTCGGCCAGCACGGAGATGCACCAGTCGTCGTAAGCATACTCAAGCGCCTTGGCCACCGACTCGTTTTCGCGGTCGCAGGGGATGTATCCCAGCGTGTTCTTGTAGTAGCGGGCCATCGGCATCAGCACCGGCAGCACCTTGGCGGGACACTTGATGCCCGTGGTGTCATACTCGGCGGCACGCAGACAGGCCTTGTAAGCCTCCTCCAGATCAAACTTGGCGTAGCCCTTGGTATAGGCATCGGCCATGAGCGAAGCGGCGTGATAGCCAATCATGGTGGCGGTATAGTTTCCGGCCAGCTCCCACTTGGGCAGCACCCCGCCCTCGCGCGCCTTGAGCAGCAGCGAGCGGATATACTCGTTGTTGCGCTCCGGCTCGATGATGGAAAGCAGCGGATGGAGCGCACGGAAGGTGTCCCACAGAGAGAATATGGTGTATACCGGACGGTTCACATCGCCCTGGTGTGTCTTCAGGTCCATGCCCAGATAGCGTCCGTCCACATCCGTAAACAGGTTGGGGCTGATGGCCGAGTGATACATGGCGGTATAGAAGATGGTCTTGTCGGTCTCGTCGGGCGTGGTGACGTCGATCTTTGACAGATATCCGTTCCATGCCTGGCGTGCTGCCTTGCGGATGCCGTCGAAGTCCCATCCGGGGATTTCGGCCTCCAGATTCTTCCGCGCCCCCTCCGTGTCGACCGCCGATATGCCGAGCTTCACCATCACCGGCTCATCCTTCTGCGTGGCAAACTGCAGGAGCACCTTGCAGCGGGGCTGCATCTTTCCGTTGTGGTCGGTCAGCGTGTCGCGCAGGATGGTATAGGTAAAGGGTTTTGAGAACTTGGCGTAGAAGCTTGCCTGCTGGTCGAACGCCCAGTATTCCGTCAGCTTGCTTCCGCGGATTTCGGTGTCGCTCACCACCTCCACCTGCATGTCGAGGTTGGTCTGACGCTGCAGCGAATAGTCGAGGTCGATGATGAATCCGGCCTTGTCGGTCTGCGGGAAGGTGAAGCGGTGGAGCACCGCACGCTTGGTGGACGTCATTTCGGCCTTCACCCCGTAACGGTCGAGGAATACGGAGTAGTATCCCGGCTCGGCGGTCTCGCCTGCGTGGGAGAATGCCGAAGCATAGGGCAGGTTCTGCCGGGTGAAGTCCTGCGGGTCGACAGTCTGTTCGCCCACAGTCGGCATGAGCAGGAAGTCGCCGTAGTCGGCGCATCCCGTACCGCTCACGTGGGTATGCGAGAACCCGTTCATGAGCGAATCTTCGTAATAATAGCCCGAACAGGCATCCCAGCCGTCGATACGCGTGTCGGGACTGGGCTGAATCATTCCGTTAGGCACCACCGCACCGGGGAAGGTGTGTCCGTGTCCTCCCGTGCCGACAAACGGATTCACGTAGGCGGTGTAATCATTCTCAACAGTCACATCCGTAGAACATGCTGCCAAAAGCATCGAACCGATGCAACCTGCAATCGCATAAAATCTTAAATTCATACTATTATATTTCAAGGATTTGATTTACTTGTCTGACGAAAGGAAAATGGTGTTCTGGCGCACCTCGTAGCTGATGTGGAGCGTATTCCGCAGGATGTCGAGCATCTCGGTGATGCTTTCCTTCCTGTTGAGCACCCCCGAATAGGTTTCCGTGCCGTCGATGTCGGGCGAGAGGATAATCTCTACACCGTAGAGGGCCTCCAGTGTCTCGGCGATGTCGAAAATGTCGGCCTGGCGGAAAGGAATCAGGTTGTCGTGCCACACGGCATCGAGCGCGGTGTTCGCCTCCGTCACCTTCATGTTTCCGGTCACGGTGTTCAGCTCCACCTTCTGTCCGGGCTGAAGGGTTATCGAGCCTTCGTCGTTGTTGCCCGTCACCCGTATTTCACCCTCTATCAGCGAAGCCTCGGCCAGACGGCTGGGGGATGCGTCTCTGAAGTTGAACTTCGTGCCCAGCACCCGCACGCTCATAGTCCGGTTGCTCACCGTAAAGGGCCTGCGGCGGTCTCTCGTCACCTCAAAATAGGCTTCTCCGGTCATCTCCAGGCTGCGTCCGTCGGGAGCAAACGCCTCGGGATAGCGCAGCGAAGAGTTTTCGTTGAGCCACACCCGGCTGCCGTCGGGCAGCGTCAGCTCTCTGGTCTCTCCTGCCGCCGTGGCCACCGCAACCCATTCGTGCGAAGGCCCGCTGAGGTAATGAAACGCCACTCCCGCCACGGCTGCCACCACCACGGCTGCGGCCGCATAGCGTATGTTTCTCCAGAGCCTTACGGTCTGCCTCACCCGCGTCTTCTCCTCGCCGGTGACGCGCTCCAGTCTTTTCTCCGCTTTCCTTATCAGGCGGGCTTCCTCGCGGCTGTCCGCCTTCCCCAAGAGATACATCTCCTCCCAGGCGAAGAACCGGCGGGCGTTGTCATCCGACCGGTTCACCCAGCGGATAACCGCATCCCGCTCTTCGGCCGTGCATTCGCCGTTGAAGAAGCGTATAATCATGCTGTAACTCACTTTATCCATAATCTTTTTACCTACTTTCTATCATAAAGAACAACTTTCCGTGCAGAAACACTTACTCATACCACACAGCTCCCGGCTCGCTGCCCATCTCAAGTTCAAGTGTCGCACCCTCCATAATCTGTCCGTGGGTGATGTAGCACTTGTCGTAGGGCGTTCCGTTGAGCTTCACTGACTGGATGTAGATGTTTTCGCGGCTCACGTTGTGCGCCACCACCGTAAAGGTCTTCCCTCCCTCCAGATGCAGCTGCATGCGGGGGAACATGGGCGTACCGATTTCGTAAAGTCCCGATACGGGGTTGACCGGATAGAAGCCCATCGCGCTGAACACATACCAGGCCGACATCTGTCCGCAGTCTTCGTTGCCGCACAGTCCGGCAGGGGTATTGGTATAGAGGTCGTGCATGATCTGCGCCACATACTTCTGGGTCTTCCAGGGCTGCTCCACCTTGTTGAAGAGGTATGCCACATGGTGTCCCGGCTCGTTGCCGTGGGCATACTGTCCGATCATGCCCGTGCTGAAGATGGGCAGCTCGTCGTCATCGGCAGGATGGAAGGTGAACATGCTGTCGAGCTTCTGCGTGAAGCGTTCCTTTCCTCCGACCAGCCCCATCAGCCCGTCTATGTCATGCTGCACCGACCAGAAATACTGCCATCCGTTGCTCTCGCAGATGTCTTCGGTATAGGCATCGGCCTGGAATCCGGGGATGAAGCTCCCCTTGCTGTCGCGCGGCTGCATGAATGTGGTGACGGGGTTGAACACATTCCGGTAGTTTCCGGCGCGCTCGTCGAACTCCTTCATCACTTCGGTCTTTCCCATCTTTTCCGCCATGCGGGCGATGCAGTAGTCGTCGAAGGCATACTCCAGTGTCTTCGAGAGCGACCAGTTTTCGTAAGGCTTCAGGTCGTAAGGCACGTATCCCTTTTCCTTGTATACACCGATTCCGCGGTATTCGTCGATGTTCGCCGTCTTCACACAAGCCTCCAGCGCCTTTTCCGCGTCGAAGTCGCCGATGCCCTTCAGATAGGCATCCACGATGACGGGCACGGCATGATAGCCGATCATCATGTCCGTCTCGCTTCCCTGGAAGTTCCATACCGGCAGGCGTCCGTTCTGCTCGTAGAAGGCGATGAACGACTTCACCATGTCATTCACGCGCCCGGGCTGGGTATAGGTGAAGAGCGGATGCGAAGCACGATAGGTGTCCCACAGCGAGAAGGTGCCGTAGTTTGTCCATCCGCCGGTGTGGTGCACCTGCCTGTCGGGGCCACGGTATGCGCCGTCTACATCGCTGTAGATGGTAGGTGCCAGCATGCTGTGATAAAGCGCGGTGTAGAACACGGTCTTGTCGTCGCGGCTGTCCGACTCTATCTCGATCTTGGCCAGTTCCTTGTTCCACATCGCCTTGGCGCGGTTCAGATAGCCGTCGAAATCCCCTGCGGTAGCCTCGGCCTGGAAGTTGCGCTCCGCGCCGTCCATGCCCGTGGCCGAAAGAGCCGTCACGACCGTAATCTGTTCGTCTTTCTGGGTATGATAGTCGAAGCGGGCCACCACCCCGTCGCTGATTTTCAGCCCGTCCTTCTCGATGAACACCGTGTCGACACTCATCTTGTCGAACGGACGCGAGAAGCGGGTATAGAAGTAGATTTTCTGTCCGCGTGCCCATCCGTCAGAGAAACGGTATCCGCGCACCGTAGCCGAGTCGACGGCCTCGATGTAGGAATCCTCCGTCACATCCCAGTTCATGGCCTTGGCCAGATTGAGAAACACGGCCGACTCCGCCTGGGGGAATGTGTAGCGCTGCACGCCGCAACGCTCGGTGGCGGTCAGCTCGACACGGATGCCGTAATCGTCGAGTGTCACCTGATAATATCCGGCGTATGCGCTCTCACGCTCGTGCGAGAACTTGGAATGGATGCCCAGCGGCGGCTCGGCCTCGCTGTAAGGCAGGGTGACGGGCATGAAGGATATGTCGTAAAGGTCGCCTGCCCCGGTGCCCGACAGATGTGTGTGGCTGAACCCGGCAATCGTGCTGTCCGGATAGAAATATCCGGCGATGCGGTCCCACCCCGGAAGTCCGTTGTCTGGGCTCAGCTGCACCATCCCGAAGGGAACCTGCGCCCCGGGGTAAGTGTTTCCCGTAAAGTCCGTACCGATGAACGGATTAACATATTGGGTGTAATCGACCTCGGACAGAGACTTGTCCGGCGCGCCGCAGGCCGTGAGAAGGGCTGCAAAGGCACAAACATAACCAGCTGTAAATTTCATATTGTCTTCAAGATTTAGAATTAACACTTCTTGCGTTCAACTATATAAACAATGGTACGACGAAAAACACTTATAAGAGATTACACTTTTCACACGAAATCCGACACACATTGAGCGTTCAGACAAAAAAAATACGGAATCTCCTCGCGGAGTTCCGTACTTTCCATTCATACAAAACATTCTGTCACAGCCTTCCTCCATACCGGTTCCGGCAATGACGATTACGATATCAGATTAAGATCATTCTGCCTTCAACGCCTCGTCGATGGCCGCAATTTTCTTCGACACCAGTTCCAGGTCGGCTTTCAGCCGCTCAATCTTGCGGGTAATCTCGCCCACCAGCGTGTTCCCCTTCTTCGATGACGAATTGAGGAATCCCAGATTGTTCTCGTAAGTCTGGATGTCGCCCTTCAGTGCCTCGTAGGTGCGCACCAGCTTTTCGCGGTCGCGGTAGAGACTGTTCTCGCTGTTTCCGCCGATGTTCGACTTGAAGCTGCTCAGCTTCTTCTCCACAGCCGAAAGGTTCAGCTTGTCGAACAGCCGGTCAACCAGCGAGCGGTATTCCTTATACACGCGGTCTTTCTCCTTGAAGGGCACGAAACCTATCTCGTTCCACTCCTTCATCAGCGCACGGGTCTTTTCGGCCGTAGCCTCATCGGTGGTGCCCGAAGCGTCGAGCGCGGCAAGCTGCTTGATGATTTCGTCTTTTCTGGCCAGATTCTCTACCTCGGCCGAACGCTGTGACGAGGTTGCCTTGTTCTTCTGCTCGAAGAAATAGTCGCACGCTCCGATGAAGCGCTTCCATACGGCGTCGGAATGCTTCTTCGACACCGGCCCTATGGTCTTCCATTCCTTTTGCAGGCGGGTGAGGACTTCGGCCGTCTCCTTCCAGTCGGTGCTGTCTTTCAGCGCCTCGGCCTTTTCGCAAAGCTCCTTCTTCTTCTCCAGGTTCTTTGCCATGTTTTCCTTTATCTGCTTGAAGAAGGCTGCCTTGCGGCGGAAGAACTCGTCGCAGGCGGCGCGGAAGCGCTCGAATATCTTCACGTTCATCTTCTGCGGGGCATAGCCGATGGTCTTCCACTTAGCCTGCAGGGCGAGCACCTCCTGAGTCTTGTCTTCCCAGTCCTTGAAGGTGGTGAAGGTGTCATATTCCATCGCCTCCACGATTTCGCAGATGACGGTCTTCTGGTCAAGGTTGTTCTGCTCCTTCTCCTTCAGCTCCTCGAAGTGCTGCTGATGGCGGCGGTTCACCACCGTCGACGCTGCCTTGAAGCGCGCCCACAGTCCCTCACGCAGCTCCTTGGCCACCGGGCCGATGCCGCGGAACTCCTGATGCAGCTTCTGCAACTGGTGGAAGGCCGAAACCACATCGGGCTCTTCGGCCAGCTTCTCGGCCGCCTCGCACAGATGGGTCTTCAGCTCCAGATTCTTCTTGAAGTCGTATTCGCGGAACTCGTTGTTGAGCTTCACCATGTCATAAAACTTCTCGCTGTATAGCTGATAGTTGCGGAACAGCTCGTTCTGCCGTCCGGCAGGCACCTGCCCCGTTTCGTTCCACTCCTGCTGCAGCTGCTTGAATTCGTTGTATATCTTGTTGGTATCCTCGTTTGAGTCGGTAAGCTGCTTCATCTTTTCAAGGATGTCCAGCTTCTTCTTCAGATTCTCTTCCTTCTCCTGCTCCTGGGCAGCCAGCATCACGCTCCGCTTTTCCTTGATGGAACCCATCACCTGCTTGAATTCCTCTTCCAGGGCGGCCGAGGGCGACACGAACTCTTCGGGCTTTCCCCCGCCCTCTACAAAGGCCTTGCGCGCAGCTTCCTGGTCTGCCTTATATGATTTGTAAAATGACTGCTTCAACTGGTCGATTTCCTGTTTGTCAGCATTGCAGGCATCCTGGTCAATCTCCTTCAGGCGGGCGATGACCTCTTCCGGGGTCTTGACCGGCGGGATGACGCTTTCTGCTTCTTCAACAGTAGGAACCGAAGTCACGGGTGTTTTCTCCTCTGCCGGGACTTCAGCCAACGGGCTATTAGTTTCGTTCACTTCCATCGTATATTAGATTTTAAAGAATTGTCTTCACTCACTAAAGTTACAAATTAAAGAAATAAAATCTGATTTTCATATTTTTTTGCTGTTTTTTTTAAGAACCCGTTTAATTTTTGCTCAGCGACATTCTTATCGCAGCAAGTTTCACCATCTCTTCAGCCAGACTGAACGTGGCTTCGCCGTCCCGACAAAGCCTCCTGCAACTGCAAGTGCCAATGAGGGTCATCAGAGGACTGACATATCCCGGCTTTTACAGCTTTACGCTCACAGTGTAAGTGCCCGGACTGTATTCTCTGCCTGCCGTTTCACCGGGCAGCGTGACATAAGCCGTCGCTCCTTCCGGAACGGTAAATGTCCACTGCCACGTATCGCCTTCATACTTCCAGGAGCTTTTGACAAGTCCTGCTGCCGACCGGTATTCGGCAGTGAGGTGGCCCAAACGGCGATCGGGCACAGGTCGCATGATGATGCGGCGGAAACCCGGCTGCGAAGGATCGGCGGCGATACCCGCTGCTGTTTCCCACAGCCATTCGCATACACAGCCGTAAGCGTAGTGGTTGAACGAATTCATGCCGCGGGGGCCCATGCCTTTATCGGTCATATAACTGTTCCAGCGTTCCCAGATGGTGGTGGCTCCATTGTCGACAGAATAGAGCCATGACGGGTTTCTACGCTGGAAGAGAAGTTCGTAGGCAATGTCTGACATGCCGTTTTCGGTCAGTGTGGGCATCAGAATGGAGGTTCCCAAAAAACCGGTCTGCAGGCAATTGTCGTGTTCCTTGAAGTTCTGGCGCAGGCGGGCGATCATGCGTTCCTTTGCTTCGCCTTCCAGAATGTTGTTCTTCAGGGCAAACAAGGCAGGAGTCTGCATGGTGTTCAGGATGGCGGTTTTAAACTTGCCTTCGGGAGTAAAGAACTGCCGGCGTATGTACTCTCGTGCCTCATCGGCCATGGATTCATAACGCGAAGCGTCGCGTCCGGTGGCTTCTGCCATATCACGCATCATGCCGGCATCTATCAGCCAATAGCAGGCACTCAAGTAGTTCCAGTAATCCACAGCCTCCGGAAGAGGGCCTTCCGGACCGAAGGCATGTCCGCTACAGCTTTCCAGCGGTTCATAGCTCAGCCAGTCTGCCCATTGATAATTCCCGTTTTCGTTTCTAAGGGCATTGTGGTCGTACTTCGTTTCTGCCACGTGGTTCATGAAACGTTCCATCGACTCCCACGACTCCTCAATGACTTGCCTGTCGCCAAACTGTTTCCAGACAACCCACGGCACGATGACTCCTGCGTCGGCCCAGCCAAGACGCATCATCTCCTGGTCTCCGCATCCGTACTGTGCAAAAGGAGCCACGCCGGGATAGCCGCCTGCGGGCGACTGTGTGTCGCGCAAGTCTTGCAGCCACTTATGGAAGAAGCGGCTCGTGTTGGCAAAGAAGGTGCCCGTTTCGGCAAACACCTGTGTGTCGGCCGTCCACCCCAAGCGCTCGTTGCGCTGCGGACAGTCGGTGGGAACGGACAAGTAGTTGGACAGCTGTCCCCAATAAGTATTTGAGATGAGCTTGTTTACCAGTTCATTTCCCGTAGTGATGCGTCCCGTTTCCATTTCTTTGGAGACAGAGGTAACGGGGACACTACGCATCTGCTTGATCGTTACCGGGCCTGTAACCGTGATTGAGAGGAAACGATAACCGAAGAATGTATTCCGCGGACGGTAAGAGACCGGCTTCTCACTTGCCGCAAAAGTATAGTCGAGCATCATGCCCGTGTCCGGGATGCGGAGATTAAGGCGGTGCACACTCCCTTCCGGGCCGTCCATGCCCCTGCTCTTCGCTCCATTCCCGTCGTTGAGCAGTTCCGACGTTATGCAATGAAGCGTTGTACCCTCCTCTGCCTGGAACAGGAATTCCGGCACTGCGGCCGCATTCTGCCCGAAGTCTACCACCAAGTTCTCACCCGGATTCACCTGCACAGGCTCTCCCTCTGCAAATTCTTTCTTAATGACCACCTTACCATAGGCATCTTCACTCTGCCCTGTCACTTCCTGCCAGATGTAGGCTTTTACAGGTGCAAGTGCGATGTCAGGGCGCATATAGATTTCCGCGCCGTTGTTGGGACGGATCTGCCCTTGAAATTCGCGGTTTATTTCCGGTCTGGAGAGCCGTTCGGGTGTGAGGAAGCCCTGTGCCTCACGAGCGTCGTAGACTTCCCCGTCAAAGATGGCTGCATGCTTTACCGGCCCGGCTATACCTGCCTGCCATGTGTCGGCATTTGTTCCAAAGAAACGTACCGTCCCGTCTGTATAGCTCACACGCAATACGCCACGAAATGCGCATTTCGTTCCAAACATGCCTTGACTTCCTGCAGGTGTGACAATCTTGTCGCCCCACCATCCAGGGGTTACCTGTGCGGCCAACTGGTTCGTAGCTCCCGAGCGTGTATCGAAAGCACCGGTGATATCATAAGTAAACGAACGTTTGGTCTTGAACGGATGGGTAAATCCCGGTTTGAGCACTTCATCGCCGACAAGCGTTCCATTGACATACAAATCGTAGACACCCAGCCCCACAGTCATCCATTCTGCGCGCTCCACCTCTCTTTCATTGGTCAGCGTGGACACAAACCAACTGGCACCGTCTGCCGCACGCGCACCATCGTTTACGATGCCCGTCACGACAGGAGCATCGGCCACCGAAATCCACTCCGAATTTTTCCACGCTCCGTCATCGAGCGCACCAATCAGTTTTCCTGAGTTATTCTTGCCGGCAGTGCTGCAAGCTGTCAACATTGCAAACACCGCACAATAAAGCATTTGTCTGTAGTTCATCATATCCTATCATTAAATCCGTTTTCCGAGACGCTTCCTACGACAGCAGCACGGTGATGCCCATATACATCAGCATGCCGATGATGTCGTTGGTAATGGAGATGAAGGGGCCGGTGGCAATGGCCGGGTCCACCTTCAGCTTTTCGAGCGTAAGGGGCACCAGCGTGCCGAATATGGAAGCGAACATCACCACAGCAAACAGGCTGATGGAGACCGAATAGCTGACCGTAGCCTCGGCACCGAAGCGCACGACATTGTAGACATAGACCAGCATGGAAATGATTGTGGCGTTGATAAGCGCCACGACCGACTCCTTCACCACCTGCCGGAAGGTGTTTTCGGCGTTGAGCGAACTGTTGGCCAGTCCCTGCACCACGATGGCCGATGACTGCGTCCCCACGTTTCCTCCCGTTCCTCCGATAAGGGGGATGTAGAGCGCCATCTCCGGATGGGCGGCGAATGTGGTGTCGAAATTGCCCAGAATCATCGAGTTGCCGATACCGCCCAGCATCCCGATGAGCAGCCAGGGAAGCCGGGCCGTGGTCTGGCGGAACACATTGTCGTCCGTCTCCACATCCTGCGACAGACCGGAAGCCAACTGATAGTCGCGCTCCGCCTGCTCGCGCACCTCGTCCATCACGTCGTCGACCGTGATGCGCCCCACCAGACGCCCGATGCTGTCCACCACGGGGACGGCCACCAGGTCATACTTCTCGATGGTCTGCACCACCTCTTCGATGGGGGTGTCCACATGCACGGAGATAGGGTCTTTCTTCATCACATGCTTCACCTTCGAGACAGACGGACTGGTAATCATCTTCTTCAGGGGGAACACGCCGCGCAGACGCTCGTCGTCGTCCACCACATATACATAATATATCTCGTCCATCTCCTCGGCCTGGATGCGCATCTCGCGCAGGCATTCGGGCATACTCCAGTTTTCGTTCACAATCACCATCTCCGTACCCATCAGACCGCCGGCGGTGTCTTCGTCATACTTCAGCAGGTCGACGATATCGCCCGCCTGCTCGATGTCCTCGATGTGCGAGAGCACCTCCTCCTGCTTGTCCTCATCCATCTCGCGGATGATGTCCACCGCATCGTCGGAGTCCATGTAGTCCACAAACCGCTTGGCGATGGTCTCCGAAGGCAGGATGTCAAGGAAACGCTTGCGGGCGTCCTCGTCCATCTCGATCAGCACATCGGCCGCCGTCTCGTTGTCGAGCAGCAGATAGACCGAGCGCGCCTCTTCCGCATCCAGCTCGTTGCACAGCTCCGCAATGTCGGCCGGATGCAGGTCACGCAGAATCTCCTTCAGCCTGTCGGACTCCTTCCGCTCGATCAGATCGGAGACTTCTTTCAGCAAATCATCGTTGTTCATACTTGCAATGCTTTTTCAACCCGGTTGGTCAGCCCGATGAAATCCTCCACCGAAAGCTGCTCGGGACGTTTGTCGAATATCGGATCCGCACAGAGCGGATTCGCCCGGTCAAGAACGGGCGATATGGAGTTGCGCAGCGTCTTGCGCCGCTGGTTGAACGTGGTCTTGACTATCTGGCGGAAAAGCTTCTCGTTGCAGCCCAGCTCCCGCGTGTCGTTGCGCGTCATGCGGATGACCGCGCTCTTCACCTTGGGAGGCGGATTGAACACGTGCTCATCGACCGTAAAGAGATACTCCACGCTGTACCACGCCTGAACCAACACGCTCAGGATGCCGTAGGTCTTCTTTCCGGGACGCGCCGCCATCCGCTCGGCCACCTCCTTCTGCACCATGCCCGTGCAGCAGGGTATGAGGTCTTTATACTCCAGCATCTTGAAGAATATCTGACTGGAGATGTTGTACGGATAGTTGCCGGTCAGCACGAAGGGACTTCCCCCGAACACCTCGTCGAGCCTCATCTTCAGGAAATCCTGCTCGATGATGCCTTCCCCGAGCTGCGGGAAATGCTCGCGCAGATAGGCCACCGACTCGAAGTCAAGCTCCACCACCTTCAGCGGGCGGCCCTTGGGCAGCAGATACTGCGTGAGCACGCCCATGCCCGGCCCCACTTCAAGCACGGGGATGTCCGGACAGGCGTCCACCGTGTCGGCTATGTCCTGCGCCACACGCAAATCCTTCAAGAAGTGCTGTCCTAAAAACTTTTTGGGTCTGACTAATTTCATTCCGTAAAATTTAAGTTTGTTCCGCCAAGATATTATCTTTGCAGTCTGTGCGACCGCTTTTGCTCGACGCAAAGGTAAGCATTAATCTGAAAAAAAACGACTGATTTTGAAACGAACTGAACTAAAAAGTATAGCGGGCAAGGGCTTGCAGATGGCTTTTCCGCTGCTGCTGGGCGCCGCCATCCTGGCATGGACTTACCACGGATTCGACTTCCGGAGCGTGTGGAGCGTGCTCGGCAGCGGCACCGACTACGGATGGCTGCTCTTCTCGCTGGTGTTCGGCGTGTTCGGACACCTGTTCCGCGGATGGCGGTGGATGCAGACGCTCGCACCGCTGGGCGAACATCCCCGCCCGTCCAACTGCGTATATGCGGTGTTCGTGTCGTATGCCGCCAATCTGGTCATCCCCCGTGTGGGAGAGGTGTCGCGCTGCGGCATACTGGCGAAATACGACGGCGTGTCCTTCTCCAAGTCCCTGGGGACGGTGGTGACCGAACGCCTCATCGACACGCTCTGCGTGCTGCTGATAACGGGCTTCACCCTGCTCATACAGTCGCGCGTGTTTGCCGCCTTCTTCCAGAAGACGGGCACGAACGCCTCGTTCCTGACCGGACTGTTCACCTCGACCAACTTCTACATCACGCTGCTGTGCATCGCCGCCCTGCTCATATTGGCTTTTTTTCTCGTGCGAAACCTGACCGTCTTCGCCCGGGTAAGGGGCATCATCAACAATGTGTGGACAGGATGCCGGTCTCTGCGCGATGTCAAGAATCTGCCCCTGTTCATCCTCTATACCGCCGCCATCTGGGTATGCTACTTCCTGCAGTTCTACGTAAGCCTGTTCTGCTTCGACTTCTCGTCAGATCTGGGCATCGTGCCCGCCCTGGTGATGTTTGTGGTAGGCAGCATAGCCGTAGCCGTCCCCACGCCCAACGGAGCCGGCCCATGGCACTTCGCCGTCATCACGATGATGATGATGTATGGCGCGGGCAAGGAAGAGGCCGGGATATTCGCCCTGCTCGTTCACGGCATCCAGACCCTGCTGCTGGTTCTGCTCGGCATCTACGGACTGGTGGCTCTGCCGCTTACGAACAAGGGGCGGAAGGAGACTTCCGGCATTTCATGATTCTCCACAGGAAAGAATGTTCCGATAGAAAGCAATGGCTTACTGAAACTTTTTTCACCACGCAAAAGTAAGTACTTCTATCAAATCATAGGCAGATAGAAAGGCAAATATGCCTACCTATATTTAGTTTACTTTGGTTTAGCCTATATATAAACTAAACTGTATTTTCACTATCTAACTAAACACAAAATATACAGCCAGAAGAGAACGTAACTCTATTACGTGTTTTCTCTTTTCGCAGCAATCCCATTTTATGAGAAACTTCTTATGAAAACTCTATTTCTTTATTGTGTGAGTATTCAGATAAATATAGAACTACAATCTTTTACGAACAACTGTGTTTATCGGAAAATCAGCAATAATCATCAATCGAATCTCCTCCACTCCATTCTAACCCTTGTGCAAGAGTAAATTGCTTTTCCGCTCCTTCCTTTGTAAAGAACGTGTGTCCTGTATGAACAAATAGACCATTTTCATAAGTGATTTTTGCGAGTGCATAACGTTTGATAGCGGCCTCACCTTCGGACGACTCGGTCATCACATATAGAGATCGTTTGTCTTCGGAAAATCCGCTATTGATTATCAATGATGCGCCATATTGATTTTGAGCAAAAATCTCTTTTCCTTTTAGGTTCTCTGCATAAGTAGCAAGTGGAGCATCGCCGACCTCTTGTGGGGTACACGGAAATTCAGAAAGTGTGCGCCAGTCGCGTTGTGCTGCCCCAGGCGTTAATGACATGATATAGTCCGGTTCTTCCGGTATTTCTTCGATAGGATTATACTTTGTAGATAACGGTTGATAAATCCACTCGCCTATTGATCCTCCAGAAGGCTGTTTATCGCTCATAGCCCATTCCAACAGATTTTTCAAACACTGGTCTCCCTCTTCTTTAGTAACAGTCCGCATCCATCCGAAACCGGTGTTGGGTTGAATCATATCCCGATATTTTTCGGGATTGGCGAGAAATTCCTTTGCACTACAGCCACAGATATATTCAATCTTCTTTCGTGAAATAGGATTGAACAATACGTTTTCAAGTCTTGTAAGCCAGCGTAAATTCTCTATCCGATTGTTCTGACGATTAGTGTCTATATGGTCAACAACGTAAATCTTTGTGTCTCGAACCCCATAAAACGCCATTGCTACAATGATATGCACACGTGCTGAACCAATCTCCATATATCCCGTTCTACTGTTAGGTCTACCGAAAGTCCATTGACAATCGGTTGGTCGCGGCCTCTTGCCTTCACGGGAATGCCGCCACACAGCCCCGTTATCACGAACCGAGTATCTCTCGCCTTTGTAAATGCATTCTTCTTCTCGAGTATAGTCATTGACATTTGGTTTCATTTCACATATTCTTAAACAGTTTATTTACTCAATTACGACAGCCGGAACAGCTTTAACCATTTCGTTTTTAGCGGTACATCAATACGTTCCTATTTGTCTCGCACATTTACCTGAAGGGATTTTGATTTTTTGTTCGTCATAATAAGACTTGTCATCGTAATTGACAAGCAAAACTAATATCCTATCAGAATAGAAAATCCCGCCAGTCCATACCAAAGCGACATTCGGTGCCAGAAGTTGTTATGCATTCCCCTTTTATCATTAAAACAAGTAGGGATATAAACTTCTTCATAATTACAGATTATTGATTGTTTTTTGGAAATAAGCCTTCTAAAGCTCTTCTAATGGCTTGGCGGATGTCATCCGCTTCTGTTTCACCTTGTCCTTCTGCAGTGCAAGAGCATATCATTTGTTTTGTCTCAGCAGATATAAATTGAATTGTTACTTCAATAGTATATCCCAATCCTCTATTCCGCCTACCGCTTTCACCGTAGTTCACGATTAAGGTTTCATTGGACAACTCTGATTTAAGTTCAGGCAATATTATAAATCCCTCTTTAATCAACACTCCTGCAATAACATCGCTTGGATTAACACTTCTTGTAGTCGAAACCCCATATATTCCATATCGTCCACCATATGTTTCACCGCTACTTGAGGTCAGTTCTTTGGTGGGAGAAATATATGCGTACTTAAAAGTTTCTATAGGGGCATTCTTGACAATTACAGGCTGTCGAAGTGGCGCACAGCTTCCTAACATGAAAATGCTACAGACTACCAAAAATACTTTTTTAATCGTACTCATACGCAATTAGTTTTATATTCTCCAGCTACCACAAGAACCTTTATAAATCACGGAAGCGTGGAACTGTATGCCACACTCTTACTTGAAGGTCGTAGGAAACCTTGGATACGGATGTAACAATAGCAGCCCACGCTATAGCGTGAGAACCACTATGCTATCCTCGTATCCAATTTGAAAATTTTCTACGTTTTCAAGTACAAGATAAGCATAACGCTTCTTTCTTTTCTAATATGTCTTGGAAAGGAGTTGCCTCCAATCCAACGCAAAATAATCAAAAGTTTCGGCAATACCTTGCTGCCGAGTGATTTTTTGTGCAAGAAAGCGCTAATTGTGCAAGGTTTATAATTTCTTGTCCTTTCTTTCGGCATCGTCGGTGGTTTTGTGTCCCACAAAACCTATACTTGCTCTCCAGACACGTTCAGATGTCGGCTATCGTATGGCGAGCTACCGACACCCTATTTCCATCCAATGCATATTACATTCCCAACTCCTTTTTCAGCCACACTTTCATCACCGGATCAGGAATGACAACCTGTCGTTTCTCAATCTCTATGAGTTCTTTTTTGACCAATGCCCTCTTTACAATACTTACATTTGCAGACGAACCGAGCTGGTATTTTTGCAAAACCTCTTGTGTGGTAAATTCACTATGAATCCCGTCTATGACAGCTCGCAGAAAATTCATCTGATACGTAGTAAGGCTCTCGGTCTGCTTCTCGAACAGAGGCGTGTTCCGGTCGATTATATCCTGATATGCCGCCTCGAAATCTTATTCAAGCGCAAAGGTATGAAACAACGTTATTACTAACAATATTATTACTAATAAAATCATTTCTACCACTTTTTCTCTGTTGACAGCATTGGAATTATTTTCCTCATTACCTCATTTTTTGAGAATCGCTTGTAAAAAAGGTGAAGAGCACTGGCAGAAAACAGAAGAAGACAAGCTACAGACAACCCGAAAACCGCATTCACCCCCTCCGGCAAATGTTTTCCGCCTCCTTTCTTGCGAGTTTATAAGTTTATTTATAACTTGCCACTCGATTAACCAAGAAACAGCTGCCAAGCTTAAAAACTTAAAACAAATGAATGAGATTCTTTCTTTAGCACCACAGAATGTGTGGAAAAACTTTTATGCTCTGACTCAGATTCCGCGGCCGTCGGGACATCTGGAAAAGATTCAGGACTTCCTGCTCCGGTTCGGCCGGGAAGCCGGTGTGGATTCGTCGGTGGACGAAGCCGGAAACATCATCTACCGCAAGCCGGCCACGCCGGGCATGGAAGACCGCAAGACGGTCATCCTGCAGGCGCACATGGACATGGTGCCGCAGAAGACCAAGGAAACGGAACACGACTTCGAGAAAGACCCGCTGCAGGTATATGTGGACGGCGAGTGGGTGAAGGCCAAAGGGACGACTCTCGGCTCGGACAATGGCATGGGAGTGGCGGCCATCATGGCTGTCATGGAGGACAAGACGCTGAAGCACGGCCCGCTGGTGGGACTGATCACCGCCGACGAGGAGACCGGCATGTATGGCGCGTTCGGACTGAAGCCGGGTGAAATAGAGGCCGACATACTGCTCAACCTTGACTCGGAGGAAGAGGGCGAGCTCTACATAGGCTGCGCGGGAGGTGAAGACCTGACCGCCACACTGGAATATAAGGAAGAGGAGACCGATCCCGAGGATGTGGCGCTGAAGGTGACCCTGAAGGGGCTGCGAGGCGGACACTCGGGCATCCAGATAGGATGGGGACACGCCAACGCCAACAAGCTCATGGCGCGCTTCCTCAACCAGGTCATCGCCTACGACGAGGCTTGTCTCGTTTCGTGGGAAGGGGGAAACATGCGCAACGCCATCCCGCGCGAATGTGAGGCGGTCATCACCGTTCCGGCCGAAGAGGTGGACGATGTGCTGGCCTATGTGGGCGAATGCGAGCAGGTATGGCGCGACGAATACGCGCCCATCGAGGAAAGCCTCAGCTTTACGGCCGAACGGGTGGAACTGCCGGGGCTGATGGTGCCCGAAGAGATTCGTGACAATCTGGTGGATGCCATCTATGCCTGCCCCAACGGTGTGGAACGCTACATTCCCACCATCCCCGACACGGTGGAGACTTCTTCAAACCTCGCCATCGTCGACATCAAGGGCGGCAAGGCCAACATCCAGGTGCTGACACGCAGCGCGCGCGAGTCGATGAAGGACTACCGCAACACGGCCATCGAAAGCTGCTTCTCGATGGCAGGCATGCACGTGGAGCGTTCCGGCTCCTACTCTGGATGGGAACCCAACGTGAACTCGCCCATCCTGCACGCCATGAAGGAGTCGTACAAGGCACAGTTCGGCACAGAGCCCGAGGTGAAGGTCATCCATGCTGGACTGGAGTGCGGCATCATCGGTGCCACCATTCCGGGACTGGACATGATTTCGTTCGGCCCTACCCTGCAATGCCCGCACACGCCCGAAGAGCGCTGCCTCATCCCCACCGTGCAGAAGTTCTACGACTTCCTGATCGCCACGCTTGAGAATACGCCGGTGAAATAAGAGCACCGCCAATCCATAGAGAAAGTGGGACTGCTCCGTTTGGGAAACAGTCCCGCTTTTTTCATCAGTTGTCTTTCATCTGCAACCCCCAAACAATCATTTCCACAGGAAGAAAGAACACTCCTTTTTTTTAAACGTTTAGGCTCTTGTAAACCATGTTCATTTTTAATAGACAGCAGTGATTTTGATTAAGAAAGTTAATTGAATTTTAGAATGCCAATAATATGAGAAATACATTTCTGACTTTGATTTCATTTTTAATTTGCTCTTGTGTTCCTAAAGAAAGCTCTTTACCGACCAACAATGTCCGTGATTTGGATTTTCAAGAAATCGCATATTCAAATACTCCTCAAAATCTGTCTGAATTTGTGGAATCTATTTCATATATACAATTATCCGAAGAGCCCTTGATTCCTGACCTTGAAATGGTCAGCCTTGTGATAGACGATGAAGCCATTTATATTGATACCCGAGAGCAAGTGTTAAAATATACAGTGGATGGTGACTTTATACAACCTTTGTTTAAATTAGGGCCCGGACCGGAAGAAGTTTCATTTAAATTAGGAAAAGCGATATTCAACTTAGAAAAAGAGTTCGTTGCCATACGCAGCTATAGCTCAGACCAATACAAGTTATTCTCATTAAAAGGCGGTTTCTTAGGAACTTCCCAACTATTCTTTGGAGAAAACAAAAGAACAAAAAAAATCGTAGGATATGACGGAGACAACGAATTATATTGTTGGTACTATACCCTGCCAGAGTATGGTACGGAGTTTAACATCGATGGACCAGCCTTCTTTTATGTACGAAACATGTCAACCAACCAAACGATACTTCAACTGCTGAATTACCATGATGACATAAAGGCAATTTATAAAGGAAAAATAGCGGTGAACGTTGACTGGCCCGCCATGTATGGCAAACAGGACTCACTCCATTGGATAAAGCCCGTCAATGTAGATACCATTTACCAGACAACCGACTTAAAATCCATTACTCCGTGGTATGTTATCCATAAAAAGAGCTCGGCAGCCGACTATAAATTCAACATACGTGCAGCAGTTGGAGACATATCCAAAAGTGAAATCTCAAGCCCCAGAGAAGACATAGGCTATGTATTGCCTCTCCAATCCGGAATACTTTTCAGCTATCGGGGAAAAGAGACCCAAGAACCTTGCTATGGATATTGCCCAGCCAATGGAAAGGCAAACCAATACAGCGACATGCCATTCAAAAATGACATTGACGGCTACCTGAATGAAGTAAGTTTCCAACATTTACGCAACTGTTATGTGAAAAACGGCAACTTATACATGTTAGTCGATGCCTTCCGCTTTTTTGAGGAAGGTTCTTCGTCACCTTTCAAGACATTGACACCAGAAAGTAATCCTGTTATAGTTCAACTTAAATTAAAAGAATGACAAACATTGATAATTGGAGGGTATTTGCGAATATTACAAACACACATTTTCCAAGCACATCTCTCCAAACATTCCAGGAAAAGATTATCTTTGCCAAAAACACCTGTCATGAACAACCATAAGCATTTATTTCTCTGCCTGACAGCCGCCCTGCTGACTGCCTGCGCAGACAACGGGAAAGAAATCGAGGGAACGTGGATGCAGCCTTCCGGACTGCCCGGCATCGAGCAGGGTTTCACCCTTGAAGAGGGAGGGAAAGCGGCCTCGGTCAACATGGCCACCCTGCAATATGAGGCGTGGCGGCTGCAAGGCTCAAGCCTCATCCTCACGGGAAAGAGCATCGGCAACGGACAGACCATCGCCTTTACCGACACGCTGACTGTCGCAGCCCTGACGCAAGACAGCCTGACGCTGAAAAAGGGGACGCTTACCCTCTCGTTTGCCCGGAAGACAAACGGAGGAAAGGAAGAAGCCGCTCCCGCTACAGAAATCTTTCCGGCAAGCGGAACACTGATTATCGGTCCGGAAGTGCGCTCGTTCCAGCCGGACGGAGACCCGAACACTTACTGGATTGTTGACCGAACCGGTACGCTCTATCAGAAATACGACCGTGTGACGGGCGGGACTAAAAACGGCATCCCCGTGCGCGTCCGCCTGCAGGTGGAGGACTTGGGCAAGTCGGCCGACGGCTTCGCCCGCGACTACCCGAGCGTCTATGCCGTGCACCGGATCGATACCCTCTACAAAGGCGAATGAAGCCGCATAAGGAATACAAAACACAAAAGCCGGAAACTATCCGGCTTTATTTGTTATGCTCACCCTTCATCTTACAGACTAAACTTGAATCTTTGACAAAAACGAACAGCAAGTCCGCTTTCAGAATTTCAATATAGCTGCCTCTATTTCTTTCTTGTCTGAGTCTTTCACATACCTTAATGCATTTAAGAACGGCAATATCAGACTATCGTCAACTATAAACCACACCGGATTGCCAAACAGCTTGGGATATCCCGGATCGTCCTCATGGCCGTTCCATCTCATAGCCATTCTTCTGTCACCATTTGCCCAGATGCCTATGGCTATTGAGAAATCCTCATTCTCAAACACTACATTTTCGACTTTAAAATTACTTGGGTTAACATCTTTAGCTCTCATTGTAACATCCTCCCTAACTTTATAACAAATCAATGGCAGACAATTCCTCCGTCAAGGGTCTTAATGTCTATTCCGTCGACAGAGCACCATCCCTTTTCTCCCCGAAATAAGTGTCGAGCAGACGGCGGGCGGCAGAGAAGGAAGTCGCCCGTCCGCCAAGCACATCGCGTTCGGCCTCGCCGAGCATGGAGGAGATGACGGGATTGTTGTAGAAGCTGTCGCGCAGATGTTCGTTGATGGTCTCGTACATCCAGTATTTAGCCTGCTCGTTGCGCCGGTAGGTGAAATAGCCGTTCGCCTTCACAAAGTCAATATACTGATATACCATATCCCAGATTTCCTTGATGCCGATGGCGTAGAAGCCCGAATAGGTGAGCACCTGCGGCGTCCATCCCGATTCGGGTGCGGGGAACAGATGCAGCGCGTTACGGAAGTGGGAGGCGGCAAGCTTCGCCTTCTCGATGTTGTTTCCGTCGGCCTTGTTGATGATGATTCCGTCGGCCATCTCCATGATGCCGCGCTTGATGCCCTGCAGCTCGTCGCCCGTACCTGCAAGCTGAATCAGCAGAAAGAAGTCCACCATCGAGTGAACGGCGGTTTCGCTCTGCCCCACGCCGACGGTCTCCACAAATATCTTGTCGAATCCTGCGGCTTCGCACAGGATGATGGTTTCACGCGTCTTGCGCGCCACGCCTCCCAGCGAACCGGCTGCGGGACTGGGGCGGATAAAGGCTTTGGGGTGGACGGAAAGCTTCTCCATGCGGGTCTTGTCGCCCAAGATGCTTCCTTTCGAACGCTCGCTGCTCGGGTCGATGGCCAATACAGCCAGCTTGCCTCCATAGGCATCCAGCACATGCAGTCCGAAAGCGTCAATCGACGTGCTCTTTCCCGCACCGGGCACACCGCTTATCCCCACACGGACAGAACTGCCGGAATAGGGCAGGCACTTCTCGATGACCTCCTGCGCCAACGCCTGATGCTCGGGCTTCAGGCTCTCGACCAGTGTGACGGCCTGGCTCAGCACCGTGATGTCGCCCTTCACGATACCCTCCACATACTCGCCCGCCGAAAAGTGGCGGCGTTTGGGACGCTTGCGCTGCGCCAGATAGGGATTGACAGACGACGGTTGCTCAATGCCTTGATTTACGGTCAGGCCCTTGTATGCCTCATCATTTTCGGGGTGTTCCATAACGTATCAGGATTTAAAGGGTTAGTAATGTCCGGAATGAAAAGTCACTGTTCCGCCAGACTCGCCTTCACCCGGATGGTGACCATCGGATGCTGCGGGTCGTTGGTAATCATCAGCACACGCGGCGTACCCTTCACACGGGGCAGGTTTTCGGCCAGCACGGTCACCCGCAGCTTGGTCGACTCGCCGGGCTTGAGCGTGCGCTTCTTGAGCCGCACGGCCAGTGCCATGCTGAACACCTGCATGTCTTGTATCTGCAAGTCGGTTTTTCCGGTATTGGTGATCACGATGTTCTGCGACTTCTTCTGCCGGGCCTTCAGCGGAGGGAAAACCAGCTCGCGTGCCGAAAGGCTTACCACCGGCGGATTGTTTTTCTGCTGTTCGGTCATCCCCGAAAAGTCGGGCAGCAGGGCCACCGATACCGGTATCTCGTTCTCACTGCCCACCTTGTCGCCCAAGAAGCGCGACAGATAGACCGAAGCGCGGGTTATGCCCAGTTTCGGCAGCTTGTCGGTATCCAGTGTCACCCGAATCTTTCCGGTCTTTCCCCGCCCGAGCTTTTCAGGCAGAGCCTCCGCGCTCAGATAGGGAGGCAGATGCATCAGCACGGGCGAATACCCCTTGTTCGAGGTGTTGGCCACAAGCAGCTCTACGGTCGGCTTGTCGCCCTTGTTCACGGCTTCAAACTCGATTTCGTCCTGATTCAGACGCACCGCCCCGAAAGCGTAGGGATGGGTGAAGGTATAGTTTTTCGGATCGGCCGTCACCTCTCCGTTAAACTCCAGATAGATGGGCATGGGCGAAGCGTTGCAGTATACGCCCACCTCCTTGTAGAAATGGCCGATGGCTTCGGCATCGAACACCGCCGTCACCTCCCCTTTGCCTCCTGCCGGGACAGGCGCTTCGGTCCATGTGGCCTGTGCACATCCGCAGGATGTGGTGACATTCGAAATGACCAGAGGCTTGTCGCCCGTATTGGTAAAGCTGTAGGTAACGGTGGCAGGCGTGCGCCACAGGATGTAGCCCAAATCCTTGGTCTGGGCATCAAACTCAATCTGGGGCTGCGCCTGTGCCGCAACCGCGGCAAACAGTATGTTTATCAGAAAGAATATCCGTTTCATGAATCACTTTTAATGGTTGAGTGAACAAAGATAGGGAGAAAAACGAAATAAACGAAGAATCGGGAACGAATAATGATGAATTTCCGCATGCATTACGGCATCCCTTATCCGTTCCCGACCCGTTCCTTATTCACTTACAGTCAGTTCCACGCCCTCGCTGTGACCGCTGAATTCCGGCGCATAGGCCGACTGCACGGTCGCGATGCCTGCCTGATAGGTTCCGCTGCGGTCGATGTATACGGTGTATTCCATCTCATAAGTCCCCTTGCGGAGCTTGTCGATGAAGAACTCGGTGGAAGCGTCGCGGTTCACCTGATAGCATCCCACTCCGTTCACCATGCGGTAGCCGGACAGTTGGGCGGTCGGCTCCATGCAGGCTGCACGGCTGTCGCGTATCTGGATGAAGTCCATGTCGCGGTCGGCCTTCACCGTCAGCCGCACGGTCAGCTTGTCGCCCGTCTTCAGGACTGTACGCGCCGACACTTTCCGCCCGTCTTTCAGATACTCCCGTCCGATGGTCACTCCCCGACCCTTCGCCGGCTGCACCTTGTCCATCTCTTCCAGATACTGGGCATACACCGCCCCCCATCCGATGCCGTCGCCCGACTTTTCGAAGCGGATTTCCGGGATGCGGGTTTCGTCGCCCCGGTATGTCTGACGGGTATAGCCCAACGCCTCATCGGAAGTCTCCAGACGCGTCTGCCCGATAACAGCCGTCATCCGGTCGCCCGATGCGGCAAGCCGGTTTCCGTTCATGCAAAGAAAGGCATAGACAGCATCGGCAGTCGCAATCGGCGTATCCCATACCTGCGTCTGCTTCTGCTTCAGCAGCCACAGCTTCATCTCGTTCAGCGTGCGTTCGTCGGGAGCAATGCGGTAAATCGCCTCCATCGCCGCCACTTGGGTAGGAATCCGGTAGCTGTTCCACGAATAGCGGGCTTTCGGCGTATCGAAATAGCGTCCCATCTCGGCGGCATAGACCGTATACTCCCGGATGGACTGAATCAGGCCGGCAGCCTCGCGGGTCTTTCCGACAGCCTGCATGACGGTGGCCGCCAACGCCTTCTCATAGATAGTGTATTGAGATGAACGGCCCTCCAGCTTCTGTGTCAGATAAGACAAGACAGCGGCATCGGCCTTTCCCATCACATACCTGTCGAGCGCACAGATGTAAAGATAGCGCACAGCCAAATCGCTTGGCAGCACATTCTTCTCGCCATCAGCCTCCCTGCGCCTCATCTCTTCACACTCCTGCTTCACCATGGCCTTCAGATAGTCTGCCGCACGCACATACCGGTCATTGACCTGCGCATCGGCCGCTATCCCCATAGCCTTCAGACGCGCCTGCATCTCCACAACCTGTGTCGTGACGATGCGGCTTCCCGCCATACCCTTATACCAACTCCAGCTTCCGTCTGTATTCTGCAGATCCTTCAGTTTACCGACAGCCTGCACAAGCCGACTGTTCATCGCATTCAAGTCGAACAACAGGGCGATGCGGTGTTTCTGCTCCGTTTCATCCGCAGCCTCAGCCACCCACGGCGTTTCACTGAGCAACAGATTCTTCAAATCCTGGTTCTTTTCAAGGCTGCCAAGCAACGTCTCCTTCGTTCCGCCCTGAGCCATCCAGCGGTCGAACTGCCGCTTGATCTGCGGATTGCGCTCCACGATAGCCGCAGCCACCTTGTTGGCATAATAGGCCGCAGCCCATGAAAGCGCATCTTCATTGGTCGGATTGCTGATGACGGGCAGTGCCTGCACCACATACCAGTCGGGCGTTCCGGTTAGCTCCACGGTCAGACGGCAGTCTGTGGCCGTCTTGCTCTGACTGTTGAACAGTTCGTCGGTCGCTACCGTCAGCGTCCCCTCGCCGTTCAGTTGGACGGGTACGGTCTCCGTCACCCACTGCTTGTCGCTCAATACCGGCAGGTAATGCTGCTCGCCGTCGCTGAAGTTCCCTGCGTCGGCAGTAATCCGGCATACCAGCATCTCGTAACGGCTGTCCACATCGAAAGCAAAGTTCACCGCTCCGCTTTCCCCCTCATCCACCGAGAAGGACTGGGAAGTTTCATAAATTATCTTTTCCGCAACCGGCTCGAGCAGCTGCATACGCACCGTACCGCTCACCGCCGCTGTAGAAAGATTGTTCAGCACAGCGGCAATCACGGCCCGGTCGCCCGTGCGGACAAACCGCGGCATGTTGGGCTGCACCATAAAAGGCTTGCTCGTCTTGGCCTTGGCGGTTATCGTGCCGTAATCCATCCCCTGTGTATGGGCAAATCCCATAAACTTCCATTCGGTCAGCGCATCGGGCACAGTAAAAACGATGTGCGCCGCTCCCGCAGAATCCGTACGGAGGTCGGGATAAAAGAAGGCGGTCTCCGCAAAATTCTCCCGCAAGGGGACATAAGGCTCTGTTTCCACAGCGACGGCCGACTCTGCAACAGACACGACCGCATTCTCGACCACCTCAAACCCGGCATCGGCCTGCATATCGGAAGCCGCTTCTGCAACAGCACCGGTCACCGCTGCCTTGGCCATCACATTCTTCACCAACCGCGACGAGCCTGCCCCGCGCAACATCAGTCCGTTATAGACCGGAAGTGCATAGCGGGTGAACGAAAGCAGCTGCAGATAGCTGTAACTGTTCAGACTATGAGAGCCTGCCACACCCGCCCATTCTCTCGTCGAGCCGAAGGAAGTATAAAGGTAAACCGACGAATTGGTATACAGCCGGCCAGCATTGGCATAGGTGCGATAGCGATAGAAATTCAATCCGAAATTCCATTCGTTTGCCAACAGACGGTCGAGTGAGGCATCGTAAAGCGTGGCCAGCAGGCGCGCATCGGCAGGTTGCCCCTCGCGATTGGAAACGGTCAGACTCCATGTCTCTTCACTGCCCGGTGTGAGACGGTCGCGGAAAACATTCCACTTCAGCGTCAGTTCCTTTCGGGGAGCCGGACGCTCCACATAATATTGCTTGGTATAAAGACGGTCATCGCGCATGAAAGCAAAGCTTACCGTCATACCATCGCCATATTCTTCCTTATAGGGATAGACGAACTTGCGGATTTCATTGTTCAGCACGATGCGCTCGCTGTGGATACGCCTGCCTTCACTATATATATTATAGAACAGACAGAGATCCGGCTCGCTGCTGCCCGCATAGACAACCAGCGGAGCATCGTCGCCCTCGCCTTCCACCGTCTGGTAGAGCCAGTCCACCGTCTTTACCGGAGGAACGGTATCGCTCAGAGAAAAGAGAACAAAATCCTGTTCCGCCCGACTGATGCGTCCCTGTTCGTCGGCAGCCGAAGCTTCCACACGGTAGGCTCCCGAAGCAAGACCGTAAAGCTCGTCCGGAACAAAGGACTTGTTTGCAGCGATTGCCTTCGTCAACTTCAGTTCGCCCTTCTCTCCGTCGGCCATCTCATAGACACGGAGTGTCACCTCGGCATCCACCGGCCGTCGGTTGAGGTTCAACGCCTGCACCTGCATGCTTTCCCGCTTCTCGCGAGCCACCATCGTGCGCATCTTTATCTGCAAGCCGATGGACTGCCTTCCGACCGGCAGAGACAGGTTGCCCGACTGCGTTTCGCCCGCCGCGCCGGTCACTTCCGCCGTCACCTTATAAAGGTAGAAACTCCCTGCACCATAATCCTCCTCCCTGTCCGGTCGTTGCAGAACAGCCCTTACACTGAACCTCCCGTCCGCATCGGTCACGGTTTCACCCGTAAAGAGAGTCTCACCACCCGCCGACGCATTCCAGAACCACGCCTGCGAACGGGTAAGCGTATACTTCACCTTCGCCTGCCGCACCGGCACGCCCGAAAAGTTTTTCGCCTCGCCCGAAAGCGTCAGCGTATCGCCCATGTTGTAAGGCTTTTCATAAGGATTGAACACCACATCGAAAGTAGGGCGCTTGTATTCTTCTACACGGACATACTTCGTCACGCCGTCCGCAGAAAGGCGGAAGTCGCCCGGCAGAAGCTGCTGCGGCAGGACGAATTCGGCACTGAATCCGCCGAAATCATCAGTCGTAATCCGCTTGCGGGCAATCTCCTGACTGTTCGCGTCCCGCAAAATCAGTTCGGCACTGTATCCGTCGCGCACATTCACCTCATCGCCCGTCTGTCTGTAAGCCACTCCGGAAACATACACCGTCTGTCCCGGACGATAAAGGGCACGGTCGGTAAACAAAGTCATGCGGTTCGCCTCCTTACCCGCGACACCGGGAGCCGACAGCGTAGGCTTCGACATGTAGACCACCTCCATAAAGTCATTGTCCCCCCTGCGGGCATTCATCCAAAGCATACGCTCCGCCAGTTTCGGTACGGTCACACATCCGTTTTCATCGGTACAAAACGAGCGGTAGACCTTATACTCGCCGGGAGTGGATACGGTATAAAAGACAATTTCCGCTCCCGGAACCGGATGGCCGCTCCTACGGTCGACCACATAATATTCCGTCTTGCCTTCCGGCAAGGGGAAACCCAGAATCTGAAGCGGAGAAAGAAATATCACCTCGTATTCCGACCGGGAAGCATGCCCGTCGGGCACAGACTTCAGCACGTAAATGCCAGCCTCGGGCATCCGGCAAGTGAGCACAGACACCGTATCACGGTATTCGGGAGTGGCAGGAAGCGTGAAATGCTGCCTGTGCGCCAATGCGCCATATTTCTTTATCAAGACATCTCCCTGCGTTCCGTTGGCAAAGACGGAAGAAGAAGGCTTTATGTTCAGCCGGTAAAGCTCCAGTGTGACGCCTTTCAGATTACGGCTCGTCACGCTAAGCGAACAGTCTTCACCCGGATAGGCCCACCGCCCCTGTACCGACAGAGCAGGCATCAGCACCGCTTCTTCCCGCTTCTTCAGTTCAGAAGCAAAAACCGACCGGGGATAACGCTTCAACCCTTCACGCGCCGCCTCCAGTTCACGGACAAAATCTTTTTTATCGCTGTAAACCTCGGCCAGATAAGCGTATACGCCTGCACAGGCCTCTACATCCGCGTATTCTTCCGTCCATTTCCGCAAGAGAGCAATGACTTCCGAGTCTGTCATCTTCAGCGGATTCTGCCGGCCATAGCTCTGCCCGTAACTCAGTCGGTCAATACGGGTCAGCAGTTCGGCGGAACGGTTTCCCTGTGCGGCATAAAAGGCAATCAGACTGCCGTAAAACTCATCCACCGCCACACGCACCTCACTGTCAGACCTTGCCTCCCAATGAACATCCAGCTGCCGGATGGCCTGTCGCGTCAACAATTCCAGCATCGTTTCGCCGAAATATCTTTCACTGAGCTCCGTAGTCTTCACCAACGGACGGTAATCTTCCGCCTTCACCGCAGCCAGCGCCTCCCCGTCCTTCAGCGACAGACGGAAATAATGCAGCGCACTGTCGGCCTGCACCGGCGGAACATCAAGCTCATAATAGCCCACCACACTGTTCAGCACGGCACGCGCCACCGGGTCTGTCTCGCGCAGCGCCCATTCACGCAACCCGTCCATCTCCGCCTGAAGACTGTCGGGCGCAATCCCCACCCGGTATTCCGCCCGGGTGAGGTACGCCTTCATCATCTGCGGAGCGTTCCGCTCATTCCGTGCCTTCCTATAAATTTTGTCCACGGTCTGGATGACCGATTTCGGCAAATCCTTCTTCTCCAGTTCCTCCACTTCCCGCCACAGGCTGCCGTAACTCTGCGCCGACAGTGACAAGGGAAGGAAAAACATCAGCAGAGCCATCAGCCCGCCTGTAAGATTCATTCTCTTCATAGCTGTCCTGATTAAAATGTATTTCTATAAAGATAATGGATTTTTCTGGAACGACTGCGCACTTTTCTGCAAAAAATCCGATATAAGAATAGGAATAAATTAGAAATAAGCTATTTATGAGCTTTTCTCAAAAAACGAGGTAATGACTTGGAAATGGTCGCAAATTCTATGATATGCGGTGCGTTTCTTTCGGCCAAACAACTCCCCTTATGCAGAGGTAGTACAATTTATCGAATGAAAGATGTAACAATCGTTTTTTACTTTTGCTTACCTTCCAATTTTCCTATTCGCATAACGATAGAGGTTTGACTTCTTCCCATTTTCTCCGCGATGTACTTTATACTCTTCCCTTCATGGTAAAGGATAAGCAGGAATTTGTCAGCACTGCGTGTCCACTTCTTATTGGCATTAGGGTGCTTGACATAGCTTTCTTCCGTGACCTTTTCGGGGTGTAAGAACTCATCAACAAAAACGGATGGGAAACGTCTGTCATAAAGAACGTATGTCTTTATTTTCGCTCTGGTAATAGCCACATAAAACAACCTGCGTTCTTCACCATACGGATATTGATCGCTTTTAGTCAGGACATAATCAAGGACAGAATCATCACTTACCATTGAGGGGAATCCATAAGTATCTTTGTTGCATTGGAGTATTATTACATAGTCCGCTTCAAGCCCTTTGGATTTATGAACAGTCAAGAATTCAATCTTCCTGTCTCCAATGAAGTAGTAAAAACGGTTGCCCTCTTTCACCGATTTGTACAGAAACGATAGGTAATAGTCATCAAAGGAATACCGCCCTAACAAAAAGATGGATTTGTCCGCAGGAATAGACGCTACCAATTGCCCGATAGTGTTACAATAGTCACGCCGTTCATAAGCGCAGAATTGTAATTCGGTTTTGGCTTGTGGATTGAATGAGTGTATATCCTTTTTTAGCTGTGCCTTATTCCGCTGAATGAATTGAGAGGACAGGCTCACCAAAGGCTCTCCAAAACGGTATGTCGTCTCGATTCTATTGATTTCTGTGGAACCGAAATAATCCGGGAATTGATTGAAAAGAGCCATGTCACTTCCTGAAAAGCGG
>CASFGA010000003.1 GCA_949294185.1 uncultured Bacteroides sp.
TTGCTGCACGAAAACGCTCGTTATATGTCTGCCAAAAATGTTTTGATGTAACGAGCCAATGTGTTTCTATCTACCTTACATATTACAGCTATCTTTCGTTTAGATATATTTGCATTCAGAAGTTCTTGAATCAAGCGTCTTTTCTTGTGCAACTTATATTTTTCAGGAGAACTTCTCTTCCCTTTTGGACGACCTAAGATTACACCCTCTGCTTTTTTTCGTGCTAATGCTTCTTTTGTACGTTGACTAATCAAGTTACGTTCAATTTCCGCAGATAAACCAAAAGCAAATGCCAATACTTTGCTTTGAATGTCCTCGCCTAAACGATAGTTATCTTTAATTGTCCAAACTTTACACTCTTTGGTCATGCAAAGGTTAAGAATCTCCATTATCATAAAAAGATTCCTTCCTAAACGTGAGAGTTCTGCACAAATTATAAGGTCATCCTTTTTAATTTGCTTGAGCAGTTTACCTAATTCCCTTTTGTTATAGGATTTAGTTCCACTGATAGTTTCTTCTATCCAACCATCAATTTTGAGATTTTCACGTTCACAAAAATTGTTGATTTCAAAACGCTGATTCTCTACAGTCTGCTTATCACTGCTTACTCTAATGTATCCGTATATCATAATAAACTATTGTTTTTATCCAATAGGCTACGGAAATATGTTAATAAAAGAGTTACAGTAAACAGATATAAATAGCAAGAAACATCCCTCTATCTACTTTGCTTTTGTTTGTATAAAAGCGTTGGCTTAATATAAAATGGGGCAGATTGTGTCATAAATGTGTCATTCACAAAAGCAAAAAGGAGCTAAGCCAATCGCTTAACTCCTTCATTTCCACCAGTCGGGGTGACTGGATTCGAACCAGCGACCACACGCCCCCCAGACGCGTACTCTAACCGGGCTGAGCTACACCCCATAGCAAACAAAAAAAAGAGTTTTTATTATTGCAGGCTCTATCCTGAAGTCTGTTTCAAAAACATTGTCCGCTTTACAACGCGAGCAGATGGCCGAGGCGCTTGCGCAAAAACTTCAACGCCTTATACATGTGGGCTTCCACCGTACGCAAGGAAATGTTCATCACATCGGCTATGTCTTTGTTTTTCATGTCATGCAGATAGCTGAGCTTAAAGACTTCCTTACACTTTTCTGGCAGCTCGTTGATTGCTTCGTGAATTTCACGACACAGTTCACGGTTCTCTATCCGGCGGATGACATCCGAATGATCCGGCTGATAAAACTCCAGACGCTTCTGATAAAAAGCCTCCTCTTCTGCATTATAATTGTCAACGATAGCACGATGCTTCAAGCAGTTCAAGGCTTTAGTATAAACGGAACGATAAAGAAACGCCTGTATCTGCTCGCCTGCTTCAATGTGTTCACGGCGACGCCACAACTCCAGAAAGACATCTTGCACGACATCTTCCGCCTCCTCTTCTCCCACAAGGCGCATGGCATAAAACAGGAGTCCGGCATAGTATTTTCGGAACAAGGCTTTATATGTCGTTTCAAACGTTTCTTCCATCAACAGCTCTTTTATATTGCACAAGGTTCTGCAAATGTAACAATTCCTTTATACATACAAAACACAAGTTTGTTTTTTTCGATAAAAAAGGCTGCTTTAAAGTTTTTCTATACGAAGACTTTAAGGCAGCCTTTTCCAGACCGGCAAAACCGATTTATTACCAGCCCGTCAGCTGTTCAAGATTCGGATTGTTGTTCACATCATCAATCGGCATCGGAATCCATGCACGCACCTTGTTGAAGTACAGGCTATATTTGTTCGAGCGCTTCTTAACGCGGTTCAAGAAGTCGTCATCGCGTGATATTCCCCAACGGCGAAGGTCTACCAGACGCTCACATTCAAAAGCCGTCTCTTTCATATCTTCGATTTCAAGCACCTTCATGAAGTCTTCCAATGTACCGGCTCCATTGTTTTCAAATGCAGCATAACCGTATTCGGCATTAAAGTCCGTCACTTCTCCGCTTGTCGCCTCAGTAAAGACGGCATTCTCCTTGTAGTTCTGACGCTCTCCCAAGTCGCACAGACCGGCACGGTTTCTCACATCATTCAACTGCTCTACAGCTCCCGGCAAATCGCCTGTCTGCGCCAGACATTCCGCATAGTCCAGCTTGATTTCTCCCAAACGGAAGATACGGTTGTTAGTACCCTCGCTGTTGTCAGAATTCACCGTCTCCCAACTTTCATTCTGAGCGGTATACTTGTTTATCCAGATACGCTGCTCATTCCACTGTTCAGCATTGTATCCGGTCGTTGCGTCCCATGCCTGCCACTGCACGTGATCCGGGAAATCCGTAAAGATATCCGGATAAAGGACAGACGAGGTAATGCGTTCGTCCCACTTCCCATCTACCGTCTTCTCGTTTTTGAAGGCAGTCAGCACCCAAAGTTCAGCGTTAAAGTCGCCCCATCCCAGCGGGCCCGGAGCCAGAAACTTCCACCGCCACATGCTTTGCGAGGGAACTGTACTGTTGTTTGTGGTTTCATAATAGTTCTGCCATCCGTAGGCCGAAGAAGCGGCATTCTGGATTTCAAATATAGATTCACTATTGTTTTCCGTATTGATGCTGAAATTATCAAACTGGTTGTCCACCAATTGGAATCCCCCATTCTTCACAACATCCTCAAAGTAAGGCAAAGCTTCGGCGTAATGATATCCTCCGGTCAGATAGTCTCCCCAGTTCATGTAAGTCTTTCCGGCCACACAGGCGGCAAACCATTTCGTTACGCGGTATTCACCGTTGCTGTAAGAGGCGGGCAGTGTCTTGTAGGCATAGTCTGCATCGTCGATGATACGCTGGCAGAGTTCGCCGAACTCGCTTGCCTCAGGTTGGTCGCCTGCTTCAGCCACATAATCCACATACGGCGGAATCTGATACAGCATGGCAAGCTGATAGTAGGCGTATGCACGGATGGCACGAGCCTGCGCTACAATCTGCTCCTTGTCATACGTTGCCCATTCGGTAATATTCTCGGCGTAGGTTATCACCTGATTGCAGCGGGAAATCTGCTCGTACAGACGGTTCCACGCCAGCCAGTTCCAGTTGATGTTCACATTTGAATAAACCATGTTGCAGAACTGCTGGTTGTCCACATTGCCTGAATAGGAAACCACCTCGTCGCTCTGCCCGGAGAACAACATAAAACTTGAGCAGGCATAATGGTTGCTCCAGAATGAATGATAGACACCCGTCAGCGACGAATTGATGTCGTCTTCGGTAGAGAATGCCGTAGCCGTGGTCAGCGAGTTCGGATTCTCCAGATCAAGCAGGTCGGAGCAGGATACCGCAAAGAGAGATACCGCACCGAGTGCCAGTGCTTTATATGTATATTTGTTAAGTTTCATAGCATTGATGTTTTAGAAGTTCAGATTAATACCCAAGATGAATGAACGCGGATTCGGATTGATGATGTTGGCCACACCCGGCGTAAACAAGTTGGTATTGATGTAGTCCGGATCATATCCGTCGAATCCGGTAAAGCACAGCAGGTTCTGGGCCGTAAGCGTAATCTTGGCCGAATCCATGAACTTGGCGAAAAATCCTTTTGCCCGGTAAGTGTATCCGAGAGAAATGGTGCTGAACTTGAAATAGTCGCCTCTTTCCAGCCATCGGTCGCTGTAGTTCAAGTCGTTGTAGGTATATCCCCAAGCCGTGCGCGGATATCGCGCGTCATTGTGCTTGTTCGTCTCGCTCCAGATATTGTTGTAATAGTCACGGCTTATCTGATGCTGGCTTGTCAGTGCGTCTGTGCGGGCGCGGGTTCCATTATACACCCACTTGAAGAACTGTCCGAACCCGAAGAGCTGCAGGCTCCAGTCTTTGTAATTGACATTGATGTTCAGGCTTGCCTCCAGTTTCGGCCACGGCGACTTGTCGGTCTGAAGCTGACGGTCGTTCATATCGATGGTGCCGTCATTATTATAGTCCACATACTTCACATCACCCGCCTTGGCATTGGGTATGCCGCTGGCAGCCGCTTCCTCATCGGTCTGGAACAGTCCGTCCGTCTCTACCAAATAGAACAGACCTATCGGATTCCCTACTTTAGACAAGGTAGTCGTCGCATCGTAGCTGTCTACACCGTAACCCAATCCGGTAAGCTTGTTCTTGTTGTGAGACAGATTCAAGCCAACAGAATACGACCAGTCGTCGTTGATGTCGTCACGCCAACTCAGTGACAGTTCCACACCGCTGTTCTTGATCGAGGCCGAGTTGACCACCGGATTGCTTACCGAACCTACCGAGTGCAGAATCTGCTGCGTGTAAAGCACATCTTCCGACTTCGAGATGTAATATTCCAGCGAAGCCTGCAAGCGGTTGTTCAGAAAGGCCATGTCCACACCTATATTCGTACTCTTTTTCTTTTCCCACTTCAAGTCTGTATTGGCGATATCGGTCACACCCTGCCCGTTGGCCGAAATCGAACCTTGTCCTACAAAGTCATAGCCCAGATAGTTGTTGATAACCGACATGTAGTCGTAGTCGCCGATGTTCTGGCTGCCCAGCACACCGTAGCTTGCACGGAGTTTCAGGTCGTTCATCCAGTCAATGTTGTAGAAACTTTCACGGCTGATTCTCCATCCTAAAGACACTGACGGGAAAGTTCCCCAACGATTGTCTTTCGACAGACGGGAACTGCCGTCGCGACGTACTGTCGCCTGCACCAGATAGCGTCCGTCAAAGTCGTAGTTCACACGACCGAAGTAAGACAGAAGCCTTGACTGGGTATTCGTACCCGTAGCCGATGACACGGTTGTGCCGCTCGACACATTGGTCAGATAATATCCTCCGGCCGTATGCACCAGATTCTGGCTTCCTGCACCTTCATCGCGATACTGTGTATCCTGATAAGACTGTCCCAACACGGCAGAAAGATTGTGCTTGTCGAATGTCTTGTTGAAGGAAAGCGTGTTTTCAATCAAATAGTTGGTAGTCCGCGTGGAAGAAGAATTGGCAAACGAACTGGTATCGGTAAATCCGTAGGCGTACGCATAGCCTGTCCCCCAACTGTTGAACTGTGTATCGGTAATTGTCATACCCAAGTTCAACTTATAGGTCAGCCAGTCGGTAATCTTGGCCTCCGCCCAAGCAGAACCTCTCAAATAGAGGTCGGCGTTCTTCTCCCATCCATTAGAATCATCGGATGCGGCCACCACGTTATAGGCATTGGTGTTGGCATAGTTCAGATTACCGTATCCCCAACCGTTCTTTCCGTATACATCATCATGCACCGCAATGACAGGCACATTGCCCACTACAGAAACAAGTGTCGTCTCATCATAAGCTTTGGCATGAGAGTGGATGTTTGTCTTGCCGATATTAAGAGACTCTCCGAAAGTAAAGATACCCGCCTTGAACTCTCCGCGCATACTTGTGGTAAAACGGTTCATGGATTCGCTGATTTCATATCCGCTATTGTCCAAATAACCGAACGACACACGGAAGTTGGAATTCTCGCCACCACCGCTTACGGCAAAGTTGTACTCTTGCAGGAATCCGGTTTTCATGTATTCGTCCTGCCAGTCAGTGTTGTGTTGCCAAAATGCAGGAATGCCATCGGTATAAGTCCCCTTGTCAAGGCCGTTCTGATAGACCTGCGTCATCATGCTGCGCCATTCATCGCCGTTCACGAAATCAAGCTGACGCATGTTCTGCAAAGCCAGTTGTGTGGAAAACTCCACCTTCGTCTTTCCCTGCTTTCCGCTTTTTGTGGTGATGATAATCACACCATTCGCCGCACGCGAACCGTAGATGGCAGCAGCGGAAGCATCCTTCAGAATCTGGATAGACTCGATATCGTTGGTGTTGAAGCCCACGTTGTTGTCTGTCGGCACACCATCTATAATATATAGCGGGTCGACATTCGTCAGGTTTCCTGTACCACGAATCTGGATAAATGGCAGGTCGCCGATAGATCCGCTGGTATGCACCGTCACGCCCGGAGCACTACCCTGCAAGGCATCACCGATAGAAGTGACCGAACGGTTCTTGAAGTCGTCCGTCTTGACTACAGACACCGCACCCGTCAAGTCCGACTTCTTGATGGTTCCATAACCGATAACGACCGTTTCCTCCAACATCACGTTATCGTCCGCCATCTTCACATTGATGACACTCTGTCCGTTTACAGGAATCTTCTGGGTAACCATCCCCACATAAGAGAAAACCAGTGTTGCATCAGAAGCAACATTCTCCAGTGTATAGTTTCCGTCAAGGTCGGTAATGACACCGTTTGTCGTTCCCTCCACCTGCACGGCTGCCCCTATGACAGGAAAATCCGAAGAATCGGTCACCGTACCGTTAACGGTTACCGTCTGTCCCAACAATTGAGTAGTAGCCACCATCAGGAGTGCAAGTATCATACCCGCACGCCCCCACGGAGCCTGATGCAGCAGACCTATCAAATGTCTGCTTTTGCTCACATCTGCTTTCATAATAAATAAAGATTAAGTTAAACATAAAAGGATACTCTTGCTTGTTCATAAGCTCCTAAATTCTCTAAAATTGCGGTGTAAAGTTGCAAAAAATTGTATAAACGTAAGGTGGACGAATGTATTTTTCGGGTGGATATTTGGAGACAGCCCGCTTTTTAACGACCGGCCGCCCCTTCTCCCCGTCAGATTCAAGTCTTATCCGGCGGCAAACAGCTTTTATCAAAAGAGCATAACCGTTTTTCACCGAAGCAAATGCAGACTTTCCTCCCGTTCGTTCTGCGTGAAGTTCCTGCAATTCTCCCTACACCCCTACTTTTTTCATGCAAGAAAATCTGTTCAAGCCTGTCATGCATGCAGGGAAACATGCCGGGAGGTGTGCGGGGAGATTTTTCCCAACACGCTTCCCCTACATTTCCTGCCGTGCAGGCGGAAAGAAGAAATGTCTTTTTGCCTCTCCATATTCTTATAAGACAAGCAGATATGGCACCAAAACAAAAAACGGTTAGTCCAAACTCACTTTTTTCTTAAAAAATTTCAATTTCCACTAAGTAGTTTGTAAAAGACAATTGTTATTTCTATAGTTTTCCTAAAAAAGGGAGAAGAGAAATTCATTAGTATATTTATATGTCTAACCTTAGAAAAGCAGGTATGAGAAGCAAAAACTCGTGCATGAGCTCGAAGAAACTCGTTCGGGCATTATTGGTTTCGACACTGTTTACTGTGCCTACACAGTTGGTGTCTGCGCAATTAAACATTGCATTGACCAATACTCAGTTGGGGACTATGATCCAGCAGATTCAGTCACAGTCCCAGTATCAATTCTTTTACGATGACGAACTGGCAGACACGCCTATCGGAACAGTCAAGGCAAGCGGTTCTTCCGTAGAAGAAGTACTCGACCAGGCATTGGCAGGAAAGGGAATCAGCTACCGTGTAGATGATAATGTCATCTATCTGAGCAAGGAAAACTCTTCCACTACCACTGCTTCAGTTAACTCAGTGCAGCAGGATCAGCAGCAGATTACGGGCCGCATCATCGACTCGACAGGCGAACCGCTGATCGGTGTATCCATCATCGAAAAGGGCACGACCAACGGTACCATCACCGATTGGGACGGTAACTACACCCTGAGCGCACCGACAGGCGCTACCCTCCAGTATTCCTACATCGGCTACCAGAGCGTGGAAATGGTGGTGGAAGCCGGAAAGACGGTCATCGACCTGACGATGAAAGAAGATACCGAAATGCTGGACGAAGTGGTGGTAACCGCATTGGGTATCAAGCGTGAAAAGAAGATGTTGGGTTACGCCGTTCAGGAACTGAAGAGCGACGAACTGAACAAGACGGGCGACCCGTCGGTAACAAGCGCCCTTCAGGGTAAGGTAGCCGGTCTGTCAATGAACACATCAGCCACCGGTCTGGGCGGTTCTACGAAGATCACCATCCGTGGTAACTCTTCATTGAGCGACAACAACCAGCCGCTGTGGATTGTGGACGGTGTGCCGTTCAGCGACAACGCCGGTGTGGGAGAAGCTACATTCTATGGCGGTGTTGACCGTGGCGGTGCTTCTTTGGATATCAATCCGGACGACATCGAAAGCATCTCTGTATTGAAAGGCCCTAACGCCGCAGCCCTTTACGGTAGCCGCGCAGGTAACGGTGTTATCTTGGTGACTACGAAGAAAGGTTCAAAGAAAGACGGATTCGGTGTGCGCTACAGCGGCAACTTCACCTGGACAAAAATCGCCGAGACCTTGGAAATGCAAAACCGCTACGGACAAGGACACATCAATACCGACCCGACCAAAGGTGCTACCGGTGCCATCTACTCTAATGAAGACGGCTCAAGCTGGGGTCCGGCTTTGGACGGAAGCATGCAAGAGGCATGGAACGGTGAAACTTATCCGTATCTGGCTTACGGCAACAAGCTGAAAGACTATTTTGAAACCGGCTTCTCTCAGACTCACAACGTTTCAATCCAGAACGGTACGGAGACTTCTCACTACCGTGCATCATTCGGCCAGTCAAGCAACAAGGGTGTATTCCCGAACGAAGAGCTGAGCCGTACGAACATCGACTTGAATGCCGGAACCGAGCTGAACAAGTATTTTTCTATGGACGGTAAAATTTCATTGTCACGCACAAAAGCTACCGACCGTCCGGAATACGGTACTTACGGTGCCATCAACCAGTTGATGGGCATTCCTAACAATGTCCGTCTGCAAGACCTGATGCAGTATTCGGATGCCGACCACGTACATGTAAACTGGAACGGTCCGTCTGCAGGCGTACGTAACCCATATTATGTATTGAATCAGCGTCACAATTCAGACGAGCGTTGGCGTGCTTTCGGTTACTACAACGCCAAGATCAACTTTACAGACTGGTTGCACTTCTCAGCTAAATATGCGTTCGACTACTATCGTACCCGTATTGAAAGCACTAATGCCGGCGATGGTATCAACAACGAAACTACCATATCAACCATCACCAACGATGAAATGAGCCGCAACGAAGAAAACTTCTTCGAATCAAACGCTGAATTCATGTTGATGGGTGACAAACAGCTTACTGACAACTTCCGTCTGGGCTTCAACTTAGGTGCAAACTTCATGTACCAGCGTTATGAAATGTTGGGAGCTGCCGTAGGTAACAGAGTTGACAAGACTTCTTGGATGCTGAATGCCGCCAACCAAATCAACTCTGTAAGCGAAGACGGTTACAAGCGTGCCATGAACTCTGTATTCGGTTCTGCACAGTTGGCATGGAAAGAATATCTGTCTTTGGACTTGACCGCCCGTAACGACTGGTCATCTACACTGCCGAAACAGAACAATTCATTCTTCTACCCGTCTGCCAACCTGAGCTTCGTTATTTCCGACTTCGTCCGTTCACTCGACAAGACTCTGCCAAGTTGGATTACATTCGCAAAACTGCGTCTGTCTGCCGCTCAGGTAGGTAAGGATACCGACCCGTATCAGCTGTACAACACCTATTCATTCAAATATGATAAAGGTGTGCTGACTCCGAGCAAAGACAATGTGAAGATGAACGATCAGCTGAAACCGGAAATCGCAACTTCATACGAAGTAGGTCTGGACATGAAGTTCTTCGACAATCGTCTGGGATTCGACTTCACTTACTACTACAGCAAGACGAAGAACCAGATTATGAAAGTGCCTGCTGCCGCACCATGGTCAGGCGGACAATGGGTGAATGCCGGTTTGATTTCAAATCAGGGTGTTGAATTGATGATTTATTCTACCATCGTAGACACGAAAGACTTTACTTTCGACCTGAACGTGAACATGGCTCACAACGTTTCAACAGTTAAGGAACTGGCTCCCGACTATAATGTTTCCTACATGTTCTTCAACGGCGACGGAAACTTCCCGATCAAGGTAGGTGCCCGCGAAGGTGAAAAATTGGGCGAAATCTATGCCGGAACATTGTATCAACGTGATGAAAACGGTAACATCTTGATCAATAAGGAAAACGGTCTGCCGATGACAATTACTGACGAGAGCCAACGCGTTGCCAATCCGATTGGTAACATCCAGCCGAAGCTTACAATGTCTGTATCTCCGACATTCACTTACAAGGGTGTTACACTGTCTGCCATGTTTGACATGAAGTTTGGCGGTGACATCTTCTCTTATTCAGAAATGAACGCTACAGGCAGCGGTATTGCAGCACGCACAGCCAACCGTGGAGAAGGTGACAACTACATGATGGTATTCCCGGGTGTATACGAAGACGGTACTCCGAACACCACCAAGATTTCAGCATCTCAATACTACGGTTCATTGCTGCCGGAAGACTTCCTGTATGACGCATCTTTTATCAAGCTGAAAGAATTGTCACTGGGTTATTCATTCCCGTCAAAACTGCTGAAGAAGACTCCGTTGACTTCACTGAACGTTTCGTTCGTGGCACGTAACCTGTGCTACCTGCTGAAACACACTCCGGGTACAAGTCCTGAAGGAGGTTATGATACCACCATGTTCTCTCAGGCTATCGACTATGCAGCTCTGCCGTATACTCGTACATTCGGTTTGTCAGTTAGTTTAGGTTTCTAATCTTAAATAAAATAGTAACTTATGAAATTCAATTTATATAAATCGATTGCCATGTGCTCATTAGTGGCACTGGCAGGCTGTCACGACTTTGAGGAGCTGAACACCGACCCGTATGCTCCTGTATATGACCCGACAGTAGAAAACGTTTCGGCAGAAGGTATCGACATCGACTACGAACTGACTGAAAGCGCACTTAAAAGTATCAAAGGTATGGAGGGAGCAATCGGAGTGACATTGGCCAACTTCCTTTACGAAGGTCCGTACAATGACTATCAGACTACGACCAACCTTACCCACGATATTTACGCCGGATACTGGGGCAACAACGTAAGTGGCTTCGTTACCCAAGCTCCTACCTATTCATATAGCGACGGATGGTCAGGCTCACGCTGGAGACATTTCTACGATGACCGTACCATCGGCGAATATGCCCAGATTATCAAGACCTGTCACTTCTGTGATCCGGAATATTATCATACATTGTACTATGTTACCCGTATCTATTACGCATACCTGCTGTCTATGCAGACCGATACTTACGGTGACATTCCTATCAAGTATTATGTGAAAGGAGCGATGCCTCCCGAAGAGAACGTAGAATATTCATCTCAGGAATCTGTCTACAAAGACTTCATTTTCCCGATACTGGATCAGGCCATCACTGCATTGCATACTGAAAACATTCCGGAATTGCAATATACCATCAGCAGCGATGACGACAAGTGTTTTGGCGGCGATATTGACAAATGGCGCCGTTTTGCCAACACACTCCGTCTGCGCCTTGCCTTGCGTGTATCAAATGTAGACCCGGCATTGGCCAAACAACAGGCTGAAAAAGCCTTGGCAGATCCTGCCGGCTTGATGCAAAACAATGACGACAACCTGAAGCAAACCCCGAAACGCCAGTATATTGCAGGTGGTAATGAAAACATCTACGCACTGATGTTCGGTTGGGGCGCAAACGTTGTCCTCACCAAAGAAATGGAATGGGCTTACAAAAACCAGTCATTCCAAGGTGGAAATCTTCCGACAGACCAGAGCAAATGGGTAGCAAAAGACTCTAAAGACAACACTACAAAGTTCAACGAAGACGAAAATCAATGTATTCTTGACCCGCGTTGCGAAATCTTGTGGTTCCGTCCTACAGTATTTGACGATTTGAACAAGGCTACTCCGGAAGAGTCTGACAAAGATTTTGCCGGCGTACGCAATGGAGAACCCAACTTGGGACAATCTTACACAACCAGCTATTCTCCGAACCGTTGCAGCACAACTTCCGATGTGATGAATCCCAACATCTGGTGGAACTATGCACGTGAAATCGTCTGGATGGGCTATTCTGAAAGCCTGTTCCTGAAGGCAGAAGCATACTTGCGTTGGCCGGAATTGCAAAAGAATGGTGAAACAGTTGAAGGATTGTATGAAGAAGGTATCAGAGCCTCTATGGCCTATTACGGTATCAGCACTGACAAGGTAAATAATTACGTAGATAATCTGGTTGCTTTGCACAACTGGCAGAACGATAAGGAATGGCAGTTGGAACAGATCATCACTCAGAAGTGGATTGCCGTATTCCCGAACGGAAACGAAGGTTGGGCTGAATTGCGCCGTACAGACTATCCGCGCTATGCACTGCTTCCGCAAGGCGGTAACAACTCAGGTGGTCAGGTTGACAACAACAAGTTGATCAAACGCATCAGCTATCCAGACAGTGAAGCCCGCAACACAAAGAAACCGAATTACACTCAGGGCGACCGTGTTTGGTGGGATGTTGCCGACACAATGGATGACAACGGAAAGTGGAAAACACCGGAGAACATCAAATAATCCGACTGAAACGAGACAAAATCTCTTGATGAGATAGTCCTTTTCCGGAGGGCAACCAGTTCGTTGCCCTCCGTTTTTTATATACAAAAGTGATATATATTCCTTTAAACACTTCAAGGCTATGAAAATCAAAAAACAATACGTATCTTTGTAAAACACGAACCGATAACCGAGAGCAATATGGAAAATAAGAACAACCGCTATATCCGTTTCGACTGGGCAATGAAACGCCTGCTCCGGAACAAGACAAACTTTGGAGTCTTGGAAGGCTTTTTAACCACTCTCTTGAATGAAAAAATAACCATCCAGAAATTGTTGGAAAGTGAAAGTAACCAAGAAGACGAGTTCGACAAGTATAACCGAGTAGATATGCTTGCAGAAGACTCTAAAGGAGAATTAATACTCATTGAAGTACAAAACAACAATGAATATGCTTATTTTCAACGTATGCTGTTCGGAGCATCCAAATTAGTTACCGAATACATCAACCGTGGCGACAGTTACGAAAAAGTGCGCAAAGTATATAGCATCAACATCGTATACTTCTCACTCGGACACGGAAAAGACATCGTATATCATGGAAAGACAGAGTTTAAAGGCATCCACAGCGGTGACATACTGGAACTGACACCTTTCCAAAAACAAACATTCAAAGTTGATGCCGTCAGTCAATTGTATCCGGAATATTACATTCTGAAAGTCAACGAGTTCAACAAGATAGCCAAAAGTCCGCTTGAAGAATGGATTTATTATCTGAACACGGGAGAAATTCCCGACTCGGCAAAAGCACCCGGACTTGACGAAGCCCGACAACGGCTGAAATTGGAGCGAATGACAAAAGATGAGCTGAAAGCCTACTACCGGCATTTAGACAACATTGTAATATTAAGAGACAATATTTTTACGGAACGTGCGGAAGGAAGAGCAGAGGGAAGAGCAGAAGGCATAACAGAAGGTAGAACAGAGGCTCTCACTGAAACAGCCCGCAATCTGAAAAAATTAGGAGTACCCCTTTCCACCGTTTCAGAAGCCACCGGACTAAGCCTTGATGAAATAAGCAAACTATAGCTAAAGGAAAAAACTTATTTTCCCCTCAACAAACACAAATTATCCCCGTAGTAACCGGTTCGTTACTACGGGGATAATTTTATGACAATCAAGCTTGTTCTGACATTTCCCTCTGATAAAACAGCTTTCCCACTCTGTCGATATGCTCCCGGATAGGAGTGCCGGCCTGTTTATCATAATCCACAATGTCCACTTTATACAGCAATCACAAATCTTCTATCTGGACATTCAAATCCATCAGCTGACTGAAAGACAGGCCTACACCCACTACAGCCAAATCGATGTCCGAGCCTTCCCTGTAATTTCCCTTGACCCGCGAGCCAAAGATTATTACTTTCACCACATTGGGATGCTTGCGGAACACGCTGCAAATATCCTTTACCGTATCTTCACTCAGTCCGTACATCTCAGAACAATGTATTCATTTCCAGTCTCAGCCTTTCTTCATGTTCGCTTCTTCCAGACCGTAATGCTTTTTGGCATCCTCCATGCGCAGCATCACAGAGATGACAATGGCGCAAATGCCGAATACCGCAAAGACAGCCATCGGGATGCTGTAATTATATCCTGTTATCACGCCGGCACTGTCACGCAGCGTAGCGAAATCATCAATGACCCAACCAATCAGAACAGGAACCATAGAGAGGCCTATGTTCTGGATATAAAAGATGATGGCGTATGCCGAACCGAGCTGCTTCATCGGGATAATCTTCGGAACAGAAGGCCACATGGCACTCGGAACCAATGAAAAGGCGATGCCCAACACAATCATCACAATGACGGCAAACCACCAATAGTTCATCAGCGGCAAGGCAAAAAGGATATGGACAACAGCCAGCATCACCGAACCGATAATCATCAGCGTAGCTCCCTTGCCGATACGGTCGTACAACGAGCCGAACACCGGAGTCAGCAGGATGGTACCGAAGGGGAGCAAGGCCGGAATGATGCCGGCAAACGATTCGGGAACACTGTATTTATAAATCATCAGCTTCGTGGCAAACTTCAGAAACGGGAACACGCCCGCATAGAATATCAGACAGAGAATGGCTATCAGCCAGAAGCCCCTGCTGCAGAATATCAGCTTCAGGTCGGCCATGCGGAAACCTTCTTCTTCCGACTGTCCTTCCTCCTGACGCAGCACGGCTTCGGAAGCGTCTTCTTTGCGGTCCATCACGCAATAGACGAGGAATGACAGGAATCCTACGCAAAGGGCAATGGCACCAAACAGCACCGGATAAGACACGTTACCCATCGCACGGGCAACCGAAAGGCTGGCTCCCAAGGCAATGGCTGTACCGATACGCGCCATAGCCACCTGAAGTCCCAAGGCAAGCGCCAGTTCCTTCCCGGCAAACCACTTCACGATAATCTTTGAAACCGTAATGCCGGTTATCTCCGCTCCCATTCCGAAAATGGCAAAGCCGAGAGCCGCAAGCACCACCTGCATGTTCATCCCCCACAACGACGCGTCGCCGAAATCGTGCGACAAGGCATACCACTTGATAAGGGCACCTCCGAACATGAACCCGCAAGACATCATCCCCGTAAAGCGGATTCCCATCTTGTCGAGAATGATTCCGCCAAAGAACAGCATGAGCAGAAACACATTTATATATCCGTATGCGCCGGAGAAGAATCCGTATTCCGTACTGGTCCACCCTTCGCCGGAAGCTATTGAGCTGATGGTTTTCGTCACTGCCTGCTGCCGCCCGTCTACCGTCTCCATATATTGCATCTCCGCTCCCGCTTCCAGATTTTCAACGGCCAATTCGGGCAGAGAAAGAGCATTCTCAACGGCAAACAGCTCTACTTTTTCCATCAAGCTGTCGGCCGGAATGGAAGTATTGTCAGTAAAATACACTATCCGCCCCTTTGTGGTCAGCAGATTTTCAAGCGGAGACATTACATCGGTCAAGAAATAACCGCACATCATTGTGAACGAGACAATCATGAGGGCTGTCCACCGCGCTGCCCTCGAATCACTCAACTTTTTCTGAATCTGTTCTTTCATTCTTATTTCATTTTTAATTTATTCATCAAAGAATCCCACGCTTCCTCTGTTCCAAACGGCTTATTTCTTAATCCATACAGCGCATTTTCAAACAGTCTTTCCGCTTTCCCTCAAAAAAGCAAGACAAAGATAATGTTTTTTCATCTTTTTTCTTTCAGTTTACAAAATAAGTTCTAACTTTGTCAGAAAGTAAAGCAAAACGAAAAGAATAATACGAAACAATAAACTCAAAAGTTTAAAGATTATGAGAAACTTCAAGACTTTGGCTATCTGTACCATTTTGGGCGGAAGCGTATTATTTTCATCCTGTATCGGTTCCTTCGGTCTGTGGAACAAACTGAGAGGATGGAACGAGAATCTGGGCAACAAGTTTGTGAACGAGCTCGTATTTCTGGCATTCAACATCATTCCGGTTTATGGAATCGCCTATTTTGCCGATATCGTCGTGCTGAACTCCATTGAGTTCTGGTCTGGTTCAAACCCGGTTGCCGATGTCGGAACAGAGCGTACCGTCAAGGGAGAAAACGGCGAATACCTGGTTCGCACCAATGAAGACGGCTACACCATCACCAAGAAAGGTGAAGAAGGCAAGCAGCTTGACTTGGTTTACAATGAAGAAAACCGCACATGGAGTGCCGTATCCGAGGGTGAAAGCTACGAACTGATTACGATGAACGAAAACGGAACCGTTACCGTCAAGATGCAGGACGGAACTCCGCTGACCGTTACTCCGGACATGCAGGGTCTGTCTACAGCCCGCGCAGCAAGCGGACAGTCCTTGTTCTTCGCAGCAAGATGATTTAAATTATTTATACTTAACTTTACAGGCGCAGCCTCTGCTTCATGAAGGTTGCGCCTGTTTTTTATATTTGCACTACAAAGATATTACAACGCCATTTCAATCAAACCGCCCCTGCATATTTTCGTCTCCCGCCGTCAAGAATATCACTGAAAGAAGGCTATCTTTACGCCCTCCAAACATCAAAAACTTATGAAACGACTGATTTTTTCCATTCTGCTGACCGGTACTGTCTTTCCGGCTATGAGCCAAAGCGCTTTCAGCGAGATTCACGACCATCCGGCACTCGCCGCGGGGAAATATTACGCTTATCAGGCTCCTGATGTCCGTCTCACGCCCGCCCCTGAAGGATACGAACCGTTTTATATCTCAGCCTTCGCACGCCACGGCTCGCGCTATCTCACCAAGAAAAAGAAGTATGACAAACCGTTGGCCGTATTAAGAAACGCCGCACGCAAAGGAATCCTGACGGACGACGGGAAACGCGCGCTGAACATCATTGAGAAACTGGCAGAGGAAGCGGAAGGAAGATACGGCGAACTGACCCCAAAAGGAGCGCAACAGCACCGCGATCTGATACGCCGCATGTATGCCAATTATCCGCAGGTCTTTACCGACGGCACACATGTAGATGCCCGTTCTACCTACAAGACACGAGCTTTTCTTTCAATGGCGGCCGCCTGCGTGGAACTGAAAGGACTGAATCCGGAACTGGACATAACAACTGAAGCGAGCGAGCACGACGCTTATTACATAAAGTATAAGAATGAAGCATACGAGGCCGCCCATCTGGCCAATGCGGACAGTGTCTACCGGGCAGCAGACAGTATCTACATTCATCCCAGACGCTTGATGAAGCAGCTCTTCACCAAACCGGAAGAGGTTGCCGACCCGGCCAAGCTTATGGCAGATTTATTTGAACTGGACGGCATAAGCCAAAGCAGCTATAGTCAGGAGAATCTCTCCTTTTTGTTCACCGAAAAAGAACGTTACGACTTGTGGCAGCGCAACAATTTCGAATGGTATTACGAAAAGGGAGCTTCTCCACTAAGCGGTTCATGCATGTACAAACTGGAAAAGAACCTGCTCGACAATTTCGTGGAGACGGCCGATACGGTCATCGCATCGGGAAGAAACGCCGTTTCTCTGCGCTACGGACACGACACCAACCTCGCTCCCCTTGCCGCTTTGATGGGCATCAACCGGCTGACCGACACTACCACCGACTGGCAACGGATAGCAGAAACCTACCGCACCTACCGCATCATCCCGATGTGTGGAAACATACAGCTCATCTTCTACCGCAAGGCAGGCAGCGGCGACATACTGATAAAGCTTTTATTGAACGAACGCGAAGTGAGACTTCCCGTCGAGACAGACCGTGCGCCCTATTATCACTGGAAGGATGTCCGCCGATACTGGAAAGGCATCACCGCCTCCATCTGTCTGCCCCCGGCACCGGAAGACAGAGAAGACGAATAGACAAGCCTTTTCTTTTTACTTAAAAGCCCTGGCTTCCTTTTCCAAAGCGGAAACCAGGGCTTTATTTTATCTCAATAAGCGATGGTAACCGATTCGCCCCAATGGATGCCGGTCTTTCCATCCCGATTCCAAAGACACTCACGGGCGGTCAGCAGATGCTTCTGCGTATCCATACAGACCACGATGAACGAGAGGCGGGTTTCATCCACCGATGATATTTCTCCTTTCATCGGCGAGTCCACCCGGAATACCGGAAGCGAAACGCTTCCCTCCGTACCATGCCACGTATAAAACTCGTTATAATTGTAATCGCCATGGAAATAACCCTTGATTTGAGGATGGGCGGCAAAAAACATTTCCAGTTCATGCCAGTTGCAGAGCGGGGTCTCCTTCACATTCCGGACGCAGGCCGTGTCGCTCAGCAAATTTTCAAATCCGTCGCCGGCATTGATGGAATGACTGCCGTTCGGGTTCATGAAGTGCTTGGCTTCCGGCTCCACCGCATCGTGCGTAAACAAAAAGGCCGGCATATCCCTGTCTGTCCGCAGCAGACTGTCCATCCACTCCCGCACGCCACTGTCAATCCACATCCCGGCAAAGACAAACCTCACACTGTCTCTGACAAAAGAATAGCGCACCTTGTCCACTGCATAATCAAAGGTCTGTGCAGTCCGTTCCCGTGCCGGATGCATCGTGCGGTTGAATATACCGGCAGCACTGGTTGCGTCAGGCTCTCTGTCCAGTCCCTTCGGGTGACCGATGGCGTTTGAAATGTCATGATTCCCCGGCACCAGATAAACCGACACATCGACCGCGTCCTTCCAGTCTTTTTCAAACTGCCTCCAGGAATGTTCCGCCGTCCATGCCCCCTTCTGCATACGGTTGGCTATATCTCCCGTACAGACGACAAAGTCCGCCTTCCCATAAAGTTTTCCCGCTTCCACACCGCCATCCTCCGGCAGGCGCGAATCAGAAAGCAGCCGGAAAGCCTTCAACATTTCCCTATTGACCACATCCGCATCCACCTCGCCGCCTCTAAACTCGCGCCGGATGCCGTAATGAAGGTCTGAACAATAAATGAAACGCAACACATCCTGCGCATGCAGGCCAAATACCGCCATACACATCCATATAGCGATCAGGCATCTTCTTGCTGTAACCATGAATATCTGTTTTAATAATCCGGCACAAAATAAATGCTTTTCCCGGAATGGGCAGGAAATATTTACAGGAAGTTCAACAAGTTTCACGCGGATGAAACACAAATTACACTGCGATGAAACAGCCGTTTCATACGGATGAAAAAACATTTTCCTCCCGGTTCTCCGTCCGTTCCGGAAGCAGACTCCGCCACACGGTGCGCTTGTGTAACCTTTTTGTAATACGATTGTTGCAAATTCTTTAATTTTCTGAAAAGACTATGAAACGGGAAGAAAAGAACTTTGCAGCGTCTAAAAAACAATTAAAAAGCATGAAGAAAGTATTCAAGACAGTTTCTTTACTGTTGGTTTCTGCAAGCCTTTGCGGAAACGTATTTGCAGCAGACGACACAACCTTGTCCGAAATGGCTACCGTCCGCGGACGCGTCGTCGACGGAGAGAAGAATATCCTGCCTGGAGCATCTATCTATGTAGAGAATCTGAAGACCGGAACGGTGAGCGACATTGACGGTTTCTATACATTGTCCAATCTGAAGCCGGGAACCTACACGGTAAAAATCAGTTATGTAGGCTATGATCCGATAACCATGACACTGGAAGTGCCGGGCGGAAAGACGGTGGAAAAAGACATCGTGATGCATGAAGGGGTGGTTTTGCAGGAAGTGGAAGTCAAGGGAGCCTTCACCGGACAACGCAAAGCACTGAGTGTACAGAAGAATTCCATGGGTATAAAGAATGTGGTGTCAGCCGACCAAGTGGGCAAGTTCCCCGATTCAAACATCGGCGATGCCCTGAAGCGCATTTCCGGCATCAACGTGCAATACGACCAGGGTGAAGCACGTTTCGGACAGGTTCGCGGTACAAGCGCCGAACTAAGCTCTGTCACCATCAACGGAAACCGCGTTCCTTCTGCCGAAGGTGAAACGCGCAACGTGCAGCTTGACCTTATCCCGGCCGACATGATTCAGACCATCGAGGTAAACAAAGTCATCACACCGGATATGGATGCCGATGCCATCGGCGGCTCCATCAATCTGGTAACCAAAAACTCTCCTTCCAAACGCTTTATCAGCGCGACTGCCGGAAGCGGATACAACTGGGTAAAAGACAAGCTGAACCTGAATCTGGGCTTTACTTACGGCGACCGCTTCTTCAATGACAAGTTGGGCGTGATGCTTTCCGCCTCATACCAGAACAATCCGGCAGGCAGCGACGATGTGGAGATGACTTACAAAAAAGACGGTGACAATGTATATATCGACGAATACGAAGTGCGCCAGTATTATGTCACCCGTGAACGCCAGAGCTACTCGCTGGCTCTCGACTGGCTGATTAATCCGAACCACAAGCTGGAGTTCAAGGGAATCTTCAACAACCGCAACGACTGGGAAAACCGCTACCGCCATACATACGAATATGCAGACCCGAACGTTTATGATGTGAAGTATGAAGTGAAGGCCGGAGGGCCGGACGAACGTTATGCCCGTCTGGAACGGCAGCGCACCATGGACTACGCGCTGAGCGGTGACCATCTTTTCGGCCGTCTGCACTTCGACTGGAACGCATCTTACTCACAAGCCGGAGAAAAACGCCCGCACGAACGTTACCTGCAATATGAGAAAAAAGATGTAGCCATGCAGGATGCGGATTTCAGTGACATACGCCGCCCGTTCCTGACTGCCGTCAATGCGTCCGACCTGCTATTGAACAGCAGCAACAGCAACGGATACGAATTCGACGAACTGACGGAAAGCTTTGAGGACATCAAGGAAAAAGACCTGAAGTTCAGTGCCAATTTCGAACTTCCGTTGGTTTCCGGAGAGTATTCCAACAAGCTGAAATTCGGTGCCAAAGTGGTAGACAAGCACAAGGAAATGGACATCGACTTCTTTGAATACAAGCCGTTGGACGAAAATGCCTTCAATACCGAGGCGCTGAGCCATCTGACCGCCCAAAACCGCGACGGATATCTTGCAGGCGACCGCTATAAAGCCGGAAATTTCGTGGACAAGGAATATGTAGGAAACCTGAATCTGAACGATGCTTCCGTATTCGAAAAAGAGGAAAAGCTTGATGAAGAAGCCGAGAACTACAAGGCACAGGAAACGGTGACTGCCGGATACATCCGTTTTGACCAACAGCTGGGACGCAAATGGAACCTGATGGCGGGTGTCCGCATGGAAAACACCCATGTGACTTACAGCGGATTCCGCTACGACGGAAACGAAAATACGCTGACTCCGACAGGTGAACAGAGCAAACACTACCTGAATGTGCTGCCCGCATTCTTGGTGAAATATAATGCAAACGACAACTTCAAGTTGCGCGCATCCTTTACCAACACCATTTCACGACCGAAATACGCCAACCTGGTGCCGAATGTCATCATCGATGAAGAGGATATCGCATTCGGTAATCCAGACCTGAAGCCGACCATCTCCTACAATTTCGACCTGAGCGGCGAATACTATTTCGAAAGCATCGGCTTGATAAGTGCAGGAATTTTCTACAAAAAAATCAACGACTTCATAGTAGATTTCCGTCAGAACGACTTCAACTACAACGGAATCACCTACCAGGAAATGAGCCAGCCTATCAATGCGGGTGATGCCAACATATTCGGAGTGGAGGTTGCTTACCAGCGCGACTTCGGCTTCATCCATCCGGCACTGAAATGTATAGGTCTGTATGGCAACTACACCTACACTTACAGCAAGGTGGACAACTTCAACTTCGAAGGACGCGAGAATGAAGACCTGCGGATGCCGGGATCTCCCGAACACACGGCCAACGTATCCCTCTACTTTGAAAAGGCAGGATTCAACCTGCGATGGAGCTACAACTTCGCCAGCGACTTTATCGACGAAGTGGGTGAAGAAGCTTTCGAAGACCGCTACTATGACAAAGTAAACTACATGGATGTCAACGCAAGCTATACGTTCGGCAAAAAGTTCAAGACCACCTTCTATGCCGAAGCAACCAACCTGCTGAACCAGCCGCTGCGCTACTATCAAGGAACTCCTGACCGCACCATGCAGGCAGAATACTACGGTGTACGTGTAAACGCCGGCGTAAAGGTAAGTTTCTAACAAAAGAAAATTACATTTCTTTTTTCCTGATATACTACCCGATTATGTATCCTTTTGTACGAATCGGGTAGTTTTCTCTTTTTCAGACAAGGTTTTTCAGTTTCTTTCCAGATTCAGAGAATAACTTTGCCGCATAACAATTAAAAAAGACACCAACCATTATGACTACAATGAAACAAATCGGAATCACTTTCATGCTCATGTTAGTGACCGTCGCATCCTTTGCGCAAAAAGAAACCTGGACTACACTCGAAAAGCCCCTTAACTTCATCCTCGGAAACGACTTGGGGCGTAACGGATATTACGACCAAAAGCCTGTCGCCGAAGTGATGGGACAGATGGCCGAAAGCATCGACATCGAATTTGTAGTGGCAGCAGGAGATGTTCATCACTTTGAAGGCGTGCGCAGCATCAGCGACCCGCTGTGGATGACAAACTACGAACTGATTTACAGTCACCCTGATCTGATGATTCCCTGGTATCCTATCTTGGGGAACCACGAATACCGCAGCAATACGCAGGCGGTGATTGACTACAGCAACGTAAGCGCGCGATGGAAAATGCCGGCACGCTACTACACCCGTGTAGAAGAAAGCGACGACATCACCGTGCGTCTGGTCATGCTGGATACGGCTCCGCTGATAGACAAATACCGCAAAGACACGGAAGATTATCCGGATGCCGGAAAGCAAGACATGAGCAAACAGCTGGCATGGCTTGACTCTGTGCTGACGGCAGCTCAGGAAGACTGGGTGCTGGTAGTGGGACACCATCCGATTTATGCCGATACGGACAAGAAAGAATCGGAGCGTACGGATCTGCAAAAGCGCGTCAACTCCATTCTGCTCAAGCACAAAAACGTGGACATGTATCTGTGCGGACATATACACAACTTCCAGCACATCCGCAAGCCGGGAAGCCCGATTGACTATATTGTCAACACTTCCGGTTCGCTTACCCGAAAGGTGAAGCCCATCGAGGGAACCCGGTTTTGCAGCGATGCATCCGGCTTTTCCCTCATTACAGCCGACAAGAAAGAACTGAAGCTTCACCTCATCGACAAGAAAGGAAAAGTGCTTTACACAGTGACACGAAGCAAATAAGCAGGATACTGAATATAAAAAGACTGCCCCGAAATGATTTTTCCATCACTTCGGGGCAGTCTTTTTGTCAGGAGAAAAAATATTTATCGCTGCGGAATATCGACGAACGATTCCTTGCGTCCCTTCAGATGCTCGGAGAAAAAGTCAACCATCCTCCAGTAAAAATATTCGTCCATATCGCCGAAAGCGTGACGCTGTCCGGGAAGAATCAGCATATCGAAACGCTTGTTGGCACGAATCAAGGCATTGACCACACGAATTGTATTGCCCGGATGCACATTGTTGTCTATATCGCCGTGCACCAGCATCAGATGTCCCTTCAGCCGCTTCACTATCTCCGGATTGGTGGCTATCTTGTAAACGAAAGTCGTGTCACCTTCCTCTGAGATTTCTTCCTTCACACCGTGATGGGTTTCGCTCCACCAACGGTTGTAGATGCGGTTGTCATGGTTTCCGGCGCAGGAGACAGCCGCCTTGTAGAAATCGGGATACTGGCAGATGGCCGCCGTCGACATGAAGCCGCCGCCGGAATGTCCGTGGATTCCCACGCGGTTGATGTCGATGAACTTATGGCGCGCGGCAAGCTGTTCGACGGCAGCCTTGTGGTCGGCAAGCGGATAATCGCGCATGTTGCCATAACCATAATTGTGATACCACTTCGAACGGCTCGGATGTCCGCCGCGCTGCCCCACGGATATGACGATGAATCCTGCCTGCGCCAACCGGTCAGTCCGCACGCTCATGCGGGTGAACGGATAATAGACCGCCTCCACCTGAGGGCCGGGATACACATAATCGATGATGGGATACACCTTCGTAGAATCGAAATCAAACGGCTTATACATCACTCCATACAGGTCGGTCACACCATCGGCCGCCTTAACCGTAAACAGCTCGGGGAACTGATAGCCTGCCGCCTTAAGCAGAGAGAAGTCGCTCTCCTGGATAGTCATCACCCGATTGCCGTTACGGTCAATCAGGTCGGCACGCGGAACCGTGTTCACCCGTGAATGATTGTCTACGATAAAGCGAGCGTCATCGTCCACCTCCACCTGGTGGAAAAAGTCTCCCGATGTCAGACGCTTCAGTCCGCTGCCATCGGCATTCACCCGATACAAATGCTCATAATAAGGGTTCTCTCCCTCTTCGCGTCCGTTTGCCAGAAAATAGATGATACGGGCGGCCTCATCTACCTTCACTACCCGCTCCACATGCCACGGGCCTTTCGTGATGCGATTCTTCAGGTTTCCCTTGTCATCATACAGATAAAGATGCGCCCATCCGTCGCGTTCGCTCCACTGGACAAACTCTTTCCCTCCGTTCAGCACATGAATGGGGCGGGTTTCCTGATATGTATTCATGCGCTCCCTTACCACCGGCACGATTGAGTCTTGCCCGACGGTATAAGTACACACATCTATGCGGTGCAGGTCGCGGCTGCTACGCGTGAGAAAGAAGCGGCTGTTGTCTCCCTGCCATACAGCCGGAACGAACTCCCTGTCGCGCTGCCGCTGTTCATAAGGCTTCGTTTCCAGTCCAAGCGACTGATTCTTCCATGCGGCCGTCTTTATTTCCTTCCGGCTGTTGTCCGTCATGTCAAACAGATAGAGATGCTCTTCCGGAGCCTCCATCTCGCCCGGCATCTGATACTTGTAAGTCTCAAGCGTAGGCCGAGGCTCAGCGATGGAATTGATTACCCAAAGCGGCTTCACGGCACGGTCGTCGGAAACAACGGTCACAAAGTAACGGGAGTCGGGTGACCAACATCCCCACACGCCACGGCGTTTCCCGTTGCAGAGGGTATCGGTATTCAGTTGGCTGTAGGGTATGCCATAACCGAAATCAGGTGTACCGTCGGCAGTCAACTGTATTTCAACAATCGTACTGTCCTTTTCATCCTTCTGCGCCTTGCGGTAATCCTCCATGCTCATACGGTAAAGATTGCAGTCTTTGGCATAGACCACCGTCTTTTCATCAGGAGAAACAGAAGCCCAGTCCAAGCGTTCCGGTTCTTTTTCTCCGTCTTTCAGATGCGTAAGCTTGCGGGAAGGATAATCATAGGAAAAGTAAAACACCTCCTTCTCTCCTTTTTTCTTCTTTTTTCCCGCCTCATCCTTGTCTGGCTTGGCCTCGCGCGACGACTGCACCTCAAAGGTAAAAGTCCGTCCGTCTTCCTTCGCCTTCAGATTGCGGACAGGCAGATGGCGGGCTTCAAACGGGTCTTGCACAATTTCCGTAAGCTGCGCCGCCAGTTCGTCACGGTCAAACAGCTGCTCCTTTGTGCGCGAAGCCGGATTTACCACATACCAGAACGTGCCTTCGCTCGTCTTGTATTCATACCAAAAGCTGTTCCCCTTCTGAAACCAATGCGGGTCGACCGTGGTAGAGAACAGCATGTTCTTCAGTTTCTCCCCCGTAAACTTCTCCGCCTGCAAGTATTCGGGGAGACGCTCCTGGGCGGACAGGGCGGGGCACAACATGCCTCCCGCCAAGACAGCAGTCCATAAAAATCTCTTTAACTCCATATTCATAATTTTGTTTTCTGGCAGACAAAGATAATGAAAAACTCCGCTTGCAGTCTTGCCTGCATCCACTGAAATCTTCACACCTGAATCCTTTTTTCCGGCTATGGAACAAATTCCGCCAAAGGCTGACAAAAAAATTTTTTCACAAGCATAAAACTCCAGGTCTGCAACCTCCATATACACAACCCGACCCGACTTGTATCAGCCGGGCCGGGTCATCCATGCCACCGATAACAACCGTCAACCGGTGCAGGCAGTTTCCTTTATATTTTCATCAGAACAAAAATCTCAGCACATCATTGAAGTTCGCCCAAATCAGCAGTCCGAAGAGCAGAAACATGCCCGCCATCTGAGCGTATTCCAAAAACTTGTCACTCGGCTTGCGGCGGGCGACAATCTCATAAAGCAGGAAGAGCACATGTCCTCCATCGAGAGCAGGAATCGGAAGGATATTCATAAAGGCCAGAATGATGGACAAGAACGCCGTCATAGACCAGAAGCGCTCCCAGTCCCACACTTTAGGAAAGATGCTTCCTATCGTACCGAAGCCGCCCACACTCTTCGCCCCTTCTTTTGTGAACACATACTTCATGTCGCTGACATAGCCTTTCAGCGTGTTTACCCCCAACGTAATTCCGGCAGGAAAAGACTCGAAGAAGCCATAGCTCATGACTGTAGGCTTATAGTCAAGGATTCCTCCCATAGCGCCCACCTTGAACTGGCTGTTCGTCTCAACGGCCACGGTATCCCGTATTCCTGCCCGAGAATATACCAAAGAAAACGAAGCCGTTTCCTTCTTATCGAGTTCCGACTGACTCTGGAGGCGGTTCATTTCATCCAAGAACTCATTCCATGAATGAATGGACTTTCCGTTGAAAGCCAACAGAGAATCGCCCGACTGGATGCCGGCCCTGGCGAAGCCTTCTCCTGCAATAACGGAGTCCACCACGTTGGGATAAAACACATCCACGAATGTCGGATCTTCCTGCGCCACATCCAACAGACTCAACTCCGGCATCAGAATGGTCTTTTCCTCGCCTCCGCGCAAGACTGTCACCTCACGTGCCTCTACGATGCTGCGAATCATATCCATATCAAAACGGGTCAATTCCTTCCCGTCTGCACTCTTCAGGATGTCCCCGTCGCGGAAACCGATATTCTGAGCCGTTTCATTAAACTTCATTCCATAGGTCATATCCTTCAAGGCAATATACTGGTCACCCCATGTGAACAGAATCATCGAATAGATGACCAAAGCCAAAATGAAGTTCATCATTACTCCGCCCACCATCACCAACAGACGCTGCCAGGCCGGCTTGGAGCGAAATTCCCAAGGTTGGGCAGGCTGCTTCATCTGTTCGGTATCCATCGACTCGTCAATCATCCCTGATATCTTGCAATATCCGCCAAGCGGAAGCCATCCTACCCCGTATTCCGTATCGCTGTTCTTGGGCTTAAACTTAAACAGCGAGAACCAAGGGTCAAAAAAGATATAAAACTTCTCTACGCGAATCTTGAAAAGACGGGCAAAGAAAAAGTGTCCTCCCTCGTGAACAATAACCAGCAACGAAAGACTGAGTATCAACTGAAGGGCACGAATCAAAAATGTTTCCATTCTACTATAACTTTCTTACTAAATTATTACTTATTCATTCCGTTTATAACCATCTCGGCGGCAATACGCCGTGTCTCGGCATCTGTCTCCACATAGTCACTATAAGTGGGAGACTGGATAAAGGGAACGGCCGACATGGCCTTTTCTATCACATCGCTCATTCCGAAAAAAGAAATCTGGTCTTTAAGGAAAGCGGCTACCACAACCTCATTCGCGGCATTAACGATGCAAGGCATATTCCCCCCTTGATGCAAGGCTTCATAAGCCAGTGCCAGATTGCGGAAACGGGTCATATCAGGCGCTTCAAAAGTCAAAGTGCCATATTTAACAAGATCCAGCCGCTCTCCCGACAAGGATTCCCGTGCGGGATAGGAGAAAGCATACTGGATAGGCAGGCGCATATCCGGAACTCCCAACTGTGCTTTCACCGCTCCGTCCGCAAATTCCACCATCGAGTGAATGACCGACTGAGGGTGTACCACAACCTCTATCTGGTCTGGCCTTACACCAAACAGCCACTTAGCCTCTATCACTTCAAATCCCTTATTCATCATCGAAGCCGAATCTATCGTTATCTTCGCCCCCATATTCCAGGTAGGGTGTTTCAACGCCTGTTCTTTCTTTACCGAACGAAGCTGCTCTGCCGTATACGAACGGAACGGCCCGCCGGACGCCGTAAGTATCACCTTTGTAATCGGATTCTCCCTCTCCAGACACTGGAATATGGCAGAATGTTCCGAATCCACCGGAAGTATCGGCACATGATAGCGAGAAGCCAAATCTTTTATAAGTTCTCCCGCCACCACAAGCGTTTCCTTGTTAGCCAATGCGATCATTTTCCCTGCCTTGATAGCATTCATTGTAGGGCGCAGACCGGCATATCCCACCATGGCGGTCAGCACGATGTCTATCGGTTCCGCCTCCACTATCTGGCTCAAGGCATCTGCACCGGCATATACTTTGACCGGCATGTCAGACAAAGCCTCCTTCAGCTGAAGATATTTGTCTTCATTGGCTATCACAACCGCTTCGGGCTTGAACTTCCGCGTCTGTTCCACCAACAAGTCAACCTTGTTGTTCGCCGTCAAAGCATAAACTTCATACAGATCAGGATGTTCCCCGACAACCTGCAACGCCTGCGTTCCGATGGAACCGGTCGAACCTAATATTGCAATCTGCTTTTTCATATCACTAAAACACTATGTATTTCCCCGGATTGATCGGGATACCCTTATGCCACAATTCAAAATGGATATACGGACTGCCGCTTTCTGCTCCGCTCTCCTCACCGACAAGAGCCACCACATCTCCCCCTTTCACCTGGTCTCCCTCACGTTTCAACAATGAGCCGCAATGCTTGTATACCGTCACAAAATTCTGAGTGTGCTGTATCTGCATGACATATCCCGTTCCCGCCGTATAAGCTGCAAAGATAACCGTCCCGTCCAAAGACGAAAGGATGCTTTCATTGGGTCCCGCCACAATGTCTATTCCATAATGCCGGTTGTCTGGATTGAAGCCGACGGAGGTCACACCCCGAACCGGCCGATAGAATATAAGCCCCGCAGCATCAACATTCCTTACAGCCGTCAGGTTGTAACGTTCCCTCTCCTCATACTGCCTGCGGAAGTCATCTTCTTCCTTCGACCGCTCCATCAGTTCTTCTGCCCGGAGATCCGTCAGAGAGTCGATGGAATGAACCGTATCCGCCTTTACGTTTCCGCTGATGATATCTTGAATGTTCATGATATAGCGGTTCTGACGCTCCAATGCCTGCTGAAGAGAATCGGCCCGCAATGCATTTTCCACAACCTGCCTGCGCACCTCACTGTTCATATAACCGGGAAGATAGTTGCGGAGCGGGGTAAAGGCAATGATTGCAGCAGCTATAAGAAAAATTATTGTACAGGCAGCCAACAACACTGAAAGACCATTCAACTTGGATACATGAATCCCCACCACTTCTTCCAGCGTGTTTTCATTGATAACAGTCAGCTTGTACTTAAACTTGATGTTATGCCAAAATGCCTTGTGACTTTTCTTCTTCATGTCTTTATTCCAACAAACCTTCGGGAACATTTACCCTCAGGCATTTCTTTTTCTGGTCTACGCCAAGAATAAACTCTTCATGAGCGGGAAGCAGTATTTCCTCCCCGGCTTTTTCTATAACGAAAAGGACATTCACCGTCGTATCATCCACATCTACAATCCGACCCAAATCACCGTGACGAATATCCTCCACCCTAAATCCAACAAAGAAATTCCACGAAGTGACATTCTCCTGCTCTTCCATATATTTCTTAGGAAAATATACCTCCACATTAATGAATCTCCGAGCCTTCTCTGCCGTGTCTATCCCCTCAAACTTCACCAAAGCGGCATTGTCGGAACGGAAACGGTATCCTTCAATAAAAAAAGGAACCAATATGCCATCCAACAACAATATCAGATAGTCGCACCCCTCCACACGGTCGAAGATATCGTCTGTAAAGGTAAACGAAACCTCCCCCTTCACTCCGTGGGGCTTGTTGATAATGCCTATCTTGAAAACTTCGTCTGCTCTAATCATATATTACCTTATTCTATGCGAGTGATACGCGCGCCAATAGCCGTAAGGCGCTGTTCGATGTTCTGATACCCCCGGTCTATCTGCTCAATATTGTGAATGCGGCTGATGCCTTCCGCACTCAACGCCGCTATCAGCAGGGCGATTCCGGCACGGATATCCGGCGACGACATGTTCCCGCCCCGCAAGGGAAAGTTCCGGTCATGCCCGATGACCACCGCACGGTGAGGATCACAAAGGATAATCTGTGCCCCCATGTCTATCAGCTTGTCGACAAAGAAAAGACGGCTTTCAAACATCTTCTGATGAATCAACACACTGCCTTTAGCCTGAGTAGCCACCACGAGCATCACGCTCAGCAAGTCTGGAGTAAGTCCCGGCCACGGCGCATCGGCTATTGTCATAATCGATCCGTCGATAAAGGACTCTATCTGATAGTGGTCTTGCTGCGGTATGTAAATATCATCATTCCTTTGTTCCAAACGTATGCCTAACCGGCGGAATATCTCCGGAATGATGCCGAGATTGCCATAAGACACATTCTTTATAGTCATCTCACTGCCGGTCATCGCGGCCATTCCGATAAAGCTTCCCACTTCAATCATGTCGGGAAGGGTTCTATGCGAACATCCCTTGAGCGACTTCACCCCTTCGATGGTAAGCAGATTGGAAGCGATGCCGGAAATGCGCGCCCCCATACTGTTCAGCATCCGGCAAAGCTGCTGGATATAAGGCTCGCACGCCGCATTATAGATGACTGTCGTACCTTCAGCCAGCACCGCTGCCATGACAACATTGGCCGTTCCCGTAACCGAAGCTTCATCCAACAGCATGGAAGTACCCTTCAGCCGCCCGGCACGAATGGTAAAGACTCCTCTCAAAGCATCGTAATCAAAAGAAGCGCCCAATTTCTGAATGCCGAAGAAATGCGTATCCAGACGCCGCCGCCCGATTTTGTCGCCGCCCGGCTTGGCAATCAAGGCTCTTCCGAAACGGGCCAACAAGGGGCCGACCAACATGACAGAGCCGCGCAGCTTGGAACAGCGGTTCAAAAACTCTTCGCTCTCCAAGTAATCCATGTCTACCTCTGCCGCCCGGAACTTATAGGTGTCTCCAGACAATTTTGACACCTCCACACCCATATCGCGCAGCATCTGGATCAGATTATTGACATCCAAAATGTTCGGCACATTGCTTACTGTCACCTCTTCCTCAGTAAGCAATGTGGCACAAAGAATCTGCAACACTTCATTTTTTGCACCTTGAGGAACAATTTCCCCCTGCAGCCTATGCCCTCCTTCGATTACAAATGAAGCCATCACTCCCTGTTTTATTGATTCTGATTATTGTATTTCCTTTTTTGCGAATTGTTATTCGCCTGCCGGCGCCGGTTATTGTTAAACGCACGCTGCTCAAAGAAATGCACGCTTCCCGGCTCCAACTTGATTTTCCCGTCTGAAAGTTCATAGATATCTTCCAGAATCTTCGCTTCTTCCACACCGTCTTTGTTCCATGATACATAATCTTTCTTCATCTGGTTGGCTATCAGATTAAGCAGCTGCCTTTTCTCTTCACCATCCTCATAACCCGAAGCTATCCTTATCAAGTCCTGCACAAATCTGCCATAATGACGATAACGAATGTTATGCTGAGAATAAGGTATACAGTCAGGCTTGATTTCCAGATCTTCCTTTTTCACGATTTCAACCGGATAGTCAATATCCAGCTTGAAATCGGCCATAATGGCCAGATGATCCCACAGCTTGCGGTTGGAATCAGCCGTATCCCGCAAATTTGGGAACATGCTCCCCATTATCTGTACAATGGTATTCGCACACCGCTGACGCTCGTCACGGTCAGCGATGGTCAAGGCATAATCAACCATGTTCTGTACACTCCGGCCATATTCCGGTAACGGTAATTTACTTTGTTGCGTATTATATTCCATTTTGACTATTGTCTTAAATTATTTTCTTGGGCTTGGAAGTTACAAATTCTTTCAGATAAAACGGTTCGAAATAGGCAACATCCTTAAAGTTTTCACATGCCATCTCCTTTTCTGCCAAAGGGAACATCCATTTGGCCAAAGGACTGACATTCTCTATGAAACGGGCATTAGGGTGCTTCAGCACCTCCCGGCACTTCCCCGCACCATTTCCAAAAAAGTATACGGGATGCTCATCCAGAAATTCCGCATACGAATTTTCATCCACAATGTCCGCAGCAATGTCCCGTCTTGCCCGCAGCGCACGGTCGTAAACGGCTGCATAAACCTCCATGCGGCGCGCGTCTATCATCGGACAGAGCAGGGCATCCTCCGGCAAATCCTTGAAGAGAAGCACCGGAACACACATCACTTTCGGAGTAGGGACGGCTATCAGCGGTATCCCCAATCCGAAACAGATTCCCTTTGCCATCGACACGCCGATGCGAAGCCCTGTATACGAACCCGGCCCGCAACTGACGGCAACAGCGTCCACCGGTATGGCATGACTGTCTGCAAACGAAAGCGCCTCGTCCACAAACACGCCTAATGTCACGGCATGAGAAGGCCCGTCGAAGTCTTCCTTAGAGAAAATAGAAGCCCCATCCTGGCTTACAGCCACAGAACAGACTTCTGTCGACGTTTCAATATGTAAAATACATGACATAATCCAAATCCAAATTACATTGTTTCCTGCAAATATACACTTTTATTTGCACTCATTTATATTATAGACGAGGGAAAGTTCAGCAACACAAGCGCACCACTGCATAAATGCCGGCAGCAAGCACTGCGCTGACAGGTATCGTCAGCACCCATGCAGTCATCAGACTGCGGGTTACCCCCCAACGAACAGCTGAAAGTCTCTTGGTCGCCCCGACTCCGATAATGGCTCCGGTAATGGTATGGGTAGTGCTGACCGGAATCTTCAAATATTCCGTAAGATACAAGGTAAAGGCACCCGCCGTCTCAGCTACCACCCCTTCGAGCGGAGTGACACGTGTTATCTTGTTTCCCATCGTCTTCACAATTTTCCATCCTCCCGACATCGTTCCGAGAGATATAGCGGTAAAACATGAGAATGCCACCCAATCCGGCAGGTCGGCTATACTGTTGATTCCCATTCCCAAGCCTTGCGAATGCGCCGCAATCATAGCAGCCGCAATGATTCCCATAACCTTCTGCGAATCGTTCAGGCCATGTCCGACACTAAACAGGGCAGAAGAAACCAGCTGAAGCTTTTTAAACCAGACTTCCGCCGTATGCGGACGGGCTTTCCGGCACAGGTTAAGAACCACCAGCGTAAATCCGAAAGCCACAATCATGCCGATAAAAGGGGCCAAAAAGATAAATGCCGCAATCTTCAGGATAATGTCAAGCTGTATCGCTTCAAAGCCATTGGCCATAATAGCAGCACCGGCAAATCCTCCGATTAACGTATGGGATGACGAAGAGGGAATACCTTTCCACCAGGTAAACAGATTCCAAAGGATGGCCGCTATTACTCCCGAAAGAATTATGGGCAGAGTTATGTATTGCTCGAATACCGTTTTCGACACGGTATTGGCGATACCAAAATCGCCGATGACATATTTGGCAATGAAAAATGCCACGAAGTTAAAGCAGGCAGCCCACAATACCGCCTGAAAAGGCGTCAATACTTTGGTCGACACGATGGTTGCAATAGAATTTGCCGCATCATGAAAGCCGTTGATATAGTCAAATATTAACGCCAGTATGATAATGGTTACCAATAATTCCATATACTTATTCTCTTTTCCTGATATTTAAAGATCAAGCATACTTCACTATCAAGCTTCTCAATACCTTGCCCACATGCTCGGCGGCATCGGTCGTCTTTTCCAGACACTGCATGATTTCCTTTATCTTTATAATCTCTATACAGTCTTTTTCTTCGCGGAAAAGTTTGGTAATAAACAGTTCATAGACATCATCGGCATGGTTCTCTATCTGATGGAGCTGCACACAGCATTCGCTTAGTGCCGTCGGTTTTTTGGTAAAACACTCCAGTTCATCCATTGCCTTACTGATATGCTCTGCTCCCTGCCGTATCAAAAGAGCCAGTTCCTTACCGCTTTCGGATATGGCGCGAGGATTATAAATCGCAATACGCTTAGCCGCACTGTTGATCCGGTCTACGATATCATCCATTGATGAAGCCAGATCGTGGATGTCTTCCCTGTCAAAAGGAGTGATGAATGTCTTTCCCAACTCCTCAAAGATACGGTTAGTCAACTGGTCTCCCTGACGCTCCACATCCTTAATCTTTTTATAAAATTCACTTCTTTCCTCAGGAGAATCATGTTTCAGACTTTCCACCAAAAGGTCGGACGCAGACAAGACAATTTCAGACTGCTGTTTCAACAGAGGGAAGAACTTCGTTTCTTTAGGGGCGAAACGGCTGAAAAAAGAATTTTTCATTTGCTGTAGTTTTTTATGATGTTTGTTAGTTCTTATTTGCTTTCAGTTTGGCGCGCACGGCTTCAACAACAGCCGGCAGAACGGATATGACGATGATGGCCACCAGCAGGAGCTTCAGATTTTTCTGCACAAACGGCATGTCGCCGAAGAAATAGCCTGCATAACAGAACACTGCCACCCAAGCGGCGGCTCCCGCCAGATTATAGATAATAAAGTAATAATAATGCATCTTTCCCATACCGGCAACAAAAGGCGCAAGTGTGCGTACTATCGGGACGAAGCGGGCAATCACGATGGTTTTGCCGCCGTATTTCCGGTAGAAGTCATGCGTCTTTTCCAGATATTCCTGCTTGAATATGCGCGAATCGGGATTACTGAAAAGTTTGTGCCCGAAGAATCTCCCGATTTCATAATTACAGCTGTCGCCCAATACTGCCGCGGCAAACAAGACCAAAGCCATAAGATTAATGTCGATAGGAACATCAGGCAAAGCTGCGATTGCCCCGGCAACGAACAGCAATGAATCGCCCGGAAGGAAAGGAGTAACGACAAGACCTGTCTCGCAAAAGATGATTAAAAACAAAATGGCATATGTCCAAGTGTGGTAATTCTGCACAATCTCAATCATATAACGGTCGATGTGCAGGATAAAATCAAAAATAAATTCCATACGGTCTGTTAATATAGTAATAATCCCACTGTCATAAAAACTTTAGCCAAGATATCCCCTTGATATAATGGCTGCAAAGTTAAGCAAATTGGTAAAAACACAAAATTTTTTCATCCTCTGAACACAGGTTTAACTATAAAATTAACAGTGCTTTTAATCCGACCGCATATCTGACGGATATGGAACAAGAATATCGCCCGACGCTTCCAGACTTTTTTCATATCGGCAAAAAACTTTTTCCATCCGTCACAAAGGCCGTTTCATCCCGACCGGCAAAATTTTCATCCTAACAAAAAAACGAGAAGCTGTTGGCTCTTTCCACATAAATTCGTACTTTTACGAAACTTTTCTAAAACAACAACGAATTATGCAACATTTTGAAAGCGATTATCTGGAAGGCGCCCACCCTTTGATTATGGAACGCCTTTCCGCCACCAATATGGAAAAGACTCCGGGATATACAGAAGACGCCTATTGTGAAGAGGCACGCCGCAAAATCCGCAAGGCCTGCGGCTGTCCGGATGCCGAAGTTCATTTTTTTGTGGGAGGTACACAGACCAACGCCACAGTGATAGACGCCCTGCTCCGCCCTTACGAAGGAGTGGTGGCAGCACAGACCGGACACATCAACCAGCACGAAGCGGGAGCCATTGAAGCAGGCGGACACAAGGTTCTGCCCATCCCGCACGAAGAAGGCAAGATGAACGCCATGTCACTGCGCACCTATCTGGAAGGATTCTTTGCAGACGAGTCTTATACGCACATGGTAAATCCCGGGATGGTATATTTGTCGCATCCCACGGAATACGGAACTCTGTACACACGGACAGAGTTGGAAGACATTGCCACCGTGTGCCGCGAATACAGACTGCCGCTCTTTCTGGACGGTGCCCGGTTAGGCTACGGGCTTGCCGCCAACGATACGGATGTTACGCTTGAGACAATCGCCTCCGTATGCGATGTGTTTTACATCGGAGGCACGAAGGTAGGCGCGCTTTTCGGCGAAGCCGTAGTCTTCCCCCGCCCTGAAACAGTGAAACAGTTCGTCTCGATTGTCAAGCAGCACGGTGCTTTGCTCGCCAAAGGAAGACTGTTGGGCATCCAGTTCAGCACACTCTTCACCGACGACCTGTATCTGAAGATTTCCCGCCATGCCATTCTCATGGCTGAACGCCTGCGACAGGCATTAGAGGAAAAAGGATATGAATTCTTCATCCGTCCGCAAACCAACCAGCTGTTCATCATTCTGCCTGCCGAAAAGGCTGAAAAGCTGCGCCGCGAGGTCAGTTTCAGTGTTTGGGAAAAGCATAACGACGGACGGGTGGTCATCCGCCTGGCCACAAGTTGGGCAACGAAAGAAGAAGATATGGACACTTTAATCGGCTTGCTTTAAAAAAATTCCTACCTTTGCACTCGTAAAAAACCAAAAGCTATGATACAGTCTATGACCGGATACGGCAAAGCAACAGCCGTATTCGGAGGAAAAAAAATTCATGCCGAAATAAAATCGCTGAACAGCAAGGCTATGGATCTGTCGACCCGCATTGCTCCCCTGTACCGTGAAAAGGAAATGGAAATCCGTAACCTGATCATGAAGACGCTCGAACGGGGGAAAGTGGACTTTTGCCTGTGGATAGAAAAAGACGCAGACGAAGCAGCCACACCCATCAATACGGCATTGGTACAGAACTATTACGAGCAGATCAAGACAATATCCGAGACATGCAACATTCCGCTCCCGGACGACTGGTTTGCCACCTTGTTGCGGATGCCGGATGTACTGACCCGTGTGGAAGCACAGGAACTGGAAGAAGAGGAATGGGCCGTTGTCCAGAAAGTTACCACCGAGGCTTTAGCCCAATTGGTAGATTTCCGCAAGCAGGAAGGTGCGGCATTAGAAAAAAAATTCACGGAAAAGATAGACAACATCGAACGTCTGCTGAAATCCATCGAGCCGTATGAAAAAGAGCGGGTGGCCAAGATACGCGAGCGTATCACCGAGGCTTTAGAAAAAACGCTAAGCGTGGATTATGACAAAAACCGGTTGGAACAGGAGCTGATCTACTATATCGAAAAATTAGATATCAACGAAGAAAAGCAGCGTCTGGCAAACCATCTGAAATATTTCAGGGAGACAATGGCAGGCGGGCACGGACAAGGAAAGAAGCTGGGCTTCATCGCGCAAGAAATGGGCCGCGAAATCAACACCACCGGAAGCAAGTCAAACCACGCGGAGATGCAGAACATCGTGGTACAAATGAAGGATGAACTGGAACAAATAAAGGAACAAGTCTTAAACGCACTATAATCATGGGAAAACTGATCATATTCTCCGCCCCGTCCGGGTCAGGCAAATCTACCATCATAAACTATCTGCTGACCCAGAACCTGAATCTGGCCTTTTCCATCTCCGCAACCAGCCGTCCGCCGCGCGGTACGGAACAAAACGGCGTAGAGTATTTTTTCCTCAGTCCAGAAGAGTTCAGGCGGCGCATTGCCGACAATGAATTTCTGGAATACGAGGAGGTATATGAAAACCGTTTTTACGGAACCTTGAAATCGCAGGTGGAAAAGCAGCTGGCCGAAGGGCAGAACATCATTTTCGATGTGGATGTGGTAGGCGGATGCAACATCAAGCAATTTTATGGCGACCGTGCCCTGTCGGTTTTCATCATGCCTCCGTCTATAGAGGAACTCCGCAAGCGGCTGAACGGACGGGGAACCGACGCGCCGGAAGTGATAGAAAGCCGCATCGCCAAAGCCGAATTCGAACTGGGATATGCCGGGAAATTCGATGTGACAATTGTCAACGACGATCTGGAAAAGGCCAAGGCAGAGGCTCTGAACATCATCCGCAAATTTCTTAACCGATAAAAGACATGGCCAAAGACCCTAAAAAAACGATACACCTGATGATGATACTCTGTGTCTTCATCGGACTGGCGGCGGTAGCGGTGGGAATCGTCGCCATAGCCAAACAACAATATATTATTGCTACAGCCATGATTCTTGTAGCGGCGTGGCAAATCGTCAACTATCGGAGATGGAAAAGAAATCTGTAAGGACGGGCATTTTCGGAGGCTCGTTCAATCCCATCCATATCGGGCATCTGGCCTTGGCCAATTACCTGTGCGAATTCGGTCATGTAGACGAGGTGTGGTTTCTTATCTCCCCTCAAAATCCGTTCAAGCAAGACAAAAAGCTGCTCGACGACTGTCTGCGTCTGGAGCTTGCCCGGGCGGCCGTGGCGGGTTATCCCCGTTTCCGCGCTTCCGACTTTGAGTTCAGCCTGCCCCGCCCTTCCTATACGGTCAATACCCTGCACCAGCTTACGGCAGTCTATCCGGAAAAAGAGTTTCATCTCATTATCGGAGCAGACAACTGGAGCGCCTTCGACCGGTGGAAATCGGCTCAAGAAATTTTAGACCACTATCCCATACTCGTCTATCCCCGCCAGGGATACGAAATCAAGGAGAAAGCACTCCCTCCACACGTAAAAGCGGTGGATTCGCCCCTGATTGACATCAGTTCCACCTTTATCCGCGAAAGTCTGGCAAGCGGAAAAGACATGCGCTACTTCCTTCATCCGGAAGTCTACCGCATAATCAAAGAAAAGCACCTATATTAATCGCGCTGCTTGTGAAGCACCACCAGGACTACTTCGCTCGGGGTAAACAGACGGATGTCGCGGCGTGAAGTACCCAACCCATTCGTTATGATTACCGGAACGCCCCGGCTGCTACGCTTCATCCCCGTAAGGAAACGGTTGCCGTATTTTGAGAAACGGGCAGGAGTCCACCGCTTAAACAGGCTTACCTGCCCGCCATGCGTATGTCCGGCCAAGGCCAAATCCGTATTCGACACATCCACATCCTCCACATAGTCCGGTGTATGCACAAGCATCACCACGAAATCGCCTTCCTTCAGCCGCAGCGTAGGCGAAATTCCATTCGTCTTCAGGTTGAAAGGATTTCGAATGCCGCATATTTCCACAAACTCTCCGCCCCGCCAGAGCGTATCGACCTGATGTTCCAGCAGATGCACCCCATATTTCCGCATGGCCGCACGCACCATCCGGTCGGCCTCTCCCCGCTCATGATTCCCCATTACGGCATACGTGCCATAAGGCGTCCGAACTTTCGACAAAGCCCGAAACAGTTCATCCATGCTTCCGCCCTCGCGTCCACGGTAATCCCCTCCGAGCAGCAACACATCGGCATCCGTCGATTGCAGTGCCCGAACCATGCCAGACAGACGGCGGGCCGTAAACCTGCTCTCATAATGAAAATCGGACGCAAAGGCCATGCGAAATCCGTCGAACGAATCGGGCAGCTGCGCACTATAGAAATCATATCGCTTGATGCGTCCCACCCCTTTATATTTTGAGAAGGAAGCGGTGGCGCAAGAAGACAAAAAAATCCCCATTATCCCACAAACAAAAATACAAAGCCTGTTCATAAATCTTTTTTCTATCAGCTTTCCGCAACGCCATCGGCATAAAACCGATGTATCATGCGCATGAAAATCTTTTTTGGCAAGGACAAAACTAAGAAATCTTGCCCGGAATCTGCAAACTTTCTCCCATTTTAATTAACTTTGCTTTTGAACTACATTTTTTAGATTTATGGGAACCGTAAAGACCAATTCGATAGAAGCCTGGCTGCTTGCAAGCCGCCCCAAGACGCTGACAGGAGCTGCAATCCCCGTGATGATAGGCAGCGCACTGGCGTATGCCTACGGGCACTTTCAGGTGACACCTGCTGTTCTCTGTCTGCTGTTTGCCTTTCTGATGCAGATCGATGCAAACCTCATCAACGACCTGTATGATTTCAAAAAAGGATCGGACAGGGAAGACCGTTTGGGGCCGGAAAGAGCCTGCGCACAAGGGTGGATAACGACGCGAGCCATGAAGGCGGGCATTGTTGCGACTACGGCCGTAGCCGGAGTCATCGGGATGTATCTGCTGAATTACGGGGGATGGGAAATGATTCCCGTAGGCTTGGCGTGCATCGTATTCGCCTTTCTTTACACCACAGGGCCTTATCCGCTGTCTTATCACGGATGGGGCGATGTGCTGGTGCTTGCATTCTTCGGATTTGTCCCCGTGGGCGGCACATTTTACGTGATGGCGCACGAATGGAACCCTTCTGTAACGATGGCTTCACTTGCCAGCGGACTGGTTATCGACACGCTGCTGATGATAAACAACTTCCGCGACCGGGAACAGGATGCCGCAAGCGGGAAAAAGACTCTGGTGGTACGGTTCGGAACCCGGACAGGACTCATCCTTTACTTTCTCTTAGGACTGTTTGCCTGCTGGTGCTGCTTCTTCTTCCTTTCCATCGGGAAAGTATATGCCACACTCCTTCCGCAAATCTATCTGCTTCTCCACATACTGACCACACAAAAGATGGCCAAGATATACAAGGGAAAAGAACTGAACCGGATATTGGGAGAGACTTCACGCAACATGTTCATCTTCGGACTGCTTCTGGCGCTCGGCCTTATCCTTTAGAAAAGGAGGCGGATGCCGTGACAGCCTCAACACAGCGGCATATCCCTCAAGATATCACCGCCCAATTGACATTTTTCCGGCGCAGCTCCTTCAATTGTCGCCAGACAACCTCATTTTCCGGACGAATTCCTTCCGGATCTTCGTCAAGCAACCGCTCGGCTACCCCGCGCACAAATTGCAGAAGTTGCCCGTCGCGGGCGATATCAGCAATCTTCAAATCAAAGGCAACACCGCTCTGCTGCGTGCCTTCCAGGTCTCCGGGGCCGCGCAGCTTCAGGTCTGCCTCGGCTATCTCAAAGCCGTCGTTCGTCTGCACCATAATCTCGATGCGCTTGCGCGTTTCCTCCGTCAGCTTATATCCGGTCACAAGCACACAATACGACTGGTCTGCGCCGCGCCCCACCCGTCCGCGCAACTGATGAAGCTGCGAAAGCCCGAAACGCTCGGCATTCTCAATCACCATCACCGAAGCATTGGGCACATTCACCCCCACTTCTATCACCGTGGTCGCCACCATAATCTGCGTTTCATTCCGCAAAAAGCGCTGCATCTCCTCGTCTTTTTCGGCGGGCTTCATCTGTCCGTGCACCTTGCTTACCTTATATTCAGGAAAGGCCTCGGTTATATGCACATATCCTTCTTCCAGGTTCTTGATATCCATTTTCTCACTCTCCTTTATCAAAGGATAGACAATATATACCTGCCGTCCTTCTTGTATCTGCTGACGAATAAAGCCATACAGCAAAGGACGGCGGTTGTCAAACTGATGGACAGTCTTTACCGGCTTACGCCCCGGAGGAAGTTCGTCAATGACCGAAACATCCAGATCGCCATAGAGGGTCATGGCCAATGTGCGGGGAATAGGTGTGGCTGTCATAACCAACACATGCGGCGGACAAGTGTTTTTCGCCCAAAGCTTGGCACGCTGCGCCACGCCGAAGCGGTGCTGCTCGTCGATTACCACCAAGCCAAGCGAAGAGAAATTGACCGTATCCTCGATTACAGCATGCGTACCGATCAGTATCTGCACATCTCCGGTCAGCAGATCACGCAAAATGGTTTCCCGCTTCTTTCCCTTTACATTTCCCGTCAGCAGCTCCACCCTCACATCCATGCCTTCAAGGAAACGCTTGACCGTTTCAAAATGCTGTACGGCAAGAATTTCCGTCGGTGCCATCATGCAAGTCTGGTAGCCGTTATCCAATGCAATCAGCATGGTCATCAGGGCAACAAGTGTTTTTCCGCTGCCCACATCTCCCTGCAGCAGGCGGTTCATCTGGCGTCCGCTGCCCATATCGCGCCGCATTTCCTTGATGACCCGCTTCTGAGCCCCTGTCAACTCAAACGGAAGATTGCGAGCATAAAACGTGTTGAATATATCCCCCACCCGGTCAAACACAAGTCCGCGAAACTTGTTGCGGCGTTCGCGGGCATAGCGTAATATATTCAGCTGCACATAAAGCAACTCCTCAAACTTCAGCCGATACTGGGCCCGGCGGAGCAGCTCCGGCGTCTGAGGAAAATGAATATTGTATAAAGCGTCGGTCAGAGACATAAGATGATAGGTTTCTATCAGGGTGGGACTGAGAGTTTCATCAAACACTTCCCGCTGAAGCGTATGAAACAAATTCTTCATCAACCGCTCAAGAGCATGCGAATTGAGGTTGGCGCGCTTCATTTTCTCCGTGGTGTTATAATAGGGCTGAAGCCCCATTGCAGAGAGTTTCAGCTCTCCCGCCGGATCGATGTCGGGATGGGCGATGTTGATTCGCCCGTTGAAGACGGTCGGCTTCCCGAACACAACGTACTCTTCGCCTGCCTTGTATTTTCCCGTGACATACTTCAAACCCTGAAACCATACCAGATCGACCACTCCCGTGCCGTCGGAAAAATGGGCGACCAACCGCCGCTGACGCCCTTCTCCAAAGGTTTCAAAAGTCAGTATTCTGCCGCGCAACTGGATGTAAGGCATATTCCCGTCTATCTCATGAATATAATACAAACGACTCCGGTCTACATACTTATAAGGGAAATAATATAGCAAGTCGTGCAAAGAATAGACATTCAATTCCTTGTTCAATATGGCGGCACGCTGCGGCCCCACGCCTTGCAGAAACTTAATATCACGTGTTGATAAATCGGGCACCTTGACAAAAATGATTGTTACAATGGGAAATCACGCCAACATCTCGGCCATTTTCAAATCAAAAGGAGTGGTAAGCTTGATATTCTCACGGTTTCCTGCAACCAGGCATACAGGATGCCCGAATGCCTCCACCACCGAAGCATCGTCTGTAAAGTTCGGAACATAGGTCTGCTCATAGGCACGCTTCAGCAAATCCACGGAAAAAACCTGGGGAGTCTGCACCAGCCTGTAACTGTCACGGGCAACCGTTTCACTTGCCCCGCCTCCCTTCAGACGGCGGAGCGTTTCCACTACATCTATTACCGGAATCGCAGCTCCTTTTTCCGCAGCCGCCGCATAACAGGCAGCTATCACCTTCTGCGACACAAAAGGACGAACCCCGTCGTGCACGGCGACCAAACCTTCATTTCCTACTAATGATAATCCGTTTTTCACAGAATGGAAACGAGTTTCTCCTCCGGTGGCAATCTGATGGGGCAACGTGAAGCCGCAATCCTCACACAGCTGTCTCCAGTATTCCTGCTGTGTCTCCGGCAAGACCAATATCAGGCTTATAGAATCGTCGTAGGCATAAAAGGCTTCCAGTGTCCGCATCAACACCGGCTTTCCCTTTACCGGAATGAATTGTTTAGGGATATCCCCTCCCATCCGCAAGCCTTTTCCGCCTGCAACGACTATTGCATATTTTTTCATCACGCCATCAACATTCCGCTTTTCACTTCCTGCACCTTTGCCGCACCGGCAAACTTTTCAAGGATGGCAAAGCCGAACGCTGAAGCGGCTCCCGGACCTTTTCCCAGAATGAAGTTATCGGCTGTCTCTACCATATTGCCCGTATATTCGGCTCCCTCCAGATAACTGTCGAAACCGGGGTAGCAAGTGGCCTTCTTGCCCTTCAGCAAACCGCGTTTTCCATAAACCATCGGGGCGGCACAGATAGCGGCCAACGGTTTTCCTGCCTCTGCAAAACTCCGGATTAATCTGTCAAGCCCGGCATGTGCATCCAAGTTTGTGGCTCCCGGCAGACCGCCCGGCAAGACAATCATCTCTACATCTTCTTCTTTCACTTCTTCAAACAGCATGTCGGCCGCAACAAGAACCTGATGCGCACCTGTAACCAGATTTTTTCCGGTCACTGACACAGTCTTTACATTCAAGCCACCGCGACGCATAATGTCCAACGGAAACAGGGCTTCCACTTCTTCAAAACCTTCGGCTAAAAAGATGCAAATCGTTTTCATATACTACAAGTTTAAGATGAAGAACAAGCTTCATCGGGTTCACACTATTTCAATCTAAAATAATAAGTAATCGTTCCACTCTGATTATCCACACCATCGACAGCGTTGAAACGCGCCTTTCTTGCCGCCTCCTCAGCCGCACGCCGCAATGCAGGGTTTACCGTATTGGTTCGCTTGTTGATGCTGGTTCCGACAACCTTTCCCGCCGGATTTACCACAATGGTAACCACCACACGCCCTTCATCCTGAACATTGTATACCGGCACCGGCAGACCTCCTTCTCCCAACGAACGCCCGTTTAAGTCAAATGTTCCATATCCTCCAATGCCGCTTGTCTTGCCATCACCGCTGTTCCCATCCGGACTGCCCTGCACTCCTGTTGCCGACTCAGCCGTTCCCTTGCCTTCCATCTGCGAAGCTTTCCCGAAAGCTCCGGCAATCTTGCTGGCTGCCGCCTGCGCCGCAGCACGTTCCGCCTCTTCCCGCTTTTCCGCCTCGGTCTTTTCCCTCACTTCAGGCTGCCCCGCCTTCTCTTCCTCTGTCTGTTCTTTTTTCGGTTCTTCCTTCTTTATCTGAACAGACGGTTCGTCCGTCTGGGTTATCAGCGCATCCTCCACTTCCGGCCGAGGCATTTCCGACTCCGGCTGCGTGACCACATCCACTTCCGTCAGTTCATAAGGGTCTGCCCCCCCTGCCGCCAAAGCCGTTTCTCCAAGCATAACAGGCACTCCCCCCTCTTCCTGCGGCTCGGGTCTAACGAGCGTCAGCGAAAAGAGCAGCAGCACCACCAAAACATGAAGCACCGCCGTTCCTACCATCCCTGTTACCTTACTTTTCTTCATTGTCTACATCAATTCTTATCCGGCCTGCGCGTGGCGAGCACCATCTTAAAATGATTTTCATTGGCAATATTCAGCACGCGTACAATCTCCCGGTAAGGGATTGACTCGTCCGCATAAAGCGCCACATACATCTCCGGCTCCTTTTGTGCACATTCCTGCAAGAAAGCGGCCACTTCATCAATCGCCAAAGGCATTTCATCTTCTTTTCCGAACGCCCCATAATAATTCAGATTCTTGTCAATGATGACCCGCGCCATAGGCTTCGCCGATGTCTGTTCCGCTCCTTGCGGAAGCAAGACCTTTATGGCATTCGGCGAAACCACTGTCGAAGTTATCATAAAGAATATAAGCAAAAGAAATATGAGGTCGGTCATCGACGACATACTGAAGGAGGGCGATATTTTTTGTCTTCTCTTTAAAGCCATAGTTACTTTTCAGGTTCGTTCAGCAAATCCATAAAAGCAAGCGTACGCGCCTCCATCTGGTTCACCACCTTATCAACCCGATACACCAGATGGTTGTAAGCAAACATTGTGGCAATGCCAACCACCAGTCCGCCTACTGTGGTAATCATCGCTTCATATATACCGCTCGAAAGCAAAGTAATATCAATGTTGTTTCCGGCATTCGCCATATTCCAGAAAGCCTTGACCATACCGGTCACCGTACCGAGGAAGCCCAGCATCGGCGCTCCGCTCGAAATGGTTGCCATGATGGACAAGCCATTTTCCAGCTTGGCCACTTCGATGTTTCCCGTATTTTCAATGGCCGCCTGCACATCGGCAACAGGATGCCCCATACGGCTTATGCCTTTTTCTATCATACGTGCAGAAGGCGTGTTCGTCATGCGGCAATAATTGACAGCCGACTTTGTTTCGCCCGACTTGATATAATCGCGGATGCGCTCCATAAAGAGCGGATCATCTTTCGCCGCCTTCCGTATGGTTACCGCACGTTCGAAAAAGATATAAAAGGCGATAACCGACATGACAGCCAGTACAATCATAATCCAACCGCCCTTACAGGCCATATCCCAAAGGTTCATCTGCGGTTCTCCCGAAGCAAGTGGTGTCAGCACCGGATTTTCTCCGGTCACTGTTTCGGCAACGGTCTGTGCCGCCGCCAGTAAAGTCAATGCTACCATAGTTTAATGAAGGCAATTTTTATATTCTTCAATCGTTTTCTTCAAGCCTAAATAAAGCGCGTCACAAATCAAAGCGTGACCGATGGACACTTCATCTACCCACGGAATATTCTCATGAAAATATTTCAAGTTCACAAGACTCAGATCATGACCGGCATTCAGCCCCAACCCTAATTTGCGGACAACCTTGGCCGCTTCGACAAACGGCTTTACCGCCATCTCAGGACTGTTCGGATAAAGCGACGCATACGGTTCGGTATAAAGCTCCACCCTGTCGGCCCCTGTCTTCGCCGCATATTCAATCATCTCAATGTCCGTTCCGACAAAGATAGAGGTACGGATGCCTGCCTCATCAAAGGTATCCATCAGTTCGGTAAGGAACGAGAGATTCTCTTTCGTATTCCATCCCGCATTGGAAGTTATCTGATCAGGCGCATCGGGAACAAGCGTTACCTGATGGGGCTTCACCCTTAACACAAGATCGACAAATTCTTTCGACGGATATCCTTCGATATTGAACTCTGTCTTTACCAACGGACGGAGAGCATACACATCAGCATAACGGATATGACGTTCGTCCGGACGCGGATGAACCGTAATGCCTTCGGCACCAAAAGCCTCGCAATCCATGGCAACTTTCGTCACATCCGGGTTATTCCCTCCCCGCGCATTGCGCAAGGTTGCAACCTTGTTTATATTAACACTTAATTTAGTCATACTAATTTATAGGTTTTTGTTATCTTTGCGTCAACAAAGCGCAAAGTTAGCAGGTTTTGGAGAAACTTGGTACGAAATCTTTAAAAAGATGATAAAATAAAGTTCTATGCAAAAAAACATGAGATTCGCCCTCTTTGGAAACACTTATCAGGAGCATAAGTCGGCACATGTAGCCCATCTGCTGGACATATTGCGGGAGAAAGGAGCCGAAATATGCATCAGCAGTGAATTTTACGACTTTCTGCGCCATCATACGTATGCCGACCTGAAAGGGCTTGACCTGTTTGAGGGTAACAGTTTCACCGCAGATATGGCATTAAGCATCGGAGGAGACGGAACTTTCCTGAAGGCGGCCAGCCGGGTCGGAAAAAAGGAAATCCCGATATTGGGCATCAACACGGGACGGCTGGGCTTTCTGGCCGACATTTCGCCAGACCAGATGGAAGAGACATTCGACGAAATTTACAACGGAACGTACCGGGTCGAGCCCAGACGCGTATTAAAGCTGACCTGCAACGGGCATGTGCTGAAAGGATATCCATACGGTCTGAACGAAATCGCGGTTCTGAAGCGAGACAGTTCCTCGATGATTACAATCCGTGCCGCGATAAACGGAGAGTCGCTGAACGTATACCAGGCAGACGGTCTGGTAATATCCACCCCCACCGGCTCAACAGGCTATTCGCTCAGCGTAGGCGGCCCTATTCTGGTGCCTCAAAGCGGAACGATCAGCCTTACGGCCGTAGCCCCACACAGTCTTAATGTCCGTCCGATAGTGATACGCGACGACTGGGAGATTACTCTCGATGTGGAAAGCCGGAGCCACAATTTTCTGATAGCCATCGACGGACGGAGCGAAACATGTCGCGAAGGCATCCAGCTCACCATCCGACGGGCAAACTATCAGGTTCATATCGTGAAACGATGCAGGCATTCGTTTTTCAACACACTGCGTGAAAAGATGATGTGGGGAATGGACAACCGGAATTGAAGTTGCGCATCTTTTTTTCATGCTGTCCAGAAAAGGATTCCGACCGAAGAAAAAACTTTTTCTGACACTATCCGGCTGATGTCTGGCGGCACGAAACGAATCCAAGACAAGACACACCCGAAAGGAAAGCGCGCACACCGCAGGCCTCAGCAGGGACAAACAGGATTCAAAACCGCAAAAAAATATTTATCCCATTATTTTGCCATACACTATATTATTTATATCTTTGCGTCCGAAATGGATGAAAAGGTGGAGGGGCAGTAAGCTCCTTTTTTTGTTCTTAACAGTTAATGCATGATAGATAAAGACATTGTAACCCGGATTGTAGGAGAATGGTTGGAAGACAAGGACTATTTTCTGGTAGATATTACGGTCAGCCCGGATGACAAGATCGTAGTCGAAATAGACCACGCCGAAGGAGTGTGGATTGATGACTGCGTAGAGCTGAGCCGCTATATCGAATCAAAATTGAACCGTGAAGAAGAAGATTATGAACTGGAAGTAGGCTCGGCAGGCATCGGACAACCGTTCAAAGTGCTGAAGCAATACCTGATTCATGTCGGGAAAGATGTGGAAGTGATGACCAAAGACGGGAAAAAGTGGACAGGAATATTGGCAGATGCCAATGAGGAGAACTTCACTGTGACCGTTGAAGTGAAAGTCAAGCCCGAAGGTGCCAAACGCCCGAAGCTGATAGAGCAGAACATCACGTTTACTTATGATGAGATAAAATACACCAAATACTTAATTAGCTTTAAATAATCATGGCGAAAAAAGAAGAAACGATCAGCTTGGTTGATACATTTTCGGAATTCAAAGAACTGAAGAATATAGACCGCACTACAATGGTGAGCGTATTGGAGGAGTCTTTCCGCAGCGTGATAGCCAAAATGTTCGGAACGGACGAGAACTATGATGTCATTGTAAATCCCGACAAGGGGGACTTCGAGATATGGCGGAACCGTGAAGTAGTGGCCGATGACGAACTGACGAATCCCAACATGCAGATTTCACTTACTGAAGCCCGTAAGATAGACGCTTCGTATGAAGTGGGAGAAGAAGTTACGGATGAAGTTATCTTTGAAAAATTCGGACGCCGCGCCATCCTCAATCTCCGACAGACATTGGCGTCAAAAATTCTGGAGCTGGAAAAGGACAGCCTGTACAACAAATACATCGACAAGGTGGGAACCATCATCAGTGCCGAAGTATACCAGACCTGGAAAAAGGAGATTCTGCTGCTTGATGACGAAGGCAACGAACTGTTGCTGCCTAAAACCGAACAGATACCGAGCGATTTCTACCGGAAGGGCGAGACCGTGCGCGCAGTTGTGGCACGTGTGGAAAACAAGAACAACAACCCGAAAATTATCTTGAGCCGCACTTCGCCAGTATTCCTCCAGCGACTGTTCGAACAGGAAGTGCCCGAAATCAACGACGGCCTCATCACAATCCGCAAGATAGCCCGCATTCCGGGTGAGCGCGCCAAGATAGCCGTTGAATCATACGACGAGCGCATCGATCCGGTAGGTGCATGCGTAGGAATGAAAGGATCACGTATTCACGGCATCGTACGCGAACTGCGGAACGAAAACATCGATGTCATCAATTACACATCAAACATCCAGCTTTTCATCCAACGTGCGCTGAGTCCGGCCAAGATATCCTCCATCGTAATGCATGAGGAAGACAAGAAAGCCGAAGTCTACCTGAAACCGGAAGAAGTGTCGCTTGCCATCGGAAAGGGAGGTCTGAACATCAAGTTGGCAAGTATGCTGACCGAATATACCATTGATGTATACCGCGAACTGGGTGAAGGAGCTACAGACGAAGATATCTACCTGGACGAATTCAAGGACGAAATAGACGAATGGGTAATCAACGCCATAAAAAGTATCGGAATAGATACGGCCAAAGGCGTGCTGAACGCTCCGCGGGAAATGCTGGTGGAAAAAGCAGACTTGGAAGAGAATACAGTAGATGATGTATTGAGAATCCTGAAAGCCGAATTTGAAGAATAATCCCAAGCGATTGCGATTATCTTTCTCCGACTTTTTTCAATTCTCAATTTTAAAATTTTAATTCAGCCTATGACGATCAGATTAAATAAAGTAACAAGAGACTTAAATGTAGGGATCACGACGGTAGTGGAATTTTTGCAGAAAAAAGGATACACCATTGAAGCCAATCCCAACACAAGAATTACAGACGAACAATACGCCATGCTCGTCAAAGAGTTCAGTAAAGACAAGGATTTGAAAATAAAGTCGGAGAAAATTTTTCAGGAACGGCAGAATAAAGGCCGGAACAAGACTTCTGTGTCTATAGAAGACCTGCATCCGGAAGCCAAAGAACCGGAAATGATAGAAACGGTAATACCGGAAGAAGCTCTTCCTAAATTCAAGCCTGTAGGGAAAATTGATTTGGAGAATCTGAACAAAAAGCCCAAACAGGAAGAAAAAGAAGTACAACCGGCCGCAGAGTCTGAACAACCGGCACAGCCTGTCGCCGGCACAAACGAACAGACCGTAACAGAAGAAGACATTCCCCAACCTGACACCACCAACAAAGAAGATTCAAGACCGACAGAAGCATTGTCCTCACAACCGATGGAAGAAGAAAAGAAAGAGACACCCCAAAATATGGAACCTGCCCAAGAAAAGGAAGAGGTTTTCAAGATTCGTTCCACAGAATTCAAATCAAAAATCAATGTAGTAGGCCAGATAGACCTGGCTGCATTAAACCAGTCCACTCGCCCGAGAAAGAAATCAAAGGAGGAGAGGAAAAAGGAACGTGAAGAAAAAGACAAACAGCGCCAGGAGCAGCGCAAGCAAATGAAAGATGCCATCATCAAGGAAATCCGCAAGACGGACGACAAGACGGACAAGACAGGCGGAGACGATACGGCAAGAAAGAAGAAACGTACCCGTATCGGCAAAGAAAGGATTGACATAAACAATCCTTCAGCCACTTCGGCAGGAAATGTCATGCGTGCGGAAAAGCAGGGCAAGAACTCCCAGACACAAGGCAGCGGCAAGCACGGCAAAGACCGCTTCAAGAAAGCTGTCATCAAGCAGGAGGTAAACGATGAGGATGTGGCAAAACAAATAAAGGAAACTTTGGCACGCCTGACCAACAAGGGAAAGAACAAGGCTGCCAAATACCGCAAGGAGAAACGCGAATCAATCCAGAACCGCCAGATAGAACAGGAAGAACTGGAACAGGAAGAGAGCAAGACACTGAAACTGACTGAATTTGTAACAGCCAACGAACTGGCCAACATGATGAACATTTCTGTGACTCAAGTAATCTCTACCTGCATGAGCGTGGGAATCATGGTATCCATCAACCAACGTTTGGATGCTGAAACCATTAATCTTGTGGCTGAAGAATTCGGATTTAAGACAGAATATATAAGCGCAGATGTGGCCCAAGCCATCGAAGAAGAGGAGGATGCAGAAGAAGACCTGCAGCCGCGTGCTCCGATTGTGACCGTCATGGGGCATGTCGACCATGGCAAGACCTCTCTATTGGACTATATACGTAAGGCGAATGTAATTGCCGGTGAAGCCGGTGGCATTACCCAACATATCGGAGCATACAATGTGAAGTTGGAAGACGGACGCCGCATTACTTTTCTTGATACACCGGGACACGAGGCTTTCACGGCCATGCGTGCCCGTGGTGCTAAGGTTACGGATGTAGTCATCGTCATTGTGGCGGCAGACGACAATGTCATGCCACAGACAAAGGAAGCGCTCAACCACGCAATGGCGGCGGGCGTACCCATCGTATTTGCCATCAACAAGATAGACAAGCCGAACGCCAATCCAGACAAGATAAAGGAGGAACTGGCCAACATGAACTTCTTAGTCGAAGAATGGGGCGGGAAATACCAGTCGCAAGATATCTCGGCAAAGAAAGGAACAGGTGTAAAAGAACTGCTCGAAAAGGTCTTGTTAGAAGCGGAGATGTTGGATTTGAAAGCCAATCCCAACCGAAAGGCTACAGGTTCCATCATAGAGTCCTCATTGGACAAAGGGCGCGGATATGTAGCTACGGTACTGATATCAAACGGAACACTGCATGTAGGAGACATCGTCTTGGCAGGTACATCTTATGGTAAGGTAAAAGCCATGTTCAATGAGCGCAACCAACGCATGAAAGAGGCGGGGCCGTCTGAACCGGTTCTGATTCTGGGGCTGAACGGCGCACCTGCCGCAGGAGATACTTTCCATGTGTTCGACACCGAACAGGAGGCACGAGAGATTGCCAACAAGCGCGAACAGCTCCAGCGTGAGCAGGGATTGCGTACACAAAAGATGCTCACTTTGGACGAGGTGGGACGACGACTGGCACTGGGAGACTTCCACGAGCTGAACGTAATTGTAAAAGGCGATGTGGACGGCTCGGTGGAAGCATTAAGCGATTCGCTGATAAAGCTGTCTACCGAACAGATTCAGGTGAACGTTATCCACAAAGGTGTGGGGCAGATTTCCGAATCCGATGTCTCATTGGCAGCGGCTTCCGATGCCATCATCGTAGGCTTCCAAGTGCGGCCTTCAGGCAACGCTGCCCGTCTGGCCGAACAGGAAGGCGTTGACATTCGCAAATACTCCATCATCTACGATGCGATAGAGGAGGTGAAGGCGGCTATGGAGGGTATGCTCGCACCTACCGTCAAGGAACAAGTGACCGCCACAATAGAGGTGCGCGAAGTGTTCAACATCAGCAAGGTTGGAATGGTGGCCGGAGCGATGGTCAAGACAGGAAAGGTGAAGCGAACGGACAAGGCGCGCCTCATACGCGACGGCATCGTGATATTTACCGGAAACATCAATGCGCTGAAGCGCTTTAAGGATGATGTAAAGGAAGTGGGAGCGAACTTTGAGTGCGGTATCAGCCTGACAAACTGTAATGACATCAAGGTAGGAGACATCATCGAGACTTACGAGGAGATTGAAGTGAAACAAAGTCTGTAAATCTGCCGGAATTCGGAAATCGGGAATCAGGAGTTGAAAACCACGGGGACATACAGACCCGCTTCAGTTCCCAGTTCCTGATTTTTCACCACTATGGAAACTCTTGATTGGATAATAACGGCCGTCATCGCCCTCGGGGCTGCAGTGGGATTCGCCAAAGGCTTCATCAGGCAGCTGGCATCAATCGGTGGTCTGATAGCAGGTCTTCTGTTGGCGCGGGCACTGTTCAGGTCTGTTGGTGAAAGACTTGCCGCAGAGACAGGTGCATCCGTCACGTTCTCTCAAATATTGGCCTTCATCATCATCTGGCTAATTGTACCGATCAGCCTTTCCCTACTTGCTGAGATGCTTACCAGGGCTGCGGATGCTGTGCAGATGGGATGCGCCAACCGGTGGCTGGGAGCCGTATTGGGAAGCGTCAAGTATGCCGTGCTGCTAAGCATGGCTGTATGTTTCATCGAATTCATCGATACGGAAAACGACCTTATCCCCTCAACCAAAAAACGGGAATCGGCGTTATATTATCCGGTAAAAAGCCTTTCCGGCATCCTTATCCCGGCTATAAAGGACTTTACGAAACGACTAACAGATACCGATTATGCAAGAACCTAACAAATATGTAAAAGAACTGACGCAGGAGAAGTACAAATACGGCTTCACCACGGATGTTCATACCGAAATCATAGAGAAAGGGCTGAACGAGGATGTAGTCCGGCTTATATCGGCCAAGAAAGGAGAGCCTGAATGGCTGCTCGAGTTCCGCCTGAAGGCATACCGACACTGGCTCACCATGGAAATGCCGACATGGGCTCATCTGGAAATTCCCGAGATAGACTACCAAGCCATCTCTTATTATGCCGATCCTACCCGGAAAAAGGACGGGCCCAAAAGCCTGGACGAGGTGGACCCGGAGCTGCTCAAGACATTCAACAAGCTCGGCATCCCGCTCGAAGAACAGATGGCGCTGAGCGGAATGGCGGTCGACGCTGTGATGGACTCCGTTTCCGTCAAGACCACATTCAAGGAAAACCTCATGGAGAAAGGCATCATCTTCTGTTCCATAAGTGAGGCCGTACGCGAGCATCCTGATCTGGTGAAAAAATACCTCGGCTCAGTGGTGGGATATCGCGACAACTTCTTCGCCGCGCTCAATTCAGCCGTGTTCAGCGACGGCTCGTTCGTCTACATTCCGAAGGGGGTACGCTGTCCCATGGAGCTGTCAACCTACTTCCGCATTAACGCCGCAAACACGGGACAGTTTGAGCGCACACTGATTGTGGCCGACGATGACAGCTACGTGTCTTATCTGGAAGGATGTACCGCCCCCATGCGCGACGAGAACCAACTGCACGCAGCCATAGTCGAAATTGTAGTGCTCGACCGCGCGGAGGTGAAATACTCCACCGTACAGAACTGGTATCCGGGCGACGCCGAAGGCAAAGGAGGAGTATACAACTTCGTAACCAAGCGCGGAAACTGCAAAGGCACGGACAGCAAGCTGTCGTGGACTCAAGTGGAAACCGGCTCAGCCATCACGTGGAAGTATCCGAGCTGCATCCTGAGCGGCGACGGTTCCAGTGCCGAATTTTATTCCGTGGCCGTCACCAACAACTACCAACAGGCGGATACAGGCACAAAAATGATTCACTTAGGGCGAAACACTCGTTCCACCATAGTCAGCAAGGGAATTAGTGCCGGACAAAGCCAGAACTCATACCGTGGTCTGGTGCGTGTGGCCCAGAAAGCCGACAACGCACGAAACTACAGCCAGTGCGACTCTCTGCTACTGGGCAGCCGGTGCGGGGCGCACACATTCCCCTACATGGACATACACAACGAGACGGCCATAGTAGAGCACGAGGCCACCACATCGAAGATTTCGGAAGACCAGGTGTTCTACTGCAACCAGCGGGGCATCTCCACTGAAGATGCGGTAGGACTGATCGTAAACGGATACGCGAAGGAAGTGCTCAACAAGCTGCCCATGGAATTCGCCGTGGAAGCCCAGAAGCTGCTGAGCGTCTCACTCGAGGGAAGTGTAGGATAACAAACATTCTTAATCTTATCATCATGTTAGAAATCAAAGACCTGCATGCCTGCATAAACGGCAAGGAGATATTAAAAGGCATCAACCTGAGTGTGAAGACAGGTGAGGTGCATGCCATCATGGGGCCGAACGGCTCCGGAAAAAGTACGCTAAGCAACGTTCTGGTAGGGCATCCCGCCTACGAGGTGACCAAAGGCTCGGTAACGTTCGACGGGAAAGACCTCCTGGCTCTTTCACCCGAAGACCGAAGCCGCGAGGGGCTGTTCCTCTCGTTCCAGTATCCGGTGGAAATACCCGGTGTAAGCATGGTCAACTTCATGCGCGCTGCTGTAAACGAGCACCGAAAATACAAGGGGATGCCGGCACTGACGGCAAGCGAGTTTCTAAAGCTGATGCGTCAGAAGAGGGAAATCGTAGAGATGGACAGCAAACTGGCAAACCGCTCCGTAAACGAAGGGTTTTCCGGAGGAGAAAAGAAGCGCAACGAAATCTTCCAGATGGCTATGCTCGAACCTAAGCTGAGCATACTCGACGAGACGGACTCCGGACTTGACATCGATGCCCTGCGCATCGTAGCCGAAGGGGTCAACAAGCTGAAGACACCCGAAACAAGCTGCATCGTAATAACGCACTACCAACGTCTGCTCGACTACATCAAGCCTGACATCGTGCATGTGCTCTACAAGGGACGCATCGTAAAAACAGCCGGACCGGAACTGGCCCTTGAACTCGAGGAAAAAGGATACGACTGGATCAAGAAAGAATTAGAAGAATAAAATGAAAGCGGAACAACAATATATCGATCTCTTCACCCAATATGAGGCGATGATCTGCCGCCACAGTGCGGAAGTTCTCAATGCGCCGCGGGCGAAAGCCTTCGCCGACTTCCAACAGGCAGGCTTCCCTACCCGCAGGCAGGAGAAATACAGGTATACGGATGTCGGGAAATATTTCGCCCCCGACTACGGACTGAACCTGAACCGCCTGGTTTTTCCGGTAAATCCCTATGATGTGTTCAGATGCGATGTGCCGAACATGAGTACCGCCCTCTATTTTGTGGTGAACGACTCGTTCTACCAAAAGATACAGCCGGCCGCACCGCTACCCGAAGGGGTTCTCTTCGGAAGTCTGAAGGATATGGCGGAAAAATATCCAGAGCTGATAAGGAAATATTACGGACGGTTGGCCGACACCTCAAAGGATGCCGTCACCGCATTCAACACCATGTTCGCCCAAGACGGCGTGCTGATGTACATTCCCCGCAACACGGTGATGGAAAAACCCATCCAGTTAGTGAATATCCTACGGGCTGATGTCAACTTCATGGTGAACCGCCGCATCCTGATTATCGCGGAAGACGGAGCGCAGGCCAGACTGCTCGTATGCGACCATGCGATGGACGATGTGAACTTCCTGTCCACACAGGTGATTGAAGTGTTTGCCGGAGCCGGAGCCTCACTCGACCTGTACGAACTGGAAGAAACGCACAACAGCACCGTGCGCTTCAGCAACCTGTACGTAGACCAACAGGCGGACAGTAAAGTGCTGCTCAACGGGATGACCCTGCACAACGGCACCACCCGCAATACCACCGAGGTCACGCTCTCGGGAAAAGGGGCGGAACTCAGCCTCTGCGGCATGGCCATCGCCGACAGGAACGAGCAGATAGACAATCATACTTTCATCGACCACAAGGCACCCGGATGCACCAGCAACGAACTTTTCAAATACGTATTGGACGATCAAGCTATAGGAGCATTTGCCGGAAAGATTCTGGTACGTGAAGGGGCCCAACAGACCTCCGCCCGACAGACGAACCGCAACCTGTGCGCCACACGCGAGGCCCATATGTATACCCAACCCCAACTGGAAATCTATGCGGATGATGTGAAGTGCTCGCACGGCGCGACAGTAGGACAGTTGGACGAAGCTGCGCTGTTCTACATGCGTCAACGAGGCATCAGCCTGAAAGAGGCGCGTCTGCTGCTGATGTTCGCCTTCGTAAACGAAGTAATCGACAACATACAGATTGATGTACTGAAAGACCGCCTGCATCTGTTAGTGGAGAAACGCTTCAGAGGCGAGCTGAACAAATGTCAGGGATGCGCCATCTGCAAATGACCGCCAACAGACTCATACTGATTTAATCAAAGACCATGTACAATGTAAACGACATAAGAAAAGACTTTCCGATTCTGTCACGCACAGTCTATGGCAAGCCGCTGATTTATTTAGACAACGGAGCTACGACTCAAAAGCCCCGCTGTGTGGTCGAATCGATTGCCGACGAATACTATTCCGTCAATGCCAATGTGCACCGAGGCGTGCATTTCCTGTCGCAGCAAGCTACCGAACTGCATGAAGCGTCCCGCGAAACAGTGAGGCGATTCATCAACGCCAGCAGCACCGCCGAAATCATATTCACACGCGGCACTACCGAAAGCATCAACCTGGTAGCATCCACCTTCACCGACAACCAGATGAAGGAGGGCGACGAAGTGATTGTTTCCGTCATGGAACACCACAGCAACATCGTTTCCTGGCAGCTCCAAACCGCCCGCAAAGGCATCGTCTTGAAGGTTATCCCCATGAACGACCGCGGTGAGCTGCTGCTCGACGAATACGAAAAGCTGTTCACTCCACGCACCCGGTTGGTAGCCGTTGCCCATGTATCCAATGTTTTGGGCACGGTTAATCCTGTCAAAAAAATGATTGCGACAGCACATGCCCACGGTGTGCCCGTGCTGATAGACGGGGCGCAAAGCATACCGCACATGAAAGTGGATGTACAAAGCCTGGATGCCGACTTCTATGTCTTCAGCGGACATAAGGTATACGGCCCCACAGGAATAGGAGTTTTATACGGCAAGGAGGCGTGGCTCGACCGTCTTCCACCCTATCAAGGAGGCGGAGAGATGATAAAGAATGTCAGCTTCGAGAAGACCACATTCAACGAACTGCCTTTCAAGTTTGAAGCGGGAACGCCCGACTATATCGGCTCCACCGCACTCGCCAAAGCTATAGATTATGTCACCGCCATCGGAATGGACGAGATAGCGGCCTACGAGCACGGACTGACCACCTATGCCATGCAGCGCCTGAAGGAAATTCCCGGCATGCGCATCTTCGGCGAAGCGGAACAGAAGAGCGGAGTAATTTCATTCCTCGTGGGAAATATCCACCACTTCGACATGGGTACGCTGTTAGATCGTCTGGGTATCGCCGTGCGAACCGGACACCACTGCGCCGAACCACTCATGCACCGCTTGGGAATCGAGGGAACGGTGCGGGCCTCATTCGGGCTCTACAACACAAAGGAAGAAATCGACGCTCTCGTGGAAGGAATCAGGCGGGTAAGCCAGATGTTCGGGTAAGACCTCGCTAACACCATTTATATTATATTTCACCCGCACAGACAAAGAAGTCCGACCGATGGTATAATTCATTCACTCATCGGCCGGACTCTTCATTTCCATCTTATATGTCTCATTTATATTCCTGCCAGCTCTTTATCTGTATGTCTTCCTGACTCATCGCACAGAATGCTTCGATGAAAGCCTTGGCCAACCGCGCGTTGGTTATCAGCGGAATGTTGTGGTCGATAGCCCCACGACGGATGCGGTAGCCGTTTGTCAGCTCTCGCTTAGTATGGTTTTTCGGGATGTTGACTATCAAGTCGAACTTATGGCCCGCTATCATCTTCATCACATTGTTTTCAGCATGCGGCCGTTCGTCAGGCCAGAACACGGGAGTCGTAGGGATGCCATGCGAATTGAGGAAAGCAGCCGTCCCCGCCGTAGCGTAGAGCGTGTATCCTTTCTGGCTCAGCATGTGGCTCGCGTCAAGCAAATCCACCTTCGACTTCGTGGCCCCGGAAGAAAAGAGTACCGACTTCTTCGGAATGGTATAGCCTGTAGCGATCATCGCGTTCAGCAGAGCCTCGTTGAAGTCATCGCCCAGACAGCCCACTTCACCAGTGGACGACATGTCTACTCCCAATACCGGATCGGCATTCTGCAAACGCGCAAACGAGAACTGCGAAGCCTTTACGCCGATGCGATCGATATCGAACGCCGACTTGTCGGGTTTGGTATACGGAGCATCCAACATGATGCGCGTGGCAGTCTCGATGAAGTTGCGCTTCAATACCTTTGAAACAAACGGGAAGCTGCGCGACGCACGCAGATTGCACTCTATCACTTTCACCTCATTCTTGCGAGCAAGGAACTGGATGTTAAAAGGTCCGGAAATGTTCAGCTCTTTCGCAATGCGACGGCTGATACGCTTGATTTCACGGGCAGTAGAGAAATAAATCTTCTGTGCCGGGAATACAAGCGTAGCATCACCGGAGTGTACTCCCGCGTATTCGACATGCTCGGAGATGGCATATTCCACCACCTCACCGTTCTGCGCCACCGCGTCAAACTCTATCTCCTTCGTCTCCTGCATGAACTGGGAAACCACTACCGGATATTCCTTGGAAACTTCGCTCGCCATCTGAAGGAAACGCTCCAACTCCTCTTGGTCGTAGCACACATTCATGGCCGCGCCGCTCAGCACATACGACGGACGCACCAGAACGGGGTATCCCACCTTCTTCACAAATTCCTTCACATCATCTAAACTCGTAAGCTCTTGCCAAGCGGGTTGATCAATGCCCAATTGGTCGAGCATGGCCGAGAACTTGTTACGGTTCTCCGCACGGTCGATGGATACGGGCGAAGTTCCGAGGATGGGCACCGACTGGCGGTAAAGCTTCATCGCCAGATTATTCGGAATCTGTCCGCCCACCGAAACAATCACGCCGCGAGGCTGCTCCAAATCGATAACATCAAGCACACGCTCGAACGACAATTCATCAAAGTAAAGGCGGTCGCACATGTCGTAGTCAGTAGAGACCGTCTCAGGGTTATAGTTGATCATGATGGACTTGTAGCCCAACCTGCGCGCGGTCTGGATAGCGTTCACCGAACACCAGTCAAACTCCACCGATGAACCGATGCGGTAGGCTCCCGAGCCGAGCACGATGACCGACTTCTCGTTCTTGTAATAGTTCACATCGTAGCCCTCCACGGCATAGGTCATATAAAGATAGTTAGTCAGCTCGGGATGCTCCGAAGCCACCGTGTTAATGCGCTTCACGGCAGGCAGGATACCCAACTTCTTACGATATGCGCGCACGGCCAGATTCTCCTTTTCCATGTTTCCACTTTCAGGCTTCAACACGAAGCGCGCTATCTGGAAGTCGGAGAATCCCAACACCTTCGCCTCACGCAGCACATCTGCCGGCAGTTCATCCAAAGAGTTATATCCTTGCAGTTTGGCCTTATAGTCCACTATATTTTTCAGTTTCCCGATAAACCACGGGTCAATCTTCGTCAGCTCAAAGATACGCTCGATAGAGTATCCCTCCTCCAACGCCTGGGCGATAGCGAAGATGCGCAAGTCAGTGGGATTCGCCAGTTCGTCGTCCAGATTATCAAACCGGGTATGGTCATTTCCTACGAAACCATGCATGCCCTGTCCTACCATCCGCAGCCCCTTCTGGATGATTTCTTCGAACGTACGGCCGATGGACATAATTTCTCCCACCGACTTCATGCTTGAGCCGATGCGGCGCGACACGCCTACGAATTTCGTCAAGTCCCACCGCGGAATCTTGCATATCAGATAATCAAGCGACGGAGCCACGTAGGCCGAGTTCGGAGTGCCCATCTCGCCGATTTCATCAAGGGTGTAGCCCAACGCAATCTTGGCGGCGACGAACGCCAACGGATATCCCGTCGCCTTCGATGCCAGTGCCGAAGAACGGCTCAGACGGGCATTCACCTCGATGATGCGGTAGTCGTCCGTATCAGCGTTAAAGGCATATTGGATGTTACATTCGCCCACAATGCCCAAATGGCGGATGCACTGCCGCGAAAGCTCCTGAAGCATGGTTACCTGAGCCTGCGTGAGCGAACAGGTGGGAGCCACCACGATGGACTCGCCCGTATGGATGCCGAGCGGGTCAAAGTTCTCCATGCTCGCCACGGTAAAGCAGTGGTCGTTTGCGTCACGTATCACCTCAAACTCTATCTCCTTCCATCCTTTCAGAGACTCCTCTACCAGTATCTGCGGAGAGAAAGTGAAGGCACTTTCCGCCAGTTCCATGAAGCGCTCCTCGTCGGGACAGATGCCGCTTCCCAAGCCGCCTAAGGCGTACGCCGAGCGTATCATCACCGGATAGCCTATGCGGCGTGCAGCCGCCAACGCATCCTCCATATTCTCCACCGCCTGGCTCACTGGTGTCTTGAGCCCGGCCTCGTCCAACTTCTTCACAAACAGGTCGCGGTCTTCCGTATCCATAATGGCCTCCACCGAAGTACCAAGCACCTCCACGCCATACTCGTCCAACACCCCGCTGCGGTAAAGCTCAGTACCGCAGTTAAGTGCAGTCTGCCCTCCGAATGCAAGCAGAATGCCGTCCGGGCGCTCCTTGCGGATGATTTCCGTCACGAAATGAGGAGTTACGGGCAGAAAATATACCTGGTCGGCAATGCCTTCCGATGTCTGGATAGTAGCTATGTTCGGATTGATCAGTACCGAGCGGATGCCCTCCTCGCGCAGGGCCTTCAGGGCCTGCGAGCCCGAGTAGTCAAACTCACCCGCCTGTCCGATTTTCAATGCGCCTGATCCCAAGACCAGGACCTTCTTCAGTTCTTTTTTCATCGCTATAGATAGTTTATATGGTTTCACCAAAGGCGAATCATGCACCGGCACGCCCGAAAAGAGGACAGAAGGCCGGAAGATGACTCCTTATGCAAAGAAACAATTTATTTTGAAGAAAACAAAGTATTTGCGTATCTTTGCTGCAAATTAAAAGTAAGCAACACTCAAATTATGGAAAAAGAAAAAATCATACTGACCGGCGACCGCCCGACCGGGAAACTGCATATCGGACATTATGTAGGCTCTCTGCGCCGCCGTGTGGAGCTCCAAAACTCGGGGCTCTATAAGAAAATCTTCATTTTCGAGGCCGACGGACAAGCTCTGACCGACAATATCGACAATCCGGAAAAGGTTCGCCAGAATGTCATCGAGGTGGCACTGGATTATCTGGCGGTGGGAATCGACCCTGCCAAGTCTACAATCTTTATCCAGTCGCAGATTCCGGAACTTTGTGAACTGACATTCTATTATATGGATCTGGTGACCGTTTCACGCCTGCAACGCAATCCGACGGTAAAGACCGAAATACAGATGCGCAACTTTGAGACAAGCATCCCCGTGGGCTTCTTCACCTATCCCATCAGTCAGGCTGCAGACATCACTGCCTTTAAGGCGACGACCGTCCCGGTAGGGGAAGACCAGGAGCCGATGCTTGAACAGGCTCGTGAAATCGTGCGCCGCTTCAACCATATTTACGGGGAGACATTGGTAGAACCGGAAATCCTTTTGCCGGACAATGCTGCCTGCCTCCGTCTGCCGGGAACGGACGGGAAGGCAAAGATGAGCAAATCGCTGGGCAACTGCATCTATCTGTCTGATACGGCCGACGAAGTGGAAAAGAAGGTAAAGAGCATGTATACCGACCCTACCCACATAAAGGTGAGCGACCCGGGCAAACTGGAGGGGAATACCGTATTCACCTACCTGGATGCCTTCTGCAAACCGGAGCATTTCGAGCGTTATCTGCCCGACTATCCTAATCTGGATGAGCTGAAGGCACACTATACGCGCGGCGGACTGGGCGACATGAAGGTGAAGAAGTTCCTGGCAGCCATCATGCAGGAAGAGTTAAGCCCCATCCGCGAACGGCGCAAAGAGTTCGCAAAGGATATTCCCGCCATCTACGAGATGCTGAAAAAGGGTTGCGAAACCGCACGCGAGGCCGCCGCACAAACGCTTGACGAGGTGCGCAGGGCAATGAAGATCAACTATTTCGACGATGCCGCCCTGATAGAGGAACAAGCCAAGCGCTTCGCAGAATAAGAACTGACGACTGAAATACACACACAACTCCAGACACGGGATTATGCAAGCAGGCATTTTCCCGTGTCTGATTTTCATGCCCCACATCCCTCCGGCAGGAAAACAAGCGTTTCAGTCGGCTATCTCGAACCGGACAAGCATGGAATAGGTGCGCCGGATAATCCGGAAGCTGTCGAACGAAGCGACCTCCGAAGCCAGCACATTGCTTTGGGCGAAGGAAGCCCCTGCCCCATCGCCTTCTTCCACGATGCGGACAACACCGCCCAGCCTTTTGCCCAACGCCTCCACCAGATATTCCGCCTTCTCGCGGGCAGCCTTCAAAGCTTCCACTTTTCCTTTCCGGTGCCAGGCAAGCATATCCTTGCTGACAAGCTCGCCGATGTGCATGGCATGAATACCTTTCGTATCCACCCGTTTCAGAATTTCGTCTATCTGCCGGAAGTCTGTCAGCGTAACATCAAACTTTTTGGACACCAGAAAATCTTGTCCTTGCCGACGCCAGTAGTCGCCCACATCCTGCATGCGGACTGATTCCTCCGGGATTCCGGCCTCATCCAAAGCCTGCCTCAGTCCTTGCTCAATCCGTGCCAACGGCACTTTGGTGCGGTAATCTTCCGGCTTCGACCTGCCGTCGAACTCCTCTTCAAAGTATTCGCGAATTTCGATGAGATAATGAATCTCGTCGGGCACAATCTCCATCTCCGCCGTTCCCCTTACCTCAATGTAGCGCCCGCCCGTCTGGGCCGGCAGCTGCAGCACGACAAACACCGCCGCCAACAACAAAAACCTTGCTTTCATGGTCATATCATTTAATTTCAAACTCAGCTTCCAACTCCACATTCCGCCCGCCACAACGGAAAGACTTGCTTATCCGGTATTTTCCCTCAGACAGTCGATAGTATTCCCCTACAGGAAAACGGAAGCAATACAGCAGCGGAGCCTCATTTATCTCCCACGAATCATCCATCCAACTGTGGTCGGCCACCAATTCCGGCACGACCCACCGTCCTCCGCTCCACCGATCAAGCGACCATCCCCGCCCGAAAGCCAGCGGCTCATCCGAAGGATTGGCCACAAAAAAGCTTATCACACGCACGTTTTCCCAGTACGCCGAACGCTCCGTCCACATGACAAGCCCCTTTCCCCGGCAGGCTTCCGGCAGTTTCTCCACATACCAAAGGCAGCATTGAGGCAGCCTGTAAGTCACCGTATCCCGGTCGGAAACGCCGGAACCGTCGGCCACAACAATTTCTGTCACGCTGTCCGCCCCACCTATCACGGCCTGTCGTCCCTTTTTATCCGAACAGCCCGCAATCCCCACGCACAGCAACACTCCAATCCATACTGCATTCTTCATATCCCACCAGACTTTCTTTTCATTCCATATCCGTTAGACAGCCGTTCCGGCCTCAGGTTTAATTTTTCTTCACGGCCAACACAGAATTCCACTGCGGAGAAAAAATTTTTTCCCACCTTGTCTGTATCTTTTTCACAAGAGTAAAACAGTGAAAATCCCTGCATTCCCAACAACAAACCGGATTATCCAACCGGAATATCCAATATAAATCCGAAGAATCCAAAGAAAAAATGCCATAAAAGTTTGGATATTTAAAATAAAGCTGTACCTTTGCAACCGCAAATGAGAACAAGAATATCGGGCGTTTAGCTCAGCTGGTTCAGAGCATCTGCCTTACAAGCAGAGGGTCGGCGGTTCGAATCCGTCAACGCCCACTCATCGTTCACTTGTTCTCATAGCCAAAAAGCTTTTGGGGCGTTTAGCTCAGCTGGTTCAGAGCATCTGCCTTACAAGCAGAGGGTCGGCGGTTCGAATCCGTCAACGCCCACTCATCCAAAAGTAAGTTTGAAAAATTTCTTTCGGGCGTTTAGCTCAGCTGGTTCAGAGCATCTGCCTTACAAGCAGAGGGTCGGCGGTTCGAATCCGTCAACGCCCACTTCCGATTTTCTTATTTATCCCCCTTTCTTTATCAGTAAACCAATGTGAGATGAAAAGAATACCCGCCGTCAAAGCGGATATTCCTCAAACGCATACAGCAGTGTAGAGAGGTATCTCTCACCGGTATCGGGCAGCAGCACCACGATGTTCTTTCCGGCATACTGGGGCATGCAGGCCAGTTGCATGGCGGCATACGCGGCAGCTCCCGAAGAGATTCCCACCAGAAGTCCCTCCATAGACGACAGTTCACGCCCTGTACGGATGGCATCATCATCGGCCACACGAACCACCTTGTCCACCACACCGGCATTGTACGTATTCGGAACGAAGCCCGCGCCTATGCCCTGTATCTTGTGCATGCCCGGCGCATCTCCTGAAAGCACGGCCGAAGAGTCCGGCTCAACAGCAACAACCTCCACATTCGGATTGTGCTTCTTCAGTCCTTCCCCCACACCACTCACTGTTCCACCGGTTCCGACTCCGGCCACGAACACATCCACCTGTCCGTCCGTATCCCTCCAAATCTCTTCGGCGGTAGTACGGACATGGGCGGCAGGATTAGCCGGATTCTCAAACTGCTGCAGGATAACCGCACCGGGAGTAGCGTCTCTCAGCTCATTTGCCTTTCTGATGGCCCCCTTCATCCCTTCAGCCCCGGGGGTAAGCACAAGCTCCGCCCCCATTGCCCGCAGCAGCTTCTGGCGTTCGAGGCTCATCGTCTCAGGCATGGTCAGAATGGTCTTGTATCCCTTTACGGTCGAAACCCACGCCAGACCTACACCCGTATTTCCGCTTGTCGGCTCGACAATCACAGAACCCGGCTTCAGCACGCCCTTCCGCTCCGCATCTTCAATCATAGCAAGCGCAATGCGGTCTTTCACACTTCCACCCGGATTGAAATATTCCAGTTTGGCGACGACGGTTGCCTGCGCCTGATGCGCCTTTGCCATGCGCTGCAACTCCAGCAAAGGAGTATGGCCGATCAGTTCGGTCAGTTGTTTTTTGATGTTTGCCATAATACAAAAAGTTTATTAACCTGACAACAAATATAGATAAAACAAAGGAAAAACAAAACAGTTCGAAAGGATACCGCCATCAGACAACAAACAAAAAAAAGAGAAACCGACGGTTTCTCTTACGACTCCTGTTGCGGAGGCCTGACTCGAACAGACGACCTTTGGGTTATGAGCCCAACGAGCTACCAACTGCTCCACTCCGCGATATTTCTAATTCGGGTGCAAAGGTACGGCTTTTTTTTGAAAAAACAAGTGTTTTGCGAAGAAAAATTCAATCTACCAGAATATCTGGCTTCCATCCCGATATTCAAAAATCCGTTCGTCGTGGCCGCGGGTATGGTTCTTTACATACAGCAAACTCCCTTTCGGCACCCGATATGCCAAAGAATCCGACTGTGCCACCATCGTGCCTGCCGATTTCCAGTCGCCGTCACAATAAAACAGTTCATAGCTGTCGCCTTTACGGACAAAGTCATCCCGATTACGCGGAGCAAACACAATCTTTTTTATGATATGAGGCTTTTTCAAGTCAAGTCCCGTCCATCCTCCGTCCGGCTTTGAACAGCTGAACGCCGTATAAGGGTCTCCATCGAACGCCTTTGCACATTCATAGCCGGAAAGGGCATTTTCTGATGTTCCGATGACCGTTCCCTGCAAAGGTAGCGAACCGGATGAGGAGGCATAAAAAGCAATCTCCGCTATATCACAATAGCTTCCTTCCGCCCCGCGATAGCGTACATAGCGATAAGCATCCGCTCCCGCTACCGGCATCTCCGTAAACAAGCGGACCGGACGCTCCTTTATCAGGAAAAGTGTATCGGCACTCCGGAAGTTTCTGTCATTGCTTCCTTCGAACACACCTCCGACAACGCGCCCGCTTACCCCGTCCAGATAAAGCGGAAACTTATGATATACCGTAACATTCTCCATCTCTTTTTGGGGAGACAGGAAACGGACTGCCCCCGTAACACGGTCTAACGTAAACGGGTCGGAATGAAAATGAAGTTTTTCCTCCCGATACGAAGCCAGACGAAAGGCCATCATTCCTTCCACATCCTTAAATACGGCCTTGCCATCCCGAACCCGGCACCATGCCAAAGGTATCCACTCCATCTTACATGAAGCACACAAATAAAGTATCTCACCGTCTTCCGCCGCCGGACAGATACGCTCCTCCGGTATGCACACGGTATGATTCTGCTTCCCTGCATAGGCGGCAGTAACATCTGCCATGCAAGGATACCGGAATGTGGGATGCAAACATTCCGGAGCCGTATCCAATGAATCTATCATCCGTCTGTTCACGCCAAACGTTTCCCGATATACCTTTCCTTTCGGATCCCAATAAGCGTCCGGTCGTCCGGGAGCAGTCATATTGTCAAGCAAGGTAAAATAATAGAAGCCTCCCCGCTTGTCAAACATTACATTCCAACTGTGAGGGGCATTTCTGTTGCCGCGCATCAGCATGATGTCTTTTGCACACGGCAAGCCTACAGCCCGATAAACGTAAAGCAACAAATCTGTAAACTCCTTGCAGCTCCCTGAATGCCAGTCCACCACTTTCGGACCGATATGCGGACTGGGCTCAAACAGGCCTGTAAAATAAACCGGAGCTTTACGGAGCGAGTCAAACAATACCGTGGAAACGACCAACGGGTCTTCCGCTTCCGGCAATTTCCGGATGCTGTCAAGCAGCGGATTGTATTTCTCATACACCTCTTTCCGCCACGAAACCAGCCTTTCATCCCCCACCCGATACGGAAGGACATATTCCAAAAACGTTTCAAACGAAACATTCTTCCCCCACGGCTGTTCCCTCCAGACCTTAAACGCCCAGTCTATATTTTCTATCAGGTAATCCGGAGAAATGAAAAGGTCGCTGGTCTGCTTCAATTCAGAAACATCCAGACGCCCATATTTCCTCACAACGGAATCAAGTACCTGCTCCGGATAATACCGCCCCGTAGAGTGCATCTCATAAAGTTTGAGCTGGGCATCCATAGAGGGAGCATCGCTTGTGAAATGGAAAGGCAGATTCTTTATCAGGAAAACGGCCGCCTCATACTTCAGCGAATCATCCCGGCAATGATCCAGCACACGCTGCAACCGGGGATTTTCCTCCAGCACATCTTCCAGACTGGGAATGTATGTGACTTGCCGGATGCAAGCCGAATACAACACGCCGAACAAGACAAGGACAACAACGGACTTCATTAAGACAAACTTTTTTTCCAACAGTCCAAAACCCTATATGAACAGACAAAAAACATTTTTCACCGCATGAAATAAAACAGTAGCACAGCCCCCTCGTTCTTCAGATGGCTTTCCACCTCTTCGCCCGCACGGGCGAAGCCGTGCGCCACCAGTTCCTGATAATAGGAGTAGTCGTCCAAATAGCTGACAAACTGCCTCTGAATGCTGCCTATCGGAAAGTCCAGATAATTGTATGCACTTGTCTGAGAGTTTGCAGACAAGGTGCTGTCGCGAACATCATAGAGGTAGTCGTATATATACTCACCATCTGAAATTTCCAAGCTGATATAGTCGCCGCAGCAGACCGGCGTGTCGGCCAGGTAATGATACCGCCCTTGGGCTATCATCCGGTTGTCCCCCCTGTGCTCCAACGGAATGGGACGAGGAAACTCTATGCCCACATGCCAAAGGCTACTGTCCGGATAATTTCGGGGAATTACCGTAAAGCCGTCAAACAGCAGGGAACTGAAGCAGATGCTTTCTTCATCCCTCGAAAAAAGCGAAAGCGGGGCAAATGCCACCTTCTCTTTCCGCGAATACTCCAACAGCCTTTCCTTTATCTCCAGATTCTCGTCCAGCACAAACAGCAGGTGACGGGTCTGCTTCATGTTCACCGCGCCCGGCTGAGGGATGGAGGCCACAAGAAAGTCGCCGTTATCCAGCCTTTCCACATCGTCCGCCACCACCGGCAAGTCCATGCTCCGCTCAAACTCACCGTCCGCACAGTCATAGACCAGCAGCTTATGCCGGTAGTTGTCTATCACATAAATGGAAGAATCGTCCACGGCAAAGTTCCTGATTTCCAGAAACTCTCCGGGGCCGCTGCCTTTCTGGGACACATCCGCCAGATAATTCCCCTTCATGTCGTATACGGCAATCCGGTGCGAATGCAAGTCGGCCAGATAAATCCGCCCGCCACAAAACCGGATCTTGTCCACGCCATAAAGCATTGCGTCTGGATGGGACTTCAGGCAGACAAACGACACATCCCTAACTTTGGATGCTACCGTTTCACTCACCGACTGTCCCCCGAACACGATGCTCCACCTCGGGACATAACGAGACACCACATCTTCCGAACATGAACAAAAACATACGGCCAATGCCAACAGACCGAACAGAACCTTCACTCTCATACGCAAACAAATGCCTTTATTATGATTGTCCCAAACAAGTCAGACAAACAAAACTGACAATCATTGTTTTTCAGAATTCATTTAAAATTATACAATATCATGAGAGGATTATCATCTTCTGTAACGGAAGCTATCCTTTCCGACAATATAGCCGGAAACCGATTATACTCCAATATATATCCCATCGTTTCCGGATTAGGCATGCAATAAGAAACGAAATAGTCGCCGTCTGCCGAATAAGCTCCCAAGCTTCCCCAATACCGATAATCCTTCCATTCAGAGAAACAGACAGAAGTCTGCCTCCGCTTGTCGAAAAGAAGGAAACTGGGAGGAAATGTCTGCAAGGTCATGTAAATATGCGAATCCGTTTCATAAAAAGCTGAAATGTCACGTATATAAGACTGGCCTCCAACCACATCCTGTGCATTCATGTTGCGCCAAGACTTCACAACATCCGCTGTAGGGATTTTGTCTGTCTCCAATCTTACATAAGATTCCATCCCCATAGCAGACAGACGATAAATATCTGGGGAATAACGCCTGTAATAAGCCAGCCTGTCACCCGAACGATACAGATGTTGGGATGAAAACAACATCGTTGAAAGTTCATCACCATATAAGGTTTTCTGCATCACAGATAATCCGGCTTTTCCACAAGTAGCCAATGCTACATCCAGACCATTCTTCCCGGACGACACTCCGCTCAAATAAATCAAGTCACGTGCAGAAACAGAGAAGTCCAAAAACACAGCATCCGTCTTTATCTGCCGACATTGTCCATATTCATGGCCCGAATACTGCAAGATGCGGCGCTGATTGACATCCGCTATATATATCCGTCCCACACTATCCACATCCATATTGTAAGCAACGATATATTCATCAGGGCCACTGCCTACCCTATGAATGCGTGATAAGAAATTTCCATCTTCCGAAAATACTACAACCTGATTCAGCTTCTTGTCCAAGACATAAAACCGATGGTGGCGGTAAATTATCTTGCTGACCTCCCCTATCAGACTACTGTCATTCGTCTCCAACGGTATGTAACGAATCTCTTTTATCTCCGGAAAATCCGAATCCGAATCCAAGCCGATGCAGAAAACGGCACTTTCTTTCGCCTCATGAGAAGAGGAGCATGAAAAAAAGCCCATGCTCAATAAAGCAATAACAATGAATGAATTTCTCATCAATCTGATTATCCATTACTATGACTTTAATATTTGGGTATTCTTGTCGTTGAATACGTTGTTCCTGAAGTACATGGAGTCGACCCCCCTGGGATACAATTAGTAACTGTTTTAGTTGTTATAATTGTAGCATAAGGTGTTTCCTGTGAAGAAACTACAGTTGACTCTGTAGCTTTAAAATACCCAGCACTGCTCTCGCCCGAAGCCAACGCCTCAACATTAGCCTTCGCCAGTTCAGACAACGGCTTTTTTCCTTGTGTAGAATACACATTATAAATTGCTACACCATACCACTGCCATTGCCAAAGTAATCTTCAAAATTTTGTTTCTCATAATAAATTGTCTTTAAAGTTTGTACACCGACAAATATCCGGATAACAATTGGATTTCGCTTTTGCACACGTTACAAAAAATTTGCGCCGTGTTACATTTTAAAAGTTTATCCCTCATTTTCACCGCATGGAATAAAACAGCAGCACAGCCCCCTCGTTCTTCAGATGGCTTTCCACCGCCCCATTTGCACGGGCGAAACCGTGCGCCACCAGTTCCTGATAATAGGAGTAGTCGTCCAGATAGCTGACAAGTCTTTCCCCGTCACATCCCAAAGGAGTCAAAAGACCTTTATAGGCATTGTTGAAGTCATTGCCCGAAAGCCTGCCGGCCTTTACATCATATACATAATCCATCAGATAATCGCCACAGGAAATCACACAGGCCACATAATTCTTACACCATATCGGAGTGGCTGAAAAATATGAATATCCGCCCTCCTTTATTCTTGTGACATCCTGTCTGTAGCGGTCGGGAATCCCGTTGCCGAGACTGACGGCGATTCTTCTGAGCGAATCCTTCCCCGAAAAGACAAAGAGGTCGTCGGACGAAGCCGAGGCAAACAACACACCCTGACCGGCAGACGAGAAATAAGTCTTACGATCAACAAAATCGAATGCCTTCTTTTCATAGGGAAGAAGGCTCTTCTCTATCTTCAGGTCACGGTCTGTTATGAAAATCCGATAACGCCCCTGATCCATGGAGGGCTTTCCTCCCCGACCCGGCGAATAAGCAAAGATGAAACAGCCGTCAGGCAAGACTTCCATATCCCATGCAACAAACGGCAGTTTCAACGACTTTTTATAGCGACCGTCGCGGCTACCATATACATTCAGCGAATGTCGGTAATTGTCGAGCGTGTATATGCAGGAATCGTCTGCGGCAAAGCTTCTCATCTCCAGATATTCCTCCGGTCCCTCACCTTTTGCGTCCAGAACGAACCTTGATCGCCCGCTTTCATCATACGCAACAATCTTTCCCGCCCGAAAATCAGCAAGATAAATCAGACCATTTTTCATGACCAACTTGTCAATGCCATAAAGCACCGAATGTTCCCCGCTTTCCAATGCCAGAAAACGGATGCTGTCCACCACATGACGCAAAAGCGTATCGGCATGCTCCACATCAAGACTCCAAGTCTGTTCGGCCTGTACAACCGGACGACTTTCGCTTGTACAGGCCATCAGTGTAACAGACAACAGCAATATATAAAATAGATTCCTTACCATAAATTGTTTTCAAAGTTGCATACTGGCAAATATCCGGACAATAATCGGATTTCGCTACAGCATACGTTACAGAATGTTTGCACCACGTTACTTCACTGCACTTTTCCACCACCCGGGAGAAGTCGCCAGACCTCCGGACTACAACCGGATTTTGTCGTATTTACGTATTTGACTTGTTTAGTCGGAAGAAAAAATGTAATTTTGCCCACTGTATACAGTATCTGTGCAATAAAGGAAATGACTATCTCGAAGACCAAAGCCCAGTTAGTAGATGTGGCACGCCAGCTTTTTGCCAAGAAGGGGGTGGAAGCGACTACGATGAACGACATCGCCGTGGCCTCCCAAAAAGGCCGGCGCACGCTGTATACCTACTTCAAGAACAAGGAGGATGTCTATATGGCTGTGGTGGAATCGGAGCTGGAAATGCTGTCAGACCGCATGACGCGGGCAGCGGGAAGGCCGACTTCCCCTGAGAAAAAGATACTGGAGCTTATCATGACGCATCTGGAGGCCATCAAACTGGTGGTTTTCCGAAACGGAACGCTGCGCGCCTATTTCTTCCGCAACATCTGGCAGGTGGAGACCATCCGCAAGCACTTCGACCAAAAGGAAATCATCCTCTTCCGCCGTGTCTTGCAGGAAGGCAAGGAAAAGGGCTTCTTTGACATAGACAACGTAGACATCATGGCAGACATCCTGCACTACTGCATAAAAGGCATCGAAGTGCCCTATATCCGCGGACAGATCGGCGAGGAGCTCGACGACGAGACAGGATGGCGCTACGTTTCTAAAATCGTATACGGAGCATTGGGATGCAAGAACAATCATTTATAAACCACTAAATAGTAAAAGACATGGGATTATTAACTGGAAAGACAGCGATCATCACCGGTGCCGCACGCGGAATCGGTAAGGCTATCGCCCTGAAGTTTGCAGCCGAAGGCGCAAACATCGCGTTCACTGACCTGGTAATCGACGAAAACGGCCAGAATACGGAAAAGGAAATCGCAGCATACGGCGTCAAAGTAAAGGGATACGCTTCGAATGCCGCAAGCTTCGAAGATACGGCAAAGGTTGTAGAACAGATCAAGGAAGAGTTCGGCTCTATCGACATCCTTGTAAATAACGCCGGAATCACGAAAGACGGACTGATGATGCGCATGAGTGAAGCACAGTGGGACGCTGTAATCGCCGTAAACCTAAAGTCGGCCTTCAACTTTATCCACGCATGTACGCCGATCATGATGCGCCAGAAGAGCGGAAGCATCATCAACATGGCTTCGGTAGTAGGTGTTCACGGAAATGCAGGCCAGTGCAACTACTCAGCTTCCAAGGCCGGAATGATCGGTCTGGCCAAGTCTATCGCTCAGGAACTGGGTTCACGCGGAATCCGCGCCAATGCCATCGCTCCGGGATTCATCATCACCGAGATGACCGCCAAGCTGTCGGACGAAGTGAAGGCTGAATGGAACAAGCGTATCCCCTTGCGCCGCGGCGGAACACCCGAAGATGTTGCCAATATCGCCGTATTCCTTGCTTCAGACATGTCGTCATACGTGTCTGGACAGGTTATCCAGGTTGACGGCGGCATGAACATGTAATTTTTTTCATAAAGCATGAAAGATGGAGCATGTCTCTGCAAGGCGGAGACACACGCTTCATCTTTCTTTTTATTCTTTCTTACCGCTATGACAGTTGTATACGAAGACAACCACATCATTGTTGTCAACAAGACCTCCTCGGAAATCGTGCAGGGAGACAAGACCGGTGACACCCCCCTGTCGGAGACCGTCAAACTATATATCAAGGAAAAATACGCCAAGGCCGGCAACGTATTCCTCGGAGTGACGCACCGACTTGACCGTCCGGTAAGCGGACTGGTGGTCTTTGCCCGGACAAGCAAGGCACTGAGCCGCCTGAACGACATGTTCCGCAACAATGAAGTGAAGAAAACCTATTGGGCAGTGGTAAAGAACTGCCCGCAAGAGCCGGAAGGAATACTGACGCACTATCTGGTAAAAAACGAAAAGCAGAACAAGTCATACGCATACGACAAGGAGGTGAAAGGCTCAAAGAAAGCCGTCCTGCATTATAAGCTGATCGGGCAGTCGCAAAACTATTATCTGCTGGAGGTCGACCTGAAGACCGGCCGCCATCACCAGATCCGCTGCCAACTGGCAAAGATAGGATGCCCCATAAAAGGAGACTTAAAGTATGGCTTTCCCCGCTCAAACCCTGACGGAAGCATCTGCCTGCATGCACGCCACATCAGTTTCATCCACCCCGTCTCCAAAAAAGTCATCGACCTGACGGCACCTCTGCCCGAAGGAAACCTCTGGAATGGCTTTATCAAAAAATAAAAAAAGAGAACGCTTCACAGCGGCCTCTTTCTCAACAAATTAACACATAGGCATCTTCATTTATCAAGAGATTGAATTAAAACAATCCCTAACTTTATTCTATGGGGTTGGGTTTATAAGTCTTAGTTCGTTTTTGTATGGTTTGTCTTGTTGTTTACATATAATATTAATGCAACTCCCGTGCCAAACATCCGATTTTCTCCCGGAAAAATTCAATTTTTCTTCTGTTTTTCCGTGTCATCCACTTTACAAAGACATAACGCACTATCAATCAACAATTATCAACAGCAGCAACTTCTGAGTTCATCCTCACAAAAAAAGTTTTTCATCCTATCCCCGTTGGACAAAAAACAGTTCAATCTGCCAAAACATGTGGAGCGACTGAGAAACACGTGGAATCATTCCACACTTTATTGTGGAATATTATAAAGCTTCAGCTTATTGTAAAGCGTCTTTCTGTCCACACCCAACAGCTGTGCCGCCTTTGTCTTGTTGTTTTTTGTCTGCTGCAAGGCATCCAGAATGCGCTGCTTCTCCGTTTCTTCATCATGCAGGAAAAAAGTCCGGACTTCAGGAACAGGCTCTGCAAACTCTTCTCCCAAGTCCCGCAGCGTTATGAAATCTCCTTTTGCCAACAAGGTAGCGCGCTTTATCGTATTCTTCAGCTGGCGGAGATTGCCGGGCCACGAATAATTCTGCAAGGCATCGCTTGCCGCAGCATCGAAGCCTACCAGACTTTTTTCCAGTTCCCTGTTCGCCTGGTCCAAGAAGAAATTGGCAAAAAGCAGGATATCCTCCGGCCGTTCCTTCAGCGAAGGCATGCGGAGTGTAAATTCATTTATGCGGTGATACAGGTCTTCACGAAAAGTTCCCTTGACAATAGCCTCCTTCAGATTTTCGTTCGTGGCACTTATCAAGCGCACATCCACTTCGATTTCCTTCGTCGAACCGATGCGCCGGATACGGCGTTCCTGAAGCGCGCGAAGCAGCTGAATCTGCACTTCATAGCTCAAATTACCGATTTCATCGAGGAAAAGCGTTCCTCCATTGGCTTCTTCAAAAGCTCCCACCTTATCCGAAAGGGCACCGGTAAAGGAGCCTTTCACATGTCCGAAGAATTCAGATGCCGCCAAATCTTTAGGGATAGAACCGCAATCAATGGCAATAAACGGCCGTCCCGCCCGCTTGCTAAGCTGGTGGATACGGTGTGCCACGTATTCTTTCCCCGTACCGCTCGCGCCATTTATCAGTACAGACATCTGTGTAGGAGCCACCAGATTTACATAATCATACAGCTGGCGGGCAGCTTCGCTCTCTCCTTCCAGAAAATCCTGACGGGTCACAGGGACAGACTGCGGCGCAACCGTCACTTCTCCTATCGCCTCCGTTATCTTTTTCAAAAGGATGTCGGGCTGCACCGGCTTGGCCACATAGTCGGTAGCCCCCTGCTTCATGGCCTGCACAGCTGTCTGAATCTCAGCATAACCGGTCATAATGATGAAAGGAACTGCATTCTTCTGCTCTCTCAGCCAAGAGAGCAATGCAATCCCGTCCTGGTCGGGCAAGCGCAAGTCGGACAACACGAGACTGAAATCACGGGCAGACAACAGTTTGCGTGCCCGCAACTGTGTGCCTGCCGTCTCAATCTCGAATCCCTTCTTCCCCAACCAAGTCTTCAGCATTGTAGAGAAAGTAAGATCATCCTCAACGATAAGAATAGAAAGAGCCATGTGTATTTCTTTATTAAAACTTATAGCCTACGGTAAAGAAGAATGCCAGATTGCGTGGAGAAGCCCCATCCGCTATCTTGCACAGGCCGAACTCTCCGTCCAACCCTACTGTCCATTTCGGAAAATCCAGTGCCACCCCGCCTTGCAGACCGGCATCGAAACGGTGCATGCCGTCCCAACCGATGGATTCAACATCATCAAACGTGTCCCATGAAGTGGTGATGCCGGCCGTTTCCAAGCTTGCCTTGCCGTTTACCCCGTATGCCAGATAAGGCCCGGCAGTGAAAACCATGTCAAACTTGCAGGCCGTACCGACATGAAAGGCTGCCAGCAACGGCATTTCAAAGTAATTCTGGTCGAGTTTCACCTTTTCTCCACCCGTTCCTGCATCATAACTCGCTCCTTTTGAAACCCAGCTCAATCCCGTCTGGAAAGATACCAATCCGGTAAGGGGTACATCAATACCCACACCTACTTTGGGATTAAACAGCGGATTGCTGCCATCAGCATCCTTTCCCATCCAGGTGCTCATGCCCAAACCAAGTTCCAGACTCCACGTAACCTTGGTCTGCGCCGCAACGGTCAATGTGGAAAATATACACACTACTATAAGCAAAAACTTTTTCATAAGCCATTCGTTTTTTATATTCCTATCGCAAATGTATAAAGTTTAGCCGGACAAGCAAATAAATAAGGTGTAAAAAAAGCGCCGTCCGGCAGGGAACGGCGCTTTTACCGGCTGTTTCAGCCAATCAGAATTCCCAGTCGATTCCGATTGAAATGTTTTCTCCGTCCACCATCACGCCGAAGCCGTCATTCCCCGAGTTCTTGTAATAGTCGTCACGGTATCCGGCAAAGCCTACCTTCGTTATCAGGCTGAGCTGCTCGGTAAGCTTGATGGCCAGACCCGGCTTCAGTCCGATTTCGAAACCGTTCACGCTGTCATGATGCTTTTCCTTGAAGGTGGAAAAACCCAGTCCCATATCCAGGAACAGGCGGATTACCTTGTTTTCATAATAAGAATAGCGGGCATAGGGAGCGATGGCAAAAGCGGTAGACCGCTGTGTTCCGTTGTCACCCTTGCCGTTGAACGCCAGGGCAAGCTCTCCGCCCACGGCCCATCTCTCGTTCAGATTATAGCCGAAATCGGGCGCAATGGAGAAAGAAGTCCGGTCTATGTCCGTATTCCTCCACAAACTGATACTACCGCCCAAGTACATCTGCTGCGCCTGAGCACACACTGCCGCCATTACCACGGCAATCACCAAAAACAATTTTCTCATAATTCTATCAAGTTTAGTTATAATACTGATGCAACTGCACTCCACGCCGTCCTGCCTTATCCGTTCTTGTGCCGGTTGGCGCGGCGGCGGCGATATTCCGCCTTCATCTTTGCCGACCCTGAGCCGTGGGCTCCGGTGACATAAGCCTTCTTCTGGCTTTTGGTCTTGACCTTTTCGGTCTTTTTCCCGGCAGACGACTTGCTTCCCCGGAAAACGATGCCTTCTGTCAGAATCTTTTCTATATCCATATCTTTCATTTAAAGTAAACCACCTTTATATTTTTCGCTTCCGCAAACTCTTCCAACAGACTGGTCATATAGCCGACGGCATCTTCCAGTCCCTTTTCTCCGCTGTATGCATTGATAATCGCCAACAGACGGGAGGTTTCAGCAGAAATCTTCGTCCGCTCGTTGTCGCTGGTGGGAGTCCCCACTCCGCCTGCCATGTCACGATAAACGGGCATCCCCTCGATATTCAGTTCGCCCCGGCCTATCCCTTCGTAAGGTTCGCCCGCCCGGCCGATTCCGAGCACAAGCCGGTCGCCCTGAATCTTGTCCAGATCGAAGCCGCCTATGGAGTGTCCGCAATAGATGGAGACCAGATTAATCAAGTCTACCAGCGTATCAATCTGATAAAGAGGGATACCCCGCAGAATGCGGCGGCAAAGCGCCTCAGAAGAGGGGCGATAGCGGCTGGGATCCTTTCCGCATTTCTTGTAGGCCTGACGCGTGGCCTGGATGGCCGGCATCTCCTTGATGGAATCGACGGTATACCGCTCGCGGTAAAGGGCCGTATAGTCGCCGATACGCTTCCACAGCGACTCACTGTAGGGCGTGTTACGCACTTCCGCAAACACCGCCGCTCCCCGAAACTGAGGCCAAACCTGCCTCAACTCGTCTGAAACTTCGATGGTCAACACACTCATTGTCTTTTTTATCCTTATTAATGGTGGGCAAAATTACGCATTTATCCGATACGCCCCAACCTTTCAGCCCTTTTTAACCCGTAATCCGGCCTTTAAGGCTATATTATTCCGACTTTCTGCGGAGATTTCCGGGCCATTCACCCTGACCAAAAGAAATTTTACTCCTTTCACAATCTCCGTATGAAGCCTGTCCCGTTTCTTTTTCACGCCGGCCGAAACAGAATCCCCTCCATCCAGACTGCCGTAGCCAACCTATATTCAGGCCACAGCCCTATGGAAAGCACCAGTATCGTTATTCCAAAGGCTGACAGAGAAGAGGACGCAGCAGAATGCCCGAGAGAATCCGCCCCGAATGTACTCCCTGGCGGCGGGCGGAAAAGAAATCTTCGTTGCTGCCGTATGTGCAGACACCGGAAAGCTCGATGTTTTCGGGACATACGCCGCAGGCAAGAAGCTGCAGACGGTTGGCTTCCCACAGGTCGATATGCCATTTTCCGCAGCGGTGCGCTATCCGGCCCATCGGAAAGCCGGAATCGCGGAACGCCTGCCACACTTCATCGCCCACCTCGAAGGCTTCGGGCGAAATGCTCGGCCCTATGCAGGCATGCACATCACGCCCGTCCGTGCCGTAGACATCCGCCATCAGCCGCAGGGTGTGCTCCACAATACGGGCCACCGTCCCCCGCCATCCGGCATGAATGGCCGCAACCGCCCGGCGGCGGGCATCGTAGCACAGCACCGGAACACAGTCGGCAGTCGACACACAGAGACATTGCCCCGCCACGTTTGTCACCAGTGCATCCACGCTTTCCAGACAAGACAATTTCTCCTTGTCCGGCAAAGAAACAAAGTTTTCATCAATGATGCGCACCGTCGTCCCGTGTATCTGATGAGGGATGACCAGAGCGTCCGGACGAGGCATCAGCGAGCAAAGCAGTTCGCGGTTGCGCATCACGGCCTGCGGACTGTCTCCACAATAATGATTGCAGTTGAACGAAGCATACTCCCCCGTGCTACATCCGCCGTGGCGTGTAGTGGAAAAACAAAAAATGTCGGCATACGATTCTGTCAAACCGTATACCAACAATCTTTTATCAGCTGAAAACCTTGCCATCACTTCTGCGGTTCGTCGTCCCAGTCCTCCTCTTCGTACTCATAGTCGAAATCATCGTCCGCCTCATCCTCATATTCATAGCTGAAGTCCTCGTCCTCTCCCATTTCCTTCAGCTCTTCCTGAAGCTTTCCGATGTCCTTCGGACGGTGAACGATAGCTTCACGGCGGACAGCCTCAAGCCGGTTGCTCTCCTTGTTCAGCTCAGTCCACAGCAAGTCCTTCAGCTGCTGGATGCCCGTCCCGGCTACCGAAGAGATGAACACATGAGGAATGTCTTCCGGCAACGTAGGCGTCAGCATTTCAATCAGCTCGTCATCAAGCATGTCGCACTTGGTAACGGCCAGAACACGCTGCTTGTCAAGCATCTCCGGATTGAACGTGGCCAACTCATGAAGCAGAATCTCATATTCCCGGCGAATGTCGTCCGTATCGCCCGGAACCATGAACAGCAGCAGCGAGTTTCGCTCGATATGACGGAGGAAACGCAGCCCGAGTCCTTTTCCTTCGCTTGCCCCCTCGATGATGCCGGGTATGTCGGCCATGACAAACGACTTTCCCTCATGGTAGGAAACGATACCAAGGTTCGGTTCAAGCGTGGTGAACGGATAGTTGGCAATCTTCGGACGAGCGGCCGAAACGGCAGAAAGCAAAGTCGACTTTCCGGCATTCGGGAATCCCACCAGACCGACATCAGCCAAAAGCTTCAGTTCGAGTATGACCGTCATCTCCTGCATCGGCTCTCCCGGTTGGGCAAAGCGCGGAGCCTGCCTTGTGGCGGTACGGAAATGCCAGTTTCCCAGTCCGCCGCGTCCGCCCTTCAGCAAGACAACTTCCTGTCCGTGCTCAGTAATGTCGCATACATACTCTCCAGTCTCGGCATTATAAGCCACCGTTCCGCAAGGCACCTCGATAACCTTGTCTTCACCGTCTTTTCCGAAACTTTTGTTCTTCGAGCCGTTTCCGCCATGAGAGGCGAACACGTGACGCTCGTACTTCAGATGCAGCAGCGTCCAGTAGTTCCGGTTTCCCCGCAAGATTACATGACCTCCTCTGCCACCGTCGCCACCGTCAGGCCCTCCGTTGGGCATGTATTTTTCACGGCGCATGTGCGTCGAGCCACGGCCTCCCTTGCCGGAGCGGCAGTAGATCTTTACATAGTCAACAAAATTCGATTCAGCCATTCTACTTAATGTGATAGATGTTTAAAGCTTGTCGACAGCGGCACAGATGTCAGCAAAAATTCCGTCCATCGAGCCCAGTCCGTTGATGTGGCAGTATTTGCCGTCGTTCTTATACCAGTCAATCAGCGGAGCGGTCTGAGAATGGTAAACCACCAAACGCTTCTTGATGGTTTCTTCGTTGTCATCGGCACGGCCTGACTCCTGTCCGCGCTTGATAAGACGGGTCATCAGCTCGTCTTCCGGCACTTCCAGGTCGAGCATGACAGAAACTTCCTGACCGCGTTCCTTCAGCATCGTTTTCAGGGCTTCGGCCTGAGCAATCGTGCGGGGAAACCCGTCGAAGATTACGCCCTTGCTGTCCTTGAAACTGTCGAACACACTTGCCAGAATGTCAATCATCAAAGCGTCGGGAATCAGCTGTCCGTTGTCGATATAACCTTTGGCAGTCTTGCCCAGCTCCGTACCGTTCTTGATTTCAGCACGCAATACATCTCCCGTCGAGATGTGGTTCAAACCATATTTCTCTACAATACGTGCGCTCTGAGTGCCTTTACCTGAACCCGGAGCACCGAAAATTACAATATTCAACATAATCTATACATTTATATTATTAAAACAAATCATTCCGTCTCGTCTGTCACCTTATAAATGTCGCGGTAATTACGCCCGAAACCGTCATAATCCAGACCGTATCCCACGATGAAGTCATTCGGTATGCGCATGGCCACATAATGCACATCAAGTTCCACCTGCAACTTGTCCGGCTTCAGCAGCAGCGTGGCAATGCGTATCTCTTTCGGATTACGGGCACGCAGCGTCTCTATAAGGCGTTTCATCGTGATTCCCGTATCTACAATATCTTCCACTATCACTATCGTGCGGCCGGCAATGTCCTCGTTCAGACCGACAAGTTCCTTCACCTTACCGGTAGAAGATGTGCCCTCGTATGAAGCGAGCTTTACAAAAGAAATCTCACAAGGCATGTCAAGGCGTTTCATCAGATCGGCCGTAAACATAAACGAACCGTTCAGCACACTTACAAAGAGGGGGCTGCTGCCTTGCAAGTCGCGGCTTATCTCTTTCGCCACACGAGTCACCTCTTCCAATATCCTTTCTTCAGAAATAAACGTCTCAAAGCGCTTGTCTTTTATCTGAATAACACTCATACGATAGAACTTTTATAAATTTGCCGCAAATTTACGGATTTTTTTCGTATTTTTACCGACAAATATCCATTTTAGAAAAACAAGAAAAAGCAATGAAGATACTGACCTGCGCGCAACAGAAGGAAGCTGACGCATATACCATAGCCCATGAGTCCGTTTCATCCATCAATCTGATGGAGAAGGCAGCCGCACTGATGACTGAAAAAATCACCGCCCGATGGGACAAGTCGCACCGCATTGTGGTAATGGCCGGACCGGGCAACAACGGAGGCGATGCACTGGCCATCGCCCGCATGATGCACCTGAAAGGATACAAGGTGGAAGTATTCCTGTTCAACGTGAGTGGACATCTGTCCGCCGACTGCATGACCAATGTGCACCGCCTGCACGAATGCGGATGCACGGCCTATACGGAGATAAGCTCGCAGTTCACCCCTCCCCAACTCACAGCGGATGATGTGGTGGTGGACGGACTCTTCGGTTCGGGACTTGACAGACCATTGGACAAAGGATTTGCCGCCGTAGTGAGATATGTCAATGCTTCGCCTGCACAGGTAGTTTCGGTCGACATACCCTCGGGAATGATGGGAGAGGACAACTCATACAACATACGCCAGAACATCATCCAAGCCGACCTGACGCTGACCGTAGGGTCACCCAAACTGGCTTTCTTCTTTGCCGAAAACGAAGAACTTACGGGCAAATGGGAGGTGCTAGACATCGGAATCAGCCGCGAGTTCATAGCCAACGCCGAAACGCGCTACTTCATCACCGAAGAACCAGAGATGAAGGCGCTTGTCACACCGCGACGCCGTTTCGCCCACAAAGGCAACTTCGGACATGCACTGCTCGTGGCCGGGTCATACGGCATGGGAGGAGCGGCGGTACTGGCGGCACGGGCGTGTCTGCGCTCAGGTGCGGGACTGCTCACCGTGCATACCCCCGTGTGTAACCATCTGCTGCTACAGACCTGTGTACCCGAAGCGATGGTGGAAGATGATGTGCATGAACGCTTCTTTGCCGAGCCTGCGGAGCTGGACAGCTATCAAGCCATGGGCATCGGATGCGGACTGGGACAAGAAGACATCACAGCAGAAGCGGTCATCGCCCAAGTGACGGAATGCAGTGTCCCGTTGGTAATGGATGCCGACGCGCTGAATATATTCAGCGCCTATCGCAACCATTTGCCGCACATACCCAAAGGAACCATACTTACTCCCCATGTGGGAGAGTTGGAACGCCTGATAGGACGTTGCAGCAACTCTTACGAGCGTCTTTCAAAAGCCAGACAACTGGCGGCGGAGCTGCAATGCTACATTGTACTGAAGGGTGCATGGACGGCAACCGTCACACCGGAAGGCATCTGCCACTTCAACCCCACCGGCAATCCGGGCATGGCAACGGGCGGAAGCGGCGATGTGCTGACTGGCATCATTACTGCACTTCTGGCGCAGGGATACAGTCAGGAAGAGGCATGCCGTCTGGGGACATACGTTCACGGGGCGGCCGGTGACATCGCCGCACGGCGGAAAGGTGAAATCGCCATGACGGCAGGCGACATCATCGAGGCTCTGCCCGAAGCATGGCAAGCCCTTACGGAAAGCGACAACAAAGAAAAACATACCACACTATGAGAAAAGGAATCATCGCAGCCTTGGCAGCCTTGGCATGCCTCGGCGTCCGGGCGCAGGACATCAGTCCCTACATGCCCGGAGAGGGAGAAGGAATCATGTATTTCCTGCCCAAGACCGAACTGGAAGTCAATGTCACCGCCACTAAAGTGACCTACACTCCGGGAGACTTCTGCCGCTATGCCGCACGGTATCTGCGCACCGAAGGCGTGTCTGTGCAACCGGAGGTATACTGGGAAATCAAGCGCGTCGATGTGCGCTCGGCCGGAGTGCCCGACTCGACCAAAGCCTATATCATGAAGCTTAAAGACAAGGATGTAGCTTCGAACATCGAACTGACCGCCAACGGCATCGTGAAGGCCATAAATACTACCGCCCCGAAACGGGAAGAAACCGGAAGCCCTAAGCTCGAGAAGCCCCAAAAGCACGAGGATCCCCGACGCTACATGACCGAAGAGATGCTGATGGCCGCTTCCACCGCCAAGATGGCGGAACTCGTGGCAAGGGAAATCTACAACATCCGCGAAAGCAAGAACCTTATCCTGCGCGGGCAGGCCGACGCCATGCCCAATGACGGAGACGCCATGAAGTTGGTCATCGGCAACCTCGACAAGCAGGAAAGGGCGCTGACAGAGATGTTCACCGGAACTACCGACCGCGAAGACCGGCTCTTCACCTTCCGAATCGCACCTGAAAACGGAACTGAAGACAAGGTGATAGCACGGTTCTCACGCCTGCTTGGAATGCTTTCTCCGGACAACCTGACCGGCGAACCGCTCTACATCAGCGTCAGCTCCACTGCACCCGTGCCGGTCGTACCCGAGGAAGAGAAAAGGAAGAAGCCCAAAGGAGTCATCTACAACATCCCCGGAAAAGGGAAGGTAACCGTGGACTGGCAGGGAAAAACGCTGTTCAATGGAGAACTGCCCGTCACTCAATTCGGATATACGGAAGTGCTTACCGACGGACTTTTCGACAAGAAAGTCAACACACGCGTGATATTCAATCCTGATACCGGAGGTATCGTCAAGATTGACAAAGACTGAAAGCAGAAACACACACCTAAAATATTTATCTAACCCTAAAACAACAACAAACGATGATTGGTATGAAAAAAATCATGAAGAGCGCATGTGCGTTGGCCGTCGTGATCCTGACAGCATGCGGTGGAAACAGTCCGAAGGGAGAAACTGTGGCCGTATCGCCCGATGAACCTTTTGGCAAGGTACTGTCTGCCGCAGGAGCCGGAATGCTGACCCCTCTGGCACAGCGAGGCGAATCGCCTGCCAAAGGACACATCTATTTTGAGCTTTCACAGCCTTACGAAAAGAATCTGGACATCACCTTCCGTATAGACGAAGAGGCACTGGATGCCTACAACCGGGTGAACGGCACATCGTACACTCTCTATCCGGCCGAAAGCCTGTCTATGGACAACGAAGGGAAGGCAGTCATTCCGGCAGGAAAGACCCGCTCGGAAGTCATCGGTCTGAACATCGCCGCAGGAGCCAGGACAGGAGAAAGATATGCTGTCCCCATATCGGCCACCGTATCGGACGGGGCACGGCTTATAGCCAACAACAAGACCTTCATCTACCTTGTCACGCCCCTTCCCGCCGCTCCGGAGATAAACCGAGAGAGGAGAGTCAAGAATCTGTGTTATGTGGAAGTGAACCGCGAAAGCATGCTCAACACCGGCGAATACCTGATGAAAGAGTCGGGAGAGCCTTTCTTTGACATCGCGAGCATCTTCGCCGCCAACATTCGCCTGAACGAGGAGGGGCAGCCCTATGTGTCATGTAACGAACAGACGCGCTTCGTACTCGACAATATAGAAAAGACTGTGCGCCCGCTGCAGGCCAAGGGCATGAAGGTGCATCTCTCCATCTTGGGAGACCATACGGCCGCAGGCATGCGGAGTCTGTCAAGAGAAGCTGCACGCACCTTTGCACAGGAACTGAAATACTACATGGACATCTACGGACTGGACGGAATTGATTTCGACGACGAATATTCCACCTATGTGACCGACCAAAAGGTCGAACCGTACATCCCGTCGCACGCCGTAGCCCCAAGCATCGAAGAATGTACACAGACACGCTATGCCGATCTGGTATACGAATGCCGAAAGCTGATGCCCGACAAGACACTGGGCATCTACTGGTATACGGGGTATGACTTCCCCGCCGGAGAGACCGACGGCATGAAAGTGAACGACATGGTGGACTACTCCATCTACGGACTTTATGGCAAATGGCGTTCCATCGGAGCCGACACGATTGCCACAGCCAAGCAGTGCCCGTATGCCGTGGAAGTGACGACCGCCAAAGGTGATGTGAAAATCATCCCCGACATGGTGAAGCAGATCAAGAACGAGGGATGGGGTTATTTTGCCGTCTACGACCTGAACGACGAGCGGAATTACGAAGCTGAATTCTCCCGTATCAGCCGCATACTCTACGGAGGGGATGTAAAATGGACGGGCAAAGCGTTCGGACGCACGGACTTCACTCCGCGCGACAAATAAGAATTTTCTTTTTCATATTACAATTCCCGGCGCGGCCTGCATACAAGCTGCACCGGGAATTGTGCCATCTATACTCTTCAAGGAAAGACTCGCCTGCAAAAATCATACAAAAACATCAATTTTGCAATATGTCCACATCCGTCAGCATAGTCGTCACGGAAAAGATGAATGAACTTGCCACAATCGAACATAGCCAAGTATTCTGAACAAGAATGTCACCATCTGTCCGTGCCATTACAACAAAACGCTTCAGCTTTTTATTTGCTTGTTGAGAAAGTTTTTCTTACATTTGCACCATATATAATAAAGGCATCATGTTAACACGAAAAGACATCCACAACTTCGCACTCAGACTGTTGTGTGCCATCATGCTACTGATAGCACAGACGGATGTATTGGCCAACGACACGAGCCTTTTCCCCTCACACACCACAGAAATCACTCAACCAGAAACCGAAACGGATAATTTTTGCAGAAAACACACGCGTGATTCCCTCTATCCGGACGCGCATTCCATCCCTTTTTCGTTTCTGTTCTCCCAATTTTACACATCCGATTTCAAACCGAAGACGGTGGGCAGTTCTGTCCGTATCTCCATTTCCAGAGGCCGCAGTATCCATAGGATATGCTGTGTCTATCTCATTTAGCCGTTAAACCTCGGATGAGAACTTTCTGATTGAATCAAACACTAAAAACTTTTTATCCCATTTAATTTTATGAAAGTAAATGCATTTCAAGCGTTTACAGCCCTTGTCGTATGCATGGGGCTGCTAAACTCGTGTGACGAGAAAAAAGGATCTTCAGTGTTCCGAACCGCCTCCACACCAATCACCATCCTTCAACCGACAACCATCGATGTTCCTCAGTCGCATGTGGCTGATGTGCAGGCTATCCAGTTTGTGGAAGTCAAGCCAAAAGTGGAAGGTTTCGTTGAGCAGATTTTGGTAGACGAAGGCCAAAAAGTTTCCAAAGGACAGCCGCTGTTCCGCCTGAGTTCGGAAGAATATGCCGAACAGGTAAAAGAGGCACAAGCTAATTTCAAACAAGCGGAAGCAGGATACCAGATGGCCGAATATGAGTCAGAGCGCATCAAGCGGATGGTAGAAAAGAATATCATTGCTAAAATCCGTTTGGATCAAGCCAACACGGAAATGGAAGTAGCCCGGATGAAAGTAGAACAGGCCAAAGCACAGCTACAAAGGGCACAAACCAACTATTCCTATACCACCGTAACATCACCTTTCGAAGGATACGTAGACCGTATCCCCTACAAGGTGGGAAGTCTGGTCACGCCGGCCAACCTGCTGACTACTGTCAGCGATGTGTCGGAAGTATTTGCCTACTACCGAGTGAATGAGAGCGAATATCTGAAATACAAACGCGCGCAGATACAAGGCGAGCAGCAGCCGGAAATGAACGATATTGAACTGCTCTTGTCCGACGGAAGCGTGTACCGCCACAAAGGAAAAGTGGAGACAGTGGAAGGAGATTTCGAACGAGGAACAGGCTCCATCGCCTTCCGCGTCCGCTTCCCGAACCCGGAAGGTCTGCTCAAACACGGCGTAACGGGAAAGATCCGTATGCTCACACGCATGGACAATGTCTATCTGGTGCCCCAAAAGTCTACTTTCGAAATACAAGATTTCACCTATGTATATGTAGTGGATGAAAAAGGCGTAGTCAAAGTACGCAGTTTCCAACCGTTGGAACGCTACCACCAGTTCTATGTGACCCAAGATTTCGATCCGGGTACAACTATCGTTTACGAAGGTATACAGAGCGTCAAAGACGGTTCCAATATAAAGCCTGATACGGTAGATTTCCGTCAAATTCTAAAGGAAGTTTATTCACAGACAGATACGACCTTAATCAAATAAACCCTGAAAACCATGCTTGAAACATTTATAAAACGCCCCATCTTATCCTGCGTGATTTCCGTGCTGATCGTATGCTTGGGTATCATGTCGTTGACACGCCTACCCATCACTCAGTTCCCCGATATCGTTCCTCCCTCTGTCACCGTCACAGCCCGCTATACGGGCGCAAGTGCCGATGTAATGTCGAAAACGGTGGCCACCCCTTTGGAACGGGCCATAAACGGAGTGCCGGGAATGACATACATGACCACTGTATGCACGAACGACGGCATGTCGCTGACCACTGTCTACTTCAGGGTGGGGACTGACCCGGATGTGGCGGCGGTGAATGTGCAGAACCGTGTGACCACCGTGCTTGATGAGCTTCCAGAAGAGGTCATACGCGCAGGAGTGGTCACCGAAAAGGAAGTGAACAGCATGCTGATGTATCTGAACATTTTCAGCACCGACAGCACACACACCGAAAAGTTCGTCTACAACTTTGCTGACATAAACATCCTCCGCGAGCTGAAACGCATCGACGGTGTGGGCCTGGTAGAAATTATGGGAAGCCGAGACTATGCGATGCGCGTGTGGCTGAATCCCAACCGCTTGGCCGCCTACAGCATGTCGCCGCAAGATGTGACCGAAGCCATACGCAGCCAGAACATCGAAGCGGCTCCGGGAAAGACCGGCATCAGCTCAGACAAGCTCCCGCAGCATCTGCAGTATGTGCTGCAATATACAGGAAAGTTCTCCACCCCCGAAGACTACGGGGAGATTGTACTGAAGGCCATGTCCGACGGGTCTCTGCTCCGGCTGAAGGATGTGGCGGAAATCGAGTTCGACTCGGAAGACTACAACATGATATCCATGACCGACGGACGCCCGTCGGCTTCCATCATGATCAAGCAGCGCCCGGGATCGAATGCACGGGAAGTCATCCAAAACATCAAGGCCAAGATGGAAGAAGTGAAGGAAAGCAGTTTCGTGCCTGGAATGGACTACAACATTTCATACGATGTGTCGCGCTTCCTCGACGCTTCCATCTCCGCCGTGTTGCGAACCCTGCTCGAAGCGTTCATTCTGGTGTTCGTCGTGGTGTTCATCTTCCTGCAGGATTTCCGCTCCACACTGATTCCGGCCATCGCCGTTCCGGTTTCTCTCGTCGGCACCTTCTTCTTCATGGAAGCCTTGGGATTCTCCATCAACATGCTGACTTTGTTCGCGCTAGTCCTGTCTATCGGTATTGTGGTAGACAACGCTATCGTGGTGGTTGAAGCGGTTCATGTGAAGATACACGAACAGCGGCTCTCGCCCTATGAAGCCTCTGTTGCAGCTATCAAGGAAATCGGCGGGGCCATCATCGCCATCACGCTAGTCATGTCGGCTGTATTTTTACCTGTAGGATTCATGGAAGGAACGGTCGGCATCTTCTATCGGCAGTTCTCACTGACACTGGCAGCAGCCATCGCCATATCAGGTGTCAATGCGCTGACACTCTCGCCGGCCCTCTGCGCGCTGATGCTGAAACCTCCTGGCCAACTCCATAAGAAGGTAGGACTGTTGGGACGCGGATTCCGGGCATTCAACAAACGGTATGAGAGGTTTGAGTCGGGATACGGACGCGGACTGAAACATTTTCTGGGACGCCGTTTCTTTACATACGCCACTCTAATCGTGTTCTTCCTCGCCACATGGGGCATGAGCAGCATTCTGCCTGCCGGATTCATACCCAACGAAGACCAGAGCATGATTTATGTCAATGTCGACACGCCTCCGGGAGCCACACTCGAACGGAGCGAGGCCGCACTGAGCAGCGTGCAGGCCGCACTGCTACCGTTCGATGAAGTGGAAAGCGTCTCCACCCTCGCCGGATATAGCCTGATGACCGAAACGGAAGGAGCAAGCTTCGGCATGGGCATGATCAACCTGACCCCTTGGAGCGAGCGAGACAAGAGTGCCGACGAACTCATGTCGACCTTTGCCGACCGTACATCGCACATCAAGGACGCGCAGATCCAGTTCTTCCTTCCACCGTCCGTTCCGGGATTTGGCAACGCCAGCGGCTTTGAGCTCCGTCTTCAAGACCGCACGGCCGGGTCGTTTCAAGATTTGGCAAGCGTGGCAGACAAGCTCGTGGAGCGGCTGAACCAGGATCCCCGCCTCTCAGGCGTTTCATCCGGATTCAATCCGAACTTCCCGATGTATCTACTGAAAGTGGACTTGGCGAAAGCGGCCAAACTGGGTGTCAGCCTGCAGGAATCGATGGAGACCCTACAATCATACATCGGCAGCTTCTATTCATCCAACTTCATCCGCTTCGGCCAGATGTACAAAGTCATGCTCCAGGCATCCCCCGAATATCGCATGAACCCCGATGACATCTTCAGCCTTTTCGCCAAGAACAAGGAAGGCAATATGGTGCCGTATTCCAACTTCATGACCATGGAACGAATCTATGGGCCGAGCCAGATTACACGATACAACATGTTCACCTCCGCCCTGATAACCGGCGATGCGGCCAAAGGGGTCAGTTCAGGCGAGGCAATCGCAGCCGTGGAAGAGATTGCACAAGACATCCTGCCGCGAGGCTACCACATCGAATGGTCGGGCGTGACAAAGGAAGAGAAAGAATCCGGCGGACAGACACTCGCCACTTTCGCCATCTGCCTGCTGTTTGTCTATCTGCTGCTAGCGGCACAATACGAAAGCCTGCTGCTTCCGTTCCCGGTCATCCTCTCGCTTCCGGCAGGAATGTTCGGATCCTATTTCTTCCTGCAGTTGGCCGGTCTGGAAAACAACATATATGCCCAGGTGGCTCTGGTGATGCTAATCGGTCTGTTAGGAAAGAACGCTATTCTGATTATCGAAATGGCCAACCAATACCGCCGCCGTGGAACGGGCATTATGGATTCGGCCCTGAAAGGAGCCACCAGTCGCCTGCGTCCCATCCTGATGACATCATTCGCGTTCATCTGCGGACTGATTCCGTTGGTATTCGCCACAGGAGCCGGAGCATTGGGAAACCGTTCGATCGGAACGGCTGCCGCCGGTGGCATGCTAGTAGGGACATTGGCAGGAATCTTCCTGGTTCCGGGACTATACATACTGTTTGAGACACTTGAAACGAAAATGAAACGTAAAAAGCATAATGATGACAAAAAGAATGAAACGCAACTCAATCTTATATAGTCTGTCAATCCTGACGGGCATCATGCTGTGGAGCTGTAAAGCTCCGCAGCTCGCGGCAGACGAAAAACTGATTCTGCCCGACACTTACACGAACGGTCATCTCCCTACAGATACCGCCACACTCGCCATGCTCTCATGGGAAAGTTTCTTCCCAGACACGATATTGCAAGGCTACATCCATACTGCCTTGAGCAACAATCATTCTTTCCGGCAAACCGTGGAACGCATGCGCCAGGCACGAAGCCAAATGAAACAGGGACGGCAGGCCATGTTTCCGCAACTTTCGGCCGGACTAAGCGCAGGCATCCGGCGCTTCGGTGAATATACGATGGACGGAGTGGGAAATGCCACTACAAACACTCCCGACCTTGAGACAGACAAGCACATACCAGACCCTTACAAAGACCTGAACCTGGGAATCCTCTTCCAATGGGAAGCGGATATCTGGGGAAAGCTGAATCACAAAAGACAAGCGGCGGCGGCACGCTGGATGGCTTCTGCCGAAGCGACACAATATGCCCGTACGCTGCTCATCGCGGAAACGGCCTCACAATACTTTGAGCTGATTGGTCTCGACAAGCAACAAGACATTCTGAGAGGAGCCATCGAAAACACGGAAGCCTCATACCGTCTGACCTACGAACTGAAGCAGGAAGGTGAAGTGACGCAGCTTGCCGTAGACCAATTTAAGTCGCGCCTGCTCAACCTGAAAGGACTGCTGCTTGAAACGGAACAGCTGACAGAAGAAAAAGAACGAGCCCTTGCCACACTGATGGGATGTTTCCCATTTGAAGTAAAACGAATCGGGTTTGAGGAGATGCGCGGGCTGACATTCCCCATACAGACCGGAATACCGGCCCAACTGCTGACATACCGGCCCGATATCCGCTCAGCGGAATGGGAGTTGTTGGCAGCAAAGGCCGACCTGAAAGCTGCACGCAAAGCCTTCTTCCCTTCTCTGACTATCGGGGCGGAAGGCGGATTCAATGCATTCAACATCAGCAAATGGTTCACTGCGCCCGCATCGTTGGTCTATAATCTTGCGGCCGGACTTTCCGCACCAATCTTCAACCGACATGAATTGAAACATCTCTGGAATACGGCAAAGGGAGAGCAACAGATTGCACTGTCACGATATCACGAAACGGCCTTGAGGGCTTATGAAGAAGTGTCCAATCTGGTTACCGCCCACGAAAGGCTCACATTAAGAAGCGAATTGAAAGAAGAAGAAAGCCAAACACACAACCGCTCCATCGAGAATGCAAAAGAACTTTTCCAACTCAATTTTGTGGGCTATCTGGAAGTGCTTTCGGCCGATGAACGCTATCTTGAATGTGAATTGGAACGTATCCGCCTAAATACTTCGAAATGCATCAACCAAGTGCATCTATACCGGGCTTTGGGAGGGGGCATCTACATAAATGAAAAAGAAAAAGATAATGAAGACGAGAAAGAAAAATGAATCTTGAGTGACACGCGGCCAAGGTCAGGAGACCGCATCCGGCGTGCCGCAGAAAACATATAGACCTTTTTCAAGACGGAAGGGGCGGCCGGACAGCCGCCGGCGGGGAGGAGACCTTAGGGACTCCTCCCCTTTTTGTCCGCATCCCCGCCGCAGACGGAAGGGCCGGAAGGAGGGCCGCACACGGCCATACGCCCGGCCGCCCGGCACCGGACGGGAGAGGAGGCATGCGCCTACGGCAGGGCCGCACCGCTGAGCAGGCCGTAAAGGCCGCTCACCAGGCCGGTCACGACGACTCCCGCCACACACACAAGCACGCCCGCACGCGTCAGGCCGTCCGTGCGGAAGGCCGGCACGGGGCTGTCGCTCGGCGTGATGTACATGGCCTTCACCACCAGCAGGTAGTAGTAGAGCGAGATGATGGTGTTGACAAGCGCCAGAAACACCACCAGCCAGTGGCCGGCATGGAAGGCCGCGGCAAACACGAAGAACTTCGAGAAGAAGCCCGCGAAGGGCGGAATGCCCGCCAACGAGAAGAGCGCGAGCGTCATGCCGAAGGCCAGGCGCGGATTGGTCTGGTAAAGCCCCGCATAGACGGAGCGGTCGGTCTTCCCGCCCGTGTGCTGCTCGACGATGCCGATGATGCCGAACACCGCAAGGTTGGCCGCGATGTAGATGATCACGTAGTAGACCAGTGAGGCCATCCCCTGCCCGCTTCCTGCCAGCGCGCCGAGCACGATGTAGCCCGCCTGCGAGATGCTGCTGTAGGCCATGAACCGCTTCAGATCGCTCTGAAGGATGGCAAACACGTTGCCCACCGTGATGGTAAGCACGATCACGATGCTCAAGAGCAGGCTCCAGTCATGCACCATGCCCCCGAACACCTTCAGCAACACGGCCGCCATGGCAAAGGCCGCCGCACCCTTTGAGATGACCGACAGGTATCCCGCCACCGGAGTGGGCGCGCCCTGATAGACATCGGGAGTCCACATGTGGAAGGGGACGAGGCTCACCTTGAATCCCAGGCCGGCAAAGAAGAGTACCATCGCCATGACCTGCAGCGGGGTACCCGTGAGCTGCGCGGCCATGTCGGCGAAATACACCGTGCCGCACGTACCGTAAATCAGAGAAAGGCCGTAGAGCATCAGCGCCGACGAGAACATGGAGCTGAGGATAAACTTCGCCCCGGCCTCGGCGCTGTGGTGGCGGCGCTTGTCGAACGCCACCAGGCAGGCCATCGGGATGCTGGCCAGCTCCAGACCGATGTAGAAGAGCATGAAGCTGCCTGCACTCACCATCAGAAACATGCCCAGAAGCGTGCTCAGCGTAAGCATGTAGAATTCGCCCGCCTTGCCGCGCGTATCCTCGCGGCCCAGCCATTCGCCTGCCTGCATGAACACGAGCAGTGTGCCCGCCGTCAGGACGGTCTTGACCACGGAGGCCATTTCCGTGCTGCGGTACATGCCGCCGAAGGCCTCTCCCTCCGCGGGGACAATGTTAAGCGCCAGCTGCACCGCCATCAGGATACAGCCCAGTATCTGAAGCTTCCTGTGCCCCGGCTCCCTTATGATCAGATCGGCCAGAAGCATGACGACCAGTATGATGACCAGACTCACTTCGGCCTGCATGGAAAGTAATGATGTTGTTATGTCCATAATGTTACAGTTGACTTAATTGTGATATGATCGGTTCCACACTCGCGCTGATGACGTTGCTCACCCACCACGGGGAGAGTCCCAGTCCGGCCACGGCCACTATCAGGCAGATGACGGCGAAACGCTCGTCCCACGTGGCGTCGGTCAGCTTCAGATGCTCCGGATTGCGGCAGGTGCCGTAAAGTATCCTGCCTACCACGCGGAGGATATAGACCGCCGTGATCACGATGCTCGTGGTGGCGATGACCGTACAAATGCGGTGGAACGAATCGGCACGCTCGAACGAGCCGACAAACACCGTCATCTCGGCCACGAAGCCGCTCAGACCCGGCAGCCCCAGATTGGCCAGACCGGCTATCACATAGCCCACCGACAGGAAAGGCATGATCTTCATCAGTCCGGAAAGCTGGCGGATGTCACGCGTGTGGGTACGGCCGTAGATCATGCCGATGAGCGCAAAGAACAGGGCCGTCATCAGCCCGTGGCTCAGCATCTGCAGGATGGCTCCCGTAGCGCTGACGCGGGTCATCATCAGCAGGGCGAAAAGCACCAGGCCGCAGTGGCTCACCGACGAATAGGCATTGATGTACTTCAGGTCGGTCTGCACCACGGCGCTGAACGCCCCGTAGACCACCGAAATGGTGGTCAGCACCAGAAAGAGGTCTCCCCAAATGGCGGCTCCCGTGGGCATCAGATACATCGCCACGCGGAAGCATCCGTAACCTCCCAGCTTCATCAGCACGCCGGCGTGGAGCATGGACACGGCGGTCGGTGCCGAAGCGTGACCGTCGGGGCTCCAGGTATGGAACGGGAAGAGCGCGCCCAGCACACCGAATCCCAAGAACACCGCCGGGAAGAAGATGCGCTGCACCTCCGTCGGAATCCGCTCCTTCACGATTTCAAGAATGTTCATCGTCTCGCCCCCGGCTCCGTAGTAGATGCCCAGGATGCCTATCAGCAGGAAGGCCGAGCCGCCCATCAGCATCAGCGTGAGCTTCATGGCCGAATACTCCTTGCGTCCGCTTCCCCACACGCCGATGAGCAGATACATCGGGATAAGCGCCACCTCGTAGAACATGAACATCGTAAACAGGTCGGTGGAGATGAAGAATCCGAACACCCCGGTGCTCAGCAGCGTGAACCACAGGAAGTATTCCTTGGTCAGGGGCTTCAGCTTCCACGAAGCGAACGTTCCCGTAAACACAATCACGGCGCTCAGCAGCAGCATCACCACCGATATGCCGTCCACACCCACCGAATAGCAGATGTGGAGCGGGGCGAACCAGGTCACGCTGGCGGTGAAGAGCATCTCCTCGTCCGCTCCTTCGCCGCGCAGCCCGATGTAGGACACCGTAAGCCATACGGCCAGTACAAGCAGCAGGCCCGATCCCGCCACCATCACTCCCCTCACCTGATTCAGGCTGCGGCTCATCCACAGCCCCAGAAGCATCAGAAGGGGTATCAATACAAAAAGGCTCAATATATTCATCTTGTCTTGGATTAACGGCCGGCAGTGCGTCGTCTCCGCCGCCGGCCCTTCACTGTTATTTTTTCACTGTCTATCATTCACTAAGCGAGCAGAAGCACCGCCGTCAGCACGATTATTCCGCTCAGGAACCACCAGGTATAGGTCTGGATACGGCCGTTCTGCACGGGCTGCACGCTCTCGCCCGCCGCGTTGGCGCCCCATGCCATAAAGTTCATGAACTGGTCGACCACATGGCGGTCGAACCATGCCACGGGAACCGACACGCAGCGGAAGATGATCCGCTTCGTCACAAACAGCCACGCCTCGTCCATGTAGAAGCGGCGGTAGGCCGCGCGGTGCAAACGGCTGAAACGTGCGGCGAGCATATCGGCCACAGGCTGCCTGTCGCGTGCGTACATCCATGTGGCAAGCGCAATGGCGGCCACGGCCACCACGATGCTGGTGCCTGCCACAGCCCAGTCCAGATGGATGTCATACGCATGCCCGTCGGCCGACACGAAGCGGCCGAAAGGAATGAATCCCACCCCCACCGTGACCAGAGCCAGAAACGCGAGCGGAACGGTCATCGCAAGCGGACTCTCGCGGGGAGTGTGCCGGGCATGCAGCTCCCTGTTCTCCCTGCCCCAGAAGATGCCGTAGTAGAGACGGAACATGTAGAAGGCCGTCATTCCGGCAATCGCCGTCATGATCCATCCAATCGCCGGACTGAAGCCGAAGCAGGCCGTCAGGATCTCGTCCTTCGAGAAGAATCCGGAGAACGGCGGTATGCCCGCAATGGCCAGACAGGCCACCAGAAAGGTGATGTGGGTCACCGGCATATACTTGCGCAGGCCGCCCATCGTCTCCATCTCGTTGCTGTGGACGGCATGGATGATGCAGCCCGCCCCAAGAAAGAGCAGAGCCTTGAACATGGCGTGGGTGAACAGGTGGAACATGCCCGCCATGTATCCCAGTCCCCCGCCGTGCGGGTCGGCGTCCGTGCATACGCCCAAGGCCACCATCATGAAGCCTATCTGCGAGATGGTGGAAAAGGCCAGCACGCGCTTGATGTCACTCTGCACGCAGGCCACCGCGGCCGCATAGAGGGCGGTAAACGCCCCCACCCACGCCACCGCATGCAGCACATGGGGAGCGAACTCCACATACAGCGGAAACATGCGCGCCACCAGGTAGACACCGGCCACCACCATCGTGGCAGCATGTATCAGGGCCGACACCGGAGTGGGGCCCTCCATCGCGTCGGGCAGCCAGATGTGCAGCGGAAACATGGCGCTCTTGCCCGCGCCGCCCACAAACATCAGGCCCAGCGCCCAGGGGAGAACCATGCCCGCCTGCATCAGCCGCTCCTCGGAAGGAGTGAAGGTGAATGTCTGCATGTAGTATCCGTAAATCAGGATGCCGATGAGGAAGCCCAGATCGGCGAAGCGCGTCACGATAAACGCCTTCTTGCTCGCGGCGACAGCCTCGGGCCTGGTGTAGTAGAACCCGATGAGCAGGTATGACGACACGCCCACTAGCTCCCAGAACACGTACATCTGAAAGATGTTGGTAGCCACCACCAGTCCCAACATGGCGAACGTGAAGAGCGAAAGGAAGGCATAGTAGCGCTGGAAGCCCTTTTCACCCTTCATGTAGCCGAACGAGTAGATGTGCACCATCAGGCTCACCGTAGAGACCACCACCAGCATCAGCACCGAAATGGGATCAAGCAGGATGCCCATGTCGATGCGGAGGGAGGAAGTGAACGGCAGCCACTCGAAATTCCACGGAGTGAGCGTGGGGAACAGTCCCTCTTCCGTACGCCCCGCAGTGAAATAGCTGCAGGCCGTAGCGTAGCTCAGCACCGCCACCGCGGCCAGCGACAGCGTCCCGACAATGCCCGCCGTGCGGTGCGACATTTTCATGCCCGCCAAAGCCAGCAGCAGAAAGCTCAGCGCCGGCAAGGCAAGTATAAGAATCGTATAGTCCATCTTTTAATCAACAGTTAATAGTTTGTAATAAATGGCCGTCTCCCGCCGTCATCCCTTCAGGTCGGTGATGTCGTCGGTAAGCACCTGCTTCACGTTGCGATACACATTGATGATGATGGCGATGGCCACAGCCGTCTCGGCAGCCGCCACGGCGATGCCGAACAGGCTGAAGAAATGCCCTTCCAGGCGGTCGGGGAAAAGATACCGGTTGAACACCGCAAAGTTGATGTTCACCGAGTTGAGCATCAGCTCCACCGATATCAGCAGTGCCAGCAGGTTCTTGCGGGTGAAGAATCCGTATATCCCGCAAAACATCATCACCGTGCTGACCACCAGATAATGAATCACATGAATCTCTATTTCCATAAACTCATTCTTTTGTTTTTCCACTTTCCTTCTGGGCTATCAGGATAGCCCCTACCATGCACGCCAAAAGCAGCACGCCCACAGCCTCGAAGGGCAGCACGAACTCATACTTGCCCGTACCGATCAGCGCACGGCCTATCTGTTCGACAGGCAGCTCCACCCCCTGCGGAATCAGATCCAGGGCAAAGCCGTTAGTGAAGACCAGAAACAGCACCAGGGCAGCTCCGGCCACCACGGTCAGCAGCACGCCGGCCAGCCGCGCCCGGCTCTGGCGGTATTTCATGTCCTTGTCCGACCGTGTCAGCAGGATGGAGAACACGTAGAGCACCACAATGCCCCCCGCATACACCATCAGCTGCACCGCCCCCAGGAACGTATAGCCCAGAACCCCATAAATGGCGCCCGTGCCGAACAGCACGAACAGCAGGTAGGTGGCGGCACGAAGAATCTTGCCCGTGGTCACCGCAAGCACCGAACAGACGATGATGCAGGCGCCCACAATATAAAACACGATTTCTTGAAGTGATATACCCATAATATATTACCGTTTTTATTTCTTGTTCAGAGTCAGCACGAGTTTCTCCTTCTGAAACACGGCATTCTCAAAGTCGTTCGTAAACCGGATGGCATCGTGCGGACACGCGTTCACGCACAGCTGGCAGAACATGCACGAGCCCAGGTTGTATTCATATTTCACCAGAAACCTCCTTTTCTTTCCGTCTTCCGTCTCGCGCATTTCCGTGGTCAGACGGATCGTGCCGTTCGGACAGGCCATCTGGCACAGCCCGCACGCGATGCAGCGGTTGTTCCCCTCTTCGTCGTGAGGCATCACCAGCATGGCGCGGTGGCGCTCCGGAATGTGGAGCGTGGTATGGCGGTTTTCGGGATACTGCTCCGTTATCTTCTTCTCGCAGAACACCTTCATCGAAGTGCGCATGCCCGTCAGAAGACTCTTCACTCCGGCCAGGTATCCCTCCATATATTTACAGAATCCGTTCATAAGCATACTCTTTAAAATGTCAGTCCACAAACCTTGCATACGGTCATCAGCAGCAGGACGGCCAGTGATGTAGGCATCAGATATTTCCACTCGAGGGTCAGCACCTGGTCAATGCGCAGGCGAGGATAAGTCCACCGGATCCACATCAGCAGGAACACGATCACAAAGGTCTTGCCCAGAAACCACACGAAGCCCGGAATGTAGTCCATCACCGCGTTGAATCCGTCAAGCCCCGCCACATGCAGCGGCATCCATCCGCCCAAGAACAGCGTCGCGGCGATGCCCGCCGTAATGAACAGGTTCAGGTATTCGGCCAGATAGAAGAAGCCGAAGTGCATGCCCGAATACTCCGTGTGGTAGCCTGCCGTCAGCTCCTGCTCGGCCTCGGCCAGGTCGAACGGGCCGCGGTTGGCCTCCGCATTTCCGGCAATTAGATAGACGATGAAGGCAGCCACGGCAGGGACGTGCCCCTTGAAGATGTTCCATCCGTCGGCCTGGCCCGCCACGATCGTCTGGATGTCCATCGCGCCGCTCAGCACCACCATCGTCAGCACCGAGATGCCGATGGACACCTCGTAGCTGATGATCATCGCACCGCTGCGCACCGCGCCGATCAGCGTATACTTGCTGTTGCTGCTCCACCCGGCAAGCAGGATGCCCAGCACCCCGATGCTCGAGGCCGCCAGCACGAAGAAGATGCCGATGTTCATGTGCAGGATTTCCGCGCCCTTGTTCCACGGCAGGCACGAAAAGGTCAGGATGGAGGCCAGTATCACAAGAAAGGGGGCCAGATTGTAGAGGAACCGGTCCGCGTGCGTCAGGCTGATGATCTCCTTGGTCAGGATCTTCAGCACGTCGGCCGGCACCTGAAGCAGGCCGCCCTTCCCCCCCACGCGGTTCGGGCCGATGCGGCACTGGAAGGCCGCACACACCTTGCGCTCCATGTAGATCAGCACGACGGCCAGCACGGCATACATCAGCATGATGGCCACACCTACCGCCACACCCTCAAGCGTAAGGGCCGCCCACTCGGGCATCAGGCCGCACAGCGCCGCATGGATGCCCGTCAGGAGAGGTTCTAAATTATAATAGTCTAAAAACATAACGGTTTCGTTTTAAGTTTATCTGTCAATGTCAGGAATCACAAAGTCCAGCGAGGCGCCGATGGCGATCAGGTCGGCAATCTTCCACCCGCGGCACACCGTATCCATGGCATGCACCAGCGGAAGCCCCGTGGAGCGGAAATGCAGGCGGTAGGGCACCTTGTCGCCCCGGCTCTCGATCATCACGCCGAATTCGCCGCGGCTCGACTCCACCTCGGCCGTATAGATGCCTTCGGGCAGCTTGATGACGGGCTTCGTCTTCGCCCGGAAGCCGCCCTCTGGGATGTTGTCTATCAGCTGGTCGATGATGCGGCACGACTCCAGGATCTCGTCCATGCGCACCAGATAGCGGGCGAAGGAGTCCCCCTCGGTGCGGGTGACCTGCCTGAAGTCCACCTTGCCGTAGACCGAATAGGGGTGGCGCTTGCGCACGTCGTTCGCCCATCCCGAGGCGCGCCCCGTGGCGCCGGTGCAGCCCAGCGACACGGCATCCTCCCCCGACAGCAGGCCCACCCCCTTCAGGCGGGTGTCCGCGATGACATTGTCAGTGAATATGTCGTGGTAGTCCTTTATCACGCTCCGCATGTGGGCCGTAAACTCCCTTACCTTCCGGCAGAAGTCGGGATGAATGTCGGCCTGCACACCGCCTATCACGTTGTAGTGCTGTATCAGCCGGCCGCCGGTGGTCTCCTCGAAGATGTCGAGAATCATCTCCCTCTCGCGGAAGCCGTAGAAGAACGGCGTCATGGCTCCCATGTCGAGCACCATACACGCATAGAATATCAGGTGCGAGTCGATGCGCTGCAGCTCGTCCATGACGGCGCGGATGTATACGGCACGTTCGGGCACCTCGATGCCCGCCGCCCGCTCGATGCACATGCACAGGGCGTGACGGCTCTGGTGCGCGCTCAGATAGTCCAGACGGTCGGTCATGCCCAGCGTCTGCGGATAGGTGAGGCTCTCGTTCATCTTCTCTATGCCCCGGTGGATGTATCCCAGAATCGGGTCGACCTTCGTCACCGTCTCGCCGTCCAGCGCCACGCGCATGCGCAGCGCGCCGTGCGTGGAGGGATGCTGCGGGCCGATGTTTATCACGAAGTCGCCTTCGCCGAACACCGGATGCGCCACGCCCTCCAGCGTGCCGTCCGGCAGCAGGCGGTATTCCGTGGTGGTGTCCGCGTTGGTCTCGTTGTCCAACCGCAGCGGGTTCGAGTCCATGTCATAGTCCTTGCGCAGAGGCCATCCTTTCCAGTCCTCGCGCAGGAAGAGGCGGCGCATGTCCGGATGCCCTGCAAAGCGGATGCCGAAGAAGTCGAACACCTCGCGCTCCTTGATGAGGGCCGTCTTCCAGAGGTCGCTCACGGTGGGCAGCAGCGGCTGTTCACGGTCGGTCACGGCCACCTTCAGGGCCACCCTTTCGCCCGTTCCGGCCGACTCCATGAAATAAATGGCGCCGAGGCCTTCTTCACCCCAGTCCATCCCCACGATGTCGCGCAGATAGTCCATCGGCACGTCCTTGTCGCGCCTCAGGCCTTCCGCAACCCTCCGCAGTTCGCCTGCCGGAATGCTTATCACCCCGGCGTTGCCCGCACAGACCTCCGCTCCGGCAATCCCTGTCACTTCGTCACGCTTCATGCCTCACCTCCTTTCTCCGTTCCGGCTTCACATCCGTCCGCCTCCTTCTGCCTGCGATTGACGCCTCCCAGGAAACGCTCCACCTTTATCTTGCGCTGGAGCTGCATCAGCCCGTAGTAGAAGGCCTCGGGGCGCGGCGGACAGCCGGGGATGTACACATCTACAGGGATAATCTGATCTATCCCCCTCACCACGTTGTACGACTTGATGAACGGGCCTCCCGAAATGGTGCATCCTCCCACCGCCACCACATACTTCGGCTCCGCCATCTGATCGTACAGGCGCTTCATCAGCGGGGCCATGCGGTAGGTGATGGTGCCCAGCACCAGCAGCAGGTCGGCCTGGCGGGGAGAGTTACGCGTCACCTCAAACCCAAAGCGCGCCATGTCATATCGTCCGGCTCCCAAAGCCATGAACTCGATGGCGCAGCAGCTCGTCCCCAGGGCCAGACTCCATACCGAGTTGCTCCGGCCCCAGTCTATCAGCTCGTCGGCCGTGGTGAGCACCACGCCCGCCCCGTCCGCGTTCAGCCTGCGCACCATCTCTTCCAGATAGTCGTTGTTCTTGAAGTCTTCATACTCCATCGAACGGATTTTCGCACGTTTCCTTATGTCCATTCCAGCGCTCCTTTCCGCCAGGCATAGGCCAGGCCCAATATCAGCACCGCCAGAAAGAAGCCCACGCTCACCAGAGCATAAACCCCTACCTGGCCTGCCACCACTGCCCACGGAAACAGAAACACCGTCTCGATGTCGAACATCAGAAACAGGATGGCAAACAGATAGTATCCCGCCCGGAACTGCACCCATGACCGGCCGCGGGTGGGGATACCACATTCATACGGCTCGCCCTTCTGCGGATTGAAGGAACGCGGAGCCACAAGCTTCGCTATCCCCATGGCCGCACCCACAAGGGCTATCGCCGTCAGAATAACGACAACAATAAATACAAAAAACATATATATAAATTATTGAATAATTACGCACTGCACACATCTCTCCGCCCGCCGTCGCGCCGCCGGCAGGAGAACAAAAGACAGGGAAGGGATGCAGGCCGCTAAACCTGAATCCTCTCGATAAGGTAGAGATATCCCGCGGCACTCCGCCGGGTGCACCGGGCCGTCCGTACGGAGCCTCCTGCCCCATGCAGGAAACAGCCGGCAGGAAACGCGCCAAACGGCAGTCCCCCCAAGGCCGAAAGCCTGAAGCCGCAAAAAAGCACAGGCTGCCCCGCCTGCACACACGGCTGGGGGACACCCGCCGAACGGTGGGACAATAAATGGTTCAGCGTCCGCGAGGCGGTATCCTCCGGACGCTGAACGCACACTTCATATTTTTCGGCAAATTCCTTTTCCGACGCGATTGCCTCGGATACAGAAGCGTAAGCAGTTTCACCCGCCATCGACATGACAAGAGTTATCAACAACAATATGACCTGCTTAACCTTTCTCATTCTGCATCTCTGAAAAACGCTGCAAATTTAGAGATTTATTTTCATTCTCCTATATTGAAGCAATTAAATTTACTGAAATCTGCCAAAGGCAGACCGAAAAATCAGGTCATTTGCTTACGGTCTTCACGAAATATTGATTGAACACGATGCCCAACACTATCAGTATCAGCCCTATATAAGTTGTGATAACGATAGGTTCGCCCAACACTACCGCAATAAAGAAAAGCGACATGAAAGGCGACAGATAGCACAGCTGATTCACCAAAGCCGGATTGGAAGTCGTTCGCATAGCCAATCCGAAGAAAATGAACGGTATGCCCATTTCAAAGCCGCCGACATACATTCCAGACAATATGCCGGAAAGAGTGTTCAAATCCACTCCGACAAAGGTCGCCCCCACCAACATGTAGGCAGAACCGAAGAGGAAAGTCACAAACAATGCCACACTCCCGTCCGTCTGGTTCTTCTGCTTGTTGTTGATAAGCCAGTAGGTAGCCCAGAGCACCGCACTAAGTGCCGCCAAGAGCAAACCCGCCGGCGAGATTCCCATACTGCCGGCATTGCCTGTCCCCACCGAAATCAGCACCACGCCCGCCAACGAGACAAACATTCCGATATACTTCTTTTTAGGAATGGGCTGCCCGTCAAACAGAGCCAACAAGACCAACAAGACAATAGGCCACGCATAATTAATGGGCTGAGCCACCTGCGCCGGCAACAGCGAATAGGCACTGAACAATACCAGATAATACCCTACCGGATTCAACAGTCCCAATCCGGCAAAATACCCCCATTGCTTTCTCGACAGGCCAAATACCAACCGCCACTTGCGCTGCACGGTCAACAAAATGGAAAATATCACCAGCGAAGTGAGACAAGCCACCAAAACCAGTTCGAAATAAGTAAGGCTCCGCAAGGCAATCTTGAAAGCTGCGGCAACCGTCGACCAGCTCAACACCGCCAGACAGGCATACAATACGGCTTTACTGTCGTTTTTCATCGCAATGCCTCCACTTCTTCTGTAGTAACCGGCACATATTTGCCCAACCGACGCGCACCGGTTTCTGTTATCAGATAATCTTCCTCATTGCGCAGACCGGTAAAGTCGCGGTAAGCCTCCAGCTTGTCATAATTTATAAAATCGGTAAAGCGTCCTTCCGCCTTCCAGTAATCCATCAGCTCCGGAATGAAGTAGATGCCCGGCTCAATGGTCAGGACAAATCCCGGTTCGAGCGGACGCGCCAAGCGCAAGGACTTACGCCCAAACTGTGTGCTCTTAGGATGTCCGTCATAGCCTACCCACACTTCGCCCAGATTCTCCATATCGTGCACATCAAGCCCCATCATGTGTCCCAGTCCGCAGGGGAAGAACATGGCATGTGCACCGGCAGCCACTGCTTCGGCCGGATCGCCCTTCATCAGCCCCAGACCTTTCAAGCCTTCGCAAATAATCCGGCACGACAGTTCGTATACATCTTTAAACGGTATGCCCGGCCGCAACGCCTCGACAGCCGCACGGTGAGAAGCCACCTGAATGTCATAAACATCCTTCTGCCGTGAAGTAAACTTCTTTCCGGCGCAGATGGTAGACGACATGTCGCCCGCATAGCCCATCTCTGTCTCGGCTCCGGCATCCACCAGCAGCATGTCACCTTCTTTTACCGTATGGCCATGATAATGGTTATGCAGGGTCTGACCACAGACTGTGGCTATCGTAGGGAAAGAAAGGGCACAGCCGTTGGCCTGGGCCACAGCCTCAAGCGCAGCCGACACCTCACACTCCTTCATCCCGACACGCAGCGCACGCATGGCGGCAATGTGCATCTCGGCCGTCACATCACAGGCACGCTCGATTTCCACAATCTCTTCTGCCGTCTTATAGTTACGCAGATTCACGACACCTTTGATGAATGGGATGGAGGGCTGTTCGGTACCCGGCTTTATTCCCAGCATATCAAGCAACTTCAAACGATGCTCGGCACGGTAAGGCGGCAGATAGTGTACGGTCTGTCCTTTGGCAACAGCCTTTTCAATGTATTTTTTCAAGTCAGCCGAAGGCAAGGTTTCACGGATGCCTACCGACTGGGCCTTTTCATGCAATGTGGGCTGAGTTCCCATCCATACAATATGATCAATGGTCAGCTCGTCGCCGAATATGATTTCGCGGTCTTCATCAATGTCGATGACCGCCCCCAGTCCGGCATACGACAACCCGAAAAAATAAAGGAACGACGAATCCTGACGGTAAGGATAAGTATTGTCTTCATAGTTCATTCCGCTCTCTTCATTCCCCAGAAAGAGCAGAAGCCCGGAGCCTACGCTCTTTTTCAGCGCACTCCGACGATTGATATAGGTTTCTTTTGCAAACATAACTATGTGTTGTTAAACGATTGTATACAATGATAACGTGCCACAAAAATAATGAAAAATCAGTTCCGCGGCGATGTTCCGCCCAATTTAATGCGATACGGCCACTGGGCGTCCTTCACCTTGCCGTCCGGCATAGGGTTCATCCAGTGTTCAGCCGGCGCTCCCATGACGACAAGCCACAGGTGAGACAACTTTTTGTCCGACGGAGTCTTGAAGCTTACTTTTCCATTCTTCTGTGTGCCCATCTCTCCGTAAACGCTCTTCCCGTCGGCCGTCACCGCCACAAAGCCATAGCGCCATCCGGCCTTGTCAGGATTTACCGAGTTATATCCTTCCACTGCCTTGTCGATGCCTTCAAACTCCACCTTCACTTCTTGTCCCGCCCCGGGAACTGTGAGAGGAATGGCGTTGAATCCGTAATTTTCCGGACAGTTCTCCGCCGCAACCTGATACCATCCGTCCGGCTGTCCGGCCAGCTTGCAGGTATACTGGTTGGCATACGGGCGCGAATTTTTCCACACCCTTTCAAAATCCCAGTTTATGAAGTGACGGCACGCGTCGAACATTTCATCGCAAAACGCCGACTGCGACAGCCCCGTCATCCGCTTGTAGGTAATCACCGGGTCTTCCCCCCGTTTCCCCTGACGGAACATTTCCGCAATGAAAGGCCGTCCGTGCTTCACGCCCCAATACTCAAGCACGTATGGTGAATGATAGATGTTTTCCAGATGGAGGAACGCCTTGTGCGAAAGTTTCGTAAAGGCTTCCCAGTGATAACGCTCGTCAGTCTGCCAGTCGGGATTGACCTGCCACAGCATCCACTGCGAGGCCATCTCGAAAAAGCCGCTTCCGCCCCAGGCTTCCCCTTGTCCGTCGCAGGTTATCTGAGCCTGGAAACTGTGTCCCAGCTCATGCGCCATACAGTTCAGCTTCTCATCCTGGATGCGGTTGGGAGCGACCCACAGTCCGCCTATCACTCCATCGTAGTCTCCCCCGTATGCCGTTCCTTCCAAAGAATAGTTCAGCATGACCATCATGCGATAGCGGTCACAGTTCGACCCCGGTTTGGAGAACTGCAGCGTATCGCGGAAAAACGTATAGAAATGTTCCAGCTTTTCAGACAGATTGTTCAAGTCGACATGCATGTCGTGTCCCTCCAGACGGGGAGGGTTGGACAAGTCGCTTCCGAACCCTTTCTGCCAGAAGATGGCCAGATTGTCCGTGCAGCACATCCGGTGGAAACTCCACAGTGAAGCGGTGTCCTGCAAGTCCATCCCCTGCAAGTCTTTCGGTATATAGATTTCCTTTCCCTTAAAATTAACGCACGCATCCTTCGGACAAACGTTCTGTCCGGATGCAGTCCCTATCAGCGCCGCACACAAAGCGGCAGAAAATGCCAGTCTCTTCATAGTACCTGAATTTTATTTTCAGACAAAAGTAGACGGAATAAGACGAAAAGCATGACAAAAGCGTCTAAAATGATGCGAGAATGATATATTCTTGCGGCATCACAAGGATAAAAAAGATGCCGGATGCCGTAAGAAAGAAATTTTCATCCGCACCGGCAGGAAGTTCCGTCCTTATAAAAAACCGGGCACGAACTGCAAGCGGATTCTCGTCTGCATGAAAGCAGACAGCCCCCCTTGCGGCTCGCGCCCAGAGAAACTTCAGAACATCTTATCAATGGTGGAACAGACGGATGCCCGTAAACGCCATAGCGATTCCATACTTGTCGCAAGTCTCTATCACATGGTCATCGCGGACAGAACCTCCGGCCTGAGCAATGTATTCTACTCCACTCTTGTGCGCCCGCTCAATGTTATCGCCGAACGGGAAGAAGGCATCCGAACCCAACGCCACGCCCTTCTGCGTGTCGAGCCACGCCCGTTTCTCCTCGCGGGTCAGCACTTCCGGCTTTTCGGTGAAGAACTGCTGCCATGCTCCCTCTGCCAGCACATCGTCATGATCGTCACTTATATAAATGTCAATCGTATTGTCGCGGTCTGCCCGACGGATTTTTTCCACCCACGGCAGGTTCAAAACCTTCGGATGCTGCCGCAGATACCAGATATCGGCCTTGTTTCCGGCCAGACGCGTACAGTGGATACGGCTCTGCTGTCCGGCACCGATTCCGATGGCCTGCCCATCCTTCACATAGCATACGGAGTTCGACTGGGTATACTTCAGGGTAATGAGCGCGATCATCAGGTCACGCTTGGCCTCGTCTGGGAAGCATTTGTTCTTTGTGGGGATATTAGCGAACAGTTCCGGCCCGTTCAACTTGATTTCGTTACGGCCCTGCTCGAACGTTACACCGAATACATCCTTGTGTTCGATAGGGTTCGGACGGTAGTCCGGATCTATCTTTATCACATTATAGGTGCCTTTACGCTTGTTTTTCAAGATGGCCAAAGCCTCGTCGGTATACCCCGGAGCAATCACTCCGTCAGACACTTCACGGTTGATGAAGCGCGCGGTAGCCTCATCACATACATCACTCAGCGCGATGAAGTCACCATACGACGACATTCTGTCCGCCCCGCGGGCACGGACATAAGCGTTCGCAAGCGGAGATAAAGGCAATCCGTCAACAAAATAAATACGCTTCATGGTTTCATCCAGCTCCAGGCCGATGGCGGCTCCTGCCGGACTTACATGTTTGAATGATGTGGCGGCGGGCATGCCGGTAGCTTCTTTCAGTTCTTTCACCAACTGCCATCCGTTCAAGGCATCCAAGAAATTGATGTATCCCGGACGTCCGTTCAATACCTCGATGGGCAACTCTCCTTCCTGCATGAAGATGCGGGCCGGCTTCTGGTTAGGATTACAGCCGTACTTTAGTTCTAATTCTTTTGCCATAATGCACTTATTATTTATTTTGTCTACAAAAATACGATATTTAAATTGAAAATACTACTTTTGCCTTGTCAATATCAAACCATAGACCGATATGATAGACGAATTACTGGAATTCAACCGCTCGTTTGTTGCCGGAAAAGGATACGAAAAATACATCACGGGCAAATATCCCGACAAGAAAATAGCCATTGTCACCTGCATGGACACACGGCTCACCGAACTGCTTCCCGCCGCATTGGGGATAAAGAACGGAGATGTGAAGATGATAAAGAACGCCGGAGGCACCATCACGCATCCTTTCGGAAGCGCCATGCGGAGCCTGCTGGTCGCCATCTACGAACTGGGCGTGAAGGAGGTCATGATTATCGGACACTCCGACTGCGGTGCGCAGCACATGGACAGCCAGACCATGCTGCGCCATATACGCGAACGGGGCGTTTCGCAAGACCACATCGACATGATGGAATATTGTGGCGTAAACCTGCACGAATGGCTGAGCGGGTTCAGTGACGGACAGACTGCCGTCCGCCAAAGCATGCACATCGTGGAACATCATCCCCTGATTCCTCACGACATCCAGGTAAGGGGATTCATCATCGACTCGGTGACGGGAGAATTGACAGAAATAGAGAAAGAAGAACATTCAGACAAATAACTGTATGACATTAGCAAGCATCGTATGGGATGTAGATCCCGTACTGGTACATTTGGGTTCGATAGAAATCCGCTGGTACGGACTGATGTGGGGCATAGGCTTCATCCTTGCCTATGAAATGGTGTCCCGCCTGTTGAAAAAGGAAGGCCATCCGGACGGATGGGCCGACAAGCTGTTCATCTATTGCATTGTAAGCAGCGTGTTAGGCGCACGGCTGGGGCACTGCCTGTTTTATGAATGGGACTACTATGGTGCCCATCCCGTTGAAATTCTGAAAATATGGAAAGGCGGACTGGCCAGCCACGGGGGAGTGTTCGCACTGATACTTGCCCTTGTATGGTACTCCAAGACTGTCACCAAGAAGAGTGTATGGTGGCTGTTCGACCGCATGATACCTGCCGTAGCCGTGGTCTGCATGTGTATCCGTTTCGGGAATCTCATGAATTCGGAAATATTCGGATACCCCACCACCCTGCCCTGGGGCTTTGAATTCATACGTTCACGTGAGTGGCAGGAACTGTATAACCAGAACGGCGAGGCTCTTCCCTGCCATCCCACGCAGATTTATGAAATGCTGTACTGTCTGGCCGCCTTTATCATATCGTGGGTGATGTATCACAAATACCGCCTGCAACGGCATATCGGACTGATTACGGGCGTATCTCTGCTCATTTTCTTCGGCGCGCGCTTCGGACTGGAATTCATGAAAAATCCGCAGGTGGCCGAGGAAATAGGAATGACCATCAATATCGGCCAATGGCTGAGCATCCCTTTAATCCTTTTGGGCCTTTACCTGATTGCGACAAGCCGCAAGCGGAAGGAGGCCTTTTAAGACCAATCCGTCACAACACGGCGCGGGGTCATGATGATGAAGTCATGACCCCGCGCTCATTATCGGGGAAAAATTACCGTGCAAACAGATTTTCATCCACCTTGTTCCAGTCCACCAGTTTCCAGAAAGCCTCCACAAAAGCGGCACGGCGATTGCGGTAATCGATGTAATAGGCATGTTCCCACACATCGATGGTCAGAATCGGCTTCAATCCCTTTTTCATCGGATTACCGGCATTCGGCTCGCTATCTATAGACAGGAATCCTTTCTCATCCGCCACAAGCCAGACCCATCCGGAGCCGAACAGTCCGATTGCCGCCTGAGTGAATTTCTCTTTAAACGCTTCAACCGAACCGAAGTCTCTGGTCAAAGCTTCTGCCAGACGCTCTGAAACAGCCGGCTGAACAGGAGTAAGCCCCCTAAAGAAAAAGGTGTGATTCCACGCTTGAGCGGCATTGTTGAAGATTCCGCCCTCGGCATGCCGGACGATATCCTCTAATGACATGTCTGCAAAAGGCGTATCAACAATCAGTCTGTTCAGGTTGTCGACATAAGTCTGCAAGTGTTTTCCATAATGGAACTCCAATGTTTCTTTGCTCATTGCCGGAGCAAGTGCCTCCATACCATAAGGAAGCGTCGGCATTTCGTGTAACATAATCGTATGATTTTAATGGTTAATGCTCATATCTGTAAAACATCTGAAAGACAACAAAAGTTCCCGACACTGTTTTTATTCTTTTAAAGATACAAAAATCCGTTCATTTAAGTCTTTATTTTCAGAAAAAACTTAACTTTGCGCAGTTGAAAGATTTTATCCTTTTATCACATAAAAAGAATATACGCAAACAAAAATATCACAAAACAAAGAAAATAACAAACCATTATCACCATAACAAAACTAATACAAACAAAAGAATATGTGCGGAATAGTAGGTTACATCGGAAAAAGAAATGCCTGGCCCATCTTGATTGAGGGTCTGAAGAGATTGGAATACAGAGGATATGACAGCGCGGGAGCAGCACTGACGGAAGAAGACGGGCAACTGAACGTATATAAAGCCGTAGGAAGAGTGGCCGATCTTGAAAAAGAGGCGGAAGGAAAAGATCTGCGGGGAAACGCAGGCATAGCGCACACCCGATGGGCTACACACGGAAAGCCTACCGTAGCAAACGCACATCCGCACTGTTCGCAGGACGGAAGGCTTGCGTTAGTACACAACGGAATCATAGAAAACTATGCCCCGCTGAAAGAACGGCTTAAAGAAAAAGGGTGTACCTTTCGCAGCGAAACAGACACAGAGGTACTCGTGCAGCTTATCGGATACATCCAGAAAGCCGGAGGCATGGATCTGCCTCATGCTGTGCAGCTCGCGTTGAAAGAAGTGGTGGGGGCATACGCCATCGCTGTGATAGACCGCGAACATCCCGACCAGATAGTGGCCGCACGGCGGAGCAGCCCTCTTGTGATAGGAATCGGACAAGACGAATACTTTCTGGCATCGGACACTGCCGCAATGGCCGCATATACAGGCAAGGCTGTGTATCTGGAAGACGGGGAAACGGCCGTGCTGCGGGCAGGGAATCCGTTGAAAATTACCGACTCAAACAATGTGGAGTGTACCCACGAGGCACAAGCTATCGCCACCGACATAGGACGGCTTGAAAAGGGAGAATATCCGCACTTCATGCTGAAAGAAATATACGAACAGCCCGGCTGCATGGCCGACTGCATGCGCGGGCGCATCTGTCAGGGAGAAGTCACGCTCTCGGCCGTGAACATGCACCGCGAACGGCTTGCCGCAGCACAGCGGTTCGTGATTGTGGCATGCGGCACATCATGGCATGCGGGACTGATCGGCAAGCAACTGATAGAAAGTTTCTGCCGCACGCCCGTGGAAGTGGAATATGCATCCGAATTCCGCTACCGCAATCCGGTCATCACCCCCAATGATGTGGTGATAGCCCTCTCGCAAAGCGGAGAAACGGCCGACACACTTGCCGCCGTAGAGTTGGCCAAGGAGCGTGGAGCCTTTGTATATGGTATCTGCAACACGGTAGGGTCATCCATCGCACGAGCCACCCATACAGGTTCATACATCCACGTAGGGCCGGAAATCGGAGTAGCCTCCACCAAAGCCTTTACCGGACAGGTTACCGTGCTGACCCTGCTTGCCCTTGCCCTGGCAAAAGAAAAAGGCACAATAACGGAAAAGGAGTATCATGACACAGTAAGGGAACTGGAAGCCATCCCCGACAGGATGCACACAGTGCTGAAGGAAGATGCCTGCATCGCTGTACTGGCCCGAACTTTCACTTATGCACGCAACTTCATCTATTTAGGCAGAGGATATGTCTATCCTGTAGCTCTGGAAGGTGCATTAAAGCTGAAAGAAATCTCATACATTCACGCAGAAGGCTATCCGGCTGCTGAAATGAAGCACGGCCCCATCGCACTGATAGATGCCGAAATGCCCGTAGTAGTCATCGCGCCCCGGTCGGCACTTTACGAAAAGGTGTTGAGCAACATCGAAGAAATAAAAGCGCGGGGAGGACGAATCGTAGCCTTGGTGACAGAAGGAGATACCGTCATCAGCAAAATGGCCGACCACTGTATTTCCTTACCACAGGTACCGGAATGTCTGGTTCCACTCATCGCCTCAATACCTCTGCAACTATTGGCCTATCACATTGCCGTATGCAGAGGGATGGATGTAGATAAGCCACGCAACCTGGCCAAGTCTGTCACCGTGGAATAAGCTGCCCTAAAAAGGAAAAAGAAGAGGAAGCACACATACCATCACCACGCCCATGACAATCTGGAGGGGAAGCCCCACCTTCACATAGTCCATGAACGTATACTGCCCGGCCGGCATGACCAAGGCATTGGGGGGCGTGGAAAAGGGAGAAGCAAAGCACATGCTTGCACCCACGGCCACGGCAAACAGAAAAGGAACAGGGCTTACGCCTATCTGTACGGCACTCTGCATGGCGATAGGAGAAAGCAGCACGGCAGTCGCCGTGTTGCTGACAAACATTGTCATCAGCGAAGTGGTGAAATAGACACCTGCCAACAGGGCAAACGGCCCGTAAGAACCTAATCCCCCAACCAGAATATTGGAAATGCAGGCCGAAGCTCCCGTCTTTTCCAAGGCAAGCGACATGGGAAGCATGGCAGCTATCAGCACGATGCTCTCCCAGTTGATGGTTTTATAGGCAGCCTCCACATTGCGAAAACAGCCGGTAAGCACCATCAGGATGCCTGCCAACATGACGGAAGTAACCGGAGCGACCGGAATGAAATCGAAAACCATTGCCGCTATCATCAGCAGCATGATAAAGGCGGCCACAGGAGCCTTATAGTCCAATGTAACCCGTGCCGCCTCAGCCAAAGGCTGCCCCAGTACTACCCAGTTTCTGCCCTCACTGCTCAGCCGGGCGATGTCACTCCATGCACCCTGCACAAGCAGCACATCCCCGTTGTGCATCCGCCTGCTGCCCAAGTCCTGCAGCAGATACTCTTGCCGACGGCGGATTCCCAGCACATTCACATTATATTTGTCGCGAAAGCCTGCCTCCTTCACAGTCCGGTTTATCAGTTCCGAAGCCGGCATCAACACAATTTCAGCAATCCCGATGTCATAAAAGTCCAAAGCCTTGACATTTCCCGAAGTCTCTTCCGTAACATGTCCGTCCAACAAGACCAACGAATAGTCTTTCACAAGTTCCTTCACCCGACTGAAATCCCCCGTAACATACAGGATATCTTCCGGCTGAAATACAGTGCCGGGGTCGGCCATCCGCTGAGTTATCGTCTTCAGGAAGCGATGTCTGGAAGAATCTCCCCGCCGCACTTCCAGTATATTCAGCCCATACCTGCGACGAATGTCCAAATCCATCACCGTAGCCCCGACCAGACCAGATTTCCCGTTCACCTGAAGACGGAAAAGATTATCCGACAATCCGTATTCGCTAACCAACTGCTTGAGCGACTTGCCGGGATTCATTTTATCTTTTTTCTCTCTATGCCGGGAAAGGAACAGCCTGCTCAGCGGCATCAGCACGACAATCCCCACCGCCACACATACCATGCCGACCGGAAGGAATGAGAAGAAGGACAGCGGCTCATACCCTGCGGAAACCAGAGCCTCTTGTATAACCAGGTTGGGCGGCGTACCGATAAGTGTCATCATACCTCCCATGCTGCTCGCAAAAGCCAACGGCATCAGAAGTCGCCCCGGATTTATACCTGCGCTGACCGCCAGGCTGACAACAATCGGAAGCATAAGAGCCACAGTCCCCGTATTGCTGACAAAAGCACCGATGGCAGAAGTGACAAGTATCACCAACAGAAACAGCCGCGACTCGCTCTTACCGGCAAAACGCAGGATATACGAACTGATCATCTTTGCCAATCCCGTCTGAAAGATGGCACCTCCCACTACAAACAACCCGACCATCATGATGACGACCGAATTTGAAAAGCCGGACAAAGCCTCTTCAGGTGTCAGGACATGACAAAGCAGCAAGGCGACCAACGCACACAAAGCCACCAAATCCGAACGAACCTTCCCACTGACAAAAAACACAGCCGAAACGGCAAGCACAGCAAGGGTTACAAACATAAGCAAAAAACTATATTATTTTTTGTATTGTCCTATAATCCATATCCCCACTGCTCAAGCGCAAAAGACCAGTGCTCTTCCACAAGCCTTACGGTCTCCGGCTTGTACTGATACTTGTTTTTCTTATATCCCTTTTTCTTGTCAACATAAGCCTTGATGGCCGGACAAGCCTCCTCAAAACCGGGAATAGACAGTTTCTGATAAATCTCCTGGGTCAAGTCGAACGCATTCTTCTCATAATCCTCAAACTTCACTTCCACCAGATTGCCCTCCGGAATGAACTGCTTGTCTGCCTCGTACTTGTGATACAGCTTTGCATATACAGACAGTATATTCTCCTGCAACTCCTCATCACTGATATCCTGAAGCTTCAGCGGCTGAATGGTATTGGTAAAGAAACTGCGTGTCGACTCGAACACCGTATAGGGATTACGTATCAGATATATGAACTTGGCATTCGGAAACATCTTTACCAATTCCTTCACACGCCCCGTATGCGGCGGATTCTTGCTAAGGAACTGCGAACCCTTCGTGTTCCAAAGCGAAATCTTTATCAACTTGATAAAGGTATCCTCGAAAACCTTCAGCTCATCTTCCGTTATATCATTGAACAAAAGATACTTGTCGGCATATTCCTGCATATACTTCGGTAAGAACCAGAAGTTGTAATAGGTATAAGGCATCATGTTCGCCAAGGCAAACTCCTCCTCCTGCGGCAAGTCGACTGCAAGCTCCATATTGTCCGTCGGACGCTTGTCGGGCATCAGCCAACTCATGTTCTTCTTGAAAAACGGCTGCCCCCACATCATCAGATGCGGAAAGACAGTCTGGTAAGTAGTGTTGTAACCGAAATGCGTGTCACAAGAAAAGACATTGTGCATGAAAGTCGTTCCGCTACGCCAGTGCCCCAATATGAACACTGGATCATGCTCCAACGGCTTGTCCGCCAACAGTCTGTCATAACGCTTGTCCTGTAACGGCTTCAGTGCGGAAAGCAACCGGCAAACAGCCTTTGTCAGGCGATATTTGCCTTTATAGGCAGCATCGACAGTCCGCCCTGCCGTTACCTGATTAAACGTTTTCCAGTCAGCACCTACCAATGTATTTATCGGCAGTTTATTGAATTCAAGCAGTCCCATCTGATAATCTGAATTGTTAATTGAAAAATATCGGTATTCATTTCTTAATCTCTACGGCAATACCCTGACGCGCAAGTTCTTTCACAGCCTTTTCCACAGCATCATAATGCTCCGGAGCGATACCTAACTTCGGGAGATTCAAAACGGGCAGCTCCATCGTGGTATGCATGTCCTTGTCTTCCACCCGGTCGATAATCATACCCACAGCACTCGTGTTGTTTGAGATAGGGTCAATCAGGATAAATGCTCCGGTCGACTTGTTTTTTGCATAGGAATCAAAAAAGATTTCCTTAGAGGAAGTCAGCACGACACGGGCTATCTGGTTCAGCGTCATGGGCACCTCCTCTTTAGCCAAACGCCCGTTGTCTACGGAAAGATGCTCCATCGTATTGATATCCACCTTATATTTGATGCTGTCAATGCGTGTACGGCTTGTATTGGTAGTCTGTTTCAGGAAGAAAGACTTTTCCATATCCATCTTTTCTTCATCCATCCATACGAGCATGGCCTCAAAATTGCGCCCCACCATCGGCATATTGTCCGGATGAACCAACATCTCCCCGCGCGACACATCTATTTCATCTTCCAAAGTCAGCGTCACCGACATGGGCGGAAAAGCATAATCCAGTTCACCTTCATAGGTCACAATGCTCTTGACACGCGACTTCTTGCCAGACGGAAGAGCCATTACCTCATCCCCTTTACGGACAACTCCTGAAGCCACTTTCCCGCAAAATCCACGGAAATCGAGATTCGGACGCAAAACATACTGAACCGGATAACGGAAATCGACCAGATTGTGGTCATTGCCGATATGGACTGTCTCCAAGTACTCCAAAAGTGAAACGCCATCATACCATGGAGTCCGTTCTGATTTCTCCACCACATTGTCACCCTCAAGAGCCGACAACGGAATGCACTGCACATCGGGAATGCCTAACGGAGCTATGAACTCCTTATAGTCGGCCACAATCTTATCAAAGACCTCTTTTGAAAAATCTACCAGATCCATCTTGTTGACTGCCAACACGACATGCTTGATTCCCAACAATGACACCAGATAAGAATGACGACGCGTCTGGGTAATCACACCAGTCCGTGCATCCACAAGGATAACAGCCAGATTCGCCGTAGACCCACCGGTTATCATATTTCGCGTATACTGCTCATGCCCCGGAGTATCCGCAATGATAAACTTGCGCTTGTTTGTCGAGAAATATCGATAAGCCACATCAATGGTGATGCCCTGCTCGCGCTCAGCCTTCAGTCCGTCAAGCAGAAGAGCGTAGTCAATATGGTCGCCCGCATTTCCCACACGTTTGCTGTCGCGCTCCAAAGCGTCAAGTTGGTCTTCATACAGTTTCTTGCTGTCGAAAAGCAGGCGTCCGATAAGTGTCGACTTCCCGTCATCTACCGAACCTGCCGTCAGAAAGCGCAGCAGGTCTTTCTGCTCGTCCTGTTTCAGAAACTCCTCGATGGACATTGTACCTCTGGCCTCACCTTCCATCGGATTTCCGGATTTGTTTTTATCCAAATGTTCCATAAACTGTTCCTTTAAAAATATCCTTCACGTTTCTTCTGCTCCATGCTCGCATCCTGATCAAAGTCAATGACACGAGTGGTACGCTCACTCTTGGTGGTGGTCATCATCTCCTCCACAATCTTTTCAATCGTATCTGCTTCGCTCTCAATGGCTCCGGTAAGCGGCCAACAGCCAAGTGTGCGGAAACGTATCTTCTTCATTTCAATCTTGTCCTTATACTTTTCGGGCAATCTGTCATCATCCGGCATTATCAGCTGCCCGTCGATATTCACTACCGGACGCTCTTTGGCAAAATAAAGCGGAACTATAGGAATGTTCTCCAAGCGAATGTACTGCCAAATGTCAAGTTCCGTCCAGTTACTCAGAGGAAACACGCGGATGCTCTCTCCTTTACGGATGCGAGCATTATAAATGTCCCACAGTTCCGGACGTTGGTTCTTCGGATCCCATTGGTGGAACTCATTGCGGAACGAAAAGATACGTTCCTTCGCACGCGACTTTTCCTCATCACGGCGCGCTCCGCCAAAGGCCGCATCAAACTTATATTTGTCAAGCGCATGCAGCAGTGCCTGCGTCTTCATAATATCGGTATGCACTTTGCTGCCATGTGTAAACGGACCTACTCCGGCACGAAACGCTTCCATATTACTCTCGACAATCAGATTCCATCCGTATTTCTTCGCATACTCATCGCGGAACTGTATCATTTCCTTGAATTTCCATTTCGAGTCAATATGCATCAAAGGGAACGGAACCTTTCCCGGAGCGAAGGCCTTCTCGGCCAGACGCACCATCACAGACGAATCCTTGCCAATGCTGTAAAGCATTACCGGATTCTCAAATTCAGCGGCCACCTCGCGGATGATATGGATGGACTCCGCCTCCAGTTCCTTCAGATGGCTCAATTTATATTCTTCTTTCATCTTTTATATATGAGTTTCTGTTTTCAATCTTTATCTGTCAACACTTTCGGCAACACAAGCTCCAATAACCGGACAACACACTCTTCTACCGACAGTACGGAAGTGTCCAACGAAAGTGCGGGATGCTCCGGCGCCTCAAACGGAGCGGAAATGCCGGTAAAATTCTTTATCTCCCCCCGGCGCGCCTTGGCATACAGTCCTTTTACATCTCTACGTTCACACTCCTCTATGGGCGTGCATACATATACTTCCATAAAGTCTTCTTTACCTATAATGTCGGCAGCCATCTCACGGATATCATTGTTCGGGCTGATGAACGCCGCAAGAGTTATCACTCCCGTATCCACAAACAGCCTGCCCACCTCGGCGATGCGACGAATGTTTTCCACACGGTCTTCCGGCGAGAAGCCCAAATTATTGTTTATACCGCTGCGTATGTTGTCACCGTCCAGAATGCGGCACAGCAAGCCCCGTTTCTGCAACTCACGCTCCAGAGCAATAGCTATCGTGCTTTTCCCCGAACCGCTCAGTCCGGTAAACCATATCATCAGTCCCCGCTGTCCCAACAACGCCTCCTTGTCGGCGCGAGTCAGCATCTTGTCAAATATCGGATATATATGTTCCATCGTTTCATGCAGCCGCAAACGGCCAGATTAAAGGGATTAGTATAACAGACAATATCATCACTATCAAATCCATCGGCAAGCCAATCTTCACAAAGTCGGTGAACTTGTAGTTGCCCGCACCCTGCACTATCAGATTAGTCTGATAACCGATGGGAGTGGCGAAACCGGCCGAAGCGGCTACGCAGATGGCTATAAAGAACGGCATGGGATCAACCCCAAACTTTTCCGCCGTCTCCAGAGCAAGCGGAAAGGCAAGTGCGGCGGCAGCATTATTCGTTACAAGCTCTGTAACGACAAGTGTCACAAAATAAAGTAGGGCAAGCGCTCCCCATGCGCCAAGCGGACCCGAAACCTCCTTGATGAACCGAGCAATCAACGCTGCCAGACCCGACTCCTCCATAGCCGCACTGATGGCAAACGCACAGGCTATCGTTATCAGAATATCCCAACTGATGTATTTCGTGTATTTCTTGGGCGGGAAAAGCTTAAGCCATGCCATCACCACTGCCGTAACCGAGGCAAAGAAGAACATGTCCATCTTCACATTCGGGAAACGCTCCTGAATGTAGGGCAGTTCACCCACCGTAGCCCCCACAATCATGACAAGAAGCAGCGCCAAGGCAGTCCACTTCTTCCACGAAGGCACCGGGCGTGTAGGAATCTCCTTCCCGTTGGTCATCATCAAAAAGACGGACGAATCGCCCCATGTGCGTGTAAAAGCGTCGTCAGCCGACAACACCAACGTATCGCCTTCCTGCAGTCTGACTTCACCCAAATTCTCAGTTATCACCTGGCCGCCCTGGCGTATTTCCCTCACCTCGGCACCATACCTCCGCTTGAAGTCGAAATTCTTCAACTGCCGCTTCAGTCCCGGAAAGCGCGATGCCAGAACCACCTCTACAATATGCTGCCCGCTTTCCGCCGCAGCATCAGCTTCCTCATCCTCGAAACTGTCGGGACGTTCTGCCGGCAACAGCTTCTTCGAGGCCAGTACAATGAAAAGCAGTCCCGCCACCGTTATCGGTATTCCAATCCAAGCCAGATCAAACATCTTCAGTCCCTCAAATCCCCGGTCTATCATCATGCCATGAACCACCAGGTTTGTCGAGGTTCCAATCAGCGTACACAGTCCTCCGAGAATAGTGGCATACGAAAGGGGAATCAGAAACTTCGTGCACGACAGACCGCACTTCTTCGCCCAGTTCTTTACGATGGGCGCAAAAATCACCACCACGGGCGTATTGTTGAGAAACGCCGAAAAAGCACTTACTACCGGAAGCAGACGCAACTGGGCCCGCATGACGGTAGTCTTCCTCTCGGGCAACAACTTCTTGATAACGGCTGCCAATGCACCACTCTGCCGCACACCCTCACTCACGAGAAACAGAAGAGCCACCGTAATCATGCCCCGGTTACTGAATCCCGCCACCATCTGCTGCGGGGTAATGATGCCCGCCACCATGAAGAGCACCACGAGCGACAGCAGCACAATGCCCGGACGCATCTTGTCCATAATAAGAGCTATCAGCATTCCCGCCAGCCCGAGCAAAACAAACAATATCTCAAAATTCATATCCGTCAGAGAGTTTTACAAGCTACAACCATCCTCCGTCATCCGTGAAACCACAAACCACGGATTGAGCAGATCTTCCTTATTATAAAGCAGCGGAGTATCCGTCTCCGCCCGACAAACCTTTCCTCCCGAAGCACGCACAATGGCATCGCCTGCCGCCGTATCCCACTCCATTGTCGGAGCGAACCGGGGATAGACATCAGCCCGCCCCTCAGCTACCAGACAAAGTTTCAACGAACTTCCGGCCGAAACAGTCTCCACCTTCGGATGCATCCGCTCCATCTCGGCAATATAAGCCTCCGTCTCCGGAGTGAGATGCGAACGCGAAGCCACAATGACAAAACTTTCACGCTCTTCTTCCGAATGAGGCAGACGCTGTGCCCGCGCCATCAAATCGTCTACCGTACCTTCCGCTTCTACAGACGAAACACCGCAAAGCTTCCATGCCCCCATATCACGGTCAGCAAAATAAAGTTCCTGCTTCACCGGAATATAGATTACACCTGCTTCCGGACATCCGTCCTTCACCCACGCGATGTTTACCGTAAACTCCCCGTTCCGCTTGATAAACTCCTTCGTACCGTCCAACGGATCGACTACCCAAAGCTCACGCCAAGAGTGCCGTTCCTCTGCCGGAATCTTCTTCCCTTCCTCACTCAGAACAGGATAAGGCGTTTCCTTCAGCAAGCCGGCTATAACCTCGTGCGACTTGCGGTCGGCAACTGTCAGCGGAGAATTGTCCGCTTTTCTTTCTATCTCGAAATCCGCATCCGGATCCGTATACACTTCCATTATTTTTGCTCCGGCCTCAACTGCGGCACAGATAGCTACATATAATATCTTCTTGTCCATAAAGCATAAATCGCTGTAAAATAACAGCATTTTCAAGAGTTATAAGTAGTTTGTTATTCGTTTTTTCTGTTCCTGTCTCTGTTTTATAACTTCTTTTAAGAAAATCGGTTACGCCTGCACATGCGAATGTTTCCAAATCCGCCACATGTAATAAGCGCAATGTGTAAACGCAAAGGCAAACGAAATGCCCAGCAAAGTCTTGTCGGCCTCCCATCCCACCGTCTGCTGATGCCACAATCCGGTAATGACGCTCAACACGGAAAGTACCAGTCCCAAGATGTTCAGCACCATATCCCCTTTCCGATGGGCGACATTGCCTTCCAGCTTGCTGTGCCTTATCCCGTAACACGCATAGATATCCAGTCCCACGAGCATCCACAATACGAGCCGTATCCAGGTGTCTGCGGGCAGAAAACACATCATGCACAGGCAGGTGAGGATTCCGAGTATCGGAACAAGAGGAACGAAAGGGGTCTTGAACGCGCGATGCACATCGGGCATCGTCTTGCGAACAACCAATACGGCGGCACAGACCAGAGTAAAGGCAAGCAGTGTGCCGATGCTGGTCATTTCTCCCGCCACCTGGGCAGGGACAAAACCCGCCAGCAAGCTGACCAACACCATAAACAGACAGTTGCTGTGTACCGGCGTACGGAAACGCTCGTTAATGCGCGAAAAGAAAGGAGGCAGCAATCCGTCACGGCTCATACTGAGGAAAACGCGGCTTTGTCCTAACAAAGTCACCATAATGACCGAACAATATCCGAACAGGATGGCCAATATAATGGCCTTGTTCAGCCACGGATATACCGGCTGAACCACTCCGACCGCATCCGGCACTCCCATCTTCTCGATGGCAACCGCAACCGGCGCGATGCCTACCTGCCCTTCGAAATCCGTATAATGAGCCACTCCGGTCATTACATGGGCAAACAGGATGTAAAGCACCGTACACACCAACAGCGAAACAAGGATTCCTATCGGCATGTCCCGCTTCGGATTCTTGGTTTCCTGCGCAGCCGTACTTACCGCATCGAAGCCCAAGAAAGCGAAAAACACGATGGCCGCCCCCCGAAGAATGCCGGAAAATCCGAACTCTCCCAGTTTTCCAGTATTTTCCGGAATGTAGGGAACATAATTCTCGGCCTGAATGAAACGCCATCCGAGCACCACAAAAATAAGTATGACTGAAATCTTGAGAAACACAATCAGCCCGTTGAAGAAAGAGCTGCCCGCCGTCCCCCGCATCAGAATCAGGCTCATCAGCACCACAATCACCATAGCTGGAATATTGATGATTCCCCCGTCCCACGGGCAGGCAGTCAGGGCATGCGGCAGTTCAATGCCGACTCCCTGAAGGAAGACAACCAGATAACGGCTCCAACTGATGCTGACTGTGGTAGCCGCCACCGTATATTCCAACACCAAATCCCAACCGATAATCCAGGCAATCAGCTCGCCCATCGTGGCATACGAATAGGTATAAGCACTTCCGGCCACCGGAATCATGGAGGCGAACTCCGCATAACAGAGTCCGGCGAAGCAGCAGCCCACGGCCGCAATGATGAATGACAGCGTGATGGCGGGTCCGGTATAGGTGGCAGCCACCGTTCCCGTGATGGAAAACAGTCCGGCGCCGATTATCACGCCTACTCCCAGAGCTACCAGACTGACCGGCCCCAAGACCCTTTTCAGTGTCTTGCTTCCCGTTTCGGCAGCTTCTGCCTGAAGCGCGTCTATGCTTTTCCGAATGAATAATCCCATTATACCCTTATTATATATGTAAAACAGACCGCAAATTTACACAGAAATCCGGTAAATCTAAGCCTGTGCCTCAAAAAAGTCAACAAAACCGATTCCCAAATGTTCTTAACCGGCCTGCAATGCTTGCTTTACAAGATTTTTGACTAACTTAGCCCGCGTTAATCACAACGCCATTCTTAAAACAAAAATAAAAGAAAAAAGATGAGAAACTCATGCAAACATTTATTTGCCGCCGCGCTGTTGGCCTCATCACTGGCAGCATACGGGCAAGACGGAGCGGGACATGTCAATCCGTTCCTCAGTGAATATACCACACCCTACGGAGTCCCTCCGTTTGAACAGATTACTGTAGACGACTATCGGGAAGGGCTGCTGAAAGGAATGGAAGAGCAGAAGCGTGAAATCGATGCCATCGTAAACCAACGCTCCATGCCTGATTTTGAAAACACCATTGCAGCTCTCGACCGCAGCGGGGCCTTGCTCAAAAAGGTGCAGATCGTGTTCGGCGGACAAAACAGCTGCAACACCAACGAAGAGCTTCAGGCTCTCGACATGGAGATGACGCCGCTGCTCTCGGCGCATCGGGACGACATCTCGCTGAACAAGCGGCTTTTCGCCCGGGTAAAGGAGGTTTACGACAACCGCGAGAAGTTCAACCTGAACAAGGAACAGGCCAAGCTGCTGGAAAACACCTACAAGGACTTTGCTCGCAAGGGAGCAAACCTGAGTGAAGCCGACCAACAGAAGTTGCGCGAACTGAACAGCCGGATCTCGATGCTGCAACTTACGTTTGAACAGAACATGCTGAAAGAGACCAATGCCTTCAAGCTCGTCGTGGACGACAGGGAGGATCTGAGCGGACTGCCCGACGCACTGATCGCTTCGGCCGCTGAAACCGCCAAGAGCATGGGCGAGGAAGGCAAATGGGTATTCACGCTGCACAACCCGAGCATCATGCCGTTTCTGCAGTATGCCGACAACCGGACACTGCGCGAACGGATGTTCAAGGCATACATCAACCGTGGAAACAACGGAAACAGCGAAGACAACAAGGAGGTGGTGCGGCAGCTCGTCAGCGCGCGTCTGGAGAAAGCGAAGCTGATGGGGTATGAAGACTATGCCTCGATGGCACTGGAAGACCGCATGGCCAAAAACGAAGAGAATGTATACAACCTGCTCGACCAACTTTGGACGCCTGCCGTCAACAAAGCAAAAGAGGAACTGGCCGACATCAAGGCGGAAATCAGGAAGGAAGGCAAAGACTTCGAGCCGGAAGGATGGGACTGGCGGTATTATTTTGAAAAGGCCAAGAAAAGCAAATACAATATCGACGAAAACGAAATCCGTCCGTATCTGGAGCTGAACCATGTGCGCGAAGGGGCCTTCTATGTAGCCAACCGTCTTTACGGCATTCACTTCCGCCAACTGGAATACATGCCGAAGCCTCATCCCGAAGCACAGGTGTTCGAGTGCATCGACAAAGACGGGAAGACATTGGGCATCATCTACTTCGACTTCTTCCCGCGCACGAGCAAAGGCGGCGGAGCATGGTGTGGAAGCTACCGCCCGCAGAGTTACGACGACAAGGGAAACCGCATCATCCCCGTGGTAACCATCGTGTGCAACTTTACCAAGCCGTCGGCCGGACAGCCTGCGCTGCTCAGCCCCGACGAAGCCACCACGCTTTTCCATGAGTTCGGGCACGGACTGCACAGCCTGTTCCGCGATGTACACTACTCCGGTGTAGGCAGCGTGCCGCGCGACTTCGTGGAACTGCCTTCTCAGATTGACGAGCACTGGACATTCGAGCCGGAAGTGCTGAAGGTATATGCCAAACATTACCAGACGGGCGAAACCATCCCCACAGAACTGGTGGAGAAATACGAGGCAAGCAGCAAATACGGACAGGGCTTCGCCACCGTGGAATATCTGGCCGCCTCGCTGCTTGACATGGACTATCACACGCTGAAGTCTGTTCCCGAAGACATGGATGTGATGAAGTTTGAAGAGCAGGTGTTGGGCAAGCGCGGCATCCCCAGCCAGATTCCGTCGCGCTACCGCAGCACCTATTTCAGCCATACCATGGGCGGCGGATATACGGCGGGATACTACAGCTATATATGGGCTGAAGTGCTCGACTGCGATGCCTTCGGTGCTTACGTAGAGAGCGGCGACCTTTTCAATCCCGAGCTGGCGGAAAAGTTCCGCAAGTATGTCCTCACTCCGGGCGGCATCGACGATGCGACCGACATGTACATCAATTTCCGCGGCAAGGGGCCGGACATCAAATGGCTGCTGGAAAAGCGGGGACTCAACACGCAGGAGGATGTAAAGCAGAATAAGGAGTGACTTTTCATCCGGCCGGACAAGAAAAAGCGGAGGACTTCAATCCTCCGCTTCCGCACAAAGTTTTCTGAAAATCTCCTGACACGCTGACACGATTAAAGGCAAGGAGCAGTCATTCAACCCGTTAAGGTGTGTCAGGAAGCGTGCCAGGAAACATTAAGGAGCTATTTCCTGACACATTTCCTGACACACCTTACAAATTGCCTGCCTATAAGTGACTCATCCTCCCGCAAAAACAAATTGTCCTGCGGAGAAAAATAATTTTTCTCCGCAGGACAATTTGTTTTCTTCCGCATCAAAAAAGTTTGTCAGAACAGCTTGCCCAGATTGAACTTATAGCCTACTGACAGGGAAAGCGTATGATATTACAGGCGAGACACTTATTTGCCGTAATCTTCATACATCATCAGCAGATGCGAAGCGCTCCAGCTGAAGTGGGAAGCCTGCAGACGCTCGCCGTTGTGCGTTCCGTAATTCTCGTGAATCGGAGCATCGCCCGTCAGTCCCTGACAACGGTCGAACACCTGACGCGTATACTTGTCCGCCAAGTCCTTGTGTCCGTAGTTACGCAAGCCCTTTATGGCCTGATAGGTCTGGTCGAGCCAGATAGGGCCGCGCCAGTACCCGTTCGGGTCGCACTTGGGATTGTCGGCAGATGCCGTGGGGAACGGAATATAAGTAGAGAATTTGGCGGTGTCGGTCAGCAGTACCAGTGCCTTGTCCATCTGCTCTTTGGTAGCAATCTGCACCCAGAACGGCGTATAGCCCTCGCAAGCCGGTTCCTCGATAAAGCTTCCATCGTCGATGCGGCGGTCGCAGAACCATCCGATCTTTTCGTTGAAAAAATAGTCGGCCACCTTGTCGCCATAGTCAGGCCCGTTGAAAGTCGTTCCGATAAGAGCGGCGAACTTTTTCAACAGGCGGCACTCGAACGCCAGATACGCATTCAGGTCGACACTCTCCTGATTCAGGCTCCAGGCATCCTCACCGTTTTTCAGCATCTTGGCATTGTCGAAGCGGATGGCATTGTCCATGCCACTTTCCCATCCGGCAGCTTCCAGTGTGCCGTCGGTAGATCCAAACTCGCACATGCCGTTGCGGTTATGGTCGCGCTTGTTGTACCACCATTTATAATAGGCCAGCAGCTGCGGATACATCTCCTTCACGAAAGCCGTATCCTGATTCAACGTGAAGATTTCATCTACCGCCCAGCATACCAAAGGCGGCTTGCTGTCGCGCGCATTGTTTTCGGCCGGATTGGTATAGATGCAGTCGATAATCATGCCGTCGGGCAACTGATAGTCGAACATGGCGCGAATGTTGTTTTTAGCCAACTCGGGAGCGAAACGTGCCAAAGCAGCCGAAAACCGCCAACTGTCCCAAGCCCAGAAGCCCGTAAAGTAAGTAACCGAATGACTGGGGATAACCCCCTCGTGAAGCAAGCCCCCACGGTGCGTACGCCAGTTGGAAATCAGCGTGACAACCGACTTTACCGCCACGCGGTCGTATTCCGGCTTCATGTCTTTGCGGAGAATCTTCTGCAAATAGCCCTGCCAACGGTCGGCATTCGCATCCAATTCAGGCTGCGGATTCTGCAACAAAGCCATCGCCTTCTGGCTGCCCGACGCAAGTTCCTCATTGGCAAAATAGAAAGACACCGCCACATTGGTCTGCCGGCATCCGGGCTGTGTGCGTCCCACATAGTTCTTTCCGTCGCACGACAGGGTCACATCGGGCGTAAACGTAAGCTGCACAATCTCACCGTTGGGATGATAGGCCGTTACGGTCTGGTTTTCCTGCTCCAGACGAACGTTGCTGTTCCAGTCTTTCCCGGTAAAGCTGAAGCCGTTGTCCGCACTTCCCGTCACCTGCAACAGGGCAGTCGAGCTGCTGACAAAGTTCATGCGCTGTTCGATGGTTCCCTTTTCCGAAGAAGAAGCCATATAAACCTCGCCGGGGAAATAAGATACCGAATCTGGGGTCATCTGTCCCGTACCGTCAAGAAAGTCCACCTGCACAGCCGACTGGGCAAACCAGATGCGGTTGTCAATACTGAAAGGCCCGCAGAAACCGTTCACCCACTTGTCAGCCTGCGGAATGGTGAAACCCATCCACGACCCGGCATCGGTAAAGCAGCCTGCACGACGGACTGTGGAATCAGGAGTCAGCGAAATGTCCAGAATGCCGCCAAAGCGGTAACGGATATCATTGCCGTGACTGTCCTGCTGTGTCTGGCCGCACGCAGCCAATCCCGCCAAAAGCCCTGAAAAAAGAAACGCTTTAATCAATGTCTTTTTCATAACACTATAGAATGTAGAATAAGTTTAAATGCGGAATCAGGAAAGAAGCAAAGGATACAGACCATGTCTTATCCCCTGCTTCATCCATCATAACAAGAGAGAATATATCATTAAACTAAACAAAGCCCTCCTACGGTCAGAACCAGACCTTATGCGACAGCTCGGCCGCGTCGCTCTGTGCGCCCAAAGGCTGCAAGGTGAAGCTGTACTGCCAGTCGTGTGGAGTGATGGTATATTCCGGATGCACCTGTGCGCCCCATGTATTGTCACCTCCCACACCCATCTGCAGATGGTCGATGTTCAGCCAGACCATATCTTTTTTCTCGATGCTGCCGCCATGACGGCGCTCTACTGCAAACGGACGGTAAAGAATGTCTTCCATCGGGAAATTCCATGCACTGACATTCAGCGGTTCTTCACCTGTCACAAGCAGTCCTTCGCCGGAAGCGTTACGCAGAGCCACCCAACGCACATCGCATTTGTTTGCCGTTTCCTGTGCCCGCACGTAAGGATGATACTGTTCCCATACGCTTGCACTGTACAGTCCGACGGCTGCACCGGTCTTGCGGTCGGCATAGTTTTCCTGCGGGCCTCTTCCCAACCAAGTCATCTGCTCATACTCGCCGGGCAATACCATGCGCATTCCCAGACGGGGCATTTCAGGCAACTGCTTCTCGCCTGCTGTAAACTGCATCGTGACATTGACCACACCGTTCGGACGGATGCGGTAAGTGACCTGAAGAGCAGACTCCTGTTCTTTCATGTCATAAGAAGCCACGACCGTTGCCATTTTCTTGTCGGCACTTTCATGCAGCTGAATGTCCTTCAGCACGGCGTTCTTGCCGGCATCCTGCCAGGTGCGGCAACGTTCTGCCGTTCCGTTGGCCACATCATTGTCGGTCAGTCCGCGCCAGAAATTGGCCTGCAAACCTTCCTTCACCAGATTCTTGCCGTTATATTCCAATGCAGTCATCTCACCACTCTTCGTACTGAAGCTGATACGGAAGTTGTCTGTTCCGGTCAGCGTAAGGGCATCCGCCGTGCGTTGGCTCTGCAACGTGCCTTCCACCGGTTCCACTGCAGAAACGATTTGCTCGACAGGCAACTGCCACTGCTCCATCGCAGCCACATGTCCGGCCGGAACCAGCGGAGCATCTTCGCGGGTAACGGCTTCCACCTTCAGGAAATATTCCTTGTTACCTGCCGGAATGGCCTTCAAAGGCAAAGTCACCTCTCCTGTCTGGCGGGCAGGAATCTTCGGAAAGTCCATCGTTCCGCTCTGCACGGTCTTGCCGTCGGCCTCAACCGTCCATCTCAGCTGGAATGAAGACAAATCGATGAAATCATGCCAGTTGGTCACCTGCACGCGGTTGGCAGAAAAGGCAGTCGGCTTGAAGTGAACATACTGGTATACCTTTTTTACCTCCCAGATATGCGGATGCAGGCTGCGGTCGGAAGCAACCAAACCATTAGCACAGAAGTTGGAATCATTATGAACACCGACATAGCCCATGTCACCGCCATAAGCCCAGATGTCATGTCCCTTTTCATCCTTGATGGCGAAAGTCTGATCCACCCAGTCCCAAATGAATCCGCCCTGCAACTGGTCGTACTTATATATCAGATCCCAATAGTCCTGCAGGTTTCCGGTACTGTTACCCATAGAGTGGGCATATTCGCACAAGATAAGCGGACGCGCGTCGCGCTGGTTTACATGGCGGCGCAAAGACCAGATACGTGCATACATCGGGCAGTAGATATCCGACACGCTTTCATAGCCTCCGCCTTCATACTGTACGGGACGGGTCGGGTCGAAGTTCTTCGCCCAATGATAAATCGTTTCGAAATTCTTTCCGTAACCGGATTCATTACCCAATGACCAGGTTACGATGGCCGTATAGTTGTGGTCACGCTGCATCATGCGGCTCATGCGCTGCATGAAGGCCCCTTCCCAGTCCGGATAATTGGCCAGGGTCTCATCTTTATGGAACATCATGCCGTGGCTCTCCAGGTTTGCTTCGTCCACCAGATACAGGCCATACTTGTCGCACAAGCTATACCACTGGTAATTGTTCGGATAATGGCAGTTGCGCACAGAGTTGATATTGAACTCCTTCATCAGACGGATGTCTTCCACCATGCTTGCCACATCAATCGTGCGGCCGGTAAAGCGGTTGTGCTCATGACGGTTTACTCCCTTGAACAATACGGGTACGCCATTGATGAGCTGCTGCCCGTTCTTCATCTCCACCGTGCGGAATCCGAACGGATGGGCGAACGATTCCGTCACCTTTCCCTGCGCGTCAAACATGTTCACCACAAGGGTATAAAGATTCGGTGTCTCAGCGTTCCACGGAAGCACCTTGCCAAACAACTTTTCCACCGCGAACAAAGTATCGTTCGGACTGGCAATATTTTTTTCTTCCTTAAGCATCGGCTTGTTTTCCGCATCAAGAATCTTCACCTCCACGCGCTGTCCCTTCTGCGGACGGTTCAAAATCACATCCAGGTCGAAGTCGCCGTCCTGATAACCATTGACCAGCTCGGCGGTCATCTTGAAGTCCTTCACGCGGCTTTGCGGACGGGCATAAAGATATACATCCCGTTCGATGCCGCTGTACTTCCAATAATCCTGTCCCTCCAGGTACGAACCGTCACTGTAACGGAACACCTTTACCGCCAGCTTGTTCTTTCCCTTTTTCAGATACTTGGTCACATTGAAGTGGGCCGGCAGGCGGCTGTCTTCGCTATAGCCCACCAGTTCACCGTTCAGCCAGCAATAGAAGGCTGACTCCACGCCCTCAAAGTCGAGGAAAATGTCCATCCCGTCCCATCCCTGCGGCACGGAGAATTCATGCACGTATGCACCTACCGGATTATAGTCGGTCGGCACGTAGGGCGGATTGGCAGGAAACGGATAGCGCGTATCGGTATAGATGGGCGCATCGAATCCCTGCAGCTCCCAGCTGCCGGGCACCTTTATGTCTTTCCACTTGCGGATATTATATCCCGGTTTATAAAAGTCGGCCGGACATTCATCATTGTTCTTCGAATACAAGAATTTCCACGTGCCGTTGAGTGAAACACGGCGTTCCGTAGCCGGATTCACGGCAAAGCGCTCCACATCCGGCAGCGCCTGCTGGGCAAGAGCGGCCTTTTCACTGACAAACGGCAGGAAATGAGCCGTCATCGGTTCGCGGTTAATCTCATTGATGCGTGCATCTTGCCAAGGCTGAGAATTGTCAGCCCCGGCAGACGCAGCAAAAGTTAGAATGAATGCAGTAATGTAAAAGTGTTTTTTCATGTCTATATCATTTTAGATCGAACAAAAGAATGTTACCAGAAACGGCACGCTGAAGTCGACAACAAAGCCGTGGAATATGGAAACCACCACAAACTGCTGACCGGCATACCGCGTAATGATGGGCAAGGTCGTGTCCATCGTAGTCGCCCCTCCGGCAGATATCGGAGCCAGATTGCCGAACCAACGGACCAGCAAGGGAGCGCACAGCAAAGTGATGATTTCACGCATAATGTTTGAAAGCAGGGCGATTGTTCCCAGTTCGGGTCCCTTATACTCCGTAATGAAGATACTGGACAGCGAATAGTAGCCGAAGCCCGCTCCTACCGCCATGCAGTCTGCGGGACTGCGGTGGGGAAGCAGCAAACTGACCAAAGCCGCGGCCGAAACAGTCCCCAGAATCGTCATTACCGGCAGAAATACCAGACGGGGATTCAGCGAACGAAAGTTCTTCAGCGTCTGCGGGTCATTCCCAATGCTCACACCTACGCTGAACATCAGTGCGCACAGCGCATAAAAGCTGATGTCCGTCTCCGCTATATCGAAAGGAATCCACTGGAAAATGCCGAAAAGACACCCCAAGGCAAAAAAGCCGACTATAATCAGACTACCCTTCATGCGCGGCCTCCCTTCCTTTTATACAGCAGATACCACAAAGCCCATGCTGCGATACAGCTGCCGAGCACAGCGGCCAACGTAATGCCGAAAGCCTCCACGCCCAAAGTTGCCAGACCCTCAATAATCTGACGGTTGCCTCCAACTTCCACTCCCAACAGGAACAGCAGTATCCAAATAAGTGCGGTAATCACCGTATGTATCCAGGTAAACCGCTGCCTGCGCAGCAGAAAGCCCACACACATACCTCCCAACATTAATCCGATGACTGTAAACATTTCTTTTTGTCGTTTTTTATAGGCAAAAATAGATAGATTTTACGGAATAAGAATACAGTGTAAGGAATTTAGGATAGGAATCAATCTGATTTGACCCCTATCCTAAATTTATTTTTGCAATATTACAAATCCTGGTTTGCGTTCAATTCAGTCTGGGGAACCGGATAGAAAGCATTGTTGCTCTCATTGAAACCGGAACGGCCGGCAGCCTGAAGAGCTTCTGTCAGCTTGCCCCAGCGGCGCAAGTCATACCATCTGTAGTTTTCCAACGGGAATTCAATCATTCGTTCGTGCTCAATCTGAGCCTGTACAGCCTCTTGTGAAGTTCCTGTCATGGCAGGCATGCCACCATGCACGCGTCTTACATCATTGATCAAAGGTATGGCCTGATCGGGATGTCCTTGCTTGTTCAATATTTCAGCCTTCATCAGCAGCACATTGGCATAGCGCATCAAAGGAACATTGATGGCAGAATAGTTTGCTTCCATTTCTGCCGGAGTAGAAGGCAGGAATTTCTTGAAAGCCTTACGGGTGGGGTCAGAGAATTTGTCGTCAAAATCTCCGCCTAACACCTTTCCTGTACCGTCATTGAAATAAGGACATTGGAAATAGATGGTTTCATACAGACGGTTGTCGTAAAGTCCGTCAGACTTTGTTCCCTCTTTCATATACTCGTCCATAAGTGTCTGGCTCGGCAGAATTTCATCCCAGCCGCCCAGCTCTGAGCAAGCCATCCATTGGTGGAACTGGGTTCTGTATACGGCACCATTGGCAGAGCTCATGGAGAACTGCAATTCAAAGATGGACTCATCAGAATTCTTGTTCGTCCCGTCGAACATGCTGCTGAAGTCTGAAACCAGTTCATATCCCTGCACCTGATTCAAGGCATTCAGTGCAGCCGTCAGATATTCACCTTCCTTTTCCGGTGTTTCATAGGCCATCGTCAGGTAAGCGAAGCCCAAATAAGCATAAGCCGCCCCTTTAGTGGCACGACCCACATTGTCTCCGCTATATTTTTCCGGAAGCGCAGTCGCAGCCTGCAAGTCATCTATAATAAATGTCCAAGCATCTTCACGTGACGACAACTCCTTGTCCAGTTCGTTGGCATCGGTCAAATACTTGTCGCGGACGATGATTTCACGCCAGTTCAGCAGCAGCTGCATGTGATAGTACCCTCTCATAAAGCGGGCTTCATTAATATAGTTGTTTTTGAGAGTCTGGTCTATCTTGCTTTCATCCATACCTTCGGTCTTCTCTATCACCTGGTTGGCAAAGCTGATTCCTCTGTAATAAGACTCCCACATGGAAGAGAATTGAGAGTTACCGTTCGTATAGGTAAAGTTATACAGCTCCACCCAGTTCGGATAGTTCATCGCATCAGTACCCATTGCCACAACATCCTCACGATAAGCTTCAACCGGCCATTTCACTTCAGGGAAAGACCATTGGTCACCGCTGTATGTCATCAGATACATTTGGGAATATGTAGCAGCCAAGGCAGACTCAACATCCGACTCATCTCTCCAAAAGTTTTCCGAGTTCAACTGGTCGGGAGATTCGACAGTCAAAAAATCATCGCAGGAACTAAACAGAAATGCTCCCATCAGACCTGCCAAATAAATATATTTCTTCATATTTCGTTCTTCTTTGTATGATTAAAAAGTTAATTGAGCACCCACGGTAAATGAACGGGTAAACGGATAAATCATGTTGTCAATACCTGTGTTCAGCACATTGTCTCTTGAAAATTCAGGATCTATTCCGTCATAACCTGTAATGGTAAACAGATTTTCACCGCTTACAAAGAAACGCAGCTTCTCTACATAAATCTTCTTGGTAAGATTTGCAGGCAAGGTATATCCCAACTGAAGCTGACGGAGACGCACAAAATTACCTTTTTCCAGATAGCGGTCAGACTCCTTCATGTTTCCGTTCGGGTCTTGATATACCGCACGCGGAACATCAGTATTTGTATTGGTCGGAGTCCAAGCATCCAAAGTGGACTTCAGCATGTTGGTACTTGAATTCATTCCTTCATAATAGTATTTATTACCATTATACAGCTCATAGTTCCAAGCACTGCTCAACAGCAAAGAGAAGTCAAATCCCTTATAGTCAGCAGAGAAGCTCAGGTTGGCTTCCAGTGCCGGAATACCGGAACCGCAATATTCCTTATCGTTTTCATCGATAACACCGTCATTGTTGACATCCTTGAATCGGATGTCACCGGCTTTTGCGTTCGGCTGCAATCTTTCTCCATCTTTATTTACATAAGCCTCAGCTTCAGCATCACTCTGGAAGATTCCGTCTGTGCGGTACAGATAGAACGAACCGATTGGCTGTCCGACAGTAGTCCGCGTCGGGAAGTGTTCTGATCCATATTTCAAACCCTCACCAAAGATAGCCTGGCCTTCATTAGCCAACTCCAAAACCTTGTTCTTGGTCGTAGTCAAGTTGAAGCCTACCGAATAACCGAAATCCTTTACACGGTCAGCCCAGTTCAATTCCAACTCGATACCACAGTTTCTCATCTTACCAACGTTCAAAGTAGGATCATCCAAACCAGCCGACGGAGCCAATACTCTTGTAATCAACAAGTCTCTTGTCTCGCTATAATAGTAGTTCAAGCTACCGTTCAAACGGCTGCCAAACAATCCGAAATCAATACCAATATTTTTTGTGTCAGTAGTTTCCCATTTCAGTGAACGGTTCTCCAGTGCGCGAGCAATACTTCCTGCCCATGCATTGCTACCGTTTCCTTGTACATACCCCTGATACATTTCATTGTATGTGCTGACCAAAGCCAAAAAATCATATTCACCCAAAGCATTTTCATTACCCAACTGTCCCCAACTTGCACGTAGTTTCAAGTTGTCAATAAAGGTATCTTTCGGGAAGAACTCTTCCTGACTGATTCTCCATCCTACAGCAACCGACGGGAAAAAGCCCCAACGATTGTCTGCGCCAAATTTAGAAGAACCGTCCCAACGGACTGTAGCCTGAATCAGATAGCGGTCATTGTAGTTATAGTTCACACGACCGAAGAAAGAAGCACGGTTATAGTCCCATTTTGAACCGTCACCATCGAATGTACCACCGGCTCCCGCACCAATTGTAGAGAATGAAGGATCCAAGAATCCTGCGGCCTGCTCACTGGTAACCAATGACCCGTTTTCCACTTGATAAACGGTTGTCTTTCCTTCTACACCCACAGAATTCCAGTTATACTTTCTGGCAGTAATAGAAGAACCTGCCATTACGTTCAGACTGTGCTTGTCAAACTCCTTGTTGAAGTTCAATACATTGTCAAATACCTGTTCTTCCCAATAAGAAGTAGTTTCGCTGTTGTACGGATAATCCCGTTTTGCTTTCGGATCGGCCGTATATGCCGGAGCGTGATACGTATACTTTTCATGGATACCACGATATGAATAGCTTGTCTTGAAGCTCAGATAGTCGGTAAAGTTCATCGTAATGGCGATGTTGCCACTTGTTGAATAGTCCTTGGTCTCAGCTTTTTCATAATAATGATCCGCCATAACGTTACGGTTGCTTGGCAGTCCGTCGAAGTCAGACAATCCGAAGCCAGACTCTCTCGTGTCATCATAGATGGGCACCAAAGGAGAAATTCCGTACAGGTCTCTCAAAGGATACTGAGGCTGCTTGCTGTTCGTGTATTTGAAATTCAGGTTCGCATCAAAATCAAAGATATACTTGCTCATGTGGAGCTTCATACGGGCATTATCCTGCGTATAGTTGTTGCCGAGGAAAATACCCTTTTCGTCTGCGTGATTGTATGAAATAGAATAAAGAGCCTTTTCAGAACCTCCGCGCACGCTGACCATATAGTTTTGAGAAAGGCCGTTACGCATCATGGCATCCTGCCAGTCGGTATCTACACCTGTATCTTTGGTAACGAAAGCCGGAATTGTAACAGGATCATTAGGATATTGAGCATTGTAGTTCTCGAACATAGCCTTGTGTACCTGCTTGTACTCAGCAGCATTAAGCAATTCCAATTTCTTGGCTACATTGGTAAAGCTGACATAAGTATTGAAGTCAACCTTCATTTCACCTTTCTTACCGTTCTTCGTTGTAATGATAACCACACCGTTGGCTGCCACAGAACCGTAGATGGCTGCCGCAGCACCGTCTTTCAGAATTTCCATAGACTCGATATCCACCGGATTGACATTGTTGATGTCGCCGGGGAAACCGTCGATGATGTAGAGCGGCTCATTGTCGCCGAACGACTTTACACCACGAATCTTTACTGAAACGCCTGCGCCGGCATTACCTCCGGCCTTCATGATGTTGACACCGGCGATTTTTCCCTGCAATGCCTCGGCCGGATTGGTAGTGGTACGCTTAACCAGTTCCTCGGTATCAACGGAAGAAATCGCGCCCGTCATGTCGCTTTTCTTCATCACACCGTAACCCACCACGATTACTTCGTCCAGCATCTCGGTATCTTCCTTCAAGGTTACCTTAAATGTAATCTGATTATTGACCGGGATTTCCTGAGTCTGAAAACCGACATAAGAAATTTGCAACGTACCTTTAGGTGATACCGCCAATTCAAAATTACCGTCGATGTCGGTAATGACACCATTAGTAGTTCCTTTTTCCAACACACTGGCACCGATAACTGACATTCCTGATCCGTCAACCACGGTACCTTTCACTTGAATGGTCTGAGCAAAGCCCAGTACCGGAAACATAAAAGCAAACAGCAACACACATTGCCATACTTTCAAACGGTTTCTTTTACTTTCCATACTTTTTGTTTAAGGTTATTAGTTGATATTATTGATAACTCTGGCCACAAACCTAATAACCTATTTTCACAATAAGAAAGGAACTCTATCTATTTATTATCTACAAAACTCGATTTTGCACGATTTTATTATCTACAAGAACTAAATAAAATTACTATTTATCAATATATTAAATAAAACAACATATCTACAAGAAGCATTTATTAAGGATTATTCATCATTTCATGCCTGCTCCGACTCTTTTGCCTCTCAAAGAGACTTTTCTTTGAAATGGAGGAAACAAATTTATGATCAGCATAAAACGATTTTTTTGGCCAATCAAAACATTTTTCTTTATTTTGTAAAAAACAAGACGCTATATGGACAACCGAGACTTTAAAGACAGATATGTAAATCCTTATACAGACTTCGGATTCAAAAAACTGTTCGGGTCGGAAATAAATAAAGACCTGCTTATCAGTTTCATCAACAGCCTGCTCAAAGGGAGAGAAGAGATAAAAGACCTGACCTACCTCAATACGGAGCATTTGGGTACGAGAGAAATGGAAAGGAAAGCGGTGTTTGATGTGTATTGCGAGAATGAAAAGGGAGAAAAAATACTGGTGGAAATGCAGCGAGGCGAGCAGCAATTCTTCAAAGACCGGAGTCTGTATTACGCTACGTTCCCTATCCGCGAACAGGGACAAAAGGGAGAATGGAACTACAGACTGAAATCGGTATATGTTATCGGCATACTAAACTTCACTTTTGACCAAAGGGACGACCAATATTTCCACCATGAAGTGCAGCTGATGGACAAGCGAACAAAAGAAGTGTTCTACGACAAGCTGACTTTTATTTATCTGGAAATGCCGAAATTCAACAAGCAAGAAGAAGAGCTGAACGGGATGTTCGAGAAATGGCTCTTTGTCTTGCGCAACTTGTCGCGGCTGATGGAGCGTCCCAGAGCCTTGCAGGAACGTATTTTCACGAAACTTTTTGAAGCAGCTGAAATAGCCCAATTCACCCAACAGGAATTCCAAGCTTATGAAGAGAGCCTGAAAATTTACCGCGACTGGAAAAATACCATCGATACGGCAGAACAAAAGGGACACAGTAAAGGGCTAGTCGAGGGAAGAGCTGAAGAAAAAACAGAAATTGCCTATAAGATGAAACGTGACGGAATGCCTGCTGAAATGATACTCAAATATACCGGACTCAGCAAAGAGGAGATAGAAAAACTGTAAATCCGCAATCTTCCTTTCAAACTGAAACCTGCCATGCGGACATTTATACAGCAAGCGGTTTCCCAATAAAGGCATACGAAACAACAATGACTGTCCCCGGAACTCTTTATATGAAAAAGAATTCCGGGGACAGTCGTCAATGGTTCAAACAATCAGTATTTAAAATCGGATGCCTTCACATAAATCTTATAGTCCTTGATTAGCCCGGGAGCTCCCGCTTCTGCACGCGGAAGCATACGGAATCCTGTCACCTGATACTCCTTTCCCAAATCAATCACTACCTGATGCGGATAGGCTGTATTGTCCACCGTCTGCCAGAAAGTGCTTTCCTGCAAATCGAACACCTTGTCGGCGGTACGGTTTCCACTGCGGGTCTCTTCGCTGTCGGCGTAGCAGATTTTCCAATGTTCGCGTGACACCGGCTTCCCGTCGAGGCCCAGCACATCAAGCTCGGCTACAGCCGCGATATTGGTTCCGTCATAATTGGAGAGAGCCGACAAGCAGAAATAGCGTCCACGCACCGGCGTATCGAACACCACTTCCTGCCATCCGTTTCCCTGCTTGAAAGATCCGCCGCACACCGGAGTTTCGGCGGAAAGATTCAGATTCTGCCCGTCCTTGCGATGAGTCTCCGGAGCTTTTTCCCGCAGCATGTCCAGAATCGGCTTGCGGACACCCTCCACTTTCGCCTCGGAAGGCCCTTTCAGGTCGAGCACGATAATCTCGTTTTCACCCTCCTTCAGCCAGCATCCGGGCATGAAAAGTGTCTGCTGAGGGCCAATCTCCCAAAAGCGTCCCATTGCATGGCCGTTTACCCAGACCATACCTTTTCCCCAAGTCTGCATGTCGAGGAAGGTATCTCCCGTCTTGTCCAGACGGAAAGTAGCCCGATAATAGGCCGGAGCCTGCAATGCCTTGCCCGGCTGATAGTCTTTCCGGCTGACGAACTCATAGAACGGAGGCAGATTGTAGACACTCCATCCGTTCAATTCGAGTGTCTTCTCACCGCTTACCACCTCCACCTTGTCGGTAATGCCTTTACGGTCATGGATTGACTTGTCAAAATTCACGCGCCCCATGGCTTCCACCAGGATGTCAAGTTGCGTGCCTTTCTTCAACGGGCTCTTCAGCGGCAATGTAAATTCTCCGTGCCGTCTGTCCAGACGCCCCAACAGTTTGCCGTCGGCGAAGACCTGAGCCCAGTCGTGCACTTCGTCCAGATGCAGCACTCCGCTGACCTCTTCATCCAGGACTGTGCGGTAAAGAATCGTACCCCATCCCTGATTGAACATTTCCATCGGCCGGATATCATCACACAATTTCGGTTCCGGCAGGTTGTCAAACAGCGGGGCGACCTGCCAATCGGTAATGGCAGGAATCTCAATAACCGGGAAAGGCGCAGGAGGTTCGGGCAGCGCAACGCTGTCGGGCAGATACTGCTTCAGCAAATCGCGCAGCTGGAAATATTTGGGAGTAGTCCATCCGGCTTCACTGATGGGCGCATCATAGTCATACGAACTGCACATAGCCGAATAAGCCGGATTGTTCGCACCGCCCCACCATCCGAAGGTCGTACCTCCGTGGGTCATATAAAGACTGAACGAGATGTTCCGGTCGAGCATATCCTTGATTCCGCTTACCATCGTGGCCGCATCACGCGTCTCGTGCTTGCGCCCCCAATGGTCGAACCATCCGCTCCAGAACTCACTGCACATCAACGGAGTTTCAGGACGCAGCTCCTTCAGCTTGCGGAACTGTTCTTCCACATTGGCTCCCGTACCGAAATTGACAGTCCACAACAGATCATCCAGTGCATTGTTGGTAAAGTTCGAACTCCAGTCGCACTGGAACAAGGGCACATCGGTAAATCCGGCCTTTCTCACCATATCCCGTATGGCGGAAACATACGGTTTGTCAATGCCGTATGACCCGTATTCATTCTCCACCTGCACCATAATGATGTTTCCTCCGCGCGTTATCTGCAAGTCGGCCAACTGTCTGCCCACTTCATCCATAAAGATTCCTACCCGCTCCATGTAGTAAGGGTCTTGCGTGCGGAGCTGCACATCCTGCTTTTTCAGCAGCCACCAGGGCAGTCCGCCCATTTCCCACTCGGCGCAGACATACGGGCCCGGACGAACGATGACATACATGCCGTGCTTCTGTGCCAACCGGCAGAACCGGGCGATGTCATTGTTCCCGGTAAAATCGAACTTGCCCGGCTGCTGTTCGTGCAGATTCCAGAACACATACAGACAAATGGTATTCATCCCCAAAGCCTTGCAAGACAAAATGCGGTGCTCCCAATACGGTTCCGGGATACGGGGATAATGAATCTCAGCCGCCTTGATGACAAAAGGCTGTCCGTTCAGCAGAAAAGTATTTTTTCCTACTGAGAAGAAATTTTTTTCACCCTTATCCGAAGAGCAGGATGCCATGCCCAACGCCACTCCCATCACAAGCAGGAGTGAAAATCCTATATCAAACAACTTTTTCATCCCTTTATTCCTTATCTGTTATACGAACCACGCTCAGCGAATATGCCGGCATTTCATAGTCAAACCTTTCGGAAACCGTCAGAGTGCCTTGCACCGGCTTGGCCTGACGGTCGGCCGGCTCTCCGCTCAAAACTTTCAGCACAGCCTGCTGCCCATCAATATCCGGACAGTTTACCGTGGTCTTCACCGGTACCGGAAGCAGATTCACCAGCTTGATGATGACATCGCCCGTCCGGCTGTCGCGAACCACCGACGAAGCAATGCGCTTCCGCACATCGGCACGCGGACTGTCCACCTTTCTCTCTGAAGGCAGATAAGTATCCCCTGAGTTCTGCCCGTAAAGCAACTGAGTGTAATAACCCACCGTAGGCTTCACCTCTTTGTTGTTAAAGTAGATAAGATCCGGATTCCACTGTGTATGCCCTTCTTTGGCAAGCAAGGGCGCGTAGGATGTCATGGACACAATGTCTCCGTTCCGCTCAACGGATGCCAGATACAAGGCTTCGGCCAGCGCTGTCTCTATGTTGTTCGGACGCCCGGGCAGGTGAGCGGCGTATTCGCCCAGATAAACCTTCGACTTCGAACGGTCGTAACGGTCATAATAATCCTGATTGTTGATGAACCATCCCGGCGTATTGTAGTAATGCTCGTCCACCATCGGCAGATTCAGGCGTGCAGCCAAGTCCCATCCTTCCTCATAATCCGTCCCTTCATAGAACGGGCCGACCGTTCCGATAACCGTAATTTCGGGATAGTTCTTTTTCACGGCTTCGTAAATCATGGCAAACCGCTCCTCAAAAGCATCCGTAATCAGGTCTTCATTGCCGATTCCGATATATTTCAGGTTGAAAGGCTCCGGATGTCCTGCCTCGGCACGCATCTTCGCCCATTTGTTTTTCTTGGGATCACCATTGGCATATTCAATCAAGTCCAGTATGTCCTGCACATATTCATCCATCTCTTCCATCGGAATGCCGCCTTGCTGGCCGCCGCTCAACAGCTTGCCCGGTATGCATGCCGAGTTCTGACAGGGCACTCCCGCCGCCAAAACCGGAAGCGGCTCAGCACCTATATCCTCGCAGAACAGGAAATACTCATAATATCCCAGTCCCATCGTCTGATGATACCCCCACAGATTCTTCATCGGCTTGCGGGATTCCAGCGACCCGACCGAGTTCTTCCACCGGTAGATATTGTCGATGCCGTTTCCGTGAGCTACACATCCGCCGGGGAAGCGCATGAAGCGCGGATGCAGATCGGCCAATGTCTGTGCCAAGTCAGCCCGCAAGCCGTTCTTCCTTCCCTTGAATGTCTTCTGCGGAAACAGCGAAATCATATCCAGCGCATACTTTCCCGCCTTCTGGGGATACAAAGCCAGCTGCGCATGGTCGACATCCGCCTTTGCCGTCAGCACCAATGTCTGCTTCTTCCATTTGTTGGAGGAAACGCTCACCGTGCCCGAGGCGATTTCGTTGCCCTCCTTGTCTTGCAGACAAACTTTCAGTTTTCCGCCTTTCCCTATGGCACGCCCGAACAGGGAGAAGTCGTATTTCTCTCCCTTGCGCAGCACAATGCCGTCGAATCCTTCATTCACCAGAGAAGCCCCGGGCTGGTCTATCTCCAGCACCGCATAATGGGGATTATTGGGATGAACCGGCTCGGATGTCTCAATGAACATCACGCCTTTTTCCCGGAATGTCCATCCGTATCCCGGACTCCACTCCTGCCGGTCATTCAGGCTATACTCAAAATCGCGGTTCTGTATGAGTTCGGCATACAGACCTCCGTCTGCTCCGTAATTGATATCCTCAAAGAAAATGCCAATCAGCTTGTCGCTTATCGGCTTCGCTGCTTCGGGGCGTACCGTGATTTCCACATTCACAGGCTGCAGTCCGGCAAAACGCTGCGGATCCTGCTCCGTCCGCTCATCGTGAAGCTGCGCCCGGTAGGCACGATATTCGGCAAACTGAAGCATCCGGTTCACATCTTCCCACGCCACTTTCTGCACCGTGCCGGATTCTTTCTTTCCGTCTACAAGCACAGTCTGCCAGGGATAAGTATGCCAAGCATCAGAAACATGCTGTCCGAAATCCTCCTTCAGGAAATAAGACTGCTGTTTCCAACTGAGCAAATCGGCTGAAGCCGCATGGGCGAACTCCTTTCCGTTGCCGTTCAACTGCCAGATGCAGTGCCATACTCCGTCTTCATCCCGGCGCAGCTCCGGCTTGACCATCCGTTTCTCCGCCCCCCAGGCTCCATAGTCACATCTCACATAGCCATAACCGTCGCCCACACTGAACCACCGGTCACCGTCCGGACTCCAGGCGAACCGCAATCCGCTGCGGCCTTCATCCGGCACCGTAGCATACGAAAACAAATAAACCGAATCCGGTTCATTACATACTTCCCTCACATGAGAAGATACGGGCAAAGTGCAGAGACATGCACCGACCAACGCCCATTGCTTTAAGTTTTTCATTCGATTTCAGATTTTAATTATAACGTAGGATTCACTCGCTTTATCGTACCGTCTGCATTAAATTCCATCCGGTCAATGCAGACTTCCCGGTGCACTCCCGGCTCATTCTTCAAGTAACCTTTATTGATGCGGTGATATACGATGTACCACTCGTCTGTTCCCGGCTTCCGGACCACCGAATTATGAGCCGGGCCATAGATTTCCCTTTCCGGATTCTGAATCAGGACAACCGGCTCTTCGGCTACCTTTATCGGACCGAGCGGAGAATCGGATGTACCGTAAGCCACATGGTAGTTGGACGAACCGGTATCGTCGACCGACCACAGGAAATAATACTTTCCTCCCCGATAAAACACATAGGGAGCCTCCCGATAAGCATAGTCTTTCAGCGTTCCCCCCTTGGGAGTCATCACCTTGACCGTCTCCTTCTTCAACGAAACCATGTCGGCATTCAGTTCCGCTCCGGCCATGTAACCGTTTCCCCAATACAAATAAGACTTTCCTGAAACGGGATCGGTAAAGACATCCACATCAATCTGCTGTCCCCCGCCGGCAGGCGATTCCGTCACAATGGGATACCCCAAATCTACAAAAGGGCCGACAGGCGAATCGCCTATGGCCACGCCTATCTGCTTGCCTCCGCCGGTCTTCGGATTGCCGCTATAATAAAGGAAATACTTGTATTTCCCGTCAATGCACTTTTCTTCAATCGCCGGAGCCCAGGCATTGCCGTTCGCCCACGGCACCTGCGGAGAGCGCAGGTCGAGGATTACGCCTTCGTATGTCCAGTCTTTCAGGTCGGGAGACGAGAAGGCCGTAAAATACCATCCTCCCCATCCCGGCTGACCGTCGGTAGTGGAATAAATGTAATATTTATCCGTCTGACGGGAATACAGGATTTCAGGATCGGCATGAAAGCCGGGAAGCACGGGATTGACCGGCAATGTTCCCAGTTCATCAGGCTTCCCCCACTTGTCGGTAATTCGTTTCAGCTCCGCACGGGTTATCGGGATGATTGTCCCGTGACGCGGATGGAAGTTCATGCTGACTTCACTGTCTATCACCTTGAAGTGCTTCAGGTCTGTCGTCTCCGTAAACTGGTATCTGCCTTTCATATAGACATCATACATCAGAATATACTTGTCCTGCCCTATCAGCTCGAACGTTCCGGCTCCTTCAACCGCCTCTTTGGTCTGCTGCTTGTAGTCCGGCTCCTCTTCCCACTGTCCGGAAGTCAGAGAATGTGTCGTCGCCACCTTGATGCCGTTACCGTGCCCTTCGGTCTTATAGAAAAGATGATACACGCCATCCTTGTATACTATATCGCCGTCGATGCAGGAAAGCTTGTTTTCCGGCACGAACAAAGGCACCGGCTCCCCCTCCAGATCCGTGAAATCTTCGTTGGCATACGCATAATAAATCACGTCCGCCCCGTCGCCATACTTCATCGACCAGTATACCATGTATTTTCCGGCCTCCCGATCGAAGATTGTCTGCGGAGCCCATACACGTTTCAGCTTCTCCTGATTCGGATAACGCTTCTGCATATTGATGACGGAATGCGACCAACTGACCAGATCATCCGACTTCAGCATCACCATCGCCCGGTTGGAATCCCATCCGTTGCCGCTTACCATGTCTGTCATCACCATATAAAAAGTCTTTCCATCCTCACAACGCAGGATATGAGGGTCGCGCACCCCTCCTGTCGAACTGATAATCTTCGAGTCGAGCACCGGCCTGTTTCCATTCAAAGCCCAATAAGAATATCCGTCCCTGCTTACTGCGTAGCAGACCGCCTCTTCACTAATGTGGTTTCCCGTAAAATACACGAACAGATATGCCGCATAATCTTTTTCTTCGACGGCTCCGGCAGAAGTTCCGCACAAGATGCAAACCAGCGAAAAAAGCAATGATGTGAGTTTGTTCTTCATGATTTCAAGATATATTAACGTTTTCGAATAGCGCAAAGATAGGACTTTAACACTACACGCACAAGAGCAAATCGTTCAAAATAGGGAGAAAAACAAATCACCAGACCTGTTTTTCCGCACAAAGGCCCGGGCAAACGGACAAAAGGCCCTGTCCATATCTGTTTTCCGACACGGTGAAAATCTTTTTTCATACTGTCCGGACAGGTCTCGGGACAAGGGCAAGCGAGCCATATCCTCGTAATTTATAATTTCTTTTATTGCGCACTCACTGAAAAATAAGTACCTTTGCCCAACCATTATGAGCATGAACATGAAAGATACCAAGCTACAGTTTGAACAGATTATGGCTGTGTGCCGCGATTTGTTTGCCAAAAAGCTGCACGACTACGGAGCAGCATGGCGCATCATGCGTCCGTCGTCTGTCACCGACCAGATATTCATCAAGGCCAACCGCATCCGCAGCATCGAAACGAAAGGGGTTGCCCTGGTGGATGAAGGCATCCGTCCGGAACTTATCGGCATCGTAAACTACGGAATCATCGGACTGATACAATTGGAACTGGGCTATGCAGACACAGAAGACATAGATGAAAAGCGTGCTCTGGAGCTTTACGACAAATATTCCACGCAGGCTCTCGAACTGATGCTCCGTAAAAACCATGACTATGACGAAGCCTGGCGCAGCATGCGCACCACTTCATACACCGACCTTATCCTGATGAAAATCTACCGCACCAAGCAAATCGAATCGCTGAACGGTGAAACACTGGTATCGGAAGGCATTGACGCAAACTATATGGATATGATCAACTATTCTGTATTCGGACTAATCAAGCTTGAGTTTGGAGAATAAGCATTTACATAAGACCATCGTAATAGGAACGAACTGCTGCCGTTTTCTGTTGGCCGTCACATTCCTGTTTTCCGGATTTGTCAAAGCGAACGATCCGTTGGGCACTGTCTATAAAGTGCAGGATTATCTGGAAGCATGGGGGCTGTTCAGCCTGAAGGAAAGCTTTGCCCCCTATGGGACGGCACTGGTCATGGGAGTGTTTGAATTTGCCTTGGGCATCTATCTGTTCTTTGGAATCCGTCGGCGTCTGGCACCTTTCCTGACTTTGATACTCATGTCTTTCATGACGCCCCTTACTCTCTGGCTGGCGATAGACAATCCCATCTCAGACTGCGGCTGTTTCGGCGATGCCATCATCCTTTCAAACTGGGAAACATTCTTCAAGAATGTGGTTCTTCTGGCCGCCGCAATCTTCCTTTTCAAGCGGACACAATACATTTTCAAACTGGTTACCCGGAAAGTCGACTGGCTGATATCACTGTACAGCTTTATCTTCATCATTTTCTTCTCGCTGTTCACCCTGCGCTACCTCCCCATTTTCGACTTCCGTCCCTATCATATCGGAGCGGATATACATAAGGGGATGCAGATTCCGGAAGGGGAAAAGCCGACTACCTACGAAACAGTCTTCATTTATCAGAAAGGAAACGAGAAGAAAGAATTTACGCTAGACAATTTTCCCAATGACACAACGTGGACTTTCGTCGACTCGAAAACGGTTGTCAAAGAAAAAGGATATGAACCACCCATACAGGATTTCGCCATCACCTCCATGGAAGACGGAAGTGACCTGACAGAAGAGATTCTGAATGACAGCAGCTATACATTCTTGCTCATATCTCCCCGGCTTGACAGAGCAGACGACAGCAATATGGACCGAATCAACGAGATGTATGACTACAGCGTGGCTTACGGTTACCGCTTCCTCTGCCTCACCGCCTCCTCAATGGAAAAAAGTATCACCGACTGGCAAGAGAACACGGGAGCTGAATATCCTTTCGCCGTAGCCGACGAAATCATGCTGAAGACCATGATACGCTCCAATCCGGGAGTGATGCTGCTGAAAAAAGGAGTTGTGATAAACAAATGGAGCTCTTCCAGTCTTCCCGACGAATACCAGCTGAACGCTCCGCTTGACCAACTTCCCATCGGGCATTTCAGCAGAAAAACGACACTTCACAAGCTTCTGGAAGTTTTCGTGTGGTTTATTGCCCCGCTATTGGCCCTGACCGCCGGTGACCTGATATGGCTACGCCTACGCAACCGCCGTAACCGAAAAAAAGAACAACAAACATAAACCTTATACATTAATTTTAAAACTTAAAACAAAATGAGAAAAAACATTGTAGCAGGCAACTGGAAAATGAACAAGAACCTGCAAGAAGGTATCGCTTTGGCAAAGGAACTGAACGAAGTGCTTAGCGCAGACAAACCTAACTGCGATGTAATCATCTGTACTCCCTTTATCCATCTGGCTTCTGTTACTCCAATCGTTGACAAAGACATCATCGGAGTGGGTGCCGAGAACTGTGCAGATAAAGTTTCTGGTGCTTACACCGGAGAGGTTTCAGCCGAAATGGTAGCCTCAACAGGCGCTCAATATGTCATTCTGGGTCACTCAGAACGCCGCGCTTACTATCATGAAACAGTAGAAATCCTCGCTGAAAAGGTGAAATTGGCTCTGGCCAACAACCTGAAGCCCATCTTCTGCATCGGCGAAGTATTGGAAGAACGCGAAGCCAACAAGCAGAATGAAGTGGTAGAAGCACAGCTCGCTTCTGTATTTTCTCTTTCAGCAGAAGATTTCAGCAAGGTCATCCTGGCTTATGAACCGGTATGGGCTATCGGAACAGGCAAAACCGCCACTCCGGAACAGGCGCAGGAAATCCACGCGCATATCCGTTCTCTGGTTGCTGCAAAGTATGGAAAAGAAATTGCAGACAACACTTCCATCCTTTATGGAGGAAGCTGCAAACCGTCGAACGCCAAAGAACTGTTCGCTAACCCGGATGTAGACGGTGGTTTGATTGGCGGTGCCGCCTTGAAGGCCGCTGACTTCAAAGGTATCATCGACGCATTCAAATAATTTCATCCTGTCCATACCGAAGGAAGCCATAAGCAGCCTTCGGTATGGCTATATCCAAATCCTAATAAATAACCGACCATAATTCCGGTATGATGAAACATCTTCTGACATTTGTCTTTTCCCTGCTGATTGCCTCCATGGCAAACGCCCAGCAAAACATTGTAGAAAGTTTGCAGACGAAGCGCTCCGGAGAAGGAACAGTTACCATACACCAAGATGCACAAATCACTTCTCTGATAGGAAAGCGCTATGTACATTCAAGCACACCAGAAACGCAACACACCCTAAAGGGCCGCGGCTTTCGGGTGCAGGTATATGCCGGGAACAATTCACGCCAGGCAAGAAATGAAGCCAATGCCGTTGCCGAAAAGATAAAGGAAGAATTTCCGGACATGCCGGTATACACCTATTTCCAACCGCCCCGCTGGCTTTGCCGCGTAGGCGATTTCAAGAGTGTGGAAGAGGCACATGTCGTAATGCGGAAGCTAAAAGGAACCGGAGACTTTAAAGAAGTATCTATCGTACGAGAACAAATTAATATCCCCTTAGATTAAAATGATTGATCTGAATCAGACAGAATGGAATGAAGAGAAAGTGGGCAAGCTGATGGCACACTACAAGGAAATCCTTACTTTATTGGGTGAGGATCCCCAACGGGAAGGACTGCTGAAGACTCCTGAACGGGTTGCCAAGGCCATGCTGACCTTGACACGCGGCTACGAAATGGATCCGAAAGCCGTATTGAATGCGGCCAAATTCAAAGAGCCATACAGCCAGATGGTTATAGTAAAAGACATTGATTTCTTTTCCATGTGCGAGCATCACATGCTTCCTTTTTACGGGAAAGCCCATGTTGCCTACATTCCCAACGGCTATATCACCGGACTGAGCAAGATAGCCCGTGTAGTGGATATATTCTCCCACCGCCTGCAAGTGCAGGAACGTATGACACTCCAAATCAAAGAATGTATTCAGGAGACATTAAATCCGTTAGGCGTCATGGTAGTGATAGAAGCCAAGCACATGTGCATGCAGATGCGCGGTGTGGAAAAACAGAATTCCATTACAACCACTTCCGATTTCACCGGAGCATTCAATCGCGCAAAGACCCGCGAAGAGTTCATGAACCTGATTCGTGCAAGTCATCTGTAAGCAAAACAGAAGAATGCAAACAACAAAAGGCCGGATGAAAATCCGACCTTATTATTTTCCCGTACAAACAGGATTGTTTTAAGCTAATTTTGCAATGTGAGCAGCCAATTTAGACTTCAGGTTAGCGGCTTTATTCTTATGAATGATATGACGCTTTGCTAACTTGTCCAAGATTTTCTGTACGTTCGGATACATGGCCACTGCTTCTGCCTTGTCTGTTGTCATACGAAGCTTCTTTACAGCATTACGCATCGTCTTGGCATAATATCTGTTGTGAAGTCTTCTCTTCTCTGCTTGTCTAATTCTCTTAATAGATGATTTGTGATTTGCCATCTCGACTAATCTTTAATATTGTTCGTGATTTTGATTTATTTGTAGCCCGTGGGGGAATCGAACCCCCCTTTCAAGAATGAAAATCTTGCGTCCTAACCGATAGACGAACGGGCCGGCCTTTTATCATCCGGGCGAACCCTGATTTTCAAACAAGGACACATATCTCTTGTTTGCGGATGCAAAGGTAGTAAGTTTTTTTATTCCGCCAAAACATTAGTGTTTTTTTTTCTGATTTTGACAGCAAAAGGGAATCCGCAGTCCGGGCTTAGAGTATGCCGAAATGTTTCAAGGCATTCATGATTCCATCCTCGTCCACCGATGTCGTCACATAGTCGGATACAGCCTGAACAGACTGTGACGCGTTTCCCATTGCCACGCCAAGTCCCACATGGGCAAGCATCGGTATATCGTTTCCTCCGTCGCCAAAGGCCATTGTCTCCTTCAAGTCAATGCCGTAGTACGCCAAGACCTTGTCGATGCCCTTGCTTTTGCTGTTTCCCTGAGCTATGATATCCGCAAACAAGGGATGCCAGCGCATCGGGGTGCAGTGGGGCAACACATCTTTAAATATATCCGCATCTTTTTCTTCCCTGAAGTATCCCATCATTTGCAGGACTTCCCTGTGGCGGGCCGCCTCAACGGGCATGACGGGAGGCACAGAAATCTCAATCAGCCGGGCCACTTCCTCCACATCTGCATTGGAAGCGGTAATGAACCATCCTTTCTCGTCGACAAAGACAAAGGGAATCTCCGGATGCTGACGGCTGTAAACAATCAGCCTCTCTATATCTTCCTGCGGGATGCAGCCTTTATAGATGTCTTCACCTGAGGCGGCCGTAAAGCAATGAGAACCGTTAAGCGTAACATACCCGTCGAAAGGAAGAAAACCTACCGCCTTCATCATCAAATCCTTCGGGCGTCCGGTAGCGATGAATATCTTTATACCTTTTTCACGCAGGCACTTCAACGCCTCTTGCGCCGATGCAGGAACCGTATGGGTCTTGAAAGAAACCAACGTGCCGTCTATATCAAAAAAGACTGCTTTTATCATAAGAAAGTAATGCTTTATCAAAAATCCGTGCAAAGATACGGATTTTTAGCTTTGACAAAATAAAAAACTGTTTACCTTTGTCGCAAACCCTAAAACGAACCGACCGATGACATATCAATTCACCAGAATAGCTGTAAAGATAGGCAGCAACGTGCTGACCCGACGCGACGGGACACTGGATGTGACCCGCATGTCGGCACTGGTTGACCAGGTGGCAGAACTGCACAAGACAGGAGTGGAAATCGTCCTGGTATCTTCCGGAGCCGTAGCTTCAGGGAGAAGCGAGACAAAGCCCCTGAGAAAATTAGACAGTGTGGAGCAGCGACAGCTCTTTTCGGCAGTAGGACAGGCCAAGCTCATCAACCGTTACTACGAGCTTTTCCGCGAGCATGGCATCACGGTGGGGCAGATACTCACCACGAAAGAAAGTTTCGCCACCCGCCGGCATTATCTGAACCAGCGGAACTGCATGAGAGTGATGATAGAAAACGGGGTAATCCCCATCGTCAACGAGAATGATACGATATCCGTCACCGAGCTGATGTTTACAGACAATGACGAACTGTCGGGAATGATTGCCTCGATGATGGACATGCAGGCTCTGATTATATTGAGCAACATTGACGGCATCTACAATGGCTCTCCCTCCGAACCGGACACCGCGGTAATCCGCGAAGTGGAACCGGGCAAAGACCTTTCCGACTATATCCGCACCGAGAAGTCAGGCTTCGGACGAGGCGGAATGCTGACCAAGACCACCATCGCACGCAAGGTAGCCGACGAGGGCATCACCGTCATCATCGCCAACGGAAAGCGTGAAAACATCCTGCCCGACCTGCTGCTCCGCCCCGAACAGACAGTCCACACCCGTTTCATCCCGGCCGAAACGGAGGTGTCGAGCGTAAAAAAATGGATAGCCCACAGCGAAGGATTCGCCAAAGGCGAACTGCACCTGAACCGACAGGCCACAAGCATCATTACCGGCGACAAAGCGGCCAGTATCCTGCCTATCGGAGTGGAGCGGATAGAGGGAGACTTTGAGAAAGACGACATCGTGCGGATTTTCGACACCGACGGAAACCCGATCGGCGTAGGGCGCATCGGAACTGATGCCGCAGAAGCCCGCAGCTTGTTGGGAAAGCACGGACAGCGGCCATTGGTGCATTATGATTATCTGTATCTTGACTGACAGGTTTCATGCGGATGAAAGCATCATTTCATAAGGACACGAGTCCCGTTTCACCCCGTTGAAACGGGACTCGCACCTGCATGAAAACTTCCGGCAAATTTTGATAGTTTTTTCAGAATCTTTTCAGAATTGCGTTTTATCTTTGCCGCAGAAACTAAAGACATTGAGCTATGAAGAAATGGTATTTTTGGACTTTACTGATCAGTGGGATGTTCGTCTTCGCTTCATGCAACAACGACGATGAACCAAAGGGTGACGGCAACGTTCCTCAGGCTGTATTGGACGCATTCGAGAGCCAATATGGGGAAACACGTGCCAACTGGAGTGTGAAAGACGGCTATGCAATAGCCCAATTCAATGACAACAACGGCGATGCCACGGCATGGTATGCCCTGGACAAGGGAAACGATGCCTGGAGCATGACAAAAACTGAAATCCCGTATACTTCACTGCCGCAAGATATAGTCACGGCCATCAGCAGCAGCCCTTATGCCAGCTGGACACCGGACAATGAAGTGGATGTATTGGAAAGAAACAATGCTGAAAGGCTTTATATCATCGAAGTGAACAGCGGCGGCGTGGAAGTTGACCTCTGCTACACGGAAAGCGGGATATTGGTAAGCGAAACGGTAGACAGCGACGGAAAAGAGAATGACTATACCAGCTATCTGCCCCAGACACCGGCATCGGGCATCAATGCATGGATTGAACAGAATTTCCCGAAGGCAAGAATAGTGGATGTAGATGTAGAACGCAACGGGACAGAGGTGGAAATCATCCACGACGGCATGAAACACGAAATCCTGTTCGATGCTTCTTCAAACTGGCTTCGCACCAAAACGGAATATGACTGGAGAAACATTCCCGACGGAATAAACACATTTGTACAGTCGAACCATCCGGACTATCATATCGACGATGTGGACAGATATGAAACCAAAGACAATATATATTATTGTGTAGAGTTGGAATCTGGCGACCGCGAGAGAAAAATCTATCTCAACGAGCAATTCGAAGAGATTGACCGCCCGGCAGACAGCGATTTCAATATCGGCGGAGATGTTCAGGCGGCAAGCGGAATCAAGAATGTAGTGAATGAAAGATATCCGGATGCAAGGATAGAAGACATTGAATACGATGACGGACGGATTGAGGTGGACATCAGACACGACGGGCGTGAGAAGGAAGTCTATTTCAACTATAAGGAAGAATGGCTTTACACCAACTATGACATCCGCTCGAGTGCGCTCCCCGATGCTGTAAAGAATGCATTGAACGACAGATTCGGAGCACATGCCTACTGGGATGAAGATGCCGAATGCGTGGAAACACCCGAGGGAACATTCTATGAGGTAGAGGTATACGACGAGCTTGATGTTTATCTGAGCGAAGACGGCGAAATAAAATGGGTAGAAGACTGACATCGCATTGTCTTTATATCGCATAACGGACAAAGGCTGTTACGATTGGTAATCCATCGTGACGGCCTTTGTGCTTTTTGATTATTTTTTCTCCATTTCTCTTTCCCCGTATGCAAATCTTTCGTACTTTTGACGAAAGCAAATTATCGAACTATGGACGAACAGATAAGACAAATAGGAGAACGCGTGCGCGGCCTGCGCGACGCCCTGGATTTAAGTATGGAACAGATGGCCGCCGACTGCCAGCTGACCCTGGAGCAATATCAGACCATCGAACTTGGCGAGAGCGACATTTCCGTAAGCACCCTGCAACGGATTGCCCGCCGCTTCGACATCCCGCTCGATGTGCTGATGTTCGGCGAAGAGCCCAAGATGAGCGCATATTTCCTTACGCGCAAAGGAACGGGAATCTCCGTCGAGCGCACAAAAGCCTACAAGTATGAATCACTGGCATCGGGATTCCGCAACCGGAAGGCCGACCCTTTCATCGTGACGGTAGAGCCCAAACCGGAAGATACACCGATGTATTACAACACACACAGCGGGCAAGAGTTCAACCTGGTCATCGAAGGCCGGCTGCTGTTAAGCATCAACGGGAAAGAACTTGTGCTGAATCCGGGCGACAGCCTTTACTTCGACTCTTCCCTGCCCCATGGAATGAAGGCTTTAGACGGCAAGACCGTGAAATTCTTAGCTATCGTTATGCAATAAATATATGTACAAACTATGTTAGAAAGATTCATCGAACAGACACAATTTACTTCGCAAGAAGATTTTATAAAGAACTTCAAGATAAAAGTCCCCGAAAACTTCAATTTCGGTTATGATGTGGTGGACGCTTGGGCGGCAGAACGCCCCGACAAGAAGGCGCTGCTATGGACAAACGACAAGGGAGAACACATCCAGTTCACATTCGGCGACCTGAAAAAGTATACCGACATGACGGCTTCCTACTTCCAAAGCCTCGGAATCGGGCGTGGAGACAAGGTGATGCTCATACTGAAACGCCGCTATGAATTCTGGTTTTCCATCATCGCCCTGCACAAATTAGGGGCAATCACCATACCCGCCACCCATCTGCTCACGAAGAAAGACATCGTTTACCGCTGCAACGCCGCCGACATCAAGGTAATCGTGGCGGCCGGAGAGTCTGTAATCACCAAGCATATCGCTGATGCCATGCCGGAGTCGCCGTCGGTAGAAAAGCTGGTCAGTGTAGGGCCTGAATATCCCGAAGGATTCGAGGATTTCCACAAGGGCATAGAGAACGCAGCTCCGTTCGTCCGCCCGGAACAGGCGAATACAAACGACGATATCTCACTGATGTATTTCACTTCCGGCACTACCGGCGAACCGAAAATGGTGGCTCACGACTTCACTTATCCCTTGGGACACATCTCGACGGGCTGTTTCTGGCACAATCTGCACGAAGACAGCCTTCACTTTACCATAGCCGACACAGGATGGGGAAAGGCCGTATGGGGAAAGCTCTACGGGCAGATGATTGCGGGAGCCAATATCTTCGTCTACGATCATGAGAAGTTCACGCCCGCTGACATTCTGAAAAAGATACACGACTATCATATAACTTCCCTCTGTGCACCTCCAACCATCTACCGTTTCCTGATTCGCGAAGACTTGTCGAAGTATGATCTGTCTTCTTTGGAATATTGCACGACGGCGGGAGAAGCGCTCAACTACTCCGTTTATGAGACCTTCAAGAAAATTACAGGCATCCGCCTGATGGAAGGGTTCGGACAAACGGAGACTACGCTTACATTGGCAACCTTCCCCTGGATGGAGCCGAAGCCGGGAAGTATGGGAGTTCCGAATCCGCAATACGAGATAGACCTGCTGAAGCCCGACGGCAGATCGGCCGAAGACGGCGAGCAAGGACAGATTGTGATACGTACAGACAAGGGAAAGCCCTTGGGCTTGTTTAAGGAATACTACCGTGATGCCGCACTGACGCACGAGGCATGGCACGATGGAGTATACTATACGGGCGATGTGGCATGGCGTGACGAGGACGGGTATTACTGGTTCGTGGGACGCGCCGACGATGTGATAAAAAGTTCCGGATACCGTATCGGCCCGTTTGAGGTCGAGAGCGCGCTGATGACTCACCCCGCAGTAGTGGAATGTGCCATTACCGGAGTGCCTGACGAGATACGGGGACAGGTGGTGAAGGCCACCATCGTACTGGCCAAAGACTATAAGCAGAAGGCCGGTCCGGACTTGATAAAGGAACTGCAAGACCATGTGAAACGGGTAACCGCCCCCTACAAGTATCCCCGCGTGATAGAGTTTGTCGATGAATTGCCCAAGACCATCAGCGGGAAAATCCGCCGTGTGGAAATCCGTCAGAAAGACGAAAAGAGCGAATGAGCCGACCAGACATAAAAAGTCCGGGGCACTTGCAGGATAATCCGGCAAGTGCCCCGGACTTTTTTCATACGATCAGTCTTTTTCCTGCCGCTGCTCTTCCATTTTGCGTGTTACAAACTGCACCTTCAGATTAGCCTCCTTCTGCTCTTTCCTTATCTGTTCGATGCTTGTCAGTATACGAGAAAGTTCGCTCAGCTCGGCAATCGCCTTTACATCATCCGGCCGCATGACCGTTTTATAACTACGGTCGCCGATGAACTCCAGACGGATTCTCTTGTCTTTATTCGATGCAATGAACGCAATGACACCACCGTCGGCACCCAACTTATAGTCGGCCTTCTCGATTGCCCGCCCCAAGTCGGTGGTTTCATAACTGTCCGGCGAAGCGGGAGTCTCGGCAAACAGGTCGTCTGCACTGACCTTCACCGCCGTATGATGGATATTCCCCCCGGCGCAGTAAATAGAGGTAATGGACATTTCACCCGTCTCACTCACCTGTCCGCGCAGGAAAGAACGCCCGATGTTCCGCTCCACCGTCTGGGTTGGATAGAAATAATTGCCGGTTTCCTGATATGCCGTATCCTTTTCCAGCACGAAGTTCCCCTTGATGGAATCAAGCAAAGCCTGCTTTACAGCCATCACACTGTCAAGATACACCAAAGTCTTTTCCTGTTCCGCCAGTTCCGCCCGCTGCATCAGAGCTATCCCCGCCTTTCTTATCTCAAAGGCTTTCGGATAAAGCGTGCGTATGCTGTCAATCTGCAACTTTACCATACTGTAATTCCCTGCGGCAAACGAAGCTTCCGCCCTCTGGAACAAAGCCCCCGCCTCGCGGTCACCGCTACAGCCCGACAGCATCAAAGCCAGCGAGAGTGCGGTCAAAAATATCTTTTTCATACGACAAAAAAAATTTATGATAACCTCTACTCCGGCAAAGGTAAGAAAAATAAATGACTACGGTCAAGCAAGCCGCATTTTTCCTCTGCCTGCAAAAAACTTTAACCGCCAGAAGATGCCGCCAGAGAAGGGACAGCCTTTCCGACTCCCCTTGCCATACTCCCGCCACGCCTTATCCCGAAGCCCTCAGGCAGGAACAAAAACAAGAAAGTCTCCGAACCTTCGCCGTTCAGAGACCTTCAAACCATCCGTGGAGCTGGAGGGAGTCGAACCCTCGTCCAAACAAGGAAGCCATATGCTTTCTACATGCTTATCTCTGCCTTCGGTTTTCGTGCGCAGGCAAGACCAGAGCCACCAACCTGCACCTTAGTTCCTGAATTTCATTCCAGACACGGAACAAGCCTGAAACTATTCCCGATTTTACTGCACCGTTATACCAAACGCTTCGGAACAAGAGCTTTTGAACGATGTCTCGTTTCCATCACTGTGACGGAAATAAAGCTAATCTACTATACTTCGATTAAGCAGCAAGAGCATAGTTATTGTTGCCAGATAATTGTTCAGTAACTGAGATTATAGTGCCAATCACCGACGCACTGCATGCTTACATACCACATCTCTCGCTGTCAAAACCAAACAACCCCCGATGTAATGGTGTAATCCGGATGCAAAGATACGGATTTTCCACTGTTTCTCCAAAATTTTCATGCGGATTATAAACAAATATAGTCCGCATGAAAACCAGCTGCCACCGTGGCCCTAAGGGAAATATCCCCGTCAATAAAGGATGACCGCCACCGGATTGTCGTCTTCCGCACGGCTTGGGTCATGCTCTGAGGCAGGAATCAAGCCCAGCAGCTTCCCGTCCGAAGTGGCGGTCTGAAGCTGCCGGACAACCGGCCGGCCGTCTTCCGAAACGATTTCATCCGAATCCGAAATCTTCACGCTGCCTGTCTCCTTGTCGTAAATGCCGAAGAAGGTCTTCTTGTCCCGCATATTGTAATAGTTGGTCTGGAAGACAAAATACAGACAGCGGCGGCCTTCCAACACATAATCGATTGAAATGCGGCCGGAACTGCCGTCCACATCAAGCCGCTTGTCGTAAGGACAATGCCAGTCTCCCAGTCCGAATACATACCGCGGGGCAAGCACGCCTTTTGATGCCGTATAAATCGTATCGTTGAACCTTTCCTTCAGAAAAATCCCGTCTCCATAATTCCACAGGCAAGGGTCTTCCTGATAAGACAGCGCATATCTGTTCCCTTTAAGAGGGAAAATATGGCAGGACGGAGCTACCGGCACACTCCCGTATCCGCCAAACAGAACGGGCATCTGTTGAAGATCCATCTCGACGGCCTCCTTGTCATTCGGAATCCAATCGTCCGTCTCCCCCTTCTGCACATCATATACAGACATTTTATAGGCAGGCTTGGAAAACAGCGTGGGCTGATAAAAATACAAGTCACCGTTCACGGCTATCTGCGACACGCCGGACAAATGAATTGTGCTGTCGGCCACCGTAACGGCATCCACCGGCAAACCCTCCCTGTCAAAGCGCAGCATCCGGTTTCCGCCCGCCTTAATCCAGATTAACCCGGCGGCCTCATCCACAAAAAATACGGGTATCCTGTCTTGAGGGACATACTCTTCCGACCCGTTTCATAGCCCCGACAGCGCGGACAAACTTGCCCGTCGAAGCGTCAAACATCTTGACCGGCTGGTTTACGGATGCCACCAGCAGCTTGTCGCCCAACATCCTGACATAAGCCCTGTCACCAATCAGGGATTCATCGCTTGTCTCCAAAGGGACATACCGGACATCTTCGGATATATCTTCCGCCTTCAGCTGAAGCATCGTTTCCATACTCCCGCTTATATCTATCACCTGACACTTGTCATCGCGGCTCTCGGTACAGGAAACCCCGGAAACACCCAGAACCGATGCGACAAACAGACTTTTCACAAACATTCCGCCTTTCATAGCACCTGCTTCTCTTAATCCGCATTCCTTTCCACAAAAGGAATCCATCTTATTAAAAATCCCCTTGCCCTACCTTCTGTCACAAGGAAAAGGGCAAGACAAGGGGAATTGCTCTAAAACAAAATTCTATCTGTAAGGTCTCAAACCCTTTTATACATAGGTTTCCAGAAATTTCACCTGACCTTTAGGAGCCACTTCCAGTGTCTTTGTCGCAGCCGGGAAAAGCACAGACTCTCCCGCCTGCAGTTCCACCGTGTTTCCTTCATTGTCCGTCACCGTACAAGCCCCCTCCATACAGATATAGATTACGAACGAATCCAGCTCGCTGTAGTCCATTGTCATGTTTTCAGTCAGGTCATAAACCGATGTGGTAAAGTACGGACACGAAACCAGCTCTACCAATTCGTTCTGTTTCGGCGTGTAATGCGTGCGATAGTCGCTCTCTACCGTATAGTCGATGGCATCCTTCGAAAGTTCCGTATGCAGCTCGCGGGTATTTCCGTTCTTGTCTTTGCGGTTGAAGTCATAGATGCGGTAGGTAATGTTGGAAGTCTGCTGGATTTCCGCAATGAAGCATCCGGCTCCGATGCTGTGGATGCGTCCGGCAGGAAGGAAGAACACGTCGCCCGGCTGCACGGCATAGTCGGCCAGTGCGTCGCAAATGGTGTTGTCGGCTATCATGGCCGCATACTGGTCAGGCGTAATCTGCTTGCTCAAGCCTGAGCGAAGATGCGCCTTGCCGCCTGCATTGTCGATAACATACCACATTTCCGTCTTTCCCATCGAGTTGTGGCGCTTCATTGCCAGTTCATCGTCAGGATGCACCTGGATGGAAAGATCGTCTTGCGCATCGATAAACTTGATCAGCAAAGGGAATTTCCCGTTGAAACGCCTGTAGTTTTCCTCTCCCACCAAGGCTCCCTTATATTCGTTTACCATCTGAGTCAGATTCTTGCCTGCATCGGCACCGCTCGCCACAACGGACTCGTCGCCCGGAACATCTGATATTTCCCAGCTTTCACCCACTTGCGCCTGCCGGCAGTCAAGGTGCTTGAAAGGTATAATCTTGTCTCCTCCCCAAATGGTGGACTTCAAAATCGGATTGAACTTTAACGGATACATATCTTTATGATTTAAAAAGTTAGAACTGACACAAAAATAAATATTTCTTTGAAGATAACCGCCGATTTTCCTTAATTTTTTAAGAAAGTTCCAATCAGATAATAAAGGAGGCGGGAACGGAGATAAAAAAAGCGTGTCTTTGTCAAACAAGACCCGCTTACATCCTAAAGAACCCCCATTAAAGGGTTCTTTTCATCTTAGATTTAATCATTAAAGGTTCGTTATCCTTCTCTCTTTTACCTCAAAGCAATCCTAAAACCTATTCCAACTTAATACCTGAAAACTTTTACCTTTTAAACCAATACCTTCTACTTACTTAACCTAAACTTAAATTGCTTTGTCTTTTACCTTAAATAATACCTTATTGATCTTTTTACCTTGCGGTTTCACAACCACAATGCAAAGGTATGGCTTTTCATCTATATGGCAACATCCGCCGGCCTGTTTTTTCGGAAACGGACTGATTTCATGATTTATGTCAAGCGCAGAATTCCCGTCTTGCCACGCCGCTGCAACAATCCTGCATATTAATGAAAAAGCGGCAGAACACAGGAAAAACGGCGGCGGAACCTGTCAAAAAAAAGATTCCGCCGCCGCAAAAAATTTTTATCAAGCCTTCAGACGCAGGATGCGCTGGTTGCTGCTCCCCCGAAACTCCAGACAAGGAGAATAAAGGCTTTCGACAAAAGGCCCGTCTACAAGGACATCGATATAAGGCAGCAGTGCCTTCCGCACCGGATCTGCCGACAATTCCTCATACGTGTAACCGGTATAGCACCATATATTCAGTCCGGTAGCTTCCTTCATCCGCCGCAAAACGGGAAGAAACTCCCGAGGATTGAAGAACGGATCCCCGCCCGAAAACGTTATGCCGTCCAACAAAGGGTTGGATTTAATCTCTCTTACAAAGTTTTCTATCCGTTCCGGAGTCAGCGGATACCCTGCTTCCGGATTCCATGACTCCGGATTATGGCATCCCTTACAGCGGTGCGCACATCCCGACAAGTAGATGGAATAACGGATGCCCTCACCATCGACGATGGTTTCAGGATACACATACAAATAATGCAGCATAAAGACAAGCTTCAGAAATCAATTATGCTTCACACGGTCGCGCTCCTCCGCCCGTTTGGCCGAGTTCCAGCTGCTCAAGTCTCCGGTCAGATAGCCGGTAATGCGGCGCATGCGCAGGATATTCTCACTCCTGCAGACCGGACACCTGTTATAAATCACCCCTTTGTATCCGCAGTCGTGACAAGTGTCCACCGGATGGTTGATGGAACCATAGCCGATTCCCTCATCATGCATCACCTTAACAATCTTGACAATGGCACGGACATTCTTTTGCGCCTCTCCGTCCAGCTCCACATACGTGATGTGACCGCCTCTTGTCAAGGCATGAAACGGAGCTTCACACTTTATCTTGTCCATAATGCTGATGGGTTCCTTAACATCGACATGGAAAGAATTGACATAATAGTCGCGGTCTGTCACCCCGGCTATAATGCCGTAGCGGCGCTTGTCCAACCGGGTAAAGCGTCCGGAAAGGCCTTCGGCAGGAGTTGCAAGCACCGAATAGTTCAGATGATACTTTTCCTTATACTCTTCCGCCACTTTATTCATCCGTCCGACCGCTTCATACAGCGTCTCCCATGCCTTGCGGCTATGCCCGTGACCGTTGCCCTCACCGTAAAGAGCGACCATGGCGTTGTGTCCGCCTATGAAGCCGATGCCGAGTGTGCCTTGATCCAAGACCTTCCCCACTTCATCGTTCGGCGACAACGCACCCCCGCCCTTCCACACATCATTCCCCATCATGAAAGGGAACTGGCGGGCAAGAGCCGTGCACTGATAGCGGTAACGGACATAAAGCTGCTCGGCTATGAAAGCCGACATTCTTTCTACAGACTCAAGGAACAACGCTTCCGCCTTGCGCGCCACCGTCTCCGGACACCCGTCGCCTGCCTGACTTTCGGCCTTGATGCGGGCCTCGATTGCCAGGCGGGGAAGGTTCATCGTCGTAAACGAAAGATTGCCGCGGCCCAGTGAGGTCTTCTCTCCGTTCAGGTTCTCAAACACGCGCGTACGGCATCCCATCGTAGCCAGTTCATAACGATAACGCTTCGGGTCGGAGGCATTCCACTTTTCATGACGGTTGAAAGGCGTGTCAAGAAACATGAAATTCGGGAACAAGGCCTTGGCCGTCGTGCGGCAAGCCTGCAAAAACAAATCGAAGTTCGGGGCTTCAAAAGCCATCCTGCCTTCAAGCGCGGCATCAAGATCCGTCATGGCGCGCGCATAGTCTGCATCCGAATAAGAAACGCCCTCTTTAACCTTGAATATCTGAATCGGAAAGACAGGCACTTCCCCGTTCGCCCCAAGTCCCTCGACCGTAGCCTTCAAAAGCTGCCCGATAACCATACGCCCCTCGGGAGAAGTATCGGTTCCGTAATTGATGGAGCTGAACACCACCTGATTCCCTCCCCGCGAATGCATGGTATTCAGATTATGGATGAATCCCTCCATCGCCTGATGCGTTTCCTTCTGCACCTGTTCATAGGCCCTGTTTAATATATGTATAAGAGAATTGCCTATCTCCAGATGATACTCCCGCAAATCTGCAAGCAACGCCTCCCGACTCTCGGCAGAAGGAAGGACAGACGACAGATTGCGCCGCACCGCCTCCAGCAGCAGCCGTTCATCCATCGGCTTTCCCTGCATCTCCACATAAAAAGACAGCATGGAAGCGACCGCCTTCTGATAGCTTTTCAGCACCCCTTTCGCCATGAAAAAGTCGAAAGCCGGGATAGCCTGCCCGCCGTGCTGCTCATTCTGGTTGGTCTGAAAGATGATAGTGGCCAGTGTAGCGTAACTCTGGATGGACTGCGGCGTGCGGATACTTCCGTTTTTGGTATGAAATCCGCGTTCGAAAAGGTCATCCAAATCATACTGTATGCATGTCGTGGTCTTTGTGGGGTAATAGTCCAGGTCGTGGATATGGATATCGCCCGTCTGATGAGCCTCAGCATACTTCTGGGGCAGGAGATACTTGTAGGTATAGTCTTTCGTAATCTCCGAAGCGAATGTCATCATCTGCCCCGCCGGCGTATGACTCGACATGTTGGCGTTGCTCAAATTCACATCGTTCTTGTCAATCGCCACGATTCCATCCATGATATGCTTGATTTGCGTCTTCCGTTCGCGCTCCACATTGCGCCACTGGCGGTAGATGATATATTTCTTCGCCACCTCCGGCTGCTCCTTCATCAGCTCCATCTCCACAAGATCCTGGATTTCCTCCACTCCGATGGTGTCCTTTCCAAAGTGGGAGACCACTTTCCGCACAATCTCCCCTATCCTTTCGTCCTGCCTGTCCAGCCCGGTGGCCTCAAAAGCCTTTCCGATGGCATTTGCAATCTTAAGCGACGAAAAGTCCTCCCGCTTTCCGTCACGCTTGACAATACTGATTTCGGCTACATTCATAATCTTTCTGCAAGAATAAAAAAAATAAAACATAAAGGTCTTTCGGCCTTTCCCGGCAGGTATTCTGACTGATTCATCCCCGCAACGCCTTCCCGCAACCCGAAGATTGCAGTGGCAGACAGCGGCGGCTGCCTGTTGCGGTTTGTCGAAAATCACAGCAGCGGGTACTGTTGCCGACTTTCACGGCATTCCCTTTTAATACATCTCTGTCACCCTTCCGAAAGGCTCGGCAAATATAAGCCTTTTATCCGAAAACGGAAAACTGCCATACATGCCAGTTTTCTAAATTAAGTAACCCAAAATTCTGAAAATCCACCCACAGACCAATCAAAAGGCATTATCCGGGCAACTTCAATTTATACTATCATCAGATTATTGCAGATTCGGGAAATTTTATTAATACACTCATTCCGTTTTACAACGCCAAAAATATTTTTCCTCAGTCCGTCAGATTTTTTTCTGCTGAGGAAAAATATTTATTGCCTGAAGGAAAAAAAGACGGTCAACAGGCTGTTCATAACAATGGAAAAGCCCGGACACAATAGAGCCCGGAGAAAAAGAAAGAATGCCCGGTCAGGCAAGAGCCACCGGCTTCAGTCCCATCTGTTCCGCCTGCTTCAGCATGAACTCAAAGGCGGCATCATGCTCGTTCGGAATTATCCCGTCCAGAATGGCATCCTTGATAGAGCCTTTCAGCAAACCGATTTCCCGACAGGGATGAAGACCAAACACACGCATGATTTCGGCCCCGTCAACAGGAGGTTGGAAGTTACGGATGCGATCCTTCTCTTCCAAATCCTTCAGTTTCTGACGAACCAGCTTGAAATTGTCGAGGAAACGTTTTTTCCGTTCCCGGTTTTTCGAGGTGATATCCGCTTCGCAAAGCGTCATCAAGTCGTCAATGTCATCGCCTGCCTCGAAAAGAAGGCGGCGGACAGCCGAGTCTGTCACCACATCGTCGGCAATGATAATCGGCCGCATGTGCAGCCCCACCAGTTTCTGCACGTATTTCATCTTCTCGTTCATGGGAAGCTTCATCTTGCGGAACAGGTCGGGCACCATCTTTTCACCTATAAAGTTATGGTTATGGAATGTCCATCCGAGACGGGCATCCCAACGCTTCGTGCGCGGCTTGCCGATGTCATGCAGCAAGGCTGCCCAACGCAGCCACAGATTATCGCTCACTTTGGCTATATTGTCCACCACTTCCAGCGTATGATAGAAGTTGTCCTTGTGTCCGCGCCCGTTGCGCACCTCTACACCCTGCAAGGCGGCAAGTTCAGGAAATATCAGCTGCAGCAGCCCACATCGGTCAAGCTCCACAAACCCTTTTGAAGGAATCCGCGAGAGAAGGATTTTGTTCAGTTCATCGGCAATGCGCTCACGGGATATTATTTTGATACGCTCGCGGTTGCGCTCCAAAGCGCGGAAAGTATCGTCGTCAATATAAAAGTTAAGCTGCGTGGCGAAACGAACACAGCGCATCATCCGCAGCGGGTCATCGCTAAAAGTAATATCCGGGTCAAGCGGAGTGCGGAGAGTACGTTCCTTCAGGTCATCCAAACCTCCAAACGGATCGACCAGCTCACCGAAACGCGCCCCGTTCAAGCAGACAGCCATCGCATTGACAGTAAAGTCGCGCCGGTTCTGGTCGTCTTCAAGCGTCCCGTCCTCTACCACCGGCTTCCGGCTGTCGTGGCTGTATGACTCTTTTCTGGCTCCGACAAACTCCACTTCCGTGTCATGATACTTGACTTGCGCCGTCCCGAAGTTTTTAAACACTGCCACATGCGCCCCTTTTCCCAACTTCTGCCCGAACGCCTGCGCCATCTCAATCCCGCTGCCCACCACAACGATGTCAATGTCTTTCGACGGTCTGTTCAGGAATATATCGCGCACATACCCTCCTACGGCATAACATTCCAAACCCAGTTCGTCCGCCGTGCGGGAAATAAGGCTGAATATCTTGCCGCCGAAGTGCTCTTTCAATTCCATTTCATCCATAACTCTTAAATAACGAGGCGCAAAATTAATAAAAAACCTTCGGGCACAAAAGCGGAAACGGCCAAAAAACATCAGGATTATGTCAAAGCCACAGCAGACAAACGACAAAATGCAACGTCTCCTTTGCAAATCGAAAAGCTTACGCTTAAAAATAGTGAAATTTTTCCGCATTTAAAATAAAAGCACAGCCGCAAGCCCATTTTTTGACTGCCGGATGCTTCGTTTTAATCAAGAACTTTTTAACTTTGTAGCCGTAAAAAGGAAACAAACACTTTAACTTAAACAATAGAATTATGGAATTTGTAACGAATGAAAAGCTTACCATTGTTGGTGCTGCCGGCATGATCGGTTCTAACATGGCTCAAACAGCCATTATGATGGGATTGACTCCGAACATCTGTTTGTATGACCCGTATGCTCCGGGACTGGAAGGCGTAGCTGAAGAGTTATACCACTGCGGTTTTGAAGGCGTGAACGTAACTTTCACTTCTGACATCAAGGAAGCACTGACTGGTGCCAAATATATCGTTAACTCAGGCGGTGCCGCACGTAAGGCAGGCATGACACGCGAAGACCTGCTGAAAGGCAACGCTGCCATCGCTGAAGAATTCGGCAAGAACGTTAAACAATACTGCCCGGATGTTAAGCATATCGTGGTTATCTTCAATCCGGCCGACATTACCGGCTTGATCACTCTGCTTTATTCAGGACTGAAACCGGGTCAGGTTACCACTCTGGCTGCATTGGACTCTACCCGTCTGCGCAGCGAACTGGCAAAACACTTCGGCGTGTCTATGGATGCCGTTGAAAACTGCCGTACATACGGTGGTCATGGCGAGCAGATGGCTGTGTTCGCCTCTACAGCAAAAGTTAACGGCAAGCCGTTGACCGACATTATCGGTACAGACGCTCTGACCAAAGAACAGTGGGCAGAAATTCAGCAGAAGGTTACAAAAGGCGGCGCAAACATCATCGCATTGCGCGGACGCTCTTCATTCCAGAGCCCGGCATACGTATCAATCGAAATGATTGGTGCCGCTATGGGTGGAAAAGCATTCCGCTGGCCGGCCGGTACTTACGTATCAAACGACAAATATGACCACATCATGATGGCATGGGAAACTTCAATCACAGCCGACGGATGCAAGTGTGCAGAACTAAACGGTACGGCAGAAGAGCAGGCTGCTCTCGACAAGAGCTATGCCCACCTGTGCGAACTGCGTGACGAAGTTATCGCAATGGGTGTTCTCCCCGCAGTATCAGAATGGAACAAGCTGAATCCGAACATCAAATAATCGGACTATCCAGACACCATATACTATAAAGGGAGGGGGTTCTGACGAACCTCCTCCCTTTTTATGCCTCCTTACCCGATTATCCACTTGCTGCCCGGCATGTATGATATGACCTTTGCAGTTATGAAACAAGAGACAAACGTGCTGACTGCAATACAGGGAATCGCACTGACGGTCGGCAACTCCAGTGTATGCTTGAACACCGTCACCCAGAGACCCAACCAGAAAATGTGCATCAAATAGACTCCGTAGCTCAGCTTCGACATTTCTGTAACGAATGCAGGAGCCTTTTCCGCCTTTATGCAGGTAAACAAGAGGAAAGTACCCGCCGTAGCCATCACACAGTTAACCGTACACATGGCCCAACCTATCTCAATCACAGGAGTCACAAGCACTTTTCCTGGGATGGCCTGAACATAAAACGAATAGATTGTCAACGCAACCCCGGCAATCATCAGAGCAAGTCCCACGACGAAACGCCTTGAGCGGCTCCATGTCAAGTGCACCCGGATGTAATGCGCCATCACAGAATAGCCCAGATAGCCGGAAAAATACCACAACAGGTGATATTCGTTCCAAAAGCACTGGCCCCAAACCTCTCCGCACCAACGGTTCAGATAAGGGATGCAGGTAGACAGCACAAACAGTCCGATAAAAACAAGCTCTTCCTTTGCAGTAGCTTTCCGCAGCCACGGAGATATTACAGGAATGAACAGATAAATGCTGATAAGGGGATACATGAACCAAAGATGCCCGGCAAGTGTGGGGAAATTCAAAAGGATGCGTGACAAATCCTTTGATGAAGTATCACCGTCAATCTGTCCCCAAAGCAGCGGCAGCGTGCTGTACAGTATCATGAATACGAAGAAAGGAGGCAGAATGCGCAGGAAGCGGCGCTTGAGAAACTGCCAGGAAGTCTGCTCCTCACTCATCGGCATCAGAAGATAGGCCGAAACAATGATAAACAAAGGCACCGACATGCGTGAAAAGCCGTCGTAAAGAGACACCCACAGGCGGTCTGCCTCACTGGCCAGATAAGACTGGGGGCCTGCCATGTCCGATGCCCCGCTCACCCCATAAAAATTTTCACTTGCATGGACAACCATGACAAGAAAACACGCGAAAATCCGCAGATAATCCAAAAAAATGATACGTTTCATTGCTTAATCCTATGTTTTAATGGTTTGATAAAAATATGATATCACAAAATTAGCACAAGACATGAAAGATGAAACAAAAATTATCATTCAAAAGACAGAAGGAAATGACCAAGATAACCCGTCTTTTTGTTTTTTTCCGTACTTTTGCTTCCGAATATGATAGACCAGGCCACCATAGACAAAATACTGGATGCCGCACAAATCGTCGATGTAGTCTCCGAGTTTGTCACGCTCCGCAAGCGGGGGGTGAACTATATCGGCCTGTGCCCGTTCCACAATGAAAAGACCCCATCGTTCAGCGTATCGCCCAGTAAAGGATTATGCAAATGCTTCAGCTGCGGAAAAGGCGGCAATGTGGTTCATTTCATTATGGAGCACGAGCAGCTTTCCTACTATGAAGCGCTGAAATGGTTAGCACGAAAATATAATATTGAAGTAAAGGAACGGGAATTGACCGACGAGGAAAAACAGGCTCACAGCCTGCGCGAAAGTCTGTTTGTCGTCAACCAATTTGCCGCAGACTATTTCCAGAACATCCTTTACAACAATATCGACGGACAGCGCATAGGTATGACCTACCTGCGCGGCCGGGGATTCCGCGACGACATCATCAAGAAATTCCAACTGGGATACAGCACCGACAGCCACGATGCCCTGGCAAAAGAAGCCTTGCAGAAGGGATACAAGGAAGAATATCTGGTAAAGACCGGACTGTGCTACCGCAAAGAAGACGGATCTCTGCGCGACCGGTTCTGGGGACGGGTGATATTCCCCGTACATACCCTTTCGGGAAAGATTGTGGCCTTTGGAGGGCGCGTATTGAGCGCGGCCACCAAAAATGTGCAGATGAAGTATGTCAATTCCCCCGAATCGGAAATCTATCACAAAAGCCATGAACTGTACGGCATCTATTTCGCCAAGCAGTCTATCGTGCGCCAAGACCGGTGCTTTCTGGTGGAAGGCTATACCGATGTCATATCCATGCACCAGAGCGGCATCGAAAATGTGGTGGCTTCATCGGGCACTGCGCTGACTTCCGACCAGATTCGTCTGATTCACCGCTTCACCAACAACATCACCGTGCTGTATGACGGCGACGGTGCCGGCATAAAGGCCAGCATCCGAGGCATTGACATGCTGCTGGAAGAAGGCATGAACATCAAAGTATGCCTGCTGCCCGACGGGGATGACCCGGACAGTTTCGCACGCAAGCACAACGCCACCGACTATCAAGCCTACATCAACACGCATGAAGTGGACTTCATCCGCTTTAAGACCAATCTGCTGCTGGAGGAAGCCGGGAAAGATCCCATCAAACGTGCCGGACTGATTTCAAGCATCGTGAAAAGCATTTCCGTGATACCTGACGCCATTGTCCGCTCGGTATACATCCGCGAATGCAGCCAACTGCTGCAAATGGAAGAGAAGGTGCTGGTGGAAGCGACGGCCAAGCTTATCGAGCAGGCTCACGAAACGAAATTCAGAGAAGAACAGCGCAGGCGCGAACGCGAACAGCGCAATGCGGAAACAAGCGCCGCAGCCCAGGCCGAGAGCGCCCGAGATACGGAATCTCCTGATGCAGGCAAAAATCCGCATCAGGCCGACGAAACAACCGCAAACCCATCTCAAGCAGGTGGAGCTCCGGCAGCAGAACAGGCTCCGACCGCCCCCAAAGACATTGATGACTACAGTTCCTTCATCCCCGCAACAGGAAACGAACAGACGGTCTTCTATGCAAGAGAAGAAGACCTCATACGGATGCTGATACGGCACGGTGAAAAAATCATGTGTTATGTGGAAGACGAAAACGGGGAACAGCATCCCTTGACCGTCATTGAATGCATCGCATCCAGCTTAAAAGAAGACGAACTCCAGTTTCATAACGCACTCCACCGCCAGATACTCCGCGAGGCCGAAACGCATCTGCACGATGAAAACTTCACTGCAGAGCGTTATTTCGTGGCGCATCCAGATCCTGCCGTCAGCAAACTGGCGGCAGACCTGATAAGCGAACGCTACCAGCTGAGCAGATACCACTCGAAAGGACAGAAGATCATCACCGATGAAGAACGGCTTCATGAATTGATTCCCCGGCTATTGCTCGACTTCAAGATGTCTATTGTAGAAGAAGAGATGAAGCACACACTTCAAGCCTTGACCAATCCTGCCGTCGCAAACGATCCCCAACGCTGCGCCGAGGTCATGCAACACTATAAAGAGCTGCACGAGATGCAAAGCATCATGGCGCAAAACGCAGGCGACCGGGTGGTATTGAAAGGATAAAGGCCAGACACTTCTCAGTGCCCGGCCTTTATCTTTTATGGCTAAACCGATTTTCTTATTTCTTCATGCGGTTACCGTAACGGCTCATGAACTTATCAACACGTCCTGCCGTATCTACCAACTTGGATTTACCAGTGTAGAACGGGTGTGAAGTGTTTGAAATTTCCAACTTAACCAACGGATAAGTCTCACCTTCAAACTCGATTGTGTCCTTAGTGGCACAAGTAGAACGAGACAAAAACATGTCGCCGTTTGACATGTCTTTAAATACTACCGGACGGTAATTTTCTGGATGAATGCCTTTTTTCATTTCAGTATATACTTTTATTGTTATTATTTACTATTACGGTAACACTTAATAAATGTGTAATGGCTTGTTTCGGGTTGCAAAGATACGGCTTTTCCTTGAAATAGAAAACTTTCCGGCAGAAAAATATTCTTTTTCTTCAAGCTAATCTTTTCCGGGTGCCGTCACAAATTTGTTTCTCCCTCGATATACTGCTCAAGAAACATGTTTTCACCGTCGAATACGGCATAAGAAAACTCATGGATCCAGTCTCCCAATATCATCATCCGCGCCGTACGGCTCAGCATCAGGTCGAGCATAATATGGCGATGCCCGTAAATGAAGTAATTGATGGTGGGATGATTTTTCAGATATTCTTTGGTAAACAGCACGAGAGGCTCCTTGTCTTCACCCATATACGGAGGCTCGCTGCCATTTTCACGCTTCAGGCGGCTGTGCTTCGCCCACTCCAGTCCGAGATTGACGCTCCAGCGCGGGTGCAGCATCGAGAAGAGGCGCTGCAATGTCCGGCTGTGAAACATCGTGCGCAAGAATCCGAACTTGCGGTCGTCATCGCCAAGTCCGTCGCCATGGGCAAGGAAAAACTCTTTTCCATAAATCTCACAGGTCAAAGGCTCACGATGTACAATCATGCCACACTCCTTTTCAAAATAATCCGCACACCATATATCATGATTGCCTATAAAGAAATGGACTTCCACCCCCATATCCGTCAGTTCGGATATTTTCCCGAGAAAACGGGTATAGCCCTTCGGAACCACAAGCTTAAACTCATACCAGAAATCGAACATATCCCCCAACAGGTAGACGGCGTCTGCCTGATGCTTGATGCTGTCCAGAAAATTCACCAGCCTGCGTTCTTGAGTCCGTCCATGCGGAATGGCCCGCGACCCCAAATGAGCGTCCGAAAGGAAATACACATTCTTCATAAGCTACCTCTTTTTACAATTACAAGAATCCCAATTCCAACTTGGCTTCCTCCGTCATCATGTCTTTGTCCCATTCCGGCTCAAAGACCAGATTGACCTGAGCAGCCTTCACACCTTCTACCGACTCAACCTTCTGACGGATATCTTCCATGATGAAGTCTGCCGCAGGACAATTGGGGGCGGTCAGCGTCATATCAACGGAAAGCTCGCCGTCGTCCTGAAGATCTATCTTGTAAATCAGACCCAAATCGTATACATTGACCGGAATTTCCGGATCGTATACGGTTTTCAGCATGTCGATAATCCTTTCTTCTGTTTTCAGTTTCTCTTCGTTGTTCATAAACCCGTAGTTTGTTCTGCAAATGTAATAAAAAAGATTGAATATCAAAGCCGGCCTTCATCTGTATAACTGTAATAAGAACCGTCGGTCACAATCACATGGTCAAGCAAACGTATGTTCATCGTCTTGGCAGCCTGGCTGACGGCCTGCGTCAGACGGTCGTCATCCGCACTCGGACGCACATTCCCGGAAGGGTGATTGTGACAAAGCACAAAGGCCGTGGCCCGCTTCAGCAGGGCCTCGCGCAGGATGCAGCGCACATCCACCTGCGTAGAAGCAAGTCCTCCCCTGCTTACATTCCGTGCATCAATCACTTTTGAAGCCTGGTTCAGCAGCATCACCCAACATTCCTCCACATGCAAATCACACATGAGCGGATGAAACCACGCATAAATGTCTTCCGAACTGCGTATCTGCCGGCGTTCGGCCGGGGCTTCCTCACTTCTCCGCTTTCCCAGTTCCGAAGCGGCAAGGATGGCAACGGCTTTTGCCGGCCCTATCCCTTTATAACGGCACAGGTCTTCCACCGTATGCCGCCCCAGTTCACTCAGCTTGTTATGACAACCGTCCAATACCTTCCGCATCAGCTCCACGGCAGTCTCCTCCGTACTGCCCGATCCAATCAGGATAGCCAGCAGTTCGGCATTGGTCAATGCCGAGGCTCCCCTGAGCATCATTTTTTCACGCGGGCGGTCTTCTTTCGCCCACTGGTTAATCTTCAGTTTTTCCATCATTTATAAAAGTTTTTTTCAAAGGCGGAAAAAGATTTTTTCCCCAGTATGCAACGCTTCCACCATGCAAGGAGAAAGCCCGTTCCATACCCTACCAATTGAATAAACGCCGCAATGACGGAAAGTATACCGATTTTCGGACTTTTATTTTTCAACGAAGCATCCAGAAAGATTACAAGCACGAAGATTCCCAGAAGCCCCAGGTTCCAGACGCAAAAGAAAGCGGCCAGCAACACGAGTGCAACGCCAACGGTAAACACCGCCGGCAGCAGATGGACGAGCTTCAAGGATTCGGGATATTTCTTATACAGATTGATGCGGGCGATTCCCGAATTGTGGACCTGCTTGAAAAACTTCCTGAAATCGGTGCGGCGCTTGTGCCACACCCATGCCTGCGGGAACAAACGGCACCGGTATCCGGCCTTGAAGATGCGGATACTGAAATCAATGTCTTCGCCGAAGCGCATCCGCGAAAATCCGCCCAAGGCACGGTATACCTCGGCCCGTATCCCCATATTGAAACTGCGCGGGTAAAACCGGTCCATCTTCTTCTTGCCACCCCGGATTCCCCCCGTGGTGAAAAAAGAAGTCATGGCATAATTGATGGCCTTCTGCACAGAAGTGAACGAATCGTGCGCCCGGTCAGGGCCTCCGAAGGCATCGGCCGGCTCACGCCGCAGTTCCGCTTCAACGGCCGCCAAGTATCCTTCCGGCAAGATGCAGTCCGAATCCAGAATCAACAGATATTCCCCCCGGCTTCTCTCCGCCCCATAGTTGCGCGTCTGCCCGGGCCCGGAGTTCGGCTTATAATAATAATGTATGTCCATCCGGTCGCGATAATCTCCTACCACCCCTTCGCAAGGCACCGAAGAACCGTCTTCAACAATTATTACCTCAAAGTCGCGGAAAGTTTGCACCGCCAGACTGCCCAACAGTTCATCGACCTCGTCCGGACGGTTATAGACTGGAATGATAACGGAATATCGCATATAAATCTTTTTTGTAATGTTCTGGAACAACAAAAATAGGCAAACCACCCCAAAGAGCCAAAAACATTCAGACTTTTATCCGGGCATCCCCTTCTTCCTTCGCGATGTTCCATGAAAACAGACATACCTTCTCCCTATGCATACGGGCAAAAAAAATCCCGGACATTCTGCAATGCCCGGGAAAATATCGCAAAAAAAGATGTTTATGCCTTTACACGTCCCACGTATGAACCGTCGCGAGTATCCACCTCGATGGTTTCATCCTGATTGATGAACAGCGGAACACGAACCGTTGCACCAGTCTCTACCGTAGCCGGCTTGGTTGCATTAGTAGCGGTATCGCCTTTCAGTCCCGGTTCCGTATAAGTAACCTTCAGCTGCACCTTAACCGGCAGTTCGGCATACAGAATCGTTTCCGTAGAAGCATCCGACACAACATCCACCACCATCTCTTCCTTCAGGAAGTCTACGCCTTCAATCAAATCATGAGCGATAGGCACCTGCTCGTATGTCTCCTGGTTCATGAAAATATAGTCTTCACCCTCCTTATACAGATACTGGTACGGACGACGCTCCACACGTACATCTTCCAGCTTTTCACCGATATTGAAACGGCGTTCCAACACATATCCGTCGACCACATCCTTCAGCTTCGTGCGCATGAAAGTATTTCCTTTTCCCGGCTTTACATGCAGGAAATCGATGCAAAAATATAACTTGCCATCCATACGGATAGCGGTTCCGATTTTAATGTCTTGAGCATTAATCATAACTTGTATTCTTTTATATATTACTATAGATTATCAGCCAATGATTCGGCTGCAAAAATAATTGAAATCACGAAAAAACACAAAAAGATTTGTCTAAAAATGAATTAGCTATTGGTTTATTTAAAAAAAGTCACTAATTTTGCAGCCCGAACGCTTATAATAACATAAAGTATATACGAAAATGAAAAGAACTTACCAACCTTCAAACAGAAAAAGAAGAAACAAACACGGTTTCCGTGAGAGAATGGCTACCGCAAACGGTCGCCGAGTATTGGCTGCACGTCGTGCAAAAGGGCGCAAGAAGCTGACAATATCAGACGAATACAACGGCGTGAAGGCTTAAGCACTAACGGCAATAAAAGAATCAGGGCGGAAGCCGCAGGGATTGATTGACCCTGCGGCTTCCGCCTTATTTTTTAACCACAAAAAGGCCGCAAATTCGCAGTTTTTTAGTAACTTTGAACGCTAAAAAAGAAGTAAAGACAATGAGTGAAGAAGTAAATCAAAACAGCGCAAGCAATTATTCGGCAAGCAGCATCCAGGTACTGGAAGGTCTGGAAGCCGTGCGCAAACGCCCGGCCATGTATATCGGCGATATCAGCGAAAAAGGCTTACATCATCTGGTATATGAAGTCGTAGACAACTCCATCGACGAGGCTCTTGCCGGTTACTGTACCCATATAGAAGTTACCATCAATGAAGACAATTCGATTACCGTACAGGACAACGGACGCGGTATTCCGGTAGATTTTCATGAAAAGGAGAAAAAATCGGCCCTGGAAGTCGTCATGACGGTTCTCCATGCGGGAGGCAAGTTTGACAAAGGCTCATACAAGGTTTCCGGAGGTCTGCACGGAGTGGGTGTGTCGTGTGTAAACGCGCTTTCCACCCACATGACGACCAATGTGTTCCGCAACGGAAAGATATACCAGCAGGAATATGCATGCGGAAAGCCGCTGTATCCGGTGAAGGAAGTGGGCACGACCGACATTACCGGAACGAAACAGACTTTCTGGCCGGATGACAGCATCTTTACCGTAACCGAATACAAATACAACATCCTGCAAGCACGCATGCGTGAACTGGCCTATCTGAACAAGGGCATTACCATCACGCTGACCGACAAGCGCGAAAAAGAAGAAGACGGTTCTTACAAGCAGGAAACGTTCCACTCAGAAGAAGGAGTGAAAGAGTTTGTACGTTTCCTGAACTCGAACAATACACCGCTGATTGACGATGTAATCTATCTGAATACCGAGAAGCAGGGTGTCCCCATTGAATGTGCCATCATGTACAACACCGGATTTCGCGAAAATCTCCACTCATACGTAAACAATATCAATACAATAGAAGGAGGAACACACGAAGCGGGATTCAGAACGGCACTGACACGTGTGCTGAAAAAGTATGCGGAAGAAAGCAAGGCACTGGAAAAGGCCAAGGTGGAAATATCCGGAGAAGACTTCCGCGAGGGGCTGATTGCCGTCATCTCCGTAAAAGTAAGCGAACCGCAGTTTGAAGGACAGACCAAGACCAAGTTAGGAAACAACGAAGTAAGCGGAGCTGTCAATCAGGCAGTGGGCGAAGCCTTGACCTACTATCTGGAAGAGCATCCCAAAGAGGCCAAGACAATCGTAGACAAGGTGATTCTTGCAGCGACGGCACGCATCGCGGCACGTAAGGCAAGAGAATCCGTACAGCGCAAAAGTCCGATGGGCGGAGGTGGTCTGCCGGGAAAACTGGCCGACTGCTCAAGCCGTGTGGCAGAAGAGTGCGAACTGTTTCTGGTGGAGGGAGACTCGGCAGGCGGTTCGGCCAAGCAGGGACGCAGCCGGGAGTTTCAGGCCATTCTTCCGTTGCGCGGAAAAATTCTGAACGTAGAGAAAGCCATGTGGCACAAGGCTTTCGAAAGTGATGAAGTGAACAACATCATCCAGGCACTGGGCGTACGCTTCGGGGTGGACGGTGAAGAAGACAGCAAAAAGGCCAATATCGACAAGCTGCGCTATCACAAGGTCATTATCATGACCGATGCCGATGTCGACGGCTCGCACATCGACACGCTTATCATGACACTGTTCTACCGCTATATGCCGGAAATCATCCAAGCAGGCCATCTGTATATCGCCAGCCCCCCTCTTTATAAATGTACCAAAGGGAAAATCAGCGAATATTGCTACAAGGAAGAAGACCGTGAAGCCTTTATCCGCAAATACGGCGACGGGAATGACCAGGGAATCCACATCCAGCGATACAAAGGTCTGGGTGAAATGAATCCGGACCAGTTGTGGGAAACGACTATGAATCCAGAAACCCGCATCCTCAAGCAGGTGAACATCGAGAATGCCGCCGAAGCCGACTATATCTTCTCCATGCTGATGGGGGATGATGTGGCTCCGCGTCGCGAATTTATCGAAAAGAATGCCACCTATGCAAATATCGACGCATAAAGCAAGACCGTCTGTCTTATCATAACGAAAGAGCGGAAGAACGAAAGCCTCGTTTCTTCCGCTCTTTCGTTATGAGTCTCCTGACTTTTCATCAAGAGAAAAATCCATTTTCTCCTTAGTCCCACTAAAAAATCATAAAAAGCAAAATCCATCCGCTTTTTCATGGGCCCAAAATATTTTCCAATCGTTTTTATCCGTAACTTAACCTCCGATTCATTACCATAATATCAACCGCCATGATGCTACAGATATACTGCAAGAATGCAGACCAGACGAAAAATTTTCCTGAAGGGAGTTCTCTCTTAGACATCTATAAAGGATTTGACCTGCAAATGCCTTACGGGCCTGTCAGCGCAAAGGTAAACAACAAGGTAGAGAGCCTCGACTTCAGAGTATACTATAACAAAGACATCGAATTTCTGGACATAACCAGCGCATCGGGTATGCGCACGTATGTACGCTCCCTATGTTTCGTCTTGGTCAAAGCAGTAGAAGAGCTTTATCCCGAGGGAAGCATCTCCCTGGAACATCCCGTATCGAAAGGATACTATTGTGATCTGCATCTTGACCGCACGATAGGACTGGATGATGTCAAGCGAATAAAGCAGAAGATGCAGGAAATCATCGATGCCGACATACCTTTCCTGCGCACGGAATGCCATACAGAAGACATAGTCCGCCTGTTCCGCCAACGGGGCATGTTGGACAAAGCCAAATTGCTGGAAACTTCCGGACAACTTTATTCCCATTATTACCGCTTGGGGGATACCGTAGACTATTATTATGGCAGTCTGATTCCCAGTACCGGCTATATCCATCTGTTTGATATCGTAAAGTATTACGACGGACTGCTCCTGCGCATCCCCAACCGGCAGAATCCTACCAAACTGGAGGAAGTGATAAAGCAAGAAAAAATGCTGGATGTATTCCAGGAATACCAACGGTGGAACCGGATTATGGGAATCAGTACGGTAGGAGACTTCAATATCGCGTGCAAAGAAGGCTATGCAACAGACCTGATAAACGTTTCCGAAGCACTTCAGGAAAAGAAGATAGCCAACATTGCCGATGAAATCGCCCACCGCAATCAAAATGGAGAACGGGTGAAACTCGTACTCATTTCCGGCCCTTCCTCTTCAGGAAAAACGACTTTCAGCAAGCGTCTCAGCATCCAGCTCATGACCAACGGCATGAAACCCTATCCCATTTCACTGGACGACTATTTCGTAGACCGGGAAAAAACGCCGTTAGACAGCGACGGCAAACATGATTTCGAGGCCTTCAATGCACTTGATCTGGATTTCTTCGAATCACAGCTACAGAGTTTGCTGAAAGGAGAGGAAGTGGAACTCCCCAAATTCAATTTTGTGACAGGCAAAAGAGAAAACAGCGGCAAGAAACTCCGCATTGACGACCACATGATTTTAATTCTCGAAGGTATACATGCGCTTAATCCGGCACTGACTCCCAACATTCCCTCCGAAAACAAGTATAAGGTATATGTCTCGGCATTGACTACCATTCTGTTAGACAACCACAACTATATCCCCACGACAGACAACAGATTATTAAGACGCATCATCCGGGACTATAAATACAGAAACTATTCTGCAGAGGCAACGATAGCCCGCTGGCCCAGTGTGCGTGCAGGAGAAGAGAAATGGATATTCCCTTATCAGGAATATGCAGATACGATGTTCAACTCCGCATTGCTATTCGAACTTGCCGTCATGAAAGACTATGCAGAACCTATCTTGCGCAAAGTGTCCAATAACTGTCCGGAATATTCAGAAGCTTACCGTCTTCTGAAATTTCTTTCATATTTCACCCCCTTACAAGACAAAGAACTCCCCCCCACTTCTCTCTTGCGAGAGTTTTTGGGAGGAAGCAGCTTCCGGTATTAGAAAAATGCCTGCACTAGCAACTGCCTTAAAAAGGGATAAGCATATTCCGCCGCGGAAGGGCGGCACGGCGGGGCAACAAAAAAGAATCCCCCTCCCCCCGGAACTGTCCGGAAGGAGGGGGGGAAAGGACGGCGGCTACCTACTCTCCCGCTTGCGCAGTACCATCGGCGCGGCG
>CASFGA010000004.1 GCA_949294185.1 uncultured Bacteroides sp.
CCTTTAAAATTGGATATAGATTACTTTAAAGACCATATTGATACATTGAATGATTTGTCAATTCCATATGATGAATCGGTTGACGGAAGAGATGTTTGGGACAGATATGAGTCTCTTATCTTTAATCAGGATGAAGATTTTGTGCGCAATAGAATCAATATGAAAAAAATTCAGGGGGTTATGTCATATTACATTTTTTCAATCTTTCCGCGTGGAAAAGACTTTGAACTATTGCATACTTATGGAGAGGAAAAATATGGTTTTTTGTATTTAGACAGCTATCAAGATGTTTATTCATTAGGTAATGGTATAAATACGGATGTTTTGTCGAATTCAATTTTTGTATAAGATGAGAGTTAATGGTACTTTGATAAATTTGTATAATGTTTGCAAAAGGGAGATGTGGTTACATGCAAATGGGATACGTTTTGAGCATACTTCCGATCTTGTGTTCGAAGGAAAGCTGATTCATGAGGATTCTTACCCTCAGCGTTCGGGCAAATATGAAGAAATAGAGTTGGACGGTATCAAAGTTGATTTTTATGATCCGAAACGGAAGGTGATTCATGAAATCAAGAAGTCGAATAAGGTGGAAACGGCTCATGAATGGCAACTGAAATATTATATCCATGTGTTTGAACGGAATGGGATAGAGGGGGTGACTGGAGTGTTGGAATATCCTGTTTTGCGTAGAACGCAGGAAGTGGTCTTGACTGATGTGGACAGGGAACGGATAAAGGAGATGGAAGCAGATATTCTGCAGATTATCTATAGTGACGATTGTCCGCCTTTACAGAAGAAAGGCATTTGTCGGAATTGCAGTTACTTTGATTTTTGCTATAGCGGAGAGGAGGATGAGTGATGAAAAAAACATTCTATTTGTTTAATCCCGGAGTATTGGAACGGAAAGACAATACGCTGAAGTTTACTCCATGTGCGGATGACGGTGAAACGCCTGATGTGAATGCTCAGTCGCGTTATTTGCCGGTGGAAGATATCAGTGAATTTTATGTATTTGGTTCGTTGCGGGCGAATAGCGCATTGTTTAACTTTTTAGGACAGAAAGACATAGCTGTTCATTTCTTTGATTACTACGAGAACTATACGGGTTCGTTCATGCCTCGCGACAGCCTGCTTTCGGGAAAGATGTTGTTGGCGCAGACATCACATTATCAGAATCAGAAGAAGCGTATGGTGATCGCCCGGAAATTTATTGAAGGAGCTGCATATAATATGGTGAAGAATCTGCAATACTATAACCGTCGGGGGAAAGACATGGAGGGCATCATGGAGCTGATGAATAGATTGGCCGCTCAAATATCTGACACGCGGACAACAGAAGAACTTATGGGAGTGGAAGGGCAGATTAGACAGTATTATTATGAGGCGTTCAATTTGATAATCAATGATTTTGAAATGGGTAATCGTACAAAACAACCGCCCCAGAATGAGGTGAATGCCCTGATTTCGTTCGGCAATATGGTATGTTACACCATTTGTCTGCGTGCCATTCATCAGACACAGCTGAACCCGACCATCAGCTATTTGCACAAGCCGGGTGAACGACGTTATTCGTTGGCACTGGATATAGCGGAGATATTTAAACCGATAATAGTGGATAGGGTAATATTCAAGGTGCTGAACCGGAAGGAGATTCAGGAGAAACATTTTGATAGGAAACTGAATAAATGTCTGTTGAATACGGTAGGAAAGAAAATCTTTGTGAAAGCTATTGAGGATAGATTGGGCGAGACCATTAGGCATCGTTCGTTACACCGTCCGGTGAGTTATCGCCATCTTGTGAAGCTGGAATGTTATAAGTTGGCTAAACATCTGCTGTCGATGGAAGAATATAAACCTTTTAAGATGTATTGGTGATGTACGTGATTCTGGTTTATGATTTTGGTGAGAAGCGTGTCAATAAGATGCTCAAGCTTTGTCGCAAGTATCTGAACTGGATACAGAATTCTGTATTTGAAGGAGAGATTTCGGAGGCACGCTTGAGGGAGTTGCTGATGCAGAGTGATAAGTTCATGAGAAAAGATGAAGACAGCATAATCATATTCAGTGGCCCTTCACAGGCTTCGATGGAAAAGCGAATTATAGGGAAAGAACGTTCTTCTATTGATATTTTCTTGTGACATAATATTGTCGGTAGTGCGTTTTTCCCATAGCTGATTCATGAGAAAGATTTTTATTGATCTTTGACTTGCTGTAACACAGATGGTTGGGAGTATGTCGGTGGCCTGTCATTTTTTTATGACTGGCCATCGACATATATTCCAATAATTTTTCCTATTTTTGTAATGCGTAAAGCTTTAAAGGTCAAGGGAACTCTTTTCTTATTTTTGAGGCTTTTAATCGTACTAAATGGAATTGAAATACGATTCCAAGTACGACAACCAGGAATCCGCAAAGCTTTTAATCGTACTAAATGGAATTGAAATGCATGAACATGTCCCTGTACCGTTCCTGATATTCCTCTTTTAATCGTACTAAATGGAATTGAAATCCACGTACCGCACGGGTGACATATTGCGTGATTTTCTTTTAATCGTACTAAATGGAATTGAAATTTTGCACCGCAAAGGTAACAAAAACCGATTTAAACGCTTTTAATCGTACTAAATGGAATTGAAATAAGTTAAACATAAATTCGGAAATTATGGCAAGACTTTCTTTTAATCGTACTAAATGGAATTGAAATCTTCCTGCCTCGCTGGAGATAGAATCCTGATGAAGACCTTTTAATCGTACTAAATGGAATTGAAATGCTACGATATAATTGACCCCTTCCTTCCGTTCTTCTTTACTTTTAATCGTACTAAATGGAATTGAAATATACGAGCCGCATTCTCCGCAATCTTCTGATTAAGCTTTTAATCGTACTAAATGGAATTGAAATTTGAATATGTTTACTTCTCAGTAATCCATCCTGACTTTTAATCGTACTAAATGGAATTGAAATATTTTCAGGTTCTTTTGGCAAGAATTTTTCAGAAACCTTTTAATCGTACTAAATGGAATTGAAATTGCTTCTTAATTCCTCTATTGTTTTCATGCAAGACTTTTAATCGTACTAAATGGAATTGAAATTCGATTTTGTGAACGGGAAGTGAGGGGCATGCCCCTTTTAATCGTACTAAATGGAATTGAAATTGGGGACGGTCTTGTTGTACGCCTTCATCTTTCTCTCTTTTAATCGTACTAAATGGAATTGAAATCCGCCAAGCTGCCAAGGGTTGTCAGCGCCTGTATTACTTTTAATCGTACTAAATGGAATTGAAATAAATTAAAAGTAGACGGATTAGTACGCTCCCATTGCTTTTAATCGTACTAAATGGAATTGAAATGCATTATACGGAATGAATCCGTAGGCAGAACAGGAGCTTTTAATCGTACTAAATGGAATTGAAATAAGCAGGAGGATTGATAGTATATGTTGAAGACAGAAGCTTTTAATCGTACTAAATGGAATTGAAATTGTCTTTCTCCTTTCTTGTTTATTTTAATTTCATTCCTTTTAATCGTACTAAATGGAATTGAAATCAATGTAATATGTTCCTTTTTCTTGCAATAACATGCTTTTAATCGTACTAAATGGAATTGAAATGTATCCACAATATTTGTCAATGCAAATTTTCCAATTCTTTTAATCGTACTAAATGGAATTGAAATATATTACTATAATAAATTTAATGATAAATGCAATGCTTTTAATCGTACTAAATGGAATTGAAATTATCCGATTCGGACTTCACGGTGTGCGGGCGGGGGACTTTTAATCGTACTAAATGGAATTGAAATTCTTAACACGATTTGTTTCTGCACTTGCCATAACTACTTTTAATCGTACTAAATGGAATTGAAATCGGTCGCTCTGTCGTAGGCTTTCACGGTCGCGCTGCCTTTTAATCGTACTAAATGGAATTGAAATGCAGCATGCAGAAGAACATCGCCGCGGCCGCCTCCGCTTTTAATCGTACTAAATGGAATTGAAATGCCGCTTCAGTGCCGCCGGGCGGTTCTGGAGGTTGTCTTTTAATCGTACTAAATGGAATTGAAATCATACACGAAGGATGTCTTCCTCATATACTTCTTTCCTGTCTTTTAATCGTACTAAATGGAATTGAAATTATCCGATTCGGACTTCACGGTGTGCGGGCGGGGGACTTTTAATCGTACTAAATGGAATTGAAATAAGTCTGTAGACACTGAAACTGCAAACAACATAGCCTTTTAATCGTACTAAATGGAATTGAAATAGCGAGGCGTTTGAAAGGAAAATGGCTGACATCGAGCTTTTAATCGTACTAAATGGAATTGAAATATTGTAGTTTCCTTCCAAGATTTTGATAAAGTTTCTTTTAATCGTACTAAATGGAATTGAAATTTCTGTCGCCGGCATTATGGCGGTTATTACGGTATCTTTTAATCGTACTAAATGGAATTGAAATTCTACAGACTGTGCAACCTCTTTCCATCTCTGTAAAGCTTTTAATCGTACTAAATGGAATTGAAATGTGTTCTCTTGAAGCTTTGCAGTCTGTCGCTAACTTGCTTTTAATCGTACTAAATGGAATTGAAATGTTGGAAAGCTCTTTTGCCTATGGCCTTTGGAATGCCTTTTAATCGTACTAAATGGAATTGAAATAGGTTTTGAAGATGCCATTTTGTCGAGTGAGTTGACTTTTAATCGTACTAAATGGAATTGAAATTGGCAGAAGAAGAAAAGAAATACACATCGGATTACACTTTTAATCGTACTAAATGGAATTGAAATGTCTCTACCCCCTTTTCTTGAAATACCAGCCACAAGCTTTTAATCGTACTAAATGGAATTGAAATGAATGATAATCCAAAACAGAGGTTTCCAACCGTCAACTTTTAATCGTACTAAATGGAATTGAAATAGTCGAGATATATACAGTCCTTGTCTGAGCTCCAGCTTTTAATCGTACTAAATGGAATTGAAATAAAATGAACTACAACCGCCTGCGCGGCTACCACCACGCTTTTAATCGTACTAAATGGAATTGAAATAGATTAAGAAGATAGATGAACTTCCTTGTGAAAACTTTTAATCGTACTAAATGGAATTGAAATTCGGCAAAGACCCAAAGTGCGATATAAAGATACCTTGCTTTTAATCGTACTAAATGGAATTGAAATGTAGAAGCCGAAGCAGCAGGCGCAACAGCTTGGGCTTTTAATCGTACTAAATGGAATTGAAATATGGATGTATCCCGGAAGGCATGGATGTTGAATCTGTCTTTTAATCGTACTAAATGGAATTGAAATCGTACAAAATAGTCGAGCCAGGTGAGTTCATCAGTCTTTTAATCGTACTAAATGGAATTGAAATATGATATAAGCCTGCCCTCGTCGGGGCTTGGCAGGTCTTTTAATCGTACTAAATGGAATTGAAATGTGATTCTTTCTTTCCATTTGTCTATCAGCTCTTTCTTTTAATCGTACTAAATGGAATTGAAATGCTCTTTAATCCTCGAAAGGATTATCCGGTCAGCCTTCTTTTAATCGTACTAAATGGAATTGAAATCATATACGTTGACTGAAGGTCTTTCTCACCTGTCGGGACTTTTAATCGTACTAAATGGAATTGAAATATGAAAGGTGTGTTGTTGACGTCTTTTGTTTTCATACTTTTAATCGTACTAAATGGAATTGAAATTTAAATTCTCTTACAAAAGAATTGTATGAGGATAGCTTTTAATCGTACTAAATGGAATTGAAATTTGCATGTGAGCAGATGAGTCGTAAATGCTACATGCTTTTAATCGTACTAAATGGAATTGAAATATGCCTCGCAGCTGAAGCTCATGGAGCAGTCGGACTTTTAATCGTACTAAATGGAATTGAAATATCCGTATCTTTCGGATGTTTCAACTGGAACTTCCTTTTAATCGTACTAAATGGAATTGAAATTTGAACTTCATGAAATAAAAGAATGCTTTATCGTCCTTTTAATCGTACTAAATGGAATTGAAATAATGTCTTCATACTAAGTTTTGACATTTATTATCGCCCTTTTAATCGTACTAAATGGAATTGAAATTAGCTTCTTTCCGGTCTTTTTCATATAGTTGGTGAGCTTTTAATCGTACTAAATGGAATTGAAATGCCGTTGGCAGGTTTATCATCTGAAAGATGGACAGCTTTTAATCGTACTAAATGGAATTGAAATTCCGAAGGGGTAGACGGGGCTTACGCCCCGCCATTCTTTTAATCGTACTAAATGGAATTGAAATTACCCGACCGTAAACACATCCTTTCCCGAAAGGGCTTTTAATCGTACTAAATGGAATTGAAATAAATTCTGCCTTCCGCGGAGCATGAATGCAGAATTCTTTTAATCGTACTAAATGGAATTGAAATAAGTGGATATCTTTTGCTGATAAGCTTATTTCAAATCTTTTAATCGTACTAAATGGAATTGAAATGTCTTTGATTGCGTCCGGTGCTGCTTCACGTGCTCACTTTTAATCGTACTAAATGGAATTGAAATAAACCTGTGGTGAGTACGCCTACATTGGCGACAACCCTTTTAATCGTACTAAATGGAATTGAAATGTGATATTATGGTGTCAGGTGCTGCGTCATAGATCTTTTAATCGTACTAAATGGAATTGAAATAGATTATCGATTGAACTATTTGCTGGGTTCTCATCCTTTTAATCGTACTAAATGGAATTGAAATTGTGTACGCCAACGCTCTACATTGTTTTCTGAAACTTTTAATCGTACTAAATGGAATTGAAATGCTTGACGACGGCATTCTTGTCTGTCAGGTCGATGCCTTTTAATCGTACTAAATGGAATTGAAATTGCGGCGGTGACTGCGTGGAAGGCTATGCAATCTCTTTTAATCGTACTAAATGGAATTGAAATAGGGGTTTGCCGCAATCAACCTGTTCGGCGTCCTGTCTTTTAATCGTACTAAATGGAATTGAAATCGCTCCATCTTCTCCAACAGCTCACGGATGGGCAGCTTTTAATCGTACTAAATGGAATTGAAATAATGGTGTTCAGACGGTGTTCGGAAGGGTCGTAGCTTTTAATCGTACTAAATGGAATTGAAATCCCATCTCGTGCTGTAGGTCTCCACGCCGTCCTCCATCTTTTAATCGTACTAAATGGAATTGAAATAGAACAAGGGTCACCGTCTTTGAGACGCGGCCCTCTTTTAATCGTACTAAATGGAATTGAAATAAATACTTCTGCTTGATGATGAGCGTCAAAATTTCCTTTTAATCGTACTAAATGGAATTGAAATGTTACGGATTGGGCTGATGTGTCTGCCAAGAATCAGGCGATTGGTGAGGCGAAATTCATGCGTGCATTGCTTTATTTCAATATGGCGCAAATGTTTGGAGAAGTTCCGATGCCGCTTACTTCCGAAGCACAGAATCTTCCGAAATCTTCAGCCGAAGAAATATATGCCCAGGTTGCTTCTGATTTGAAGGATTGTATTGAAACAATGCCAAACAAGACTTATGACCCTGATTTCTCCGGACATGCTACAAAATATATAGCCGAGGCTTATATGGCGCGTGTATTCTTGTTTTACACAGGTTATTACAAGAAGGATTCGCTGCCTTTGCCTGATGGAAGTATAACAAAGGAGCAGGTGATTGAATGGTTGGAGGATTGTAGGGATAATGGCGGATATGGCCTGGTAAATGATTTCCGTGAACTGTGGCCGTATACGAATCCGTACACAAAAGATGATTATCTGTATACAAAAGGAAAAAGTGCTATTGACGGCACTCCTTTAGAGTGGGAAACGGATGTTAACAGTGAGGTTCTGTTTGCAACCAAGTATAATGTATACGCTTCATGGACGGATGTCAGTCTGGCAAATATGTTCTGCTTGTTTTATGGAATACGTGGTAGTGATGCATTCCCGTTTGAGCAAGGATGGGGATGCGGTACGGTAACTCCGAATCTGTATAACGATTGGTGCACTGACGAACCGGATGATCCTCGCATCAAGGCTTCCATTGTGGTTGTCGGCGATGCGGAAGAAATAGATTATGAGCCTACTGCTGCTAAAGATCAGATGGAATATACTGGATATCTTCAGAAGAAGTATATGGGCATTATCACAAAGGATGGAGTTCTCTTTTCTGTTCCGATGTATGGCGCGCAAGACAATAATCAGCTGGGGCAGACTCAAGATTTGATTATGATGCGGTATGCGGATGTATTGCTGATGCATTCTGAATTGACGGAGACGCCAAACGGAATGAATAAGGTACGTGAGCGAGTTGGACTGCCTGCGATAGGTTATAGCTTGGATGCGCTGAAGAAAGAGCGTCGCCATGAACTGGCGTTTGAAGGATTGCGTTGGTTTGACCTGATGAGATGGGGCGATGTGGTTTCTGCTTTGCAGAAACAGATAGGACAGCCTATTAATAACCTTGGGGTAGAAACCACCATGAAGGAGTTTGGCGGCGGGTTTGCCAAGCGTTATCAGGAGACCGGAGGATTCTGGCCGATTCCAAAAGCTGAAATCGATTTGTCTGACGGTGTATTGACTCAGAATAAAGGTTGGGGTACTGCCGATGCTGAGTTCTTGGGATGGTAATATGATTTAAAGGAGAATCTCTGTTGCGGATATGTTTTTCGAAGATGTGTCCGGCAGAGATTCCTTAAAAGGAAAATCCGGTTGTTAGGATAAGCTTAACAACCGGATTCTCTTTTATTAGTCAAACAGGCTTCTGAACTTCTTGAAAATTTTCTCTTTCAGGCTGAGATTGGGACGGAAGCTTTCCGATTCCTGCCATTTCTCAAGCAGTTGTCGTTCTTCTTTGGTCAGCGTTTCAGGGATGTATACGCTGACATTTACCAGCAAATCCCCCGTTCCGGTGCTGTAACCGTAACTGTTGATGTTGGGAAGTCCCTTGCCGCGCAGGCGGAGAACCTTGCCCGGCTGTGTGCCCGGCTCGATTTTGATTTTGGCTTTCCCGTCGATGGTCGGGATTTCCACCGTTCCTCCTAAGGCTGCTGTCGGAACACTCAGCAGCAGATTGTATATCAGGTCGCTCTCGTCACGAATCAGTTCAGGATGCTTTTCTTCTTCGATAAGCACCAGCAGGTCTCCCGGCACGCCGTTATGCTTTCCTGCATTTCCCTTGCCGTTTATTGTGACCTGCATTCCTTCGGCCACTCCGGCAGGAATCTTTACGGTCACCACTTCTTCGCCGTAAACGATGCCTTCGCCGCCACATTCCTTACACTTGTTCTTGATGATTTTTCCTTCCCCGTTACATTGCGGACAGACGGTCTGTGTCTGCATCATCCCGAAAATGCTTTGTTGGGTGCGAGTAACGCTTCCCGTTCCATGACAGGTCGGACAGGTTTCCACACCTCCGCTGCCTTCTGCTCCCGTTCCGTGGCAGTGTGAACATTGGACATATTTTTTTAGCTTGAACTTTTTCTCCACTCCGGTAGAGATGTCTTTCAGGCTTAACTTTACTTTTACGCGCAAGTCGGAGCCGCGGTATTTGCGTTGACGGGTCTGGCCGCTTCCTCCACCAAATCCGCCGAATCCCCCATGCCCGCCGAAGATGTCTCCGAACATGGAGAAAATGTCGTCCATAGACATGCCCTGTCCGCCGAATCCTCCGAAACCGCCTCCGGCCGCGCCGTCCACTCCCGCGTGTCCGAACTGGTCGTAGCGCGCACGCTTGTCCGGATTGCTCAACACCTCGTAAGCTTCTGCCGCTTCCTTGAACTTCTCTTCGGCTTCCTTGTCTCCCGGATTCTTGTCAGGGTGATATTGAATCGCCTTCTTGCGATATGCTTTCTTTATTTCGTCTGCTGAGGCGGATTTGCTTACGCCCAACACCTCGTAGTAGTCTCTTTTCGCCATTTCTGCAAGTTTTATTGAGCCACTACCACCTTGGCGTGGCGGATTACCTTATCGTTTAATTTGTATCCGGTCTGCACACAGTCCAGAATTTTTCCTTTCTGATTTTCTTCCGGAGCAGGAACAAGAGCTACCGCCTCGTGGTAATCGGTGTCGAAGGCTTCGCCAATCGGATTCATTTTCTCCAGTCCTTCCTGGCTCAGGTTCTTCAAGAATTTCTGGTAGATAAGGTCAATGCCTTCTTGAACAGCCTTTATATCATCGGTCTTCTGCATGTTTCCCAGTGCGCGCTCCAAATCGTCGAGAATGGGAAGAATGGCGGAAATCGCTTTTTCACCTCCGTTTTTAATCAGTTCGGCCTTTTCCTTCATCGTGCGCTTACGGTAGTTGTCAAATTCTGCCGACAGCCGCAGATATTTGTCCTTCTGTTCCTCGATGGTGGCTTGGGCTGTTTCCAGTTCTTTTGCCAGAGCCTCTTCAGGCGACAGTTCGGTCTCTTCTGCCTTTTGATTGTCATCCTGCTGCTTTTCCGTTGTTTCGGCAGCTTCGGTTTCCTGATTTTTCAGTGTCTCTTCTTCAGGGGCATAATTCTTTTTGGTATCCATGATATATGTTTTTTGTTATTTCGATTTTTAGTTATCGCTACAGCAAAAAATATGCCTGAACGGCATGCTTTGTAAAAACGGTGCAAAATTAATGAAAAAATGTCAGAGTGGCATTTGCTGACGGCGTTAAAAAAAATAAGGCTGCAAAGGAGGAGGCTGTTTTTTGACTGGAAGCAGCATCCTTTTGCAGCCGTTGGAGACGGAGGTCGGTTACAAGTCTTTTTGCAGGGTGAATACGAATTCCAGCCCTCCGGCAGGAGCGTTTTTGGCGAAGATGGTTCCTCCGTGGAAAAGGACGGCGTTCTTTACAATGGCCAGTCCCAGTCCTGTTCCGCCAAGCTTGCGCGAGCGTCCCTTGTCCACCCTGTAGAAACGTTCGAACAGTCTGTTCAGATGTTCTTCTGCCACGCCGATTCCCGTATCTGCAAAGCTGAAATAATAGAATTTCTCGTCCTCGCGGAAACAGTTGATGGTAATCTGTATGTCTGTGCCTGCATAAGCGATGGCGTTGTCCGTGAGATTTCGGAAGATGGAGTAGAGCAGAGAGCTGTTTCCTGTCACAATCAAGTCTGAGGGGAGCAGATTGACGACTCGTATTTGCTTTTCTTCCAGTCCTAACGCCACTTCATTCAGAATGTTTTCCACGATGCGGCTCAGGTTTACTGTTTCTTTTTCTACCATTTCGGGAGCTTCATCCATGCGGGTCAGCACCGATATGTCGCGCAGCAGCAGGGTCAGGCGGTTGCTTTGGGCGTAGCTCCGTTCCAGGAATGTGCGCAGATTCTCCTGTGAAATGTTCGGATTGCTGATGATTGTCTCAAGGTATCCTTGGATGCTGCTTACCGGGGTCTTCAGTTCGTGTGCCACGTTTTGTGTGAGTTGGCGCTTCAGTCGGGCGCGTTCTTCCTCTTGTGTCACATCGGTGATGGATATCTCGAACGAATAATCTTGGAAGATAATGCATTCCAGCATGAATGAGCGTGCGTTTTTGTCGATATGCATCGAAAATCTTTTCTCTTCTTTGCTGGTGTTTCCTTCGTTCTTGTTCAGAAAGTCCGTGATGGGGCTTAGTTCCGGAATCAGGAATATCGAGTCGGAAGAACTGAGATTGCGGTCGGAGATATTGTTGATATACTGGATGAACAGGTTGTTGATCAAGATTTCCTTCCGTTCTTTCGTGAATATCCCCAAGCCTTCGTGTGAAGTCTGCAAGTGTGAAATAAGCTTTTCTCTTTCTATGTATAAGGCTTCTTTCGCACGGTGCAGCCGTTTGTATATTTTGATGATGTGTTGTGATATTTCTCCCAATTCATTTTTTGGGAAGGTATCTAGTATGGCGATATCTATCGGCTCGTTTCGGTCGGCCTTCATGGCAAACTGTTGCAGTTTGGTAATTGACATTCCGAGCTTGCGTGTAAACTGATGGAAGAAGGCAATCAGCACGAGACAGATGAAGAAAGCAAACCACAGAAAGGAAGAATCCGCTTTCAGGTGCTCGCTCAAGCTGAGATTGTAGGGCAATGCGGAGCGTATGATCAGTCGGAATGGGGGATAATAGCGTGCGGAATAAAAATATTCTTCCCCCTCTATGCTTTCGGAGTTCCGTCCGATGGAATATCCGCTTCCGTACATCAGGGCGTCTTGCACTTCTTTTCGCGACGAATGGTCTTCAAAGTTTTTCCAGTCGCTGCGCATGTTGTCATAGATTACCGTTCCCGAAGGGGCGATTAGCGTGACACGCAGGTTGGGCATCATGTGCGTTGCCACATAATGTTGCAGAGAGTCTATGTTCAGGTCATTGTCGGCGATGAAGTTGCAAAGTTGGTCGTTGTAGCTTTGCAGCTGAATGTTCAGCACTTCACTCTTGTAAGTCTTTTCACGTTGGTACTGAAAAGCGATGAAGCATACTGCGAAAGCTACAAACAAAAAGACAACAGTAACAAACAGCCTCTGGCTGAACGAGAGGATGCGGTATGATAATCTTGTCATAATCAGATGTCACAGATTTTTATTCACATTCGAAGCAGTATCCGTATCCCAGGCGGGTGACGATGCACTGGCCGTATTCGCCGATTTTCTTACGTAGGCGGGTGATGTTGACATCGATTGTGCGGTCGAGCACGTAGACTTCATCGTGCCATACCCGTGCCAGAATATCTTCACGCGAAAACACCCGTCCCTGATTCTGTAGCAAAAAGAGCAGAATCTCGAATTCTTTTTTGGTAAGGGCTATCTCTTCGTCGTTGATGGTCACTTTCTTTTTAGGTATGTCGATGACCAGACCTTTGTATACCAGTTTCTCGGCTTCTTCCGTCTGCACGCTGTTGGTGCGGCGCAATACGGCCTTTACGCGCAGTATTACTTCACGCAGCGAGAATGGCTTTGATATATAGTCGTCTGCCCCCAGATTGAAGCCGGTGATGGTGTCGTTTTCCGTGTCTTTGGCCGTGATGAAGATAATGGGGATGTTGGCCGTCTCCTTGTTTTTCTTCATCATGCTTGCCATCTTGAATCCTGATATTTCTCCCATCATTACATCAAGCAGGAGCAAGTCATAGTCTGTAAGCTTCAGCTTCAGGGCATCTTCCGCCGAGTTGGCAGTGTCTACCTGATAACCTTCCATTTCGAGATTGAATTTCAGAATCTCGCAGAGGTCTTCTTCATCGTCAACAACTAATATTCGGTTATCGTTCATAATGTCGGTTTGCGTTTCGTTTTACAGTTTCTACAAAAATATATGATATTTGTATTACGTTCGCAAAGATGCCTTTATTTTGTTTCGCTTTTGTGAAATATGTATTACGATTCGGTTACATAAGCTCCGGACGGGTAAATTCTCCCGCAATAGGGCGGTTCATCTCGTTTCGTATTTCTTTTGGAGACATGTCATGCCCGAGCAGAAACATAAGCTTGGTGAGCACACACTCTACAGTAGAATCGTATCCGCTAATGACTCCTGCGTCGAGCAAATGCAGTCCCGTTTCATATCGTGCCATCTCCACCATGCCGGTCTGGCATTGCGAAATGTTTATGATTACGATTCCCCGTTGGGTTGCTTCTTTCAGCAGTTGGATGAACCAGGGCTTTTGTGGAGCGTTGCCCGAGCCGTATGTCTTCAGCACCACGGCCTTCAGACCCGGTGTCCCTAATACAGTGCGCACGATGTTCTCTTGAATGCCGGGAAAGAGCGTAAGTATAATGACATTTGTATCGAATACATAGTGGGGATGCATAGGTACTGACGGATCTGCCTTGCGGATGCGGTCGTATTCGTATTTGATGTGAATGCCTGCTGTGGCAAGGGCAGGATAGTTGTATGAACGGAATGCGTTGAAGTTTTCTGCGTTGATTTTGGTCGTCCGGTTGCCGCGCAGCAGATGGTTTTCAAAGAAAATGCAGACTTCGGGCACTACGGCAGTTCCGTCGGGATTCTTGGCTGCGGCTATTTCAATGGAGGTAATGAGATTTTCCTTTCCGTCGGTGCGCAGTGTGCCTATGGGGAGTTGGCTTCCGGTCAGTATGACTGGCTTGCTTAGATTTTCCAGCATGAAGCTTAGAGCCGATGCCGTGTAAGCCATCGTGTCTGTTCCGTGAAGGATGACAAAGCCATCGAAGTATTCGTAATTGTAGTGAATGATTTTTACCAGTTTCGCCCAGAGAGCCGGCTCCATGTCCGAAGAATCGATGGGAGGGTCGAACTGATAGACGGATATGCGGTAATTGAAGCGTTTCAGTTCAGGAACATTTTCCTGAAGTTGGTCAAAGTTGAAAGCTTCAAGGGCTCCGGTTTCGGGATTCTCAATCATACCAATCGTTCCTCCGGTATAGATTAGCAAAACGGAAGGATAATCAGGTCTTATCATGCGGATTTCTTCTTTTATTCTGCCACAAAGATAGTATTAAATGTTGGAATAAGGAAACCGATGCCGGAAAATAGCAAAATGATTTCATGCCGGAAGGCTCTGCCAAGCTGTGTCGGTTGCATTTTGGCCGCTTTTGAGTCTTCATTTGATAGGGTCTATAATTTCATTTCTCTATAATGAAAACCGGATTTGGCTGTGACGGCAGTTGGTTTTGCTGCCGGCATGAAATCTTGCTGGTTCTTTTTTCGCTTTATTTCCCGAGGTCTTCCAGCAGGCGGTCGGCGGCCAGGCCGGCGTTTCCTTTCTCTTCCTCGAGCAGCGTGACGAAGCGGCTTCCGATGATGCATCCTGCGGCGTGCGCCGATGCCGCCTCGTATGTCTGGCGGTTGGATATGCCGAATCCTATCATGAGCGGATTATGCAGGTTCATTGCCTTGATGCGCCGGAAGTATGCCTGCTTCTGTTCGTTGAAATCCTTCTGTGCGCCGGTGGTTGCGGCCGAAGAAACCATATAGATGAACCCGTCCGTATGGGCGTCTATCTGGCGGATACGCTCCTCGTTGGTCTCGGGCGTGATGAGCATGATTACCTTGATGTCGTAGCGTTCGGCTGTCGAGCGGTAGCTTTCCTCGTATTCGCGGAACGGAAGGTCGGGGATAATGACTCCGTCGATGCCGGTGCGGTGGCATTCTTGACAGAAGCGTTCGAAGCCGTATTGCAGAATAGGGTTGAGATATCCCATAAGGACAAGCGGAATTCTGACAGACGCACGGATATTTTCGAGTTGGGAAAACAGTCGGCGGAGGCTCATCCCGTTGCGCAGGGAACGGGTGGCGGCTGCCTGTATCACGGGGCCGTCGGCCATCGGGTCGCTGAACGGGATTCCGATTTCTATCATGTCGATGCCTTTTTGTTCGAGACTGCGGATGACATTGGCTGTGCCGTCGGCTGCGGGAGTGCCGGCACAGAAGTAGATGGAAAGGATGTCGCTTTTTTTTGTACTGAATAATTGGTTGATTCGGTTCATGATATACTGTGTTTAATGTTTTACAAACGGGGATTGTATAGTCTGAATTGGCGGATGAACAGTGCAAGTGTCTGCGGATTCTTGATTCCCGGGGCGGTTTCAAAGCCACTGTTCAGGTCGATTCCCATCCACCGGGGATGGTGAAAGACAAGCAGTCGGCTCAGACTTTCGGGGCGTATTCCTCCGCTCAGCAGAAAAGGTGTCTGTCCTGCATAAGCGTTCAGGATGTTCCAGTCGAACGACTGACCGGAACCGCCATATCCGGAGGTGGGAGTATCGAACAGGAAGCAGTCGCACTTGCCGACATAGCTTTCTGTCTGTTTCAGGTCGTTTTCACAGCTGATGGAAAATGATTTGATGACTTTCAGTCCGTGTGAACGAAGCCGGAAACAGCATTCGGGTGTCTCGTTTCCGTGCAGTTGGACACCGTTGAGCTTCAGTTCATCCACCTTGTTATATATATAGGATGCAGATGAAGGATTGACAAAGACCCCGATGCGCAGCATTTTCTCCGGCAGATATGCAGGGCGTGCGGCAACAAAGCGCGGTGAGCCTTCGTAAAAGATAAACCCCATCCAGTCGGCACCGGTCTGTTCCACCTTGCGGATATTTTCTGCATCGCGCATACCGCATATTTTGACAATCATGGCCGCAGTTCGTTTAGGAAGTCAGACAATGCGTCCGCCGGATCGGGTGTTTTCATAAAGGCTTCCCCCATCAGAAAGCCTTGGAATCCGGCTTTCCGAAGTTGCCTGACTGTCTCGGGGCGGGAGATGCCGCTTTCCGACACGCGGAGAAACTCTTTCGGGAGGCGTTCGGCAAGCCGGAAAGAGTTTTCAACATCGGTATGGAACGTGCCCAAATTCCGGTTGTTTACCCCCACCATGTCAATATGTTCGTTGACATAATCCAGTTCTGCTTCGGTATGAAGTTCGAGCAACACCTCCATCTGCAGTTCGTGTGCCCGCCGTGCCAGTTCACGGCACTTTTCCGGCGACAGTATGGCGGCTATCAGCAGAATGGTGTCACTGCCTACCGCCTTTGCCTGATACAGTTGATAGGTGCTGATGATAAAGTCTTTCCGCAGGATGGGCAGATTTGTTTCCGGACGGGCAAGCCGGATGTCGCGCAGCGTTCCCCCGAAAAACTGCTTGTCTGTCAGGATAGACAGGGCGGATGCTCCTGCCTGCTCGTAGGCGGCAGGGATGGCCGCAGCGTCGGCCTCGCGGTTTATCCATCCTTTTGAGGGCGAACGGCGCTTGAATTCGGCAATGATACCCGAGGGAGAGGAAGCCAGTGCCTGCTTCATGCTGATGCAGGGAGGAAAGTCTTCTGTCAGCCTTTCCAGTTGCCCTGATGAAACTATTTTTTCCTCTTGCATTATTTCTGTTTGCTTATGGGCAACGATTGCTTTCAATATATCCGTCTTTTCCATATCATAATGAGTTAAGTTTAACAAACTTCCGGAAAGTCTTCAGTGCCATGCCGCTTTCCAGAGATTCGCGTGCGGTGGAAACGCATTCTTCTATTGGCTTCATCGGGTTGATGGCCTGGATGGCGAACGATGCATTTATAAGAACACATTCGGTTTGCGCTCGTGTCGCCCGGTTTTCCAATACATCGTCAAAGATTCGTGAAGCTTCTTCGGGCGTGTTTCCTCCGTACAGTTCCTCCTTCCGGGCGATGGAAAAGCCCAGATCGGCCGGATGGTAAATCGTTTCGTAGCGGTTGGTCATGACTTTGAATTCGTCCGTCAGTGAGATTTCATCATATCCGTCCAGATTGTTGACCACGGCAAAGCCGATGCCTAACCGTTGCAGCGTGTTGGTATACAGGCGCATTTGTGCCAGGTCGGCTACACCCAAAAGTTGGTAAGACGGCAGGCAGGGATTGACAAGAGGGCCGAGCAAATTGAACAGTGTGCGTACTCCCAACGCTTTTCGTATGGATGCAACGGTTTTCATGGCAGGATTAAACAGCGGGGCGTGCATGAACACCATGTTGGTTTCCTCCATCGAACGGATGAGTTTGCCTTGTTCGTTGGTGAACTTTACTCCGTGTCTTTCCATTACATTGCTTGCTCCGCTTACGGATGTGGCTCCGTAGTTCCCGTGTTTGGCAACGTGATATCCGGCACCCGCCACGACAAAACAGGCACATGTAGATATGTTGAACGTATTTTTCCCGTCGCCTCCGGTGCCTACGATGTCGATGGGCTGATAGGTGGAAAGGTCTATAGGGATGCGTGTGCTGAGCAAGGCATCGCGGAATCCTATCAGTTCGTCCACTTTGATGCCGCGCATCTGGAAGACCGTCAGCAAGGCTGCGATTTGGGTGTCGTTGTAACATCCGTTTGTTATGTTAAGGAGCAGCTTACACGCTTCTTCGCGTGTAAGAATCTCGTGATTGAACAGTCGTTTCAGTATTTGTTTCATGGAAATGGTCTTTATGGGTTATTGTTTTTGCAGCCAGTTTTGCATGATTTGCCTGCCTCCCGGCGTTAGTACAGACTCCGGATGAAACTGGATACCCCGGATGTCGAGCGTTTTGTGCCGTAATGCCATGATGTGACCCTCAGGGCTTACGGCTGTTGCCTCCAGGCAGTCCGGCAGGGTTCCGGCATCTACCACCCAGGAGTGATAGCGTCCCACGGGGATTTCATCGGGCAGTCCTTTGAACAGATAGTCGGAAACGGTAAGGTGTATCGTGCTCTGAATGCCGTGAAATACTTCCTTCAGGTTGGTCAGATGCCCGCCGAATGCTTCTCCGATGGCCTGTTCGCCCAGACATATTCCGAGAATCGGCTTTTTCCCTGCGTATGTGCGGATTACTTCAAGCAGTAGTCCGGCTTCTTTGGGAACGCCCGGCCCTGGAGAGAGAAGTATCTTGTCGAAGTTTTCCAGTTCGTCCATCCGGAACCGGTCGTTGCGTAAGACGGTTGTCTCGGCTCCCGATTCCTTTACTATATGGTTTAAATTGTAGGTGAAAGAATCGTAATTGTCGATGATTGCTACTTTCATGATTTTTCTGATTTATAATTGTTCTGCCAAAAGGATGGCCTTCTTCAAAGCACCCAGTTTGTTGTTCACTTCCTGTAGTTCGTTTTCTTCGTTGCTCTTGGCCACGATTCCTCCTCCCGCCTGAAACCACAGTTCATTGTTGCGGCTGACAAAAGTCCGGATAGTTATCGCCTGGTTCAGTGTGCCGTTCAGCCCGATGAATCCTATGCATCCCCCGTATGCTCCACGGTTGTGCGGCTCCAGTTCGCTGATAATCTGCATGGCGCGAACCTTCGGTGCGCCGCTCAGAGTGCCTGCGGGAAAAGTGTCGATGAACGCTTTGATGGGATTGGCTTCCCGGTTGAGCGTCCCGCTTACACGGCTGACCAGATGAATTACATGACTGTAATATTGTGGTTCTTTATAGAATTCAACCTTCACCTGATGGCAGTTCCGGCTCAGATCATTCCGGGCAAGATCGACCAGCATCACGTGTTCGGCATTTTCTTTCGGGTCGGCAAGCAGGGTGGCTGCCAGTTGGGCATCTTTTTCCTTGTTTCCGTCCCGGCGGGTAGTGCCGGCAATCGGGTCGATAGTAGCTTGTCCGCCTTCTATTTTGCAATGGGTTTCGGGCGACGAGCCGAAGATGCGGAAACCGCCGAAATCGAAGTAAAATAAATAGGGTGAGGGGTTGATGCTGCGTAGAGCGCGGTATAACTTGAAGTCATCGCCTTCATAACGCTGGATGAAACGCCGGGAAAGGACGATTTGGAATACATCTCCGCGCAGGCAGTGGGCGATTCCCTGACGGATGTTGGCCTTGTGCTGCTCGTCGGTCAGTGTACTGACGGTTTCGCCAACCGCATGAAAATCATATTCCGTAAAGTTCCGGTTGTTGATAGCCTTTTCAATATCGCTGATATGGCTTGTCTCTTGTGGCGTTTGCATTTCGACAAGCACCATTTCGCTCTTGAAATCGTTGAAAACAATAAGGTATTTATAAAGGATATAAAGCATGTCGGGCGCATCGTTTTTAGCATCGCAACTGTCTTTTATCGGGATGTTCTCAAAATAGCGTACCGCATTGAAGGTCGTATAGCCGTAGAGTCCGCAGTAATGGGCGTATTCGCCTGTTACCTGGAAATGAAGCAAAAAGTCGCTGATGGCATCTTCAACCCGATAGTCATCGGTTATTTCCTGTTTTTCGACCGTACGGTCAGGATACCGCATCGTGGCCGTCCCGTGGCTGACAGCAATGCTTGCTATCGGATTCAGTCCGATAAACGAACGGTTGTTTTCCACTCCGTGATAGTCTGAGCTTTCCATCAGTACGCTTTGCGGGAACAGGTCGCGTACTTTCAGGTAGGTGCTGACCGGTGTGTGCAGGTCGCCCAACAGCGTCTTATGGCAGCTTTCGTAAATGTAGGTTTTCATATCGTGGGTTGGTTTGATGATGAATATTTCAGATAGGTCTCAATGTCCTTGTCGCCCCGTCCGGATACGGTAAGGACTACGACATCGCCGGGTTTGAAGCTGATTTTCTCCAATGCGCCCAGTGCGTGTGCCGATTCGAGCGCGGGGATAATGCCTTCCATACGGGTCAGCTCGAACGCTGCCCGTACCGCCTCGTCGTCGTTGATGGCAATAACTGTAGCCCGATGCTGCTTGGCGAGATTGGCATGCATGGGGCCGATGCCCGGATAGTCCAGTCCGGCGGATATGGAATAAGGCTCCAGTATTTGTCCGTCTTCATCTTGCATGACCAAGGTGCGCGAACCGTGGATGATGCCTAACCGTCCCAATTGGATGGTGGCGGCCGACATCAGCGTATCGATGCCTTTCCCGCCGGCTTCGGCCAGAACGATTTTTACCCGTTCGTCGTCTAAATAATGGTAGATGGTTCCGGCGGCATTACTGCCTCCCCCTACACACGCCATCAGGTAGTCGGGATAGTCTCGTCCTTCATGCTCCATGAGCTGTCTTTTTATTTCTTCGCTGATGACCGATTGCAGACGGGCTACCATATCGGGATACGGATGCGGGCCTACGGTGGAACCGATCACATAATACGTATCCGAAGGATGGCAGCACCAGTCGCGTATGGCTTCGTTGGTAGCATCCTTCAGCGTCATATTGCCCGAAGTGACGGCTTCAACCCGTGCTCCGAGCATTTTCATGCGTTCTACGTTGACATGCTGCCTTTCCACATCAGTCTTTCCCATATATACCACGCATTCCAGATTCATTAGGGCGCAGACTGTGGCTGTGGCCACACCGTGCTGTCCTGCTCCCGTTTCGGCGATAATGCGCCTTTTCCCCATCCGTTTGGCAAGGAGAATTTGTCCGATGGCATTGTTGATTTTGTGTGCTCCCGTATGGTTCAGGTCTTCCCGCTTCAGATAAATCTTGCAGCCGTATTTTTCAGAAAGCCGTTTGGCAAGATAAAGCGGTGAGGGGCGTCCCACATAGTCGCGGAGCAAAGCGGCAAACTCTTGTTTGAAGTCTTTGCTTTCCAGCACTTGCAGGTAAGCATTTTTCAGTTCTTCCACACACTGGTGGAGGATTTCGGGGATATATGCTCCGCCGAATTCTCCATAATAGCCGTTTTCGTTTACTTGATAAGTTTTCATGAGGATATTGTTTTTTTATTCTGTTCGGATATCGTTGGTATTGGTAGATAAAAACAAAGCGGGCTGCCGTAAAGTACGACAGCCCGCTACGCTATATTCTTAATCCGGTATATACACACGACTGATTTCCCTTACGACCTATGGAGTTGTAAGAGGCGCCACCAGAAGTATGTATTTACCATTGCAGGTTTCATGATTGTAGTCAATTTGTTTTTCTTCGGGACAAATGTAGATATTATTTTTGTTATTCCAAACGAAAACCTGTTTTTTTTAATTGTCGGATATGTTTTTCCTGACAGAATAACAGGCTGGAATTGGATGGGGATTCTTGGGCATATCGTTTTGTCGGGATGAAAAAGATTGAGTATTCGGCCATATCGGAATATTGTCAGGATGAAACGGTCGTTTGTCCGTGATGAAACAGAAAGAGGAACAGACCGGCACTTTCAGTCTGTTCCTCCTTTTCAGATTTAGTCCTGTTTTAGAATTCGGATTCTGCCGTAGACTTATGAATTCATGCTCATCAGGAACTCTTCGTTGTCTTTGGTTTTCTCCAGATGGTCTTTCACAAAATCCATCGCCTCTATCGGATTCATGTCCGACAGATATTTGCGGAGAATCCACATGCGGTCAAGCGTAGTCTTGTCAAGCAGCAAATCGTCGCGGCGAGTGCTTGAAGCCACAATGTTGACAGCCGGGAAGATACGCTTGTTGCTCAGGTTACGGTCGAGCTGAAGCTCCATATTGCCCGTTCCCTTAAACTCTTCGAAGATTACCTCATCCATTTTCGAGCCGGTATCAATGAGAGCCGTGGCGATGATGGTCAGCGAACCGCCTCCCTCAATATTGCGGGCAGCTCCGAAGAAGCGTTTGGGCTTGTGCAGGGCATTGGCATCGACACCTCCCGAAAGCACCTTGCCCGATGCCGGAGATACCGTATTGTAGGCGCGTGCCAGACGTGTGATGGAATCGAGGAATATAACCACATCGTGACCGCATTCTACCATGCGTTTTGCCTTTTCCAATACGATTCCCGCTATTTTCACGTGCCGTTCGGCCGGCTCGTCGAATGTGGATGCAATTACTTCGGCGTTGACACTGCGTGCCATATCGGTCACTTCCTCCGGACGTTCGTCGATAAGCAGCATGATCATGTACACTTCCGGGTGGTTGGCCGCGATGGCATTGGCTATATCCTTCATCAGGATAGTCTTACCGGTCTTGGGCTGTGCCACGATAAGTGCACGCTGGCCCTTTCCGATCGGTGCGAACAAATCGACAACACGCGCAGACAGATTGTCGTTGTATCCTTTGCAGAGCTTGAACTTTTCGTCTGGAAAGAGCGGCGTAAGATGGTCAAACGGAATCCGGTCGCGGACCAAGGCCGAATCCAGTCCGTTTATTTTTGAAACCTTGACCAGCGGGAAATACTTTTCTCCTTCCTTAGGCGGACGGATGATTCCATCGACTGTATCTCCTGTCTTTAAGCCGAACAGTTTTATTTGCGACTGGGATACATAGATGTCATCAGGCGAAGAAAGATAGTTGTAGTCTGACGAGCGGAGAAAACCGTAGCCGTCCGGCATGATTTCCAATACTCCTGTCCCTTTCAGGATGTCGTCAAATTCGTAAGCTTTTTCGGCGGGCTTGGCAGTTTGCTCTGTCGGAGCCGGCAGATTGTTCTTGGCTTCAGCCTGCGGTGCAGGGACATTGCCGTTGTTGGCAGGAGCATTGTTGCTGTTTCCCTGAGTCTGCCGGGCGTTGTTGCTGCGGTTGTTGGGGCGCTGTTGGCGCTGCTGATGCTTGGGGGCTTTTGCTTCTTTAGCCGGAGTCACAGGAGGCTCTACTTTTGTGGCTTCAAATTTGCCTAACAGCTCGGATGGAATTTCAAATTTTTCAGATGGAAGGTCTTCGATGGGTATGAAGTCGTCTCCGCCTTTCAGGTCAAGAGGAGGAAACTCCATGTCTTCTTCAGGCAGAGGCATAGGGCTTTCCTGCTTTTCCTTATTTTCATCCGTTTCGTTTTGTTGGGCTTTCAGAGCTTCCTTAGCGATGGTAGACTTGTTTTTTGAGCCAGGTTTGCGTCCGCGCTTTTTAGGAGATTTTTCTTCCTCCTTTTCCACTTTTTCTATTTGAGGTTTATCCGTGTCGTTTGTTTCGGCCGGAGCGGCAATCGGTGCTTCTTCCTTGAACAGAGGAGCGGAAGAAGGCAGAGCCGGGGTGTTTGCTTCTAATTTTTGGGCTTTGTCTTTGGTGGCTGTATATACCTTGTCGCCTTCCTTTTTCACGCTGATGCGTGATCGTTTGCGGGGTTGCCCTTCTTTTTTCTCCGTAGCCTTGTTGGCTCCTACTATGGCCTGCTCATCCAGAATGCGGTAGACTAATTCTTCTTTACGGAGTGATTCGACTTTTTTCAGTCCCAACTCTTTGGCGATCTGTTGCAGTTCCGACAAGTCTTTGTCGTTTAATTGAATAATGTTGTACATATAAAGATGTGTAATGAATTTGGTAATTCATTGTGCTTGAATACGCCGTCCGTCTGTACAGAATAATATAAGCCGGTTTTTACGTATTGGCATCAGGAATTACGAATTTAAATAATGATTATTGTCTTTTAGTTTAAAAAAGAAGCAATCACATTTTTCCTTCTTGGAAAGGATTGTCTATATGATTACACGGACAAAGATAGATGTTTTTTGTCATATAATCTAATAAAAACGGTTTTTTTTGTCTTTATAGTCCGTGAATGGGAGATTTGTGTTAACTTAGCCGTGGATTTTAATTTAATGAAAAAAGCTTGACGATTATGAAGAAGGTTATTTTTACAGAGAAGGCTCCTGCGGCCATCGGGCCGTATAGTCAGGCCATCGAGGCAAACGGGATGATATTCTTGTCCGGACAGATTCCTGTCAATCCTCAGACCAGTGAGTTTGTAGAGGGAGGAGTGACGGAACAGACTATACAAGTTTTCGAGAATATAGGCAATGTGCTGGCCGAGGCAGGGCTTACTACAGCGAATATAGTAAAGACTACAGTCTTTCTTGCCGACATGTCTCTTTTTGCCGAGATGAACGCTGTTTATTCCAAATATTTTGAGGGTGATTTCCCCGCTCGTTCTGCGGTTGCGGTAAAGGCCTTGCCCAAGGGAGCTTTGGTGGAAATAGAATGCATTGCCGTAAGATAAACGTTTTATCAGGGCAATAATTGCATGTGCCTATAATGAAAAAATGGGATGACGGCGCTTTGTCCGGACGGGCAAAGGCGAAATGGATTTTTGTTGGATTTTAAATCAGTTTATATGTTAAAGTATATATCTCCGGGATCTTGGTTTTCTTTGGAATATCCGGACAGTTGGTGTGAGGCGGAAGATGCGGAAGACAGTTTCCTGTTTTTCAATCCGGAAAAATGGAACGGCAATTTCCGCATTTCAGCTTATCGGGGAGAGAACCGGAACTATGCGAGAGATTGCATGGCCGGTGAACTGAAGCATACATCTGGAGCAAGACAGGTCCGGATAGGGAAATGGGAATGTGTTTACTTGACGGAAAATTTCCGGGAAGAGGGAAACGACTATACTTCCCATATCTGGATAACGGGAAGAGACTGCATATCGGTGGAATGCTCCTTTACTGTCCTGAAAGGAGAGAAGGCAACGGTGGGGGAGAACATTGTGTCTTCTCTGGAAGTAAGGCTGGAAAATGAAAAGCCGTGGAAGGAAGTCATCCCGGTGCGGGTGCTTGAAATCAATATGATAAATGAAGATTATGACTGGGCGGTGTCGGCCGTCAAAAAGCAGCTTACAAAAAACTTTTCTTCTTCAGAGGCGGATATCGTCAGCATCCAGAAAGTGATGGACAGCGAAAGCTTCAAAAGAGACCAACGTCAGGCATGGGAAAGTTTCGGCATTGCTTTCGGTACGATTCTTGTCAATGAAATGGACGGAATGAACTGGGTAACTGTCATTGACGGGAGGAAAGAATTTCCGGCACTTCGTTTCGCCGGTACGGAATTTATGGTTTATCCTGCGGAACTGGTGTGGAATAAAGTGAAGGCCGGGCAGCGATGCGACTTGAAGGCGGAATATAGCCGTATCAAGGCGGAGGTTGAATCGCTTCTTTAATCAAGAAAACTTTAAGGGATTAGGAAACAATGATTCCATATTTACAAGTAGAAAATCTGACCAAATCGTTCGGCGACCTGGTCTTGTTTCATGACATTTCTTTCGGCATCGCCGAAGGCCAGCATATCGGCCTGATAGCCAAAAACGGTTCCGGAAAAACGACATTGCTGAATATTCTGGCGGGAAAGGAAGGGTATGATGACGGGAAAATTACTTTCCGCCGCGATTTGCGAGTGGGGTATTTGGAGCAAAGCCCCCAGTATCCGGGTGAACTGACTGTGCTGGAAGCCTGTTTTTATCATGGAACTCCCGTGGTGCAGCTGATAAAAGAGTATGAACTCTGTATGGAAACGGAGGGGAATCCGGGACTGGAAGAACTGCTTGCACGCATGGAACAGGAAAAGGCATGGGATTATGAGCGGCGTGCGAAGCAGATTCTCTCGCAGCTTAAAATATGCGATTTCTCCCAACGGATAAAGCATCTTTCGGGGGGACAGCTGAAACGTGTGGCTTTGGCCAATGTCTTGATAACGGAACCCGATTTGCTGATCTTGGATGAACCGACCAATCATCTGGATTCAGATATGACAGAGTGGTTGGAAGAGTATCTCGACAAAAGCAGACTAAGTCTGCTGATGGTAACCCATGACCGTTATTTTCTGGACAGGGTGTGTTCGGAAATTATGGAAATAGACAACCGGCAGGTTTATTTTTATAAAGGAAATTATAGTTATTATCTGGAGAAACGCCAGGAGCGCATTGATGCAAGCAATGCAGAGACAGCCCGTGCCAATAACCTTTATCGCACCGAATTGGAATGGATGCGCCGTATGCCCCAAGCACGCGGACACAAGGCGCGCTACCGCGAAGAGGCTTTTTATGAATTGGAAAAAGTGGCCAAGAGGCGTGTCTATGACAGCCGGATAGAGCTTGATGTCAAGGCTTCCTATATCGGCTCTAAGATATTCGAGGCGGAGCATCTGTTTAAAAGTTTCGGCGGACTGAAGATTCTGGATGATTTTTCTTATATCTTTTCCCGGTATGAAAAGATGGGGATAGTGGGCGACAACGGAACGGGGAAATCTACTTTTATAAAGATTCTTATGGGACTGGAAAAGCCCGACAGCGGCAGGTTGGATATTGGTGAAACAGTCCGGTTCGGCTATTATTCGCAGGAAGGCCTGCACTTCGACGAGCGGATGAAAGTGATAGATGTCATTACCGATATAGCCGAAGTGATTGAATTGGGCGATGGGAGGCGGCTTACTGCCTCACAGTTCTTGCAGCATTTCCTGTTCCCGCCGGAGGTTCAGTATAGCTATGTCTATAAACTGAGCGGCGGAGAGCGCCGCCGCCTTTATCTGTGTACGGTATTGATGCGCAATCCTAACTTTTTGGTGCTTGATGAACCGACAAATGACCTTGATATCGTTACCTTGCAGGTGCTTGAGGAATATCTGCAACACTTCAAAGGCTGCGTTATCGTGGTGAGTCACGACCGTTATTTCATGGATAAAGTGGTCGACCACCTGTTGGTATTCCGGGGAGGAGGTGACATTCGTGATTTTCCCGGCAATTATTCGGATTATCGGGAATGGAAGCGAACTAAGGCCGAACATGACAAGAAATTGGTTGCAAAGCCTAAAGAGGAGCCGGTAAGGCGTGTCCGTTCGGACGAAAAGCGTCGGATGACTTTTAAGGAGCGGAAGGAATTTGAGGCTCTTGAGGTAGAAATCGCGGCTTTGGAGGAGGAAAAGAAAGTGATTGAAGAGGCTTTATGCAGTGGAACTTTGGGAGTAGACGAACTTGTGGAGAAATCCAAACGCCTTCCGGTGCTCAACGAAGAGTTGGATGAAAAGTCTATGCGGTGGCTGGAACTAAGCGAAATAGAAGGATGACCCCGTTTTAATTCGGACTGATACTGATGAAAAGATTGGTTGGATAGGGCCATATTATTTTTTGATATAGGCCGTTCTTCATAACAGTCGGGCACGAATCGCGTATGTCTGTGATGTTTCATGCGCGACTCGTGCCCGATGTGTTGACCGGTCAGATGTTCTCAGGCTTTTTTGCCGCCGCCGATGGTTTTCCAAACCAGTGAACTGAATGCCGCCCCTACAAACGGAGCGACGATGAACAGCCATAACTGTGACAAGGCCTGTCCTCCTTCCATAAGCGCCGGTCCGATGCTGCGTGCCGGATTGACCGAAGTGCCCGTTATCGGGATGCAGACAATGTGGATCAAGACTAAAGCCAGACCGATGGCCAGTCCGGCCAGATTTCCTGCTCCTTTCTTTTCATCGGTAGAGCCGAGCACAACCAGCACGAAGATAAATGTAAAGACTGCTTCGGCTATGAATGCCTGAGCCGTTTCACCGGGGTCGAAAGTATTGGAGCCGCTCATGGTAGGTCCGGCATGTCCGCCCGTAGATATCAGCAGCGTAAGGATAAGCGAGCCGATGACAGCACCTATTATCTGGAATATCATATACATTATTGCGTCTTTATTGGTCATCTTTCCGGAAAGCCATACTCCCAGTGTGATGGCCGGGTTGATATGGCATCCGGATACGCCTCCAATGGTATAAGCCATGGCTACAACCGAAAGACCAAAGGCGAAAGCCACACCTAAGGTGCCGACTCCCTGACTGACTTCTCCTGCCGCATTTCCTGCGAATACTGCACTACCGCATCCCATAAGGACAAGAACCATCGTCCCTATCATTTCTGCTAAATACTTTCTCATACTCTTTACATTTAAGCATTAGACATAGATTTTTTAAACGACTATTAAAGATAAGCAGAAACTTTGAAACGGCATAATAAAAAGGCAGTAAAGTTTGGATAGTAGGATAAAAACCGTTATTTTTGAAAGGCAAATCTAAAATACTTACAACTATGAATGTACAAACAATCGGAGAATGCGCCGGTATCGTCTGGCGCATATTGGATGGTGATAACCGCCGTTGGGAATATAAGGAACTGAAAAAAGCGTCCGGGCTTAGAGACAGAGAGCTGAATGCCGCCATCGGATGGTTGGCGCGTGAAGGCAAAATCCAATTCAGCGAGAATGAAAGCAGTCATAAAGGATGTCTTTATATCGAGTTGAGCTATTATATAGGATAAAAGATGGCATTGCGTAAAGTTATTAAAATAGCCTCTATAACTTTGGCCTCACTTTTGGTGGTGATGGCGGCGGTTGTAGCGGTTGCCATTAACTTTGTGTTTACTTCGGAGAAGCTTACTCCGGTGGTGTTGCGGGTAGCAAACCAGTCGTTGGATGCAAAGCTTGACATGAAAAGTGTTGAGCTTACTTTCTTTTCGTCGTTTCCGCGCTTCGGCTTGAAGCTGACAGACGGTTCGCTGGTGTCGAAGGCGGTGCGTGACACACTGTGGGAAAAGACCGATTCGCTTGTGTCTTTCAAGAAGTGTGTGGTGGTCGTCAATCCCATAGCCTACTTGAAGGATAAGAAAATCAACCTTTATTATCTGGGGTTGGAGGATGCTGCCGTATATGCCTATAAGGATAAAAACGGAATAGCAAACTGGAATGTGGTGGCTGCCGATACTTCGGCTGTGGCTGATGTGGACACAATGCGTCAGGATACAGTGTCCGTAATCAGTGAAATCAACATCAATCGGGTCAGACTGAAACGGACAAATGTGACTTTTGACGACCGGGAAACTCGTGTTTATGCCAGTCTGAAGAACGCGAACCTGAATCTCCGCGCTTCTTTGAAGAAGGGGCATTCGAGGATGAAGCTACAGTTTGACAACGAGAACCTGCTGTTCTGGCAGAATGACCAGTTGTTGGCAAATAGGATTTCGACCAAACTGGAGACGGGTCTGGATTTAAATCGTTCTACCCGTACTTTGACACTGGATGATACGCGTCTGACTGTAAACGGGATAGAGTTTGATGTAAAGGGGACGGTAAGACGCGACACAGTTCATCGTGCCTTGGATACGGATTTGTCTTACGGACTTCACGCTCCTTCATTGGAAACCGTGCTTCGCATGATTCCGGAAAGTGTGTTGAGAAAGGAGGAAGTGAAAGCCGAAGGGGAAGTAACGGCGGCCGGAACCCTGAAGGGATTTTACGGAAGAGAGCAGCTGCCGGCGGCGACACTGAAGGTGACCGTAAAGGATGCCTCTGCAAAATATGTGCGGATGCCGTATGGAATCGACCATTTCGAGGCCGATTTTTATGCTTACATAGACCTGATGCGCCGTACACCCTCGTATGCCGACCTGAAGATCTTTCGTTTTCAGGGAGCGCATACAGATATATTGGCGGATGCCAAGATTCAAAATCTGTTGGGCGACTCGGACATTACATTCAACACGAGGTCTTCTGTCGATTTGACGTCGTTGGCCCAGACCTTTCCACTTCAGGCCGGTGTGTCGATAGAGGGAAAACTGGATGCGGATGTGCGTCTGCGCTGCCGTTTGTCTTCGCTGAAGAAGCAAGACTTGGGGCGTATCCGGATAGGAGGCAGGCTGAACATGAAAGAGCTTGCTTTGCGCGACACTACCAAGCGTTTTGAATTTACCGGCGATGCTTCACTGGACTTTGTGGGCAATGATTTTTTGGCTGCGCGGATGGACATAAATAAAATAAAGGTGCGTGCTCCGAAATTATCATCGGATATAGCCCACATGAAGGCTACTGTGAAATCGACGAATCCACAGGATACAACCCGGATTGTTCACGTGGAATGCAAGTTGGAAGTAAACCAGCTGAAAGGTGAATTGACGGACTCTATGGCTGTTTTCTGCCGTAAAGCCAGTGCTACGGTGCGTCTCAAGCCACAGAAAGAAAGTCCGGAAAAGCCTCAGATAGACTTGTCGATGAGCACGGATACCCTGTTCTGCCGCATGGGGGACATGAGAATCGGGATGGATAAAGGCGGCTTCGCTGTGACGGCCGATAAGGTACGCGATTCTTTGTGGATACCAAAAGGAATTATTGGCTTTAACCGCCTGACACTTCGCACGCCCCAATTTGCCTTGCCGATACGCATGCGCAAGACTTCGGTTACGGTGGGAAACCGTGCCATCACCTTGAGAAATGCCAGTATGCGTATAGGACGCTCGAATATCACGGCATCGGGAGCGGTGCACGACCTTTATGCATCGATGAAACATCACAAGACTTTGCGTGCCAATCTGGAGATAACCTCACGTAATCTGGATTGTAACCAGTTGATTAACTCATTGAACTTTCCTCAGGATACAGTGTCGGTGGAAATGGAGACGGACACGGCGAGCAATGAGGCTCCTATGGAATTGTTTGTTATCCCGCGAAACATCGATTTTGAACTGCAGACCAATCTCCGGAAGGTGACTTACGGGAAGATGGTCTTTGAGAATGTGCGCGGAGCCGTGGATGTCCGCAATCAGGCTGTGCATCTGAAGAATCTTAGCATGAGGGGACTGGATGCCGATATGCATGCCACGTTGGTTTATCGTGCCAAGCGCAAGGAAAGAGGATATGCCGGATTCGACTTTCGGCTGAAGCGTATCAATATTGGGAAACTGGTTGACTTTGTTCCTTCGTTGGACACGATTGTTCCGATGCTTCGTTCCTTCAAGGGAATGGTGGACTTTGATGCGGCTGCCGAGGCGGTGCTTGATTCGGCTCTGAACATACGGATTCCGTCTTTGCGTGCCGCCGTGCATATCAAGGGTGACAGTCTGGTGCTGATGGACGGGGAGACCTTTGCTGAAATATCAAAGAAGCTTTTGTTCAAGAACAAGGAGCGGAATGTGTTTGACAGCATTTCGGTTAACCTGACGGTAAACGACGGGAATGTGACTGTATATCCCTTTGTGGTGCAGATAGACCGCTATAAGGCGGCGGTGGGAGGCACCCAAGGCCTGGATATGAATTTTGATTATCATATATCGATACTTAAATCGCCTATTCCTTTCAAGCTGGGACTGAATATATCGGGAAATCTCGACGACATGAAATTCCGGTTGGGCAAGGCGAAATATAAGGATGATGTGACTCCGGTGGCCATCCGCAAGGTAGACAGTACCCGTATCAATATGGGGCGGAACATTGTTCGTGACTTTGAGCGGGTGATGAGCCGCACGGGAGAACGCCTGCCTGCCCGAGCGGAATAGGGACTGTCTGCCTGTCTTTGTGCGCTGAAAGCATGCAGACGGGCGGAATGCCGGGTGTGTAGACGGATTTCATGCAGTCGGAACTTCTTTTTTGTCTTGATGAAACGGAAGTTCCGACTGTATGAAATTTTTTTGGTATAGATTATAGTTTCTTGTTGAACGGATGAATGAGGGAAATGATGTTTTGTGAAGAAGGGTCGGTTGCGGCATGGGTGCGGATGGCAGGCGTATACGGGCTGTTACGGCTCAGGCAGATGTTCCGTCTGCTGTGGGAAATCGGATTTGTGGGAAGCGCTCTGCTGCTGTTCTTTTGTGTCGGGGCGTTTTATGTTCTTGTGAAGGCTGACAATGGATGGGTTGTCTCTGCAGTTGCTTCCGGTCTGCTGTTTTATTGTCAGAATGAGCGCAGGGACAAGCCGTTTCTCGCTTTGCAGACAAAACGTTATCTGCCACTTTTGAGGGTGGAATACGCGTTGCTCAGCTTGCCTTTCTGGATGGAGGAACTGCTTAAAGGTCGGTTTTGGTGTGCCGCACTGATATTTGCTGCCGCCATGCTGCTGCCTGGAACAAAGGCCGTCAGATGGAAGTCTGTTGCTGTTCCGCTGTCGTTTCTGTATAAAGGCGGGTTGGAATACCTCCGCATGTTTCGCCTGTATGGCGTCATTTATTTATTGCTGTTGCTTGCCGCTTTTGTGGGCGGGCTGCACGGCAATGTACGGGTGGCAAAAGCCATGCTGATTCTTTGGGAAATCGTTCAGGCTGCGGCGTATCTGTCTGTTCCGAAGTGTCTGGAGCTTGTGCTGTATAAGGATTATGCGGCCTTTCAAAGACATCTTGTGCGGTCTTGCCTATGGAATGCGAGCGTTACTTCCTTGCCTTTTGCCGGCATCATGCTGTCTTTTTCCTTTGCTTGGGCAGATGTGCTCTTTTCAGTCTCAGCCGTAGCGGGGGCTGCATTGTATCTGTGGAATCTTGGGACGATTCGCCGGGTGGTTTCTTCTCCCGTGGAACTGGCGGTTTACCTCCTGGCTGTGTTGGTTCCGCTGTTTTTTTGTTCTTGTTTTTTTCCGCTTCTGCTCCTTCTTCTGCTGTTGATGGGCGGGGCGGTATGTATGTTTGTCAGAAATAGATTGTTGAAGATATGGAGTTGATAAAGGTCAGCGGTTTGTCGAAATATTATGGAAAGCTGATAGTGCTGGACTGTCTGTCTGTTTCCTATGAGTCAGGTAGGATTTACGGCTTGGCAGGTGAGAACGGAGCCGGAAAGACAACGCTTTTTGACTGTATCATGGGAATTTCCCGCTGTGAAGGAAGCATACAGAAAAAGGCCGGTCTGCGGATAGGATACCTGCCCGCTGAAAATTACTTCTATACGTTGGTGACGGGGTGGGAGTATATAGAGTTTTGCATGAAGGCCAAAGGAAAGTTTGTTGAGCGGAAAAAGATTGAAAGCCTGAACGAAACGTTTCAGCTTCCTTTGCACAGATACGCGTCGGAATATTCTACCGGCATGAAGAAGAAGTTGGCCTTGATGGCGCTGCTGTTGCAGGACAATGATTTCTATATATTTGACGAGCCTTTCAATGGGGTGGACTTGTTTGGATGCATCCGTCTGAAGAAGATTATCCGGACTTTGCAGGAGGAGGGCAAGACGGTATTGCTGTCTTCTCATCAGATAACGGTTTTGCATGAGCTGTGCGACTGCATAGACTATCTGGACAATCATGTCATTGCCAGAAGATATACGCACGAGTCAGTGGAAGAAATAGAGAAGGATATTCTTGCCGGTGCTTATAGTGCTTCCCGGTAAGATTTCCGGCAGGAACATTTGGTCAGAGATGTGGAGCCTTCGGCCGTATATTCGTGTTGTGACTGCTGCCCGAAGGAGGAAAGGGAGGCTTCAATAGAGAAAGGGCGCGTAAAAATCCCTATTTTTAGGTATTTCAAAATTCCCGGACAAGCCTTTACTTTGCCATATCAAATCAAAAGAAAGTAACAAGAATGAAAAAGATTGGAATTTTTTATGGCTCTACAACGGGTACAACAGAATCTGTGGCTCGTCTGATTGCGGAGAAGTTAGGGGTCAACGCATCGTCGGATGTATATGATGTGGGTAAAATGACGGCCGATCTGGCAGGAAGCTATGAAGCTCTGATTTTGGGAACCTCTACATGGGGGGATGGAGAACTGCAGGATGACTGGTATGATGGAATCAAAGTGTTGAAGGGCCTGAATCTGGCGGGTAAGATCGTCGCATTGTTCGGCTGTGGAGATTCGGAATCCTATCCGGATACGTTTTGCGACGGGATGGGAATCATTTATGAGAATCTGAAAGAAAGCGGATGCCATTTTGTTGGTGCTGTACCGGATGCCGGTTATACCTATAGCTCCTCTGTGGCTGTAATTGATGGTAAGTTTGTTGGCTTGGCTGTCGACGAAATGAATGAAAGTGACAAGACAGACAAGCGGGTAACCGAATGGACTGATATGCTGAAAGCAGATCTGGCCTGACAATGACAAATGATAAAAAGAAAGCCTTATGCTCACATCCGATATACATCCGGCAGAATTGAAAGTCTTTTTGAATCATGTTTATGAATTTAAAAAAGGAGTCCGCCAAATGGTGCTGTATACGACAAACAAGCGGTATGAAGATTTTGCCGTCAGGCGCTTGAGGAATCAGCGCATCAGGTTTGTCATTCAGCCGGTAGACGACGAGCGGATCAACTTGTTTTTCGGCAAGGCGGAATGTATTGAAGCGATTCGGCTGATGGTTACCCGTCCGCTGAACATGCTTACTCCCGAAGAGGATTTTATACTGGGAGCCATGTTGGGATATGATATATGTGCCCAGTGTAAGCGCTATTGTGACCGTAAGGCCCGTAAAAACTGTTTGTTGAAAAGTTGATTCGTGAGTAACCTCCCTTTTGAATTTCATTGTATATCTTTGCGCAATGAAATTGATTTATCTGTCAATAGGCTCTCTTTCTTTAGTATTGGGCATTATAGGCATATTTCTGCCTGTTTTGCCCACTACTCCTTTTCTGTTGCTTGCCGCCGCTTTGTTTTTCCGCAGTTCTCCACGTGCGTATGAATGGTTGCTCAACCACAGATATCTGGGTTTTTATGTGCGTAGTTTCAGGGAAGACAAGGCGATTCCTCTGCGTGCAAAAGTCATTGCCCTTTCACTGTTGTGGCTGACTGCACTTCATTGCATGGCGTTTGTCTTTGACTCGTGGTGGCTGCGCGGACTGATGATGGCTGTTGCCATAGGGGTAACGGTTTATCTGTCTTCCTTTAAGACAAGGCGCTGACTGTTTTCCGGTTATTCCACCAGTTCATAGCTGCTTATCTGGATAGGCATGTCCAGATTGTGTATGACTTTTTCCAACATGATTCCTTCCAGATTGTTGTATTCGTAACCGAATGTGGCACGTATGCCTTGCAGAATAAACTGCGTGGCGCGGTCTAACGCAATCGGCAAACTGTCTCCCTGCATCAGCGAGCCCGTGATAACGCTTGTAAACGTATCTCCTGTACCCGGATAATGGGCGGGCAGATACGGGCAGGTGACTTTCCAGTAGCGGTTTCCTATGCGGTTATAGGCATAGACAGAGGTCATGTGAGGATTGTCAGCTACGGGAACACTGGTGACGATTACGATTCCCGGCCCTTTTTGTGAGAGTGATTTCAGGGCAGGCTTCAGCTCTTCGTCTGTCACGACAGGTTGGTAAGGCTGTTCCAACAGCTGGAACATTTCCGTCAGATTCGGGGTAATGATGTCGGCATGGCAGATAAGTGTCCTCATCTCTATGACCATCTTTTCGGATATACCTTTATATAGACTGCCGTTGTCGCCTAAAACGGGGTCGACTACAACGAGATCCGTCGGCCTCCTGAACTTGCGTATGAAATCCTTTACAATCTGCGCCTGATGGGGTGAACCCAGATAACCGGTATAAAAGGTGTCAAAACGGATGTTCAGCTTTTCCCAATTCTCAATGATGTGCTTCATTTCGTCGGTCAGGTCGAGAAAAGAGTAGGTGGGATACTGTGTATGTGTAGACAATACCGCGGTGGGCAGCGGGCAGACCTGGAATCCCATGGAGGAAAGGATGGGGATGACAGCCATCAGCGATACGCGTCCCACTCCGGAAAGGTCGTGCACAGCCACTATTTTCTTAGTCTGGTTCTGAAACAGCACATTGGGCTTGTGAGGGGTTTCCCCTGTCTTTTTGTGCTTGTTCTTCTGTGCTTGTTCCCATGCCGCCTTGCGGGCCTGATACGCTTCGTATTGTCTTTCTATATAATTGTCTGCCATAAAAAGGGTTTCATTAGGATATCTGCAAATATACAAAAAATATCCATACGGCTTTGTCTTTCCCGTCGGTTTGTTCCTCTGTGGTCTTGATGCGGTTTCATTTGTGCAGACAAAAATATCATCAGAATGAAACTTTTGTTTTTTGCGGGCAAGAAAATGGAATCAAAGGATGAAATTCACGGAATTTAATTATATTTGCACCTAATAACACTATAATACTAACTTAAAATCTTCATTAACTTATGTTCAACAAACATCCAAAAGGATTGGTGGCAGCATCGTTGGCTAACTTGGGGGAACGTTTTGGGTTTTATACCATGATGGCGATACTGGTGCTTTTCCTGCAAGCAAAGTTTGCTTTAAGTCCGAAAGAAGCCGGACTGATTTATTCTACATTTTATTTTTCTATCTACATCTTGGCTTTGGTGGGAGGAATCATTGCCGACCGGACTCACAATTACAAGACAACCATTCTCGCCGGAATCGTGCTGATGGCCGCGGGGTATGTCATACTGGCTATTCCCTCGGAAGCTACGGCGGCAAACAAGGTTATGCTGCTGACAGTCACCTGTGCGGCCTTGTTTATCATCGCTTTTGGTAACGGACTGTTCAAGGGAAACCTTCAGGCTCTGGTGGGGCAGATGTATGACAATCCGCAATATGCCAGTATGAGAGACTCGGGTTTCTCCTTGTTCTATATGTTTATTAATATAGGTGCCATTTTCGCTCCTCCTGCTGCGGTTGGCGTTCGCAATTGGTGGCTGGCCCATAATGGCTTTGCTTATAATGCTGATCTGCCCGCCTTGTGTCACGGTTATCTGGACGGAACGTTGCAGCCGCAGGCGGCAGAAACTTTCCGTACTTTGGCGTCTCAGGTCAGCGGACAGACGGTAACGGATTTTGATTCGTTTGCGCATGCATATCTGAATGTGTTTTCCACCGGTTTCCACTATGCGTTTGCCGTGGCCATCATTGCTATGCTGGTTTCGTTGACCATCTATGTGGTCAACAAACGCCGTTTTCCCGATCCTTCCTTGAAGGAAGCGTCGGTTAAAGGTGGAGCGGCTGCCATGGAGATGAGTCCGCAAGAGGTGAAACAGCGTATTTTGGCTTTGTTTGCCGTGTTCGGAGTGGTGATTTTCTTTTGGTTTTCATTCCATCAGAACGGACTTACGCTGACTCTCTTTGCGAAGGAATATACGGAACTCAGCCTGTTTGGCATGCCGATTACAGCCGAACTGTTCCAGTCGTTGAATCCGTTCTTCGTTGTGTTCCTTACTCCGTTGGTGATGGCTGTATTTGCCCGTCAGCGTGCTCGTGGAAAAGAACCCTCTACTCCTAAGAAGATAGCTATCGGTATGGGTATCGCGGCTACGGGATTCGTCATTATGGCTTTAGGCTCTTATTTTGGTAACTTGCCGCTTCATGCAGACATCGTGGCTGCCGGAACCTCTCCGGTCAAGGTTACTCCGCTTCTGCTGATGGCTACTTATCTGGTGCTGACCATTGCCGAACTTTATATTTCTCCGCTTGGCATTTCGTTTGTGTCGAAAGTGGCTCCTCCAAAATATCAAGGCATCATGCAGGGAGGATGGTTGGGTGCTACAGCCGTAGGAAACCAGCTGCTGTTTATCGGAGCCGTGTTGTATGAATCGATTCCTATATGGATGACATGGACTGTATTTGTCGTTGCGTGCTGTATCTCCATGTTTACCATGCTCTTTATGCTGAAATGGTTGGAGAGGGTGGCTAAATAAAATTTTAGGCTGTCAGAACAAAGACTGTTTTTGCCTGTTGTAACAGCTTTTTCACATCAGGCATGAATCTCGCAGACTTTAGGATTCCGGATTGGAAAACGGGTCGTTCGCGGGTTTCATGCCTGATTTTCTGTTTTGTAACATGTTTATGATGAATTGTTAGATATTTGTTGTTTTTCTTGAAAATATTGTTGTAAAAAATTTCTGTTCTTCTTTGAAATTGTTATATTTGAGCCTCGATAAGGAATCTATTAAAACTACATAAATATCATGGAAAACAAAATTCAGGAGCTTACTGACAAAATCTACCGTGAAGGTGTAGAGAAGGGAAATGAAGAGGCCCGGCGGCTTGTCAGTGAGGCTCAAAAGGAATCTCAGAAACTGATAGAAGATGCCCGGAAAGAGGCGGAAGCAATCATTGCGAAAGCGCAAAAATCAGCTAAAGAGTTGGAAGAGAATACGAAATCAGAGTTAAAACTGTTTGCGGGTCAGGCTGTAAATGCCTTAAAGACAGAGGTCGTTAATTTGTTGACCAATCAGACAGTATCGGAAGAAGTGAAAGATTTTGTAGCCGACAAGGAGTATTTTAATAAATTCGTGGTTTCTTTGGCTAAACAATGGTCTGCTGACGAGCCGGTCGTCATTTCTGTCAAAGATGCAGAGACACTGAAAAAATATTTGTCTTCTCATGTGAAGGGTCTGTTGGATAAGGGTGTAAAGATTGAAACAGTAAATGGCATGAAGGCTTTGTTTTCCATTTCTCCGGCCGATGGAGCCTATAAGGTAGACTTTGGAGAGGAAGAGTTTGCAAACTATTTCAAGGATTTTCTTCGTCCCCAACTGGTGGAAATGTTGTTTTGACGGAAAGCTATGAGTGCTTATTATTATCTGGTGGCCGGTTTGCCTGACCTGTCGTTGGAGGACGGCAAACTGAATTACACATTGTCAAGTTTCAAGACCGAGTTATATCCGGACTTGTCAGAAAAGGACAAATCATTTGTAGATTTGCTTTATCTGAAATTTGATAATACGGATTTGCTGCGCTTGTTGAAGAATAAAGATGCGGAGACGGAAGGAAAAGGCAATTATTCGTCGGAAGAATTGCTTGCTCTTATAGCGGCGGTGCGTGACGGTGATGCTCCTGATTCCAAATATCCTTTTTATTTCTATGAATTTATTTCTCAATATCTGACTTTTTCTCCGGAAGAAACCGATCATGCGGAAGATATGCTTGCTTCTGCATATTATATGTATGCACGGCAATGTGAGAACAAGTTTCTTGCTTCATGGTTTGATTTCAATCTGAATGTAAATAATGTATTGGCAGCGTTGACGGCGCGCAAATATAAGATGGATGTTGCAGATGTGATCGTCGGACATACGGAAGTGTGCGATGCTTTGCGGACTTCGAATGCAAGAGATTTCGGGCTGAATGAAGTGATTGGTTATTTTGAAACCTTACAGCATATTTCTGAAACCGAAGAGTTGGTCGAGCGTGAGAGAAAAGTGGATCAGTTGAAGTGGAACTGGTTGGAGAATGAGTCTTTTTTCCATTATTTCACGATAGAACGCATCTTGGTGTTTGTATTGCAGTTGGAAATGATAGAGCGTTGGATTTCTTTGGATAAAGAAAAGGGTCATGAACTGTTCCGGCAAATGATTCAGCATTTGAAGGATGAAGTACAGATTCCGGAAGAATTTAGAAAATAGTAAAATAAGATAAAAATGGCAACAAAAGGAACTGTTTTAGGCGTTATAGCCAATATGGTTACGCTGACTGTTGACGGTCCGGTGGCTCAGAATGAAATCTGTTATATCTTGACAGGTGGAGACCGTTTAATGGCCGAGGTGATTAAAGTTGTCGGCAAAAGTGTATACGTTCAGGTCTTCGAAAGTACGCGTGGCTTGAAGGTGGGAGCCGAGGCTGAATTTACCGGTCATATGTTGGAAGTAACTTTGGGTCCAGGCATGCTGTCAAAGAATTATGATGGCTTGCAGAATGACTTGGATAAAATGGAAGGCGTTTTCTTGAAGCGCGGACAATACACTTATCCGCTCGATAAAGAACGCAAGTGGCATTTTAAGCCAATAGTGAAAGTTGGAGAAGAGGTAGGGCCTTCAGCTTGGTTGGGTGAAGTGGAAGAAAACCATCAGCCTTTAAAGATAATGGTTCCTTTTCAATTGACTGATTCGTACTTGGTAAAGTCGGTTGTTGAAGAGGGAGAATATACAATAGAGGATACCGTAGTGGTTCTGACAGATAAGGAAGGGAAAGAGATTCCTGTAAACATGATTCAAAAATGGCCTGTAAAGAAGGCTATGGTGAATTATAGTGAAAAGCCTCGTCCCTATAAATTGTTGGAAACTGGCGTTCGTGTGATAGATACCTTGAATCCGATAGTGGAAGGCGGTACCGGATTTATTCCTGGACCGTTTGGTACAGGTAAGACCGTATTGCAGCACGCCATCTCAAAGCAGGCGGAAGCTGATATTGTTATTATTGCTGCGTGTGGTGAACGTGCCAATGAGGTTGTGGAAATCTTTACGGAATTTCCGGAATTGGTGGATCCTCATACAGGACGGAAATTGATGGAGCGTACTATTATTGTAGCGAATACATCAAATATGCCGGTAGCAGCCCGTGAGGCATCTGTTTATACGGCAATGACGATGGCTGAATATTATCGTGCAATGGGTTTGAAGGTGCTGCTGATGGCAGACTCTACTTCCCGTTGGGCGCAGGCTTTACGTGAGATGTCTAACCGTATGGAGGAATTGCCGGGACCGGATGCTTTCCCGATGGACTTGTCGGCTATCATTTCAAACTTCTATGGTCGTGCCGGATTTGTCCATCTTTATAATGGTGTTACAGGCTCCATTACTTTTATCGGTACGGTTTCTCCGGCAGGAGGTAACCTGAAAGAGCCGGTAACTGAGAATACAAAGAAAGTTGCACGTTGTTTTTATGCGTTGGAGCAGGAGCGGGCAGACCGGAAACGTTATCCGGCTGTTAATCCGATAGATTCTTATTCTAAATATTTAGAGTATCCGGAATTTGAAGATTATATTGCCAAACGTATCAATAATGAATGGATTGGTAAGGTAAATGAATTGAAGACACGTTTGTTGCGTGGAAAGGAAATCGCAGAACAAATTAATATTTTGGGTGATGATGGCGTTCCGGTAGATTATCATGTGATATTCTGGAAATCGGAATTGATAGACTTCGTTATCCTGCAGCAGGATGCTTTTGACGAGGTTGATTCTGTTACTCCGATGGAACGTCAGGAAGAAATGGTGAATATGGTAATAGATGTTTGTCGTGCAGATTTTCAGTTTGATAATTTTATTGAAGTAATGGATTACTTTAAGAAAATGATAAATATCTGCAAGCAGATGAATTATGCACGTTTCCGTTCAGAACAGTATTCTGGATATCAGAAACAGTTGCAGGATTTGGTTGCCGAAAGGAAAGTAAAATAATGGGAAATCTTTAAATTGAAGAAAATGGCAACAAAAGCTTTTCAAAAGATATATACGAAGATTAGTCAGATAACCAAAGCTACCTGTTCGTTGAAAGCAATGGGAGTAGGTTATGATGAACTGGCTATGGTAAACGGTAAGCTTGCCCAAGTGGTGAAAATTGCCGGAGATGAGATAACACTTCAGGTCTTTGAAGGGACAGAAGGTATACCAACGAATGCTGAAGTCGTTTTTTTAGGAAAATCGCCTACGTTGAAAGTAAGTGAGCAATTGGCCGGACGCTTCTTTAATGCTTTTGGTGAACCAATTGATGGAGGACCGGAAATAGAAGGAAAAGAAGTGGAGATTGGTGGCCCTTCTGTAAATCCGGTTCGTCGTAAGCAGCCTTCTGAATTGATTGCGACAGGTATTGCCGGTATTGACTTGAATAATACATTGGTTTCAGGACAAAAGATTCCATTCTTTGCCGATCCTGACCAACCTTTTAATCAGGTAATGGCAATGGTGGCATTGCGTGCTCAGACTGATAAGATTATTTTGGGAGGCATGGGTATGACGAACGATGACTATCTGTATTTTAAGAATGTTTTCTCGAATGCAGGTGCGCTCGATCGCATTATCAGTTTTGTCAATACTACGGAGAATCCTCCCGTTGAGCGTTTGTTGATACCGGATATGGCTTTGACTGCCGCTGAATATTTTGCGGTGGAACATAATCAAAAGGTTTTGGTTCTGTTGACTGATATGACATCGTACGCCGATGCTTTAGCCATTGTTTCCAATCGTATGGATCAGATTCCTTCGAAAGATTCTATGCCCGGTTCGTTGTATTCCGATTTGGCTAAGATTTATGAAAAGGCTGTACAATTTCCGACGGGTGGGTCTATTACGATTATTGCAGTTACTACTCTTTCCGGTGGTGATATTACGCATGCGGTTCCGGATAATACAGGATATATTACTGAAGGACAGCTGTTCTTGCGCCGTGACAGTGATATCGGCAAGGTTATTGTTGACCCGTTCCGTTCTTTGTCTCGTTTGAAGCAGTTGGTTAGCGGAAAGAAGACCCGTAAAGATCATCCGCAAGTAATGAATGCTGCCGTGCGGCTTTATGCCGATGCTGCAAGTGCCAAGACTAAAATGGAAAACGGTTTTGATTTGACTAATTATGATGAACGTGCATTGGCGTTTGCCAAAGATTATGCAAATCAGTTGTTGGCTATCGATGTGAATTTGAATACGACGGAAATGTTGGATGTTACTTGGGGGCTGTTCAGTAAATATTTTAAGCCAGAAGAAGTGAATATAAAAAAGGAATTTGTAGACCAGTACTGGAAGAAGTAATCTTAAAACAGACAGAAATATGGCTATAAAATTTCAATATAATAAGACTTCATTGCAGCAGCTTGAAAAGCAGCTCAAGATTCGTGTGCGTACGTTGCCTATAATAAAGAATAAGGAGAGTGCGTTGCGCCTTGAGGTCAAGCGTTGCAAGTCTGAAGCCAGGGAATTAGAAGAACGCCTGGAACGACAGATTCAGGCGTATGAAGCCATGTTCGCACTCTGGAATGAATTCGATGTTTCATTAGTCAAAGTGAAGGATGTCCATTTAGGCGTGCGTAAGATTGCCGGAGTCAGAGTCCCGATGTTGGAGGAAGTAGATTTTGACATTGCACCGTTCAGTCTGTTCGTTTCTCCGAAATGGTATGCTGATGGTATCCATTTGTTGAAAGGATTGGCTCAGACGGCTATTGAACGTGAGTTTACGCTTGCTAAGTTAGGACTGTTGGAACATGCGCGAAAGAAGACAACCCAAAAAGTGAACCTGTTTGAGAAAGTGCAGATACCTGGATATCAGGACGCGCTGCGTAAAATCAAGCGGTTTATGGAGGATGAAGAGAATCTGTCGAAGTCATCGCAGAAAATTCTGAAGTCTATCCAAGAGAAAAGAAAGGAGGAAGAGGCATGATTGCGAAGATGAAAAAGCTTACCTTTTTGATTTATCACAAAGATTATGATGCTTTCCTGAAAAGTATCCGTGATCTGGGAGCGATACATGTGGTGACCAAGGCACAGGGGAGCGCTGAAAATGCAGCTTTGCAGGAGTCTGTCCGTTTGTCTGCCAGATATTTGTCTGCGATTAAATATTTGCAGGGACTGAATGCCACCGCTGTTTTACATGTGGGTGATGCTGTGAAAGGGAAGAAGGCTTTGGATGATGTGGAAGATTTGCAGCATCAGGAGCAACAGTTGGCTGCCCGGTTGCAGGCTTCGGGAAAGGAAGAGATGGCTTTGGAGCCGTGGGGGAATTTTGATCCGAAAAGTATAGAACGTTTGCGGGATGCCGGTTATCGGGTCGATTTCTATATCTGTTCTGAAAAGCAGTTTAAGGAGGAATGGAAAGAGCAATACAATGCTACAGTGATTAATCGTGTAGGATCCAAGCTTTATTTCATTACGGTCACTCCTGTCGGTGAGTATGTGGAGCTTGAAGTGGAAGCCGCCAAATTGCCGGATGTCGCATTAAGCGACTTGCAGGCACGTTTGGCTGATATTCGCAAGCGGCAGGAAGATGTAAAAGAGCGGATGAAAGAGTTGGCTGAAACTGTTATTCCCGATTTGCAGGCAGCTCAAGCGCAGGTTTGTTCTGAGATAGAATTTTCGAAAGTCGTATTGAGCGGCGACAGCCTGGCGGATGACAAACTTGTTTTGCTGCAAGGATGGGCGCCGATAGGGCAGGTGGAAAAGATTGAGGAATATCTGCGTGTACAAGAAGCATATTATGAAATCATAGATCCGACACCGGATGATGATGTTCCTATATGTTTTGCAAACAACCGTTTCTTCCGTCTTTTTGAGCCGATTATGCGTTTGTATATGTTGCCGAAGTATAGTGAGCTTGATCTTACTCCATTCTTCGCTCCGTTCTTCATGCTGTTTTTTGGCTTGTGCTTGGGCGATATAGGTTACGGACTGTTTATGTTGTTGACTGTTACTGTATATCGTTTGATAGCTAAGAAGGTTGGTGAGGGATTGAAGCCTATTCTTACATTGGTGCAAATCTTGGGAGCGTCGACGATGGTTTGTGGATTGCTGACGGGAACTTTCTTCGGATTTAATCTGTATGAAATCCAGCTTCCGCTTTTCCAGCAGATGAAAGAGGCAATAGCCTTGGACAATCAGCAGATGTTCAATCTGTCGCTGATTCTGGGTGTGATTCAGATCATATTTGGCATGATATTGAAGACGGTGAATCTGACGATTCAGTTCGGGTTCAAGTATGCGGTAGGAACAATCGGTTGGTTGTTCATACTGATCAGCACAGGCATTGCGTTTGCGGCTCCGGGGCTGATGCCGATGGGAGGCGCCGTTCATCTGGTATTCTTGGCTATAGGCGTATTGATGGCCTATTTATACAACAGTCCTGATAAGAATGTTTTTGTAAATGTCGGATTGGGATTGTGGGATAGCTATAATATGGCAACCGGATTGCTGGGTGATGTGCTTTCTTATGTCCGTCTGTTTGCGTTGGGACTCTCGGGAGGAATTCTTGCAAGTGTGTTCAACAGTCTGGCTGCCGGCATGAGTCCGGACAATGTTATAGCCGGGCCGATCGTTATGGCGTTGATATTTGTGATAGGTCATGCCATCAATATCTTTATGAACGTGTTGGGGGCGATGGTGCATCCGATGCGTCTGACTTTTGTCGAATTCTTTAAGAACTCCGGGTATGAAGGCGGAGGAAAAGAGTATAAACCTTTTAAGAATTAACTGGAATTTAAAATTAAAAAAATAGAAGAATTATGGAAATGAATCTTTTGATTGCCTATATCGGCATCGCAATTATGGTAGGTTTGTCAGGCATTGGCAGTGCTTATGGTGTGACAATAGCAGGTAACGCTTCAATCGGAGCTTTGAAAAAGAATGACAGTGCTTTCGGTAACTTCCTTGTGCTGACGGCTTTGCCTGGTACACAGGGACTGTATGGATTTGCGGGATACTTTATGTTCCAAAGCATTTTCGGTATGTTGACTCCTGAAATCACAGCAATCCAGGCTTGTGCAGTCTTAGGTTCAGGTATCGGACTGGGGTTGGTCGGATTGTTCTCCGCCATTCGTCAGGGGCAGGTTTGTGCCAACGGTATCGCGGCTATCGGCCAAGGATATAATGTGTTTGGTAATACATTGATTCTTGCCGTATTCCCTGAGTTGTATGCTATCGTAGCTTTGGCTGCAACATTTTTGATGGGGTCGGCTTTGGCGTAATCTGAAGTCTTTTAAGATAGTGAAGAAATGCCTGATACGGATATCCCGTTTCAGGCATTTTTCCTTTTTGACACCCTGCTCGGCAGTTCCGGACAAGAATGAAGTTGGTTGCTGATGGAAAATGTTTTTTATCCTTTCAAAAATATTTTTTCCTTCATTGATTCTGACAACTCTACTTGGCAGATGGGCAGATGAGCTTTCTGCTTTTTTTAGATTGAATACAGAAAATGAAAAGATGCAAAAACAATTCTTTTTTTTCTTCTTTCAATTCAATGATTTTTCGTAACTTTGCGGCTGATTTAGAAAATATTAGTAATGATAAATAAGCAGCTGTTAACTCCGGACTATATCTTCGAGTCGAGTTGGGAAGTTTGTAACAAGGTTGGAGGCATCTATACTGTACTTTCTACACGGGCGAAGACTTTGCAGGAAGCATTTCCGGACAGAATTTTTTTTATAGGCCCTGACTTCTGGTCAGGTAAAGAAAATCCTTTGTTTGCCGAAGACAATGAGTTGTTGAAAGAATGGAAAAACAATGCGATAAATAAGGATAAATTAAAGATCCGCATCGGAAGATGGAATGTGCCGGGTAGTCCGATTGCGATTCTGGTTGACTTTACACCTTTTTATTCAATAAAAAATGATATTTACACGCAGGCTTGGTGTGATTATCAGGTTGACTCTCTCCATGCATACGGAGATTATGATGAGGCTTCAATGTTCTCGTATGCGGCGGGAAAGGTTGTAGAAAGTTTTTATCATTATAATCTGACCGATGCGGATAAAGTCGTTTATCAGGCGCATGAATGGATGACAGGGTTGGGAGCACTCTATATTCAGAAACATTTGCCCCAAATTGCGACAATCTTTACTACACATGCCACTTCTATCGGACGTTCGATTGCCGGGAACGACAAGCCTCTTTACGATTATTTGTTCGCTTATAACGGAGACCAGATGGCCCGTGAACTGAATATGGAATCAAAGCATTCCATTGAAAAGCAAACGGCTCATCATGTGGATTGCTTTACTACGGTGAGTGATATCACGAATAATGAATGTAAAGAATTATTGGAAAGGCCGGCGGATGTCATATTGATGAATGGCTTTGAGGATGATTTTGTTCCCAAAGGAAGAAGTTATACGGTGAAGCGTCAGAAGGCCCGTAAGACTCTGCTGAAGTTGGCGAACAGACTGCTCGGTGTCAGTTTGAGTGATGATACTCTGATTGTCGGGACGAGTGGCCGGTATGAGTTCAAGAATAAAGGCATTAATGTGTATCTGGAGACTTTGAACCGCTTGACTCGTGACAAGGGATTGGGCAAAGAGGTTTTGGCTTTTGTCAGTGTGCCCGGCTGGGTAGGTGAGGCACGTGAAGACTTGATGGAGCGTATGAAGAGTGATGAAGTCTTTACCACTCCGCTGGAATGTCCGTTCATAACTCACTGGCTTCATAATATGAGCCATGATCAGGTGCTTGATATGCTGAAATATCTGAATATGTCGAATGCGGCGGATGTGCAGGTGAAAGTTATATTCGTGCCTTGCTACTTGGATGGAAAGGACGGTATCGTGAATTTGCTTTATTATGATTTGATGCCGGGCTTTGATCTGACGGTATACCCTTCATATTATGAGCCTTGGGGATATACACCGCTTGAGAGTGTCGCTTTCAAAGTGCCTACCATTACGACAGATTTGGCGGGATTCGGCTTGTGGGTGAACAGTATGAAAGGACATTACGGCACTTTGCAGGACGGCGTAAAAGTCATTCATCGTACAGATTACAATTATTCTGAAGTGGCCGATGCCATTAAAGATACAATAGTTGAATTTTCCTGTTTGCAACAGAAGGATATTGAGAAAATCCGGAAAAATGCAGCTGCCATAGCTGAAAAAGCGCTGTGGAAACATTTTATAGGTCAATATTATCAGGCGTATGATGTTGCATTGCGCAATGCGGAAAAGCGTCTTGCTGCAAATAAATAAGAACCAAAATTTAAAACTTGAGATATGAAAGTCAAAACTAATTATGTGAATGCTCCGGTTTGGAAAGAAGTAAATGTTAAGTCTCGTATTCCGGAATCATTGAAGATGTTGGAAGAAATGGCTCGCAATATCTGGTGGGCTTGGAATGACGAAGCTACTGAAATGTTCAAGGGACTTGATCCGGAATTATGGTCTGTAGTAAAACAAAATCCGGTAGCCCTTTTGGAACGTTTAAGTTATGAAAAACTTGAAGCATTGTCTGTAGATAAGGAAGTATTGGGCAAGATCAATCATATTTATGATAAGTTTAAAAATTATGTCAATACGAAACCTGATGCAACCCGTCCTTCGGTAGCATATTTTTGTATGGAGTATGGGTTGACACATGTCTTGAAAATCTATTCGGGAGGTTTGGGTATTCTTGCCGGTGACTATCTGAAAGAGGCTTCAGACAGCAATGTGGACATGTGTGGTATAGGATTCTTGTACCGTTACGGTTATTTCGACCAGAGTTTGTCTATGGATGGCCAGCAAATTGCCAATTACGAAGCCCAGAATTTCGGCAGTCTTCCTATCGAACGGGTGAATGATGAGAACGGAAATGCCTTGGTTTTGGATGTTCCTTACCTGAATTATTATGTTCATGCTTATGTATGGCGCGTAAACGTAGGCCGTATTCCTTTGTATTTGTTGGATACAGACAATGAGATGAACAGTGAGTTTGACCGTCCGATTACTTATCAGCTTTACGGCGGTGACTGGGAAAACCGCTTGAAGCAAGAGATATTGCTGGGAATCGGAGGTGTACTGCTGTTGAAGAAACTGGGTATAAAGAAGGATATTTATCATTGTAACGAGGGCCACGCCGCATTATGCAACGTACAGCGTCTGTGCGATTATGTTGAAGGCGGTATGTCATTTGAAGAAGCTCTTGATGTAGTTCGTGCGTCTTCATTGTATACGGTTCATACTCCGGTTCCGGCAGGTCACGATTACTTTGACGAAGGTTTGTTCGGTAAATATATGGGCGGTTATCCGCAGCGTATGGGCATCACTTGGCAGGAGCTTATGGATTTGGGCCGAATCAATCCGGGTGACAACAACGAGCGTTTCTGTATGTCGACCTTTGCTTGCAATACTTGCCAGGAGGTTAACGGTGTGAGTTGGTTGCACGGAAAAGTTTCTCAAGAGATGTTTTCCGGTATTTGGAAAGGATATTTTGCAGAAGAGAATCATGTTGGCTATGTTACCAATGGTGTGCACTTCCCGACATGGTGTGCTTCTGAGTGGAAGGCTCTTTACGGCAAGTATTTTGACAAGAACTTCTTGGAAGACCAGTCAAATCCGAAGATTTGGGAGAAGATTTATAATGTGCCTGATGAAGAAATCTGGAAGACTCGTGTCGCCTTGAAAAACAAGTTGATCAGCTATGTTCGTAATCAGTACCGCGATACGTGGCTGAAAAACCAGGGTGATCCTTCTCGTGTGGTTACGTTGATGGATAAGATTAATCCGAATGCCCTGTTGATTGGCTTTGCCCGTCGTTTCGCTACCTATAAGCGTGCACATCTGTTGTTTACGGATCTTGACCGTTTGTCTAAGATTGTCAACAATCCTGATTACCCCGTACAGTTCTTGTTTGCCGGAAAAGCTCATCCGCACGATGGTGCCGGACAGGGATTGATTAAGAAAATCGTAGAGATTTCTCGTCGTCCTGAGTTTATGGGCAAGATCATATTCCTCGAAAACTATGATATGAAGTTGGCTCGTCGTCTGGTTTCGGGTGTTGATATCTGGATGAATACGCCGACCCGTCCGTTGGAAGCATCCGGAACTTCCGGTGAAAAGGCTTTGATGAACGGTGTTGTCAATTTCTCTGTACTTGACGGTTGGTGGTTGGAAGGCTATCGTGAAGGAGCAGGATGGGCGTTGACCGAAAAGCGTACTTATCAGAATCAGGAATATCAGGATCAGCTGGATGCTGCCACTATTTACAGCATTCTGGAAACAGAGATTCTGCCGTTGTATTATGCCCGCAATAAGAAGGGATATTCTGAAGGATGGGTGAAGACCATCAAGAACTCAATCGCGCAGATTGCTCCCCATTATACGATGAAGCGCCAGCTCGATGATTATTATGCCAAGTTCTACACCAAAGAGGCACAGCGTTTCCATGCATTGGCTGCTCACAATTATGAAAAAGCAAAGGCTCTGGCTGCCTGGAAAGAAGAGGTCGCTGCAAAATGGGACTCTATCCAGATTGTTTCGATGGACAAGTCGCAGGAATTGCGTCAGGGTAATGTGGAGAGCGGAAAAGACTATACCATTACTTGCGTGATTGATGAAAAAGGTTTGAACGATGCTGTCGGTGTAGAGCAGGTGACTACTTATACGAATGCAGAAGGAAAATCTTACATCTACTCGGTTACTCCGATGAAGATGGTTAAGCGTGAAGGAGATTTGCATACCTTCCAGGTGGTGAACAGCCTGTCCAATGCGGGCAGTTTCAAGGTTGCTTACCGTATGTATCCGAAACATCCGGATTTGGCTCACCGTCAGGAATTCTGTTATGTACGTTGGTTTAATATCGATTGATATTGAAATAATGCATTGAATCTTCGCCGCCGTCCTTTTGAAAAAGGATGGCGGCGTTTTTTGTTATATTGATATTTTGTTATTCCGGCAGAATATTTATTTTTGCAGATAAGCATCTTAAAGTAAGACTATATGAAAATACTGATAGTAGAGGATGATAATGATCTGAGGGAAATAACCACCCGTTCGTTGGAAAAGGAACGCTATGTCGTTTCACAGGCTTCCGACTATAAGACTGCCTTGCGCAAGATAGAAGACTATGATTACGATTGCATTTTGTTGGACATTATGCTGCCGGACGGGAATGGGCTTGACTTGTTGGAAGAGTTGCAGGCGTTGGGGAAGCGTACCAATGTCATTATCCTTTCGGCAAAAGATTCGTTGGAAGACAAGGTAAAGGGGTTGGACTTGGGGGCCGACGACTATCTGCCGAAGCCTTATCATCTGGCCGAGCTTCATGCTCGTCTGAAAAGTCTGTTCCGCCGAAATGTCCGTGAGGGGGAGCAGAAGATACAGTATGGAAATATAGAACTGATACCCGACCTTTTTAAGGTCTTGGTGGGCGGAAAGGAGATAGAGCTTAACCGGAAAGAGTATGATATCCTTTCTTACTTCATGCTTCGTCCCGGCCGGCTTGTGAACAAGAATACGCTGGCGGAATCTGTATGGGGAGACCACATCGACCAGGTCGACAATTTCGACTTCATTTATGCGCAGATAAAGAATCTTCGCAAGCATCTGAAAGACGCGGGAGCTACTCCTGAGCTGAAGGCTGTTTATGGAATCGGTTACAAATTCATCGTCGAATGAAGCTGTTTCATCTTGTCATGTGGCGGGTCTCACTCCTGCTCACGGTGGTACTTACCTTTTGGGCCGTCTTTTTTTATTGGGCGGTGATGGAGGAGGTGAACGACGAAACGGATGATTCGCTCGACGATTATGCCGAAACATTGATTATCCGCTCGCTGTCGGGCGAAGAACTTCCTTCGAAAAACAGCGGGTCAAACAATCAGTATTATCTGTATGAAGTGAGTGAAGAATACGCCCGTATGTATCCTCATATCACTTATCGCGATGAGATGGTATATATTGAAGAGAAAAAAGAGACAGAACCCGCACGGGTTTTGATGACTATATTCGAGACGGATGACGGCCGGTTTATGGAGCTGGTGGTCTATACACCTACCATTGAGAAGTTTGATTTGCGGAAGGCTATTCTTGGCTGGATTGTTTTTTTGTATGTATTGTTGCTGTTTGCCATCCTTACAGTAAACGGATTGGTATTTCAGCGGAACATGAAACCACTTTACCGGCTGTTGCATTGGTTGGAGCAATATCGTTTGGGAGGCAGGAACAAGCCGTTAGACAACAAGACCGGAATTTCAGAATTCCGTAAGCTGAATGAAGCGACCATTACTTTCGCCGAGCGCAGTGAGAAGCTTTATGAGCAGCAGAAGCTGTTCATCGGGAATGCTTCGCATGAGATGCAGACACCGCTTGCTATATGCCGGAATCGTTTGGAAATGTTGATGGATGATGAAACGCTGACCGAAAGGCAGCTTTCAGAGTTGATGAAGACGCATCATACTTTGGAAAATCTTACCCGGCTGAACAAGTCGCTGCTTTTGCTGTGCAAGATAGAAAACCATCAGTTTTCCGAAGAGAAGGAAATCTGCTTGAACGAGATGCTGGAGCTTTATCTGGAGGATTATAAAGAGGTTTATGCCTATCGTCACATCAGTGTCACGGTGAGGATTGAGTCTTGTTTTCGCTTGATGATGAATGAATCTTTGGCCTCTGTCTTGTTGACCAATCTGCTGAAGAATGCTTTCGTGCATGCCGTAGAAGGCGGCCGGATTGATATATTGTTTACCGAAACTTCATTTGCCATAGGCAATACCGGAGATGAGCCATTGGATGAAAAACGGATATTCGAACGTTTCTATCAGGGGAAAAGTAAAAAAGAAGGTTCTACCGGATTGGGACTGGCTTTGGTCGATTCGGTGTGCAAGGCAAACGGTTTGAAGGTTTCTTACCGTTACGCCGAAGGGAAACATTGGTTTGTCATTTCAAGATAAATCATGATTATCTGAAAAAAATGTGCCTTTATATTGTTTTTTTCAAAAATATAGTCTACTTTTGTCGCCGGATTTACGCGGCAGTAGCTCAGTTGGTAGAGCATCAGCTTCCCAAGCTGAGGGTCACGGGTTCGAGTCCCGCTTGCCGCTCAATCTGAGGATAAAGGAGTTACAGCAGAATGTAGCTCCTTTTTTTGTTTTCGTGATATTCTTTGGTTAACAGATTTTCGCTTCTTTCTGCTGATAAAAAAGAAAAAGCATCGTATTTTTGCAATAGATTGGTCATGCAAAAGCAAAGAGGAAATATTATTGACCGTTTGGATAAAGGGGAAGATGAGTGGAATGATAGGGAAGATTAAAAAGATGAAAGAGCTATGTTGGCGTATACTTATATTAAAAAGGGGCGTTTTGAGCTTTTAGACAAGCCGAAACCTCAATTAAAGAATGCGAAGGATGCCATTGTCCGCGTGACGCTCGGCAGTATATGTACGAGTGACCTGCATATCAAGCACGGTAGTGTGCCTCGGGCTGTTCCCGGCATAACGGTTGGACATGAGATGGTAGGTGTCGTAGAGGAGGTTGGAACCGGAGTAACGACGGTAAAGCCGGGCGACCGTGTTACGGTGAATGTAGAAACTTTTTGTGGTGAGTGCTTCTTCTGCCGACATGGATACGTAAATAATTGTACAGACCCTGAAGGCGGATGGGCTTTAGGGTGTCGTATCGACGGAGGACAGGCGGAATATGTAAGAGTTCCCTTTGCCGATCAGGGGTTGAACCGCATTCCGGATGCGGTAAGCGATGAGCAGGCTCTTTTTGTAGGGGATGTTCTGGCTACGGGATTCTGGGCGGCGCGTATTTCTGAAATAACGGAAGAAGATACGGTGCTTATCATCGGAGCCGGGCCTACGGGCATTTGCACCTTGCTCTGCACGATGCTGAAGCGTCCGAAGCGCATCATCGTTTGTGAAAAGTCGCCCGAAAGGGTTCGTTTCGTCCGTGAGCATTATCCGGAGGTATTGGTAACCGGGCCGGAGCTTTGTAAGGAATTTGTTCTTGCCCATAGCGAACATGGCGGAGCAGATATTGTAATGGAGGTGGCCGGAGCGGACAATACTTTTCGTCTGGCATGGGAATGTGCCCGTCCCAATGCCATTGTTACGGTTGTGGCGCTTTATGACAGTCCGCAGATACTGCCTCTTCCCGATATGTACGGAAAAAACCTGACCTTTAAGACGGGCGGAGTAGACGGTTGCGACTGTGCCGAGATTCTGCGTCTGATAGAAGCCGGAAAAATTGATACCACACCGCTTATCACTCACCGCTTTCCCTTGAGTGAGATAGAGGAGGCTTACCGGATTTTTGAGAACAAATCAGACGGAGTGATCAAGGTGGCAATCGGATAAGGACGGATTGCCGAAAAATTGCTGTCTGTTGCGGAAAGTGGTGATGCGCGGGTAAAGTCTGAAGAATCCGGGTCTTGATGTATGGCATCGGGTAGGAAAGACGTGGCGGAGAGGGGGCTTATAGAGATTTTGCACGAAATAAACTGATTGTCATGCTTGTTTAGGCATGAATTTTCATTTTTTATTTCTAACTTTGCCGCCGTTATTTCTTTTTTGTAGGTATGAAACGCATTCTGCTCTTTGTGATGTTCCTGCTTGCGCCCTGTACGGCTTTCGTTACAGGAGGCGCTTTCGTATCTTCCGGTCTGTTGTCTTCGGTCGTTGCCGGGGAGGATAAGGCAGCCGGACTTTATCATTCCATGCAGTTGGAAGGGATTGTCAACTGGAAGGCCTTTCGTCAGGCGGTGGAAGGATATGAGAAAATCGGAAACCGCAAGAGGGATGTACTTACACTGATAGACTTTTCAAAGCCTTCCACCGAGGAGCGGCTCTATGTGTTCGACATGAAAAAGCGCAAGATGCTTTTTTCGTCTGTCGTGGCTCACGGCAAAAACAGCGGGGGCAACTATGCCACTTCTTTTTCCAATGAATGCGGCTCCTACAAGAGTTCGTTGGGATTTTATTTGACAGCCTCTACTTATCAGGGCAAGAACGGCTATTCACTGATTCTTGACGGGTTGGAGAAAGGGATAAACGACCGCGCCCGCGAGCGTGCCATAGTGGTTCACGGCGCTGCCTATGCCGATCCGTCGGTTGTTGCCGGTGGCGGGCGTCTGGGGAGAAGCTTCGGTTGTCCGGCTCTGCCTCCCAAACTGTCCCGTCCCATAATCGACGCCATCAAAGGAGGCAGTGTGATGTATATCTATGCCGAGGCTTCCGACTATTTGGCCCAGAGTTCCATTCTGCAAGACGGCGGTTGGATGTAGGATGCTTCCGGATAAACTGGTTCTTGGAAAGGCCGGACAAATATACTGCGGGTCAGTCGGATGAAATCAGTCGTATGATATATTTTTTCATAAAGGCAATATATCCTTTTCATGCAGGAGACGCAGGATTTTTCTGTAGGGAAAAATATTTTTTCTCCCGTACTAATTTTCGTTTTGTTTAGGAAGCGTAAGGATGAACCTGCTTCCTTTTCCGGGTTCAGACTGCACGGCTATCTGTCCGCCGTGCAGGGAGATGATTTGCTTGCATAGATTAAGTCCGATTCCCGAACCGTTTGGCTTGGTTGTAAAGAAGGGAACGAAAATCCGCTCCGTCACTTCGGGCAGCATACCCTCTCCATTGTCTGTTACCGTAAAGGTCAGCGTGTCTCTCGAAGCGGATACAGTCGTTTCGATGCGGGGGTGTTCAGTTCCGCTGCAAGCTTCCTTGGCATTTTTCAGCAGATTGATGAATACTTGTTCCAGTTGTGGACGGTCGGCATATAGGGTCAGCTGTTCGTCGGGCAGGATGAAGTGGAAGCTTGCATCTGCATACAGCCGTTGCAGGTCGGCAAAAAATTGCCTGATGAAGAATGCGGTTTTTACCGGAGGGGCAATCCGTGTCAGTTTCCGATAGTTTTCCACAAATTCCAGCAGCCCCTTGCTGCGGCGGTGTATGACCTGAAGCCCTTGTTGCACGTGTGCCTGCATCCGTTCGTCGCCTGCATTGTCTTTGCTGCGCTCGCTCAAAGTTTCGGCGAGCGAGATAATCGGCGTGATGGAATTCATGATCTCGTGGGTCAGTACGCGTATAAGTTTCTGCCAGGCTTCCATCTCTGTATGTTCCAAGGCGGAACGGATGTTTTTCAGTGACACAATCCAGCGTTCACGCCGTTGCAGGTGGATAAGGGTAGCGGTCGGGGCGAGGTCGAAGGTGGTTTGTCCGCACACCAGCCTTGCCACCTGACGGCCTTCGCGGAGAGCCGTCAGGATTTCTTCGGGCAACTGGTTGCTTTCTCCTGTAAACTGTCGGGCGGCCTTGTTCATCCATTCGGCATGTCCCTGCCTGTCCATCACTATCACCGCCGTGTCTACCTTGTCCAGCAGGCTCTCGTAATATTGCAGCTTGACTTCTTCGTCGAGCAGCTTGTGGCGCAAGTCGGAAAGTACGGCGGACATATCTGTAGCCAGATCTTGCATAACCCGGTCACTGAACGGAGAACGCGCAGTAAGCGTAAGGTCTCCGCGCTTCATGCACTCTACGATGCGGCGCATTATCTCGGTCTGCCGCATCTGGATGCGGTAGAGACTGAAGCTGAGTCCTGCAATCAGGAGAGCTGCCGCTGCCGTGCAGAACATCAGATGGTGTTGGTAAGAAATGATTCCCCCTGCCGTCAGCAGCAGAATGCCGGCAATGTGGGTGACCAGACAATAGACATACGTTTTCATAAGCCGAGTTTTTCAAGTTTGCGATAGAGTGTAAAGCGCGTGATGCCCAACAGTTCGGCTGCGCGGCTCATGTTTCCTCCGCTTACGCGCAGGGCTCGCTCCACTGTTCTCCGTTCCAGTTTTTCCAGATTCAGTTCTTCGTCCGTTTCCTCCGACTTTTCACTTCGCGCCGACGGGAAAAGAAAATCATCGGGACGCAGCATCGAGTGTTCGCTTAATATTACGGCCCGCTCGAGTGTATGTTGCAGTTCGCGCACATTCCCTGGCCATGCATATTTCATCAGCTTGGCTTTGGCTTCGCGCGTCAGTCCGCGTATTTCTTTTCTGTATTTCCGGTTGTAAAGACTCAGGAAATGCTCGGCCAGCAGGATAATGTCTTCCCCCCGTTCGCGTAGCGGCGGAATATGCAGTTCGATGGTATTGATGCGGTAAAGCAAATCCTGCCGGAACGAACCGTCGTTTGTCTTTTCTCTCAGGTCGGAGTTGGTGGCGCATATCAGCCGCACATCGATGCTGATAGGGTCTACCGCTCCGAGTCTTACAATCTTCCGCTTTTCGATGGCGGTCAGCAGCTTGGCCTGCATGGGCAATGACAGGTTTCCTATCTCGTCCAGAAAAAGCGTTCCTCCCGATGCCACTTCCATGCGTCCCGGCTTCGCTTTGCGCGCGTCGGTGAAAGCGCCTTTTTCATACCCGAAGAGTTCGCTTTCGAACAGCTGTTCGGGGATGCTTCCCAAGTCGATGGTGATGAATGTCTCGTTCCGCCGGGGCGAATAATGCTTCAGCATCCGGGCCACAAGGTCTTTTCCCGTTCCGTTCTCTCCCAATATAAGGATGTTGGCATCTGTGTCTGAAAGCTTGCAGATGGTCTCTTTCACCTCTTTCATGGCCGGTGAAGTTCCGATCAGTTCGGGCAGGCTCTCATCGTCTCCCTTCAGTGCGAGCACCTGCTCTTGCAGTCGTCCCACTTCTTTGCGCGACAGGCTTAGCTTGATGGCCGATGAAAGGGTGGCAAGCAGTTTCTCTTTTTCCCACGGCTTCGATACAAAGTCTGTAGCACCTGCCTTGATGGCTCTTACGGCCTTGTCGGTGTCGGCGTATGCCGTCATGAAAACCACCACTGCCTGCGGGTCGATGGCGAGTATCTGCTTCAGACAGTCAAACCCCTCCTGTCCGCTAATGGCATCGCGGCGGAAATTCATGTCGAGCAATACGACATCCGGCTTTAGGGTCGTCATGAAATGTTCGATTCGTGCGGGCTGCGTCGTTACCTTTATCTTGTCGGCGTAGGGTTCGAGCAGGAGATTGAGGGCGAAGAGCACATCTTCATTGTCATCTATTATGAGTATTTTTCCTTTTGGTTCCATTGTGATGGTAGTATGATTGGGATTTCTGCAAAGATAAAGCAAATCTGCATGTGTTGTATGTGCGTATGCGCACGATTTTTGTGCGTATCCGCACGGTGTTTCATCGGGTTCGGTTTGGGTAATGCTTGGAATGACAGAGCTTTGCCCTTTTGGCACGATTTTTGGATTAGTATCATCGGAATTTATTGTAAAGAGAATATGAATTTATTGCAAGACCTGATGAGATTTATGATGCTCATGATTTTTGTTTGCCTTTCCTTTCGGGCGGTAGGACAGGAGGAAACGCGTCGGCTCACCCTGCAGCAGGCCATCGGTCTGGCGCAGGCGTATTCTCCCGAGGCGCAGGCGGCAGAGCATACCTACCGCTCGGCGTATTGGAGCTACCGTTCGTTTCGTGCCAATTACCTGCCTTCCGTCAATCTGACGGCGACACCTTATCTCAACCGTCAGATCAACCGGGTGACCCAACCCGACGGAACGGAGCTTTTCCTCCGTCAGAACCAGTTGAGCACCGACTTGAGCTTGTCTGTAAGCCAGAATATCTGGTTCACGGGCGGCAGTCTTTTTGTGGAGACTTCGGCACAACGGATGGATGAATTCAGCTATCACAGCGAGGCATACAATACACAGCCCGTTACCATCGGCTATCAGCAGTCGCTTTTCGGCTACAATTCTCTGAAATGGGACCGCCGTATCGAGCCGGTGCGCTTTCGCGAAGCGAAGAAGGCTTATGCCGAAACACTTGAGCTTATAGCATCGAAGGCTTGCGAACTGTTTTTTGACTTGGCTACAGCGCAGGCAAATCTGGATATCGCCTGTTCAAACTATGCTTCAGCCGATACGCTTTATCGTTACGCACGTGGACGGTATAATATTGGCAGCATAACCGAGAATGAAATGCTTCAGTTGGAAGTCAACAAGCTGAATGAAGAAACGAATATGATGAAGGCCCGCATCGAGGTGGAAGATGCCATGCTGACTTTCCGCTCTTTCTTGGGTATCCGGGAAGACGAGGCTATTGAAGTTTTGCCTGCCGATAGTGTGGTTGCCTTTGAGGTTCCGCTCGACATTGCCTTGGAGCGTGCGTACGCCAACAGTCCGGACATCGAGATGTATCAGCGGATGAAGCTGGAAAGTCGCAGCCAACTGGCTTCCGCCCGCGCCAATCGCGGACTGAAGGCCGATCTTTATGTGCAGTTTGGCCTGTCGCAGACGGCGAACGACCTGCGTGCTTCTTACCGTAACCCTTTGGATCAGCAGTATGTGAGCCTGTCTGTCGTGATTCCCATCTTGGACTGGGGGCGCGGGAAAGGACAGGTGCGTGTGGCGAAGTCGAACATAAAGCTGGTGGATACGCAGGTGGAGCAGGGACTGACCGACTTTGAGCTGAATGTGCGCAAGATGGTGCGGCAGTTTAACCTTCAGGCGCGGCAGGTGAATGTGGCGGCCCGGACGGATGAAACGGCAGAAAGACGGTATGATGTGGCCCGCCGCCTTTATCTGATGGGCAAGTCGACCGTTCTCGACCTGAATGCGGCGACCACGGAAAAGGATACCGCACGGCGCAACCATATCGAAGCCCTGAAAACCTATTGGACTCTCTATTATGGCCTGCGCAGTATGACGCAATACGACTTCCGGATGAACTGTCCGCTCAGTGAGACTTTGCCTGAAATATAGATTTGAATCAAATAAAGCAGAACATTATGGATATAAAGTTAGAAAAGAAACCCTGGTACATCCGTTACCGCTACTATCTGGCGGGGGGAGCGGTCTTGCTGGCCGGGATGATTTATGTCATGATACTTGCCGCGGGGCCGCGTCGCCTGCGTATCGACCCCGATGTGGTGCAGGTAGCCGAGGTGCGCCATGCCGATTTCATGGAGTATGTTGATGTGGAAGGGGTGGTTCAGCCTATTCTTACACTAATAGTCAATACGCGCGAGGCGGGGAATGTAGAGCGTATCGTGGCGGAGGAAGGCAGCCTGATGAAAAAGGGTGATACCATCCTTACGCTTGTCAATTCCGACCTGATGCGGGAAATAGAGGATCAGCGCGACGAGTGGGAGAAACAGCGCATTTCCTATCAGGAAAAGGAGATAGAGATGGAGCAGAAAAGTCTTACGCTGAAGCAGCAGACTTTAGATGCGACTTATGAGCTGAACAAGATACGTAAAAGTTTTGCGTTGGAGGAGGAAGAATACAAGATGGGCATACGGAGCAAGGCGCAGCTTGAGGTGTCGGCCGACGAATATAAGTATAAGACAGAATCCACGCGCCTGAAAATGCAGAGTTTGCGGAGTGATTCGGCAATGACGGTCATACGCAAGGAACTGCTTCGCAACGACCGCGACCGGGAACGCAAGAAGCTGGAGCGCTCGCTGAGGCGGGTGGAAGATCTGGTGGTGCGTGCCCCGCTCGACGGGCAGCTGAGCTTCGTCAAGGTTGCTCCGGGGCAACAGGTGTCGGCAGGCGAGAACATTGCAGAAATAAAGGTCATGTCGCAGTTTAAGATTCACACTTCGCTCAGCGAATACTATATCGACCGTGTTACCACCGGGCTTCCGGCGGCCATTACCTATCAGGGAAAGCGTTTTTCCCTGCGTGTAACCAAAGTGGTGCCCGAGGTGAAAGACCGTGCCTTCGAGGTCGATCTGGTTTTTACCGGTGAGATGCCGGAGAATGTGCGCTTGGGAAAAAGTTTCCGGGTGCAGATTGAACTGGGACAGCCTGAGCAGGCTGTCGTGATTCCGCGCGGGAACTTCTACCAGCAGACAGGGGGACAGTGGATTTACAAGCTGAGCAAAGACAGGAAGCGTGCCGTGCGGGTGCCTCTTGTCATCGGCAGACAAAATCCGCAGCAATACGAGATAACCGAAGGTTTGCAGCCAGGCGATTGGGTTATCACCACGGGATATGATACCTTTGGCGATGCGGAAGAACTGGTTTTGTAGGATGGGCTGTCTGTTTTGTCGAAGGGAAAATTTGGTTTGATTGGGATGATAAAAAATTTGACTGATATGAAAACTTTGCAATATGCCGTGCGGTTTCTGCTGCGTGCACGGTCATACACATTGATTAATCTGTTGGGACTGGCGTTCAGCTTGGCCTGCTGCATCATTCTGGTGCGTTATATTCACCGCGAGCTTACGGTAGACAGCCATTGCATCGACCGGAATGAGGTTTATGCCGTGGAGGTGGAGATGGAAGGCAACCGTGGTTTGAGTGCTTTCTCCATGATGCAGGACAGTGTGTTGGTTGATCCGCAACTGATTGAGGTGCATACCGTCTATACGCCGCTTGAAAAAGAGTTCTTTACCTATGGCGGTCGCCGTTATCCGGTGAATGCCATCGTGACGGACAGCGCATATTTCAGGCTTTTTCCCTATCAGACCGTGCAGGGGGAACTGACGCTGAGTGCGCCTGAATCGGCCTTGGTTACGGAGAGCTATGCGCGCCGGGTGTTTGGGCAGGAGAATCCGGTCGGCAAGGTCTTTCGCTTTTCCAACGGCAAGGAGTTTACGGTCAGGGCTGTGCTTGCCGAACCGGCAAGCAAGCGCTCGCTTCAGTTTGATATGGTGCTTTCTTCCGCAGCTTCCGCCCACTGGGACCGGATGCCTTCTGAGTATTTCAAGTTTGTTCCGGGCGTGAATCTGGATGACTTGAACCGTATCGGCGCGTACGCCCGCCCTATCAATCCCGGCACTCCCGACCCGCGCCACTACCGTTTCTCCTTTATATCCGTGAAAGATTGCTATTGGACCGGGTTGGGTTCTCCCGATGAAGAGGAAATTTATGTTTGGGGCGACCGCTCGCAGCTTCGCATATTTATGGGCGTATGCATCTTGCTTCTGCTTACGGGAGTGCTCAATTTCATCAATCTCTATATGGTGTCCATGCTGAAGCGCACGAGGGAATACGGCCTGTGCAAGGTGTTCGGAGCCGGAAAGTTTCAACTTTTCTTCCAGATTTATATGGAAAACCTGGTGCTGATAGGTCTGGCCGAAATTCTGGCCTGGGTGTTTGTCGAACTTTCCGCCGTGCCGGTCGCGCGTTTCTTCGGCCATCATTTCACCTATACCGGCTTCGACTGGGCTTTGACCGTAGGGTTGCTCGTCTTTCTTCCGCTCATTGCTTCGGTTTATCCTTGCTACAGTTATACACGCTCTGTGCCAATTACCAGTATCCGCATGTTGGGTGGCTCGGGGAAGGCAGTCCGCGTGCGTATGGGTCTGCTGTTTGTGCAGTATGTCCTGTCATTCCTGCTGATGGTGCTTGCACTCTACTTCAACCGTCAGCTCGACCGGATGCTCCATACCGATCCCGGCTACCGGACGAAAGACATTATCGTGGCCCGGCTAGTAAACGAATCGCGCGATTATTCGGTCTATTCAGAAGAGAGTATCCATGCGCGTCTGGGTCGGGTAAGGCAGATCGATGCTTTGGTCTCCTCTTGTCCCGACATCGAGGTGTGGTCGTCCGACCCGACCTATATGCACGCGAGTGATTACGGGATGAAGTTCTACAACAGTGAGGGGAAATCGGCTTTTATGTGCTTGTGGTATGCCAGTTCCGACTTCTTCCGCCTGTATAATCTGAAGTTCATCGAAGGCGGATTGCCCGATGAAGTGAAAAGGGGAGAAGACTATTCCTATTGTTTTGTGGTGAACCGTGCGGCATTGAAGGCTTTGGGCTATGAATCCTGTGAGGGGAAAACCCTTGTCTCCGACTATGACAGGCGGGTTTCGTCCGATGCTTCCTATCCGATTGTGGGCGTGATAGAAGACTATTACGACGGTCATGTCAGTGCTGGTGTGCGTCCGATTGTCTATCGGATAAGCAACAGAATGGGCGGGGACATTTATCAGATGGCGGCCCGGCCGGGCAAAGTGAAGGCGGTGCTGGATTATCTGCGGAAGATGGAAAAGGAGATATACGGTGTTGAAGAGTTCGAATACTTCATGCTGAAGGACAAAGTGGACGAAATGTATGAAGCCGACCGCAAGGTAGCCGCCGTCTATTCGGTCTTTGCCTTGATAGGCATTGTGGTTTCCTGCCTCGGTCTGTTCGGCATCTCCTTGTTCGACATCCGCCAGCGGTATCGCGAGATAGCGATTCGCAAGGTAAACGGAGCCCGCTTGCCGGATCTTTACCGTTTGTTGTGCGGCAAATACCTGAAAGTGGTGGTCGCATCGTTCGTCTTGGCTGCTCCGTTGGGATGGTATATCATTTGCCGCTACACGGAAGACTTTGTGGTAAAGGCTCCGATTGGTGTCGGAATATTTATCTTTGCCTTTGCTTTGGTGACGCTGATATCGTTGGGCACACTGTTTTGGCAGGTAAACAAGGCCGCACATATTGATCCGGCCAAGATAATAAAGACAGAATAAACGAAAACAATAAGATAAAGACATGATGAAGACATTTCAATACGCCGTGCGTTTCCTGCTCCGTGCCAGGTCATATACGGTCATCAATCTTTTGGGTCTGGCTTTCAGCCTGGCCTGCTGCATCATTCTGGTGCGTTATATCCATCGCGAACTGACGGTTGACACCCACTGCATCCGTCCGGAAACAATGATTGTTCCGCTTCGAGACATATATGGGAACGTTTATATGGGATGCAACTACCCGGAACCTTGGGGAGATTCGCTCCGGATCAAGGAGGAATCTATCGTTGAGCGGTGCTTTATGGTGGAGATGGAGCAGGACAACCTCGTGTATGAAGGCAGAAACTATGCGGCGGATGTACTGGCCGCTGACTCTACGTTCTTTCACTTTTTTGCTTATCCCTTGTACAGAGGTGAGGCCGACTTGGGCGCGCCCGATGCTGCGATAGTGACCCGCCGTTTTGCGGAGCGGGTGTTCGGCAAGGATAATCCGGTGGGAAAGGTCTTGGCTTATGGCGAACAGAGCGTTGTGGTGCGGGGAGTAATAGACGAGCCCGCATGCAAGACGAGCTGGGACTTTGACATTCTGGTTTCCCGTCAGTTAAGGCCAGACTGGCGCAGGCTGGAGACGGAGCTGATACGCGTGCTTCCCGGCACAGACTTGGAGCAGATCAACGAACAGGCGTATGTATACCGCAACATCAACGGATATCAGTACCGGTATAAGTTCATCCCGTGGAAGGATATCTATTTCGAAACATCCATTATGGGGCAGTACAAATCCATCTTGCAGTTTGGAAACCGCCAGTATGTCCGTATCCTGACGGGCGTGGTAGGCTTGCTTCTGGTGGTCGGCATCCTCAATTTCATCAATCTCTATATGGTATACATGATGAAGCGCGCGAGGGAATACGGCATTAAAAAGGTATTTGGCATCGGCCGCCGGCTTCTTTTCTGCGAAATCTGGTGGGAAAACTTCCTGCTGATGGCGGCGGCGCTGTTTTTGGCCTGGCTGCTTGTGGAGGTGACAGGCGGGCTGGCAACCCGGCTGATGGGGGAGACCGTCGGCTATACGGTGTTCGACTGGCAGTTGTCTCTGGGTATCCTGCTGTTGCTTCCGCTGCTTACCGCGGTTTACCCTTTCTTCAAGTACGGTTACGGTGCTCCGGTCTCCTCCATGCAGGCGGTAACCGTCAGCCGGAGAGCGGTAACGGGACGGATGACCTTTCTCTTCCTTCAGCATGGCGTTACCTTCCTGCTGATTGTTCTTTCTCTATACTTCAGCCGCCACTTTGATTTTCTTGTGAATACTCCTCCGGGATTCCGTTCCGAACGCATCATGAAGGCGGAACTGGAGCATGAAAATCAGGGAGACTGGAGCTGGGCGCGGTGGAAGCGTAACGGACTGTTGGCGCAGAAACTGAACGAATGTCCTTTCATCGAGTCGTGGATGTACGGTCATCAGTCCGTTCTTACACCAAGTCAGGGCGACATGATCAATGACAAGGATCAGTCTGTGTCTATGCTGCAATATTATCCCTCGAGTGCCTTTTTCAAAATCTTTGGTCTGAAGGTGCTGGAGGGAAAGATACCGGATGATATTTCTGATTTTACGGACATACGGATTGTCTTGAACAAGGCGGCGATGAAGGCGTTGGGCTACAAACGGATGGAAGATGCTTTCGTAAGAAGCTCCACACCGTTGGTCGCAGGCATTAAAGACGGGAAGCCTTACGAAAAGGGTATGTCGATGATGCCCGTTGTAGCGGTGGTCGACGACTTTTTCCCCGGCCATCTTACGGAAGGGATAAAGCCGCTGTGCTTTGTGGTAGGTTACAGTTCTCAGAATGGCAGTGTGTTCCTTTCCGTCAAAGAGGGCAAAGAGCGGGAACTGATATCGTATCTGCGCCGGATGGAGCAGGAAATCTACAATACCGACGAGTTCGAATACTCGTGGATGGCGGATGAAGTGGCCGCTTTGTATGTACACGACCGCAAGGTGGCCGCGGTCTATTCCGTTTTTGCCTTTATCGCCATCGTGGTTTCATGCCTGGGTCTGTTTGGTATCTCCCTGTTCGACATCCGGCAGCGATACCGTGAAATCGCTATCCGCAAGGTAAACGGCGCGCGTTTGACCGACTTGTACCGCCTGCTTTTCAGCCGTTATCTCAAGGTGCTGGCCGCGTCGTTTGTGGTGGCTGCTCCTTTGGGATGGTACATCATCTACCGCTATACCGAAGGCTTTGCGGTGAAAGCCCCGGTGGATGCCTGGATATTTGTCGTGGCTTTCCTGTTGGTTATGCTCATTTCATTGGGCACTCTGCTGTGGCAGGTGGGCAAGGCGGCACGCATCAATCCTGCCGATGTGATGAAACGGGAGTAGCAAAAAAGTCTTTTGACCTTGTAAAACGAACGTAAGGTAATAATGAAAATCTGATATTGACATGTTCATCCATTATTTGAAAATAGCCGTACGCAATCTTTTGAAATATAAGGCCCAGTCTGCTGTCTGCATCATCGGACTGGCGGTTGGCTTCGTCTGCTTCGCCTTGTCGGCCTTATGGATTTCTTATGAGATGACTTACGACACTTCGCACCGGGGAGCCGACCGTCTGTTCCTGTTTTATGAAAAGAATATTCTGGGAAGTTCGGGTTATACCACGTGGAGCTGTTATCCGGTAAGCGGGCTGCTGAAGAAAGAATTCCCGGAGGTGGAGGCTTCATGCATGTTCAACCGGACGAAGTATTCGGTCAGCGCGGAGGGGAGTATTCCGATAGACACGTATGCACTTGAGGCGGATTCCTGTTTCATGGACATGTTCGGCATTTCCGTCCTGGCCGGAAGCCGGGAGTTCCTTTGTTCGGACGGGCAGGTTGCCTTGACACCGGATTTTGCCCGCCAGTTGTTCGGCTCTGTAGAGGTCTTGGGGAAAAAGATAGAGATGGGCGACCGTGAATATACGGTGTGCGCGTTGGTCAGCACAGTGGGAAACCACAGCAGTCTTTCGTTCGGAGCGTGGGCGGGTAAGGACTTCTCCCGTTATCGTGACGACTGGTCGGTCATGATCGGCAGCATTCTCGTCCGGTTGCGGGACGGGGCGATGATAGAGTCTTTTCAGAAGAAAGTATCGGATTATGCCAACCGGGAATCAAGCGAGCGGGCCGGCTCTTTGCTGAAGGAAGCGTTCTTTATTCCTTTGCCGGAATTCCGTTATGCCCCGTTCAATGAAGATAGGGGACTGGAGTTGAACTATCTTGTCCTGTTCTCCGTGGTAGGAGCCTTGGTCATCCTGAGCTCGCTGTTCAACTATCTGGCTCTTTTCGTGAGCCGTATGCGGATGCGTGGGCGTGAAATCGAGCTGCGGCGGGTATGCGGCGCATCGCGCTTCCGTCTGTTTGGGATGTTTGCTGTGGAATACCTGCTGTTGCTTCTGGTAGCAGGACTGATTGGGATGATGCTGATTGAGGTCTTGCTGCCTGCCTTCCGCCGGTTGTCGTCGGTGCAGGGAGATGTCTATGCCCATTCGCTGCTCTACTTTGCAGGGATTGCGTTGGTTTCTCTGCTTTGCCTCATTCCGTTTGTCCGTTATAAAATGAGTGAAGCAGGCGGAAGAAACCTTTTCCGTAGGGTCAGCGTCTTTGTTCAGCTCACGATAAGCATCCTTTTCGTGTTCTGTCTGGCCGTATTGCTGAAGCAGGTCACCCATCTGCGCCATACCGACATCGGATGGGAGCGGGAAAACGTGGCTGCCTTCAGGTATCTGTATCCGGAAAACCGCATCGAAAGCCTCATCAGCCAGATAGAACAGATGCCGGTTGTCAAGGAAATGCTGAAAAAACACAATACCTTGCTTGCCTATCGCATGCGCATGAGCATCCGCGTGGACGACTGGGACGGAAAGCAGGAGGCGGACGAGCCTTTTTCCATCGAGGTGTTTCCGGAGAGTGAAACGTTCATCCGCTTTTATGGCATAAGGCTTGTGGCAGGCAAGATGCTGAAGCCGGGTGAAATGGGGCAGGTATTGGTCAATGAAACGGCGGCCAAGGCTTTGGGTATGCACGACCCGATAGGGAAGAAGATACGGTTGGGCAACGGGACTTCCGTGACAATCGTCGGGATGATAAGGGATTTCCATATCACTCCTCCTACCGTCCCGGTAAATCCCATGATATTCGTGGGCGAAGGCCAGTATTATAATGCAACCGTGACGGGTGTGGCGGTGAAATATCAGGAGGGAAGATGGAAAGAGCTGCATCAGCGCGTCCGACAGCTGATGGAAAAGGAATATCCGGAGGTGAAATATGAATTTGTAAGCATGGCGGAGGTATACGATGGATATCTGGAGTCGGAATTGGCGCTGCTGAAACTGTTGGTCTTTGTCTCGCTGGTCTGCATCGGGGTCTCCGTGTTCGGCGTCTTTTCCTTGGTCACGCTCACCTGCCGGCAGCGGCGTAAGGAGATAGCCATCCGCAAAGTGAACGGTGCGACGGTGAAAGACATCCTGCTGATTTTTGCAAAAGAATATTTCATTCTCCTCACGGTGGCGGCCGTGCTTGCCTTTACGGTCGGTTATGCCGTAATGAAGCATTGGTTGGAGCGTTATGTGGAGCAGACTGAAATAAGCGTCTGGCTGTTTTTGCTTATCTATGCCGCAGCTGCGGCAGTGGTAAGCGTGAGCATAGCCTCGCGCGTATGGCAGGCCGCCCGGCAGAATCCGGCGAAAGTGATTAAGGAAAACAAGTGACAGAAACTCACAAAAGAAGGTATTGTATGATGATAGCACATTATTTGAAAGTAGCCGTTCGCCATTTGCTGAAGCATAAGGTGCAGAGTGTCATATCGCTCGTGGGTGTAGCCGTAGCGTTGCTTTGCTTCAGCATCTGTCTTTATTGCAGCCGCTATATATTCAGCACCAACGGTTGCTTCGTCAATCGCGGGCGGATTGCGGAACTGAAAATGGTTTCGGCCGGGGAAGACAGCTTTGGCGGCCTTACGCCATCAGACCTCGTGCCGTATCTCCGTGAGCAGAAGATAGACGGAGTGGAGAGTTTCTGTAAGGTAATCTTTGCGAATCCCCGCCCGTTCAATGTAGAGGTGACGGATGAAAAAGTGCTTCCTCACGAGTTGAACGTGATGGAAGTCGATTCCGCCTATCATTCTGTATTCCTTCCGAAAGTGATTTGCGGCTCATGGGAGGCGGCCAGTCATATACCCAATTCTCTTGTTCTGACGGAGCATACGGCCCGCCGCATCTTTGGGGAGGCAAGCCTTGCCATAGGCAGACGCTTTACCATGACCCGCCGTCTCAGCTCTTCGCCTGCTACGACTCCCCGCACGGGCGGCATCGTCTATACCGTTCAAGCCGTCATTGGCGACATTCCGGCGAATACAACACTGGCTTTTCTGCAAATCATCGACGCGTTGGTATTGAATGATAGCGAGGGATTGATCTATGGTGAACACCGTAATTCGGTGGTGAGCGGATATTCGTATGCGCTGCTGCGTCCCGGCATGAATGCGAAAGATTTTGCGGAGGACTTGAAGAAAAGAAATCTGCGCTTCAGTTTCGGGGCGCGTAACCGTGAAGATATCATTTCGGCCGCGCCGTTCGGCCAGTCGGTATGGAAGAATTCATCTGCCGCATACCCGGCATGGATAACGTTGGTCACGGGTGTACTGATTTTGCTTATCGGCCTGCTGAACTTTTTCCATTTTCTGGCCGGTTCTTTTCTTACGCGCATACGCGAATATGCTATAAGGCAAATGAGCGGCGCATGCGGGCGGAATCTTTTTTTCATGCTGTTCATCCATGCCGCCTTGCTGATTCTTCTGTCGGGATTCCTTGCATGCCTGCTGATTGAGGTCATGACTCCGCAGCTGGATTTTAGTCTGTTCAGTTTTTCCATCACCTTCGAAAAGGCGTTGCTGCTTGGGCAGACGGGCGAATACATCGGGGGAATGCTGGTTTTGGCCGCACTGATCTGTGCGGCGGTGGTAGGGCGCGTGCGGCGCATGAACATCCAGTCGGGACTTTTCGGCGGCTCGCAGCGTTACGGGCAGCACCGTCTGCGCAATGTCCTGCTGAGTATCCAGATTTTCATCTGTTGGGTATTCCTTTCGATGGCGGCGGCACTCTATCTGCTTTCATACGAAACGGGGAGAGGGCTGTTTCCCACTTTGTCCATTGCCGAAAAGGAGCGGATTATCAGCATACCATTCGACTATACTTTCATGACCAACGCCGACAAGGAGCGTGTCATCGGCCGGATTCGTCAGGTCTCCGGTGTGGAAGATGTGCTGCTGGCGGACATCAGTTATCTGGACGGCATATCGGGAACCGGCATACAGACGGAAAAAGGCAATTGGCAATCGGGCATAAACGTGAATGTAATCTGCATCGAGCCGAAGTTCTTTCAGTTTATGAACATGAAGATACAGTCGGGAGAAACAGTCGGTTCGATGAGCGAGATAGTGATAGACCGGAAGCTGGCCGACAAGCTCGGCACGGATGTATTGGGCAAGACCTATTATAACTATACGGATGACTACACGGTGACGGGTGTCTGCGAAACGTTTGTCACCGACCTTTACAGCGAATGTCCGGGATATCTTTTTCTTCCGATAGACTTTTCGGAATATATCGGGCATTGCTACGTGAAGTGTGCTCCGGGTCATGTAGGGCGTGTGAAGCGGGAAGTGACCCGTATCATGCAGGAGGCGCTGCCGGAAAACATTGTCTACCGTCCCGTTACATTCATGGATGACATACGCCGCCACCAGTCTCTCGAGTTTACGCTCAGGGGCATCGTACTTTTCCTCTCTGTCGTGGCACTGGCCATCTCCCTGCTCGGAGTCTATTCCGCCATTACGCTCGATACGGAATACCGCCGTAAGGAAATGGCAATCCGCAAGATAAACGGAGCGGGAATAAGGCAGATAGCCATGCTGTTCGCCCGTCTGTATGTTTGGATGCTGACGGGAACGGCGGCAGTGGCTTTTATGTTGGTGGCAGGCATATTGCACAAGTTGCGGCAGATGTATACCCTTTTCTTTGATGACGGGATTCTGTTTTATGCCGGCATATTCCTTTCGGTCTGTTTGCTGATGACTGTTACGGTCTTCTTCCGCATCCGACAGATAGCACGGGTCAGTCCGGCGGAAGAGATAAGGAAGTGATTATGTAAAGTAAGATGATATAGATTATTATTAACGATAAAACAAAGGTTATGATCAAGACAGTAAACTTACAGAAAGTATTCCGCACGGAGGAAGTGGAGACTTGGGCGCTGAATGATGTGAACATCGAGGTGAAAGAAGGCGAGTTTGTGGCCATTATGGGGCCGTCCGGCTGCGGGAAGTCCACGTTGCTGAACATTTTGGGTCTGCTCGATAATCCGTCGGGAGGCGAGTATTATCTGAACGGCATCAATGTGGCGCAGTACACGGAATCGCAGCGCACTTCCCTGCGCAAGGGCGTTATCGGTTTTGTGTTCCAGAGCTTCAACCTGATTGACGAACTGAACGTGTATGAGAACATTGAACTCCCGCTGCTTTATATGGGAATCCCGGCGGCTGAGCGCAAGCGGCGTGTGGAAGAGGCGATGAACCGCATGGCGATTGCCCACCGTGTGAAGCATTTTCCCCAACAGTTGTCGGGCGGTCAGCAGCAGCGCGTGGCGATTGCCCGTGCGGTAGTGGCGAATCCGAAGCTGATTCTGGCCGACGAGCCTACCGGAAATCTGGATTCGAAGAACGGAAAGGAAGTGATGGAGCTGCTTACCGAGCTGAACAAGGAGGGAACGACCATCGTCATGGTAACCCACTCGCAGCATGATGCCGGATATGCCGGACGCGTCATCAATCTGTTCGACGGGCAGGTGGTGACCGAAGTAAATCTTTAGCCTATGTCATTCGTGCAATTGCTGAGGCTGATTGTGAGGAGCTGGTGGCGGAGCAAGCTTTTCGTCGTCATTTCCTTGGCAAGTCTGACGGTAGGAATCGCCTGTACCTGCCTGCTTACGGCGTTTGTGCTTTATGAACGGAACGTTGAGGCGTACAATCCCAACCGCGAGCGCATATTCCGCCTTACGCAGGAGCTGCCTTATAACGAACAGGATATGAACACGACTTTTGTTTTCGGCGGCCATGCGGCGGATGTGGTGGCTCCGTTTCCCGAAATCAAGTCATACGCCTGTACTTATGACACCGGTGAAATGCCTGCCTATCTGCGTGGAGAACAGTATTTGCTGGACAATGTATTGTGTGTTGACTCTACCTTCTTGCAGTTCTTCCCTTTTGAAACGCTCAAAGGGAATCTGCAAGAGGCGATTGTCCGTCCGGAAGGACTGGCGTTGAGTGAGGAGACGGCATTACGCTTGTTCGGTACGACAGACTGTGTGGGGCAGGAAATGGAAGTGACACTTTGGGGAAAAGACCGTGCCGCCGTGCGTGTGATGGCGGTTTACCGCCAGCCTCCGCAGGGAATGGTGTATGCCGATGTGCTTGCCCCGCTGACAAACCGGACGAACGGAAATGTCTGCTACATTCTGCTGCGTGAGGGAACGGATGTGGAGGCTTTCCAAAAGCGGCTTTCCGAGACCCGACTGCCGGCTTTGTCGGGTGAAGGGAATTACAGAGCCGTCACACTCCGTGAGTCTTACCTTGATACCGATACGGGAGAGAGCAGCAGTGCCTGTGTTTCCCACCGCGAGCCCCTGTTGCTTACTGTGGGATGGCTTTCGGCGGTACTTGTACTGATTGTAGCCTGCTTCAACTATATCAGTCTGAACTTCTCTCGTTTGCTGAAGCAGGTACACATGCTGCGCGTGGAAACCCTGATGGGCGCAAGCCTGCGACAGATACGTGTCCAGCTTTTTACGGACACTTTCCTGCTTATCGGGGTTGCGTTCGTCTTTTCCCTGCTGCTGATGAGTGACCTGATGCGGTTTTTCAACCATGTGTTTTCGGCCCGCCTCACATTCGGTTACTTGTTTTCCCCTTATGTGCTGCCGTGGCTGCTGGGGTTTGTATTGCTTCTTGCCGTCATTCCTTCGGCATACATGAGCCATAAGGTGCATGCCTTGTCGGAAAGCTCTTACCGCCTGTTTTATGTCGGGCGCAAGCGGCGTTATATTGTCGGTGCGCTTCAGATATTCCAGCTTGCAGTGTCTGTCGGACTGCTGAGTGCGTTTATGATTATCCGTGGGCAACTGGATTTGATAGCGCGCGACGCGGAGCGTTTCGAGGGAGTTCTCGAGCTGGCATGCGATGATCCGTCGCTTCCACCCGTTGGAGCATGGGCGGAGGAGGTGCGCCGGTGGCCGGGAGTGGAGGCGGCCGTCGGTTCTCATTGCGGCATCTGGGGAGGAAGCGTTGCACTGGAAATTCCGGAAACGGGCGTGAAGGGATTTCTCTGGTTGGATCTGTATCCTTGCACCTGGAATTTCCTTGACTTCTATCGGATAAAGATGGCAGACTCGGAGCAGGTGCGCCGCTCGGCGGCAGGTACGGCTTTTCCGGCTGTGGTGAACGAAACTTTTGTCCGTCAGCTTGTCCCGGCGGGAGAAGACCCGACAGGACATCGGGTCGTGGATTATACGTATAGAGACTTCGGAATGGGGACGGAATGGGTAATCGCAGGTGTGGTAGACGACTTTCGTAACCGCTCTTTGACGGACAAGATAACTCCTGCGGCGTTTCTTCTGCATGACGGGATACCGTCGGAGTCTCATGTCTTGTGTGTAAGGCTGACGGATGAAAAGGCTGCGGGCAAGGTTCTGCCCCGTCTGCGTGCGAAATGGGAAGAGATTTATCCAGGCAAGCCCTTTGTATACAAGGATGTGGAACAGATGTTTGTTGGTATGAGCGGGGATGTGATTTCTTTTTCCCGCATCCTGCTGGTATATGCGGTAATCAGCCTGTTGCTTACCCTGTTCGGACTGTTCGGTATCGTCCGTTATGCTGTCCGGATACGCTTGCGCGAAATCGGAATCCGCAAGATTCACGGTGCGTCTGTATGCCGTATTCTTTGGACATTGAGCCGTCCGTTTATGGTTTATCTGGCCGTGGCGTTCGTTGTGGCCTTTCCTGTCACGCTTTATGGAATGGGAATATGGTTGGAGCACTTTGAGTATCGTGTGTCTGTCATGCCGTCCCACTTTCTGTTGCCCTTGCTTTTTGTGGCTGCCGTCACGTTGCTGGTTGTTGTGGGAAACGGCTTTCGTGCCGCACATGCCAATCCCGTGGAAAGTATCAAGCGGGAGTAGACGGCGGATTCTGCTGCATAAAGTTTTTTTCATGCCGTTCAAGGCCGGACTTTATACAGAGCAAAATCCGGTTTTGAGCGGCATGATTCTTTTAGGGAAAGGCTGAAAAGATATTTACAGCAGCTGGCGTCTGAACTCGGCACAGACGATGGCCGTGGTTACCGCTACATTCAGCGATTCGCTTGTTTCGCATCCCGGCGGATAGTTGGGAACAAACAGGCGGCGGTTGATGAGCGAAGAGATTTCGGGACTTATGCCGTTGCCTTCATTTCCCATTACAATGAGGCCGTGATCGGACAAACGCTGGGTGTAGATGTTGTCACCGTCGAGGAAAGTGCCGAACACTGGTTCGTCTTTCAGTGAGCGGATGAACGCTTTCAAGTCGCAATAATGCAGCCGCACGCGAGCAAGCGCTCCCATTGTGGCCTGCACAGTCTTGGGATTAAAGGCATCGGCCGTTCCGATGGAGCAGAAAATGTGGCGGATGCCAAACCAGTCGGCCACTCGGATTATGGTGCCCAGATTGCCCGGATCCTGCACATTGTCCAAAGCAAGGCACAAGGAGCGGGATACCGCCCCGGCATCGAAGTCGTGGCTCGACAGTTCAAATACGGCAAGCACATCTTGAGGCGTTTTCAGCAGACTGGCACGCGAGAGTTCCTCATGACTTACGCAGACGGTCTCTTCGGCGGACACATGCGGATGCTCTTCCAACCATCGGGAAGTGGCGGCCAAAAGCTTGCAGGCAAAGTGCCCGGACAAGTCTGCCACCAGTTTGTTGCCTTCGGCCAGAAACGCATTTTCTTCTTTACGGTATTTCTTCTGTTCCAGTGACCGGATATATTTAATCTTGTTCTTGCTAAGCATAATGTCTGATGAGAGGAAAAATAATCATATTTTAAGAACAAAGCTAAGAAGATATTTTTAATTATTCTCTATCTTTGCAGATAAATTTGCATACTCCTGTCTGTGGATATGAAGAAAGCGGTTCATCATTTTGTTGGCTTGCTTGTTGGCATTCTGATGCTTAGCGGATGCTCTGTAAGCAAGTTCATTCCGGAGGGTCACTATTTGCTGGACGATGTGAAGATAGAGTCGGACAACAAGGAGGTGAAGTCTTCGCAGATGAACACCTATATCCGCCAGAAGCCGAATGCCAAGTGGTTCAGTCTGGTGAAGCTTCCCATGTATATCTACAGTGCGTCAGGCCGCGATTCCACAAAGTGGATGAACCGTTTTCTGCGGAAGTTGGGCGATGCGCCCCGTGTGTATGATCCGGAAGCGGCGGAAGAAAGCCGTAGCCAGATGGAGCAGGCTGTGCGTAACATGGGGTATATGAGTGCCAGTGTATCGCTGGAGGAGCGCATCAAGGGCAACAGGCTGAAGGCTCGTTACCGGATAAGGACGGGAGAACCTTATATCGTGGAGCATATCGCTTATGATATTTCTGATTTGAAGATACGCGATTATTGGGCGGAAGATTCTGCCCGTACTTTGCTGCATGAGGGGATGCGTCTTGATGTGAATGTGCTGGATGAAGAGCGGCAGCGGATTACACAATATCTCCAGAATCACGGCTATTATCGCTTCAACAAAGATTTCATTACCTTTCGTGCCGATACGATGATGAACACGCGGCGGGTCGATCTTACGATGAAGTTGCTGCCCTATCAGCGCAGAAAGACGGATACGCCCGAGCCGCATCGGCAGTATATGATGCGGAATGTCGGCTTTCTGCTTGATGTGGATTTTGCGGAACTGTCTGCCGATGCCATCCGGGGGATGGATTCCATCCGCTCAGGCGGGGTCACGCTTTATTATCATGACAAGATGTTTTTGCGTCCGCATGTGATAACTGAATATAACCGGTTGAAAAGCGGAAGACTGTATAGCAACCGCGATGTGCAGAACACTTATTCAGACTTGGGGCGTCTGGGCATCTTGAAATATTCCAATATCCGCTTCCGGGAAGAACTGAAGGGAGATTCGGCTTATCTGGATGCGTTTGTCACGCTGCTGAAGCGGAAAAACAAGTCGGTGTCTTTTGAAATCGAAGGAACGAACTCGGCAGGTGATTTGGGAGCTGCGGCATCAGTCTCTTACACGCACCGCAATCTGTTTAAAGGTTCGGAAACGCTGACGCTGAAGCTGCGTGGCGCATACGAGGCGGTAAGCGGACTGGAAGGGTATGCCAACAGTAATTATATGGAGTATGCGTTTGAAGGCAGCCTGAACTTTCCGGAGTTTATGTTTCCTTTTCTCTCTTCCGATTTCAAGCGGCGCATACGTGCCACTTCGGAGGTCACGGTCAAGTACAACTGGCAGATCCGTCCGGAGTTTGAGCGTACGGTTGCCTCTGCGGGATGGAGCTACCGGTGGTCGAAACGCCGTGCAAACCACCGTTTCGATTTGCTGGACATCAACTATATCTATATGCCTTATCGGTCGGAGACTTTCCGTGAGTATCTTAACCTGATGGATGAGCGCAATCCGCTGCTTCGCTACAGTTACGAAGACCTGTTCATCGTGCGGATGGGATATACCTATACGTATAATAGTTCGGGAGCTATGTCAAGCAAGACAGCTCTCCGCAATTCCTATTCCATACGCTTCAACATAGAAGAATCCGGCAACCTGCTTTATGCCTTCTCGAAGATTGTCAACCGCCATCCCAAAAATGGAGAAGCCTTTCAGATGGCTAACATAGACTTTGCCCAATACGTGAAGATGGACTTTGATTATGCCAAGAATTTTATGATAGACGACCGCAATGCGTTGGTCTTTCATGTGGGGTTGGGTATTGCTTATCCTTACGGCAACTCGAAGAGCCTTCCGTTTGAAAAGCTTTATTTCTCTGGAGGGGCGAACAGTGTGCGTGGATGGAGTGTGCGTTCGTTGGGACCGGGCGGATATAAAGGGGATGCCAACAGTCTGGATTATGTGAATCATACGGGTGACATTAAATTGGATCTGAATCTGGAATACCGGACGCATTTGTTCTGGAAGCTGAACGGAGCGGCCTTTGTCGACACGGGTAATGTGTGGACAATCCGTTATCGGGAGATGCAGCCTGAAGGACTCTTTAAGTTCAACCGTTTTTACAAGCAGTTGGCTGTGGCTTACGGATTGGGTATCCGTTTTGACCTTGACTTCCTGATCATCCGCTTTGATGGCGGAATGAAAGCCGTCAATCCGATGTATGAAGGAAAAGAGAGGTATCCCATTATTTCGCCGAACTTCAAGCGTGATTTCGCTTTCCATTTTGCTGTAGGTTATCCGTTCTGATGACGAAGATGTGAAATTTATAAAGAAAAGACGATAAAAGATATGATTGACAAGAATGAACATCCTCAAGAATTGGCCGAACTGAAAGAATGGTTCGATCAACGCCGGCTGCCTGAAAGTCTGCAGTTGGATCAGGCAGTCTATATACCGGATTTGCCGGATACGATACTTCGGCTTTTTGAGCAGGCAGAGGTCTGTTATGATAATCCCAAGATGCAGGGCTGTATCTGTCTGCTGGAGCGCATCAGGGAAAAGTTGGGCGAGACTTCTTGATTGAAAGTTGTTTCCCGGGCGTGTCAAATGTTTCCGGAGGAGCGGTGGAAAAAGATTTTGCACTGTCTTGTAAGTTGGAAAACATAAAAGTGTATATCTTTGCAGCATGGAATGGCTATATAATTTGTTTTTTGAGCAGTCCGCCTTGCAGGCGGTCATCATCATGTCCCTGATAATATCCATCGGGTTGGGACTGGGAAAGATTCATGTATTCGGAGTCTCGCTGGGAGTTACTTTCGTATTCTTTACAGGAATATTGGCCGGGCATTTGGGCTTTGTCGTCGACCCGCAGATGCTTTCTTATGCAGAAAGTTTCGGACTGGTATTGTTTGTCTATGCATTAGGACTTCAGGTTGGCCCGGGATTTTTCAGCTCTTTCCATCGCGGAGGATTTCAGTTGAATATGTTGGGATTGGGTGTTGTCTTGTTGGGCACACTGTTGGCAGTGGGACTGACATTCGTCACTCCTGTCGGGATATCTGATATGGTGGGTATTCTTTGCGGAGCCACGACCAATACGCCGGCTCTTGGTGCCGCCCAACAGACACTGAAGCAGATGGGTGAACCGACAAGCGGGGCTGCTTTGAGTTGTGCCGTAACCTATCCTTTGGGAGTGGTGGGAGTGATTCTCGCCATTATCGCGATGAAGAAGCTTTTTGTTCGTCCGGCAGATATGGAGAGCCATGAGCAGGATGACCCGAACCATACATATATCGCGGCTTTTCAGGTACAGAATCCGGCCATTTTCAATAAAAGCATTCAAGATATAGCCCATGCCGGTTATCCCCGGTTTGTCATTTCGCGCATCTGGCGTGATGGTTTGGTGAGTATTCCTACTTACGACAAGATATTGAAGGAGAATGACCGTCTGCTGGTGATTACTGCCGAAAAGGATGTTCCCGCTCTGACCATCTTGTTTGGTGAACAGGAGAAGCGTGACTGGAACAAAGAAGACATTGACTGGAATGCCATTGACAGTAAGTTGATATCCAAGCATATCGTTGTTTCCCGTCCGGAGATTAACGGCAAGAAGCTCGGTTCGCTGCGCCTGCGCAATACGTATGGCATCAATATCAGCCGAGTGTTGCGTAGTGGCGTGAAATTGTTGGCTACTCCGGGACTGGTGCTTCAGATGGGCGACCGTCTGACAGTAGTAGGTGAAGCGGCTGCCATACAGAATGTGGAGAAAGTTTTGGGCAATACGGTCAAGACACTTCGCGACCCTAATCTTGCCTGTATTTTTGTAGGTATCGTACTTGGATTGGTTGTCGGTTCCATACCTATTGCCATTCCGGGCATCAGCTCACCCGTCAAGTTGGGACTGGCGGGCGGTCCTATCGTCATGGGCATTCTGATAGGAGCATACGGCCCGCGTTTCCATCTGGTGACCTATACTACCCGCAGTGCAAGTCTGATGTTGCGGGGTATCGGGCTGTCGCTTTATCTTGCCTGTCTGGGGATAGATGCCGGAGCACATTTCTTTGAAACGGTGATGCGTCCTGAAGGAGCATTGTGGATAGGCATCGGCTTTCTGATAACCTTCATTCCGGTGGTCATTATGGCGTTGGTATCTTTGCGATGCTTTCATCTTGATTTCGGAAACACCTGCGGCATGTTGTGCGGAAGCATGGCGAATCCTATGGCGCTTAATTATGCCAATGATATAATACCCAATGATAATCCCTCTGTAAGTTATGCTACGGTATATCCCTTAGGAATGTTTACAAGAGTGATTATCGCTCAAATAATATTGATGATATTCTTATAAAAGCATCTACTATGAAAACTGACAATCAGATTACCACCGAAATGATTCAGCGCGATCTCCGCTATCTGGAGCTGCTTTCGCATAATTTTCCTACGATAGCTGTGGCCAGTACGGAAATCATTAATCTGGAAGCCATACTGAATCTGCCGAAAGGAACGGAACATTTCCTGGCCGACCTTCACGGAGAATATGAAGCTTTTCAGCACGTGTTGCGCAATGCTTCGGGTGCAATCAAGCGCAAGGTGAACGAAATATTCGGGAATACTCTTCGCGAGGCGGAAAAGAAGGAGCTTTGTACATTGATTTATTATCCGGAGCAGAAATTGCAGTTGGTTAAGGAAACCGAAACAGATTTGGAAGACTGGTATGTCATTACACTCAACCAACTGGTGAAGGTCTGCCAGAATGTGTCGTCGAAATATACGCGCTCGAAAGTTCGGAAGGCACTTCCCGAGGAGTTTTCATACATCATTCAGGAGTTGCTTCATGAGAGCAGCATGGACCCTAACAAGCAAGCTTATATCAATGTAATCATCAGTACGATTATCGACACCTGCCGGGCGGATGACTTTATTGTGGCACTGTGTAATCTGATACAGCGGCTTACGATTGATACCTTACATATATTGGGTGATATCTTCGACAGGGGACCTGGGCCGCACATTATTATGGATACGCTTTGCAATTATCATAATTTCGATATCCAGTGGGGCAATCACGATATCTTATGGATGGGAGCTGCGGCGGGCAATGACTGCAGTATCGCCAACGTGCTTCGTTTGGCTATGCGTTACGGTAATCTGCCGGCATTGGAAGACGGATACGGCATCAATCTCCTGCCTCTTGCCACTTTTGCTATGGAAACCTATGCCAATGATCCTTGCGAACTGTTCGGCCCGAGGATGGACGAAGCCACAACTCCTTATAATGACAAGACATTGCGCCTGATTGCTCAGATGCATAAAGCCATCAGCATCATTCAGTTCAAGTTAGAGGCAGAGATTATCCGCCGTCGTCCGGAGTTCAAGATGGAGAACCGCCTGTTGCTTCATCATATCGATTTCGAACGTAAGATGTTTGTTGCCGATGGTCGGGAATATGAGATGCGCGACTGCTATCTGCCCACTGTGGATCCGGAAGATCCTTACCGTCTGACGGACGAAGAACGCGAAATCGTGATGAAGCTCCACAGTTCGTTTACCCGGAGTGAGAAGCTGCGCAAGCACATGAAATGTCTGTTCAGGTATGGCTGTATGTATAATGTATGCAATTCCAACCTGCTGTTTCATGCTTCCATGCCGCTCAATGAGGATGGAACACTGAAAGAAATAGACATTTTAGGAAAGAAATATAAGGGAAAAGCCTTGCTGGATCGCGTAGGCCAGCTTATCCGCACTGCTTATTTTTCTGAGAACAACGGCGAAGAGAGAAACTTTGCACTCGATTATCTCTGGTATTTGTGGTGTGGTCCGGACTCTCCTGCTTTCGACAAGAGCAAGATGGCGACATTTGAACGTTATTTCCTGTTGGATAAGGAGACACACAAGGAAGTGAAGGGGAATTACTATACTTTGCGTGACAGGGAAGATATTTGCGACATGATTTTGGATGAATTCGGTGTAGAGGGCGAACATCGTCACATCATCAACGGGCATGTGCCGGTAAAGGCCGGTAAAGGCGAGAAGCCTATCAAGGCGAACGGTAAGCTGATGGTTATCGACGGTGGATTCTCAAAAGCTTATCAGCCGGAAACAGGTATAGCCGGATATACGTTGGTTTATCATTCGCGCGGATTCCAACTGGTGCAGCATGAGCCGTTCACCTCGACCCAGAAAGCCATTGAAGAAGGGCAGGATATCAAGTCCACCACCCAGATTGTAGAGATGAGCAGCAAGCGCATGATGGTGAAAGACACAGACAAGGGGCGTGAACTGATGGTGCAGATAGGAGATTTGAAGAAGCTTCTGGCGGCCTATCGGTTGGGGATAGTCAAGGAGAAGTCTTTATAGGCGGATGTCTCCTCTGCATAAAAAATCATTCCAAGCTGTGTAAAGCCTTTACGCAGCCTGGAATGAAGATAAGCGATGTTCTCAGAAACGGCTGAGATTATTTCTTGAAGTATCTGTTGTAAAGACCTTCGAAGCCTTTTCCGTGACGGGCTTCGTCTTTTGCCATTTCATGAACCGTGTCGTGGATGGCATCCAGATTCAGAGCCTTGGCGCGGGTAGCGATGCGCTTTTTGTCTTCGCAGGCACCGCATTCAGCGTTCATGCGCTTTTCCAGATTGGTCTTGGTATCCCATACACAGTCACCCAGCAGTTCGGCGAATTTGGCAGCATGCTCTGCTTCTTCCCAAGCGTAGCGCTTGAAGGCTTCTGCCACTTCAGGATAACCTTCGCGGTCGGCCTGACGGCTCATTGCCAGATACATGCCAACCTCAGTGCATTCGCCCATGAAGTGGTTGTTCAGATCCTTGATCATTTCGTCGTCGCAACCTTTGGCTACGCCGATAACATGTTCGTCAACAAACTGCAAGCCGCCTTCTGCGCTTTCTTCCATTTCTTTGAACTTAGAAGCGGGAGCTTTACACAACGGACACTTTTCAGGAGCTGTTTCTCCTTCGTGGATGTAACCACAAACAGTACAGATAAATTTTTTCATAACGCTAAAGTTTTAGTTGTTAGTTGATATCGTTAGATTGTCAGTCTAATAGTTTCAGCTTTTTTGTGCGTTTCTTTCCGCACATTGGGGGCATACACCCTTGTAGTAGCGGTGGGTCTCTTCTATCACGAAGCCGCTTTGCTGCATGCATTCGGTTTCCCTGTCGTCCTCTTCCTCAAGCGGGATGTCGTAAATTCTGCCGCATACCTTGCATTGGAAATGGGCATGTCGGGAAAGGTCGCCGTCGAAACACGCGTTTCTTTCGTCGATGGTCAGCATTTTGGCCGCACCATGTTCCACGAAAAGCTTGAGCGTATTGTATACAGTCGTTTTTGAAAGGGTGGGAATATCTTTGCATAAAGCCAGATAGATTTCGTCAATGCACGGATGTGTCTTGTGCTTCAGCAGGTAGTCCATTATGGCAATGCGCTGTACGGACGGCTTGATGTTGTAGCTTGTCAAGTATTCGTAAACTTTCATGTCCTTTCAAACTCTGTAATTGTTACAATTTTAATTCAAGGACAAAGATACAAAGATTTTTTGTAATAGCAAGCAAGAGACTGATATTTTACTTTATTTAAGTTCTTTCATAGGTCTGACCGGATGAGTTGCTTGGCGGTTGTCTGTCTTTCTGCTGTGAAACTTTTGTTATGGCGGCCATGAAAAACAGGTTCCATGCCTTTAAAACCGGAGCCTTGTCCGTATGAAAAGTTCTGAAACGGCCGGAGGAAAAGCAGCGTGGCATAAAAAGAAGTCGGTATACCCCTGTTAATTCATAATAATTCCTTATTTTTGCGGTGGCAGTATCAGATATTTAAACTATACATCTATATATGAAATTCGGTTTTGTTAAAGTGGCGGCGGCTATTCCTGCGGTAAAGGTGGCCGATTGCAGATTCAATGCTCAGCAGACAGAGACACAGATAGCGGTGGCCGACGGAAGAGGAGCACAGGTGGTGATATTTCCCGAACTGAATCTTACGGGATACTCGTGCGGAGACCTGTTCGGCCAGCAGATTTTGCTGGAGCAGGCCGAGCTTGCCTTGATGCAGGTGATGAATAATACCCGCCAGCTCGATATCATATCCATCGTGGGAATGCCGGTGATGGCCAATTCCACGCTGCTCAATTGTGCCGTCGTTTTTCAGAAAGGAAAGATTCTGGGGGCTGTTCCCAAGACTTATCTGCCAAATTACAAGGAGTTTTACGAGCACCGGTGGTTTGCTTCCGCCGAGGCTCATCCCGACACGCTGACTGTCCGCCTCTGCGGACAGACGGTCAGTGTGAGTGCCAATCTGCTGTTCGACACCCCCGATGTATGTTTCGGCATCGAGATATGTGAAGATGTATGGGCACCCATTCCGCCCAGTTCGGAGCTTGCCTTGAAGGGGGCCGAGGTGATATTCAACATGTCTGCCGACACGGAAAACATCAGCAAGCACCAATACCTGCGCTCGCTTCTGGCCCAGCAGTCGGCCCGCTGCCTGGCGGGATACGTTTTCGCCTCATCGGGCTTCGGAGAGTCGACTACCGATGTGGTCTTTGCCGGCAATGCCATGATTTATGAGAATGGAACGCTGTTGGCGGAGGCCGACCGCTTTTCGTTTGACGAGCAGTTGGTGATGAGTGAAATCGATGTAGAGCATCTGCGTGCGGAGCGGTTGGGCAATACCACCTTTGCCGCCAGTGTGCAGAAATACGGACAGAGTCCCGCTCTGCATGTCATCACCGAGCAGGTGCAGGGGCGGGGGCTTGCGCTGACCCGTCCGGTGGAGGCTCATCCCTTCATCCCGTCGGGCGGACAGCTGTTGGACGAGCGTTGCGAAGAGATATTCTCCATCCAGGTGGCGGGGCTTGCCAAACGCTTGGTGCATACGGGCTGCCGCACGGTGGTGGTGGGCATTTCCGGAGGCCTTGACTCTACGCTCGCCTTGCTGGTGTGCGTGAAGGCGTTCGACAAGCTCGGCCTACCGCGCAAGGGAGTGGTCGGCATCACCATGCCGGGATTCGGCACGACCGACCGTACCTACGGCAACGCCCTCTCTTTAATGGGCTCGCTGCAGGTGACCTGCAAGGAGATCAGCATAAAGGATGCCTGCATCCAGCACTTTCAGGATATCGGGCAGGACATGTCGCTCCACGATGTGACCTACGAAAACGGACAGGCCCGTGAGCGTACGCAGATTCTGATGGACTATGCCAACAAGGTGGGCGGACTGGTAATCGGCACGGGCGACCTTTCGGAACTGGCCTTGGGATGGGCTACGTATAACGGAGACCACATGTCGATGTATGGAGTCAATGTCAGCATCCCGAAAACGCTGGTGCGCTATTTAGTGAACTGGGTGGCACAAACGGGGGTGGACATGCTCTCGCGCAACACGCTGCTCGACATTATCGACACACCGATAAGCCCCGAACTGATTCCGGCCGACGAGAGCGGAAACATCAGGCAGAAGACCGAAGACCTGGTCGGGCCGTATGAGCTGCACGACTTCTTCCTCTATCATTTCCTGCGCTTCGGTTCGCGTCCGGCCAAGATTTTCTATCTGGCGGAGATGGCCTTCAAGGGGGTGTATGACAGCACCACCATCAAAAAGTGGCTGACCGTCTTCTTCCGCCGCTTCTTCTCCCAGCAGTTCAAGCGTTCCTGCCTGCCCGACGGGCCGAAGGTGGGTTCCGTTTCGCTCAGTCCGCGCGGCGACTGGCGTATGCCGAGCGATGCGAGTGCGGCCTTGTGGCTGAAAGAGTGTGAGGAGCTTCAGGCGTGAAGCGGGCTTTTATTGGTAAAATGGTTTGACGAGATTATGAGATGTACTTTTGCTTTGCCGCTGCTGGCGGCTGCCGTTCTGCTGCTGGCAGGATGCGCTGAAAAAAGAAAGGCGCCTTCTGCCGACTTTTCACGGCTTTCCGTTTATGAACTGGAGGGGAAGGCCGTTTCTGTCGATTCCGTGTATATGCGTTATCCTTACCGCATTCGGGTGGAGGGCGATGTGGCGGTGGTTTTCGACCTCCATGCCGCCGACCGCTGCTGCCATGCGTTCACTTATCCGGAGTTCGGCTACCTGGCGTCGTTTGGCCGGGTGGGCGAGGGGCCTGAAGAGATTCTTTCCGGCAGCGATGTACGCTTTTTAGGCCCGAACCGGGTGGGGATACTCGATTCCAACGGGCGGAAGATAGCCGTCTATGGCGGCATAGGCAGGGGGATGACCCCGGTGCTTGAACGCATGGTGCGTATGGAGGAGACTGTCTTGCTGCCGCTCGACTTCGTTCCGTTGTCCGGAGGCGGTTTCCTGATGCCCGACTATTCGGGTAAAAGCCGTTTCTGCATCGTCGATTCCTGCGGCAGACTGTGCGAAAGGCGGGCGGAGATTCCGGTTGCGGACAAGGAGTTGCTGGCTGCTTCCGCTCCTGCCGTAGCTCAGGCGTGGCGTTCTTTCCTGTCGCTGACTCCCGATGGAGAGCAGTTGGTGGCGGCAACCCAGTTGGGCGATGCACTGGACTGTTATGCCCTGCCTGCGATGGACGGGGAGCAGACGCATTGCATAGGGCCGGACGGCGAACCGGCATTCAGCGTGTCGGCCGAGGGTTACGGCATTCCGGAGGGCTGCATGGGCTATTGGGATGTGCAGGTTACAGACAGCCGTATCTATGCCCTGTACGACGGCACCCGTTTTGACGACCTGATGAAGCAGAACCCTTCGGAAGCGCAGCAGGGAGCACGGAGGTTGCGTGTGTTCACCTTGTCGGGCGAACCGGAATGCAGCTATGAGTTCGACCGTCCGTTGGCGGGCTTTTTTGTGGATGAAGCGCGCGGCCTGATCTGGGCTGCCGATGTGAATGCCGGCACGCCGCTGTTTGCTTTTGTCTGGAAGCGCTGACCGCCGTGTTTCATCCGGCAATATGTTTCGCATATCTTTTGAAAAATAATTTCCGATGCGTGAAACGTGCATTCCGACATGCAGATTCCGTCCGGACTCTACACGCTTTTCCTTGTGCGGCATGAGTCTTTTCACTTGTTTCCCGCTGAAAGGTGGTGGCAGTAAGCGGTGTAATCCCCTGAAAACAGTTTGCTACCACCACCCTATAACCCTTTATGGTATAGCGGCTTACAGGCAAGGGTGAGAGCAGTGAGAGTAAAAATGAAAAATTAAAGTTGGAGTGTAAAAAAACAGGCTGGTTTTACACGTTTTTTCGGTCAGGAAACACGCTCAAGCCTGTAGCCGCAATTGCGTATGTTGGTTATCGTGTAGCTGTGCGGCTGCAGCAGGTTTTTTATTTTGGTGATGTGTACATAAAGCGTATTGTCGGCTACATTTTCACTCTCCCATATCTGCCTCTTTATTTCCTCCTTGTTTAAAACGCGATACGGATGGTTCAGAAACAGGTCGAGCAGCCGGATTTCCAGCGGTGGCAGGCTGTAGCTGTTTTCCGCTATGGTGACGGTTCCCGCTGCAAGGTCTGTCTTGATTTCTTCCCTCAGGCTTTTTCCTTTCTTCTTTTTCCGTTGCAGAAACAGGGTCAGACTCGCTGTCAGCAGGCCGGCAGCCAACGCTATAATGGCGATGTATCCCATCGGAGACCCGAACCTCATAATCGTGCCGATGCCGCAGTTCGTCCGTGCTTCCACCCATAGCTGATAATAGATGTCGAGCGAGTCAATCCGGACGCAGTAAGACGGTTGTGCATACGTTGTGGAGTCATTCCCGCTGTAGTGTGCCTGTTTCCCGTCCCAATAGGTGATTCCGGCAGCCATATCCACACCGTGACGCTCCTTTAGTTCCTGCTTGAAAAGTTTCAGCAGAGTGTCCGGCCGGATGGGGTTTAATAGAGCTAGCACATATTGTTTTGTTAGATTTTCATATATATTCTGATCAATACTGTCACGGAATACGATGGTGTCGGTTTCAGCCTGTTGGGTTGCTTCGTTGTATGTGGTAATTTCAGCTGTCTTTACTTTTCTGTTGGCTTTAAACCCGGATGATGAAGCGGAAATCGGTAGCATTCGTTCAGCCAAGTCCTTGTCCACACATTCTTGCAGGGCATGAAGCAGGGCTTTGTTCAGGTTGGTTTTCGCATAATGATAGTCTGTGTCCATCAGTATGATGCCGATTGCTATAAGCGTAATGCCGATGGAAAGAATATAGGGAGCTATTTTCATAGTTCTGTTTGATAGGGTTGTTTAAAATCAGAAAGTCAAGATTTTTATGGGTACAATTCAGTCAGGCTGACCAACCGGATATTTACGGAAAAATCAGTTGGTAGCCTTCGTTTTTGGTATTTATGATGTCATATCCTTCAAAGCGCTCGAATGTTTTGCGCAATTTGCTAATGTGTGTGTAGACATTGTTTTTCCCCGCTTCCGGAATGGTGTCTTTCCATATAGTCTGATAGATTTCCTGGCAGGTCAGTTGGTTGCCGGGAGTCTGAATGAACAGATTCAGCACTTCGAGTGTCTTTTTAGACAACGGTTGGCTTGTTTCCCGAATGGTAAATGTATGGTTGATCCAGTCGATGGAAATGCCGGTGGGATTGGACTCTGGTTGCGGAGTCGTTTCTGCCGGAAGAATGAGCATATTCTCTTCCTTTTTTTTCTTGTCTGGCAGGACTGCCACGATAAGGATAAGAATAGCAACAATAATCAATGCCGATAAAACAAGCAGGTCGACCTGCGAAAACAGCGTAAATATATTGTAGTCAATCCATCCCTGAACGAAGGCCGTCTGCGGATAGTCGATGGCAGCTTCGGCTGTCCGATATGAAGCGTGGCTGCATGCAGTTGAGTCATTTTGGCTGTAAGTTCGTTTTCCGTTGTAGCGATATACGATTCCGCTTTCGGCATCGATACCTGCATTCTTGAGTTTCGACTTGAAGATTTCGTTCACTTTGTCCGGATTGAGCGGTTTATAAACGGCCATCATGTGTTGATCCATTAACCGGTCAGCTGTTTTTAGAGGGATACTTTCTGGAAAGATGATAATCTGAGTCCCCTCTGCAGTCGTGATTGTATATTCTTTAACCATCCGCTCCGGATTTTCTTCAGGTGGATATACTCCTCCTATTTCAGACATGCGCTGCTCATAGTCTTCCAGAATCGCTTCTTTCAGCATGTTGCCGGTCTTTTCATGGATTGTCGTGCGGGCTGAAAAAAGTAAGAAGCATGTGCCAATGAAAACCGTAGATGCGATGCTTGTTATAATGCCTGTTTTTCTTGTCATGTTGCCTGTTTTTTTGTTTGTGCAAAGATACGACAAAACATCTTTATTCACAATCGTTTGGATTATTTTGCTATACTATTTTTTGCATTGGCTTGTTCACCTGAATAAAAATTTAGGGTCGTCTGAACAGAAATTTAGATGAATCGTTTGCTTGGCTGTGTTTTTTTCCTTATCGTTGCAGCAAATTTTAAAGACAGAGATTTATGGTTAAAAAGTTTTTGTTGTTTGCCGTGCTGCTTGTGGCGGGTGCAGTTGTTGTGTTGAACCATTCGGATAAAGAAAGTGGAATGAATGACCTGGTTCTTGAAAACGTTGAGGCATTGGCCCGGTATGAGGGTGGCTTTAATGATAATAGATGTTTGGGAGTCGGGTCTGTGGTTTGTCCTGCAACTTCTGTTAAAGTGGCTTGGGTATGGGGGCGTTCAATTTTTGATGATTAATAATTTAAAAAAATAATAATGATGAAAAAGTTATTGTTTGCATTCTCATTCTTCCTCAGCCTCGCGCTGCTTTCTTGCGTGGAGTCGGATAGAGACCGCATCCTGCGTCAGGTGGCGGAGTGGGAAGGGCGTGAGATTGTCTTTCCCGCACGCCCGGTGTTTACCGTGCAGGGCAGGGATACGGTCGCTTGCCCGTCGGGAAGCTCTCCCTACCGGATACTGACCTATGTCGATTCGGCGGGCTGCACGAGCTGCAAGCTGCAGCTTCCCAAATGGAAAGAGCTGATGGCCGAGGTGGATTCGGCTACGGACGGCAGTGTCCCGTTTCTGTTCTACTTTCATCCCAAAGACCTGAAAGAGCTGCGTTATCTTACCCGTCGCGACGGCTTCACCTATCCAGTGTGCTTCGACGAGAATGACGAACTGAACCGTCTGAACGGCTTTCCGGCCGACATGACCTTCCAGACCTTTCTGCTCGATGCCGACAACCGCGTGGCCGCCATCGGCAATCCGGTTCACAATCCCGATGTGAAGCGCCTTTACCTGCGCATTCTCACGGGCAAGGCCGATGCGGATCCGGGCAAGTTTTTGCAGACCACCGCTTCGCTCGGCACGGGTGAGGTGGATTTCGGCCGATTCCCTTACGGCGAGGAGCAGGTGCGCGAGGTGACACTCCGCAATACGGGCACGACGGCCTTGGCGATTCACGGTATAGACACTTCGTGCGGCTGTACGCGTGTGGAATATGACAAGCGTCCCCTTCCGGCAGGCGGAGAGACCAGAATCCGCATTGTTTATGCGGCGGAAGAGACGGGCTATTTCCATAAGACCGTTAGCATCTATTGCAATACGGCCGATTCCCCCTTGCGCATCGTCGTGACGGGTACGGCCTACAAGTGAGAGATATAAAAAGAGAGTGGCGGATGTCATCCGCATTCTGTTTTCCCGATAAGGCGATTCATCCGTCCACTCCCTGATGTTCCACCAGATAAAGAAGGAGGTAACGGCAGCAAAGGTAATGAATAGTTTGAAGACGGGAAAGCCGGATGTTTGCCGCTTCGCGGAGCGAGATAAAAATTGTATGAATAAATTGATAAAACTATTTAATAAAGATATGAAAAAGAAAATATTGAAAGCCTCATTCGTTGCCGCTTTTGCCATGATTGCGGGTTATGGCGTTTACAATTCACAAAAGGATGTCGTATTGTCTGACATAGCATTGGCAAATGTGGAAGCATTGGCTGGTGGAGAAAGCGGTGAAGGTTTTGGTACTGTATCGAAAGATGAATATAGCCATACATTGCATTGCAGTGGTACTGGTAGTTTACCTTGTCAATGGCGTTAATATTAATAGAATAGGGTGAGAATAGTGATTATTCATTGAAAGAGCTTTTCTTGCTCTATTCTTTTTCTTTTATTAAGGTGAAATAGTATGAAAACCGTAAAGCTTTTATCCCTGCTATTTCTTGTCGTGTTATTTTCATGCGGGGGAAAAAATAATGTAAAGGATATTTCCGGACAAGCGGAAAGATTGGATTTCAAACTGGAAACCAATGTAAAACAGTTGGACTTGAGTTACGAGATGACATTTGTCCGATTGGAAACGATGGATTCGTGCCTGATAGACAGAATAAGCCAAATTGAATTTAAAGGAGATACGCTTTTTCTTTTAGATGCCAATAAGTCTGCTTTGTTTGCATTCAATAAGGAAGGTACTTTCTTGCATGCGGTTGGTAACAAAGGAAATGGACCGGGAGAGTATATTTGGCCATCTTCCATTTATTTGGATATCAGCGGGAAGATATTGTATGTCGTGGATGCCGGACAGCAAAAAGTGATTGAATATGATTCCGATACATTTGCTTATTTATCGGAACGGAAACTACAATTCGATGCGACTTGTGGATGTCCGATTGATAATGGTTATTGGCTTTGGAATGATAGGGGGTATCAGGAGAAAACAGGAAATTTTTATTATCTTTCAACGGATGTGGGGCTTTCTGTAGAAAAACATTTTTTAGAAAAAGAATTCCAATCCGGTTACATTACAGGTCCGGCGATTTCAATATATCAGATGAACGGAAAGACTTATGGCTATACTCCTTTTTCTCCATTGATATATGAATTTTCATCGGAAAGGGCAATGCCTGTTTATAGTGTAGCTTATGATGACTATACATTCCCTTCCGTAGAATATATGAATGAGATAAGCAATAATGGGTCGATGGCTTATTTCAGTAAATTGTCGGAATCAGGTTTTATTTCCTATAATATGGTGATGGGAGTCGACGGGTGCTTGCTTGTCTGCCCTATGGCTGATGGCATTAAATATATAGGCTTTTATGATTTGAAAAGCGGAAAATCAGATTTCTTGCGCTTGGAGGATTTTGCCGGAGTGTTGAAATGCGGCGTGTTTGACTATGTGACTTCATCTGTGAAATCAAATTGCTTCATTTTGCCTTTATCGTCAAATTCGTTAAAAGAGCTGGAGCAAGAAGGCTATGACTATTGTGTAGGTTTGAAAACCTTATTGCCTGAAATATCAGAAGAAGACAATCCGGTTTTATGTATGATGAAAGTAAGAGGTTAAACTGTAGCAGAAGTAAGAAGAAATAGGAAATACGCAAATCTGCGGTTTGTCGTTTCGCAGCGTGAGTGAATTAAATTAGCTAAAAATGAAAAAGAAAATATTGAAAGCTTCATTCGTTGCCGCTTTTGCCATGATTGCAGGTTATGGTGTTTGCAATTCACAAAAAGATGTCGTATTGTCTGATGTGGCATTGGCCAATGTGGAAGCATTGGCAAGTGGCGAAAGTGGTGCAAAGTGTCCAAATGGATGTTCTGCTATAGGATGGGGAACTACCAAGATTCTTGAGTGTGATTGTAATTATGATCATTTTTCATCTTGCAATAGGTGGGGATGCTAATAAATAATAGAATCCTGCTAAAATTATTTTTTAGTAGGATTCTGTTTGATTTTAAAAACGATGCCATGATTATATTCTTTAGTATTTTATTGTTGGTTTTATTATTTCCAGGTTGCAAGCAGAATGCAGATAGAATATACAATCCTGAATTTCAGAAAATCTATAAGATTGAACCAGATTTTCATAAGATAAATGAAATTATTCGTCCTGTTGATATGATTGTGTTGGATGATTATTTAGTAATTCAGAATGATATATTGCCAAATGAACGTTGCCTTTTTGTTTATAATTTGGAAACATTGGATTTCTTATATAGTTTCGTCAATTGCGGAAATGGCCCTGAAGAATTTTTGGCTCCTGCTTTGGTGCAAAATGATAAGGAAAATTTCCTTACATTACTTGATCAAGCTTCGATGAAAGTTATAAAGTACAAGTTGACGGATGAAAAAGCTGAAATTATAAATAAAGATAGAATAATATTGGATGATAATAGACCGTTACAGGAAGTTTATTATGTAAACGATTCCATACTAATATTTTCAACATTAGATAATGAATTGAAATCTTATAGCATCAAGAATCATAAGATTATAGATACTTATAAGTTTTCATCAAATTTAAAACATCTAATGGATAAAGATTACAACAAAAGCTTTGATAAATATCATTTTTCTTACAATAATAATAAAGTAGCTCTTGGATTCAATTTCTTTAATAAAATTCTGATTGGTGAGGTCGGGGAAGATGGCAGTATTAATTTAGATGAAACAGAGTATTTGGTAAATTCACCTTTGGAACCAAGTTTGTATGATAATAGGTATTATTATATGTACACATTGTTGTCTGATAAATATTTGTTCGCTCAATATGTTGGTTATATGTTTAGGGATTTACAACCGTTCCCTCTAAATATGAATAAAAGAAAGTTTGACATGTTATTGGAAGTATATACATTAGATAAAAAAGCTATTTGTTGTTTAGATTTACAGCATGATATTCTTCGTTGTAAAATAGATGAAAAGCATAATAAAATATATACTTGGAATATGCTTGAGGATTTTGATAAAATAATAATTTATGATTATTCAAAAATCTGTTTTTGGTGAAGGTTAATTCTTCATAACACATCAGGAAATGAGGAAAAACGGTTGCTTCGAAAAACGGTTTGTCCGTTGAGGAGCAATCGCTGTAATAAATATAAAATGAAAAATGGTTATGAAAGCTATAGGCAAAATCAGTATGGCCGCATTGTCTTTCCTGTGCGTGGCCTGTTCTCAAAAGGGCAATTATCCGGGTGCAACGAGGATTGAATGGACTGACTTCCCCGAACAAAGGACATTCATATCGTGGAATTTTCGTTATAAATGTTTTTGCATATTGTCATGAAGTATTTCGTTTGTTTGGCTGCTTTTGTTCTTTTCTCGTGCTCGGAGCATGTGAAGCAGCCGGAAGCCATTTTTCAGCATGAAGGCTGTATGGAGTTGCAGCGGGAGGCGGTGAAGCTGTCGTCGGTTTTTCCGGACTGCCGCCTGATACCGTTGGAAACGAACGACTCGTCACTGATAGGAGGGGTTGGAAATAAGGTGGTGCAGCGTGACTCGATGTTTTATGTGGCATCGGAGAACTCGGTGCTGTGTTTCGATGACGACGGAAGCTTTGTCCGAAGGATTGACCGGCGGGGAGAAGGGCCGGAAGACTATGTGGAGATAGCGGACTTTGATGTGATAGTTTCGGCCGACGGAAGGAAAGAGCTGTGGATATCCGGGGTGAACGGGATAAAGGTGTATGACGCATCGTCCGGCGATTATGTGAAAAGCATTCCAGTGGGCGTATATGTCCACCAGTTCAAGTATGTGGATGCCAACACGCTGCTGGTGATCAGTTCGGATGACCGGATTTTCCATGTGTGCGACTCGACCGGAGCGGTTCGCCGGAGCTTTATGGAAAAAGACTTGGCCAATTCGGTACACAAGTACAACCAGTTCTTCACCTGGCAGAACAAGGTCGGCTATCAGTTGGGAGATACGCAGACGGCGATTGTCTATGATGTGCAGACGGATTCATGCAGCCTGCAGCCGATACTTCCGGCGGCGGACGGTGTGCTGACTCCGGAGGTAAGCCGTGCTTATTATGACAAATACGGCTATGAGGAGCAATATCCCCGACTGATGAAAGACTATACGCTGCTTTCCACTGTCCGTATGCTGGATAAGGGGGCGGCCTTTGTCTGGATGGCTCCGGAGAAGAATTATCTGCTGACGCTGCTGTCGCCTTCCGGCTGCCGCACTTATCCGTTTTCTCGGATAGACAATGATGTCTGTGCTACAGCCGGCACCCGTTTTCTTGCCACGCTGATTTGCTGCGAGAGCGACAGAAAGTCTGTGCTGCTGTTTCAGATACCTGCGGAAAGCCGTAGCGAAGACGGGTTGGATGAAGATAACTTCTGGCTGCTTGAGGCAAGTCTTGGAGACGGTGGACAGGCGGGTGTTTTTTGGTAAGGAGACAAATGCCGGTTGATATTGTAAACCGGTCGTCTTGTCGGGAGCAGACAGTCGTTCGGAGGCTTAAAATTTGTGAAGCGGACTATTCTGCCAGTTTTTTGGACGATATTGTCATTGTTAAGACAAAGCTAAGGTTCGGGCATCCGGCTTAGAAGTTTCTAAGTCAAAAATTAAGAAAGAATTAAGACAGAATGTTTGGAGATGTGTGGAGCAGGCTTTTCCTTTGCATACATTGGTTGAATGACAAAATGAATGGAACTATGAAAAATTTACTTTGGATTGCAGCGATACTTCTTGCCTCCTGCGCGGGCAAGAAGTTGGACGAGGGAATTCTGACAGGCCAGCCGGTAGATCTGGATCCGTCGGCCCGGCTTGTGGCTTCAGCACTGTTTGACACGATAGAATATGTGCCATTGGAAACGAATGACACTTTTCTGGTTGGCTACATCGAGCGTCCCAAGCTGGCGGGGGATGACATCTGCTTCATCTCCGACAAATCGTTCTATATGTTCGATGCAGAGACGGGTAAGGGCAGGCTGAAACTGTCGCGTCTGGGGATGGGCCCGGGCGAATACCAGTCCCTGTCCGACGCGCTTGTTGACCCCGTTTCGGGCGACATAGAGCTGCTCGACAACAACCGCAGGCAGATTCTTGTGTATGATTCCGCAGGCAGCTACAAACGTTCGCTCTCTCTGCCGTTCATGCCGTTCGGCTTTGCGAAGTCCGGCGCGGGCGACTACTGGTTTTACAACAACAATCTGGTGTCCGACATCAGCCGCCACAGGCTGGTGCGCTATGATACGGAGGCAGGGCGTGTGACTGGAGAACATTTCCCGATAGACGACCATGTGGCAGGCTATTTCTTTGTGGTGGATGACAATAACTTTGCCGTGTCGGACGGCAGCCTGTATTACATGGCCTCCCCATCCGACACGCTTTACCGGCTGGGCGAAAAAGTTTCTCCCGTGTACCGGTTGGGACTGGACAAGTACCGGGTTCCGGCAGACTTCTGGAAGGCGAACTACAGCGACATCATGGAATTTGTCACCGCGGCGAACAGCCATGACTATGTATATTCCATTACGAACTTTTCGCTGAACCCTCAGGCCGTCATGGTCTCGTTTATGCTGAAAGACCGGCTTTATTGGAGTTTTTATTCGGTTGTGGAAGGGAAGGCCTACACCGCCAGTTCCTTGTATGACGACTTTCACTTTACCGAAAGCCTCGCCTTGTCTCCCGCCAGCATGACTTACGTGATGGACGATGAATGCCTGTACTGCCTCATGTCGAGTGACCAGTTCTTGGAGTTGGCCGAGAACGCCAAGTCGCCGGTTATAGAAAACCTAATCAGACAGTATGATGTAACGGAACAGTCTAACCCAATATTGATGAAATGCAGATTAAAGGTAGATTGACAGAAATATTATTGGCTTTGTGCTGTATAGGAATGTCCGTTCTTTATTTTGACAAATGGGATTGTAAATAAACAAACATCGGATTGTTTTGGATGAAAAATATTATGAAACACAAGATTGGATTTTTCACCTTGCTGTCGGCTCTTGTGCTGATGGGAGGCAGTTGTACTTCAAGAGAGGAGAGGACGGGAGATGTAGTCTTTACCCGTGCGGATTTTAAGGAAACGAAGGCACTGACGGATGCGGAAGAAATAGAGATAGACAGTCTGCTTTATCCGGCTTCTTTCCGGGTGCTGGATGATACGGTTCTGGTGGTGGGCAATCAGCCGGTCTGTGAATATCAGCTGGAACTGTATTCGCTCAACACGCTTCAGCCGCTGGCGCAACTGGTGCGGAAAGGAAACGGGCCGGAAGAAATGCTGTCGTGTGGACTGTGTCTCAACTCAAACTGCAGCCGCGACTTTTATCTGAGAGACATGGCTACGCAGACCTGCTATGCCGTAAATCTGGATTCACTATTGAAGCGCCGTCGCTTTGTTCCTCAGGCCTCGTTCAGATATTCCTCGGAAGTCCTGATGACATCCGATGTTTATGATCGTGATCCGGCTCATTATGTGGGCTGCCACATGTGGTATTCTCCGGACGAACGCTACAGCAACGGCGTAGAGGCTCCTTTTGCGGTTTTCAGGAAAGGAGAGGAAAGCGGGAAAGACATGTTCTCCTACCAGTATTTCACGGGTGAAGTGTTGGGGGCTTGCCTGTTCCCTAACCGTGAGGACGGCACTTTGTGGGCTGCGGACATGCACCGTGACCGGATTAGCGTATATGATGACTCGCTGAATGTGGTCTTTACATTGACCGGGCCGGATCATTTCCAGATGGGCTATGAGGTTATCCAGTCGAATTCACCGATTCCCTTTGTCAGTTTCACCGGGGGGCGTAACATTCATGCCTATGTCGACTATTTCTTGACGGACAAGCATATTTATTTGCTTTATGAAGGGACGGAACATTTCGATCCCATGCAGCTTTCCCCAGTTGAAATGTTCAAGCTTGACTACAAGGGAAATCTGCTCTGTCGCTATCAGTTCGACCGTTATGTCTATTCCATTTCTGTCGACCGCAGTGAACAGCATCTTTACTGTGCTTCCCGCAAGACTTTGGAAGAGCCTCCTGTTGTCTTGAAATATGCTCTGTAGCGTGTAGGGCGCTTTGAAGCGTGGTGAGAACGGGCTGAGATAATTCATGATATAGGCTGTTGACTGAAAAAGACAATGTGAGTTGACAGTGGATAGATGAATGGAATGATGAAGATTTAAATCAATGTAGAAGAGAATGAAAGGAATTCCATATCTTTTAAGTATGCTTCTGTTTGTCAGCTGTGGGCGACTGACAGATCCGCATAAAGAGTATGACGCGGAAAGCCATGTCGTGGATGTGGCTAAGCGTATAAAGAATATAGACATAAGCGAAAAGGAGATTTCCGTATTCGGAACGCCTTATATATTGAATGATTATCTGATAATAAGTGACTATAAGTCTCCGGACAAACTCATTCATATATTTGACAAGAATACCTTTTCCTACCTTACGAGTGTGGGGGAATGGGGAGAAGGCCCGGGAGAAATTGCCAATATGGGGAGTGTTGTGCCCGATGAATCTGACAATACTTTTTATGTGATAGATTACGGTCGTCAGCGCATACTGAGTTATCCGATGGATAGTGTCTTGCAGAATGCACTTTATCGGCCAGTCGAGAAGTCAGCTATAGACAAGGTTGAGTTTCCAAGCAATTTCCAGTATATAAACGATACGCTTTCTTATGCGTTGTTTATTAGACAATTGGAGAACGGGGATTACAAGCCTGTTGCCGCAAAATGGAACATGAAGACAGGGCATAAGGATTTTATGGATTATGCAGGTCATCCCCAGATAGAGAGGAAGCGGGTGAGCTTTTCCGCATCGGTGGAACACGGGCTGTATGTGGAGGCGTACTGGTATCATGATTTGTTGAGTCTGTGCTCGTTGGACGGCAGTTTGAAATATAACTTGTATGGCAGAAGATGGAATGCGCGAACCTCAAATGATAACCGTTATTTCAGGAATGTAGCCTTTTGTGGCGACAGGATTGTGGTGAGTTACTTGGGGGATACTCGCTTGTCGGAACAGCAAAGAAGCATACGGGTGAATTATCCGACCAAGTTGCTGGTTTTTGACTTGGAGGGTAATCATCTGTCAACATTAGAGACTGAACGTCCTATCATTACATTCTGTTTTGATCAGGGTAATAATCGGTTGATAATGGCCTGTGAGGACGAAAGGCAGTTCGGGTATCTGGATTTGGATGGATTGATGTGATGGGAAAGTAAATGTTGGATAGGAAATTATGAATATGGATAGTTTGAAGAAAGCATTGTTCATTTTGGGACTTGCCGCAGTAAGCGGTTGCGGAGAGAAGAATACAGAAGCCGTCTGGACAGACGAGTTTCCGCAGATTGAGTATGCAGAACTGGCGGAGCATTCGCAGTTTGAGACGGATGAGATAAAGATGCCGGTGGAGATGGCCTTTGCAGGCGGGCGTTTGCTGTTTCGGAATTTCAGCGGGGAGCATTTCATATCCGTTTTTGATGCGGAGAAAGGAACTTTTTTGTCGGACATGGCTCCGCGGGGCACGGGTCCGGACGAATTTCTGTTCGTCACCTCCATGTGCGGGCAGGGTGAAGGGCTCGGTCTCTACGACTCGAATTTAGGCAGGATATTTCATGCGGAAAGCGCGGACGGGAGCTACGGCGACGCTTCCTATACTTCTATTCCTGTTCCGGTCGATTCCGCCCGTTTCTGCAGCCCGCTGGATGTCTTTCCGGTACGTGACGGCGTTTATTGCGTTTCGGGTCTGATAGACGGAGGCCGCTTTGTGCTCCTCGATTCAACAGCCACGGAAATCAGCCGCTTCGGCCGCTATCCGGAGCAGGACAAGCTGCTGAAGGATTTTTCTTACATCGCTTTAGGTTTTGGCTTTCAGGGAGTGAGGGCCTGCAATGCGTCGGGCGACCGCATGGCCTTTGCCGACGGCATGGGAGCCGCTTTCCAGTTTTACGACCTTCACGATCTGAGCCGTCCCTCCCTGCTTTGCGAGCATGTCTATGTTCTTCCGGAGTTCAGAGACCTCTCGACGGAAGATTATCAGAGTGTGGGCTTCGTGAGAGACAAGAACGTGATAGGTGCGCTGGGTGTGCAGGGCTATCGGGACAAAGCCCTGATTCTGTATTCGGGCAATCCCTTCTCGAATGACAATGACTATAGCGGCAACAGTCTTCTGGTCTATGGATGGGACGGAGAGCCTGAGGCATTGGTGAAGCTGGACAGGAAATGCAAGCTGTTTGCCGTCGATGAAAAGAAAGGTCTGGGCTATTTCCTTTCTCAGGATGAAGACTATTCCTATGTGATTTATACGTTGGATTTGGCTTTTCTGAACAACATTTGAAGCATTTTGATTGGAGTCTGAAAAAATAAGAGATATGAAAACGGGTATGAACAAGTCTTTTGTCTGGATATTGATGGTTTGTCTGTCATTGGCATCGTGTGGCCATCGGCAGGACGACCGTTATGCGGTGGACTTGCAGGAGACGCCGGAACGAGTGTGTTATCCCTTGAGTGTGAACACGACGCTTTACATCAAGTCGCTGTCCGTGTTTACGGACGAGACCGGGCGTGAACATCTGGTTTTTATGAGCAACAACGAACCGGAACTCTATATTTACGGCCTGAAAAGCCGGAGTCTGGAAAAGACAGTCCGGTATCACCGCGAGGGTGCCGACGGGGTAGGACCCAAGGCCGGCGGTTTTCTGATGGCGGACTGGGACGAAATCTATCTGCCCAGCCTGTATATGCCGGAGATAGCCAGGATAGACACGGCGGGTCATAAGCTGAAGGAGCTTCAGTTTGTTTCTTCAGAGGAGGAGTTTCCGTTTATCATGACCCGTTCCGTAACGGGTTTTCCGATGCTGCGGCTAGGTGGAAAGCTTTATTGCATGCAGTTGCCCAATCCGCGCCTTGGCGGAAAAATGACGATGGACAGCCCTGTAGGGATGAAGGTGGACATGGAGAGCGGCGAGGCAGAAGCCTTGCCCTTCTGCTATCCTCCGTCCCTGTGTCGCGAGAGCGGCGCTCCCGCCTTGGGGATAGAATCGAGGGTGAGCCGCTGCTTTAACGGGAAGGAGTTTGTCTATTCGTTCGCCTTCGACGAAGACCTTTATGTCGTGTCGGAAGACCACCGGCAGGTGCGACGCGTCCCGGCACGCAGCCGGTATGCGGACAAGGTTTCGATGCCCGACAAGGTTCCCACCGACCTGACATTGGCTGCCAAGATGATGTGTGAGCTTCCCTTCTATGGCGATGTCGTGTATGACAGATTCCGTGAGGTGTATTACCGGATTGCCTATCCGCGTGAAGACCTGGAGCTTACGGAGAGTTTTGTGGACTTGTGGCAGTCCGGGCGGAGCCGTTTCTCCGTCATCGTGCTGGACAAGGATTTCCAAATCATCGGCGAGACGATGCTTCCTGCGAACCGTTACCGTTCCGACCTGTATTATGTGGCATCCGACGGATTCTACATCAGCGACAGCCATTACAAGAGTCCGGACTACGACGAGGATTCGTTGGGCTTCCGCCGGTTTGTCGTTGACAAGATAAAAAGATGATTGCAGTAACCTTATTTAAAAGATAGAAAAAGACGATGCGGAACAGTTGGATAATTTTGTTGGTAATCGGGATGATGGTTGCCTGTACACCTCAGTCGAGCTGTCTGGAGCAGGCGCTGGAGTTTGCGGGCGGGAATAGAGAGGAGCTGCTGAAGGTGCTGCGCCATTATGAAGGGGACACGCTGAAGCTGCGGGCGGCGCAGTTTCTGATAGAGAACATGCCGCACCGTTATTTCTACCGTCAGGGAGGGGAGATGGACAGTGTGAAGCGGGTGCGTACATACAGCAATTCGTTCGGCCAGATTGCTCCGGAGCGTTACCGCCGGTGGGAAGGATACACTTATCAGCATCTTCCCAAGATTTATGACGCGCAGGTGATCACCGCCGATTATCTCATCCGCAACATTGACCATGCCTTCGCGATGTGGCGCAAGCGTCCGTGGAACCGGAATCTCTCATTCGATGACTTTTGTGAATATCTGCTGCCTTACCGCATCGGCGACGAACCGCTGGAAGAATGGCGCGAACTGTATGAAGCCGACTTCCGTCACCTGCTTGATTCGGTATATACGGGCAGTGATGTGGTGGCAGCCACGGAGACGATAAGCCGTTATCTGCTGAAACCCGTATTCATTTACAGCAACGACTTCAATCCGCCTTTGCCTCACGTGGGGGCGCGCTATCTTTTCGAGCACCGTTTCGGAACCTGTCGGGATGCAGCCGACATTATGGTATATGCTTTCCGCTCCATCGGCATACCCTGCGTGGAGGATATGGATATCCGGGGAAACCATGTATGGGTGGCAATCCGCGATACTACGGGACATGACGCACGCATCTGGTATATCAACGGCCCTACCGAGCGGGGGACACTCGACACGCGGGGCTACAAGCGGGGCAAGGTGTTCCGTGAAACCTATGGCTTCCAGCGGGAAAGGGTGGAGCGGTTCGGGAGAAAAGAACTGGAGCACGTTCCTTCCTTGTTCTATCATCCTTATCTGAAGGATGTCAGTGCGGAATATTATCCGGATACGCTGCGCATGAATGTGGATGCCGCCGACGGCCAACTGCGCTATATGGCTTACTTTTATGACGGAAGGTGGTGGCCGTGTGCTTGTTCGCGCGTTTCGGGCGGAAGGATGACCGTGCCCAACCTCGAGTCCGGCATGATTTATCTGCCGATGACTTACGAAGACGGCAGATATGCTCCGGCAGGATATCCGGTATGGTTTGGGGGGAAGGAAGTCCGCCCTTTGCAGCCGGATACCCTGCATCGGGAAAAGGTGCGCCTGTGGCGCAAGTATCCTTATTATCCGTGGATACGGAGTCATGTGAAACGGATTGCCGGAAGCCGTTTCGAGGGCAGTCTGACGCGCGACTTTCGTCAGGCAGAATTGCTTTATGCCGTAAGCGATACGCCGCGCATTGCATACAACCGGGTTGACTTGGCCGTACCCGTACCGTGCCGTTTTGTCCGCCTGAAAGCTCCGGCCGGCAGGCAGGCCGAAGTGGCGGAAATTGCGGTTTACTCCGGCGGCAGGAAGATTGAGCCGGTCGCGCTGAATGGCAGCGAGCCGGAGTGTGGCAATCTGATTGTGTCACGCAGGAATGCGGCCGATGGAAATCCGCTGACCTACTTCACTTCCGAGGCGGAGGGCGGTGAACTTATTTTGGATTTGGGCGCGACAGTGGCGGTAGACCGCCTTGATTTCATGCCCCGCAACGATGACAATTTCATCCGCCCGGGCGATCTTTACGAACTGCTTTATCATGCCGGAGCGGAGGAATGGAAAAGCGTCGGCCGGACGGTGGCAGACACTACGTTTATAGAGGCGGATGTCCCTGCCGGTGCGTTGCTCTGGCTGAGAGACCTGACACGGGGAAGGGAAGAGCATGTGTTTTTTATGGAGAACGGGAAGCAGAAGTTCCCGATATTTTGAGCAAGATGATGAAGAAGGACTGGATAAAGCGGATTTGCATAGGCGGACGGAAGTTTTTGCCGCTGCTCGGCAGAGCGGGGGCCGTGGCCATAATCTGTTATGCTGCTTGGATTGTGCTGCGCATCGTGATGCAGGTGTTTGTGTTTGCCTCGTTCTCCATCCCGTCCGATTCGATGGAGCCGACGCTTCGTCCGGGCGACTATGTGGTGGTGAACAAGCTGCTGAAGGGGGCGCGCCTGTTCGACATAGAGGATGCCGCGGTACACCGTCCTTTTCGGATAAGGCGGCTGCCGGGACTGGAGGAGTTTCGCCGGGGGGATGTACTGGTGTTCAACTTCCCTTATCCGGAGCGGTGGGACAGCATCGGCTTCGATGTGATGCTTTATTACGTGAAACGGTGCATCGCCGTGCCGGGAGATACGGTGGAGATAAGGGACGCCCGTTACCGGGTGCGCGGTGTAACCGGAGGATTGGGCAACGAAAATTCGCAGATGAGACTGGCAAACATGCTTGCCATGGAGGGCGGCGTGCAGGAGATGATACGTGCCAACAGCTATTATGCCTTTCCCGGCGATTCCGCGCTGGGATGGAATATCCGTGAGTTCGGGCCGCTCTATGTGCCAGCCCGCGGTGATTCGGTGCGTTTGGACAGTCTGCACTACAAGCTCTACCGCAATCTGATAGAGTGGGAACAGCGCGGCAGGCTGAGTTGCCGCGACGGGCGTTTCTACTTGGACGGCAGGGAGGTGACGGGCTACCGCTTCCGCGAGAACTATTACTTTATGGGAGGCGACAACTGCTTCAATTCGCAGGACTCGCGCTACTGGGGTCTGCTTCCCGAATGCTATATCGTGGGAAAGGCAGTCAGGATATGGAAGTCGGAAAACCGCTTTACGGGCGACATAAACTGGGAGAGAGTGTGGAAAAAGATAGATTGAAAAAACAGATTGGTCCGTTAATTTTAGAGAAAGGATGTTGTGGCAGAGAGGTAATGTTATAGGTTCGGAGACGGATAAATCGGAGATTCGCCGCTTCATAGAGAGACAAGAGACTATTGATTAATGTGAAAAAACAAAGAAACCATGAAAAAAAACATTTTGAAAGTGGCTGTTGTGGCCGCCGTTGCCTTTGTTGCAGGATATGCAACTTATAATGCACAAAAAACAGAAGTAGTATCTGATTTGGTGATGGAGAATGTAGAAGCGTTGGCTACGGGAGAAGTGATAGTCGGCCCGTGGTATTGTGCAGGTTCAGGGTACTGTTTTGATACAGAAACGGGGACTTTGTGGACTGGAGTTAAATATTATTTTCCTTAATAAGGATAGAAATTAAAAAATAAACACCATCATCCAGGATGTCAAAATGACATTTTGACATCCTGGATGGTAAATATGAAAAGCAATGAAATATAAATACCATATAGGACTTTTGTTTACGGTGCTGTTGACTTCATGCTATCCGGACATATCAAGGAAAACGGAAGAAATCTCTTTGCATCATCAGGTGATATTGGGAGAAAACGAACTGCTGTTGAATAAGGTGAAGGATATTTCATGGGTGAACGATTCGGTGTTGGTCATTTTGGATACTAATAATGAAAGACTGTTTCATGTTGTTGATGTCCGTCATCGGACTGTTTGGGGAGAATACGGCAAATCGGGGCAAGGGCCGGACGAATTTTTGTTCCTGTCCTCGCTTCATTCGGATAAGGATGGAAATTTGGTTTTGTATGATGCAAACAGACGCGAGAGCTTTATAGGCGAAGGTTATGATGGGGGAGAAGGCATGTCCTTTCTTTCACTGTTTAAGTCAGATTCTTTGTTCCACATTGAATTGCTTCCGGTGAACGGCGGGTTTGTTGCTTCCGGCCGTTATGATGCCCACCGTTTTTATTTTTTGGATAAGTATGGAAGAGTGTTTTACCCTTTCGGGGAATATCCTTATCGGGATGAAGAGGAAAGAAAGGTCAGCGGATTTGTCCGTTCGGAAATCTATCAAGGCCGGTTGGCATCCGATAAAAGAGGGAATCGGTTTGTGCAGGCCACCCTGCGTGCCAAGATACTGTCTTTTTATAAGTTGAATAAGAATGGGAATTGGGAGTGTGTAACTGAAAACAAGGATTGTTTTCCTGATTACAAGTACGATTTGCCCGCATTGCCCTTGTCGTCTCCGGTCGGCTATTTGGATGTGTGTGCAGATGACAGGCAGGTATATGCCTTGTATTCAGGAAGAAACTATGAAGAAGCGTTTGACAGGGCTTTTTGCGGCTCTGTAGTTGAAGTGTATGATTGGAAAGGTGTGCTTTTGAAGAAGTATCTGTTGGATATAGATGTGCAGGCCATAGACCTGTCGCGTGACGGAAACGGTTTGTACGCCATAGCTTACACTCCCGATCCGGCACTTGTCATGTTCTGTTTCTAAGATAAGAAAAAAGTAAAAGATATAACGATAAAAGGTTTGGGTATGAAAAGTTTTTGGCGCGGTGAAAGTCGTGTTGTGGAAATTGGAAAAAGATAAACATTAAAATGAAAAAATAGGAATAAGGTATGGAAAATGCTGGAATGAAAAAGTTTCTGTGGGAACTCTTCAAGCTGTTCTTGCGATGGCTGTGGGGATATGCCGTATTGGTGCCCGTCGTGGCGATGGTGGGTGTAGTGTTTGTTTCGAGCCGGGGCGTGCCTCCCGACTTTCTGGCCGGACAATGGGCATGGTTGGGCAGGGCAGGCATGGCGGCGGGTCTGGTGCTTGTTGTACTGATTCTGGCGGACGATGAAAAGTTGAAGCGTCTGCCCGGGTTTGCCGTATGGACTCTGATTGTGTTGGGCGGAGTGGAGGCGGTGCTCGGACTGCTTCAGGTGTTCGGACTGCGGGAGTCAAACCACGCACTGTTTACGCTGACCGGCAGTTTCTACAATCCCGGCCCTTATTCCGGCTATCTGGCCCTGGTACTTCCGTTGGCCGTCAACGAGCTGATACGGTACAGTCTGTTGAAAGGACTGCCCTTTTACACGGCATTGACCGTGACACTCCTCATCGTCTGCGTGCTTCCGGCGGGAATGAGCCGGGCGGCGTGGCTTGCAGCCGGCGTGTCGGTGGTATTCCTGCTTGACAGATGGTTGGGACTGCATCGCCTGTTTGTGCCTAAAGGATGGCGGGCGCGGTTGGTGGCGGCTGTCTGCCTGATTGTGATAGCGGCATCGGCGGCAGGCATGTATCTGATGAAGAAGGATTCGGCGGACGGGCGGCTGCTTGTATGGAAGATATCCCTTTCTGAAGCCATGAAGCATCCGGTTGGCTGGATTGACGGCCGCACCTTCTCGGCGGTTTACGGTGAGGCGCAGGAGGAATATTTTTCTCGGAACGGATATACGGACGAGGAAGAACGTGTGGCGGAAGTGCCCGACTTTGCCTTCAACGAATACATACAGGCATTTATGATGACAGGAATTTGGGGTCTGGCGGCTTTGCTGTTGGTATTGGGGGGAAGCCTGGCACTTTGCAGGCGTGAGAAGACATTCGGCGTGTCGGGAGCTTTGCTCTCTGTCGGAATATTCGCCTTCTTCTCTTATCCTTTCCATATTCCGGCCATTGTGGCGGCGTTTGTCCTGCTGGTGATTGTTGCCCTTACGGATTATTTTTATAAGGACGGCAAGGCCCGTTTTGATGTGAAATCAGGCATGGTGGTAGGTTATACTGCGATTATGGCGGGGGGGTTAAGCTTTTATTGTTTTATGCGGAATGAACTTGAAGTCCGCGATGTATCCAAATGGTCGCAGGCAAGGATGCTTTATAACACGGGTGCCTACAGTTCGGCCGTGGAAAGTTATCAGCAGCTGTATGGAATGGATGATAATGCCGACTATCGGTTCGAGCTTGCCCGCTCGCTTTACAAGACGGGATGCTATCAGCAGGCGAAAGATGTTCTGGAAAAAACGCTGTCTGATGTGAGCGGCGACCCAATGATACTGAACCTGATGGGAAGGAGTGAGCATGCAATGCAGGACTATGAACAGGCCGAAGAGTATTATCTCCGCTCCATTACCCGGGTACCGGGGCGGATTTATCCGTATTATCTGTTGGTAAAACTTTATGCCGACCCGGAATATTATCATCCGGACAAGTTGAAGCAGGCGGCCGATGTGGTCTTGAACAAAGAACCGAAAGTCATGTCTACAGCCATCAGGCAGATGCGCGAGGAAGTGCACGAGATATTAAAACAAAAAAATATATGAGAAAAGTGGGTGATAGAAGGAAAATGTTATTTTTGCATCAAAAAGAACCGACTATGAAGAACAGACATTCATTGGGATATGTGGCGGCCCTGTTTGTGGCGGCGGCTGCCGTTTCCTGCGGCGACGGGCAGGAGACTATGGAAAAGGAGGGCGTAGAGACGGTGCTGCCGGCTTCGGTCAACGAAGTGACGGTGATGACACTGAAACGTTCGGTCTTCGACCACGAACTGGTGAGTAACGGCAAGGTGGAGGCGCAGGAATATGCCGATCTTGCCTTCCGTACCGTTACCGAGCCCGTAGCAAAAATCTATGTAAAAAATGGCGACCGTGTGGAGAAAGGCCAGAAAATAGCCGAACTTGATTTGTTTACGCTTGAAAACAAGCTTGCACAGGCACGCAATGCACTTGCCCAGTCGGAGCTTGACATGAAGGATGTGCTGATAGGTCAGGGCTATGCGCCGGACAATCAGGCCGCCGTGCCTGCCGATGTGATGCAGCTGGCCCGGGTGAAGAGCGGTTACGGGCAGAGCAAGGCGGCCTACGACCTGGCCCAACATGATCTGGAGCATGCCACACTCGTCGCTCCTTTCGACGGAGTGGTGGCGAATCTCTTCAGCAAGCGGTATAATCTGCCTGATGCGTCGGAACCTTTCTGCCGGGTAATATCTACTGCCAGCATGGAGGTGGAATTTACCGTGCTTGAAAGTGAACTGCCGCTTATCCGGCGGGGCGACAGGGTGGATGTGACACCTTACGCCGCTACGGCTGCTCCCTGCCGGGGGCGGGTTACGGAAATCAACCCGCTGGTGGACGAGAACGGAATGGTGAGCGTAAGGGCGCAGGTGGACGGAAGTGCCCGTCTGTTTGACGGAATGAACGTGCGGGTGAACGTGAAGCGCTCGGTTGCCGACCAGTTCGTCATACCGAAGACGGCTGTGGTGTTGCGCTCGGGCAAGCAGGTGGTGTTTACCCTGCAAGACGGCAAGGCCATGTGGAACTATGTGCAGACAGGACTGGAGAACATGACGGAGTATACCGTGTCGGGCGACGGCATGGAGGAAGGTGTGCAGGTGATAACATCGGGAAACGTGAATCTGGCGCATGAAACTCCGGTGAAAGTCGTCGGGAGTGACAAGTAAAAGGAAGGCGCGACATATATATATGGCGTTTTGCAACTGCACAAACAATCGGTTGCTGCTGCCTGTATTGTTGTCGTTTGTCCTGATAGTAATCTGTAATGACTGAATAAAGAAAATGGTAAAATTCCTTATACAGCGTCCCATTGCCGTGCTGATGGCATTCACGGCTTGCTTCATAGTGGGACTGGTGACTTATTTTTCTCTGCCCGTTTCGCTCCTGCCGGACATTGACATCCCCCAGGTTACCGTTCAGGTGACGGGAGACAATGTTTCCGCACGTGAACTGGAGAACACGATGGTGGCTCCGGTGAGGCGCGCGCTGCTACAGGTGTCGGGCCTGACGGAGATGCGCAGTGAAACGCGTGACGGGTCGGGCATCATCCGCCTTTCTTTCGAATTCGGTACGGATACCGATCTGGCCTTTATCGAAGTGAACGAAAAGATTGATGCCGCCATGAGTGCGCTGCCCCGCGATGCGGTGAGGCCTAAGGCGGTCAAGGCGAGTGCCACGGATATTCCTGTTTTTTATCTGAACATGACACTCAAGTCTGACCGCCCGTATGTGGAGACGGACGAGAGGGCGTTTTTGGAGATGTGCGGACTGGCAGAAAATGTGGTGAGAAGGCGCATCGAGCAGCTTCCGCAGGTGGCGATGGCAGACATTACGGGAGTGCCCGGACAGATGCTTCAGCTGATTCCCGATGTGGAGAAGATGGCAGGCATCGGTCTGACCGTATCCGATCTTGAGACGGCTCTTGCCGCAAACAATGTGGAGCCGGGAAGCATGCTGGTGAGAGACGGCTATTACGAATATAACATACGTATCGCTTCCCTGTTGCGCACTCCGGAAGATGTGGAGCGCATTTATCTGCGCAAGGAAGGCCGGATCCTGCAGCTGCGGGATATATGCAAGGTGCGTCTGGTGTCGCAGCGGGAGAACGGACGCTCTCTTGCCGGCGGGAAACGGGCGGTGACACTTGCCATCATCAAGCAGTCGGAAGAGAATATGGACAATCTGAAAAAGGAGCTGAAGAAGACAACCGACTATTTTGCCTCAATCTATCCGGACATTGACTTTACCGTGAGCCGCAATCAGACGGAACTGCTTGACTATACCATATCCAACCTTCAGCAGAACTTTACACTCGGCTTTCTGCTGATATTCATCGTCGCGGTTCTTTTTATCGGCGATGTGCGTTCGCCGCTCGTTATCGGCATTACGATGGTCACTTCGGTGGTAATCACGTTCTTTTTCTTTTATCTGTGCAAGATATCCCTGAATGTCATCTCACTGTCCGGACTCATACTGGCGGTGGGAATGATGATAGACAATGCCATTATCGTGACGGAGAATGTCTCGCAGTACAGGGAACGGGGATATTCTCTCAAACGGGCGTCTGTGGCGGGCACTACGGAAATGATTACCCCCATGCTCAGTTCGTCGCTTACCACGATTGCCGTGTTTGTTCCGCTGATATTCATGAGCGGCATTGCGGGTGCCATCTTTATGGATCAGGCGTTTTCCATCACTTCGGGACTGATGGTATCGTATTTTACGGGTATCATGCTGCTCCCGGTGCTTTATCTGCTGTTTTACCGGATTGCGATACGCAGACACAATTGGTTTACCCAGAACTTTAAGGAGGTATTAAAGACGGACTGGTTGGATCGGTTCTACGATGCCGGAATCCGGTGGACATTCTCTCACAAGAGAATAAGTATTGCGGTCGGGCTGCTTACTCTCCCGCTGTGTGTGGTGATGTTCGTCGTGCTTGACAAGGAGCGTATGCCCGAGATTGACCAGAATGAACTGCTGGTGAAGGTGGAATGGAACGAAAACATACATGTGGATGAAAATACTCGTCGCGTAAATCTGCTGATGCAGGAGACAGACAGTATGGTGACGGAGCATACGGCATACGTGGGGATGCAGGATTACGTGCTGAATGCCGATCAGGAACTTTCTACGGATGAAGCGGAACTGTATTTCAAGACGGCTGAGCCTGCGGGGATTGCACCGCTTCAGAAACATTTGGAAGAATTGTTCCGGCAGCAGTATCCTGCTGCGGTGGTTACGTTTTCACCTCCGGTAACGATTTTTGAAAAGCTTTTCGTGACAGGCGAAGCGGATGTGGTGGCGCAGCTTCAGCCTACCGACAAGACTTCCGCACCGCAACCGCAGGAATTGAAGGAGCTGGAAAGGCAGATAGCGGAGGCCGCAGGCATTTATCCCGAAGGAATCTCTTTTCGTAACCAACTTAATCTGGTGATAGACCGCAACCGACTGCTTGTTTACCGTGTGGGATATGATGAAGTGGTACGGGTCTTGCGTACGGCGTTCAAGGAGAATGAGACTTCTACCTTGCGTTCTTATCAGCAGCGCCTGCCTGTTGTGATAGCCGGCAATGAGACTACGGTGTCTCGTGTATTGGCGGAAACTTTGGTGGAAAGCCAGCCGGATGCGGACGGAAAGACAGTGTTCGTGCCGCTCAGGGAGCTGATATCAGTTGTGCCGACTGAAGACCTGAAGACTATCACAGCCGGGCGTAACGGTGAATACATTCCTCTCAGTTTTTATGGAGTGAAAGATGCTCCGCAGCTGATGGAAAAAGTACGGGAGACCGTGCGTGAGTCGGGAAAGTGGGATGTCTCTTTCGGTGGAAGCTTCTTTTCCAACCAGAAGATGATGGGTGAGCTGGCTGTCATCTTGCTGATATCTGTGTTGCTTATGTATTTTATTCTGTGCGCGCAATTTGAAAGCTTCCTGCAACCGTTGATTGTACTGTCGGAGATACCGATGGATACGGCTTTTGCCCTGCTCTGCCTGTGGGCGACCGGACATACGCTCAACCTGATGTCGGCTATCGGAATTATTGTGTCGTGCGGCGTGGTGGTGAATGACTCCATTCTGAAGATTGACAGCATCAATGAGCTGCGCAAGGAGGGGATGCCCCTTTTCGAGGCTATTCATACGGCAGGAATACGGCGGTTGCGTGCCATTGTCATGACTACGCTTACCACCATATTCGCGATGGTTCCGCTGCTTTTCACTTCGGATATCGGATCGGAGTTGCAGCGTCCGCTGTCCATAGCCATGATTGGAGCCATGACTGTGGGGGTGATTATCAGTCTGTTTATTGTTCCGTTGATTTATTGGTTCGTTTATAAAAAAGAATATGAAAGGAAGAAGTTTTAATATATGTCTGCTGTTGCTGCTGTGTGCAGCGACTGGGATGAAAGGACAGAGCACGTTGCGGCTCAGTCTTCAGGAGACTATTGAAATAGCGAATGACAGTTCGCTGTCGGCGTTCCGGTATCAGAACATGTATCTTTCGGGATACTGGGAATACCGTACCTACAAGGCAAACCGTCTGCCCAGTCTTACACTGAATCTCATGCCTGCCCAGTATTACCGTTATATTACGCAACGCTATGATTCGGAGCAGAATGTGGATGTGTATCGCGAGCAACAGATGTTCAGCGCTACAGGCGGACTCAGTCTTGCACAGAACTTCGACTGGTTGGGAGGTACATTCTATGTGGATACGGAGCTTGACTTCATGCGCAACTTCGGTGATACCAAATCCACCCAGTTTTCTACCGTGCCTTTCCGCATAGGCTATCAGCAGGACTTGTTGGGATACAATGCTTTCCGTTGGGACAGAAAGATAGAACCCCTGAAGTTTGAGAAGGCGAAGAAGCAGTTTGTCTATAATACGGAAGAGGTATCCGAGGAGGCCGTAAACTATTTCTTTAATCTGGCAATGGCACAGGCTGACTATAAGTTGGCGAAAGACAATCTGGTAAGCACGGATACGCTTTACGCCATCGGGGTGCAGCGCCACAAGATAGCTGCTATTTCGCAGGCTGACCTTTTGACGCTGAAACTGGATCGTGTGAACGCCCGCAATACATTCCGCAATGCGGAGATTTCGCTGAAGCGGGCGATGTCTGCACTGGCTACTTTCCTGAATCTGGACAAGGATACCCACCTTGAACTGGTATTGCCGGCCCGTCCGCGGCATGTGGAGATTATGGCGGACGATGCGTTGGCACGGGCGAGAGAGAATAATCCTACTTACCTGGAGCAAAGGCAGAATGTGCTGGAGGCAGAGCGTGATGTGGACAAGACAAAGAAGGAATCGCGGTTTAATGCCAGCTTCAATGCCAGTGTGGGTTTCAATCAGGTGGCGGGCAACCTTCGTTCGGCCTACCGGGACTTGCTGCAGCAGGATCTGGTATCGGTCAGCGTTTCCATTCCGTTGGTCGACTGGGGGGTAAGGAAAGGCAAATACAACATGGCGAGGAACAATCTGAATGTTGTGAAGATAGCAGCTCGTCAGGAAGAGATAAGTCTGGAGGAGGATGTGGTGATGACAGTGAGCGACTTCAATGTGCAGCAGGATCTGGTGAACAGTGCCGAAGAGGCGCTGGAGCTTGCCGAACTGGCGTATGACCAGACGCGCCGGCGCTTCATTATCGGTCAGGCGGACATCAACAGCCTGACTCTCTCGCTCAACAGGCAGCAGGAGGCGCAGAAGAACTATATCGAGGCACTGCAGAACTATTGGTTGAACTACTACAAGATACGCAAGCTGACGCTGCATGATTTTGAAACCGGCCTTTCACTGGCCGACCGTTTTGACTTTAATCGGGGAACTTACAGATGATACAGAAGGATAAGGATAAGAAGACATTTTCATCGTTTACGCTGATTGTGACATTTGTCTGTCTGTCATTGGTGGGCCTGTCATTAGCTCCGCTGCTGCCGGTCAAGCTGTCGCCTTCGCATACGCTTCCCAGGCTTACGGTTTCGTTTTCCATGCCGGGAAATCCGGCTCAGGTTATCGAGTCGGAGGTGACAAGCCGGCTTGAGGGAATGCTTTCGCGTGTGGGAGGCATCCGGAACATCTATTCCACATCCGACAACGGTAGCGGCTTCGTGGAGATAGAGTTGGACAAGTATGCCGATATCGACATGACCCGCTTTGAGGTTTCCACGCTCATCCGTCAGTTGTGGTCGCAGCTGCCTGAGGGAGTAAGCTATCCGCAGATATCCACGCAGCGTTCCGACGACCGTTCGGCACGCCCGTTTCTGACCTATACGCTTAATGCGCCTGCCACTCCCATCGTAATCCAGCGTTATGGAGAAGAGAAGATAAAGCCGATGCTGGCGCAGATAAAGGGAATCTATAAGGTGGAGTTGAGCGGTGCCACCCCGATGGAGTGGAAACTGGTTTATGACAATGACCGGCTTTCGGCCGCGGGCATATCGGTGGATGATATTGGCCAAGCGATAGCGGAATGCTATGGAAAAGAATTTTTGGGTATATGCCGGACGGACAAGGACGGGGAATGGATACGGGTAGTCCGTATGGCTGACGGAAAAGAAGGGGTTTTTGATCCGTCTGCCGTTTGGATAACCGACGGAGAAGGTGTCGCTATGCCGCTCAGCAAGTTGGTAAAGGTGATTCATATCGAGGAGGAACCTACCGGTTACTTCCGTATCAACGGACTGAATTCGGTTTATCTTTCCGTTACAGCTGAGGAAACGGCGAACCAGCTGACGCTTGCGGAGCGTGTAAGAGAGGTGATGGCAGAAGTGCAGCGCGGGATGCCGACAGGATATGAAGTGCATACCAGTTACGATGCTACGGAATACATCAGCAAGGAACTGGACACGAACTATTTCCGGACGGGCATGACTGTGCTTATCCTGCTGCTGTTTGTGGCGTTGATTACCCGTAACCTGCGCTATCTGCTGCTGATTGTGCTTAGTCTGTCGGTAAATATGGCGGTGGCCTTCATATTCTACTATCTTTGCGGACTGGAGATACAACTGTATTCATTGGCCGGAATCACCATTTCGCTGAATCTGGTGATAGACAACACGATTGTGATGACTGACCATATTCTGCGCCGGCGCAATCTGAAGGCGTTCATGTCTATATTGGCCGCTACACTGACCACCATCGGAGCATTGGTCATCATCTTTTTCCTCGACGAGAAAGTCCGGCTCAACCTGCAGGATTTTGCTGCGGTCGTGATTATCAACTTGGCCGTATCCTTGTTTGTGGCTCTTTTCTTTGTTCCTCCCTTGATAGAGAAGATTCATCTGCGGCGGTCGTCTCCCCGTCATCCCCGTTTGTGGCTGAAGCGGTGGACGGTTCGCTTTACCCGCTTCTATCGTTTGATGATAGACGGCCTGTGCCGTTACCGTGTTGCGGCGTGCATTGTCCTGTTGCTGGCTTTCGGCCTTCCGGTATTCATGCTGCCCGAAAAGATTGAAAAGGCGGAAGAGAAAGGCAGATGGGCTGAAATCTATAACAGCATATTCGACAATTCCACCTATCGGGAAGATGTGAAGCCGGTACTCGACAAAGTGTTGGGAGGCGCATTGCGTCTGTTTGTCGAGAAGGTATACAACGGAAGCTACTTTGGCGGCGGGGAAGAAGAGGTGGTGCTTTCGGTGAATGCCACCTTGCCCAACGGAAGCACGCTTGAACAGATGAATACACTGGTAAAGAAAATGGAAGCGTATCTGAGCGAGTTCAGTGAAATCCGCCAGTATCAGACATCCATCTATGATGCTCGTCATGCCTATATCCAGATATTCTTCAAGAAGGAACATCAGCGCAGCGGATTCCCTTATATATTAAAATCGAATGTCGTGAGCAAGGCACTGACGCTCGGCGGGGGAAGCTGGAGCGTGTACGGCCTCCAGGACCAAGGTTTCAGCAATGATGTGCGCGAAACGGCCGGAACTTTTCAGGTGAAGATGTATGGTTACAATTACGACGAACTGTCTTACTGGGCGGACGAGATGAAAAAGCTGCTGCTTTCTCACCGGCGCATCAAGGAGGTGACGGTCGGTTCTGAATTCTCGTACTGGAAAGATGACTATACCGAGTTTTTCCTGCAATTTGATAAGGAACGCATGGCGAAGGAAAACCTGACGGCAGAAGCGTTGTTTGCTGTGCTTCATCCTGTCTTCATGCAGAATCAGGCGGTAGGCTCTGTGGTGTATGACGACCGGCTTGAGTATCTCCGCCTGTCATCATCGCAAAGCACGGATTATGATGTGTGGAGTCTGGTGGAGGTCCCGTTTGTCGTGAACGGAAAACAGTATAAGCTTTCCGATCTGGCTGTGGTGGAGAAGGGGCAGGCTCCCAAGAAAGTGGCGAAGGAAAACCAGCAGTATGTGCTGTGTCTGCAATATGAGTATATCGGCTCTACGGAACAAGGACGCAAGCTGCTGAAAAAAGATGTGGAGGAAATAAAGAAACGGCTGCCTATGGGGTATACGGCGGAGATTCAGGATTATTATTGGAACTGGCGGGAGGACAACTCGGCACAGTATGCCCTGCTGCTGATTGTGATAGCCATCATCTTCTTCATTTCGGCCATTCTGTTCAACTCCCTTAAGCAGCCGCTTGCCATTATCTTTGTGATACCCATATCCTATATCGGAGTGTTCCTCACTTTTTATATGTTTGGTTTGAACTTCGATCAGGGTGGGTTTGCCTCATTTGTCCTGCTGTGTGGAATTACGGTGAATGCCAGCATTTATATCCTGAATGAATATAACGCAATCCGTCGCCGTTATCCGCGGTTGGAATCCCGTCGTGCTTACACGAAAGCCTGGAACGTGAAGATTATTCCGATATTCCTTACCGTCGTTTCCACAGTGTTGGGGTTCATTCCCTTTATGGTAGGTGAGGAGAAAGAGGGTTTCTGGTTTCCGCTTGCGGCAGGAACTATCGGCGGACTGCTGATGTCACTTGTTGGCATCTTCTTCTATCTGCCGGTGTTTTCACTGAAGAGGGTCAGAAAAGGTACTGGGAAATGAACAGCCTTACTCTTTGTGTATATTCTTCGGGATAGATAAGGTAGGATGTGGCATGCCCGGCTCCGGGTACGATCCATAGGGCTTTAGGCGCAGGCTTTGCTTTATATACTTGGTATACCATCCATGTGGGGACGAAGTCATCCTTGTCTCCGTGGATGAAAAGCATGGGCCTGTCGCATTTTGCCACTTGTTTTTCTGCTGAAGCTTCATGAAAGTTCCAGTCATATTTCCATTGGCAGAATAGACTGGCTGTATAAAGCATTGGGAAAGGAGGCAGACCAAACTGTTCTTTCAATTCTTTCTTGAACTGGTCCCATACGGATGTATAGCCGCAATCTTCAACAAAGCAGCGGATGTAAGTCGGCAGCTTTTCACCGGAAACCATCATGGTGGTAGCGGCTCCCATAGAGATGCCGTGAACCACCGCTTGCAGTGAGTCGCCGAAAAGGGAGGGAGCGGCATTGATCCATTGCATGACATCTTTTCTGTCCAGCCATCCCATCTGAATGGCATTTCCTCCACTTAAACCGGTATATCTCAAGTCAGGCAATAGAATGTTGTAGTCAAGAGAATGGTTATACATGTATCCGATATGGAACATACGTATGGCATTGTCTGTATATCCATGAATGATGATGGCCGTTTCCCGTCGGGGATGTGAAGCTTGTACATAGAAAGCATGCAGGCGTGTTCCGTCAGAAGAGGTGATGAATGTGTCACGCAGTGCCCCGTGGCTTTTGATGCTGTCAAGCCACGGAGTAATATGCGGATACATTTCGCGCATATAAGTGAGTGAGCCCTCTATGTCTTTCCCCCGGTTGTCAGGGCATAAGGAATAATCAAGCATGTACAGACTGCCTCCTGTAATTCCGCCCACTATTGCTAAAATGATGATGGCGGTGCTGAGAATGATTTTCTTTTTCATACAGATTTCATTGATTCCAGATTTCCCATGCGCTGAATGCTTGGAGTAACAGCATTTCGAGTCCGTTTTTTACGATGGCTCCCTGATCTGAACCTTTTTTCATGAAGAGTGTGGTGTCCGGATTGTAAAGAAGGTCGTAAAGTAGGTGTTGGAAAGTCAGACATTCGTATGGTATGGGTGGACAGACATCTGCTTGTGGATACATGCCTACAGGTGTGCAATTGACGATAACTTTATATTCATCCATGATTTCGGGGGTAAGCTCAGAATAGGTGATTGTTTTTTCGTTATGACAGCTGCGCGAAACGAACAGCGTTTCCAGTCCTAAATGTTTCAGCCCGTGATTTACGGCTTTTGATGAGCCTCCGGTTCCAAGAATCAGCGCTTTCTTGTGGCAAGGTTCTAACAACGGTTCGATAGAGCGGGTAAATCCGATGACATCCGAGTTGTAACCTATGAGTTTAGTCTTGTTTTTCGAATCGTGTATCAATTTTATGACATTTACGGCACCGATAGCAGCTGCGTCATCATCCAGTCCGTCAAGATAGGGAATGACCTTTTCCTTGTAAGGGATAGTTACATTCAGTCCGGCAAGATTCTGTGTCGACTTGATGATGTTGGGAAACTCTTCGATTGCAGGAATTTCAAAGTTGACATATTCAGCATCAATATTTTCAGAACGAAACTTTTCGTTGAAAAAATTTTTTGAAAACGAGTGTCCAAGTGGATAACCGATCAAACCGTATTTTTTCATATAAAGTGGATTTAAAGAAATTACTTGGTTGCAAAATAGAGTGTACATATACCCAAGGTCAGTCGCTGGAAAGTTACTTGGCTGAAACCTGCTTTGCGGATAATGTCTGTCATGGCTTCTCCTTGCGGAAAGGCCTTTATTGATTGGGGCAGATAAGTATAGGCATTGCGGTCTTTAGAAAGTAGCTTTCCCAGTGTGGGTATGACAATTTTCGAGTAAAGGGCGTAAAGTTGTTTCATGGGAAATCTTTCGGGAGCAGACAATTCCAGAATGACCAGATGTCCCCCTGGTATCAATACTCTGGATATTTCCTGTAACCCTTTATCCAGATCTTCAAAGTTTCTTACGCCAAACGCTACTGTAACGGCATCAAAACGGCAGTCAGTGAAGGAAAGCGCTGTACAGTCTTCTTTTGCGAAAGAGATTAGATGCTCCAGTCCCGCCTGTCTGACCTTTTCTTTTCCAATATTCATCATGCCTTCAGATATGTCAGTTCCTATCAGTTCTTTAGGTTGTAAGATACGACATGCCTGTATAGCGAAATCTCCTGTTCCTGTTGCCACATCCATTACATATTGAGGATGGAAAGGTTTCAGCAGTCCGATAGCTTTACGCCGCCAGCTTTTATCAATGTTCCACGATAGGGCATGATTTAATTTATCATATGCCGGCGCAATATTGTCGAACATCTTTTCCACCTGTGCGGTTTTGCTTTCGCTGTCATTGTAAGGCTTGATGTTTTCTTGAGGATAGTTCATTCCGATGAAGCGTTAAGACATCTTCCGTATCAGGGATGTCCCTGATACGGAAGAATGGTGATGTGATTATTTTCCCAGATAGTCGAGAACGTTCTTTTCAATACGTTCTGCAATATGCTCCGTATCAGCCTTTACGAAAGTTTCTCCAGTGATGTGCTCATATAGTTCGATATAGCGGTCACTGATGGAGGATACGATTGCCGGTGTCATTTCGGGAACCTGCTGCCCTTCTTTGCCTTGGAATCCGTTGGCCATAAGCCATTCACGGACGAACTCTTTTGACAATTGCCTTTGCGGCTCTTCTTTCTCAAAACGTTCTTGATATCCTTCCAGATAAAAATAACGGCTTGAGTCAGGAGTGTGGATTTCATCCATCAGATAAATCTTCCCTTCGTGCTTGCCGAATTCATATTTGGTGTCTACCAGAATCAGGCCGCGTTCGGCTGCCATGCGTGTGCCGCGCTCGAATAAAGCCAGGGTATATCTTTCCAACAGTTCATATTCTTCTGGAGTAGCCAGACCTCTTGCCAGAATCTCTTCTTTTGAGATGTCTTCATCGTGCATTCCCATTTCAGCTTTTGTAGTCGGGGTAATGATGGGATGAGGGAATTTCTCATTCTCACGCATTCCTTCAGGCAGCCGGACTCCGCAGATTTCACGTGCTCCCGCTTTATAGGCACGCCATGCGCTTCCGCACAGATAGCCGCGCACAATCATTTCCACCGGAAATCCTTGGCACATCACGCCGACAGTTACCATAGGATCGGGAGTAGCCAGTTTCCAGTTCGGGCAGATGTCTTGTGTTGCATCCAGAAATTTAGCCGCAATCTGGTTCAGCATCTGTCCTTTATATGGGATGCCTTCGGGTAATACTACATCGAAGGCGGAGATGCGGTCGGTCACAACCATTATTAGTTTCTCATTGTTGATGTTGTACACATCGCGCACTTTGCCGTGATACACGCTGACCTGTCCCGGAAAGTGATAATCTGTTTTTGTCAATGCTTTGCTCATTTTTCTATGGGTTTATTAAATGAATTTCTTTGTCGGCTTGTGTATGGGATGACCGTTCTTTCTTTGCCTTCTCTTCAAATTTCTCGTAAGCCTCTACTATGCGTGTCACCAGTTTGTGGCGTACGATATCCTTTTTGTTCAGCTCTATGAAACTGATGCCTTTCACATCTTTCAGTATTTTCAGAGCCTGTACCAGTCCGGATGCCTGTGAAGGCGGAAGGTCAATTTGCGTCATGTCTCCCGTAACAATCATTTTTGTATTCATGCCCATACGGGTAAGAAACATCTTTATCTGTTGGGTTGTCGTGTTTTGTGCTTCATCAAGGATGACCACCGCATCGTTCAGTGTGCGTCCGCGCATGAAAGCGAGCGGGGCTATTTGGATAATGTTCAGTTCCATGTATTCCTTTAGCTTGGCGGGAGGAATCATGTCTTGCAATGCATCATACAGCGGTTGCAGATAAGGGTCTATCTTGTCTTTCATGTCTCCCGGCAGGAATCCCAACTTCTCACCAGCCTCTACTGCAGGGCGGCTCAGGATGATTTTCTTGATCTCCTTGTTTTTTAGTGCACGTACGGCCAGTGCAATGGCTGTATATGTCTTACCCGATCCCGCAGGCCCGATGGCGAATATCATATCGTTTTTTTCAAACTCGTGTACCAATTTCAGCTGATTCTCGCTGCGTGGGGTTATGGGCTTGCCTGTCACACTGAATACGATGGCATCGCCTGTCTTTTCTATTTTAGGTGGATTGCCTTTCACTATGTCAAGTATGATTTCCTCGTTCAGCGAGTTGAACTTCACGCAGTGTTTTTCCATCGCCACGACAGCTTCCTCAAAGGCGCACATCTCTTCTTCATCTCCCATTACCTTGATGATGTTTCCGCGAGCCACGATGCGCAGCTTTGGAAACAGGGCTTTGATCATCTGTATGTTGGCGTTGTTCACACCATAAAATATTACCGGATCTACATCTTCTAAAGCTATATGTTTTTCTATCATTCAGTCAAATTAGATACATTTGTGTCTGTTTTCAATTTTCTGCAAATTTAATCATAACTTTTGATTGTTCCGCATAGAAATGAAATAAAAAAGTCAGCATTTTTACAACTGACAAAAAAGGGATACAAAGAATGGAACTGAAAGGTCAATCAGTATTCCGTGGAAAATGGCTATAGGTATCATCTCTTTGCCAGAGAACCGTGAAATCATAGGCAGCACCACATCCATCGAATTGACGCCGGCTGCTGAAATGGGGGCAAGTTTCCCGAAGTAGCGCACAAGCAGAGGAGTGCCGAGCAATGCCATCATTTCGCGGAAGATATTGGCAAGCAAGGCTATTGTGCCTAATTCAGTGGCAAGTTGGATGCCTAATGATGCTTCCTTGAACTGGGTGATAAGGATGGATGACAATGAGTAATAGGCAAATCCGCTGCCTACCGCCATGCAGTCGAATACGCTCCATTGTGTAAGCAACAGGCTGGCACATGCCGAAAAGAGCAATGTACCGCTTATTGTGGCAAGGGGAATAAGCAGAAATTTCCATCTGATTTGCCGTATGATTGATTTCAGATTCGGGTTTGAGCCGATACTTATCCCCACTTGCAGCATCAGGGCGTAAAGTATATAAGTTGACAAGTGAGATTCTTGCATGCCGGAAGGCAGCAGGCCCGTAGTGCCGAGTACGCAGCCTGCAATGAAAAAACATAATACGACGATGCTTCCTTTCATTGTTTGCCTCCTTTCCTGAAAAACAGCTTCAGTGTCATCCACGAAGCAAGGATGCTGCCGCAGGTAGCTGAAAGGGCAATCACGGCGGCCTGCCATCCGAATGCCGCCAGATTGCCGATGATTAATTTATTTGAACCTATTGAAATTCCTAAAATGAAAAGCAGAAGTACAATGGTGTATGAGATGGTTTTTTCCGTGTTCCGTAAGAAGGATATGTTTTTAAACAGGTAACCGATGGCGACTCCTGTAAACATGATTCCGATGATGATAAACATAACTTGAAATTTTAAAGTCCATACTTGTCTGTTGTCAAAAGCTGCGGGCAAAACGCGCTTGTCTTCCCGCAGGATATAGGGAGAGTATGCAGACTTAGCGGAACCCGCTTACCCAGTGAATGCATGCAATGCGATAGCTGTGCGCCTTTCTTTCTGGTGCAGCAGCTGCCGGTGTGATGTATGTAAGCATTTGTTTCATGGGTTTGTATGAGTTATGTCATATTGGTTTTCCGGTGCAAAGATAATGCGATTTTGTATATTTTCCAAATATTTATAGCAAAAATAAGGGGATTCCATAAGTGAAAAAATGTGGTGTCCTTATAATACTAAGGTGTGACGGGTTGGCTTTTGTGGTTAGGTTGTGTAGAAAATCGAGTTTACTGTTTGCACAGCTGCTTTTCGTTCCGTTCTTTGTCCGGTTTGCCTTATCCATAATAAATTTGATTCCCGATGAAACTCCAGTATGATGCTGAAAGAAATTGAACGGAGTCTTGCCGTTTTCTGAAAAAATCTGAGTATATTTGCAAAATAAATTGATATCATCATTTTAGAACATTATATGCAGGAAAAAATCATTATTCTTGATTTCGGTTCGCAGACTACGCAGCTTATCGGCCGCCGCGTCCGTGAACTGAATATGTATTGTGAGATTGTTCCTTACAACAAGTTCCCTCATGACGATCCTTCGGTGATAGGTGTTATTCTCTCGGGCAGTCCTTTTTCGGTGTACGATGAGAAAGCGTTTAAGGTAGATTTGACAGGCATCCGGGGTAAATATCCTATCTTGGGAATCTGCTATGGCGCGCAGTTTATGGCCTATACCAATGGCGGAAAGGTAGAGCCGGCGAATACGCGTGAATATGGCCGTGCGCACTTGTCTGCGTTCAACCATGAGAATCCCTTGTTGAAAGGCGTGCGTGAGAACTCTCAAGTCTGGATGAGCCACGGCGATACGATAACTGCCATTCCCGAAAATTTCGAGGTGATTGCTTCGACCGACAAGGTGGCGGTAGCCGCTTATCAGGCAAAGGGCGAAAAGTTGTGGGGCGTACAGTTCCATCCCGAGGTTTTCCATACGGAAGACGGTACGCTGCTGCTGAAGAATTTTGTGGTTGACATCTGCGGCGGAAAGCAAGACTGGAGTGCGGCTTCGTTTATAGAGACTACAGTGGCCCAACTGAAGGAGCAGCTCGGCGATGACAAGGTGGTGCTCGGACTGAGTGGCGGTGTGGATTCGTCGGTAGCGGCTGTACTGCTGAACCGGGCTATCGGTAAAAACCTGACCTGCATCTTTGTCGATCACGGGATGCTGCGCAAGAACGAGTTTAAGAATGTGCTTCATGATTACGAATGCCTGGGACTGAATGTGATTGGTGTGGATGCAAGCCAGAAGTTCTTTGCTGAGTTGGCGGGTGTGACCGAGCCTGAGCGCAAGCGTAAGATTATAGGAAAAGGTTTTATCGACGTGTTCGATGAAGAAGCCCACAAGATAAAGGATGTGAAATGGCTTGCTCAGGGAACCATTTATCCCGACTGTATCGAGTCTTTGTCCATAACCGGAACGGTCATCAAGAGCCATCATAACGTGGGCGGACTGCCTGAAAAGATGAATCTGAAGCTTTGTGAGCCGCTTCGCCTGCTGTTTAAGGACGAGGTTCGCCGGGTAGGTCGCGAGTTGGGTATGCCCGAACATCTGATTACCCGCCATCCGTTCCCGGGTCCGGGACTGGCTGTGCGCATTTTGGGCGACATTACGCCGGAAAAGGTGCGTGTGCTTCAGGATGCCGACGACATCTTTATCCAAGGTCTGCGGGACTGGAAGGTGAAGGATGCCGATGGAAACGAGACCTCGCTCTACAATCAGGTCTGGCAGGCAGGCGTGATTCTGCTACCTGTGCAGAGTGTGGGCGTGATGGGCGACGAGCGAACCTACGAGCGTGCCGTGGCTTTGCGTGCCGTGACAAGTACCGATGCCATGACTGCCGACTGGGCGCATCTGCCTTACGACTTCATGGCCAAGGTGTCAAACGACATTATAAACAAAGTGAAGGGCGTAAATCGCGTCTGCTATGACATCTCGTCGAAACCGCCTGCCACAATCGAGTGGGAGTAAGGTATTTTTACGACACGGATTATACAGACTTCATCTGGTGCCTTTGGTAAGGGGGCTGTGAGGTCTGTATAATCCGTGTCTTGTCTTAATTCTTTTATAAGTTTTATCTGCCACACTAAAATTATAAGCTTAATGGATTTTTCTACGATACTTTCAAATTTGAAAATACAACAGCTCAATGCCATGCAGCAGGCTTCTGTAGCCGCATGGGGAGAAGGGAATGATGTCGTTTTGCTTTCTCCTACCGGTTCCGGCAAGACTTTGGCCTATCTTTTGCCTCTGGTCGGCTCACTGAAGCAAGGGGCGGAAGGAGTGCAGGCCGTTGTCCTCGTTCCGTCGCGTGAGCTTGCCTTGCAGACCGAGCAGGTATTCAAGGCGATGGGTACAGGCTTTGCCGTGATGAGTTGTTATGGCGGACGCCCGGCAATGGAGGAGCATCGGGTGATGAAAAGCCTTCGTCCTGCCGTGATTATCGGTACTCCGGGGCGAATGAACGACCATCTGGAGAAGCAGAATATAGATGCTTCTACGGTCAGTCTGTTGGTCATCGACGAGTTTGACAAGTGTCTGGAGTTTGGCTTTCAGGAAGAGATGGCTGAGGTTATCGGCAAGCTCCCTCGATTGAAGCGGCGTTTCTTGCTTTCGGCTACAGATGCAGAGGAGATTCCCCGCTTTACAGGATTGAATCGCATTACCCGTCTGGATTTTCTGCAAGGGGGGCAGTCGGGAAGATTGCGGATATATCAGGTTTTTTCCCCGGTGAAAGACAAGCTTGATACTTTATATAAATTGCTTTGCTGCTTGGGAAACGAGTCTGTACTGGTGTTCTGCAATCACCGCGAAAGCGTAGACCGGGTGGGGGATTATCTGCATTCGATGAAAGTATATTGTGAAACCTTTCATGGCGGCATGGAGCAAGACGATCGTGAACGTGCTTTATACAAGTTCCGCAACGGAAGCTGTTCGGTATTCATCTCTACCGATCTAGCTGCGCGCGGGCTTGACATCCCTGCCATCCGGCATATTGTTCATTATCACCTGCCCATATCCGAGGAGGGCTTTATCCATCGTAACGGACGGACGGCTCGCTGGGATGCTGAAGGCAATGCCTATGTCATTCTTCATCCGGAAGAACGGATGCCTGACTATATTCATTCCGACCCCGAAACGTATGTCTTTCCTGAAATCATCCCTTCTCCGGCTTTGCCTGATTATGTGACGCTTTATGTGGGCAAAGGCAAAAAAGATAAGATAAACAAGATAGATATTGTGGGATTCCTGTCGAAAAAAGGGAATTTAGGGCGTGAAGATATTGGGAAGGTTGATGTAAAAGATTATCATGCTTTCGTGGCCGTGTCGCGGAAAAAGGCGAACCAAGTGTTAAAGTTGGTGCGGAATGAAAAGATTAAAGGGGTAAAGGCTTTGATAGAACTGGCGAAATGATAATTTTGTATCCGCAGTCTCTTTTGTTTTCTTGACAGGGAGGATTGCATGGTCGGTCGCTTTGGAACGGGAATCGGGCGAAAGAAATATTGTGTGCGTTGATATCAAAATGTAATCAAATAAATATTGTTTTAAAGTAAAATGAAAGGCGTATAGGGTGAGTTGATATAAATTTATTATGAAATCTTTTGGAAGTCTAAAAATAATCACTAAATTCGCAGATGTGTTATTTAAGAACTGATTGTTAAACCAAAACAAACTTCCAATGAAAAAACATAATTTTAATGCGGGACCATCTATATTGCCTCGCGAAGTAATCGAAAAGACAGCTCAGGCCATACTTGATTTCAACGGTTCGGGACTTTCGCTGATGGAGATCAGTCACCGCGCTAAAGACTTCCAGCCGGTAGTAGACGAGGCGGTAGCCTTGTTTAAAGAACTTCTGAATATTCCGGAAGGTTATTCGGTATTGTTTTTGGGTGGAGGAGCAAGTATGGAGTTCTGTATGGTTCCCTATAATTTCCTTGAGAAAAAAGCCGCTTATCTGAATACAGGTACGTGGGCCAAGAAGGCAATGAAAGAAGCCAAAGGCTTCGGCGAAGTAATCGAAGTCGCTTCATCGGCAGATTCAGGCTATACTTTTATTCCTAAAGGTTATGAAGTGCCTGCCGATGTGGATTACTTCCATATTACCACCAACAATACGATTTATGGAACAGAACTTCATTCCGATCCTCAAGTGGATGTGCCGATGGTGGCGGATATGTCTTCCGATATATTCTCACGTCCGGTAGATGTTTCCAAATACATTTGTATTTATGGTGGCGCACAGAAGAATCTGGCTCCTGCCGGCGTAACTTTTGTTATTGTGAAAAATGATGCCGTAGGTAAGGTTTCCCGTTATATTCCTACGATGTTGAATTATCAGACTCACATCGAAAAGGGCTCAATGTTCAATACACCTCCGGTTGTGCCTATTTATGCGGCATTGCAGACCTTGCGTTGGCTGAAAGCTCAGGGTGGGGTGGAAGAGATGCAGCGTCGGGCCAAGCAGCGTGCCGATATGCTGTATGCTGAGATAGACCGCAACAAGTTGTTCCGGGGGACGGTAACCGCGCAAGAAGACCGTTCATACATGAATATTTGCTTTGTAATGGCCGATGAGTATAAGGATCTGGAAGCAGACTTCCTGAAGTTTGCTACCGAAAAAGGCATGGTAGGAATCAAGGGACACCGCTCTGTTGGAGGCTTCCGTGCATCCTGCTATAATGCCATGCCGGTAGAAAGCGTGCAGGCTTTGATTGACTGCATGCAGGAATTTGAAAAGAATCATTAAAATCGAAGCGTATGAAAGTATTGGTTGCAACCGAAAAGCCGTTTGCCAAGATTGCTGTAGACGGAATCCGTAGAGTAATGGAAGATGCAGGCTATGAATTGGCGTTGCTTGAGAAATATACAGATAAAGCTCAGTTGCTGGATGCGATAAAGGATGCTGATGCTGTCATTGTTCGCAGTGACATTATCGATAAAGAAGTGCTTGATGCCGCAAAAGAGCTTAAGATTGTGGTGCGTGCGGGTGCAGGATATGATAATGTGGACCTTGAAGCGGCTACGGCTCACGGTGTATGCGTGATGAATACTCCGGGACAAAACTCGAATGCTGTGGCGGAGCTCGCTTTTGGACTGATGGTTATGGCGGTACGTAATTTCTACGATGGAAAGTCGGGCACGGAATTGATGGGTAAGAAGTTGGGTATTCATGCTTATGGCAATGTAGGCCGCAATGTTGCCCGTATTGCCAAGGGGGTCGGCATGGAGATTTATGCGTATGATGCCTATTGCCCGAAAGAAGTGATGGAGGCAGACGGCATTGTCCCGGTGGATTCGGCTGAGGCTTTGTATGAAACCTGCAACGTTGTGTCCCTCCATATTCCCGCTACGGCAGAGACTAAAGGTTCCATTGATTATGAACTGGTGAATCGTATGCCGAAAGGCGGACTGTTGGTCAATACCGCCCGTAAGGAAGTGATTAATGAAGCTGATTTGCTTCGCTTGATGCACGACCGTCCGGACTTGAAATATGTGACGGACATTATGCCGGTACATCATGCCGAATTTGTTGAACAGTGTCCGGGCCGTTACTTCTCTACACCGAAAAAGATGGGAGCGCAGACCGCTGAGGCCAATATCAATGCCGGTATTGCTGCTGCCCGACAGATTGTAGGTTTCTTGAGAGACGGATGCGAGAAGTTCCGTGTAAACAAATAGAATAAGTTAGGTATTGATTGCTTTTCTATCATTGAAAGTAAAGAATCTGCCTTTGCACAGATTCTTTACTTTTATAATAGAGAGAGAATATAATTATACCTATGAGTACCTTTGTTAAAATTTTGATAGGCTTTGTCTTGGGTGTGGCTTTTGTTGTCTTTTCAAGGAAAGGACATATGGACTTTCCCATGGAGAAGCCTGTCGCTTCATCAGAACCCGAACGTGTTATTCAGGCATTTGAGCTTTCTACGAAGAATGGCATAAAGAAACTGCATACTTACATGTCCAAGGATTCCGTGCAGATATTGATGGGACGTCCTGACGCGACAGATGTAAGAGCTGTTTATTCGACTGTTTATGAAGTTTGGAAATACAAGGGTCGAAATATGCTCATGGATGAATTTACCTTAAAATTTGAAAATGGAGAGTTGATGTCTGTCGACCAGTATGTTGAATAACGGGGAATGACAAGAAGAAAAACATTAAATCTTGGATATATATGGTAAAGATAAAACCTTTTAAGGGGATACGGCCTCCGAAAGAATTGGTGGAGCAAGTGGCGTCGCGTCCTTATGATGTGTTGAATTCTGCCGAAGCACGTGAAGAGGCGGAAGGAAACGAGAAGTCGCTCTATCATATCATCAAGCCTGAAATAGATTTTCCCGTGGGGACGGATGAACATGATCCGCGTGTATATGAAAAGGCTGCGGAGAACTTCCGGAAGTTTCAGGAGAAAGGATGGCTTGTGCAGGATGAAAAAAGCTGTTATTATGTATATGCCCAGACCATGAACGGCAAGACGCAATATGGTTTGGTGGTGGGAGCTTATGTGCCCGACTATATGAACGGGTGTATAAAGAAGCATGAACTGACCCGCCGGGATAAGGAAGAAGACCGCATGAAGCATGTCCGAGTGAATGATGCAAACATAGAGCCTGTGTTTTTTGCCTATCCGGAAAATGCTGAACTGGATGCAATAGTGGCCAAGTATACGCAACGGAAGCCGGAATACGACTTTGTGGCTCCGGGCGACGGTTTCGGGCACACTTTTTGGATTATAGACGAAGATGCGGACATCGAGGCCATAACCGGTGCGTTTGAGAAGATGCCTGCCATGTATATAGCTGACGGGCATCACCGCAGCGCGGCGGCGGCACTGGTTGGAGCGGAAAAGGCGGCCCAGAACCCTAATCATCGGGGCGATGAGGAATATAATTATTTTATGGCTGTATGTTTCCCTGCCAATCAGCTGACTATCATCGATTATAATCGTGTGGTGAAAGATTTGAACGGATTGACTCCGCAGCAGCTGATTGAAGCGCTGGCCAGACATTTTGTTGTGGAGGAAAAAGGTGCGGATGTATACAAGCCTGCCTGTTTGCACAATTTTTCACTTTATGTGGACGGGAAGTGGTATAGCCTGACCGCCAAGTCGGACACTTATGACGACAATGACCCGATAGGGGTGCTTGATGTGACGATTTCTTCGCGCCTGATTCTGGATGAAATCTTGGGCATTAAAGACCTGCGCTCTGACAAGAGAATTGATTTTGTGGGCGGTATCCGTGGACTGGGAGAGCTGAAGAAGCGTGTAGACAGCGGGGAGATGGCCGTGGCACTGGCATTATATCCTGTTTCGATGAAACAGCTGATGGATATAGCCGATACGGGAAACATCATGCCTCCTAAGACAACGTGGTTTGAGCCGAAGCTGCGTTCGGGATTGGTTATCCATAAACTGAGTTAGGCGGCAGGACAGAAAGAGACGCTTGTGACGGGCGTTTGTCCGGCCATTAAAATAGTCCGGTACATACGGTGCAATGATGCGGCTTTGCATGAGCCTTGTGTCTTTTGCTCTGTATGTACCGGATTTTTTATGCCGGTGATACGGAATTTTCTTCAGAGTCAGAAGTCCGTGTCACCGGCATGATACTGCTTCCTGCAAACTGTCTGCAGATGGCGAGCCATACATTCTCCCTGTTGTCTTAAAGTATGCTTTTCACTGTTTCAAGCATTCCCTTGTCGCGGATGCTGTCTAAATCGGTCTTGACGGCGGCAGTCAGTCCGGGAATCCGGTTCAAATCCTCTTTCCAGATAAACGTTGCGCCCAATACGCCCTCTGCTATCTTTTGAGTGTCGCCTGTGGCCCACAGCTTTTTCAGCAGTCCCATGATTTCGGGCGCATCGTTGGGCTGGATTTCCGTGCCGTCGGCGCGCGTGCCACCCTTGTAATAAGTGATGATGGCCGCCAGTCCCAAAACAAGACCTTGGGGAAGTCTGCCTTTTCGGGCCTGATAAATCTTCAGCCCCGGCAAGTCGCGCGTCTGATACTTGGGGAAAGAGTTCAGCATGATAGAGGTAACCTGATGGTCGACAAAGGGATTGCTGAATCGCTCCAGTACATCGCCGGCAAACTGCTCAAGCTCGGCTTTCGGCAGATTGAGTGTTTCCATCAGTTCATCGAACATTACTTTGTGAATGTAGCGGCTTATGACACTGTGCTGGCAGGCATCGCGCACGATGTCGATGCCCGACAGGTAGGCCACAGGCGACAAGACGGTATGCGGGCCGTTGAGCAGGGTTACCTTGCGCTCGTGATAGGGAGCTTCCGATTCTACAAACTGCACGTTCAGCCCTGCCTTGTCGGCCGGGAATTCGGCGGCTACCGACTGCGGAGCCTCGATCACCCACAAATGGAATACTTCAGCCTGCACCACCATGTTGTCGTCATATCCCAGTTGGGCCTTGATGCTGTCAATGTCTTTACGGGGGAATCCCGGCACAATGCGGTCTACTAGCGTGGCATATACGCCGCAAGCGTTTTCAAACCAATGCTTGAAGTCTTCGCCCAGTTGCCACAGCCCGATATATTGCAGGATGATTTCTTTCAGTTTGTGTCCGTTCTGGAAAATCAGTTCGCAAGGGAAAATAATCAGTCCCTTGTCCGGATTTCCTTTGAAAGCTTGGAAGCGGTGATAAAGCAGTTGCGTCAGCTTTCCCGGAAAAGATGAGGCAGGCGCGTCATCCAGACGGCAGGAGGGGTCGAAGGTGATTCCCGCTTCGGTGGTATTTGAGATGACAAAGCGTATGTCGGGTTGTTCTGCAAGTTTCAGGAAGTCGGCGAACTGTGTGTAAGGGTTTAATGCCCGGCTGACTACATCTATCTTTGTCAGGCTGTTGACGGTCTTTCCCTTGTCCAACCCCTGAAGATTGACATGATACAGGCAGTCTTGCGCGTTTAAAGTGTCAAGAGAGCCTTTTTCTCTGGGCTTTACGATGACTACACTGCCGTTGAAATCTGTTTTTTCATCCATCATCTGGATAATCCAGTCTGTGAAAGCCCGCAGAAAGTTGCCTTCTCCGAACTGAATGACCTTTTCAGGACGTGCGTTTTTCCCCGCTGTCTCTTTGTTTAATGCCTTCATGATTGCAAGTTCGTTTAAATCTTTATGCGCAAATGTACTTATTTTTTTTGTTTTTACACAGAAAATTTCTACTTTCGTGTTCGATAACGGTGCGATGGAACTGATATCACAAGCCAAAGCAGTAGAGCAAAAACACATTAAATACATATCTTTATGAAAAAGTTCATGGATGAAAATTTCCTGTTGCAGACAAAGACTGCTCAGGATTTGTATCACAATCATGCAGCCAAGTTGCCCATCATTGATTATCACTGTCACCTTAGCCCCCGGATGGTGGCGGAAGACCACCGTTTCAAGTCGATAACGGAAATCTGGTTGGGAGGCGACCATTACAAGTGGCGGGCAATGCGCTCGAACGGCGTGGCCGAACGTTATTGTACAGGCAGTGATACTACCGATTGGGAGAAGTTTGAAAAATGGGCGGAAACCGTGCCATACACTTTTCGCAATCCGCTTTATCATTGGACACATCTGGAGCTGAAGACGGCGTTTGGCATTGAAAAGGTTTTGAATCCGGAAACGGCACGTGACATCTATGAAGAATGTAATGCCAAGCTTGCCACTCCCGAATATTCAGCCCGCAACCTGATGCGCCGCTATCATGTGGAGACTGTCTGCACGACCGATGATCCGGTAGATTCATTGGAATATCACATCGCCACACGTGAAAGTGGGTTTGAAATCAAGATGCTTCCTACGTGGCGTCCGGACAAGGCCATGGCGGTGGAGGTTCCTGCGGACTTTCGTGCCTATATGGAAAAGTTGGGTAAAGTCAGCGGCGTGACCATTTCTGCTTTCGGCGATATGGTTGATGCCTTGCATAAGCGTCATGAGTTCTTTGCCGCACAAGGTTGCAAGCTGTCCGACCACGGCATTGAAGAGTTTTATGCAGAAGATTACACGGATGAAGAAATCAAGGGTATCTTCAATAAAATATATGGTGGCAAGGAATTGACGCGTGAAGAGATTCGCAAATTCAAGTCGGCCATGCTGATAATCTTCGGAGAAATGGATGCAGAAAGCGGATGGACTCAGCAGTTCCATTATGGCGCATTGCGCAACAACAATACGAAAATGTTTCGTCAGTTGGGGCCGGATACCGGATTCGATTCTATCGGAGAATTTGCGACGGCTACCTCGATGGCAAAGTTCCTTGACCGCCTGAACAGTGAAGACAAGTTGGCGAAAACTATTTTGTATAACCTGAATCCGTGTGCAAATGAAGTGCTTGCTACGATGGCGGGTAATTTCCAGGACGGATCTGTACCGGGCAAGATACAGTTTGGTGCGGGATGGTGGTTCCTTGACCAGAAGAACGGTATGGAAAAACAGATGAATGCTTTGTCGCTGTTAGGACTGTTGAGCCGTTTTGTAGGTATGCTGACAGATTCCCGTTCTTTCTTGTCATATCCGCGCCATGAATATTTCCGCCGCACATTGTGCAATCTTTTGGGCAATGATGTGGAAAACGGAGAAATTCCGGAATGCGAAATGTATCGTGTGCGTCAGATGGTGGAAGATATCTGTTATTATAACGCCCGGAACTATTTCGGTTTCTGATTTGCGCTGAATAAAGAATGTGGACAGGTAAGGTAGAAAGCCTGTCCACATTCTGGATATATTCTGTCATAATATTCTTTGCATTCCTGTTTCCGCCGTCTGTCTATCCGGTGGCTTTTAGTTTTCGGTATGGGGAGCATAAAATTCATCAGTCTTTGTCTTAGATCTCTATGGTATCGCCGCACCCCATATAGCTGATGGCCTTGTCCATTTCTTTTTTCAATATTTCATATTGCGCCGTACCCGTGCAGTGCATGGTAAAGTAACGGCAGTCGGTATGTGCCGACAGTTCTTCGGCCAAAGCATGTATAAACTTCGTTTCGCTTGTCTCGGTCAGACCGCTTTTTACTAAGTGCATTCCTGCAAAGACATGGGTAAAGGGGCAGCCTGCCACGTGCATGCCTTTCCGCATGATGTTTAAAATGCCGCTGTGAGCGCATCCGGCAAAGAGAACGGTCTTTTTGCCTTCTCTGATAACAAGGCTCTGTTCATGTCGGAAGTTATCGTTTGTATCTTTGTCTGGCCCGAACAGCAGTCTGTTTCCGGTCGGCTTCAGGCTGTCGCCGTCTACTCCTGAGAACAAGACAATATCATTGGCTATACGCGCCTCATCCGCACAGAATATGAGTCTGTCATTTCTTTCCAGTTCCCGGTCGATTCCGATGTATTTCATCCCGTCGTCATGCAACGAGTAATGCGGCTCAAAGGCATATTGACTGATATAGACCTTTGCCTTGTCATTCAATTCAAGGAAAGTGCGGAGTCCTCCGCCATGGTCGTAATGTCCGTGTGATACGACTGCCATGTCTACATCTGCAAGGTTGATGTCCAACTTTTCCGCATTGTCTGCAAACAACCTGCGCTGTCCCATATCGAACAGGATTTGCCGTCCGTCATCCAGACGGATATGCAGGCTCAATCCGTGCTCAACGGGTAATTCCGTTCGACTTGTATTTTCGACTAATGATGTTACTTTCATGCGTTATGAGTCGTTTTAATGTTCTTTATGGTTAGCCAACAGTCTTTTTTATGCAGATTGATGATGCTTTTGTCCCGCTGCCTCAGGTCTCTATTGTGCTTACATATTAAGCAATGCCTAAAAGTTCAATTTCAAATATCAGTGTGGAGCCGCCCGGAATGCCCGGTTGTGAGACTTTACCGTAGCCCATCTCTGCCGGAATGTAAATTTCCCACTTGTCGCCTACGCACATCTGCTGCAAGGCAATAATCCATCCTTCGATAAGATCGCAAAGGCGAACGGCCAACGGCGCGCCATTACGGCTGCTGTCAAATAGTTGTCCGTCGATAGTCCGTCCGGTGTAGTGGGCGGTCACTATACTGCGCGGGTTCGGATGCCTTCCATCGTTTTTTCCTTCTGTCAGGATTCGATAATAAATACCTTTTGCAAGAGCTTTTACTCCTTTTTCTTGTGATTTCTGTAAAAGCCATTCTTTATTGGCTTGCGTGTATTCTTTTTTGTTCATGCTATATTTATGTTGTCAGTTTTAAGAAATCGGTTGAATGTCTCCCTTCAGCAAATTCGGGTTTTCTTTGTTACAGAGTCTATGGATGAATTCAATAGCCTCTTCGAATGCGTGGACATGGACATATACTGGAAATAAAGAAGCCATGCAGGAATAAAGTTTTGTGATTTGTCCGCAATAACACCAAATAAAAAAAGAGGATGCCCCAAAATCATTTTGAGACAGCCTCTTTTGTCTTTTCACCTCACGGCTTCCGTACACCCTCAGGGACTCGAACCCTGGACCCACTGATTAAGAGTCAGTTGCTCTACCAACTGAGCTAAGAGTGCATCCACTATAAATTTGTCAAATTTCCTTCGTACACCCTCAGTCAAATTTCCTTCGTACACCCTCAGGGACTCGAACCCTGGACCCACTGATTAAGAGTCAGTTGCTCTACCAACTGAGCTAAGAGTGCATTTACCTTTCCTTATGAGAGGTTCCTGGCGGATTCGAACCGCCGTACGCGGTTTTGCAGACCGCTGACTAAGCCACTCATCCAAGGAACCAAAACGTTCGCTCTCGTTTTGCTTATATAGTGAGGTTCCTGGCGGATTCGAACCGCCGTACGCGGTTTTGCAGACCGCTGACTAAGCCACTCATCCAAGGAACCAGACCGTCAGACCTTTTCTCAAACGCGATGCAAAGGTACAACTATTTTTGATATTTGCAATACATTCTCCAGAAAAAACTCATTTTTTCTTTTGGCTCATCTGACACTTGGAACATCCACATCCGCAATTACAACAGCCTTTCTTCTTATGTGTAAGGGTTTTAAATATGTTTCTTGCTGTGTAAATTGCGCAGCAAGAAACAATAATCAATACAGCTATATCTTGAATTCCCATAATCTTTTTGAATAATATCGTCTATATATGTCAGAACAGGCTTCCTATCTGATATGCGAAAAATGCGACTATCCATGCTAATGCGGTGGTATATCCTGCGGCAAAGATTGCCCACTTCCAACTGCCCGATTCCTGTTTGATGGCAGCAAGGGTAGCTATGCATGGAAAATAAATCAATACAAACAACATGTATCCAAATGCCACCAGCGGGGTAATAGGGATACGGTCTGCCAGATTTACATTGTCTACATCCCCTTCGTTTGTATAAAGTACGCCGAGTGTACTGACCACAAGTTCTTTGGCTCCCACACCGGAAAGGATGCCGATTCCCATTTTCCAGTCGAAGCCTAACGGTTCAATGGCAGGTTCGATTGCCTTGCCTATCTGTCCGATATAAGAGTTTTCCTGTTGTTCTGCCACTGTCTGATATTCGGCATGATTGGGATAATATCCCAGAAACCAGATGATGATGGAGGCAACCATGATGATACCTCCCATTTTCTTCAGATATTGTTCACCTTTTTCCCATGTGTGGCGTAAAACGGACTTGTATGTCGGCATACGATAGGGAGGTAGTTCCATAACGAAAGGCGTATCATCGCCTTTGATGAGGAATCTGGAGAATACGCGTGCCATAAGAACCGCCAGGAGGATGCCCGTTGCATAGATGGAAAGCAGTACCAGACTTGCGTTGTTTGGGAAGAATGCGCCTATCATGACCAGATAGATGGGCAGACGGGCACTACAGGATATGAGCGGATTGACAAGCATGGTAACCAGTCTTGACTTGCGGCTTTCGATGATGCGTGAAGCCATAATGGCGGGGACATTGCATCCGAATCCCATAATCAGCGGGATGAATGATTTTCCGTGGAGGCCCATCTTGTGCATGATCTTGTCCATGATGAAGGCGGCTCTTGCCATATATCCGGAGTCTTCCATGAAAGATATGAAGAGATAGAGCAGAAGTATGTTGGGCAGGAATACAATGACTCCGCCTACACCGCCGATGATTCCGTCGATAATCAAGTCTTTCAGCGCACCGGCAGGCATAAAGGTTTCCGTAAGCTCCCCGATTTTCCCGACAAGCCATTCGATGCCCTGCATCGGGTATTCACCCAGTACGAAAGTGGCTTCAAACATGATGTAGAGAAAGATGAAGAAGATAGGATATCCCCAGATGCGGTGTGTTACGATACTGTCTACGATGCGTGTAAACATTTCCGTATTTTGGTTTATATCTGTATAAGTCTCTTTCAGTGCCCCGGAGATAAAGCCGTATTTTGCGTTTGTAATGGCTTGTTCGCTGTCTTCGTTGAGTACGTTGTATAGGCGTTGGGCTTCTTCGTTGCGTATCCGGATGATTTCTTGCGCGTTGGGCAACTGTGAAATGACCCGGTCTTCGATGTCTTTGTCGTTTTCCAACAGTTTGATGGACAAGAAGCGGGTAGAGTATTTGTACCGGATATTTTCGTTTTTGCTGATTTCCTTTTTCACTGCATCGATGCTCCGCTCCAGTTCCGGCCCGTGATTAATGTGGATATGGCGGATATAACCTTTGGGCGCGAAGTCGTTGCCGTCGTATTTGTGATCGGGCACGTAAGCATCGTGCCATTCACGAAATTCGCGCAGCACCTCATTCTGGATTTCTTTCTTCTGTTCCATAAAGTCTGCTCCTTCGTAGAGGCCGATGATTACATGGAACAGATTGTCGATTCCTTCACCTGTACGGCTGACGGTCGGAACGATGGGAACGCCCAGCAACTGGCTTAGTTTTTTTATGTCAAGCTTGTTTCCGCTGTGGAGAAGGGCATCATACATGTTCAGTGCCACTACCATGCGCACATTCATGTCGATAAGCTGTGTGGTCAGGTAAAGGTTTCGCTCCAGATTCCCGGCATCTATCACGTTGATGATTACATCCGGAGTTTCTTCGATGATGTGCTTGCGCACGTACAGCTCTTCAGGGCTGTAGGCCGACAGGGAGTAAGTTCCCGGCAGGTCGACCAACCGGAAGCGGTAGCCTTGGAATTCGAAATATCCTTCCTTGGCATCCACCGTTACGCCGCTGTAGTTCCCCACATGTTCGTGGGAGCCGGAAGCGACATTGAACAGTGAAGTCTTGCCGCAGTTGGGGTTTCCTACAAGCGCCACATTGATGGTGCGCCGTTCGCCCCGTGCTATCTTCTTCATTTCCTCCTCTGTTACGGGGATTGTTTCTGAAATGGGAGCATGATAGTCAATGCCTTTGGCGGCAGATTTCCGGGCCTCCTCTTCGCTGATGACTTCAATCATCGAGGCTTCTTGCCGTCTCAGAGAAATTTCATATCCCATTACCTTATATTTTATAGGGTCTTTCAGTGGTGCGTTCAGCAGCACCTCTACCGCCTGTCCTTTGATGAATCCCATCTCTATAATGCGTCGGCGGAAACCTCCATGCCCCAACACTTTAATGATGAATCCCTTTTCTCCCGTCTTTAGTTCTGATAATCTCATGTGTCTTATTTCGTTTTTGTCTGCAAATATAGACGATTGCCTTTGCTTGTGCAAATAATTTAGATTGTTTTTAAATAATATCTTTGGATGCCGTCTTCAGCGGCGCGAGAAAAGGCAGGCAGGATTATGGCCGCCTGAAAAAAAGGTTTATCTTTGCATAAAACTTGTTTTTGATACGCATGAAATAAAATGTATGTATAAGGATAAATTCATACGGAAGGTGCTGCGTTTCATAGAAGGCGGGAGCTTGTTCAAGTCCGGCAGCCGGATATTGGTGGCTTTGAGCGGAGGAGCCGATTCTGTGGCCTTGTTGCGCGTGCTGTTGCAGGCGGGATACGACTGTGAGGCGGCGCATTGCAATTTCCGTTTGCGGGGAGAAGAGTCTGACCGGGACGAGGCATTCGTAAGGGATTTGGCCGGAAAACTTGGGGTGACCCTGCATGTTACCCATTTCGATACGGAGCGTTATGCTTCCGGGCACAAGATTTCTGTTGAGATGGCTGCTCGTGAACTCCGTTATGAATGGTTTGAACGGTTGCGCAAGAATATTCATGCCGATGTGGTGGCGGTAGCCCACCACCGGGATGACAGTGTGGAGACTTTTTTGCTTAACCTTGTCCGCGGGACGGGAATCGACGGCTTGCGGGGAATTCGTCCGGTAAACGGAAGGATAGTCCGGCCGCTGCTGTGCGTAAGCCGAAAGGAAATTTTGGATTATCTGTCCGTATTGGGGCAGGACTATGTGACAGACAGCACAAATCTGAAGGATGAATTCACGCGCAATAAGCTGCGTCTGGATATATTGCCTGTCCTCGAGTCGATAAACCCTTCGATACGGGATTCCATAGCGGAGACCGCCCGCCGGCTTTCCGATGTGGCGGATGTTTATGATGCGGCGATGGAAAAGGCTTGTGCGCGTGTCCGGGTGGATGAGCGGCGGATTAGCATTCCGGCACTGCGGGAAGAAGTCGCTCCCAAGGCTGTGCTGTATGAATTGCTTTATCCTTTAGGCTTCAATTCTTCGCAGATAAAAGATATATATGCCTGTCTGGACGGACAGTCGGGCAAGCTTTTTTATACGGAAGACAAGGTGCTGCTTTGCGACCGTGAGGAATTGGTCTGGAAATATAAGGAAGATAAAGGCGTGCAGCCTGTACTTTGCCAGAAGATTGTTACATGCAACGATGTTTTTACTGTCCCTCATATAGCTTCGGAGGCTTATCTGGATGCAGATCTCATCACGATGCCTTTAGTGCTTCGCAAGTGGCAGTCGGGCGACAAGTTCGTGCCTTATGGGATGAAAGGCTTTAAGAAAGTGCGCGATTACATGCTTGACCGTAAGTTTTCATTGTTTCAGAAAGACGGGCAATACGTGGTTTGCAGCGGAAATGACATTGTCTGGTTGGTGGGTGAGCGGACAGATAATCGCTTTCGGATAACGTCGGCTACACGGCGCATATTGGTTTTACGCGTAGAAATCCCTTCAAAATAGGCTTTATATATTAAAAGATGTAAAAAATGAGGCGTCAGAAGTGTTACATTGAATGAATTGTATTTATTTTGAGACATATTAATCAAATATTTAAGGAACTATGAACGAATTAATTGCAAAAATCAAGGAATTGAACGCTGCGCTGATTACAGATGCAGAGTTACAGGCAGGAAAAGGAAACAAGGCGGCAGGCACTCGTGCTCGTAAGGCTTCTTTGGAGTTGGAAAAGGTTTTGAAAGAATTTAGAAAGGTGTCTCTGGAAGAATCAAAAAAATAAAGATTGCAGCAACACTTGAGAAAAGAGAGGTTGTATCCTGTCAGGTTTTCTGATTCCGGTACAATCTCTTTTTGTTTCCGTATGTTTGTTGTGCACTGAAAGAGGATTTGGGCTATGTGGCGTTGGTTTCCGGTCGTTTTGTGGGGGCTTGTGATGTTTTGTTCGTGCGGGGGCGCGGACAAGACAAGTCGTCTTCATGCTTTGGCAGACTCATTGAACGAGCGGGCATACGGTCTGCGTTATAAAGATCTGGGGGCATCTTCACAGATGGCCTTGCAAGCTTACCGGATGACAGGCGGTTATCCGGGCGGACGCGCCGAGTCTTTGAACAATTTGGCCTTTTGTGCTTTCATGCAGATGGATTTTGAGCGTTCCGCAGAATTGTATGAAAAGGCGTTTTTGTCGAGTAAAAATGAAATAGAGCGGTTGGTGGCCGATGTGGGGATGATGAAGATCTGTCAGCGCACTTCTATGAATAAAGAGTTTTATGACTACCGGAACAGTGCTTTGCGAAGGATGAAACGGATTGATGAAGACCGCTTTTCGTTGAAAGGGAGTCGTTTGCAGAAGCGTTTGGACTATGCGGTTTCAGAGTTTTATATTGTTTCAGGCATCTATTATTATTATTTGCAGCAGGAGAAAGAGTCTCTCGAAGCGATAGATGCCGTTCCGGAAGAAATATTGCGGGGGGATTCTGCCCAGTGGCTTTATTATTTGTACATGCGCGGGTCGGGGGGAATGTATAAGGCTTCTTCTCAAGACGAAATAACCTTGGGCGAACTGAGCTGTTTGCTTGAGTGTCTTCAGGCCAGTCATGTGGGGGGATATGTTTATTTTGAGGCAAACGCCATGCAGGGAATTGCGGAACTGCTCAATACTCGGAGCAACAGAGATTTGGTGAAGGAGGAGCGCCCCGGTCTTCTGCGTCTTCTCAATCCAGACAATGTTTCTTTGGATAGCCTGCCGCTTCGTTATGCGCGGAATGCTCTCTGTCTGTTCAAGCAATACGGTGACTGGTATCAGATTTCGGGCACTTATCGCACATTGGCCACTTATTATAATCATGCGGACGAGCCGGAAAAGGCTTTGGATTATCTGGCCAAAGCTTTGGATTATGTGAACCTTCATCACGAAAAGTATTATCATTGCACGGATACGCTTGACCGTCTCCGCACATTTATACCGGATGAACCGGTTTCCATAGAGTTGGCATGGATTAATGACCAGGGAATTAAAACCATACCGGAGTGGATAGCCCGTCTGCGGGAGCAGTTAAGTCTGACTTACTCGGCGATGGGATGTAAGCGCGAGTCGGATTATAATCGCAATATCTATTTGGACATATTGGACTATACCCGTCAGGACAAAGAGCTTGAAAGCCGCTATCAGGCATTGGAACAGGAGTCCGGACAGTTGAACATTTTGCTGTGGATGGTTATCATCGGGCTTGTCGTCCTGGCCACTTTGTTTGTCGGATTAAGTTTTTATCGGAAAAGGAGAAATGCCGTTTATGTGGACAGACTGAAGCAGACTCTGTCGCTTTGCAGGAAGATAACCGGTTCTGTTCCTGTAGATGCCTCGGATGCCGGAGAGGTAAAGGATGCCGTTTTGCAGGCGGTTGAGGAAGACATACTCCGGCAGTTCCGGGCGGATGAGCTTGATATCAGGCTGGATGGTGAGGAATGTCCGGAAGAGAAGGCGGGCGGACGGCATGTCTGCTCTTTTGCCCTGATTTCTCCGGGAGGGAAAAAGCCTGTAGGCTGGCTTTATCTGTCGCGTTCATCCAGATTGCGTAAAGATGAGTTGGTGTTTGTCCGCCTTTTGCTCCCGTATCTGGCTTGGACACTTGAAAACGGAATGAATTTTGTTTCCTTTGATGACGAAAGGAGGCGGGTGGAAAAGGAATTTTATATCCATGCGCGGCATTTGTCTGAATATAAGTGCCAGAATGAAGTGAAGAAGACCTGTCTGTCTTTGGTTACGGACATGCTGCCTTATATCGACCGGATGGCGAATGAAATCCATAAGCTCCGCTCTTTTCCGTATGCCCAAAAGGATGAAGTAAGGAGGAGCAAGCTGGGTTACATCAGGGAACTTGTGACGAGAATCAATGAATATAACGATATTCTTGCTTCTTGGATCAGGATGAGGCAGGGCGAGGTGAGTCTGAACATTGAAAATTTCGGGTTGGACGAGCTTTTCTCTGTTATTGCCAAGGGGAAACACGCGTTTGATACGAAGCATCAGAATTTATTGATACGGCCAACCCGGGCTTTGGTTAGGGCAGACAAGGCATTGACCTTGTTTATGGTGAACACATTGACCGAGAATGCGCGTAAATATACTCAGGAAGGCGGATGTATCGAGGTTAGGGCGGAAGAGAAAGACGGGTGTGTGGAAATATCCGTAAGTGACAACGGGCCGGGATTGTCTCCAGAAGACATTTCTTTAATTCTGGACAACAAGATATATGATTCGGCAAAGATCGGTATGGTGGGGGCGTCAGACACTTATCGGCTTCAGAAACGGAAAGGACACGGGTTCGGACTGATGAACTGCAAGGGCATCATTGAGAAATACAGAAAGACAAATCCGATATTCAGCGTCTGTTCCTTTAATATCGAAAGCCGGAAAGGTGAGGGAAGCCGGTTCTACTTCCGCTTGCCTAAGGGAGTGCGGAAGGTGGTGGGGGTGCTCTGCTTGTTTGCATGGGTGGGCATGTCGTGTTCTCCCGGAGATGCGCCGCAGAAAGCGGTGTCTGACGGTCATGACAGTCTGCTCATAAAGGCGAACGACTATGCAAACATCGTGTATGATTGTAATGTAGACGGCGCTTATCAAGAGGCGTTGCTGTTTGCCGACAGTGTGCTTTATTACATGAATGCCCATTATCGTCGCAGTTCGGGCTGTGAAACTCCGTTGCTTTCCCTTTGCGGCGAAGGGGATGCGGCGGAACAGGAGTGGTTTTCCAAAGGCTTCGGCACAGATTACTATATTCTGCTGGATGTGAGAAACGAGGCGGCCGTAGCGGCGCTGGCACTGAAAGATTTCCGTATATATCATTACAACAATGATGCTTATGCCACACTTTATAAAAGACTTGGCAAGGATACCTCTTTAGAAGAGTATTGCATCCAGATGCAGCAGTCTGCCAATAATAAATGGATTGCCTTGGTGGTGTTTGTCCTCTTGGTCATGGGGTGTCTGATGGCTTATTATGTGTTTTATATCCGTCGCCGTCTTCATTATCGTTATAATATGGAGCAGGTCTTTGCCATCAATGAGGCCGTTTTCTCGGCTTCTCCCCATTGGGGGACGGAAGGAGAAATCGCTGTTCCGGTGGATTTCCTGAACAAGTTCTTTGAAGAAATGAAGGAACTGGTTCCGATAGATGATTTGGGTCTGGCCATATACGATGAAGACACGCGTGAATTGAAGAATATATTTTATGCAGACAGAAAGGATGACAGCCTGTCGGCGGCGGTTCGCCGGTGCTTTGATGAGCGGAAGCCGCAATGGGAAGAGGCGGACGGATGGGATCTCTGTCCGTTGTGGGTGGAATCGGGCGACAAGAAGCTGCCGGTCGGTGTCTTTGCCATGCATCTGGTTCATCCCTTGACACGGGAAGAAGACCGTTTGGCTGTGGAGCTGGTTCTCGGTTATCTGAGTGTTGTGCTTTATCATACCATTGTGCAAGTCAAGCGGAAATATGGTGATATAGAATTGATGCAAGACAATGCGCGCCGTACGGAGTTTGAAGAAAATCAGTTGCACGTTCAAAATCTTGTGCTTGACAACTGTTTGTCTACCATTAAGCATGAAACTGTTTATTATCCGAACCGTATCAGGCAGATTGTGGACAGCATAGACCGAACATCGGATGCGGAGATCCGGAAGCGGCTGGACATCATGGCTGAATTGGTGAGCTATTATAAAGATGTGTTTACATTGCTTACTTCGTGTGCGGCCCGTCAGTTGGACGAGATAACCTTTCGCCGGACGGGTGTAAGCGTGCAAAATGTGATGGATTATGCGGCCAGATATCTGAAGAAGCTCTTGAGGAAGCAGCGTTTCACTCTGGATTTGGAGATTCGTCCGGCAGCTTTGTCGGTGGCGGGCGATGAAGTGTTGCTGCACTTCCTGATGGAAAATCTGTTGGATGAGGCGGTGCGTCATGCAGAGTCGGGCAGATTGACACTGGCGGCGTGTCGTGACGGCGACTTTGTGCGTTTCGACTTTACCGATTTCCGCCGCGTGTATGCGTCGGATGAGCTCAATGCCTTGTTTTATCCGGACAAGGCGCGTATATGTATGGGTGAAAACGGAGGGGTGTTCTCCGGAACAGAATATTTGATCTGCAAACAGATTGTCCGGGAGCATGACGAATTTTCCGGCCGGCGCGGATGCCGCATCAATGCATCGCCGGTAGACGGCGGCTTTAAAGTATGGTTTACGATTCCTGTTTGGAAATAAAGAACTGATGATATATGGAAAAATTTAAAGTGATTATAGTAGAAGATGTAAAGCTTGAGCTGAAAGGCACGGAAGAGATATTCCGGCATGAGATTCCGAACGCTGAAGTCATCGGTACGGCCATGACGGAAGCCGATTTCTGGAAGATTCTCCAGGAGAACGCTCCTGATCTGGTGTTGCTGGATTTGGGATTAGGAGGCTCTACTACGGTCGGTGTGGATATTTGTGCCCGTCTTCACCGGGAGCGTCCGGAGTTGAAAGTGCTGATATTTACGGGCGAAATATTGAATGAGAAGCTTTGGGTGGATGCGCTCGATGCGGGAGCTGACGGCATTATCCTGAAAACCGGGGAGCTGCTGACGGCAACCGATGTGCAGGCGGTGATGGACGGAAAGAAGCTTGTATTCAATTATCCGATATTGGAGAAGATAATCGAGCGGTTCAAGCAGTCGGTGGAGGCGGAGCAGCGTAGGCAGCAGGCGATTATAGAGTATGATATCGACGAATATGACGAGCGTCTCTTGCGGCATCTGGCTTTAGGATATACGAAAGAAATGATAACCGGACTGAAGGCAATGCCTTTTGGTGTGAAATCAATAGAAAAGCGCCAGAATGATTTGGTAAACCGTCTTTTCAGACCCGAGGAGCGCACGGGGGTAAATGCCTGCCGTCTGGTTACCCGCGCTTTTGAGTTGCGTATATTGGACATAGATAATCTTGAGCCTGATGAAGAGTAGGATTTCTGTCGTTCATCCGCTGACTTGCTTCTTTCTGCTGACCGTGATGTTGCTTTTCATTTCATGGATTGGCAGTGTATACAGTTGGGGGGAAGTGCAGAGTCTGCTGAGTGCAGAGGGGCTTCGCTGGCTGCTTCGCAGTATCGCGGACGATTATGCAAGTTCTCCTGTGCTTTTTCCGGTGGTGGTCTTGTTCTTCGGATGCGGGCTGTGGGTGGATTCCGGACTGGGAAAAATTTGCCGTGACCTTTTGTCGGGGAGAGGCCGGTTCTCTCACAGAGAGCGTCATGCCTTGTGGATGGCGGCGATTGCCGGAGGAATCTATCTGGGCATCTGCATGCTGCTTGCCTGGGAACCGGGAGGAATCGTGCGGAGTGCCGTCGGAACGCTTGCCGGCTCGCCGTTTATGGAGGGTATCTGGTGCATCATTTCTCTGGGAATAGGCTTGATAAGCGTTGTCTATGCCTATGCGGTGGATTTTTATCGGGGAGATCGTGACATCATACGAGGCATGTCCTGTCTTTTCATCCGGCATGCATCCTATTTCGTTACCTTGTTTTTTGTGGTTCTGTTTTTTTCTTCACTGGCTTATACAAGGCTCGCCGTCTGTATGGGCATTTCAAGCGAGGTGGTGGAATGGCTGTATCTCATTTGTTCGCTGCTGCCTTTGCTGGAGCATGACTGATGCAAATCTTTTATGGTTCGTTTCTTTGTTTCAGTCTAAAGAGTTATATTTGTCGGCCGGTTGATAAGAGATTCAATTTTAATAGATAAAGCAATGAAAAAAGTAGTATTGTGTGCAGCGGTAGGACTGGTGTCGCTGGCGGCTTGCCAGCATCAGGCCGGATATACCGTCAAGGGGACTGCCGAGGGAGTGGCAGACGGAGAAATGGTTTATCTTCAGGATATGGTAGGTGGGATGTTGCTTCCTGCCGATTCGGCTGAGGTTAAAAATGGAATGTTCGAGTTTACGTGTACACCCGATTCGGTGATAAAGGCGCGCTATGTGACTTACGTTACCGATGACAGCAGGATGGTGGCTACTTTCTTCTCAGAAGACGGAACAGTGAATGTGGCCTTGAATCCGGAAGGAAGTACGATATCGGGAACTCCATGCAATGATTCTTTCCAGAAGGTAATGGATGACATACAGAAGAGCAGCTATGAAATGGCGGCTGTATGGGAGCGTATGCAGAAAGACTCTACGTTGAGCGAAGTACAACTGGATTCTCTGAAGAAAGTGATGGGCGAAATGGAGGTACGGAGCACGGATATGGTGCTCGGATATGTGACGGACAATATTACCAATGCAGTCGGCCCTCATTTGCTGACGCTGTTCGGCTATGCCTTCGATGTGGAAAAGATCCAGCCTCTGTTCGCACAGATTCCTGCTGCCTATGCGGATAATGAAGAACTGGTTGAACTGAAAGATTATGTAGAGACTGCGGCGAAGACTGCGGTAGGAAAAGACTATATTGACTTTGCAATGGACACTCCTGACGGGAAGAGCGTGAAGTTGTCTGACTATGTGACGAACCATAAGTATACGTTGGTCGATTTTTGGGCAAGCTGGTGCGGCCCGTGCCGTCAGGAGATGCCGAACGTTGTGTCTGCTTATGAAAAGTATAAGGCAAAGGGATTGGAAATTGTTGGCGTGTCATTGGACAGCAATGCCGAGAGCTGGAAAAAAGCTTTGAAAGACCTGAACATGACATGGGCACAGATGTCAGACCTGAAAGGATGGCAAAGTGAAGGGGCTGCCCTTTACGGTGTGCGTTCCATCCCGTCGACGGTGCTGATTGACCAACAGGGAAAAATCGTGGCCCGCAATCTGCGCGGAGATGAATTGGACACAAAACTGTCTGAGCTTTTGAAATAAGGAAGGCCGGGTGCCGGGGTCTGAGATTATGACCGGAATGAAACCTGCTTTTGTCTGTAATGAAACGCAAGTTTGATACGGATAAAAGCAGGTTTTTGTATGGATGTCCGTCAGGAATGACAAGACGGGAACGGCGGTTTCCCTTTATTCCTGTCCGAAATACGTTTCCAGTTCGTGAAGAGCTGTGCTGTTCTGATTTTTTATATCGCGGATAATGACGCCGTGTTCCAACAGCGCGATTCGTGTGCTTATATCGGTAGTGTGTGTCAGGTTATGGCTTGACAGCAGAATCGTGGCTCCGGTTTCCTGATTATAAGCCTGAAGCAGGTGTTTCAAGGATGATTGCGAACTGGGGTCGAGGAAGTTGAACGGTTCGTCCAGTATCAAGACCGACGGACGGTTAAGCATGGCCGCCACGATGCCTGCCTTCTGTTTGTTTCCGGCCGAGAGATTCCGGATATATTTCTTCTGTCCCATGATTTCTCCGTTCATGAAACGGGCGAAACGGCTGAGGCGTTCATCCGTTTCGGTCTTTCGGAGTCCGCACATCCGACCGATAAAATGGAAGTATTCTTCGGGGGTAAGGTAATCAATCAGGAAACTTTCGTCCAAGTAAGCCCCCGTATGGCTTTTCCACCGTTCGCTGCGGCTGACTGTGATATTGTTTAGGGTTATTTCCCCCTGGTCTGCTCTGACCAGGTCAAGCATCAGGCGGAAAAGTGTGGTCTTTCCCGCACCGTTGTTGCCGACCAAGCCCAATATCTCGCCGTCGGCAATGGTATATGCCGGGATGTCGACGGCTGTTTTGTTTCCGTATCTTTTCAGTAAGAGGTTGATTGAAATCATAAGGCTGTGTCTTTTTTATCGTGTATATCTGAATCCGTCCATATTGTCGTATCTCCGTTTCATGAAGCGTCGGTAAATGTTCTTTATCCATATCCGGTGCGTGGCTACGGTCAGCACTCCGAGGGTGAGCAGGATAAGGCATGCGGCGGTTTCCGGAAGGAAAAAGGTCAGTAGCCGGTGTATCAGCAGCGGCCCTGCAAGTGAAAGCGCGGTAATGACTGCCTGCCAGGCGGTGTTTGTCTGCGACTTGCTCGTGAATCCTCCGTTGAGCGGGGCGGCCTTGTCGTTGTATACCGTCAGTTGCATGATGAGGGCAAAGACGGGGCCCATCGTGAAAAAGAGGTAGGATAGGGATACGAGCCAGGTTATTGTGCCTTGAACGGTGGGGAATATCATTAGCAGACAAGGGATTATAAGGAAGATGCATTGAAGGTAATACTTGGCGAGCAGCAGATGGTATAGGGTTTCCTTGTGCACCATCAGTCCGTCCAGGTAGTTTCCTTCGTAAGACATGATGCGGCTTAGGGTCATCAGGCCGAATATGCAGTAGCAGTACAGGCAGATGAAGTATCCCATGTAGCTGTTGCTTCCGTAGGCGTTTCCGCTCAAAGCGGCAGCGAACAGAATCATAAGGATGAAATAGCTCCAGAAACTCGACCGGGGTGTCTTGTTGCGGAAGATAAGCTTCAGCTCCAGGCGCATATATTCGCCGATGAGGCCGTAACGCTCCAGAAAACTATAGTCGGACACACGTTTTATACGGTTGTCTTCAGTGCGGGCAAGTTCCCGGTAGATTAGTCGCGCCTGCATCAGCCGGTTTACTCCTGCCATGCATGCGGCGGCGGCTGTCGTTCCGGCGAAAGCCCACGGATTTCCTTCGATATATCCTTCTCCCAAATTCATGAAGAAACCTCCGTTCGGTTCGTCAAGCGGCAGAAAACTGATGAGCAGCATCAGTCCGTATAAAGGTATGGCCAATAAAATATAGACGAATCTCTGATGCGCCAGTGTCCGGATCAGCATGCTGCAGTATCCGTTAAAGACCATCAGCAGCCAGATGCCGACCGCGTAGCCTGTTATGCCCGTCCATCCGTAGAATGGGCGGACAGACAACCAGGCAAAGGGAATGAACAAAAACAGCCATACAAGGTTGAACTTGCTGAATGCCGCCTGCAGCAGGAACGCATCCAATACACGCTTGCGGGAAACAGGCAGCAGAAGATAGGGTTTGACTTCCTGAACGGGCGTGCGAAGCAGGAAGCGCAGAAAGAAGTCAAGGATAAGGAACAGCACTAACGTGCCGTTCAGCACATGATACGGCTCCATGTTGGGCATTTCCTCTTGGAGTATGAAATAGAGTGCCGTTCCAAAATAAATGAGGTAGGCCATCCAGAAGAGAATGCCGAATGAAATCAGAAATTTGGCAAAGCGGTTCCGTTCGTACAACGGACTCCGCTTTGCGGCAAGTCTCTGATTCCTGTATATTTCAAGGAGCAGCATGGTTTTTACTCATTGTCCGGCGAGCTCATGCTCACTTCCACCTGGTTGTCTTGTCCGAAGAAAGCTTTGGCAAACTCCTGCAAATCGGCCGGTGTGATACTGTTCACCAGGGCTTCATATCCGGTGTTTACATCCAGCTTGTTCCAGTAAAACTCGTTCAGCACCCCGATCCAGTAGCCGTTTTCCTTTTGGTTCTGCTGGTAGGTCTTCAGCATATATTCCTTTACCTTGTTCAAATCATCAGATTTCGGCCCGTTGGCGATGAAATCGTCCAGTCCTTTTCTTATTAGCCCGGTCAGTTCCTCCCGCCGGTCAGGGTCTGTGTCAAAGTATATCTGGAACACAGCTTTTTCTTCCGGGTATTTGCCCATGCTTCCACCGCATCTTACACCATACGTTCCGCCTTCATCTTCGCGGATGGTCTGCATGTAAAGAATGTCGAGTAGTTGCTGGGTCATGCTCATCAGCACCTTGTTCTTGAGTGTATAGGGGCATGTCCCACTGTTCGTGATGGCAATCGTCGACTTGGGCGTTTCAAGCTGGCGGGTAAAATTGTTCTTGTGCTCGCCTGTACGGAAGCTGATGCCGGTTTCGCCGAAGCTTTCCTTGCGTCCGGCAGCGGGAAGTCCTCCCAAGTATTGTTCGACAAGCGGGGTGGCAACGGCCATGTCGATGTTTCCCACGAGGAGGAAGGTAAAGTCGCCCGCGTCTTCGAACCGGTCTTTATAAAGCTCCATCACTTTTGCATAGTCCACTTTGTCTATCATGTCGGCTTTCATTCTGAATATGCGCGGATTCTTGTTGTAGAATGTCGCTTGTATCGAGTCGGAGAACGCGGACATCGGATTGGCTTCCTGATTGGCGAGCGCAGCTTTGATGCGGCTGACGAACGAGGTGAAAGCGTCCGCATCGGTGCGCGGTGCGGTGAAGCGCAGATAGGTCAGTTGCAGCATGGTTTCCAGATCTTTGGGAGAGCAGCTTCCGCTTGCTCCTTCGCTGTAGGTGCCTACCGTGGTGCTGGCAGATGCCGCTTTTCCGGCCAGCACTTTGTCGAGTTCAGTCTGGCTGAAGTTGCCGACTCCGCCCAGAGATGCCACTTCATTGATGACAGAGAATTGCAGCACATCTTTGTTGTCAAACAGCGAAGTTCCGCCGGGACTGAATGCCGACATGAGAAGCTCGTCTGCTTTGAAGTCGGTGTGCTTGACAATCACCCTTACGCCGTTGCTCAGCGTCAGGACGGTAGTGCCGAAAGCACCGCTTTCCGTTTTCAGCACCTTTCCGCCCTGCGGCTTCTCTTTCAGAAGCGGTTCGTTTGAGACTTTATCTACATAGGCATCCAGCTTTTCTGTCCGAACCTTTTCGATGATTCCCTTGAGTTCCGTTTCGGTGGGATAGACCATCCCCTCTTTTTCCGGGCAGAATACGCTTAATACCACATTGTCTTCCCTTATCAGCTGCTTCATCCATTCGTTTATGGCCTCGATGGGAATGGAGGGGACAATCTGACTCATGATGCCGTAATAGTTCTCGGCACCGGGAATAGGCTCACCGTTCAGAAAGTTGGCCAGATATTCGTTGACATACGACGGGGTGCGCTGCTTGTCCCGCTCGTTGTAGCTCACCTCCAGACCGCGCAGGTAGTCGGCTTTGGCACGGGCATATTCGCTTGCCGTAAAGCCAAATCGCCGTACGCGCTCTATCTCCCGCATCATGGCCTCCGTTCCGGTCAGTATGCCGTCTTCCTTTGTGACTGCGATGCCGGTGAAAGCTCCTTTTGTCTTCGACAAAAGAAAATTTTCGTCACTTACAAAACTTTGGATGAAAGGGGGATTTGCCTGCTGCATCCGTTCACTGATACGGCTGTTGAGCATTTCTTCGATGGCCCAGGTCATGTAGTTTGCGGCGAGATATTCGACCGAATTTTTCTGTTCATCGGGGATAACATCGTGTTTGTGGAACAAATAGACGACCGGCACCTCTTGTTCCTTGTCTTTGGCTACGGTGATGATAGGCTCGGCATTGTCTGCAACGGGGAAATACTCCCGCTCGGCCGGATTTTCAGGCATCCGGATGGGGGAAAACAGCCGCTTGATTTTCTGTTCTACCGAGTCAACGTTGATGTCTCCCACGACAATGATTCCTTGCAGGTCGGGCCGGTACCATTTTTCATAGTAGTCGCGCAGCGCCTGGTAAGGGAAATGGTCGACTACATCCATGCTCCCGATAGGCAGGCGATGTCCATACCGGCTGTCTTGATAGATGACGGGGAACACTTGCTCGTACATGCGCATCATTGCCCCCATGCTCGTGCGCCATTCTTCATGGATGACACCCCGCTCTTTGTCTATTTCTTCGGGTGCGAGGGTCAGGTCATTGGCCCAGTCGTGCAGCACCAGCAGACAGGAGTCTATGATTCCGTCGCGGACGACCGGGACATTCGTAATGTTGTATACCGTCTCATCGATGGATGTATAGGCATTGAGGTTGGCTCCGAACTTCACGCCGATTGTTTCAAGGTATTCTCTCAGCGCATTCCCCGGGAAATGGGTCGTTCCGTTAAAGCACATGTGCTCCAGAAAGTGAGCCAATCCCCGTTGGTCATCTTCTTCCAGAATGGAGCCCACCTTCTGGGCGATGTAGAAATCGGCCTGCTTTTCGGGAAGCCCGTTGTGACGGATGTAATAAGTAAGCCCGTTATCCAATCTGCCGATTCTGACATCCGGATCGACGGGCAGGGGAGAGGGTGACTGGGCGGAAACCACAATCATGCTGCCGGCCAGAGCGGCGGCAGCAAATATTGTCCTTAAGTTTTTCATAGGGATAATGATAACAGATTAAAGCAATCCTTTCATTGACAGGTAACGCTCCGCCTCGATTGCAGCCTGGCATCCGCTTCCTGCCGCAGTAATCGCCTGGCGGTAATGCGGGTCGGCCACATCTCCGGCAGCGAATACGCCCGGTATTCCGGTGCGCGGCGTGCCCGGCTCGGTAAGGATATATCCCACTTCATCGGTCTTGACCCACGGCTTGAATATGGCGGAGTTGGGTTGGTGTCCGATGGCAAGGAAAAATCCGTCGATGGGAACATCGTAACGCTCCTCGTCTGTCTCGCCCATGCGCTTGACAACGTGCATTCCCTCCACGCCGTTTTCGCCATACAGTCCTACAGCATTGTGCTCGAACAGGATGGTAATGTTGGGATGGTTCGTTACACGCTCCTGCATGATCTTTGAAGCGCGCAGGAATGGCTTGCGAACCACTAAGTATACCTTGCTTGCAAGACCTGCCAGATAGATTGCTTCCTCGCATGCGGTATCGCCTCCGCCGATTACGGCCACGGTCTTTTTCCGGTAGAAGAAGCCGTCGCAGGTGGCGCATGCGCTCACACCCATTCCCGCATACTTCTTTTCATCGTCCAGACCCAAGTATTTGGCTGTTGCACCCGTGGAGATGATTACGGTATCTGCGGTGATTTCCTTTTCTTCGTCTACGGTAAAGGTGTAGGGAGACTTGCTCAAGTCGGCTTTTGTTATGAGTCCGCTGCGGATGTCCGCTCCGAAACGTTCGGCCTGCCTGCGCAGATCATCCATCAGCACAGGGCCTGTCACGCCTTCGGGATAGCCCGGGAAATTTTCCACTTCGGTCGTTGTGGTCAGCTGCCCGCCCGGTTGGATTCCTTCATAGAGCACGGGGGCTATATTGGCGCGGCTTGTATAGATGGCGGCCGTATATCCGGCAGGGCCTGAACCGATAATCAGGCATTTTACATGTTCTGTTGTCATATTCTGAATCTTTATTGATGATTTGTTATCGCATGTCGATGATTTCGGCATCCGGATATTTCCGTCTGTCGAAGCGGAACAAGTTTCCGTTCAGGCTTTGATGCGTCTGGCAGGAACGGACTATAAACTGGTGTGATTGCCCGCTTTTGAGGAATATTCCCATATAGACCGGCTCATACGCCTTGCTTATCACTAATGATACGTAACTTATTTCCTGTTCGCCTTGCGGTGTGAGGTTTATCTCATAGCCTTGTCTGCCATTGCGGGTTACAAGTCCGTTGTAGCTTAGGTCATATCCCTGTTTGTAGGAAGACAGCAGGGCGTATGGATTGATTGTGTTCAGCTCTTCAAGGGTCGGCTCGGTGATGTTCACTTCTTCATTCTGCTTCAGATAACTCCATTGGGTTTTTCCGTCAAACCATATTTCCATTTCGTCAGTATCAAACCAGAATTTGTTGCCCATCAAAAATAATTTTCCTTCTTGCGAACCTTCAAATTCGATTTTGACTCCTCCCGCCTGGCGGTAGTTTTCGGCGGTCTTGTCTAATATGTCGCTTGCTTTTTGCTGTTGGGCAAACCCTGGCAAAGCGAACATGGCTGTTATCAATAAGCTGTAAAAGTATTTCATCCCAATCATTTTAAGTTGTTTAAAAGCGTTTGCAGGTCGGTTTCACTGGCGCAAAGCACATCGCGCGCCTTGCTTCCGTTGGTCGGGCCCACCACTCCGGCATGTTCCAACTGGTCCATAATTCGTCCTGCCCGGTTGTATCCGATGGAAAACTTGCGTTGGATAAGGGAGGTAGACCCTTGCTGATGATAGATTATCAGGCGTGCCGCTTCTTCAAACAGAGGGTCGAGACGGTTCATGTCTATATCAGAAATGCCGTTTGATTCGGTGTCAGGATCTTCGTATTCGGGCAGCATGAATGCGGTAGGATATCCCTGCTGCCGACTGATATAGTCGGCAATTCTTTCTACTTCGGGAGTGTCGACAAAAGCACACTGCACGCGTACCGGATCATTCCCTTGCAAGTAAAGCATGTCTCCTTTACCAATCAGCTGTTGTGCGCCCGGACGGTCGAGTATCGTGCGTGAATCCATCATTGAGGCTACGCGGAAAGCCACGCGGGCAGGGAAGTTTGCCTTGATTGTCCCGGTGATGATGTTGGTTGTCGGGCGCTGGGTGGCGATAATGGCGTGGATGCCTACTGCGCGGGCCAGTTGGGCGATGCGGCAGATGGGCAGTTCCACCTCTTTCCCCGCCGTCATGATCAGGTCGCCAAACTCATCGATGATGATAACGATATAGGGCATGAAGCGATGCCCGTTGTCCGGATTCAGTTGGCGGTTGATGAACTTTGTATTGTATTCCTTGATATTGCGGCATCCTGCCTTCTTCAGCAGGTCGTACCGCGTATCCATCTCCACACAGAGGGAGTTGAGGGTCTGTACCACCTTGGTCACATCAGTGATGATGGCATCTTCTCCGTCGGGGAGCTTGGCCAGGAAATGCTTTTCTATAGGAGCATAGATGGCAAACTCCACCTTTTTCGGGTCGATGATTACGAACTTCAGTTCGCTTGGATGCTTCTTATATAACAAAGAAGTGACAATAGCGTTCAGTCCAACGGACTTTCCCTGTCCGGTTGCACCGGCAACCAACATGTGGGGTGCTTTGGCCAGGTCGACCATAAAGACCTCGTTGGTGATTGTCTTGCCCAAAGCGACGGGAAGCTCGAATGTTGTTTCCTGAAACTTCTTGCTCGACAAGACACTGCTCATGGGAACGATACGCGGATTGGCATTGGGCACCTCGATGCCAATGGTTCCTTTTCCGGGAATCGGGGCAATGATGCGGATACCCAGAGCAGAAAGGCTTAAGGCAATGTCATCCTCCAGGTTTCGTATCTTTGAAATCCGCACTCCTTCGGCCGGAGTGATTTCGTATAGCGTGATGGTGGGGCCTACGCTTGCCTTGATGGAGCTTATCTCTATGTCGAAACTTCGCAAGACCCGGATAATCCGGTCTTTGTTGGCTTTCTGCTCTTCCATGTCAATGGTCGGCTCGTTGTCGCTATAGGTGTTCAACAGGTCGAGCGTAGGGAACTGGTAATGTTCCAAGTCCAACCGCGGATTGTAAGGCTGTGTAATGTCTCCCCGATACTCCTCGTCTTCTTCCTTATGCTCGGTGCTTATTTCGAAAGCCGGTTCGTCTTTTTCGGTTTCCTCCTTGCTGGTTTCTTTTTTGTCAGTATCCGCCTCCGGTATGACCGTGGAATAAATCGGGTGGGATGCGGGCTCGAAAGATGTATCTATACGATGTTCCGTATCCGGAGATTCACTGTTGTCGGTCTCCGGTTCGGGAGCAGGTTCTTCCGCTTCGGTCTTTTCGTGAATATTGGGAGTGCCTGTGCTTTTTTCATTGTCGCCTGCCTGTTCTGTCTCCTTTTTATTTCTGGAGAGGGAAGGGTGGAAAACTTTTCGTGTAAGTTCTATCGTCTTGCGTGAAAAGGCTGCAGCCAGGATGACAGCTGTGACCAATAGCAGAAGGACAAGTCCGGGAGAGCCTATCTGCGAGCATATCCAGCGGCTTGCATTATATCCGTGGAGTCCCCCAGGGTAGACAAATGAATTTTCGAATGCGCCGTCGAAGGCGAATCCCAGTGCAATGGAAAGCCAGATCATGGCCACGGCGCAGCCGGCAAACCACTTTCTCAATTTAAACTGGTAGGCTTTCATCAGTTTCATCCCTGCAATGATTAAAAAGACAATGATGGCGTATGCCGGAATGCCGAAGCAGTCGTTGATCAGGAACTGGGCCAGCTGGGCTCCGCGTGCTCCCGCATAGTTTTGTATTCTGTTTCCCGTCTGCATGAGTTCGTCTTCCTGCGGATGAAGCAGGATACTCTGGTCGTCTCCTCCCGTGAAGAAGAATGAACTGAATGCCAAAAGCAGGTAGACTCCAAAGATGACACACGACAAACCTATGATGAAATGAGCTGTTTCGCTTTTAAGGGCGGTGATTATCTTGGAGGGAGTGACTGTTTTTACTGTCGGATTTTTTTCTGTAGTTTTCTTTCCCATTATTTTGAAGTGCATTTATGACTTTAAAGATTCATGCAAATGTACGAATAAAAGTAGAACTGAGAAATTTTTTTCGTACCTTTGCGCACTGAAGACATGATTTATGGAAAATATTACTCAACCGATATTCGATAGGAATACTGTAGAATTTGTGACTGTAGCGGCCGAACTGTGCGGCTTCTGGGAACGCGTTCCGCATTTGAAGCGCAGGGAATTTGTGGACAAGTCTCTTAAACTGCTGCCTTTGCTCTATCTGAAGGCGTCGTTGCTGCCAGAATGTGAGAGGATTGATGATTTCTCTCCCGAGACATTTGTGACAGAAAGCGATTATGAACAGATACGCATGTCCGTCGCCGCCTTGTTGGGCGAGAAGGACGACTATCTGGAAGTGTTTCTTGACGATATGGCCTACAGCGATACTCCTATCCGTCAAAGTATATCCGAGGGTGCGGCAGACATCTATCAGGCTTTGAAAGATTTTATATGCGTTTATCAGTTGGGTTTTGACCGGACGATGAATGACGCTTTGACGGTTTGCCGCGAAGCTTTTGCCGAGTATTGGGGACAGCGTGTGCTGAATGTCATGCGGGCTTTACACGAAGTAAAGTACGGAAAGTCGGCTTCCGATGATGAAGAGGTTGATGCATACGGGAGCGAAGATTCCGGCATAGAGGAAAAAGACCTTTATGAAGGGCTTGATATGGGGGAGGATGATTAAACGAGGTTAGAATGATAGAATTGCACAATAAGATAGATAAAGGTATTGTATCCGGTCTTCCGAAAGCTTCTTTCGGAGGACGCATTTTTGTGGTATGCACCGAAGAGAATGCGCGACAGGCAATAGATTATCTGAATACGCATGCGGTGGTGGGAATAGACACCGAAACTCGCCCTTCATTCCGTAAGGGGGCGACCAATAAGGTGGCTTTATTGCAGGTGTCTACTTTTGACACGTGTTTTTTGTTCCGCCTTAATTATATAGGACTGCCGGATTTTCTGGAAGATTTCCTGCAAAACGATGTCTTGAAAGTGGGGCTTTCATTGAAAGATGACTTTATGATGCTCCGCAGACGCAATCAAAAAGATCCGCGCGAGGGGAATTGGGTGGAATTGCAAGACTATGTTTCCCGCTTTGGCATAGAAGAAAAAAGCCTTCAGAAGATTTACGCGCTGTTGTTTCATGAAAAGATTTCAAAGAGTCAGCGTCTTTCCAATTGGGAAGCTGATGCACTGACCGAAGCGCAGCAGCTTTATGCGGCGACAGACGCATGGGCGTGCGTCCGCATCTATGAATATCTGGAGGAACTTCGTCGGCATGGAAATTATGTAATCGTAAACAATGAATAACAGCTATGGTTTATAAGAAGATATATTTGAAGCCCGGGAAGGAGGAATCGTTGAAACGTTTTCATCCGTGGGTGTTTTCAGGTGCGATTGCCCGTATGGAAGGGGAGCCTGAAGAGGGAGAAATTGTGGATGTCTATACATCGAAGCAGGAATTCGTTGCTTGCGGGCATTTCCAAATAGGAAGCATCATGGTGAGAGTTCTCAGCTTTTGCCAGAAAGAGATCGGACACTCGTTTTGGATAGAGCGTCTGTCGGTTGCCAAAGACTTGCGTCAGGCTATCGGCCTGCTCGGCAATCCCTTGACCGATACTTACCGTCTGGTGCATGGGGAAGGTGACAATCTGCCCGGACTGGTTATAGATATTTACGGACATACCGCCGTGATGCAGGCGCATTCGGCCGGTATGCATGTCGCTCGTCTGGAGATAGCCGAGGCTTTAAGTGAGGTGATGGGTGATACGATTCAGAATATATATTATAAATCGGAGACCACGCTGCCTTTCAAGGCCGACCTGCTTGCCACGGAAAACGGATTCATAAAGGGCGGAAGTCCGGATAATGTGGCGATGGAAAATGGATTGAAGTTTCATGTCGATTGGCTGAAAGGGCAGAAGACGGGTTTCTTCGTCGATCAACGCGAGAACCGGGCTTTGTTGGAACGTTATGCCCGTGGGCGCAATGTTTTGAACATGTTCTGCTATACGGGGGGATTTTCTTTTTATGCCATGCGCGGCGGGGCAAATCTGGTACACTCGGTAGACAGTTCGGCCAAGGCCATTGATTTGACCGAGGAGAACGTGCGGCTGAATTTTCCTGGCGATATAAGACATAAGGCGTATGCTGAAGATGCCTTCAGATTCCTTGACAATATGGGTGATCAGTACGATTTAATCATTCTTGATCCGCCTGCCTTCGCCAAGCATCGCGATGCCTTGCGGAATGCTTTGCGCGGTTATACGAAACTTAATGCCAAGGCATTCGACAAGATTCGTCCGGGAGGAATCTTGTTTACCTTTTCTTGCTCGCAGGTGGTCAGTAAGCAAGATTTCCGTAATGCCGTGTTTACGGCAGCCGCCCAAAGCGGCCGCAATGTCCGTATCCTTCACCAACTGACCCAACCGGCCGATCATCCGGTCAATATATATCATCCGGAAGGGGAGTATCTGAAGGGATTGGTGCTTTATGTAGAATAGGATGCAAGCGTCTGACGCTTCATCAGAAGAAAAGAAAAGCATCGGCATGTGTCTTTGTGGCATCATGCCGATGCTTTTTTTGCGTATAGTGTCTCGAAAAGCGTTGCTTGAATTTCTGCTGCTACTGTTCCGGATTCCGTTTCATGCAGAAGAAAACGGATTATTCCTTTGATGGAAAAATGTTTTCACCGGCATGAACGGATGTGAACAGCTTTATGCAGATTTTTAAACAAAATGGATTTTCAGGCTTATCGGCGTGCTTCGCTGATATATTTCAAGGCTTCCTTGCATTTATTGGTGATATAACTCCAGTCTTGAGCGGCTATTATATCTTTGGGAAACAGTTTCGAACCCATACCGACGCAGAACACGCCCGCTTTGATCCATCCCGTCAGATTTTCTTGAGTAGGCTCCACACCGCCTGTAACCATCAGTTTTGACCATGGCATAGGGGCAAGCATCCCTTTTACCAGTTTGGTACCCAGCACATCTCCCGGGAATATTTTGCAGAGGTCGCAGCCAACCTCCTGTGCGAACCCCACCTCAGACACGCTTCCACAGCCTGGAGTGTAGGCTATCAGCCGTCGGTTGCATACTTTGGCTATATCGGGATTGAACAGCGGGCCTACAACAAAATTTGCTCCCATCTGGATATACAGGGCGGCTGTTGCCGGATCGACGACGGAACCCACGCCCAAAGCCAGTTCCGGACACTCTTGATCTGCGAATTTCATTACTTCCGAAAATACTTCATGTGCAAAGTCTCCGCGGTTTGTAAACTCGAAAGCCCGAACTCCGCCCTCGTAACAAGCCTTTACCACCTTCTTTGCAGTTTCTGCATCCTTATGATAAAAGACAGGAACCATGCCTGTCGAACCGATTTTGTCTAATACGGCAATCTTGTCAAATTTGGCCATAATTATATTTTAGAAAGGTTTGAATTAACGTTGCACGCGGCCGCTGGCATCTCCTCCCATCAAGGTCTCCACTTCTTCGGCTGAAACCAGATTGAAATCACCGTTGATTGTATGTTTCAGGGCAGAGGCTGCCACGGCGAATTCCAGAGCTTCTTCCTGGTTTGCCTTAGTCAGCAGTCCGTGGATAATGCCTCCGGAGAACGAATCGCCGCCTCCTACGCGGTCAATGATAGGATTCACATCGTAGTGTCTCGAAGTATAAAATTCTTTTCCGTTGTAAATCATGGCCTTCCACCCGTTATGCGTGGCGGAGTATGATTCACGGAGGGTAGAGACAACGTATTTGAAGCCGAATTCATTGACCATCCCTCTGAAAATGTCTTTGTATCCTTCGGCATCAGTCTTTCCTTTTTCTATATCAGCGTCTGGTTTGAAGCCTAAGCATAATTCTGCGTCTTCTTCATTGCCTATACATACATCGACATACTTCATTAACGGACGCATGACCGATTGGGCCTTTTCTTTTGTCCATAGCTTTTTGCGGAAATTCAGGTCGACAGAAACGGTTACTCCGTGTCTTTTTGCCGCTTCACAGGCCAAGCGGGTCAATTCAGCCGCCTTGTCAGATATGGCAGGCGTGATGCCCGACCAGTGGAACCAGTCGGCCCCCTCCATGATGGTGTCAAAGTCAAATTCTTCTGGCTCTGCTTCGGCGATGGCAGAGTGGGCTCGGTCGTAGATGACCTTGCTCGGGCGCATGGATGCCCCTGTTTCCAGATAGTAGATACCTACCCGGTCGCCTCCGCGTACTATATAATCGGTCTTGACTCCGTATCTGCGTAATGCGTTCACGGCACTTTGTCCGATTTCATGCTTCGGAAGTTTGGTTACATAATAGGCATCATGCCCATAATTGGCGCAACTGACCGCTACATTGGCTTCTCCTCCTCCGTATACAACATCAAACCTGTCTGATTGTATGAACCGATAATTTCCCGGAGTGGATAATCTCAGCATAATCTCACCTAACGTTACAATTTTTCCCATCGTACTATTTTGTTTGGATAAATTCTTATTGTGTGCGTACACAAAGGTAAGACTTATTTTTTAATTATCAAAAAAAGTCATACATTTGTTCCGTAAATATTTTAAGGAAGAGAATAAAGACATAACTTATGGAAAGGCAGGGACGTATCCGGATTAAAGACATTGCGCGTCAGGCAGGCGTATCGGTTGGAACGGTCGACCGTGTTCTTCACAACCGCAGCGGCGTGTCTGAATCAAGCCGTATGAAAGTTGAGAAAGTATTGGAGCAATTGAGTTACCAACCTAATATGTATGCGAGTGCTTTGGCTTCGAACAAGAAATACAGGTTTGCCTGTCTGCTGCCTTTGCATACGGCGGGTGAATATTGGGAAAGCGTGGAGGAAGGAATGGGCCAGGCCGTCGATATATATTCTGATTTTAATGTTTCATTAGAAACCTTTTATTATGATCAATATGTTTCCGGGTCGTTTCTCTCCTCGGCAAAGTCATTGATGGAGTTGTCTCCCGATGCTGTGATACTTTCCCCTACAGTCGAAGAAGAGACTTCCGTTTTTGTCGCTCAGCTCCAAGAGTGCGGAATCCCGTATGTGTTCATTGATTCCAATATTCCACATTTGAATCCGTTGGCTTTCTACGGGCAGCATGCAGGTCGGAGCGGATACTTTGCCGCACGGATATTGAAGTTGTTGGCGCATGACAGCAAAGAGATAGTCGTTTTTCGTCAGATTAATGAAGGGCGTCTGGGGTCGAACCAACAGCTTTATCGGGAAGAAGGCTTTTACTTATATATGAAAGAGCATCACGAAAATCTGATAGTGCATGAGCTTAACCTGTATGCCAAGCAGCCCGATGAGGATGAGTCGCTGCTCGATGACTTTTTTGCCAAGCATCCGGACATAAATTGCGGGATAACATTCAATTCGAAAGTATATATAATAGGTGAATATATGCGGAAACACCGGCGTAAAGACTTTCGTCTGATGGGATATGACTTGCTGCAACGGAATGTAGATTGCTTGAAAAACGGGACGGTTGACTTTATTATTGCCCAACAGCCTACGTTGCAAGGCTACAACAGCATCGAGTGTTTGTGCAATCATCTTATATTGAAAAAGAAAATCAAGCAGTGCAATTATATGCCTATCAGCTTGATAACCGTGGATAATCTGGACTTTTACTTTGACACTCGTATAATATAGTTCTTATGACTACCGCTTGTTTGAAAATCAATGTGGCAGATAATGTTGCCGTGGCAATCGTCCCGCTTCATGCCGGTGAGACGATAGGTGTTGAGGGGGAGGATATCAGATTGTTGACGGATGTTCCCGCAGGGCATAAAGTGGCTTTGAAGGATTTTTCAGAGGGAGAAGATGTCATTAAGTACGGCTATCCTATCGGCCATGTTACGGCTCCGGTCAGGAAAGGCGCATGGATAAGCGAGCGTGAAATAAAGACAAATCTGTCGGGCCTGCTGGAATATGCTTATCGTCCTGTTTCGGTTACTCTTGATATACCTGATGAAAAGAGAACGTTTAAGGGATATCGCCGGAAGAACGGGGAAGTGGGCATACGCAACGAGATTTGGATTGTTCCTACCGTAGGCTGCGTGAACGGAATAGCCGGGCGTCTGGCCGAAGAGCTGAAGGCTGAGACGAAAGACAGGGAGGGAGTGGATGCGATAGTCGCTTTCCCTCACAATTATGGCTGTTCGCAATTGGATAAGGATCATGAAAACACAAAGAAGATTCTGCGGAACATCGTTCTTCATCCCAATGCCGGGGCGGTATTGGTGGTCGGACTTGGATGTGAGAATAACCAGCCGGATGTTTTCCGCGAATATCTTGGTCCGTATGACGAGGAACGCATCCGTTTCATGGTGGTTCAAAAAGTAGGGGATGAGCATGAAGAAGGAATGCGCATCCTTCGCGAACTATATAATATATGTAGCAGAGATGTCCGGACAAGTGTTCCGCTCTCCGAACTTCGTGTGGGATTGAAATGTGGAGGGTCGGACGGATTTTCCGGCATAACGGCAAATCCTTTATTGGGGATGTTTTCCGACTATTTGATAGCTCAGGGTGGAACGACGGTGCTGACCGAAGTGCCGGAGATGTTTGGTGCGGAAACGATATTGATGGGTCGGTGTCGTACGCGCAAGCTGTTCGACGAGACAGTCTGCCTGATTAATGATTTCAAGGAGTACTTTCTGTCGCACGGCGAGCCCGTAGGCGAAAATCCTTCGCCTGGCAATAAAGCGGGAGGAATCTCCACACTGGAGGAAAAGGCATTGGGGTGTACGCAGAAATGTGGCAAGAGTTATGTGTCGGGAGTGATGGCTTATGGCGGCCGACTGCAGGAGAAAGGGTTGAATTTGCTGTCTGCTCCGGGCAATGATCTGGTGGCGGCAACGGCATTGGCCTCTTGCGGATGTCATATTGTCCTGTTTACAACCGGGCGCGGCACTCCTTTCGGCACGTGCGTTCCTACGGTAAAAATCTCTACCAATTCAGCACTTGCGGAGCATAAGCCCGCATGGATTGACTTCAATGCCGGTGTAATCGTTGAAGGTGAACCTATGGATATGGTCTGCCGGCGTTTTGTCGACTATGTGATTGAAGTGGCAAGCGGAACCCCTGTCAATAATGAGATGAACGGATATCGGGGCATTGCCATTTTCAAGACGGGAGTTACATTGTGATATGAACCGTTGAAATGAATTTTGGATATGGTCCGGAGCAAGATTTGCAGGGAGCAAAAAAAGATATGTCGATGAGTAAAAATTTTTAGTTAAAGCAAGATAGCTATGTCATTTGAAGCAACAAAAAGAGAATGGGGGGAGCTTTATGCTTTTTTCCGCCTGTTGGCCGATGGCTTTGTATATGCAGGCACTCCCGATGTCAGGAAGAATACGGCACACTGTCTGCCGGTAGCTATGGTTCAGCGTGAGGAACATGACGGTACGAGGCGGTATATTGTGGAGAAAGACAGTATCCACATCGTGGGCGAAAAGATAGACAAAAGAATTCCGCGCGAGGATTTCGCCGCGGTGACCGACTTGATATTGGGCGGCATACGGAGCAGCCGGACGGATGATGTGACTTCGCCCGACGGGGTAGAGGAGTTTTTGGATGAAGTGGCGATATTCGATCTGGAAGCAAAGACAGACGACCGCACGGATTTCAGTGTAGCGTTTTATAGTGCTGATGCGCCCCTTACGGGCTTTTGTGTCCGCTCTCGTCTGGGAGCTATGTTTCCTTTAATCGACGGCGGGCGCGCGGCGAATTTCAAGTTTGAACAGACGGGAGTGAAGTTTGCCGTGCCTACAGTGAACAAGATAAACAACGAGGGGGAAGAGGGAGAAGTGGCCAAGCGTATGTTGATGATAGAACGTTTGGGCGGAAACCTGAAATACAGTGATGTGGCGGACAAGATTTTCCGCAGCAATCTTTCGATGATAGACCTCCATATGGGGCGTCTGCTTGCGGAAATGACCCGCCTGATGTGGCTTGACGATGTGACGAAGGTATCGGAACTGACTGAGGAAATCAAGAAACTCAATCCGTTGAAGATAAAAGATGAGCTGATACACAAGCATGGTTTCTATGAATATAAGGTAAAGGAGTTTCTGCTGGCGGCAGCCATGGGGATGCGCCCTGCAAAACTCTATAATGGAGTGGAAAGCGCCATTGCCGGCTTTTTGTTCGTGACGGGCGACGGCGAACTGCTCTGCTATCAACGGGCCTTCCGCCAGACATTTGCTGACTTTCTGTTCATGAACACCCGTCTGGAGAGAGGTTCGACGGCGAAAGACAAGTACGGGTATCTGGAGCGGGAGAACGGAGCCTACTACTTCAAGCTGAATCTGAAAGTCGGACTGCTGAAACGGTAGGGGGAGAGTATGAAGACATATCCGTGTGTGTTGAGCATTGCCGGGTCAGACTGTAGCGGAGGCGCAGGCATTCAGGCAGACATCAAGGCAATTTCCGCGTTGGGAGCTTATGCCGCTACGGCTATAACGGCCATAACGGTGCAGAATACATGTGGCGTTACGGGCATTCACCCCGTTCCGCCCGAATTTGTGAAAGCTCAGATTGAAGCTGTAATGACGGACATCCGTCCGCAAGCCGTGAAGATCGGGATGGTCAACGACGGTGAGATTATCCGTATGATAGCGGAGAGTCTCCGCTTTTACCGTCCGAAATTCGTGGTTCTTGACCCTGTTATGGTGTCGACAAGCGGATGCAAGCTGATGGAGGACGCGGCCATACAGATTCTTGTGTCAGAACTTATGCCTTTGGCAACGGTTGTTACGCCCAATCTCAGCGAAGCGGAGGTGTTGTTCGGGGCTTCCATAAAAGATGTGGAGCAGATGCAGACTGCCGCCCGTAAGCTGTTGGATTATGGGTGTGAAGCCGTATTGGTGAAGGGGGGGCATTTGCCAGATGGAAACATGTGCGATGTTCTCCAGCTGAAGAACGAAGCATCCCCTCATTTGTTCAGTGCCCCGAAGGTGGAAAGCAGGAATACACACGGCACAGGATGCACACTCTCATCGGCGATAGCCACCTGTCTGGCGCTGGGAGAACCGGTCGTTGAGGCGGTAGGCAAGGCTAAAAAATATGTATATCAAGGCATAAAATCTGGTTGCAGCGTCCATGTCGGTGAGGGACACGGACCGCTCAATCATTTTCATGCCCCGGTAGCGATGCACATTTTCGATGAAAATGAGTAAGATATCAAAAGATTCATTACCTTTGCACCGATGAAAAAACAAAAACCAAAAAGTAGAAGATATGAAAGCATTTGTATTTCCCGGTCAGGGCGCGCAATTCGTAGGTATGGGGAAAGATCTTTATGAAAGTTCTCCTTTGGCCAAAGAATTGTTTGAAAAGGCAAACGAAATTTTAGGATATCGTATTACGGACATTATGTTTGAAGGAACAGACGAGGATCTGCGTCAGACAAAAGTGACTCAGCCCGCAGTGTTTCTCCATTCTGTAATATCAGCGCTGTGTATGGGCGATGAATTCCGTCCGGAAATGACGGCCGGACATTCGTTGGGTGAGTTCTCCGCACTGGTTGCAGCCGGAGCATTGTCGTTCGAAGACGGGTTGAAACTGGTGTATGCACGTGCGATGGCCATGCAGAAAGCCTGTGAAGCACATCCTTCTACCATGGCCGCCATCATTGCTTTGCCTGATGAAAAAGTGGAAGAAATCTGTGCATCGGTAGCTGCTGAAGGCGAAGTATGTGTCGCAGCCAATTATAACTGCCCGGGACAGATTGTCATTTCCGGTTCGATGGAAGGGATAAACAAGGCATGTGAACTGATGAAAGCGGCCGGAGCCAAGCGCGCACTGCCGCTGAAGGTGGGGGGAGCGTTCCACTCTCCGCTGATGGAACCGGCAAAGGTAGAGCTTGAAGCCGCCATTCAGTCTACTGATTTCCACACTCCCAAGTGTCCGGTTTATCAGAATGTGGATGCAAAGCCTCATACCGATCCGGCAGAAATAAAGGCTAATCTGGTCGCTCAGCTTACGGCATCCGTACGTTGGACTCAGACGGTGCAGAACATGATTGCCGATGGTGCGGATGATTTCACAGAATGCGGGCCGGGAGCCGTATTGCAAGGGCTGATAAAGAAGATAGACAAGAATGCAAATGCCCACGGCATTTTATAATTAGGATATCTTTTCAGTGTCGGATTACACGGATTATGCGGTTCTTGAAAAGGACGGTGTCGGTGTAATCCGATTTTTTATTGGACAAAAAATCTTTTTTGCCTTGACTTTAATTTATTTTTGCTATGGACAAAACTAAAATTATCATATACCAGGTTTTTACCCGCCTGTTTGGAAACACGCGTATACGCTGCATGCAAAATGGGGACATTCATACTAACGGATGCGGGAAGATGGATAATTTCACCAAGCAGGCCCTGCATGACATCAAGAGACTGGGAGCTACCCATATCTGGTATACGGGCATCATTGCCCATGCCACGCAGACAGATTATACGGCATACGGAATCCCCAAAAACCATCCGGCGATAGTAAAGGGAAAGGCCGGTTCACCATACGCCATCAGAGACTATTATGATGTGGATCCCGACCTTGCCGTGCATCCGGAGAAACGTATGGAAGAGTTTGATGCACTGGTAAAGCGTACGCATGACAGTGGACTGAAAATGATTATCGACTTTGTTCCCAATCATGTGGCCCGTCAGTATCACTCATTGGCCAAGCCTGCGGGGGTGAAAGATTTGGGAGAAAACGATGATACCACCCAAGCATTCAGTCCGGATAATAATTTCTATTATTTGCCGGGAAAGCAGCTGGAGGGTGATTTGTACGATGAAGCGGAAGGGTATTATACTGAGAAGCCTGCCAAAGCGACAGGGAATGACTGCTTCAATGCCTGCCCCAGCCGGAATGATTGGTATGAGACAATCAAATTAAATTATGGTGTAGACTACATCGGGAACACGGGCTGCCACTTCGTTCCAACGCCGGATACGTGGGTGAAGATGAAGGACATCCTGCTGTTTTGGGCGGGCAAAGGCATCGACGGATTCCGTTGCGACATGGCGGAGATGGTGCCATGTGAATTTTGGGGTTGGGCCATCCCTCAGGTAAAGGCGGCTTATCCGGATCTGATATTCATAGCGGAAGTATACAATCCGCATGAATACCGCAATTATCTCTTTAACGGACATTTCGATTATCTTTATGATAAGGTGGGACTGTATGATACCTTGCGCGCCGTAACCTGTGGATATATGTCTGCGACGGCCATTACAAATTGTTGGCAAAGTGTAAATGATATCTGGGGACACATGCTGAACTTTCTGGAGAATCATGATGAACAGCGCATCGCATCCGATTATTTTGCAGGTAACCCCTTTAAGGCGATTCCGGCAATGATAGTTTCCGCCTGTATGAACACGAATCCGATGATGGTTTATTTCGGACAGGAACTGGGGGAACCGGGCATGGATTGTGAAGGCTTTAGCGGGCGTGACGGAAGGACTACGATATTTGACTATTGGAGTATAGACAGTATACGCCGATGGGATAATCACGGCCGTTTTAATGGGCATTTGCTGAGCAATAAGGAAAAGGAGCTGCATCGTTTTTACCGCCGACTTCTCACGTTATGCAATAGTGAAGCGGCTCTCTCGAAAGGAGCATTCTTTGATTTGATGTATGTCAATCAGGGCGGATGGTTAATGGATGAACACAAACAGTATGCTTTCTTACGTAAATATGGAAATGAGATACTGTTGGTTGTCGTGAACTTTGCCGACATGCCGATGCATGTGGGAGTGAATGTTCCTCAGCATGCTTTCGACTGTTTGCAGATGCCATCGCTGGCAGACTGCGAGGCAAAAGACTTGTTGGGCGCAAAGACGGAGCGCATTAGCTTTATGCCGACAAAGGCTATTGGCTTGGACTTGCCTGCGAATGGAGGCCGAATATTGAAGATTAGTTTCTGATAAGGAAAACGGGAAGCCAGATAAGATGAATCTTCTTTCTGGTTTCCCGTTTGTCGTATCAGAGCTTTATTGCAGTGTGCCTGCTTCAGCCTGTTGAATCATTTGTTGGCTGGCATACATATATACTTCCACACGCCGGTTTTCCTGTCGTCCGGCTTCTGTTGAGTTGTCGGCAACCGGATTTGTCTCGCCCAATCCTTCAACAGTCTTGATTTGAGAAGCAGATGCTCCACAAGCTAACAAATAGCTTGATACGCTTTGGGCACGTTCTTGCGACAAGTCCATATTTTTTTGATAACTCTGTTCGGCCGTAGAGTTTCTCCAGCCTTGATTGTCTGTATATCCATAGATGGCGACATCCATGTCGCGGTTTTGGTTGAGCACATTGTTTGCAAATTTGCTCAATGATGCTTTGGCCGATGAGCTGAGGGCAGAATTTCCGGTTGTAAAGAGAATGCCGGAATCGAAAGTAACCTTTACAGCCTGCAAGCCGTTGTTGTCTGTCACTTGTTCCACTTCCGCACCTTCGATTTGCTCTGCCTGAGCAGCCGCTTTATCCATTTTTCTTCCGATAAGTACTCCTGCTCCTGCTCCTACGGCAGTGCCGACAGCTGCTCCGATGGCGGCTCCCTTGCCGTGACCTACTACTCCGCCGATCAAAGCACCTAAGGCAGCACCGCCTCCGCCGCCTATCAGTCCGCCTTTTGCAGTATTGGTCATGCCACAACTGCTAAATATCAAGCATGCGCTTAATAGAATGGTAATCGAATTTACTTTTTTCATAATGTTGTATTTTTTAAAGATTTCTGTTTATGGTTAATAGGCAAAAAGTGGATAGTGCTTCATGGTTTCATTTACACGTGCGCGTACTGAAGCTATGACCTCTTCATTATCCACATTTGAAAGTACAGTTTCAATCATTTCAGCTATTTCTGTCATCAAATCTTCTTTTGCTCCGCGTGTTGTGATGGCAGGTGTTCCCAGTCGGATACCGGAAGTCTGGAATGCGGAACGTGTGTCGAACGGAACCATATTCTTGTTTACGGTAATATCGGCTGATACCAATGCCTTTTCTGCGACTTTTCCTGTCAGTTCCGGATATTTAGTACGTAGGTCTACCAACATGGAATGATTGTCCGTGCCTCCTGAAACAATAGTGAATCCTCTGTCCATTAAAGCTTGTGCCAGAACCTTGGCATTTTTCTGCACTTGCTTTTGATATTCTTTGTATTCTGGTTGCAGGCATTCGCCGAAGGCAACAGCCTTTGCTGCTATGACATGCTCCAACGGTCCACCTTGGATACCGGGGAATACGGCAGAATCAAGCAGTTGTGACATCATCTTGATTTCGCCTTTTGGAGTTTTCTTTCCCCACGGATTGGGGAAGTCTTTACCCATCATGATTACGCCTCCACGCGGACCGCGCAATGTCTTGTGAGTTGTAGAGGTTACAATATGTGCGTATTTCACCGGATTGTCAAGCAATCCTGCTGCTATCAAACCGGCCGGATGAGCCATATCCACCATAAATATAGCCCCTATCTTGTCGGCAATTTCCCGCATTCGTTTGTAGTCCCATTCACGTGAATATGCAGATCCTCCTCCGATAATCATCTTCGGATGCTCTCGTAAAGCTATTTCTTCCATCTGGTCATAATCTACGCGTCCCGTTTCTTTGTTCAGATTGTATTCGCATGGGGTGTAAAGAATCCCCGAAGTATTTACAGCAGATCCATGTGACAAATGTCCGCCATGAGCAAGGTTTAGTCCCATAAACTTATCGCCCGGATTAAGTACGGCAAGGAACACAGCTGCGTTTGCCTGTGCTCCCGAGTGCGGTTGGACATTGGCCCATTCCGCTCCGAATATTTGTTTCAGACGGTTGATTGCTATCTGTTCACTCTGGTCTACTATTTCACAACCTCCGTAATACCGTTTCCCCGGATATCCTTCAGCGTATTTATTGGTCAGACATGACCCCATCGCTTCCATGACTTGATTACTAACAAAATTTTCTGAAGCAATCAGTTCGATACCTTTTAATTGCCGTTGGTGTTCTTTTTCAATAATGCCAAAAATCAGTTCGTCTCTTTTCATATTTGTTTTTGTTTAATTGTTATACATTAAAATATAACTCCGACGGAAAAACTCAATAGGTTTCTTCGCCGTTTGATGGATATCTTTTTCTCATTATAAGGTGATTCGGTAAGTGTTTGATTATAGGTAATATCTTTTGTCATATTGTTAAGCCCTATTTCATAACGGAAATCAAAAAAGATATTGGATACGTTTACTGCCAGTCCTCCCACTGCACTATAGGCCCACGGACGGAAGCGTTCATGGATTTCTTGCTGATAAAAACCGGAAAATTCATTTTTTGTCTGCTTGTCCCAAATGTATGCAATCTTTGGTCCCATAAAGAAAGCCATGCCGTAGGGTGGGACATCCACGAATTTGTATCCGTAAAGGATAGGAAGATCAAAGGATGTAATCATTGATTTTATCAGAGCATTGTCTGGAATCAATTCGGAATTGGCCAGCGTGTTGGGGATGGAAACACTTCCTTTCGACACATTATATGACAATTCTGTTTGAAGAAAATGGTGCTCTTTCAGGTTAAACCGGCAAAAGAGAGCCGCGAAATATCCTACTTTATAATTATTCTGAAGATCTTCTATCTTTTCTCCGCCGATGGATAGTTCATCGCTAAAGAACATGGAAGAATTGAATCCCGCTTTGATGCCTATGCTCATCAGAGGTTTGCGCAGTGTCACCATGGGCGCACTTTGCGACTGAACCTGCAGTGGGACAAGGGCCAAAGCCAGTCCGAAGCTAAGCATCAAGGCGGTTTCTCTAATCATAAGAACTTATTTCTTTTTCTCAACAGACCATCCGAATTTGCCTATCTTCTGGCCCATGCCGTAATAGTTCCCGTGTGCATAAACCAAAAGGTTGGCTTTTGCAAGGTCGAATTTCCCTGTTTCACTGTCAAGATATTTGTCGTCTGCCTTTACGTTCACCACATCAGCGATGAACATGTCGTGCGAACCCAGTGAAACGATTTCTTTTACCCTGCATTCGATACAGAGCGGAGACTCTTCAATGATTGGGGCGTTTACAACCGACGCTTTTCCCGGAGTAAGTTTCATTTCCGTGAATTTATGATAGTCTCTTCCGGAACGTACTCCACACCAGTCTGTGGCAAAAGCCATACTTTCAGTAGTCAGATTGATGACAAACTCCATATTCTTTTTCAGGATGGGGTAGGAATATCGTTCGGGGCGTACGGATATGTAACACATTGGCGGGTTACTGCAAATCGTTCCTACCCATGCCACCGTCAGTATGTTATATTCCTCTTCTTTGCTTCCGCAGCTTACGAGCACTGCCGGAAGGGGATATATCATTGTTCCAGGCTTCCAGTCTTGTTTCATGTCCTTTGGTTAAAGAAGTTTTATATTGTCTTTCAGTTGTTCTTTCTCGCAGTAATGACATTTCAGCAGACCTTTTTCCTTGTCGATTACGTGAAACCAAGTCTGCATAGGCTCATTGTTCGTGATGCATTTGGGATTATTGCATTTTACAATGCCTTTCAATTCGTCGGGCATTACTACCTGCTTCTTTTCCACCACTTCGTAGTCGCGGATGATATTCAGCTTGACATTGGGTGCCACTACAGACAACTTGCTTATCTCCTCATCCGTAAAGAAACGGTCGGCTATCTTGATGATGCCTTTCTTGCCCAATTTCTTGCTTTCAAAGTTGTTTCCGATGGTGATGTTCGTATCCATCTGTTTCAAGCCAAGCAGAGAAACGACCGTAAACAGTTTGTCTGATGGTATATGGTCGATAACCGTTCCGTTTTTGAGTGCGGCTACCTGTAGTTCTTTCTTGTCGCTCATGATTTTTGTCTTTTGATGGTTGGTTTATTTGTTCGTGTCTGCCCTTACTTCATCCAGTGTTATGCCCAGAACATCGCATAAAATGGCTTCGCGGGCATAGAGTCCGTTTTGCGCTTGTTGGAAATAATAGGCTTTCGGACTTTCGTCCACATCGTATGTTATTTCATTCACACGAGGAAGAGGGTGGAGAATACGCAGGTTAGACCGGGTCTTTTCCAACATCCTGCTATTTAAAATATAGGTGTCCTTTACCCGTTCGTATTCCATCAGGTCAGTGAAGCGTTCGCGCTGTACACGCGTCATGTATAGAATGTCCGCATCGGCGATTGTGTCTTCTGTAAAATCCGTATGCTCGATATATTTGATGCCGTGCTCCTTGCAATACAGCTTATATTCCTCGGGCATCTTCAGTTCGGTCGGGGCGATGAAGTGGAATGTAGGGTTAAAGTGGCGCATTGCCATCAGCAAAGAGTGGACTGTGCGCCCGTATTTCAGGTCGCCCACCAGATAGATATTCAGGTTTTCCAGTGTCCCCTGCGTTTTATAGATAGAATAGAGATCAAGCATGGTTTGGGAAGGATGCTGGTTTGCACCGTCGCCGGCGTTGACTACGGGCACGGGGGCAATTTCACTTGCATAGCGTGCGGCTCCCTCCAGATAATGGCGCATTACGATGATGTCGGCATAGTTGCTCACCATCATGATGGTATCTTTCAGGGTTTCTCCTTTCGAAGAACTGGTAACCTTTGGGTCGGTGAAGCCGATGACACGTGCACCGAGACGGTTTGCCGCCGTTTCAAAACTGAGCCGCGTGCGGGTGGAAGGCTCGAAAAAAAGGGTTGCCACCACTTTTTCGGCCAACAGACGGCGGTTTGGCTTCTTCTCAAACTCTTTTGCCATTTCCAACAGATAAAGAATCCTTTCTTTAGAGTGATTGGCAATCGTAACTAAACTTCTATTTTCCATATTTGCGGTTTTCATGATTGCATTAATACCGGAATCCAAAGTTAGTCAAAAAAAATAAATCAGGAGTGCTTTTTAGGAAAGTTTTAAGTGAACTTTGCTGGAAATGTTGCCGGATGCCGTGATTTCTTTTGTTTGCCTGCCGTCTGCACCAGAAGAAAAAGCAGAGAGTCTTGGAATAGAATTTTTTCATTGTGATGATAAATTTCTTTTGTCGGAATATATGGAACGACTGTCCGCATGGAAAAATCCGTCGGCTGCATGAAACGGGGGAAGATGCGGACGGCTGATGAAAATTGCCTTATTCTTCTGATTTTATTCGTTTATTCCGCAGAATTTCTTTACTTTTGCGACCTGAAGGTAACAGGCTCAGGCTTATGAGGAAAATATTTATATATATATTGTGGGCTGTAGTAATCGTGTCCATAGCTGCTGTAGCAATCGTGTTTACAGCCATATCAAAAGGCAAAATCGGATATGTGCCGCCGGTGGAAGAACTGGAAAATCCGAATTTGAAGTTTGCCACTCAGGTCATTTCAGAGGACGGAGTGCTGCTCGGCACGTGGTCGCTCAGCAAGGAGAACCGGGTATATGTTGGTTATGAAGATTTGTCTCCGCATTTGGTGCATGCCCTGGTGGCGACAGAAGATGTGCGTTTCAGCGAACATTCGGGGATAGACGCACGAGCCTTTATGCGGGCAGTCATAAAGCGCGGCATTCTGATGCAGAAGAATGCGGGCGGCGGAAGTACCATCACCCAGCAGCTTGCCAAACAGTTCTATTCGCCGACGGCGGACAACGTGATGGAGCGTCTTTTGCAGAAGCCCATCGAGTGGGTGATTGCTGTGAAACTGGAAAGATATTATACGAAAGAAGAGATTCTGACCATGTATCTGAACAAGTTTGACTTCCTCAACAATGCGGTGGGAATCAAGACAGCGGCAAAAACATACTTTGGCAAAGAGCCGAAAGCCCTGAAGATAGAAGAGGCGGCTACGCTGATAGGAATGTGTAAGAACCCTTCTCTCTACAATCCGCGCCGCTTTAACGAACGTTCGCGCGGGCGGCGCAACACGGTGCTCGACCAGATGCGCAAGGCCGGCTATTTGTCGCAGGCGGAATGCGACTCCTTACAGGCGCTTCCACTGGTGCTGAAATTTAATCCGGTTGATCATAAAGAGGGGCTGGCCACCTATTTCCGGGAATATCTGCGCGGGGTGCTGACTGCGAAGAAGCCGGATAAGAGCAAATATCGGGGATGGCAGATGCAGAAATATTATGAAGACTCCTTGGCTTGGGAGACCAACCCGCTGTATGGATGGTGTGCCAAAAACAAGAAGAAGGATGGAACGAACTATAATCTCTATGTAGACGGACTGAAGATCCATACCACAATCAACTCGCGGATGCAGAGTTATGCCGAGGAGGCCATATACGAACATGTGGCCAAATATCTGCAACCTCGTTTCTTCAAGGAGAAGCGCGGGCGCAAGACCGCTCCTTATACGAACCAGCTTACGGTGGAAGAAGTGAACCAGATATTAAACCGCTCGGTTCATCAGAGTGACCGTTACCGCACGATGAAGAATGCAGGGTGTTCGGAGGAGGAAATCATGAAGGCCTTCAATACAAAATATGAGATGTCCGTCTTTTCCTGGGATGGGGAAAGGGATACGATAATGACTCCCTTGGACTCCATCAAGTATTACAAGCACTTCTTGCGGGCGGGCTTCATGTCGATGGATCCGCTGACGGGGCATGTCAAGGCTTATGTGGGAGGCCCCAATTACAATTACTTTCAGTATGACATGGCCATGGTGGGACGGCGCCAGGTGGGATCTACCATCAAGCCGTATGTATATGCTCTGGCGATGGAAAACGGCTTTTCGCCGTGTGACGAGGTGCGCAATGTAGAGCAGACGCTCTTCGATGAAAACGGGCGTGCATGGTCTCCGCGAAACAGTTCGCGCTCTCATTACGGGGAGATTGTCACGCTGAAATGGGGGCTGGCAAATTCAAACAACTGGATTTCCGCGTATCTGATGAGTAAGCTCAGTCCATACGATCTGGCTCGTCTGATTCACTCGTTCGGCGTATTGAACAAAGATGTCCAGCCCACGGTGTCTCTTTGTCTCGGCCCTTGTGAAATATCTGTGGGCGAAATGGTCAGTGCCTATACCGCCTTTGTAAATAAAGGCATCCGTACCGCTCCGCTGTTTGTGACAAGTATAGAAGACAATGAAGGCAATATCGTGGCAGAATTTACGCCGCAGGTCAATGAGGTTATCAGCGAGTCTACAGCCTATAAGATGTTGGTCATGCTGCGGGCGGTAATCAATGAAGGCACGGGCGGACGCGTTCGCCGTCTGTACGGCATTACGGCAGATATGGGCGGAAAGACGGGGACAACGAACCGAAACTCGGACGGTTGGTTCATGGGATTCGTTCCATCTCTGGTTTCGGGCTGTTGGGTAGGCGGTGAAGAGCGCGACATCCATTTCGATACCATGCGTGACGGCCAGGGAGCATCTATGGCTCTTCCCGTTTGGAGCCTGTATATGCAGAAGGTTTTTGCAGACAAGGCGTTGGGATATTCCGAGAAAGACACGTTTGATATACCGGTAGATTTCGATCCGTGCAAGGATCGGTTGATAGAAATAGAGGAGGAAAATACCAGTCGGTTGGATGACCTGTTTTTCCAATAATGATAAAAGCCTGTTTCCCTATGAGAGAAACAGGCTTTTATCATTATGAAAATTTTTTATTCAAATGTCCCGTAGCGGGTGGGAAGCAGTTTGCGGTCGCCCAATGTGTTGTCCACTCTCGCCACATTTATCCAGAATTTGTTTTCGCGTACGCTTGCCGTCGGATATACGGCTTTTTCGCGGCTGTATGTATGACACCATTCATTTTCCACAGCTTCATATTCGGGGTGCGGCGCATTGACCAACACGTTGTCCTCTTTTGAAGCGTTTCCGTTCTTTATTTCCTCTATTTCATTCCAAATGTTCAGCATGGAATTTACAAAGTTGTCCAGTTCGGAAAGACTTTCACTTTCGGTCGGTTCAATCATCAGTGTGCCGTGAACGGGGAATGAAAGCGTGGGGGCATGGTAGCCATAGTCCATCAGTCGCTTGGCAATGTCGTTTTCTGTAATGCCGCTTTCTTCGTGTATCCTGCGGCATTCCAATATCATTTCATGGCCGACAAAGCCGTTTGCTCCGTGATAAACGATTCCGTAAGTATCTTTCAGGCATGCTGCCAGGTAATTGGCGTTCAGGATGGCCGCCTTGGTAGCGCGTTCCAATCCCTCCGTTCCCATCATGCAGATATAGCCATAGGTGATGGGGAGTATACCCGCACTTCCGTAGGGCGATGCGGAAACTTCGTTTTGAGGATTTCCCGCAGAAATATGTCCGGGAAGGAACGGCATCAGATGACGGGCTACGCATACCGGCCCCACACCCGGACCGCCGCCTCCATGCGGGCTGGCAAAAGTCTTGTGCAGATTCAAATGACATAAGTCCGCGCCAATCGTACCTGGATTGGTCAGTCCCACCTGCGCATTCATATTGGCTCCGTCCATATATACCTGTGCCCCGCAGCCGTGTATGATTTTGCAAATCTCCACGATGTCAGATTCAAAAATGCCGTGGGTCGATGGATAGGTAATCATTAAGGCGGCCAGTTCGTCTTTGTGACTTTCTGCCTTGGCGCGCAAATCTTGTATATCCACATTTCCGTGCTCGTCGCATGCGCAGGTGAGCGTTTCATATCCGGCCTGGACGGCGGATGCCGGATTGGTGCCATGAGCGGATGCCGGAATCAGCACCAGATGACGGTGTCCTTGCCCTATGCTTTCCAGATAACTCCGTATGATGCGCAGGCCGGTATATTCACCGGCGGCACCCGAATTAGGCTGAAATGTGATTCCCTCAAATCCTGTAATTGTCTTGAGCTGTTCTCCCAGGTTGTGTATCAGAGCCAGATATCCTTGTGCCTGGTCTTCCGGTGCGAGCGGATGAAGGTTCATCCATTTTGCATTGCTGAGCGGAAGCATTTCGGCGGCGGCATTCAGCTTCATGGTACATGATCCCAGTGAAATCATGGAATGGGCAAGCGAGATATCCTTGCGTTCCAGTCGTTTGATATAACGCATCATCTCCGTTTCTGTATGGTATTTGCTGAAGACTTCATGGGTCAAATAGTTCGATTGCCGGCGCAAATCTTCAGGCAATGAAGCTGATTCTGGTATTTCATCAATATCATGAACAGGCTTTTCAGCGGCGATGCTGAACACGGCAAGCAGCAGGTTTATGTCATGCAGGGTTGTCGTCTCATCGATGCTTATGCCGATGTCTCCATTTTCAAAATAGCGCAGATTGATTTCCTTGCTCAAGGCTATTGTGCGGAGCTTGTCGCTTGAAACTTGCTCCGGAAGCAGAAGGCGGAGTGTGTCAAAGAAAAACTTGTTCTTCTGCTTGTATCCCAGGTGAATCAAAGCCTTGTTAAGGCATACGGCCTTGTGGTGGATGGATTCTGCTATGTTCCGGATGCCGTCGGCTCCGTGATAAACGGCATAAAATCCGCTCATTATGGCCAGTAACGCTTGTGCCGTACAGATATTGGATGTTGCTTTTTCACGTTTGATGTGCTGTTCGCGGGTTTGCAGAGCCATGCGGTAACAGGTGTGTCCGTATTTGTCTTTCGAAAGTCCGATGATGCGTCCCGGCATGTTCCGTTTGTATTCGTCGCGTGTAGCGAAATATGCTGCCGAAGGCCCACCATAAAACATGGGGATTCCCAATCTTTGTGAGCTTCCGAATACAATGTCGGCGTTCCATTCGCCCGGAGGGGTCAGCAGGGCTAAAGCAAGTATGTCGGCATCCACGGCCACCTTGCATCCTGCTTCGTGGGCGCGGCCTGTGAAGCTGCGGTAATCCTCTACGTTGCCACTGTTGTTGGGATATTGGATTATGCATCCAAAGATGTCCGGTGTAAATTCCAGGTCTTTATAATCGCCTGTTTGGATATGCATGCCTTGCGGAATGGCGCGCGTATGAATGACAGCCTGAACTTGTGGAAATACTTCCTTGTCGACGAACAGGGTGGAAGCTCCCGCTTTCTGCTGTGCGCGGCTGCGTAGGGCGTACATCATGGTTGCCGCTTCAGCAGCGGCCGTCGCTTCGTCCAGTAGGGAGCAGTTCGCCAGCGGCATTGCCGTGAGATCGCAGATGGCAGTCTGGAAATTTATCAACGCCTCCAGACGGCCTTGTGATATTTCCGTCTGGTAGGGAGTATAGGATGTATACCAGACCGGATTCTCGAAAACGTTGCGTTGGATTACGGCGGGAGTTGCCGTGTCATACCATCCTGTGCCGATATATGACCTGTAAAGTTTGTTCATTCCCGCCAATGAAGCGATGTGGTCTGCAAATTCACGCTCTGTCATGGCAGGAGCAAGCGGCAGGGATGACTTCAGCCGAATCTCCGAAGGAATAGTCCGGTCAATCAGTTCGTCCAGGCTGCTGACCCCTATTCTCTTTAACATTACAGGCAAATCCTTGTCTTCTATTCCGATATGTCTGTCAGCAAAAGTTTTTGTTTTCATGATTCTTCTTTAAGGTTTATAGATAAGATTAGTTTTTCATCTGAAAAAAGGGTTGTTTGTCTTTTCATTGCCGATGCTGGTGGCATCGCCGTGTCCCGGATAGACGATGGTTTCGTCGGGCAGCACGAACAGACGCTCGATGATGCTGCGCCTTAATGTGCTGAAGTCTCCGCCATCCAGATCGGCTCGTCCGATGCTTCCCTGAAACAATACATCCCCGCTGAACATGCAAGCGGAGTCTTTGCAGTAGAATACCATTCCTCCCGGCGAGTGTCCGGGAGCATGGATGGCTTCCAGCGTGGTATTCCCAAAGCGCATCCTGTCTCCATCCTTGATATATCCGCCCAAAGAAGCGGGTTCCTCATTGATAGGGAAGCCGAACATGCGGCAGTGGTCGGCCGTGTGAGGCAAAAGAAACTCATCGTCTTTGCATGCCTGCGGCTTGACACCGAACTCCCGCACCATGAAGGCGTTTCCAAAGATATGGTCAAGGTGCAGGTGGGTGTTTAAAAGTAGTTTTACCGACAAATGATTGTCTTGTATGTATTTTTTCAACCGCTGCTGCTCTTCCGGATAGTAACATCCTGCATCTATCACAGCAGCTTCTCCGGTTTCGTCTGACAACACATAGCAGTTTACCGGAAACATATTGAATTCAAATCGCTTGATTTTCATGGCAGCATAGGGATTTATCCGTTTATGGTAACATAAACCACTTTTTTTGTTGCGAAATATTCTTCTTTAAAATAGTCTTTCAGGTCGTATACTGCGGCCTTATGCTTCACCGGCATGATTTCATGGCCAAGTTCTCCGCCTTTCAGGCAGAACAGTCCGTTGGGAAAGGCGTTGCGCTGCTCTTTCTTTATGTTTTTCCGGACTATCTTCAGCAGGTCGGGCAAAGGCATGACGGCGCGGCTTACCACGAAATCAAACTGCCGCTTCTCTTCTTCGGCACGGCAATGCCGCGTCGTGACATTCTTCAGCCCGATGCTTTGGGCTATTTCTGTCGCTACCTTCACTTTTTTCCCGATGCTGTCTACCAGATGGAACTGCGTTTCCGGGAACAGGATTGCAAGGGGAATGCCCGGAAAGCCCCCTCCCGTTCCCAAGTCCATCACTTCCGTCCCGTCTTTGAAACGGATGACTTTGGCGATGCCCAATGAGTGAAGCACATGATGCTCGTACAGATTGGTGATGTCTTTCCGTGAAATGACATTTATCTTGCTGTTCCAGTCTGCATACAAATCATACAGAGCGGCAAACTGCGCCTTCTGCGTTTCGCTTAGTTCGGGGAAATATTTCAATATAATCTCCATTTGTTTCTTTTTATCGGTGTGGTGTGTTCTGTAAAAAAGTCTCTATTTCCGTATATGGCACGGTCAACTGGAAATCTCCCATAGAATATGGAGCGATTTCATAACGGTTGTATAGGAATGTGACGCCGTCTTCCTGCAACAGGAAATTGTCGGGGATGTATAAATCCGTATCAAGCAGGATTCCCGCGGCTTGCAGGCCCTCTATGCAGCTGATTGTATCTGTTTCCAACCGTGTGTTTGCCTCGTTGATCAGTTGCTTGAGAATGAGATTGCAGATGGTTGCGTCTGCTCCCGGCGCGAACACCTCTTTTTTTGTAAGTTCAGATCCGGTTGTCGGGTCGATGTTCGTCCATTTTCCCCATGTGTTGGGGTGGGCTCCTCCAGTGTTTTGGAAGGTGGTGACCGTGTAGTTCCAGATGCTGTCGCGGCCCGCATTCAGTTCGCTCGTTATTTCGTATTCATAGTTATACCATTGCGGGATGTCTTCAGCGGACACTTTGTTGTGGAGGTCAGCTTCATAATATTTCAGCAAGTCGTTCTTGTATCCCGAAACGTATCGTTGCCTGACGGAATCAATGAATATCTCGGGAGACAATCCTGCCAGATTGCTCTTGAAAAAGGCTCTTTGTAGCGTGGCATTTATTTTTTGTGAGATGGAGTCGCTTTCAGAATAAGGTTTCAGATACATAAAGTCAAGATGTATCTGGCATGTCGGGGATTGGTCAATGTCCGGCTTGAGGCTGACTGTGGTATCTGCCTGTATGCTTGTGACGACAGGCTTTCCGGCAGTTTGTTTCTTTTCGACACATCCTGATGTCATAAAGCTAATGACAGGGCATAGCATAATTGCAACACGTAAAAAAATATTTTTCTTCATAGTCCAAATGTTTTTTCCCTATGGGCATATAACGGTTTCCATCAGACAAATGTAGGAAAACTTCTTGGATTTTCATACCTTTGCTCTTGGAATCTTTAAGCGAAAAAAGTTTATGAAAACCGAACATTGGGGGCTTGTTCCTTATCAGGAGGCATGGATGCGGCAGAAGAACCTGTTTGAGTCACTGGTTGAAGCCAGACGGACAGCCTCTCACTATGAGAATCGTCTGATATTCTGCCAGCATCCGCACGTATATACGTTGGGAAAACACGGGAAGGATTCTAACCTGTTGCTCGACGAAGCACGCTTGCGGCGGGTAGGAGTCGAGCTGTTCCGCATAGACCGGGGGGGAGACATCACTTATCACGGGCCGGGGCAGTTGGTTTGTTATCCCATCCTGAATCTGGAAGACTATCGTCTGGGGCTGAAAGACTATATCCATCTGCTTGAAGAGGCTGTAATCCGGGTCTGTGCCTTGTATGGAATAGAGGCCGGCCGTGTGAAGGGCGCGACAGGAGTGTGGCTGGACACCGGCATGCCGCAAGAGCGCAAGATTTGTGCAATAGGGGTAAGGAGCAGTCACTTCGTGACCATGCACGGACTGGCTCTCAATGTCAACACAGACCTGCGGTATTTCAGTTACATCAACCCGTGCGGATTTGTTGACAAAGGGGTAACCTCGATTTCCCGTGAATTGGGACATCCGGTCGTCATGGAGGAAGTGACGGCACGGTTAGAGTCCGCTTTGAAGAAATTGCTGCATGTCAGTCCTTGATGTCCTGATACATGAATCTTTTGATGCTTTTCTTCGCCGTTTTCTCAAACTCTTCCGGATAAAGCTTTATGCGGGTGATTTGGGAATATGCCGGAAGAACCTTGTTCAGCTCAATGCGGTTGGTCTCGATGGCGGCTTCAAGCTGGCTTTTTGTCATTTTCTGGGCAAAGGCTTCATCGTTGTCCGGATAGACCAGAGCGATGAGCTTGCCGTCTTTCATGATGATCAGCGATTCATTGACAAAGGACATGTTGTTTAACCGGGCTTCAATTTCTTCCGGATAAATGTTCTGTCCCGATGAAGAAAGGAGCATGTTCTTGCAGCGGCCTTTGATAAAGATGTTTCCGTCGGCATCTTTTATGGCCATGTCCCCAGTGTGCAGCCATCCGTCCTTGTCGATGGTCTGGGCTGTCGCCTCCTCATTCTTGTAATATCCCAGCATGACGTTCATTCCCCTGCATACCAGTTCTCCTGCAACCTTTTCAGGCTGCGGAGACAGCACTTTGGTTTCCATGTTGGATACGGTCTTGCCGCATGAAGTATACATTATCTCGTCCCAGCGGCTATGGCAGATGAGCGGGGCGCATTCGGTCATGCCGTAGGCGATGGTGTAGGGAAAGTTTATTTTGCGCAGGAACGCTTCCACTTCGGCATTGAAGGGCGCTCCGCCGATGACTATCTCGATGAAGTTTCCTCCGAACACCTCCATCGCTTTCTGGCGGATTTCCGCCTTTATGTGGTCGCTTATGATGGGAAGATTGAGCAAAAGCTTGCCCAGTCTGTTGTCTACTTTGGGAAGGATGTTCTTCTTGAAGATTTTTTCCACAATCAGCGGCACACAGGCTATGACCCGCGGGCGGATTTCCGCGAATGACTCGGCGATAATCTTCGGGCTCGGCATGCGGGTCAGGAACCATAAGTGCGCTCCCACCGTGATGCCGTAAAGGAAGTCGAATACCAATCCGAATATGTGCCCTAACGGAAGCATGGATACGATACGGTCTCCGGCCTGCAATCCGACCTTGTTGTGGATATGCACCACGTTTGAAAGGATGCTCCGGTAGGGGAGCATCACTCCTTTTGAATATCCGGTGGTGCCCGATGTATAGTTGATGACCGCCAGTTCGTCCGCCTGCTCGCGCCGGTAGGAAACTTGTTCTGCGCGGAAGCGGCAGGGATATTTCTTTCCGAACTCTTCATTAAGATGCTCGCGTGCGTATGTAAGCTGCTCGGAGCGCGAGAATACCAGGTCCAGATTCTTAAGCTCGATGATTCCTTCAAGGTGGGGCATGGCCGCTTCATTGAAGTTTTCCCACACCTGGTCGCCAACAAACAGCATTTTGGCCTCCGAATGATTTACAATGTGATGCACATTGTCGGCCTTGAATTCATGGAGAATGGGCACCGCGACAGCTCCATACGTGATGACGCTGAGGAACACGGCAGACCAGTTGGCGCTGTTGCGTCCGCATAATGCTATCTTGTCTCCCTTTTCGATGCCGGCATGCCGGAAAAGGATATGCATCTTCTCGATTTTTCGCGCCACATCCCGGTATTGCAGAGTGGTGCCTTTATAGTCTGTCAGCGCATCCAGATTCCAGTTGGTGCGGATGCTTTGCTCTATCAGATATATGAAACTGTCTTGTATCTCCATTTTTATTTGATTACAAACTGCACAATATGTGCGGATTTGTGCGCAAAAGTAATGATTTTTGGGGGAATCTCACAACTAATCTGTCGTTATTCTTTATCTTGACGGAAGAAGAAATCTGTTTTTGGCTGAATATCCAATGCTTTTCTTTCGTAATTTTGCGGCGAAATCAAGTTGGAAATGAATACGAACGAACTCAAAGGCCATGCTGCCATGCTGACAGCCAATGTGATGTGGGGGCTGATGTCTCCGGTGGCCAAGCTGGTATTTTTAGGGAGTGCTGTCACTCCTTTTATTATGGTGGATGTCCGCATTGTCGGGGCGGCTGTCTTGTTTTGGATTGCCTCGTTCTTTACGAAGCGGGAGCATGTTCCGCATGAGGATATGCTGAAGCTCTTTTTCGCCTCCCTTTTGGGAATTGTCTGCAATCAGGGCCTTTATACATTCGGACTGGGCATCACTTCGCCGATCGACGCATCCATCATCACTACAAGCACGCCAATCCTGACGATGGTCATAGCCGCGTTTTATTTGAAAGAGCCCGTCACCGGGAAGAAGGTGCTCGGAATCTTTACCGGAGCAGGCGGAGCTTTGCTTTTGATATTGAGCAATAAAAACATCAATGTGTCTCAAGAGGGCAATGTATGGGGCGACATCATTTGCCTGCTGGCCGAACTGAGCTTTTCCGTTTATCTGGTGCTGTTTAAAGGTTTGATAAGCCGCTATTCTCCCGTCACCCTGATGAAATGGATGTTTACATACGCCTCTATCTGCATCATCCCGTTTTCTTATAGCGGGCTGATAACCTTCGATTGGACTTCTGTTCCGCTTGAGCTGGTAGGGGGAATGGTCTTCGTTGTCTTGGGCGGAACATTCTTCAGCTATCTGCTTTCGCCGGTTGCGCAGCGCAGTCTGCGCCCTACGGTAGTGAGCATGTATTGTTATGTTCAGCCTATAGTGGCCAGTATCGTTACGGTATATTGGGGGATGGATTCGTTCAACCTGCTGAAGGTCATGGCAGTCTTTCTGGTTTTTACGGGTGTCTTTCTGGTTACCCGGAGCAAGAGCCGCGCGCAGATGCTCATGATGAAAGAAAAAGACCGTGGATAAAGATTTATTGCCGTATGCAAAATTTCGTTTGCTTAAGGAAAACGGAGGGCGGATTATAAGAAACCAATTCATTTCATTTGTTAATTTTTAGCCCAATAGTTGTATTATTTCATGGAAAGACGTAATTTTGCGCGACTATATAGGAATGATATGAAAAAATACATAGTTATGGCGCTTCTTTCCGCCGGCATCCTTTCGTCTTGCGGAGAGTATAATAAGGTGCTGAAGAGCACAGACTACGAGTATAAGTATGAAGCGGCGAAGAGTTATTTCGCCAAGGGGCAGAATTCGAGAGCCGCAACCATACTGGAAGAGCTGATTCCTATCCTGAAAGGAACGGTTAACGGCGAGGAGTCTCTCTATATGCTGGCCATGACCTATTATAATCAGGGCGATTTTGTGACGGCATCCCATTATTTCAATACTTATTATACCACTTATCCGCGCGGTGTCTACACGGAACTGGCGCGCTTTCATAGTGGAAAAGCACTCTATCTTGACACTCCGGAGCCGCGTCTGGACCAGAGCAGTACCTATAAGGCAATTGAGGAACTGCAGATGTTTATGGAGTATTTTCCCGGCAGTTCGCGTCGCGATATTGCCCAGAATATGATTTTTGAGTTACAGGACAAGCTGGTTGAGAAGGAATATCTGTCTGCCAAGCTATATTATGATCTGGGCTCTTATTCGGGCAATGCGTCGTATAGCAGTACGGGTAACAACTATTTGGCTGCTGTGGTGACGGCGCAAAACGTGCTGAAAGACTATCCTTACACCAAGTTGCGCGAAGATTTGTCTATATTGATATTGCGTGCCAAATATGGGATGGCGAAGGAAAGTGTCCTTGAAAAGAAAGAAGAACGTATGCGCGAAACGGTGGATGAATATTATGCTTTCAAGAACGAGTTCCCTGAAAGCAAATATATGTCCGAGGTGGAAGACATCTATAAAGATGCAAGCAAATATGTATCGACAGAAGAAGAATATTAATAACTTGTGGTAAATAAAAGATTATGGATTACAAAAAAACAAACGCTCCTACGACTACCGTTACACGTGACCTTATGGAACTGTGTGAGGATACGGGTAACATTTACGAAACTGTTGCCATTATCGGCAAACGTGCCAATCAGATTGCAACGGAGATGAAGAATGATCTTTCTAAGAAGTTGCAAGAATTTGCTTCGTATAATGATAATCTGGAGGAAGTATTTGAGAACAGAGAGCAGATTGAGATTTCCCGTTATTATGAGAAGCTTCCGAAACCTACTTTGATTGCCACTCAGGAGTATGTAGAAGGGAAAATATATTACAGGAATCCTGCCAAAGAAAAGGAAAAGTTGCAGTAAACGGGAATCCGGAAGGAGTATTTTAAGGATTCTGGCAGATTGCAGGAGCGGAAAATCTCAGTATATGCATGCTTGTATAGGGATATGGGATTTTCTGCTTTGTTTTTATGAAGTAAGGGTACTTGATTTTTTAATGATTAGATTGTTGTTTTTATGATACAGCGTATTCAGACTGTTTATTTGTTGTTGGTGGCCATATTGATGGTTGTTATGATGTCTTTTCCTGTAGGGAGTTTCGTTTCCGCAGACTATAGCATACCGGCTACAGAGTTTACTAATCTGGCAGTTGTCTCTGCTGATGGAGTGAGCGATTACGCGCCGTGGGCTCTTTTTGCCATATTGACAGTTGCGGCGGTCATATCGCTCGTTACGATTTTCCTTTATAGAAAACGTATGTTGCAGATTCGTCTGACTCTTTTTAATAGCATCCTGCTGATCGGCTATTATGTAACATTGGTCGTTTTCGTCTTCAAGCTGAAAGGAGATTGCAGGTTTATTCCGTCGTGGACTGTTTGCCTGCCGCTGATTTCAATCATACTGAATTGGCTGGCAATCCGTGCCATCGGCAAGGATGAAATGTTGGTAAAGGCGTACGAAAGGTTACGTTGAGATATGCAATAAAGGCAGCCTTCAGAAAAATCCGAGGCTGCCTTTGTTTTTATACTTGCAATCGGGCAGGAATCACTCAATTTTTGGTTGTCCGCTGTTGTCTGTTTTTGGAGTTCTGCTTTCCTGACGGATGTTTTTTCCCGTTTCCTTTGTTTTTCCAGGCATTTCCGTTCCGGCGGGAACGTGGAGCATGGGGTGCATATACAGGAACTTCGCCCAACTCTGAAGGCACAGGAATCTTATAGATGCTTTTTCCAAGAAAATCTTCTATTTGCTTGAAGCGCGTCTGTTCAGTTTCACTGACGAATGTGATGGCGCAACCGTCGTTGTTGGCACGTGCGGTTCGTCCGATGCGGTGCACGTAATCTTCATTATCATGCGGAACATCGTAATTTATCACCAGACGGATATCATCAATATCTATACCTCGCGCCACGATGTCTGTCGCTACAAGAATGTTGATTCTTCCGTTCCTAAATTCATGCATGATGGCTTCTCGCTGGCATTGTTCCAGATCGGAATGCATTTCGCCTACGTTCAGCTTGAGTCTTTTCAGGGATTTGGTTACCTCTTTTACCTTCAGTTTGGATGACGCGAATATGATTACGCGTTCCGGTTGCTGCGCATTGAAAAGGTTTTCTATAATACCCAACTTCTGGGCTTCATAGCATACGTATGCTGCTTGGATTATTTTGTCGGCAGGTTTTGATACTGCCAATTTCACCTCTACGGGGTCGGTCAAAATTGTTTTTGCTAATTGCTGTATCTTGTTTGGCATAGTAGCAGAAAACATTATTGTCTGGCGTTCCTTGGGCAGATACTTGACAATTTGCATGATATCATCGGCGAATCCCATATCCAGCATGCGGTCAGCTTCGTCTAAGATAAAGAATGAAACTTTCGACAAATCGACATAACCGAGGCTTAAATGGCTGATTAAGCGGCCTGGGGTAGCGATTACCACATCGGCTCCCAAGGTAAGCCCCTTTTTTTCCTGTTCAAAACGGATGCCGTCATTGCCTCCATATACGGCTACACTCGATGCCGGCATGAAGTAGGAAAAACCTTCCATCTGTTGGTCTATTTGCTGGGCGAGTTCCCGAGTGGGCGACATGATGATGCAGTTAATGGAATCGGCTGGGTATGTTCCTTTGCTAAGTTGGTTTAATACGGGTAACAGATATGCAGCAGTCTTTCCGGTTCCGGTTTGTGCTACGCCTATCAGATCTCTTCCTTCTAAAATAACAGGTATTGTATGCTCTTGCACCGGCGTGCATTCCCGGAAATTCATGGCATCCAATGCCTGTAATACACATTCTTCTAAGTTCAGTTCTGAAAACTTCATATATCATTAATTCTTTTTGTTCTTATAGTTTTCCCCGTTCCTCCAAGTACGAATCTTTGAAGCCGAGGAAATAAAGTACTCCGTCAAGTCCGATAGTGTTGATTGATTGACGGGCATTCGCCACTACTTTGGGCTTGGCATGGAAGGCGATACCTAATCCCGCAACGGAGAGCATAGGCAAATCATTGGCTCCGTCGCCTACGGCAATCGTTTGTGCTATGTCCACCTTTTCCACTTGTGCGATGAGTTGCAGCAGTTCGGCCTTACGCTTTCCGTCTACGATATCTCCCAAATATTTTCCGGTCAGTTTTCCGTCGACTATTTCAAGTTGGTTGGCATATACATAGTCAATGCCGAATTTTTCTTTTAAGTAGTTGCCGAAATAAGTAAATCCTCCGGAAAGGATGGCTATCTTATATCCATAACGCTTCAGTACGTACATCAAACGTTCCACTCCTTCCGTAATCGGCAGATTTTCGGCTATATCTTTCATGACACTTTCATCGAGTCCTTTCAGCAGTGCCACCCTTTCCTTAAAACTTTCCTTGAAGTCAATTTCTCCCCGCATTGCACGCTCGGTGATGGCTTTTACCTGATCTCCTACACCCGCACGCATGGCCAACTCGTCGATTACCTCTGTCTCAATCAGGGTTGAATCCATATCAAAACAAATAAGTCTGCGCATCCGGCGGTACATATTGTCTTGCTGAAATGAGAAATCCATAGATAAGGCGCCGCTCAGTTTCATAAGCTGTTTTTGGAGTTCCTCCTTGTTTTTTGGAGTTCCCCGGACAGAGAACTCGATGCATGCCCTGACACTCGCCTTTTTTTCATTTAATGGAATGCGGCCTGTAAGCCGACGAATTCCGTCGATGTTCAGCTGTTGGTCTGCCAGAATCTTGGTTGCCCCCGCTATTTGGGCAGCAGTAAGTTTTCTTCCCAACAGGGTGAGAATATATCGGTTCTTGCCTTGCATGTTCACCCAGTCTTCGTATTCCTGAGCTGTGATAGGGTAAAAACGGATGTTTATGCCCAGTTCGGAAGCCTTGAAGAGCAGGTCTTTCATTATATTGCCCGAGTCACGGTCGCAGCATTTGAAGAGAATACCCAGCGAAAGCGTGCTGTGAATGTCGGCTTGGCCGATGTCCATGATGTCTACATCATATTTCGACAGGATTTCCGATATGGACGCAGTAAGTCCCGGACGGTCTACACCGCTGATGCGAATCAATATTAACTCTGTTTTGCCTTCCATGAGTGTAACGCTTATACCTATATAATAAATGTATGCAAATGTACAAATTAAATTATAGCGAAAGGCTAAATGAAGTTGGTTTTTGATGGATTTTGTTTGATTTTCTGTCATCCGATCGATTGGCCAAAGCTTAAAAGAATATAAATCTATGCTGTAAAACATAAATATTATTTGCTTTTCTGTTTTTTCTTAAGAAAAATCTTTACCTTTGTCCCGGATTTCCAAAGAAGATGCCGTATGATGCGGATATCTGAAGCAAGGTTCCGGGCGGAAATTACTGTGTAGGGCAGTCCCGGATAGTATTAACTAAAATCAGTTACATGATTAAAAATGTAAGGTGGTTTTTTGTTGTATTAATAATAAGTTCCTTACTTTCTCTTTCATTCAGTAAAGAGAGTTCTGTCACAGAGAGATTGACTTTAGGGGAAACTGCTCCGGAGTTGGTTTTCTGTAATGAAGCGCAGCCGCTCAATCTGCGCAGTGCCGATGGCAATTATACCTTATTGAGCTTTTGGGCAAGTTATGACGCTGCTTCGCGTGAGCGGAATGCCACATTGAGCCATGCAGTGGAGAGCGATGCCCGTGTGAAGATGATTTCTGTCTCCTTTGACCGTTATCGTTCTGTATTTGATGCTGCGATACGGCAGGACAAGATAGATGCAACGGCATGTTATCTGGAGACAGAGGGCAAGGATTCGGATATCTTCAAGCAGTATGGCTTGAAGAGCGGCTTTAAAAACTACTTGGTTGACAGTAAAGGAATAATCGTTGCCAAGAATGTGACCGCAGACGAATTGGCTTCCTATATGGATTGATAGGAAGTTTTCCCCAGGTGGAAAGAATAGAATAGGAATACAACAAAAAAGCAAAAGTTGCAGTGAAAGCCCAAAAGGTTTCATTGCAACTTTTTTATTTTGAGATGTCCTGTCGGAAAAATGTTTTTCCCCTTTCAAAAAAAGATTTCCCCTATGGGACAATTCTTTTTAGCACCGGAGATAATGACACGCTGAATGCAGTCCGAACAGATATCATTTGGGAGCTTTGCGGTATAGATAGACCGCAATGAACATATAGATGATGTTCGGAATCCAGACTGCAAGGTTCGGATGCATGTTTCCGTTGATGGCAAATGTCGATGATATGGTCTGAAATAAAATATATGAGAAGCTTAATGCGATGCCGATACCCAAATGCAGTCCCATTCCCCCTTTCCGCTTTTGGGATGACAGGGAGAGACCGATGACCGTCAGGATGAAAGCGGCGAATGAGGTGGCGATACGCCGGTAATATTCCACTTCAAAAACCTTGATATTGGCAAATCCGCGCTGCTTTTGCTTGTCGATATATTCTCGCAGTTGCGGACTGGTCATGGTTTCCTGCTGCCCTCGCGTGATAAGAAAGTCTTGCGGCTCCATGTTGATGATAGAGTCAAGTCGGTCTCCGGAAGTGATCGTTTCGCGCATTCCCTTCATTTCGCGTAGCATATAATCTTTGATAATCCATTTATGGACATGGGCCGTATCGTAGGTGATGCGGCGGGCGGTGAGGTGGGATACCAGTTTATGGTCTTCAAACTTGTCTAAAGAGAAGCGGTAGCCCGTCTTGTTGTAGTTTTCGTACCGCTCCATATAGGCAATTACACCCGAGTCCACCTCCAGTTGGATATTGCGGGCGTAGTTTGTTGACTTCTTGTTCTTGTATATTCGCTCGAACTCCAGTCGCGTTACACTGCCTGTCGGGATGACTTCGGTGCTTAAAACATAAGTTACCAGCGCAATGATACCCGCGGAAATCATGTAGGGAACCATCAGCCGCTTAAAGCTCATGCCGGTGGAGAACATGGCGATAATTTCGGAATTCTCTGCCAGTTTCGATGTAAAGAATATGACCGCGATGAATACGAACAGCGGACTGAAAAGATTTGTATAGTAGGGTATGAAATTCAGGTAATAGTCAAATGCAATCGCTTGAAGCGGCGCCTTGTTTCTGATAAAGTCATCAATGTTTTCATTGATGTCGAAAACGACAGCGATTGAAATAATCAAAGCGATGGCAAAAAAGTATGTACCCAGAAACTTGACTATAATGTATCGGTCAAGCCTCTTCAGCCATTTCCGTTTGAACAGATTCTTTATGTCAGCCGGCATTTTCATAATCTCGTAGACAAACGTTTTACCATTGCAGGCTTCCATGAAGAAAAATCTCCCGCAATGATGTGCTTGCGGGCTTCTCTTACAAGCCACAGATAGAAGGCAAGGTTGTGGATAGAGGCAATCTGCAAGGCCAACAGTTCTTGGGCATGAAACAGGTGGCGCAAGTAGGCGCGGCTGTATGCTGTATCGACATACGAAGCGCCGTCAGCCTCAATGGGAGAATAATCATTTTCCCATTTCTTGTTTCGCATGTTCATGATGCCGTCTTTTGTAAAGAGCATGCCGTTGCGTCCATTGCGTGTCGGCATCACACAGTCGAACATATCGACTCCCCGCTCTATACCTTCCAGTATGTTTACCGGCGTGCCGACTCCCATGAGATAGCGCGGACGGTCGGCCGGGAGTATTTCATTGACCACTTCAATCATTTCATACATCTTTTCCGTCGGTTCTCCCACCGCCAGTCCGCCGATGGCGTTTCCGTCTGCATCCTTGGAAGCGATGTATTCAGCAGAACGGCGGCGCAGATCAGGGTATACGCAGCCCTGAACAATCGGGAAAAGAGACTGGCTGTATCCGTATTTCGGTTCGGTTTCGTTGAAGCGCGTGATGCAGCGGTCAAGCCAGCGGTGAGTCAGCTCCATGGATTTCTTCGCATAGTCATAGTCTGAAGTCCCCGGTGCACATTCATCGAAAGCCATCATGATGTCAGCCCCGATTGTTCGCTCGATATCCATCACGCGTTCAGGCGTGAACAAATGTTTTGAGCCGTCGATATGCGAGCGGAATTCCACGCCCTCTTCCTTCATTTTGCGTATTCCGGAAAGAGAAAACACCTGGAATCCTCCGCTGTCGGTCAGCATCGGACGGTCGAATCCATTGAACTTATGCAGTCCTCCCGCCCCCTCAATAATCTCCAGTCCCGGCCGCAGGTAGAGATGATAAGTATTTCCCAGGATGATTTGCGCCTTGATGTCCTCTTTCAGCTCACGCAAATGTACTCCTTTTACTGTTCCGGCCGTACCTACGGGCATGAATATCGGCGTTTCAATCTGGCCGTGATCCGTAGTGATCAGTCCGGCCCGTGCATTTGACCGCGGGTCTGTATGTTGTAGCTCAAATTTCATTTTTCTTCTTTCTTGTCTTCTTCTTTTACAGTAAAGTCTATCGCGTCGGCTACCTTTTCATCAGTCAGCGCCAAAGCCAATACTTCTTTGATGTCTTTGACATAATGGAATGTCAGTCCTTGCAAATAGAGCGGCTGGATTTCTTCGATGTTTTTACGGTTGTCTTCACAAAGAATGATATCCTTGATTCCGGCACGTTTGGCTGCCAGAATCTTTTCCTTGATACCGCCCACGGGCAGGACTTTGCCGCGCAATGTAATTTCTCCGGTCATGGCCAGATTCGGCTTTACCTTGCGCTGCGTCAGGGCAGATGCCAGTGAAGTGACCATTGTGATGCCGGCAGACGGCCCGTCTTTAGGGATGGCACCTTCGGGGACATGGATATGAATGCTCCAGTTGTCGAAGATTCCGTCGGGCAAGTCCAACAGATGACTGTGGGCTTTCAGGTATTCCACAGCCAGCATGGCCGATTCTTTCATCACATCACCCAGATTTCCTGTCAGAGTCAGGTGTCCGCCTTTGCCTTTGCTCAGGCTCGTCTCGACGAAAAGTATTTCTCCGCCTACGGCTGTCCATGCCAGTCCGGTGACTACTCCGGCATATTCGTTCCCTTGATATTTGTCACGCGAGTATTCCGGAGTGCCCAAATACTCCTGTATGTCGGAGGGTTTCAGTTCATGCTGCTTTTCAAAACGGTCGCTTGCTATCTCCAGAGCAATCTTGCGCATGATCTTATTTATTTTCTTCTCCAGTTCACGAACGCCGCTTTCGCGGGTATAGTTTTCTATGATATACTCGATAGCCGGTTTGGTAAACTTCAGATGCTCTTTTTTCAAGCCGTTTGTTTCCATTTCTTTCGGAATCAGGTGGCGGCGTGCTATTTCTATCTTTTCTTCCGTGATATATCCGCTTACTTCTATCAACTCCATGCGGTCGAGCAGAGGAGCGGGGATGGTGGACAGATTGTTGGCCGTAGCGATGAACATGACCTTTGACAAATCGTAGTCTATGTCTACATAATTGTCGTGGAAAGTATTGTTCTGCTCCGGATCAAGCACTTCAAGCATGGCGGAACTGGGGTCACCCTGATGATCCTTGCCCAATTTGTCTATTTCGTCCAGGATAATGACCGGATTGGAGGTTTCCGCCTTGATCAGGCTCTTGATGATACGTCCCGGCATTGCCCCGATATAAGTCTTTCTGTGCCCGCGGATTTCTGCTTCGTCATGCACTCCGCCCAATGACATGCGCACATATTTTCGTTTCAGCGCAGTGGCGATGGAGCGTCCCAGAGAAGTCTTTCCTACTCCCGGAGGGCCGTAGAGGCAGATAATGGGCGACTTCAGGTCTCCTTTAAGCTTCAGCACGGCCAGATGCTCCAGAATGCGTTCTTTGACTTTCTCCAGGCCGTAATGATCTTTGTTCAGAACTTTTTCTGCATTCTGGATGTTGATTACATCCGTTGTATATACATCCCACGGCAAGGCAAGCAGGGTTTGCAGATAGGTCAGCTGCACATTATAGTCGGGAGACTGCGGATTGATTCTTTCTAATTTGTTCAGTTCGCGTTCGAACGTGTCGGCGACTTCCTTTCTCCAGCGCTTGGCCTGGCCCTTTGTCCGCAGGTTTTCTATTTCGTCATCCTGTCCGTTTCCCAGTTCATCCTGGATGTTCTTGATTTGCTGCTGCAAGAAATACTCCCGCTGCTGGCGGTCTATCTCTTCTCGCGTGCGCATCTGGATGCTTTGTTTCAGTGCGGCAAGCTGTACTTCCCGGTTAAGTATCTGAATCAGCCGGAAGAGCCGGTCTTTTAAAGTGCTCAGATCGAGCAGCTCGAATTTCTCTTCAATCGTGAAAGGAAAATTTGTGCAGATGAAATTGACCAAAAGTTCCGGGTTGTCCAGATTCTTGATGGCGAAAGATGTGTCCGGACTCATGTGTTCGGATGTTTCGACAAACTTCAGGCACTGTTCCCGACAGGTATCCATCAAGGCTTTGAACTCATCGGTCTTTTCTGCCTCCATAGATTCTTTTATGGGTGTAACCTTCCCCTTCAGATATGGACGCACGGCAGTAATTTCATCCAAATGGACTTTCGGCCCATTGGCCTGGAGGATGACGGTTGTATTTCCTCCCGGCATTTCGAAAACACGGAGAACTTTCCCGATGACGGCGGTGGGATAGAGATCTTTATAGCCCGGATTTTCAACTTCACTGACTTTTTGGGTGGCGATGACTATGGAAGAATTGTTTTTTAATGCTGTGTTGACCAGTTTCAGTGTGGTGCGGCGCCCCACAGTGACCGGCATCACGACGGAGGGAAACATGACCATGTTCCGCAATGTCATGACTGGAAACTCCTTTTCCAATTCATCTATGCTGACTTCGGCCGGGGCAGTTTCTATTTCTGCAAGCATTGAAATGTCTTCGCTGTCTGTATTCATCAAAAAATTTTCTTTTCGAGTTTTTTTTATCATAAGTCCTAAGCGTGTTTTTGCTTTCTTTTTAAGCGGCTACAAAGTTAAACATTCCGGATTAAATACGGAACAAACATTAGTGCCAATTCATTTAATAATCGTAAATATCCGTACTTTGTTGCAGGTTTGTCTGTATTATATGTATTTTTGGAGGCGGAAAACGAAATTTTGGAAAATGCCGAATCCTTTTTTTAAATTCAAGAAATTTGTGGTGTATCATGACAAGTGTGCCATGAAGGTCGGAACGGATGCCGTTCTGCTTGGGGCGTGGGCCGATGTTGCTCAGGCGAAAAATGTGCTGGATATAGGGACGGGGACGGGAGTGATTGCGCTGATGGCTGCCCAGCGGTGTGAGGCCGATATTTTGGCGATAGACATTGACCCGGATGCGGTGGAGCAGGCGCGGCAGAATGCGGACAGGTCTCCGTGGGGCGGGAGGATGACTGTGGCGTGTCAGGATGTAAGGGGGATGCCGGCGGAATATAATGGCCGGTTTGATGTCATATTGTCCAATCCTCCTTATTTCGTGGAAAAAGTGAAATGTCCTGAAATGAGGCGGAATACGGCCCGGCACACCGATGAACTGGACTTTTCTTCTCTTTTGGAGGCGGTGTCGCGGCTTTTGTCAGACGACGGTACTTTTTCTGTGGTGTTGCCTGCCGCTGTGGCGGCCGATTTCATTTCGCTTGCAATCCGGCGGAAACTCAGTCTGAAGAAGCAGACTTGGGTTTGCCATAAAGCAGAGGTGCTTCCGAAAAGAGTCCTGATGTCATTTGTCAGGCATGCAGTGCCGGAAACCGAAGTCGGACGGCTGATAATAGAAGCATCTCCTAAAGTCTATACGCCGGAATTTGCCGGTTTGGTAAAAGATTATTATCTTTTTGTCACTTCTTAGAGAGCTTTCTCAAAATATTCTGGTTGAGCATGAGCAGCTGCTTGTGCCGGTCGGACAGGTTTGTGCTGATAGGTCGTCTGCCGATAAAGTCGGTAAAGTGCTGAAGGATATTGAACGGTTGCTCGTACATTTTCGCCGGTTTCATCGGGGCGACGACGCGCAAGCCCAGATGAACGATTTCCACTTTCAGGTCTTTTCCTCCCATCGCAGGGTCTCCGTCGAAATGGAAAACGCCTTCTCTTTTGCGGTGAATGACAATATGGTCGTCTCGCATGGTCTTGATGCAGCTGTTCTGGTCAATCGTCTTGTTGAACAGTTGGAAAGAGAGCGAAGGCACATCCAGCACGGTAAAAGGCTCAAGTATGGTGATGTCCATCATGCCGTCGGTAAGCGACGCTTGTGGAGCGATATATGCATTGTTTCCGTATTGGGAGGCATTGGCGCATGCTATCAGAAACGCCTTGTAGCGTACTGACCCCGTAGAGTTCTCTATCTCGTAAGTTTCGGGTCGGTAGGTCAGGCTTTCATGCAGGGTGTTTTCCAGATAAGTGAGCAGTCCCCGCTTTTCCGAGTCGGCGAATTTCAGACTGACGAAAGCGTCGAACCCTACGCCGCATGTGCAGAAAAAAGGATGCCCGTCGATGATTCCGTAATCGATGGTCTTGATAATTCCGGCGTTGAGCGTATAAATGGCTCCTTTGGGATCAAGAGGAATGTGAAGATGGCGTGCCAGACCGTTTCCTGAACCGCATGGAATGATTCCCAATGCCGTATCGGTATGAATCAATGAACGTCCGATTTCGTTGATGGTCCCGTCTCCTCCGATGGCGACCACCATGTCCACGCCGTCTTTCACCGCTTGCCGGGCTATTTCTGCGGCGTGTCCCGCATATTCTGTCTTGCAGATGGAATAATTGTATTTGGAGCGGTCCAGCAGTTCGTCGACCAAGCGCAATATAACGCCTTTTTCGTTTGTCCCTGAGATGGGGTTTACTATAAATGTTATACGTTTCTTCTGCTCCATATCCTTAGGTTGTTGTCCGAAATTGGCGTACAAAAATAATATTCCGTATTTGAATATCCTTATATTTTGAAGATATTTGACGGAGAAAGAAGTTTTTTTCTTGTCGTTTGTGCCTATATAAGCAGAATTTATTATCTTTGCAGCCTGTTTTTACGATTAGTGATAATAAAAAGTGTAATAACAGCCGGGAAACGGCTTACGAGAGTGAAATATGGGAATACTACAAGACAGGTTAAGCAAATACAGAGTGCCTCAGATGTATATGGAGAGGGGAGTGTATCCTTACTTCCGCGAAATAGACAGCGCCCAGAATACAGAGGTTATGATGGATGGGAAAAAAGTCTTGATGTTCGGTTCCAATTCTTATATGGGGCTGACTTATGACAAACGTATTATTGATGCCGCTATTGCCGCTACCCGGAAATATGGTACGGGATGTGCAGGATCCCGTCTTTTGAATGGTACACTCGACATTCATATCGAGTTGGAAAAAGAATTGGCTGAGTTTGTGGGGAAGGATGAAGCCTTGTGCTTTTCTACCGGGTTTACGGTGAACGAGGGGGTTATCCCGCAGCTGGCCGGACGTGGAGACTATATTATATGCGACGATCGTGACCATGCTTCCATCGTTGACGGGCGTCGTCTTTCTTTTGCCACCCAATTGAAATACAAGCACAACGATATGGAAGCCCTGGAAAAAGAGCTTCAGAAGTGCGAACCCAATGCTTTAAAGCTGATTGTGGTCGATAGCGTATTCTCGATGGAAGGGGATTTGGCAAATCTGCCTGAGATTGTACGTTTGAAAAAGAAGTACAATGCCGCCATATATGTAGATGAAGCGCACGGCCTTGGCGTATTCGGACGTAACGGACGCGGTGTCTGCGACCATTTTGGAGTTACGGCCGATGTGGATTTGATTATGGGGACATTCAGCAAATCACTGGCTTCAATTGGCGGTTTTGTTGCGGGAGACAAAGATGTCATCAATTGGTTGCGTCACAATGCCCGTTCATACATTTTCCAGGCAAGTAATACTCCTGCCGCTACTGCTGCTGCAAAAGAAGCTCTCCATATATTGAAAACAGAACCCGAACGCCAGGAAAATCTGTGGAAGATTACCAATTACGCCTTGAAGAGTTTCCGTGATGCCGGATTTGAAATAGGTGATACGGAAAGTCCGATTATTCCGCTGTATGTGCGTGATACGGACAAAACTTTTGAAGTGACCAAGCTGGCGTTTGATGAAGGCGTGTTCATCAATCCTGTTATTCCTCCGGCGTGTGCGCCGCAAGACACACTGGTTCGTTTTGCATTGATGGCTACCCATACGAAAGAGCAGGTTGACTTTGCTATTGAAAAGCTTATCAAGTGCTTTAGACAGTTGGATATCTTGAAGTGATTTGATATAAATTCCGGATATAATGAAAGGCCGGTAGTCTTATAGGGGACTGCCGGCCTTTCATCATAGTCAAATATCTGCCGGATACTTATGGAAATATTGTTTGATGCGGATGAAATGTCAGTTGGATTCTTCTGTGCCGGTCTTTAGACAGAATTTTTCAACAACGTGGGCTACGCCATCCTCTTCGTTAGAAAGGGTGATAAAGTCTGCCGCTTCTTTTACGGTGTCTTGGGCATTGGCCATCGCTACTCCCAGACCGGCGTATTTAATCATGGACAAGTCGTTGAAGCCGTCGCCTACCGCTATCATTTCATCTTTTGTCATCCCGATTTCCTGCAGCAGCACGGCGAGCGACTGGGCTTTGTCTATGCCCTTTGGCACCAGTTCAAGGAAATAAGGTTCTGAGCGGAATACTCCCATGCGGTCTTTCAGCTGCTCATACATTTCTTTTTCCAGTACGGCCAGGCGTGTGGGGTCTCCTACTATCAGACATTTTGTTATGGGATGTTTTACGGCTTCAAGGAAGTTGTCCACCTTTTTGGTTTTCATTACGTTGAGAAGTGCTTCCTTTAATACGTATTCATCATCGGGCGTTTCCGTCAGTACATATTCGTTTTCGTATGTTACGATAGCGAAATCATTCTTTTTTGCACAGTGATACAGGTAGGGGAGCACATCATTGTCAAGCAGTTTCTTGTACATCAGCTCCCTTGTCTTCCAGTCGATAATCTCGCCGCCGTTGTATGAAAGTATATAGCCTTCGTATTTCTGCAGTTCCAGTTGGTCGGCCAGTGGCGCAACTCCGTATGTAGGTCGTCCGGATGCAAGCACGATCTTCAGCCCCTGCTGTTGGGCTTTGATTAAAGTGCTTTTCGTATGTTCGGTAATCACTTTCTTTGAGTTTGTCAGAGTACCGTCTAAATCTAATACCAGCAGTTTGTATTCCATATTTTATAAAGTTATGCAGTTACAGTGCAGGCGAATTTCCCGGATTCGCTCTTTCAGTGTTTTTCCAGAATGCTGCAAAAGCGGTTTGTTGCTTGGCTTTTGCGGAGCGAACGGGTAGGATTCGATATTTCCGCCACAAATATAATATAAAATTCCAGTTTTTTCCGTATCTTTCGGAAAAAGTAATGCAGAGGAGGGCGTGTTATGAACTTGTATGTGGATTTTGTTTGCAGGCTTTTTATTGCCGGTCTGATGGGTGTCTTGATAGGTCTTGAGCGTGAATACCGTGCCAAGGAAGCGGGGTATCGCACCCATTTTCTGGTGGCATTGGGCAGTGCTCTCATGATGATTGTCTCGCAATATGGATTTACGAATGTGTTGAAAACGGACTTGGTTCATCTGGATCCGAGCCGGTTGGCTGCTCAGGTCGTAAGCGGCATCGGCTTCATCGGTGCGGGAACCATAATCTTGTTGCAGAAACAAGTGGTGAGAGGGCTGACTACGGCTGCCGGAGTCTGGGCCACAGCCGGTATCGGACTGGCGGTAGGAGCGGGCATGTATCTGCTGGGGATAGCAGCTACGCTGATGGTGCTCGTGGGGCTTGAAGTCTTGAGCAAGTGTTTTAAGAGTATGGGTATGCGCAGCATGATTATAGACTTTACAACGGAAGATGAATCGGCATTGAAATCCATTTCTGCGAGGTTCAATTCGGCGGATTATCGGGTTTCTTCTTATGAAATGAAGCGGGAGTTCAGTTCGGGTGAGGCTGTTTTTCATGTCAGTATGGTCATAAAAGCCAAACGGATGGATGAAGAAGGCATATTGCTGATGTTTCTGCATGATTATCCTGGGGTGACGGTTAACAAGATTATGTGAAATGTCAGAACGTAGTTTTTATCGGAATAACATGGGTTATTCCATTTTTTTCTGTTAACTTTGCATCAGCTTACAAGCAAAGGAAACCATGAAAAGAAATAAGATGAACTGGAGAATTCCTAAAGGCGCGGAATTGACAGAATTGGATAAAAAAGTGCTCTATTACCAAGACCGGGGTCATCTGGTCCCTACGCGTGAGTTGATTAAAACTCCAAAGCAGATAGAAGGAATCAGAAAGAGTGGGGTAATCAATACCGCAGTGTTGGATTTGGTGGAGAAAGAGATTCATGCCGGTATGAGTACGGCGGATATAGACAAGCTGGTTTATGATTATACAGTGGCTCACGGAGCGGTTCCTGCCACATTAGGCTATGAGGGTTTTCCAAAAAGTTGCTGCACTTCTATCAACGAGGTCGTGTGTCATGGAATACCGGATGAAGAAGAGATTCTGGAGGAAGGGGATATAATAAATGTGGATTGTACGACCATCCTCAACGGATATTATGCTGACGCTTCGCGGATGTTTGTCATTGGAAAGACGACGCCCCAAAAGGAAAAGTTAGTCCGCGTGGCGAAAGAATGTCTGGAAATCGGGATGAAGGCAGCGCAACCGTTTGGCTTTGTAGGTGATATTGGTCATGCAATAGAAAAACATGCCAAGAAAAACGGCTTTTCCGTAGTGCGCGATTTGTGTGGACATGGTGTGGGCGTTGAGTTTCACGAAGAACCGGATGTGGAGCATTTCGGTAAAAAAGGTACAGGGATGCTGTTGGTGCCGGGCATGGTATTTACTATCGAACCGATGATAAATATGGGGACATGGGAAGTCTTTATCGACGAAGAGGACGGTTGGACTGTTGTAACGGAAGACGAGCTTCCTTCTGCTCAATGGGAACATACTTTTGTGATGACAGAGCATGGGGTGGAGATATTGACACATTAATATAATAGGAAAGAAATGGATATTACGATATTGGGGATAGAGTCATCGTGCGACGATACTTCGGCTGCCGTAATTCGGAATGGAGTCTTGTTGTCGAGTGTCATTGCAAGTCAGGCTGTACACGAGGCTTATGGCGGGGTCGTTCCTGAATTGGCTTCCCGTGCGCATCAGCAGAATATTGTGCCGGTGGTGTCGGAAGCCTTGAAGCGTGCAGGAGTTTCAAAAGAAGAGTTGAGCGCCGTAGCCTTTACACGGGGGCCAGGCTTGATGGGGTCTTTGTTGGTAGGCGTTTCGTTTGCCAAAGGGTTGGCCCGTTCGTTAGGAATTCCGATGATAGAGGTGAATCATTTGCAGGGACATGTGTTGGCTCATTTTATAAAGGAGTCGGATGGTGATATGAATCAGCCTCGTTATCCTTTTATCTGTCTGTTGGTGTCAGGCGGAAACTCTCAGATAATCCGTGTCAATGCTTACAACGATATGGAAGTGTTGGGGCAAACCATAGATGACGCGGCAGGTGAAGCCATTGACAAATGTTCTAAAGTGATGGGCTTGGGTTATCCGGGCGGCCCGATTATTGACAAGTTGGCCCGACAGGGGAATCCGAATGCTTTTTCTTTCAGCAAGCCTCATATACCAGGATATAATTATAGCTTTAGCGGCTTGAAGACATCTTTTTTATATTCCCTTCGTGAATGGTTGAAAGAAGATGCGGATTTTATTGAACATCACAAGAGTGATCTTGCCGCTTCGTTAGAGAAGACAATCGTAGACATACTGATGGATAAATTGCGCAAAGCGGTTAAGGATACAGGCATTAATGAAGTGGCTGTAGCGGGAGGAGTTTCAGCCAATAATGGCCTGAGAAATGCGTTCCGCGAGCATGCGTCGAAATATGGTTGGAATATCTATATTCCAAAATTCGGATATACAACCGACAATGCGGCTATGATTGCAATCACCGGTTATTATAAGTTTTTAGACAAAGATTTTTGTTCGATAGACAAGCCTGCTTATTCCAGGGTGACGATAAAATAACAATTAATATAAAATAAAGAGTTTATGTCAGTAGAAACCAAAACATTAAGTAAGGAGATTAGTGAAATCTTCTGGAGAGAAGGATTTACTCTGGCTACCGCCGAAAGTTGCACGGCAGGAAACGTGGCAGCTATAATTACAGCTGTTCCGGGAAGTTCTCGCTTTTATAAAGGTGGAATCATTGCTTATGCCAATGAAGTGAAACGGGAGTTGCTTCATGTGAATGCTGAGACTTTGGATGCATTCGGGGCGGTAAGTGAAGAAACAGTAAAGGAAATGGTAAACGGAGCGATGCAGACACTCAATACTGATTATGCAATAGCGACATCTGGTATTGCCGGCCCGGCAGGAGGGACTCCAGATAAGCCGGTCGGGACTATCTGGGTGGCAGCAGGAAATAAAGAAAATGTCATTACGGCCAAATTGACAGAAGATGATGGGCGCGAAAAAAATATTCAAGCAGCCACGACGAAAGCTCTCCAACTGTTGCTGGAATTGTGTCAAGACAAAGAAAATGAGGAGTAAAAAGTATTTTGTTGATTAAATGTTTGTATATATCAAATAATATCACTTATTTTGCACTCCGTTTGAAGGAGCTATGAATGAAACTATAAAAACTAGATAAAAATGTCGAGAATTTGTCAAATTACCGGGAAAAGAGCCATGATTGGCAATAACGTTTCACATTCAAAAAGAAGAACTAAAAGAACGTTTGATGTGAATCTGTTTACTAAGAAGTTCTATTATGTAGAACAGGATTGTTGGATTAGTTTAAATATTAGTGCTCGCGGACTGCGTATTATTAACAAGAAAGGTTTGGATGCTGCACTGAATGATGCTGTAGCGAAAGGCTATTGCGATTGGAAAAGTATTAAAGTTATAGGTTAATTTAAAGGGGAAAGACTATGGCAAAGAAAGCTAAAGGTAATAGAGTACAGGTTATCCTTGAATGTACTGAAATGAAGGATAGTGGTATGCCGGGAACTTCTCGCTATATTACAACTAAAAATAGAAAAAATACCACGGAAAGATTGGAGCTGAAGAAGTACAATCCTATTTTGAAGAGAGTGACAGTTCATAAAGAAATCAAATAAATAAAAGACCATGGCAAAGAAAACAGTTGCAACCCTTCAGACTGGTAAAGAAGGTCGTTCTTATACAAAGGTTATCAAAATGGTTAAGTCTCCTAAAACAGGTGCTTATGTTTTTGATGAACAAATGGTTCCAAATGAAAAAGTACAGGAATATCTTAAGAAATAAATAACAGATAGATATTTGGATAATTTGATAAAAAGTTCCCTTCATCGTCAAGATGAAGGGAACTTTTTTTGTATCTCTTCAATATTTCCTATATCTTTGTATTTGAAAGATATATTAAAAATAAATCATATGGGATTTTTTAGCTTTTTCTCGAAGGAAAAGAAGGAAACTTTAGACAAAGGGCTGTCTAAAACGAAAGAAAGTGTATTTAGTAAGATAGCCCGTGCTGTTGCAGGAAAGTCGAAGGTGGATGATGAAGTGCTTGATAATTTGGAAGAGGTGTTGATTACTTCAGATGTGGGGGTTGAAACTACATTGAATATAATTCAGCGCATTGAGAAACGTGTGGCAAAGGACAAGTATGTAGATACGAACGAATTGAACAATATCCTTCGTGAGGAGATTGCAGCCTTATTGACTGAAAACAATACAGTGGATGCCGAAGAGTTTTCTACTCCAGAAGGGAAAAAGCCTTATGTGATAATGGTTGTTGGGGTGAATGGAGTAGGAAAAACCACCACAATCGGGAAATTGGCTTATCAGTTCAAGAAAAATGGCAAGTCAGTTTATTTGGGCGCAGCCGATACTTTCCGTGCTGCCGCTGTTGAGCAGTTGGTGGTGTGGGGAGAGCGTGTAGGTGTGCCTGTCATTAAGCAAAAAATGGGGGCTGATCCGGCTTCTGTGGCTTTTGATACCTTAAATTCTGCTGTGGCGAATGGAGCGGATGTCGTGATCATAGATACGGCAGGACGTTTACATAACAAAGTAGGTCTGATGAATGAGCTGACAAAAATAAAGAATGTCATGCAGAAAGTTGTTCCGGATGCTCCCCATGAAGTGCTTTTGGTTCTTGACGGTTCTACAGGGCAAAATGCATTCGAACAGGCAAAACAGTTTACTTTGGCTACAGAGGTAAATGCGATGGCCATTACGAAATTAGACGGAACTGCCAAAGGTGGAGTCGTGATAGGCATTTCAGATCAATTCAAGATTCCGGTAAAATATATCGGTTTAGGTGAGGGCATGGAAGATTTGCAGATTTTCCGTCGGCGGGAATTTGTAGATTCATTATTCGGAACGACTGCTAAATGAGAAAAAATACTATTGACATCATTACGTTGGGATGCTCCAAAAACTTGGTGGATTCAGAGAAACTGATGCGTCAGTTAGAGGCCAATGGATATAGAGTAACCCATGACAGTGAAAACCCGCAAGGTGAAATCGCTGTAATCAATACGTGTGGATTTATCGGAGATGCCAAAGAAGAATCTATAAACATGATTCTGGAATTCTGTCAGGCTAAGGAAGAAGGGCATTTGAAAAAGCTATATGTGATGGGTTGTCTTTCAGAACGCTATCTGAGTGACCTGCAAATAGAGATTCCACAAGTAGATAAATTTTACGGGAAGTTTGACTGGAATGGTCTTCTGACGGATTTAGGGAAGACTTATTACCCGGAATATGCGGTTGAAAGACATCTGACAACTCCCGGACATTATGCATATCTGAAGATTTCGGAAGGATGTGACCGTCATTGTGCTTATTGTGCCATTCCCATTATTACGGGGAAACATATATCGCGTCCGATAGAAGAAATATTGGAGGAGGTGCGCCTGCTTGTTTCTAAAGGCGTGAAAGAATTTCAAGTCATAGCACAAGAACTGACTTATTACGGGGTGGATCTGTATAAAAGACAGATGCTTCCTGAGCTGATAGAGCGGATGGCGCAGGAGCCGGGTGTGGAGTGGATTCGGCTGCATTATGCTTATCCGGCTCATTTCCCGATGGATTTGTTTCGCGTGATGCGTGAACATGAGAATGTTTGCAAGTATATGGATATCGCTTTACAGCATGTCAGCGACAATATGCTACAGAGAATGCGCCGCCATGTCAGCAAGAAAGAGACTTACGAACTGGTGGAGCGATTCCGTAAGGAAGTGCCCGGCATTCATTTGCGTACTACACTGATGGTTGGTTTTCCGGGAGAAACCGAACAGGATTTCGAGGAGCTGAAAGAGTTTGTACGTAAAGTCCGTTTCGATCGGATGGGAGCGTTTGCCTATTCGGAAGAAGAAGGGACTTTTTCTGCCGAGAATTACGAGGACGATGTTCCTCATGAAGTGAAGCAGAAGCGTTTGGATGAACTGATGGCTATCCAACAAGAAATAGCGGCTGACTTAAGTCTGCAAAAGGTAGGACAGGTATTTAAGGTAATCATTGACCGCAAGGAAGGAGAATATTATATAGGCCGTACAGAATTTGATTCGCCGGAAGTTGATCCGGAAGTATTGATAAAAGCTCAAGACCCATTGGAGATAGGACGCTTTTATATGGTTAGAATATGTGATGCGACAGACTTTGACTTGTATGCAACCCTGTTGAAAGATGAACGATAAAGAGTTTATAAATGAATTATCCTATAGGTCGGGGTATACGGCAAAAGAGGCGGAACAGTTGGTGGATTCTTTTGTCAATTCCATGGTGCAGGCTTTATTGGAAGGGAAGACCGTTGTTTGGGACGGGGTCGGTTCTTTTGACATCGAAAAGAAGATGGAATATATTTCGGTAGACCCGTCGACAGGAAAGCGTTTTCTTGTGCCTCCTGAATTGAGCCTGCGCTTCAGGTCTGAATGGGTCTCGGAAGAAAACACAAAGAGCTATAATACAAATGAATGATAGATTTGACCGGAAAGACTTGATTGAACGGTTAATGTTGCAAAACCAATTGGAACAGGCCGGTGCTGAAGCATTTGTAAAAACGTTTTTAACGTTGGTCAAACAGGTGCTCGTCCATGACAAATATTTAAAGATAAAGGGATTAGGAACCTTCAGACTGACAGAAGGAGAGAGGGGCGCATATATACTTTCAGATGAAAACGGAGAAAAGGGTGAGGAACACTTTCTGAAAATATCTTTTATGCCGGACATGTCTTTAAAGGATGCTGTCAATAAACCTTTTGCGCAGTTTGAATCAGTCCTTTTAAAGGAAGGAGTCCGTTTCGATGATGTGCCGGAAGTGGTGGATCACGTAAGGAAGGAGGAAGAGACAGAGCAGGCATCCGGGGATGAGGAAGGTTCCGTACGGGAATCTGTTTCTTTGAATCCGGAAAAATCCGACTGTCCGACGAAAGTTTCTCCGTTCCGCTTGCCATGGTATGCCGTGTCATGCGTGCTGCTTGTCGGGATATTGATTGGAGTATTCTTGGCATGGGCTTTTGTTTCTGGGAGGCAGTCTGTTTCAGAGTCTTCTGATAATGTCCCTTTCAAAGTGGAGACTGAAAATGGTCTTGCGGCAAAAGATTCGTGTGAAGAAAAGTCGGCCTTCGTTCCGAAAGCAGACAGTGTGCAGATACAGGCAGTCATATCAGCGCCATCGCAGCATGAAAATGTGAAGGTGTCCGCTCAAAGTTCGTCTGTGCCCAGACGGGAAGGTTTGGCAGATACGGTTGAATATGACATAGTGGGTACGCAGACCGTGCATACACTCCGTTCGGGTGAAAGTCTTGCCCGGATAGCCTTGAAGTTTTATGGGAACAAGCGGCTGTGGCCGTATATAGTAAAACACAACAGCCGCATAATCCGGAATCCGGACAATATTCCTGTCGGCACAAAAATCCGTATACCCATACTTTCTCCCCGTAAATGAGAATGCGGGGTTGTCCTTAAATTAAATTTCTTTAGCCCAAATAGGCTTAAAACCTCATGGCGGTTATATTTTTTAATAAAAATTAGTTGTGCCTGTTAATCGAATGCTTTAATTTTGGGGTGCACTAAAAAGAATGGATTATGGGGATTGGCAGGCAGGTTTTGTGCTGCGTAATCTGAAAGGATTCATATAGGCAAAACAAGGTTTCTCTATAATGGAATTTTCTTTTTGCCGGCATGAAAAATTGAAGCCGTCAATACGTGGAGCAAGGCATGCCGCCGAGACATTTTTTTTGTGCATGAACTTAATTTGTTGAATTTAAAAACTAAAAATAAGAATTATGGCTGAAGCTATTGACATTCGTGAACTGAATGAACGTATTGAACGCCAAAGCGCGTTTGTTACTAACTTGATAACCGGAATGGATCAGGTGATCGTGGGGCAGAAACATCTTGTGGAGTCTTTATTGATAGGACTGTTGTCCGACGGACATGTGTTGCTGGAAGGTGTTCCCGGTTTGGCCAAGACATTAGCCATTAAGACTTTGGCTTCATTGATTGACTCAAAATACAGTCGTATCCAGTTTACTCCCGATCTTCTCCCGGCCGATGTCCTCGGAACAATGATATACAGTCAGAAAGAAGAACAGTTCATCACCCGTAAAGGGCCTGTCTTCGCCAATTTCGTTTTGGCGGATGAAATAAACCGTGCTCCGGCAAAGGTTCAAAGTGCGTTGCTCGAAGCCATGCAGGAGCGTCAGGTCACATTGGGCAAGGAAACCTTCCGCCTGCCTGAACCGTTTCTGGTTATGGCTACTCAAAATCCGATTGAGCAGGAGGGAACCTATCCGTTGCCCGAGGCGCAGGTAGACCGTTTCATGCTGAAAGTGCTTATCGATTATCCGAAGCTGGAGGAGGAAAAGAAGATAATCCGTCAGAATATATCAGGCGACCGCATTGAAGTGCGCCCGATATTGAAAGGAGAGGATATCGTGGAAGCGCGCAATATCGTGCGTCAGGTTTATCTGGATGAAAAAATCGAACAGTATATTGCCGATATTGTTTTTGCTACCCGTTATCCGGAAAAATATGATCTGAAGGAGCTGAAAGGACTGATCGGATTCGGAGGCTCTCCGCGTGCTTCCATCAATCTGGCCTTGGCTGCCCGCAGTTATGCTTTCATCAAGCGTCGTGGCTATGTGATTCCGGAAGATGTGCGCGCCGTTTCACACGATGTTCTCCGTCACCGTATCGGCTTGACCTATGAGGCGGAAGCTACCAATGTAACATCGGATGAAATTGTGAGCAAGATTCTCAACAAGGTTGAAGTGCCCTAATCGGCGGTCTGTTGTTGGGAAAGCCGCGGATGGAGACTGCGGGTGCAGGCTTTATCCTCTATGAAACATTAATACTGTAAGAATGGAGACAAGTGAACTATTGAAGCGCGTCCGCCAGATTGAAATCAAGACGCGCGGACTTTCGAACAATATTTTTGCAGGGCAGTATCATTCAGCCTTTAAAGGGAGGGGTATGGCCTTTTCGGAAGTGCGTGAATATCAGTATGGCGATGATGTGCGTGATATTGACTGGAATGTTACGGCGCGTTTTGACAAGCCATTCGTAAAAGTTTTTGAGGAAGAGCGGGAGCTTACCGTCATGCTGCTGGTCGATGTGTCGGGCAGCTTGGATTTCGGTACGGTAAAACAGATGAAGAAGGATATGGTGACGGAAATTGCGGCAACGTTGGCCTTTTCTGCCATATCGAACAACGACAAAATCGGCGTTATCTTTTTCTCGGATCGAATTGAAAAGTTTATTCCTCCTCAGAAGGGACGCAAGCATATTCTTTATATAATCCGTGAATTGCTGGATTTTCAGCCTCAAAGCAGCCGGACGGACTTGCAGTGTGCCATTGAATACTTGACGAATGTGCTGAAGAAACGGTGTACGGCATTTATGTTAAGCGATTTTATAGACGACCGCGACTTTAAAAATGCGCTGACCGTGGCCAACCGCAAGCATGATATTGTGGCGATTCAGGTGTATGACAGGCGGATGGAGGAGCTGCCGGATGTGGGACTGATGCGCATACGTGATGCCGAAACCGGGTATGAGCAATGGATTGACACTTCATCAAAGGCTTTGCGCAATGCCCATCATGCGTGGTGGAAGGAGCGTCAGGCGAAACTGAACGACACTTTCACACATTGCAATGTGGATTCGGTTTCGGTACGTACGGATCAGGATTATGTGAAAGCTTTGTTGAATTTATTTGCTAAACGGAACTAAGAGAATGAAACATATCTTATACTGTAGGTTGAAAAGATTGGGAAGCATGATGATATTGCTTTTTATTGTTGCCGCCAATATACGGGCTCAGGTAACAGTAGAGGCAACCATCGATTCCTTGCAGCTGCTGATAGGAGAACAGGCCAAAGTCAAGCTTGAAGTCAGCATGAACGCCGACGGACGATTAAGTCTTCCTGTCATAAAAGACACGTTAACGCGAGGAGTGGAAGTGCTCGACATCGCAAAGCCTGACACGCAGTTGCTGAATGAAGACAAGCGTTGGCTGATTTCCCAGGAATATACCATTACTTCCTTTGATTCGGCTCTGTATTATCTGCCTCCTTTTGAGGTTTGGGTCGACAGTAATGTCTATCGGTCTCAGGCTCTGGCGTTGAAAGTCTATTCCATACCGGTGGATACGCTTCATCCCGACCAGTTCTTCGGGCCTAAAAGTATACATTCCGTATCACTCGTGTGGAGCGATATTGCTCCTTTAGTCTTTTCTTTCCTTCTTATGCTTGCATTGGGGGCTGTATCGGTGTTTTTTGTCATTCGTTATCGCGACAACAAGCCTATCATCAAGATTATTAAGATAACGCCGAAACTTCCTCCTCATCAGGCAGCCATGAAGAAAATAGAAGAAATCAAGGCAAACAAAGCTTGGCGGCGGGAAGATCCCAAGTTATATTATACGGAACTGACCGATGTTATCCGTGTATATATAAAGGAGCGTTTCGGTTTCAATGCAATGGAAATGACTTCTTCTGAGATAATAGAGCATCTGCTTCAGGAAAAAGACAAGGAATCGATAGCTGATTTGAGACTTCTTTTTGAAACAGCCGATTTGGTTAAGTTTGCCAAGCATGCGCCGCTTATGAATGAAAATGACATGAATCTGGTGAATGCGGTGGATTTCATCAATCAGACAAAACTGGAGGAAGATCCGAATGTGAAAAAAGAGCCGACGGAAATCAAGGTCGAAGAGAAACGCTCCAAGCAAGGCCGTATCATTCTGTTGTGTAGCATTGCTGTTACGGGAATTGCAGCCGTGATTGCTCTTTATATGGCTATTCGCCATATCATTAATCTTTTCTTTTAACTGTTAATGAGCTGAACTATGATTTTTGCGAATATAGAATATCTGTTCTTGCTGCTCCTTCTTATACCTTATATAATATGGTATATAATGAAGCGCAAAAGGATAGAGCCCACTATGCAGGTTTCTACTGCACGGATGTATATGAAGACACCGCAAAGTTGGAGGGTCTGGCTGCTGCATGCTCCTTTCATTCTCCGGATTGTGACCTTTGTCATGATTGTTTTGGTGCTTGCACGCCCCCAGACGACAGACAACTGGCAGAATACGGAGATAGAGGGAATTGACATTATGTTGGCGGTCGATGTCTCCACCAGCATGCTTTCGGAAGATTTGAAGCCTAATCGCATAGAGGCTGCCAAGCAGGTTGCGGCAGAGTTTGTCAATGGCCGCCCGAACGATAATATTGGTCTGACAATTTTTGCAGGAGAGGCGTTTACACAATGCCCATTGACGGTTGACCACAATGTCTTGCTGAATCTTTTTCAGAGCGTGGGCTGTGAGATGGTTCAGCGGGGGATGATCGAGGACGGAACGGCATTGGGCATGGGGCTTGCGAATGCCGTGAGCAGATTGAAGGACAGCAAGGCCAAGTCGAAAGTCGTTATCATTCTGACCGACGGTGTAAACAATCGGGGAGATATTTCTCCTTTGACGGCGGCTGAAATAGCCAAGCAGTTTGGCATTCGTGTCTATACGATTGGAGTGGGGACGAACGGAACGGCTCCATATCCGATGCCGACTTATGGAGGAGTGCAGTATGTGCAGATTCCGGTAGAAATAGATGAACAGACCATGTCACAGATTGCCGGCATTACGAATGGAAATTATTTTCGCGCGACAAGCAATTCCAGATTGAAGGATGTTTACCGTGAAATTGACAAGCTGGAAAAAACAAAATTGAATGTGAAAGAATTCAGCAAGCGTGAGGAAGCGTATGAAATATATGCGGTGATAGCATTCATTTGCATTCTGCTGGAGGTGATTTTACGCAATACAGTGTTAAAGAAGATACCTTAAAAAAGAAAAGATATGTTTCGATTTGGAGAACCTTTATATTTATATTTGTTCCTTATATTGCCTTTTCTGATAGCCTTTTATTTGTATTCCAATTATAGGAGGCGCAAAAGAATCAGGCGGTATGGTGATCCGCAACTTTTGGCTCAGCTGATGCCGGATGTTTCGAAATATCGTCCGGACATTAAGTTCTGGTTACTGTTTGCGGCATTGGTTATGGTTATTTTTATGTTGGCGAGACCACAGTTTGGATCCAAGATGGAAACTGTGAAGCGTCAGGGGGTAGAGACGGTTGTTGCATTGGATATATCAAATTCCATGTTGGCCCAAGATGTGACACCCAGTCGTCTGGACAAATCAAAGAAGCTGATATCACGTTTGGTAGAGACATTCAACAACGATAAGGTAGCCATGATTGTGTTTGCCGGTGAGGCATTCACGCAGTTGCCTATTACAAGCGATTATGTATCGGCCAAGATGTTTCTGGAAACAATAACCCCCTCTTTGATCAGTACGCAGGGAACGGATATAAGGGCCGCAATCAGCCTGGCGATGAAAAGCTTTACGCCCAATGATGGAGTAGGCCGTGCCATCGTTCTGATAACGGATGGAGAAAATCATGAAGGGGGAGCCATTGAGGCTGCCAAGGAAGCCGCCGATAAAGGTGTAAGGGTTTGCGTTTTGGGAGTAGGCTCGCCGGACGGAGCTCCTATACCTACAGGAGAAACCAACGAATTTCGGCGTGACAAAGACGGCAATGTTATCGTTACTCGCCTGAATGAACAGATGTGTCAGGAAATAGCCAAGGCGGGAAATGGTATATATGTTCGTGTCGACAATACGAATCGCGCGGAAAGGGCCTTGAATGCGGAGATTGCCAAACTGGCGAAAGCTGATGTCGAGACTCAGGTATTCACGGAGTTTGACGAACAGTTTCAGGTGTTGGCATGGCTGGCGCTTGTTTTGTTGGCCGCCGAAGTAATGTTATTGAACCGGAGAAATCCGCTTTTCAAGGATGTAAAACTTTTTAAGAAGGACTAAAATGAGATATAGGATATATATATTGTTGGCTTTGGTATGCATCCCGGCGATGGCTTATGCTCAAAAGACTGAGCGGGAATATTTGCGTAGCGGGAACAAGCTCTATAACGACAGCCTGTTTATCAAGGCGGAAGTGGATTACCGGAAGGCTCTGGAGGTAAATCCACAGTCGTCGGTAGCCATGTATAATCTGGGCAACGCGTTGTTGATGCAGCAGAAAGCGCAGGAGGCAATGGAGCAATACGATGCGGCTTCCCGTATCGAAAAGGATAAAGGATTACTGGCAAAAATTTATCACAATATGGGTGTAATTCTGCAATCCTCTAAGCAGCTTCCCCAATGCATAGAGGCATACAAGGAGTCATTGCGCAATAACCCGAAAGATGATGAGACGCGCTATAATTTGGCTTTGGCACAAAAGCAGCTGAAAGACCAGCAACAGCAGCAGAATCAAGACCAAAACGAAGATCAGCAGCAGGAACAGAAAGAAGACGAGCAGCAGAACAAGGAACAGCAAGATCAGGACAAGAAAGACCAACAGCAAAATCAGCAACAGCAGCAGAATCAGAATCAAATGTCAAAGGAAAATGTCGAGCAGCTGCTGAATGCCGTCATGCAGGATGAGAAAAACATCCAAGACAAGGTTAAAAAGCAGATCCAGGTTCAGGGTCGCAAGCTTGAAAAGGACTGGTGACAATTCATAATGATAATATAAAAAACAGATAGATGCGGAAATTAATACTTTTGTCATTGATAATCCTTGCAGCCTGCCAGATTCAGGCGGCAGATAAGGTAATTTTTAAGACTGAGGCTCCCGATGTCGTAGTCAGCGGAGATCAGTTCAGACTGGAGTTTACAGTGAACACGCAAAACGTGAAAGACTTTCGCGCTCCGTCTATCAGCGGGTTTGATGTCTTGATGGGGCCTACCCGTTCGCAGCAGAGCAGTACTCAAATCATAAACGGGAAAGTATCCTCCAGTCGTTCCATAACATTCACATATATCTTGATGGCGGGCAAAGAAGGGACATATACCATTCCGGCTGCCAGTATTGAAGTGGATGGAGAGAAGGTTTTCTCTAATGCCATCCAGATTAAGGTCTTGCCTCCCGACCAGTCTGGTAATTCAAGTGGCGGGCAAGCCTCGTCTTCGCGCAGCCAGGTGGCGGGAAGCCGTATTACTGAAGAGGATCTTTTCATTACGGCCACGGCCAGCAAGACGACTGTTCATGAGCAGGAAGCCATTTTGCTGACATATAAAGTCTATACGTTGGTCAACCTCCGTCAGTTGCAGGGTGATATGCCGGATTTGAAAGGTTTCCATACACAAGAAATTCCATTGCCCCAACAGAAGAAGTTTTCGTTGGAACATTACAAGGGCCGTAATTATAACACAACCGTATGGAGTCAATACGTTTTATTCCCTCAGCAGACAGGCAAGCTGGAGATACCGTCCATTACTTTCAATGGGGTTGTGGCTCAGCAAACCGTTTCGGATGATCCGTTTGATGCATTCTTCAACGGAGGCGGATACGTGGAAGTGAAGAAGAATATTGTTACTCCGAAGTTGACAATCAATGTCCAACCGTTGCCGGCTCGTCCGGCTAATTTCTCCGGTGCAGTAGGAGAATTTCAGATTGCTTCGTCCATTAATTCCACTGAAGTAAAGACAAACGATGCGGTCACCATAAAGATAACGCTGAATGGTGTCGGTAATATGAAGCTGATCAATACGCCCGAAGTGAAGTTTCCGCAAGACTTTGAGATTTATGATCCGAAAATCACAGACGAATACGATTTGACCAATAACGGATTGAGCGGAACCAAAACTTTTGAATACTTGGCCATACCTCGTCATGCCGGTGACTTCACTGTTCCGGCAGTAGAGTTTGTGTATTTTGATTTGAAGAGCAATTCTTATAAGACGCTGAAGACTCAGGCTTATAATCTTAAAGTGGCGAAAGGGCAAGGCAATGCCGAACAGGTTATATCAGACTTTACCAACAAAGAGAATGTCAAGATACTGGGAACGGATATTCGTTTCATAAAATTGGGAAGCACAAAGCTGCGTCCTCAAGGCGAGTTCTTCTTCGGTTCTCTCGGTTATTGCTTGTGGTATGTCATTCCATTGCTTTTGTTTGTTGCCTTCGTTGTCATTTATCGCAATCAGGCCAAAGAGAATGCGAACATAGCCAAGTTAAAGACCAAAAAGGCCAACAAGGTGGCGACCAAGCGCATGAAGCAGGCCGGGAAACTATTGGCCGAGAATAAGAAGAATGAGTTTTATGATGAAGTGCTGAAGGCTTTGTGGGGATATATTGGTGATAAGCTGAATATTCCGGTTTCGTTGCTTTCAAAAGACAATGTCGAAGCGGAGTTGGTCAAGTATGGTGTAAGCGGTGACTTGATAAAGGAATTTATAGCGGCACTGAATGAATGTGAATTTGCCCGTTACGCTCCAGGCAATGAAAGCGAAGCGATGGATAAAGTATATGCGGCTTCGGTCGATATCATCAGTAAAATGGAGAATAATATAAAACATTAAAAAACTATGAAGAAACTATTTGTCGTATGTTTGTTGCTTGTGTCTTTCGTTCAGTTCGTATCTGCCGTAACGAAGGAAGAGGCCGACAAGGCATATCAAGATAATAAATTCAAGGAAGCGATAGAGAAATATGAGACTATCCTGAGTACGGAAGGAGAGTCTGCTGACATCTATTATAATTTAGGAAACAGTTATTTTAAGGACAAGAATATGGCAAAAGCTGTCCTTAACTATGAACGGGCTTTGTTGTTGAATCCGGGTGATGCCGATATCCGCTTCAATCTGGAAATGGCACGCAGCAAGACTGTCGACAAGATAACTCCGGCGCGGGAAATCTTCATTGCTACCTGGATAAAGGCCCTTGCGGACACCATGAATGAAAAGGAATGGGGAAAACTTGGCATTGTTTCCTTTATATTGTTGTTGGTTAGCGTAGCTTTTTATATCTTTGGAAACCGTATATGGGTAAAGAAGACAGGTTTTATTGCAGCCTTTTCTTTATTGGTAATCACCGTATGCGCCAATATATTTGCAGACCGGCAGAAAGAAAAGTTGGAGGAACGTAAAGGCGCCATCATAATGGTACCTACGATAACAATAAAGAGTACGCCGGATGAAAGCGGGACAGATTTGTTTGTCCTTCATGAAGGGGCGAAAGTGTACATTGAAGACGATTCGATGAAAGGGTGGAAGGAAATCTACATGGAGGATGGAAACAAGGGATGGATACAGGCTGACGCGATTGAAATAATTTGATTTTATGATTGATATACAGCAATTGATTGATTTTGATAAGGAACTGTTGCTTTTTCTGAATGGCAATCATTCTTTATTCTGGGACGGATTCATGTGGGTGGTTACCAAGACAGTCACATGGATTCCGGCGATATTGATGTTGCTGTATGTCATCGTAAAGAGCAACAAGCTGAATCAGGTGCTGCTGATACTGTTGATGATAGCCTTGACTGTGCTTCTGGCCGACCGTATATCCTCAGGATTTTTCAAGCCTTTCTTTGCACGCTTCCGTCCGACTCAGGATCCGGATATAATGTATCTGGTGCATACGGTCAATGAATATAGGGGAGGGCTGTATGGCTTCATATCCAGCCATGCGGCCAATACTTTTGCGGTCGCCATGTTCACCTCTTTACTGATAAAAGACTGGAGGTTTACGGTGATGATGTTCCTGTGGGCACTGATTCCGTCCTATTCCAGAATTTATTTGGGCGTGCATTACCCGGGCGATATCTTGTGCGGAGCAGTGCTTGGCTGCCTGGTTGCTCTTCTTACCTATTCTCTCTATTCTTTTGTCACGAGGAGATTCTCAAAATCCAGTCATTATATAATAACTTCTTACAAGCCGTCTTCCAAAATTTATAGAAGAGAAGATGTCGATTTGTTGATTTTGATTCTTTTTTTGTCATACCTCTACGCGATAATTATGGGTATGATAAAGGCTAAGATGCTATGTTTTTAATTTTCCGGAAAAATATTGAGATTTTGTTTGTCTTGTCACAATCTTTCATTATTTTTATATCGAGATTTAAAAACTATCAGTCTAACTCTTAAATATGTTACTACTATGAACAGAACTATAACTTTCAATGAACTTCGTAGAATCAAGGATTCGTTGCCTCCGGGAAGTATGCACCGCATTGCTGATGAGTTGAGTCTGAGTGTGGAGACAGTACGGAACTTCTTTGGAGGGCATAATTTTAAAGACGGGAAAAGTGTGGGAATCCATTTGGAACCCGGTCCGGATGGCGGTTTGGTCATGCTGGATGACACAACGGTACTTGACAAGGCTATTGCGATTCTGAAGGAACAGCAGAATGCGTGATATAAAAAATCCCATCGGCTTTTCGGTTGGGATTTTTTGTCTTAGGATGTTTAACCTTAAACCCTTTTGTATATGGAAGAAAAACTTGTAACATTGGCTATCTTGACTTATTCGAAAGCTCAGATACTTAAAAACGTCCTTGAAAACGAAAATATAGAGGTCTATATCCACAATGTAAATCTGATTCAGCCGGTCATTTCGTCGGGAGTGAGAGTGCGCATTAAGGAAAGCGACTTGCCGCATGCTTTGCGGATTATAGAAAGCTCGGCGTGGCTGGCCGATGAAGTGGTGAAAGAAGAGCCGTCGAAACCTGAACATAAAAGGAAGGAGATTCTGATTCCAATCGACTTTTCCGAATATTCAATGAGGGCATGTGAGTTCGGATTTCATTTTGCCGATGAAATCGGGGCTGAAATCACGCTGATGCACGTTTACTTCAGTCCGATATATATGCCGAGCCTGCAATATGCCACCGAAGGCTATGACATTCCGTTAGGGAAAGACATGGGGATTAAAACCATGCTGGAAAGCATACATAACCAGTTGGATGACCTGACGACAAGGATAAAGGACAGGATTGGGAAGGGAGAGTTTCCTGATGTGAAGTATACATGCATCCTTCGCGAGGGCGTTCCGGAAGAAGAAATCCTGCATTATGCCCGTACAGAGAAACCGCTTATCATTATTATGGGTACACGCGGGATGGATGAAAAGGAACTGGATCTGATAGGCAGCGTTACCGCCGAAATCATAGAGCGCAGCCCGACATTCGTGTATGCTATTCCCGAGTCTGCCAAGACCAAGAATTTCAAGGATATTCATAAGGTAGGGTTCATTACCAACTTTGACCAGCGCGATCTGGTGGCGTTCGATTCACTGATTACCACGTTCAAGGATTATGACTTCGCCATATCCTTTATCCATCTGAACAGTGACGAGCATCGCCGGACATGGAATGAAATCAAACTGGCGGGGATAAAGGAGTATTTCAAAAAACAGTATCCGCAGCTGAGCATTGATTATCATCTCGTGACGGAGGATCATCTTCTGAATAACTTGGACGATTATGTGAAAGAGAAGCTGATAGATGTGCTTTGCATCACGAACTACAAGCGTAACATATTTGCACGCCTGTTCAATCCCAGTATTGCGCGCAGGATGATATTCCACTCCAATACGCCGATATTGGTACTGAAATAAGGTTTTGTGCCGTTGGAATTTTCGTTTCCTCTTGATGGAAGCGTAGTTCTGACGGCACAAAATTTTTTGTTTCAGCTATTCGTCTTCTCTCAGCAGGTCGGGACGCAGGCGGCGCGTACGCTCCAAAGACTGCTGGAATTCCCATTCCCGAATTTTGGCTTCGTGGCCTGAAAGCAGAATCTCCGGCACCTTCCATCCGTTATATTCGGCAGGCCGAGTATATACCGGCGGTGCAAGCAGATTATCCTGAAAGGAATCCGACAGTGCAGACTGTTCGTCGGAAATGACTCCGGGGATAATCCTTACGACTGCATCCGCAATGACAGCTGCGGCCAGTTCGCCGCCAGTCAGCACATAGTCGCCGATGCTGATTTCCTTGGTGATGAAATGTTCGCGTATCCGGTAGTCAATGCCCTTGAAGTGCCCGCACAAGATTATCAGGTTCTCACAAAGCGAGAGAGTATTCGCCGTTTTCTGGTTGAATTGCTCGCCGTCCGGAGTCGTGAAGATTACTTCATCATAATCCCGCTCCGCCTTCAAGGCAGAGATGCAGCGGTCTATCGGTTCTATTTTCATTACCATTCCGGCGCATCCGCCAAAAGGATAATCGTCCACCTTGCGGTAGCGGTCGTAGGCGTAGTCACGCAGATTGTGGATATGGAACTCGGCAATGCCTTTTTTTGTTGCACGGCTCATGATGGAATAGTTGAAGAACCCTTCGATCATCTCCGGCAAAACCGTTATAATGTCTATTCTCATATTTGCTTATTTTAGTGCAAAAATACGAAGATTCCAGTTGTCTTTCATCGCTTGCTATAACATTTTTGCTAATTTTGCAAGAAACATATTATAGGAAACCATGACGGAAATAGAGCGGATAGACCAGTTGCGTGAAGAACTTCATGCACACAATTATAATTATTACGTATTGAATGCTCCGGTTATCAGCGATCAGGAGTTCGACCGGCTGATGCGGGAACTTCAGGATCTGGAGGCCAGACATCCGGAGCATTTTGATGCCAATTCTCCTACGATGCGTGTGGGAAGTGACATCAACAAGAATTTCGTTCAGGTGGAGCACAGATATCCGATGCTTTCATTGGGCAATACCTATTCGGAAGGAGAGGTGACAGAGTTTTACGAGCGTGTTCGCAGGTCGCTCAATGAGGACTTCGAGATTTGTTGTGAGATGAAGTTTGACGGAACATCCATTTCGCTGACTTATGAAGACGGGAAACTGGTGCGTGCCGTTACTCGCGGCGATGGAGTGAAAGGGGACGATGTGACCGACAACGTAAAGACAATACGAAGCATCCCCTTGGTGCTTCACGGGGAGGGCTATCCGAAAAGTTTTGAGATAAGGGGGGAAATCCTGATGCCTTGGACTGTGTTCGAGGAATTGAACCGTGAACGGGAGCTGCGGGAAGAGCCGCTTTTTGCGAATCCTCGTAATGCGGCTTCGGGAACATTGAAGTCGCAGAACTCTTCTGTAGTGGCCAACCGTAAGCTGGATGCTTATCTCTATTATTTGTTAGGCGACAATCTTCCGTTCGGCGGGCATTATGAAAATCTTCAGGCCGCCGAGAAATGGGGATTCAAGATATCCCATATCATGCGTAAGGTACGTACATTGGATGAGATTTTCGCATTCATAAATTATTGGGATGCAGAACGTAAAAATCTTCCGGTGGCAACAGACGGCATTGTGTTGAAGGTCAACTCTCTTCGCCAACAGCGCAATCTGGGGTATACGGCCAAGTCTCCCCGGTGGGCCATAGCCTACAAGTTTCAGGCAGAACAGGCTTTGACGAAATTATTGAAAGTGACTTATCAGGTTGGGCGTACGGGAGCCGTGACTCCGGTTGCTAATCTGGAGCCTGTCCAGTTATCGGGTACCATCGTCAAGCGTGCGTCTTTGCACAACGCTGATATTATTGCTTCACTTGATTTGCATATCGGAGACATGGTTTATGTGGAAAAAGGCGGTGAAATCATCCCGAAGATAACGGGCGTTGATATTGCTTCGCGTCCGGCAGGCAGTGAGAAAGTTGAATTTATCACCCATTGCCCGGAGTGCGGCAGCAGGTTGGTACGTTATGAAGACGAGGCTGCGCATTACTGTACGAACGAGACAAACTGTCCTCCGCAAATAAAGGGAAAAATCGAGCACTTTATCAGCAGACGGGCGATGAACATAGAAGGATTAGGTCCGGAAACGGTCGACCAGTTCTATCAAGAGGGGATGATTCATGATGCAGCCGATCTGTATACATTGAAAGCCGGAGAAATCAGCCGTTTGGAACGTATGGGAGAAAAGTCGGCCGAGAACATCGTGAAGGGAATCGAAGCATCCAAACAGGTTCCTTATGAGCGAGTCCTTTTTGCATTGGGTATCCGGTTTGTGGGAGAAACGGTGGCAAAAAAAGTAGCCAAGGCTTTTCGTTCCATCGATGCGTTGGCTGCGGCCACGTTGGACGATTTGATTCATGTGGATGAAATAGGGGAAAAGATAGCACAGAGCATCATTCTCTACTTTGCCGATGAACAGAACCGGAGGCTTGTCGAGCGTCTGCGCCAGGTGGGATTAAGGATGGAGGCGGCCGAAGAAGACCTTTCAGGGCATACGGATATACTGCAAGGGAAATCTGTCGTCATCAGCGGAGTGTTTGCCCGGCATTCGCGCGACGAATACAAGGAGCTGATAGAAAGGCATGGCGGGAAAAACGTGGGAAGTATTTCTAAGAAAACGAGCTTTGTTCTTGCAGGAGAAAATATGGGGCCCAGTAAGTTAGAGAAGGCGAATCAGTTGGGTATCCCCATTTTGAACGAGGAAGAATTTTTGTTGATGATAGCAGATGAATAATAGAAAAAGGGTAAAAAAGCTATTAATTTTGAACTATAAATGGAAAATATTCCTACTTTTGTAACCGAATAACGTGCATATAATCTATTTATGATACAGAGAAAACTAAGAGGAATGGGAGTAGCGCTGATTACTCCTTTCAAAGAAGATGGGAGCGTGGACTATGAAGCGCTGTTGCGGTTGGTTGAATATCAGATACAAAGCGGTACAGATTTTCTTTGTGTATTGGGAACTACCGCCGAAACCCCGACATTGACGGCTGAGGAAAAGACGAAAATCAAACAATTGGTTGTCGAAAGGGTTAACGGACGCATTCCAATTCTGTTGGGAGTAAGCAGCAACTGCACGCAGACTGTAGTCGATACGTTGGCAAACGACGACTTTACAGGAGTGGATGCAGTATTGGTGGCTGTTCCTTATTATAATAAACCGTCACAAGAAGGCATATACCAACATTATAAGGCCATAGCAAACGCTACAAAGCTTCCTGTTGTTCTCTATAATGTGCCCGGACGAACCGGCGTCAATATGACGGCTGAAACCACCTTGCGTCTTGCCCGTGATTTTGAAAACATTGTGGCGATAAAGGAAGCGTCGGGGAATATTACTCAAATGGACGATATTATCAAAAATAAGCCTGAGAATTTTGATGTGATTTCAGGTGATGACGGAATTACGTTCCCACTCATTACATTGGGAGCGGTAGGAGTAATTTCGGTTATAGGGAATGCTTTTCCGAGAGAGTTCAGCCGGATGACACGGTTGGCCTTAGCGGGCGATTATGCCAGTGCATTGAGCATTCACCATAACTTTACGGAACTGTTCAAACTGCTGTTTGTTGACGGTAATCCGGCGGGAGTAAAAGCCATGTTGAGCATGATGGGAATGATAAAGAACCGTCTCCGTCTGCCGCTTGTGCCTACGCGCATCACCACTTACGAAGAGATGCGCCGCATTCTGAATGAGTTGAAAATAAAATGCTGACAGGTCTTGTTACTGCCTTGTAGGGGGTAGGGGGATATATGTTTTGGCCGGCTTTTGCTATTCCTTATAGCAAAAGCCGGTTATCTTTGTTTGTGCGAGGATGTTCAGCCGGATTTGTTCGGATAAGATTTTATGCCTTTCCGAAAAGATGGAGTCAATGATTCTATCGAATCTTATAATACGGAGAGGAAATAAGGATCAAAAAAATTTTTGGTCAGGCTTTCCGGTTGATTTGCTCCGTCAGTCTTGTCGTAGTCTTTAGTACTGTCGGATTATCTTCTTTCCGAGTCTTGCATTTGTATGGGACTTTCTGAATGAAAAGAGGAGAAACTTCTCTTTTCATTCAAAGCAGAAGTTTCTCCTCTTGTGACCGCGACAGGATTCAAACCTGTAACCGGCTGATCCGTAGTCAGCTACTCTATTCAGTTGAGCTACGCGGCCAAAGCTTTGTCAGCAACGTATTCCGAAAAGCAAGTGACCGCGACAGGATTCAAACCTGTAACCGGCTGATCCGTAGTCAGCTACTCTATTCAGTTGAGCTACGCGGCCAGAGCTTTGTCAGCAATATATTCCAAAAAACAAGTGACCGCGACAGGATTCAAACCTGTAACCGGCTGATCCGTAGTCAGCTACTCTATTCAGTTGAGCTACGCGGCCTTGTTTTTATCTTTAACGGGTGCAAAGGTAGACTTTTCTTCTGAAAAAACCAAACTTTATCATCGTTTTTTTACTTGAAATTTATTCCATGAATCTTGTACCAAACACTTGCCATCCCAGTGTCAAACCGAAGTTCCAGTTCTTTGACGGTGAACTGTAATGGTTTACGTAAGCACTTATTGCCCCGAAAGGCAATTTGACAACCAAGGCCAATTCTCCCATATATTCGATGTCATGAAACAGTTTGCCGTAATATGCCTTCTGATTCTCGTCTTGCTTGATGGGAAAGATAGGGGCAAAGCCATACATGCCAAGTCGGGCATGAAATACGTTGTTGAACTGATAGATGGGGCAAATGCCCAATCCCACAAACTGATTGGCTCGAAAAGCTTCGTTGTAGGTAATCTTGCTGTGGGCTGTAGGCGTAAAAGCTCCCGCCTGCATCATGCTTGCGCGGTAATTGTGGCTGAAATTGCGTGATGAATAATAGGCTCTCAGATAAGTGCCTAAAGTAAAGTTATGGCGGAAGTTGTAATACCGTTCCAGTTCGTAGGACAATTGCAGCCATGACTGGATGTATTTGTATCCTCCCTCATAGGGATCTTCACCCATTCCGGGATAGTAACGCTCTTTTCCCGTATAGATATGCGCCACGAGCCTTTCCCTTCGTCCGGAAGTGGCGAACTGACGGCTGTTGAGCGTATTGCCATCCAGTGCTACCGACCCGCCGAATATCATGTATTGACTTTTGTCGCGTTTGGCTGTTGAGAAGTCAATGACATTTGTCTGGAAATACTGGTCTTCCAGTTGCCCTATGCCGATGCCGAATTCCGCTTTCTGACGGCTTAGAAAAGGCATGGAAACGAACAGCTTGATAAATTCCTCCTTTTGTTTGTTGAAGATGGGGCTTCCGCCTTTAGTCAGGAATTTCTCTTGTTTCTGGTAATCAAAAGTAGATAATGACGCTACCAAACGGTAGGATGTCGGTAACCGCGTCGGCATATCAATGCGGGCAGAAATCTGCAGATTATTGTATATCTGTCCTAATTGTCCGTCGAGCGAGATTTCTTTTGCATAGTTGTTCAGGTTATGGTAGGTTGCCCCCACATAAACCTGGTTTGAACCGTTCGATCCTACATTGCCTCCCACACGCAATGAAAGTTCATCTTCCATTTTCACATTCAGATGCAGGTCGAATATGCTGTCTGCCGGATTGTAGGTGGCGTGGGGAATGACTTCTGAAATCATGTTGTCAGACATTAGACGGAAATATCCGCGACGCAGCTCCTCAAGATTGAAAGTTCCGTCTTCTTCCACATGGAATTCCTTACGGATATATTTCTGTTGCTGATGGTTGACTCCGTTGATGATAATATTGCGAAACCGGAATGCCGGCAAGTCATTCCGGTAGGCCATCCTTTTCTTTTCCAGCAGCCGGTAGTCCATTCTTCGGGAAATGCGGTTCTTTATGGAGTCCATGAGTTGGATAGCGCGGTTGTATCCGATGTCATGCAGTTCGTCGAAACGGTCGAAGTCCATCAGATTCACATTGTCATATTTGAATGTCATCAGAATGCCCAACGAGTCGGGAAGGGTATAGTCGGTTTTCTGCATGATCATACTTTCCAGCTGACCGAACAGATCCCCTTCTTTCGGCTTTCCGGGATTGGAACTGACCACGCTGCCGATGATGATGTCAGGGTGAAAGTCCTTGGCCATGATGTTCACCGGAAAGTTGTTGTAGATGCCGCCGTCGTATGCCAGAATGGAATCTATCTCTATCGGCTTGAATACGGCGGGAAAACTCATGGAGGCCCGTACGGCATCACCCAAATCACCCCGGTTGAAGATGATGGGACGCTTGTTGTATACATCCGAAGCCACACACCGGAAAGGGATAAAAAGTTTGTCGAAGTCATTGCGGCATGAGGCGGTAGCCTGACTGAACAGTTCTACGAAGGCCAAATTCATTTGTACCGGGTTGACCACGCTCGAAGGCAGTATCTGTGTCTTGACTTTGTGAAGGGGATTTTTTATCGACACCCGGATGTTGACGAATTCTGGTGTGGGAGGATTTCTTTTGAAGTAATATACATATTTTTCTTCTATATTTCCCGTATACCAACGCTTGAAGTCATCCGACTTGATTACCTTTTCCATTTCATCGGGAGAATAGCCCATGGCATACAGTGAGCCGACAATCGCCCCCATTGAAGTGCCTGCAACGTAATCGATGGGAATGTTGTTTTCTTCCAAGGCACGGATAATACCGATATGGGTCAAGCCCTTGGCTCCGCCGCCACTTAACACCAGACCAACTTTCTGGGCATGCAAAGAGACTGTGGCCAGAGCCACAAGACATAAAGACAATATGAAGCGAAGTTTTTTCATGGATGTCGGGTTATCCGGTTAAGTCGTTATCAAAGATACAAGCAAAAACTGAAATCCTTGCCAATAAAAAGAAGTTTTTTTGTGCTTTACCCGTTAAAATAGGAATCTCTTTTACAATTAGGCAAAAAGGGATGGGATTATGACAAATCGGGCACAAACCGCCCGGATTGCCCGGTGGCTTGTGCCCGATTGTCGTTTCGTCTGGAATGTCAGACTTTAGATAAGTTCTATACTGCGCTTGATGAAATTGGTAAGAGCCTCGCCTTTCAGCATGTTGTTTTGCAGCAAGGCAAGATCTATCAGTTGGTGAATGACCTTGTTTCCTGCCGCATATTCATTGATGGCCGTTTCCTTCTGTTCTTTCTGTTCGTTCAACTTTTTCTCTATGTCATTCAGTTCCTCTTTTTCAGCAGTCGGTATTTCTTCCGCCTTCTTGCCTTCGTGAGCTTTTTGCAATTCATCGCGGCGGAGGGTCAGGACTGATATTTCCGACTCAATCGGCGAAAGTTTTTCGGCACAGGCTGATTCTGCATTTTCCAGTACCTGTTTGATCAGTTTGTGGTCACTGTTCAAGACGAAGCTGTACATGTCAGGCATTTCTCCATAGAAGCTCATGCCTGGCTGGATATTGGCCATCTCCTTCATGCGGCGCATGTATTCGCTTTGGGTGATGATGACAGGAGCGTTGTTTTCGCCCATAGCTTGCGAGTCGACATGGAATTCTATCTTTTGCACCTTGGGCAGCTGTCCTTTGAATACGGCGGTCAGCATCTGGCGCTTGTTCGTATCCAGCTCTTCACCTTTCGGTTCTTCTTTTACAATCAGGCGGTCAATCACATCGCTGTCTACACGCGTAAAGCGGCTCTTCTCCAATTTCTGTTCCAACATGTTGATCATCGGAGTGTCCAGTTGCCCGTCCATCAGAAGAACATTGTATCCTTTGTTCTTGGCCGCGTCAATGTAGGTATATTGCTCGTCGGTGTTGTTCGCATACAAGTAGATAAGATTGCCGTCCTTGTCGGTCTGGTTGTCTTTTATCAGGGTCTTGTATTCTTCGTATGTATAATATTTGCCGTCGGTGTCCTTGAGCAAGGCGAATTTGTCGGCCTTCTCATAAAAGTCTTCTTGGGTCAACATTCCGTAGTTGATGAATATCTTCAGGTCGTCCCATTTCTTCTCAAACTCTTTCCGGTCGTTCTTAAAGATAGACTGCAGGCGGTCGGCCACCTTTTTGGTTATGTAGGTCGAGATTTTCTTTACGTTCGAATCGCTTTGGAGATAAGAGCGGGATACATTCAGCGGAATGTCCGGCGAGTCGATTACACCATGCAAAAGTGTCAGAAAGTCGGGCACAATGCCTTCTACCGAGTCCGTCACATATACTTGGTTGCAGTAAAGTTGGATTTTGTTTTTCTGCAAATCGATGTTGCTCTTGATTTTCGGGAAATAAAGCACGCCTGTCAGATTGAACGGATAGTCCACATTCAGATGAATCCAGAAGAGCGGTTCGTCTGACATGGGATAAAGGTCGCGGTAGAACTTGGTATAATCTTCGTCTTTCAGTTCACTCGGTTTCTTTGTCCAGATGGGGCAGCTGTCGTTGATGATATTAAATTCGCCTGTCTCCACCTGCTTTCCGTCTTTCCACTCTTTCTTTTTTCCGAAAGCAACAGGCACCGGCAGGAAACGGCAGTATTTCTTCAGCAGTTCCTGAATGCGTGACTCTTCGAGGAACTCTCTGCAATCGTCGTCGATATGGAGAATCACATCCGTTCCCCGGTCTGTCCGGTCGGTTTCCTCCAGTGTAAACTCCGGACTTCCGTCGCAAGTCCATTTTACGGCCTGAGCATCCTCTTTGTATGATTTGGTGACAATCTCCACTTTCTTGGCCACCATAAAGGCTGAATAGAATCCCAAGCCGAAGTGTCCGATGATGGCATTGGCTTCGTCCTTGTATTTGGCCAGAAAATCATTGGCACCCGAAAACGCGATTTGGTTGATATATTTGTCTATTTCTTCGGCGGTAAGGCCTAATCCTCGGTCGGAAATGGTAATGGTGTCCTTGTCTGCCTTTACCTGAATGGTCAGGTCGCCCAGTTCTCCCTTTACTTCGCCTTTGGATGCAAGTGTCTTAAGCTTTTGTGTCGCATCGACGGCATTCGAAACCAATTCACGAAGAAATATTTCATGGTCACTGTATAGAAACTTTTTGATGATGGGGAAAATGTTTTCTGTTGTAACCCCGATATTACCTTTCTGCATATAAATATTTATTTTTATAGATGTTTGCAGGAGTACAAGCAAAAAAAATGCCAGACACGCGGATGTCTGACATTTTGTCCCTGTCGCAAAATTTGTTTGCTCTTGTCGATAATTCAGTTTGCCCTATGCTTTTTCTATCTTCATGCGCAGCTTGCCGTCTGCCTGGTCGAATGATACGTGAAGCGTATCCCCCGGTTGGGGATTTTCACCGATAATCAGTTCGGCCAGACCGTCTTCCAGATTGTTTTGGATGGAACGTTTCAGAGGGCGCGCCCCGAACTGCACGTCATATCCTGCCGATGCAACGTAGCGTTTCGCCTCTTCGTCGATGATCAGCCTGTATCCGATATTCTCTATGCGTTGGTACAAACCTCTCAGCTCTATGTCAATGATGTGGTTCAGCGCCTCCTTGTCCAGCTGGTCGAAGGTTATGATTTCGTCCAGACGGTTTATGAATTCCGGTGCGAACGACTTGTTCAGCGCTTTGGTTATTACACTGCGCGAATACTCTTTGTCATCCGTGCGCGTCTGGGCGGCAAAACCTATCCCTTTGCCAAACTCTTTCAGTTGGCGTGTGCCGATATTGGAAGTCATGATAATGACCGTATTCTTAAAGTTTACAGTCCTTCCGTAACTGTCGGTAAGCCTTCCTTCGTCCATGACCTGAAGCAAAAGGTTGAAGACATCGGGATGAGCCTTTTCTATCTCGTCCAGCAGGACGATGGAGTAGGGTTTCCGCCGGACTTTCTCTGTCAGTTGTCCGCCTTCCTCATAGCCCACATATCCCGGAGGAGCACCGACCAACCGCGACACGGTGAACTTCTCCATGTATTCACTCATGTCTATGCGGATTAGGGCATCGGCGGAGCCGAACATCAGCTTGGCCAATTCTTTTGCCAAATGAGTCTTTCCCACGCCGGTAGGGCCTAAAAAGAGGAATGTGCCGATGGGCTTGTTGGGATCTTTCAGTCCCACGCGGCTTCTCTGTATGGCTTTTACCAATGTGTCCACGGCCTTGTCCTGGGCGATTACTTTTGCAAGCAGTTCATTCCGCATGTTTTTTAGTTTTAGCTCGTCTGCTTCCGCCATCCGCTGCACGGGAACGCCCGACATCATGGAGACAACATCGGCTATTTGCTCGGCATCCACCTTCTCGCGGTTCTCCTTTATCGTTTCTTCCCATTCCCGTTTCATCTCTTCAAGGCGTTCCATGCATTGTTTTTCGCGGTCACGGAAACTGGCGGCCAATTCAAAATTCTGCAAGCGTACGGCTTCGTTCTTGTTGGAGCGCATCTCGTCAATCAGCCTCTCTTGTTCTTCTATTTCTTTGGGGGCTGAAATGTTCGTCAGATGCACACGCGATCCGGCTTCGTCAAGGGCATCAATGGCTTTGTCCGGGAAGTTACGGTCGGTTATATAGCGGTCTGTCAATTTGACACACGCCTCAAGAGCCGCATCTGTATAGTTCACATTGTGATGTTCCTCGTATTTGTCCTTTATGTTCTTTAGGATTTGCAGGGTTTCCTCTGCGGTGGTAGGCTCCACCAACACTTTCTGAAACCGGCGTTCCAAAGCACCGTCTTTTTCGATGCTCTGGCGGTATTCGTCTAATGTCGTGGCTCCGATGCATTGGATTTCACCGCGAGCCAGGGCGGGCTTCAGCATATTGGCCGCATCCATAGAGCCTGCTGCCGATCCTGCACCGATGATAGTGTGGATTTCATCGATGAAAAGAATGACATTCGGGTTCTTTTTCAGCTCGTTGAGTATGGAGCGGATGCGCTCTTCAAATTGTCCCCGGTATTTTGTTCCTGCAACGATGGAAGTCATGTCAAGCGCAACGACCCGTTTGTCGAATAAAACGCGTGATACCTTCTTTTCTATAATTCTGCGGGCAAGCCCTTCTACGATGGCCGACTTTCCTACACCGGGCTCTCCGATAAGGATCGGATTGTTTTTCTTCCGGCGGCTCAGGATTTGTGCCAGACGCTCGATTTCCTTTTCCCGCCCCACTACCGGGTCAAGCTTCCCTTCTTCTGCCGCGCGTGTCATGTCAGTGCTGAACGAGTCAAGCACTGGCGTGTCGTTATTGGACTTCTTTTGGTATGTCTGGGCGGTCTGCCGGTAAGAACTGCCGTTTTCTGCCGGATTTTCATGGCGGCGTATGCCGTCATCCTCTTCGTCCTCTTCTTCTTCAAACGGGACTCCGCTCTGCGGCTCAGGTTTGGGCACCAGCTTGTCTATTATCTTCTGGTAAGTTACATCCTTTGATTCGAGAAGTTCTGCCGCACGATTCTCTCCGTTTCGCATGATGGCCAACAATATATGCTCTGTGTCGGCTTCGATTGTCTTCAGAAGTCTTGCTTCAAGCATGCTCATCTTCAGTATTTTTGATGCTTTTTCATTGAATGTTATGTCTTCAGAGTAATTTTCTGTCACGGATTCTCTGCGCAATACGGTTTCCAGAGTCTCCTTTACCTCCTGCAGGTCGACATACAGGCTCTGCAATATCCCGACGGCCTTGCCTTCACCCTCGCGGATGATGCCTAAAAGCAGGTGCTCCGGGCCTATATAGTCGTTGCGCAGGCGGTTTGCTTCCTCCTTGCTGTATACGATTATATCTGATACTCTTTTTGAAAATTGGCTGTTCATAAATGTAAACTCCCCTCCTTATAAGGTTTTAAGTGCAAAGATACGGAATAATGCCAAATCTTTACAATGCTTTCCTGCAAAATGTATGCCATGGAATGGTTTTATGCTCTTGAATGTGTTTTGTTGTCAGAATAACCTGTCTGTCTTTTGTCCGTTTCCGCCCGCCGGACTGATACGGGCAAAATAGTTTCTGGTAAGGATGAAAAATGATTTTGCCAATGCCGGAGACTGATTTCCCTGAGGCGGATTTCAGGCATGCAGATAAACAGATGTGTTTGCATTATTAACGGATTTTTACCTTATAATAACGTTCATTGTTTAGGCTCTGTCTGAAAAACAGCTACCTTTACGCCGGAAGAACTTTGAAACGGTTCTCTTGACCACTTTTTCCTGCAAAAAGTTTCGTATATCCGGTAAAAGTAGTACTTTAGCGTGATTTTTCACGAACCGTTTAGAGTTAACTAAATATTTTATTAAATGCAAGAACAAGACAGAATCATAAAAATCAACATCGAAGAGGAAATGAAGTCGTCGTACATCGACTATTCTATGTCGGTAATCGTTGCACGCGCCCTCCCGGATGTAAGAGATGGCTTTAAGCCTGTCCATCGCCGTATACTTTATGGTATGATGGAACTGGGCAATACATCAGACAAACCGTATAAGAAATCAGCGAGAATCGTCGGCGAGGTTCTGGGAAAATATCATCCCCACGGAGACTCATCCGTTTATGGAGCATTGGTACGTATGGCTCAAGACTGGGCAATGCGTTATCCGTTGGTGGATGGTCAGGGAAACTTCGGCTCAATCGACGGGGATAGCCCTGCTGCCATGCGTTATACGGAGGCCCGCCTGAAAAAGGTCGGCGAGGATATGATGCAGGACTTGTATAAAGAGACTGTAGATTTTCAGGATAATTTTGACGGTACGCTGAAAGAACCGGTTGTGATGCCTACACGGATTCCGAATCTTCTGGTCAACGGAGCGTCGGGCATTGCTGTAGGTATGGCTACCAATATGCCCACCCACAACTTGTCGGAGGTAATAGATGCTTGCATCGCCTATATAGAAAACAATGATATTGATGTGGCGGGACTGATGCAGTATGTCAAGGCTCCCGATTTCCCGACCGGCGGTTATATATATGGTATAAGCGGCGTGCGCGATGCTTATGAAACGGGACGCGGCCGGGTGGTTATGCGTGCAAAGACGGAGATAGAGACGCATCCGACGCATGACAAGATCATTGTAAATGAGATTCCCTATAATGTTAACAAGAAGGAACTGATTGAAAGCATTGCTGCTTTGGTCAATGAAAAGAAGATAGACGGCATTTCATACGTGAATGACGAGTCAGACCGCGAGGGAATGAGAATCGTTATCGATGTAAAACGCGACGCGAATGCCAGTGTGGTGCTGAACAAGCTGTTTAAAATGACGGCTTTGCAGTCTTCTTTCAGCGTAAACAACATTGCTCTGGTTCACGGACGCCCTCAACTGCTGAATCTGAAAGACCTGATCCGTCTGTTCGTAGAGCATCGGCATGAGGTTGTCATACGCCGGACTCGGTATGACCTGCGCAAGGCGAAGGAGCGTGCGCACATACTGGAAGGATTGATCATTGCTTCAGACAATATCGACGAGGTCATCCGGATTATTCGGGCGGCAAAGACTCCGAATGAAGCGATGACCAACCTGATGGAACGTTTCCAACTTTCAGAAGTGCAGGCGAGAGCCATCGTAGAGATGCGTCTGCGCCAGCTTACTGGCCTGATGCAGGATCAGCTTCATGCGGAATATGAGGAAGTAATGAAGCAGATAACTTATTATGAGGAAATATTGAACAATGACGAGCTTTGTAAGAAAGTCATTAAAGACGAGCTGATAGAAATAAAAGACAAGTATGGAGACAAGCGTCATTCAGAGATAATATATGCTTCGGAAGAGTTTAATCCGGAAGATTTCTATGCAGACGACCAGATGGTGATAACGATTTCCCACATGGGCTATATCAAACGCACGCCTTTGGCTGACTTCCATACCCAAAACAGGGGCGGAGTAGGCTCGAAGGGTAGTGAAACGCGCGATGAGGACTTTATAGAACATATTTATCCTGCCACCATGCACAATACGATGATGTTCTTTACGCAGAAAGGAAGGTGCTATTGGTTGAAAGTGTATGAGATACCGGAAGGGAACAAGACTTCAAAGGGACGCGCCATCCAGAACTTGCTGAATATTGACTCTGATGATATGGTGACGGCCTATCTCCGTGTCAAGAATCTGGGGGATACGGACTTTATCAACAGTCATTATGTATTGTTCTGCACGAAGAACGGCGTGATTAAAAAGACCTTGCTGGAACAATATTCCCGTCCGCGCCAGAATGGAGTGAATGCAATAACCATTCGTGAAGATGACCGCGTCATTGAAGTGCGCATGACAAACGGAAACAACGAGATTATAATCGCAAACCGCAATGGCCGTGCTATCCGTTTCCATGAGAGTGCTGTTCGTGACATGGGACGTACGGCTACGGGTGTGCGTGGCATAACATTGGATGATGACGGACAGGATGAAGTTATAGGGATGATTTGCATCAAGGATCCCCAGTCTGAAACCATTATGGTAGTTTCAGAAAATGGATATGGCAAGCGCTCCGACCTGGAAGACTATCGTAAGACCAACCGGGGAGGAAAGGGAGTCAAGACTTTGAGCATTACAGAAAAGACAGGAAAACTGGTCGCTATAAAATCTGTGACAGATGCAAACGATTTGATGATAATCAACAAGTCGGGTATCACCATCCGTCTGAAGGTTGCCGATGTGCGCATTATGGGACGCGCTACGCAGGGAGTCCGTCTGATTGACCTGGAAAAACGGAATGATCAGATAGGTTCTGTTTGTAAAGTCGATTCTGAACCGGAAGAAGAAGCCCAACCGGCGGAAGAAGGCAGGGCAGACGAAACGGCGGAATAATGTATATTGGATTTTTGTACAATTAAAATTATAAGTTATGAGAAAAGTTTTGTTTACTGTAGCTTTGTTTTTCACGGCATGTGCCGTATCTGCACAAGAAAGTGTAGTGAAAGAAGCTAAATCTGCAAAGGGAAACCCCGAAGAAGCAGCTAAGATTATCGAGCCTGCATTGGTTGATCCGTCAACGGCCAACGATCCGGAAACCTGGAAATTGGCGGGCGACTTCCAAAAGTCTATCTACGATGAGGAGAATATGAAGCTGTATATTCCGGGTGGACAGGCTGATACCGCCAAACTGTATAACAGTCTGGCTAAAATGTTTGAGTATTATACCAAATGTGACGAGGTAGAACAGGCTAAAGTGAAGAGTGGAGAACTGAAAAAGCCTAAACTCAGAAAGAAATTGGCCAAGACACTGGCTTCCGTTCGTCCTCAGCTGACTAATGCGGGAGTAGAGGCATTCAATGCCAACAACTATGCAAATGCCTTGAAGTACTTTGGTATGTTTGTAGATGCTCCTCAGAATCCTATTTTTGCAGATGATGAAGACATCAAGAATGATACGCTGACAGCTTTGTTTGCCAATTATGCCGCATTGTCTGCAAACTTTGTAAATGACAATGCCGCCGTCATAAAATACGGTAAGATTGGTAAAGATCATAAGGAAGAAGGTTATCGCTCGCTGATGTGCATGGCCGAAGTTTACGGAAAAGGTGAGACTCCCGACTCTGCACAGTGGCTGGCCACGATAAAGGAAGGTGTTGAGAAGTTCCCGGCACAGGAATATTTCATCGGAAACCTGATGGACTATTATATTCAGAAAGGAAAAATTGACGAAGGTCTGGCACAAATCAACGGTGTTATCGCAGCAAATCCGTCGCCTTACTTTATCTATGTAAAGGGTGTGCTTCAATATGAGAAGGAAGATTATGACGGGGCCATCGCTACATTCAATGAAATCATTGCCAAAAACGGTGATTTCGTTGCCGAAGCCTATGCAAAGATTGGTGACTGCTATTTCTTCCAGGGTCAGGATATAGAAGAAGCCAATTCTAAGCTGACAATGGACGATCCCAAATATGCAGAAGGGGAAGCTAAGGTCAAGGACTTCTACGGAAAGGCACAGCCGTTCTATGAAAAGGCCAAGGAGTTGGCTCCGGATAACAAGCAATTGTGGGGACAGTTCCTTTTGAGAATTTATTGGAAGCTTAACAAGGCCGAATATGATGCTCTGGAAAAAGAATTGGGCTATTGATAAGAATCTTTTTTGGTCTCGGGATAAATTCGTGAATCCTTGAGACAGGCAAGAAGGTCTATGAGATGAAACGTTTCTCTCATAGACCTTCTTCTTTTTTGGCGTTTCGGAAACTATCTTATGGCGGCCAAAGCTGCTTCATAGTCCGGTTCCTGAGTAATTTCGGAAACCAGTTCTGTATAGACAACCTTTCCTTCCGGGTTGATGGCCACTACGGCACGTGCCAACAGTCCGCATAGCGGTCCGTCTGTCATAAGCACTCCATATTTTTCACCGAAGTCTGAAGTATACCGATAGTCGGACAATGGAATTACATTCCCGATGCCCTCTGTCGAGCAAAAGCGGCTCTGTGCGAAAGGCAGGTCTTTAGAGACGGCCAGCACTATCGTATCAGGTTTGTCGGCTGCCGATTTATTGAATTTTCTTACCGAAGTGGCGCATACGCCCGTATCCAAGCTCGGAAAGATGTTCAGCAATACGAATTTGCCTTTTGCGTCGGCCAGAGTAAAGCTGCTCAAATCCCCCTTTACCAATGAAAACTGCGGAGCGGATTCTCCCGTTCTTACGAAATCCCCTGCCAGTGTGACAGGAGTTCCCTTGAAAGCTGTTGTTGCCATAATCATTATATTTTGTTCGACTTGTCTTTCATGTAAACAAGCCGTGTTTTTCATTTGTTCAGTCGTTTAATATTTTCATGGCGATATCCATATATCTGTAGATGTCGGTGGTCATTTCGCGGATATATTCATTGGAACGTTTGTGTCCCAGGCGGACGACAATCGCATTCCGGCTTGGGATGGCTATGATGTATTGTCCCAACATGCCCCTCATATAAGGGTTGGTCTGGTCATGATAGTGCATAATCCATATTTGGAATCCGTAATAGTCCAGACTGTCTTTTCCCCATTGGTCTTTCAGGTAGGAAGCCGGTGTCATGGCCTCGGTCATATACGGTTGTGACACGAGCTGCCTTCCGTTCCAATTGCCTTTGCGGAGCATCAGACGGGCAAACCGTGCCGCATCGCGGGCTGTAGTGTGAAAACAGCAGAAGGCTTTTTCGTCGCCGTCCTTTTTGTCCAGCAGCCAGAATGCGTCTTGTCCGGCCATCATAGGGCGCCATAGCTTTTTTTCGGCATAATCGCTTAGCGTTTCGCCGGTGGCGGCTTCCAGAACAAATGCCAGCAGTTGGGTTTCTCCGCTTCTGTAGGAATATTGTATGCCCGGAGTCTCAATTACCGGCAGTCCGGTCACCAGTTCATAAAGGTCATTCCCGTAATAACCGTGTGTGGTAACGGAAAACAGAGAGGCATAAGATTCGTCCCAGTCCATTCCTCCGCTCATGGTGAGCAGATTTCGCAGGGTTACTTCCTTTTGTCTGCCTTGTGTGTAGCAGGGGATGTACCGTGACACCGGGTCATCCAGACTTTTTATCTTGCCTTCGTCTAAGGCTGCCCCTATCAGCATGCCGACAATGCTTTTGGTGCATGAATACAGATTAGAGGTAAGCGTGTCGTTCCATCCTCCGCGGTAACTTTCAAACAGGATACTGTCATTGCGGATTACTAAGAAAGAAACCGTTCCCATCTTGTCCAGATAGGCGGAATCGGCGGCGTCCAGACGGTATGAATTATAGCGGAGCGACATATTCCAGTCCCAACAAGAGTCGGGGGCATGTACGGTATGGCTGTCGAACAGGGTCTTGTCGTCGATTGTCGGGAACCAATGGATAAGTGCCTGCCGGGCATAGTAGGGTAGGCTGAGGTAGCCGATGATTAATGCTATCGGCACGGCAAGCATTATCTTATGGCTCTTTTTCATGATGTCCTATTGCAGTGAGCGGTTGATCGATTCTATGTAGTCCAGGATTTCTTCACGGCCGATTTTCTTTTCGGACGAAGAAATGAAATAGGGGGGCAGCTCTTCCCATTGCTCTTTCAGAACATCCAGATAGCGGTCTACATTGTCTTTTGTCTTCTGGCCGCTTTGCTTGTCTGCCTTGGTGAAAATGATGGCGAAAGGCACGCCGTTCTCTCCCAGCCATTCGATAAACTGAAGGTCAATCTTTTGAGGCTCTAGCCGGCTGTCGACCAAAACGAACAGGCATGTCATCTGTTCCCGCTTCAGCACATAGCTTTCTATCATTTTCCGGATTTTTTCTATCATTTTCTTCCCGCGCTGGGCATAGCCATATCCGGGCAAATCGACAAGATACCATTCTTTATTTACCAGAAAATGGTTGATAAGCAATGTCTTTCCCGGAGTGGCGGAAGTCATTGCCAATTTCGAACGTTCGGTCAGCATGTTGATAAGACTGGATTTCCCTACATTCGAACGTCCGATGAACGCGTATTCGGGCAGGTTTGTCTGCGGACACATTTCAACCTGTTGGTTGCTCACAACAAATTCAGCACTGGTTATTTTCATACATTCAACTTTTGATTCAATGACAAAGATAAGGAATGTTGTCGGATTTATGTGCAGAATGAGGAAAAACATAGGGAGGAAATCCTTTTTTCTCGGATGAAAAAACTTTTTTCCGGCATCCCGTGGCTTTTGGCTCAGCATGAAATTTTTTTCCTTTCCGTTCCTCCGTTTCCGATACTGAGCAGCATCAGTCCGCCGAATGTCAGCAGTCCGTTCACCATCAGCATTTCATAACCGAATTGATAGCCGGCAGCCGCGTACACAGCCCTGTCGGCCAGATAGCAGATTACGGGAGAAGCTACGGCTATGTAAGGGACAAAGCGGTCTCGCGGTTGCTTTCGGGTGAACAACCCGAAACAAAACAGTCCCAGCAACGGGCCATAAGTGTAGGATGCCAATATATAAATGGTGTCGATTACGCTTTGGCTGCCGATTGCCTCGAACACGACCATGCACGACACGAACACAATGGAGATAAACAGATGGGAAAGCTTGCGGATGCGCTGCGCTTTCCGCTCGGGATACCTGTCAATGTTCAGCAGGTCGATGCAGAAACTTGTGGTGAGGGCGGCGAGAGCAGAGTCTGCACTTGAGAAGGCAGCCGCTATGATGCCGATGGTGAACAGGATGAGGACGGGATATCCCAGGTTTCCCCCGGCTGCGAACATCGGCAGTATGTCATCCCCTTTTTCCGGTACGGCCAGATTCAGCTGCGAAGCCACAATCAGCAGCAGAATGCCCAATACAAGAAACAGCAGATTGACCGGGACGAATGAAACGCCATAGCAATACATGTTTTTCTGGGCTTCCTTCAGGTTGCGGCACGACAGGTTTTTCTGCATCATGTCCTGGTCAAGGCCGGTCATGACTATTGTAATGAAGATTCCGCTGAAGAACTGCTTGAAGAAGTTCTGCTTGGAATGCCAGTCATCGAACACGAAAATGCGGCTGTGCTCGTTTTGGACGACGAGCTTTATTGTTTCTTTCACGTCCGTTCCCAGTATGTCCGTTATCTGATAAAGGATTAGTCCCAGCGCGGCCAACAGGCAAAGAGTCTGCAGACTGTCAGTCCAAACGATGGTTCGTATGCCGCTGCGGCGCGTATAGAGCCATATCAGCACCACTGTGCCGGCGGCAGTGGCCACAAAGGGCACGTGATAAGCATCGAATACATAGTGTTGCAGAATCAGGCATACCAGATACAGACGCGCGGCTGCACCCAACAGTTTTGAGATAAGGAAGAATGAAGCGCCGGTTTTGTACGAGTGCAGCCCGATTCGTTTCCCTAAGTAAGTATAGATGGAGATAAGGTTCAATCTGTAATAGAGCGGGAGCAAAACGTGGGCGATAATGAGATAACCCACCGCAAACCCGAGGCAAGTCTGCATGTAGGTCATGTCAATGCTGCCTACCATACCGGGAACGGATACAAATGTCACTCCCGAAAGCGAGGCTCCTATCATTCCGAAAGAGACTATGTACCACGGAGACTGGCGATTCCCCCGGAAAAAAGCGTCATTGTCCGTATGTCGGCAGGCTGTCAGTCTGGCAACAAACAGCAGAAGCCCGAAATACAGAAATATGGTAAGAAGAATAAAAAAGCCGTTCATGATAATTTTTTTGGATGCGCAAAGATATACAGAATTTTAGTATTTTTGCCCTCCGAACAGATTTAAGTGGAAAAAGAAATGAATCAGCAATATCCGTCAGCATTGTTGGAGAAAGCGGTGGGAGAGTTTGCGAAACTTCCCGGCATCGGGCGTAAAACGGCCATGAGACTGGTATTACATCTGCTGCGTCAGGATACGGAAACGGTGGAAGCATTCGGCAATGCGATGATAACATTGAAGCATGAAGTCAAGTACTGCAAGGTTTGTCACAATATATCCGATTCGGATGTGTGCTGCATCTGCTCTAATCCGGCGCGGGATACATCCGTTGTCTGTGTTGTAGAGAATATCCGCGATGTGATGGCAGTGGAAAACACTCAGCAGTTCAGGGGACTGTATCACGTTTTAGGCGGCGTAATTTCTCCGATGGACGGCATCGGCCCTTCTGACTTGCAGATAGACAGCCTGGTGGAGCGTGTAAAAGCCGGGGGGATAAGGGAAGTCATCCTGGCATTGAGTTCAACGATGGAGGGGGACACGACAAATTTTTATATTTTCCGGAAGCTAAGCGGCTTTGATGTGAAGCTTACCGTTATAGCCCGGGGCATTTCAATCGGTGATGAACTGGAGTATACGGATGAGGTGACATTGGGACGCTCGATTGTAAACCGTATAGTCTTTACGGGGAATGTTTGATATGTAAATAATAGAAAGCAAAAATGATGGAAAAAAAGATTGACCGGCTGTTATGGCACCTGAAGATGGAGTATTCGCTGATGTGGATATTGGTATTGGCAACAGTCGTTCTCTATGAATCGGATGTCATACCGCAAGGAATGTGGGTAGATGATGCACGTTTGGCCTATCTCATGCAGGTCTTGGGAATATTGATGACGGTAGGGGTGATACCGTTGTCCGTCTATATGTTCAAGGTCATATTGACCCACCGCATTAGGCGGCTTTCTCTGCTGGAAGCATTAAAAAGTTACCGTCGTTGGAGCGAAGCGCGTTTGATCTTGTTGCTGATTCCGCTTTTGTTTGATGTGTTTATATATTACAGTATCCTGGATACGGCCGGATTGTTGTGTGCAGCCATGATGATACTGGCATCGCTGTTTTGTGTTCCGAGCCGCAGTCGTTTGTTGTCTGAACTCGATTTGAAAACTACGGAAAATATCTGATTTATGAAAGACTGGATTGATGGAATAGTCTTGCGCGCTCCTGAGCCTGAAGATTTGGAGAATATGCTTCTCTTTGAAAACGACAGGAATCTGTGGCCTGACAGCAATGCGACAGGGCCTTATTCTCGTTATCAGCTGACGAAATACCTGTCGGAAGTGCAGAATGATGTGTTTGCCGACCGCCAGCTGCGTCTGATGATAGATCATAAAGATAAGGGGGTATTGGGAATCATTGATCTTTGCACGTTCGACCCCCGCCATAACCGGGCTGAAGTGGGTATCGTCATAAGGCAGGAGATGCGCGGGAAAGGCATTGCCCGCAGATCACTGGAGCTGCTTGAGTCTCATTGCTTCAGACTGCTAGGGATTCATCAGCTCTATGCCTATGTTCGGAAAGACAATACTCCCTGCATGCGGCTGTTTCTTTCAGCCGGATACAGGGAATGCGGATGCCTGCATGAGTGGTTCCGCATCGGAAACCGGTATCATGATGTGTGTCTGCTCCAGAAGTTCAATCCTTTCAGTTAAGCGAAGGGAACTGCGGATACTTTGCCCACAGACGGTAGGGGTTGCCCAAATCATTCATGCAGTTTTTCCAAAAGTTGACGGGTTGGCTCTTCAGAAAGTTTAAAGGGTTGCTTTGACCGACAATCCATGAGTCTTCTTCTATTTCCTGCTGCAGTTGGCCGTATTCCCACCCTGAATATCCGGCGAAGAAACGGATATGTCCTTCCACAGGCCGCCCGTCGAGGATATATTTCTTTATATATTCAAAATCTCCGTTCAGGTAAAGTCCATATCCCAAAGGTATGGTTCCGTCTAAAGAACTTAGAGTATGGATGAAGAACAGGTTGTTTCTTTCCATTGGGCCTCCTGAAAAGACAGGAATTGCAGCTGCATCTTGTAAGTCCGGTATCATCATGTTCAGAGTATACCGGGTGTTTAACCGTTTGTTCATGATTAGTCCTACACTTCCATCAGAATCATGTGCAACCATCAGAATAACCGAACGGGTAAAGTGATAATTGTGAAGTAACGGAGAAGCGATAAGAATACTTCCTTCGTGAATGGGGAGTATCTTGTTGGATTTTACATGAAAAATACGCATATCCATAGTGCTTCATCTTTAAAGAATTTCCTAAGTTACTTAATATTATTGGAATAAAAAAGCAATGTCTTGTTTTTTTCTGTTTTATTTTAGCTGAAGATGAAACGAACAAACCGTTTTGTGTGTTGTTATTATGGTAAACGGCAGCATAAGCTGTCGGTAATTAAATAACAATATACGATTATGAAAAAAACAGTTGTTGGGATGCTCGGCTTGCTGCTCATCTTTTCTGCCTGCCACAAGGAAGAAGACATATATGAAAGAAGGAACGCAGACGAACTTGTTAGTCCGGCTTTGACTATGCGGATGTTTGAGAATTTTGAGATGAAGTCTTTCTCTGGTATTGTAGAGGTATATCCCTGTGACGCCGGAAGCTCGGTTTATTATGGCAATTATGTAAACAACAGACTGTCGGAGTTCAACGGTCAGTATACGATAGTGGAAGGTCAGGTTGCAGGGCAGTATAACCGCAATCTGAAGCTTCCGGTTGGGAAGTATAATATGGTTTATTGGGGAACTCCCAAGTATGATTATCCGATTTTTGATGCGCCTGCCATAATTCATCCGGGATTCAAACGAGATATTGACTTGGCAAAACTTTTTTTTGGTCTGAGGAAAAATCTGAATGATACTACCTATATGCCGACTTATGACCTGGTATATGGAGTGAAAGAGGCGGTGATAGGAACGGAAGACCTGCAGGTTTCGCTGAACCGCGTGGTTGCGGGGATCAGTCTGGTCGTGAAAAAGAAAGACGGAACCCCTTTCAGTGAAAGCGTTGCAAGTGTAAAGGCGCAGATAATCGGGATTGCCGAGCGCTTGAACTTCTATACTGCGGAACCGGAGAATATGACAAAAACCGTTCAGTTTGACTTGACGGCATCGGAAGACAGGTTGACAATGTCAAATCCCACGGTGATGGTTTTTCCTTCTTCTCCTAATCCGATATTGAAACTCTTTGTCACGCTGAAAGACGGCTCGGTATATCAGGTTTCTCAACCGCTTCAGAGTTCGTTGGCAGCCAATACCCATCTGACACTGGATATTGTGATAGAAAAAATCTTTGCTGATGAAGATTCGGGAAACTTCACGATAAACGACTGGAATGAAACCAACGAAACGATAGACTTCTCTGCCATAGGATAAAGAAAGCGACTGACAAGGCAGCATTTGAAGCTGTTTTATGGAATCGGCAATAAGTCTTGACAGATTTATTGCTGATTTTTAATGAAGGATGGTTCTTATTGGCCAATAATATTCTGTATTTCCGGAAAAATATCCTATAGGTTGTTTTTGCTTTTTTGCAATTTTGCGCTAATTAAATCATTTGTATTTTTGCTTCCGATATGAATAATATTAGTATAAAAAAAGTTGAAACGAAGCGTGAACTGGACGATTTCGTGACATTTGCCGACCGACTGTATGCGGATTGTCCATATTATGTACCGGATTTGCATGTGGATATTCGCGAAACATTTGATCCCCGGAAAAATCCCGGCCTGGAATTTTCGGATATTCAGCCTTTCATCGCATACGACAAAGGAGGAAATGTTGTCGGCCGAATAGCGGGAATCATCAATCGCCGGGCAAATGAAAAGTGGCATACGCGGAATGTCAGGTTTGGCTTTATAGAATTTGTGGATGACCCGGATGTTTCGGCGGCTTTATTGGGAGCCGTGGAAGAATGGGGAAGGAAACAGGGCATGGACTGCATTCAAGGGCCGATGGGAATCTTCGATTTCGACAAGGAAGGCATGTTGGTGGAAGATTTTGACCAGATGGGCTCGATGATTACCATATATAATTATCCCTATTATCCTAAGCATCTGGAAGCTTTGGGATATGAGAAAGAGGTCGATTGGATACAGATTCGTATCGATGTTCCTAAGGAGATTCCTCCTAAATATGAGAGGGTAGCCAAATTATCAGAAGAGTTGTTCGGGCTTCGCGTCCGCAAATTGAGCAATGCGGATGTTTATAAAAAAGGATATGGCAGGAAGGTTTTCCAGTTATTGAACGAGGCTTACTCTCCTTTGTTCGGCTACACAGAGATGTCTGACCGGCAGATAGATTCGTATGTAAAGCGGTATCTGCCACTGATTGACAAGCAATTGCTGCCGGTTATAGAGAATGAAAAAGGAGAACTGATAGGAGTTGCGATTACGATGGGCAGCTTGTCGCATGCGTTGCGCAAGACCAAGGGAAAGCTTTTCCCGTTTGGATGGTATCATTTGCTTCGGGCATTGAAATGGAAACATGAGGATAAAGCGGAACTTTTGTTGATTGCAGTCCGTCCGGACTATCAGGGATTAGGAGTAAATGCCTTGTTCTTTAATGATTTGATACCTATATATAATAAATGTGATTACAAGTGGGCGGAGACGGGGCCGCAATTGGAAAGCAATATGAAGGAATTGTCGCAGTGGAAACCTTTGCATCCAACTTTTGTAAAGAGAAGACGCTGCTATAAAAAGAACTTATGAAAGGAAAGAAGTTATGGAGAAAAGAGTTGTGATAACAGGCATGGGAATCTGGTCGTGCCTGGGTAAAACACTTGAAGAAGTACGTGATTCGCTATATACCGGCAGAAGCGGCATAGTTTTCAGTCAGGAGCGTAAGGATGCCGGATTCCGTTCCGCATTGTGCGCCCATATAGAACATCCTGACTTGAAGCCGTTCGTATCACGTAATCTAAGGCAATTCATGCCGGAAGAAGCTCAGTATGCCTATATGGCTACGCGATCGGCACTTGAGCATGCCAGACTGGATCAGGATTATATAGACACTCATGAAGTGGGAATTATCTATGGCAATGATTCGGTGGCTGAAGCTACCATGCATGCTCTTGACAAATTCCGGGATTTCAAGGATACGGCAGCTTGTGGAAGCGGTGCTATTTTCCAGTCGATGAATTCAACGGTGACGATGAATCTGGCCTGCCTGTTCAGATTGCGGGGGATTAGCCTGACGGCATCGGCGGCATGTGCTTCCGGATCTCAGGCAATCGGCTTGGGAGCTTTGCTCATCCGCAATGGATTGCAGGACTGCATCGTGTGTGGTGGTGCTCAAGAAGCCAACATGTATAGCGTGGCGGCATTCGACGGCATTCAGTCTTTTTCCGTTCGTGAGGATGAACCGGAGAAAGCAAGCCGTCCGTTCGACCGGGATCGCGATGGACTGGTGCCCGGAGGCGGCGCTGCAACAGTGATATTGGAAAGCTATGAGCATGCGGTGAAAAGGGGAGCTCCGATTTTGGCCGAAGTCATAAGCTGGGGATTCTCAAGCAACGGAGACCATATATCAACGCCAAATGTGGCCGGGCCTGCCCGTTCGCTGGAATTGTGCCTGTCAAACAGCGGCATCAAGGCGGAAGATATTGGTTATATCAATGCTCATGCCACTTCTACGCGCATCGGCGACAGCCGTGAAGCATTGGCTATCGCTGAAGTCTTTGGAGAAAGCAGGGTTCCCGTAACTTCTACAAAGAGCCAGACCGGACATGAGATGTGGATGGCAGGGGCAAGCGAAATCATCTATTCCATACTGATGATGAAGAACGGCTTCATTGCCGGAAACATCAACTTTGAAAATCCGGACGAGGATACGGCCCGCATAAATATCTTGCCGGAAACCCGCGAGATACACTTTGATATGTTTCTTTCGAATTCTTTCGGATTCGGAGGAACCAATTCCACAATTATCGTAAAGAATCTATAATCTAATTTTTTAATAAACCATATTTTATGACACGCGAAGAAATAGTAGAAAAAGTAAACTCATTATTGTCGGAAGAATTTGAGGTGGAGGCAGAAGTATTTACTCCGGAAGCCAATGTGAAGGAGACACTGTCTCTGGATAGTCTTAGTCTGGTAGATCTTGTGGCGATTATCCAGCAGACTTACAAGATTAAGATTCCTGTTTCAGACTTGCGGGAAATCAAGACCTTCAATAATCTTTACGATTATATAGAGTCACATTTGCCGGCATGACAGGGATAGGTGGAGATATCACGGCGCTGATTCCGCAGCGTGCCCCGATCATAATGGTCGACAGACTGGAGTGTGTGGAAGACGGCAAGGCGGCAACGAGCTTTATGGTCAGGCCGGACAATTATTTTGTCGGCGCAGGAGGACAATCGCTTGCAGAAGCGGGTGTGATAGAGCATATTGCCCAGTCGGCTTCTGCCTTTTCCGGGTATAAGGCGCGTATGGCAGGAGCCTCGGATGCCCCTGTGGGATATATCGGTGAAGTGAAGAATTTTCATTGTTGGCGCTGTCCCCGGGTGAACGAGGTCTTGCATACTGTCATTACGATGGGGGCGGAGCTGGAAGGCATTACTGTCATAAAAGGAGAAACCTTTGTCGGCGATGAGCTTATTGCCGATGTACAGATGAAAATCTTTGTAAAGCCACAATAATACAATGTGCGATGTTGCTTGAGAACAGATATTACAGAATTACCGGCAGAAAGACAGAAGGACAGGATACGGTGTTCCGCATCGTCCTTTTGTCCGACTGTGAGGTATATCAGGGACATTTCCCCGGCAATCCCGTATGTCCGGGTGTCTGCAATATTGAAACCGTTAAGGAATGTGCGGAGATATTGACCGGCAAAAGCTTGTTTATGGGATTTATAAAGCAGTGCCGTCTGACGGCGGTTGCTTCGCCCGACATTTGTCCGTGGGTAAACATACGGATGAACTGTTCTCCGGTGGAAGACGGATTTGCCGTTACGGCGAGGATATCGGACGATGAAAGAGTTTATATGGAATATAAAGGAGTGATGAAGGTGGTCTGACAGCCGCGTGTAATCGGAATCTCGAGAGATGAAGTATGATGTAATTGTTATCGGAGGCGGTCTGGGCGGATTGGAATGTGCTCATATCCTTTCGCGTTCCGGCAAAAGCGTGCTGGTGCTTGAGAAAGGTGCTCAGCCGGGCGGATGTATCCAAAGCTACAGGCGTGGCGGAATGTCATTTGATACAGGATTCCATTATGTGGGAGGCTTGGGCGAAGGCCAGTCTCTGCATGCTGCGTTCAAGTTACTGGGCCTGCTTCGTCTTCCGTGGAAGCAACTCGACAGAGTGTTCGACCAAGTGACCGTCGGTAACCGTACTTTTTCTTTCTGTCAGGGATACGACGCTTTTGTTGAAGCGTTGGCGGCAGATTTTCCGGAAGAGCGTGAGGGACTGAAGAGCTATGCCAGTTTGTTGCGGACCGTGGAAGAACATCAGTTGGACGGACTGAACCCTTCTTTATCGGAAACTCTTTTCCCTGCCGGACTGTTTGAAAAGGGAGCTTATCAGTATCTGGAAGAAACTTTTCATAATGCGATGCTGATAAATGTACTTGGCGGAACTTCGCTGAAGATGGAGCTGTGCCGCGAGTCGCTGCCGCTGTTCACCTTCCTGCACGGGAACAGCAGTTTTATAGAAAGCAGCTGGCGGTTGAAAGGCGACGGCTCCCTGATTGCGGACTCGTTGGTAAACGACATTCGGGCTTATGGGGGAGAAGTGGTCTGCCATGCGGAAGTGCAGGAACTGATAGAGAAAGACGGGCGGTTGGTGCAGGCAATATGTGCGGACGGAACCGTCTATGAGGGGGATTTGTTTATAAGCGATGTTCATCCGGCTGTAACCTGCGGTTGGATAAGACAGAGCCAAAGGATGAGGAAGGCCTATCGCAATCGGATTTGCAACCTGGAGAACACGTTCGGGATGCTTACCGTTTCGCTGGTCATGAAGCCGCAAACGTTGAAGTATTTCAATTATAACCGATATGTTTACCGGCATCCCGATGTATGGACATTCTGGCAGGAGGGTGGTCCGGTAGGGGGAATCCTGATGACTTGCCGGATGCCGGAAGACGGTGAATACACCCGGCAGGTGGATCTGCTTACTCCGATGGTGTGGGACGAGTGCGGACAATGGAGTGATACAAGGGTCGGCCGCCGCGGAGATGCCTATAAAGAGATGAAAGAGCGCCGTGCAGACGAGTGCATTGCACTGGCCGAAACGGTCGCTCCGGGCTTTCGGGAGATGGTGTCGGCACGCTATATCAGTACTCCGCTTACTTACCGCGACTATGTTTCTTCGCCTCACGGTTCGGCTTATGGCGTGAGGAAAGATTTCAGGAATCCGATGCAGACCGTCCTTTCTCCGCGCACTCCGGTTCCCAACCTCTATCTTACCGGACAGAATCTGGTGCTGCACGGTCTGCATGGCGTGACGATGACTTCACTTTTCACCTGTGCGGAGATTGTAGGGAAAGAGCGGATATGGAATATGCTGAAAGATGAAGCATAGCTTGTGCTTCCATGTTCAGCATTTGCTCCGACAAAAAAACGGTTTCATGCGGATGAAAGTTCGTTTCCGACCTTATGAAACCGTCCGATGATAAGGATATAATAAAAGAATCAAATCAATAAGAAAAAGAGAAATGACAATGAAATATGCATTGGTTACAGGCGGAAGCCGCGGCATAGGCCGTGCTGTCTGCGTGAGGCTTGCCCAATCCGGCTATCGGGTTATTATCAATTATGTCAGCAATGCGGAGGAAGCCCGGAAGACTCTTGAACTGGTGAGAGAAGCCGGGCAGGACGGCGAGGTTTTGCAGTTTGATGTGAGCGACCGACGGCAGACGACCGAGGCTCTTGAGGCGTGGGAAAGAAACCATCCCGAAGAATATATTGAGGTTTTGGTGAACAATGCCGGCATACGCCGCGACAATATCATGGCTTTGATGCCTGAAGAAGACTGGACACGGGTGGTCGACATCACGCTTAAGGGATTTTATAATGTTACACAGCCGCTGTTGCAGGCCATGATGTTTCACAAATTCGGGCGGATAGTCAATCTGGCCAGCGTCAGCGGCATTAAAGGTATGCCCGGGCAGGCCAATTATTCGGCTGCCAAAGGGGGGCTTATTGCGGCCACCAAGGCATTGGCTCAGGAAGTAGCCCGCAAAAATGTGACGGTCAATGCGATTGCTCCCGGTTTTATCAAGACTGACATGGTGGAAGGACTTGACGAGGCCGCCTTGAAAAAGACGATTCCGGCCAACCGCTTCGGTACGCCGGAAGAAGTGGCGGAGCTTGTGGCCTTTTTGGCCTCGCCTCATGCCGGTTACATCACAGGCGATGTCATTTCAATCAACGGCGGGCTTTATACTTAATCAGGAGAACAAAATCGGCTGAAGATGGAAGAACTCAAGGATGTTTGCCGTGTACGGGTGAAATTCAGTGAGATAGATTCGATGCGGAGGGTATGGCACGGCTCTTATGTCACGTATCTTGAAGACGGACGCGAGTCATTCGGACGGCATTATCCGGGCATAGGATATGCCGACATGCAGCGTTCGGGCATTTATGCCCCTATCTATGACATTCATATAAAGTATTACGCTCCGCTTGCCATAAACGATGTGGCCGTTGTCCATACCTCTTATGTCTACAGGTTGGGGGCAAGACTCGATTATCACTATAAGATATACCGGGAAAGCGATGGCGTATTGTGTGCCGAAGGAGAGACAGTCCAGCTTTTTATTGATGCCGACGGCGGACTGATGGTAGACAAGCCGGACTATTACCGGGACTGGCAAGACAAGTATCTGCATCCGACTGAAAAACAGTAATAACGTATTATGAGAAAGTCTCTTAACAATATATTTTTCATTGTGGGCCTTGCGGCTGTCATCATCATGTTTTTCACGTTTGATGTCAGTTTTGCGGAGTTGTGGGGTTACATCACGAAAGCCGGATACTGGCTGGCGGCCATTTTGGGGCTGTGGGGACTGCTGTATGTCATGAATGCCTGCACCTGGAGAGTTATCATAAAGGGAAGCGGGCCCTGCAAGATAGATTTTGCGAACCTGCTGAAACTTACCATTTCAGGATTCGCCCTCAATTATGCCACACCCGTAGGTCTGTTGGGCGGCGAACCTTACAAGATAATGGAAATGTCAAAATATATCGGAGTGCGGCGAGCCACCTCTTCTGTCGTGCTTTTTGCCATGATGCATATATTCAGCCATTTCTGGTTTTGGGTGACAGGCATTGTTACATACCTTATACTTGCCGTAACAGGCGATCTTCCCCTCAATGCGGGTATGGGAGTCATACTGTTTCTCACCGCTCTCTTCTGCTGGGGTGGCATCTATCTCTTCGTAAAAGGCTATAAGAACGGCATGGTGGTAAGGTTGATACATTTTATTGCCAAGCTGCCGGGACTGCATAATTGGGGGAAACGTTTCGAAGCGAACCATCTGGCCGATCTTCAGAAGATAGACGAACAGATTTCTGAACTGCAGGGACAGAACAAGCGTTCGTTCTTCGGAAGTTTTTTTCTGGAATATGTCGGACGGCTCCTGCAAAGTTTCGAGATTTTTTTCATGTTGCTGCTGTTTGACATCAATGGCGGAGGAGGCGTTGACGGTTATATACTGACTTTTCTGCACTCTTTTCTGATACTTGCCTTCACTTCACTCTTTGCGAATCTCCTTGGCTTCATGCCGTTGCAATTGGGCGGACGGGAAGGAGGATTCGCCATGTCTGTCGCTCAGATGGGCATGACAGGAGATGTGGGTATGTTTGTCAGCATTATCTGTAGGGTGCGCGAACTGTTTTGGACTTCCATCGGCCTGTTTCTGATGAAGGTAGGCGGACAAAAGCATAGTGAAGAACAAAATTTATAAAGATATGGCAAAAACAGACATTGAATCAACGTATAAATCAACCGATACCGAAGAATGGCTTGACAGGGTCTGGACACGTCCCATCGGCTATTGGTGGGCTCTTTTGTTCCGTCGTTTGGGCGTTCATCCCAATACCGTGACCGTATTGTCTATGATTATCGGAGCCGGATCTGCTTTCTTTTTCGCGCATGGCTCTTACTGCACGGAAGGTTGGTATGGATTGTGGATGAATATCATAGCGGTGCTGCTGTTGGCGTGGGCTAACTTTTATGACAGTGCCGACGGACAACTGGCCCGTATGACAGGGCAGAAGACCCGCCTCGGACGCATTCTCGACGGGGCGGCAAGTGAAGTATGGTTCATTCCCATTTATATAGCTCTGGTATACCGGTTCTATATCCATCACGGTCTGGAGTTTCAGCTCATAGGTCTTGAGGATAATGCACAGAACGCTTGGATTGTTACCTTATTGCTGTTTGTCATGGTGTTATACTCAGGCTTTGTCTGTCATAGCCATCAGTGCGGCATCGCGGATTATTACCGGCAGATTCATCTTTACTTTTTGAAAGGAGAGGCAGGCAGCGAGCTGGACACCTCCCTTCAGCAGCAGAAAATTTACGAACAGACTCCATGGAAGGGGAACATCCTTTGGAAGCTGTTTTTGAAAAACTATATAGGTTATACGAGAAGGCAGGAAAAGCAGACACCCAACTTTCAGAATCTGATGAAGAAGCTTCGCGAAAAATATGGGGATACGGAGAATATTCCGCAAGATTTCCGGGCAAAATTCCGTATGCATTCCTTGCCGATGATGAAATGGACGAATATCCTTACGTTTAATACACGCGCCATCGTGCTTTACACGACCTGTCTGATTGATTTGCCTTGGGTATATTTTTTCTTCGAGGTCTTCATAATGACAGCAATCTGCCGCTATATGCGTTTCCGGCATGAGCGGTTCTGTAAAGACCTGTGCAGTCAGTTGTGATATATGTGGTAAAAAACTTTTTTGAATGGGAAAGAAAATTCTTTTCATACTGTCAGTCTTGTTCGCTTGCTGCGGTGTCAGTGGACAGAATACCTTGATAAAGGGTGTGGTCACCGATTCGTTGACGGGCGAAGCACTGCCTTATGCTTCTCTTTTACTGAAGGGAACATCCGTTGGGACAATAACAAACGAGACGGGGAAGTTTTCGTTGTCGACTTCTGCCCGGTCTGAAATTCTGGAAGTGTCTTACTTGGGCTATGATACCAAAGACATCAAAATTGTTTCCGGAAAGACAAACGACCTGAAAATACAGTTGGTTCCTACGGGAATCGCCTTGAATGAGGTGATTGTCAAGCCTAAAAAAGAAAGATACAGCAAGAAAGAAAATCCTGCCGTCATATTCGTAAGGAAAGTAATCGAGGCACGAAATGAGAACGACCCTCATAATCATGATTATTTCCAATACGACCGCTATGAAAGGATGGTTTTTGCCATGAATGACTACAAGCCGAAAGCCAAGAAAGACGGCAAGCCCGGAAAGTTTGACTTCCTTTCCGATTTTGTCGATACGCTTGAAATCGGTACGACAATCCTGCCCATCTCGGAAAAGGAAAAGATAGAAACCGTGTTCTTCCGTAAAGATCCGGAGTCGGAGAAACGTATCGTGAAGGGGAACAAGTCGGCCGGTGTGGATGAGGTCTTCTCACGCGACGGAATCCAACAGTTTCTGAACGAAGCTTTCAAGGAGGTTGACATCTTCAAGAACAATATCCCTTTGTTTTTGCAGCGGTTTGTCAGCCCGCTTTCCACGATAGGCCCTAATTTCTATAAATATTATCTGCTGGATACGCTTGAGGTAAACGGGAAGAAGTCGGTGGACTTGGGATTCGTTCCCTTCAATTCCGAGTCGTTTGGCTTTACCGGACATTTGTATGTGGCACTGGACTCTACTTTTTTTGTCAACAAAGTGATTCTGAATGTCCCTAAGGATATAAACCTTAATTTCGTATCCCAAATGACGATAGAACAGACCTTTCAAAGGACATCAAACAATACGCGCGTCATAACCAAGGACGATATCCGGGTAAACTTCAAGCTGAGCGAGAAGTCGAAAGGGATGTACGCTCAGCGGCTGAATATATACAGCAATTATGCTTTTGGCAAGCCGGAAGGGGAGTATGCGCAAATCTTCGAAGAAAGCGCGCCTATTCTGACATTGGAAGATACTTACAGGAGGTCTGACAGTTACTGGGCGGAAAACAGACCTGAAAGCGCCCGGAAAAAGAACCCCAATTCGGTGGAGAAGCTGATGACAAAGCTACGTTCCGTCCCGGTCTTTTATATTACCGAAAAGGTGGTGTCGACTTTGGTGTCCGGATATATTCCTACAAACAAGAATCCGGAGAAAAACAAGTTCGATCTCGGTCCGATGAACAGTACCATCAACGGAAACGCTATTGAGGGTGCGCGTTTCAGAATAGGAGGGGGAACTACGCCGGTATTCAATAAAAACTGGTTTTTCGAAGGATATGCGGCATACGGCACCCGTGACAAAAAGATGAAGTATGATGCATTGGTGGAATATTCATTTAACGACCGGAAGGATTTCCGTCTGGAATTTCCGATACATTCACTTCGGTTTGAGTATATGTACGACATCAACAAGTTGGGACAAAACTACATGTATACCAGTAAAGACAATATAATGTTGGCAATCAAGCGTCAGAAAGACACTCGCGCCACTTATCTGAGAAAGGCGGAACTGACATACACCCGCGAGTATTATAACGGAATCTCATACGGTGCTGTCGTTCGCAACACACGAGAGTATGCCACGCCGTATGCGGTCTTTGACCGTATCGGTTCTGACGGTTACATCACTTCCGTCGGCAGTTATGACATGACGGCTTTGGAGCTTAAATTCAGGTACGGCAAGGATGAAAAATTCTATCAGACCCGTACCCAGCGTGTGCCTATCACGTATGATGCCCTGATTTTCAATCTGACACACGTGATGGCAAAAAAGGGACTGTTGGGGGCGGACTATAATTATCAGCGTACGGACATCGGCATTCAGAAGCGCTTCTGGTTTTCCGCCTTCGGTTATGTCGACTTGATAACAAAGGCGGGAAAGGTGTGGACGAAGGTTCCGTACCCGCTTCTGATATTACCGAACGCGAATCTGACCTATACGATTCAGCCGGAAGCCTATACGAATATGAATGCGATAGAATTTATCAATGATGAATACATGTCGTGGGATATAACCTACTACATGAACGGAAACTTGTTCAACCGCATTCCCTTGTTGAAAAAACTGAAATGGAGGGAGGTTTTTTGTTTCAGAGGCTTATGGGGACATCTTACGGACAAGAACAATCCGGCAAAGAACGGGGACGGTCTGTTTGTTTTCCCGAAGAATTCTTACACGATGGGCAAGGCTCCCTATATGGAGGTAAGTGCCGGAATAGAGAATATATTCAAGTTCCTGCGTCTTGATTATGTATGGCGTCTGAATTACCGCAATCATCCCGGCATCCAGACTAAAGGAGTCCGCTGCACGATGCGGTTGTCATTTTAAGCAGATTTATTCATATTCTGACATGCTTATTTCATAAATTCTCTAACTTTGTAGCAAAAAGAACGGAGAATATTATGAAAAGAGATTTATTGTTGGCATGTGCTTTGTGCGGAGGGCTGTTGGCCAATGCGGAGCACATTGATGTAACTTCGCTTAGGTATTCAGGCCCGTATGTGCTTCAAAGGCCTTTTATGGTAGACAGTACTGATGTCGATGCTGAAGAGTGGGTGGCAAAGGATTGGCTGGATACGCCACTTTCCCTGTCGCAGGTTTTCCAAACGGGCGGAGACTCTGACGGAATTTCATTGTCTTCAGACGAAGGTAATGATTCGTATGCTTTACATCTTTTGGGCTTTGTATTGGAAAACACGCATTACGGTGAAGCGGAGCTGAAGGTAAAGGGGACAGACGCTTTCCTGCTCTATGTAGACGGTGTGCAGACCAAGGATATGAAGCTGAAGTTGGAACCGGCCACTCATCAGATTGTAGTGAAATATCTTTCCGTTCCGGGGGAACAGGTTCGTCCGACCGTGAGTCTGGAAACATCTCAAGACGGCATATTCAGCTTGAGGCAGGATGAAGGCAGGATGTTTACGCTGAGCGATGTGCTGCACGGCACACGCTTTACCGGAGTAGAGCTTTCGGCTGACGGACAATACCTGATGACAGCTTATCAGACCGGACTGAAAGACGGCAAGAGCAGGACTTATACACGCATTACCCATCTGAAGAGCGGCAAGACGGTGGCCGAACGAAGTGAAAGCCTCCACTGGATGCCTCGTTCATGCAAGTATTATTATACGCGTCAAGGAGTTTCCGGCCGTCAGTTGGTGACCGTCGATCCGGTGACGGGTATGGAAAGCGTATGGATTGATAACCTTCCGGACGGGGAGTTCCGTATTGCGCCTACGGAAGACTTTCTCTTGTTCACGCTGGTGCAGGAAGGGCCGAAGGAACGTAAGGACATTTATGAAGTTATAGACCCGGACGACCGTCAGCCCGGTTGGCGAAACCGTACGTATCTGGCGCGATATGACCTGAAGACCGGGTTGATGCAGCGGTTGACCTTTGGCTACCGGAATGTATGGTCTACGGATATTGCGTCCGACGGGCGTTCGCTGCTGATGATGGTCAGTACCCACCGGATGGGAAAACGCCCTACCACGCTCTCTTCCCTTTACAGACTTGACCTGGAGACCTTGAAGGCGGAAGAATTGGTCAAGGAAGACGGCTTTATCAGCAATGCGGTCTTTTCGCCAGATGCCGGGAAAGTGTTGATTACCGGCAGCCCGGAGGCTTTGGGCGGGATAGGCAAGAACATAAAGGAAGGGCAGATTCCGAGTATGATAGACAATCAGCTGTTTTTGATGGACTTGTCGGACAAAAAGATAAGTCCTCTCACCAAATACTTCAATCCGAACGTGCAGCGTGCCGTATGGAGCAAGGCAGACGGCAAAGTTTATTTTACGGCAGAAAACCGTGACTGCTATTCCTTGTACTGTCTTGACACCGAAAAGGGAGATATCCGCCAGCTTGATGTGCCGGAAGAAATGGTGTTTGCCTTTTCTGCCGCTTCGGAAGCTCCGCTGATGGCTTTTTATGGTGAGAGCGCAAGCAATTCGCACCGGCTCTATACCGTCGACCTGAAGAAGCAGCGTGTGGATTTGAAGGAAGACTTGAGCAAGGATATCTTATCCGGCATAGAATTAGGAACTTGTGAAGCATGGGATTTTGTCAGTTCAAAAGGCGATACCATCTGTGGCCGCTTTTATTTGCCTCCTCATTTCGACCCGTCCAGGAAATATCCGATGATAGTAAACTATTATGGAGGATGCAGCCCGACAAGCCGCGATTTCGAGAGCCGCTACCCCCATCACGCTTATGCCGCCTTGGGATATGTGGTTTATGTTATACAGCCGAGCGGTGCGACCGGGTTCGGACAGGAGTTTTCAGCCCGTCATGTCAACACTTTCGGCGACTGTGTGGCCGAAGACATCATAGAAGGAACCAGGAAGTTCATAGAGGAACATCCGTATGTGAATGCAAAAAAGATTGGTTGCATAGGTGCTTCTTACGGAGGATTCATGACCCAATATTTGCAGACCAAGACCGACCTGTTTGCCGCTGCCATCTCGCATGCCGGCATCAGCGACCATACCAGTTATTGGGGAGAAGGATATTGGGGTTATTCATATAGCGAAGTTTCGGCAGCCCACAGTTATCCGTGGAAGAACAAGGAGCTGTTTGTCGACCATAGTCCTTTGTTCAATGCGGAAAAAGTACACACTCCTCTGCTTTTCCTGCATGGGGCCGTCGATACGAACGTGCCGGTAGGCGAGAGCATCCAGATGTTTACGGCTTTGAAACTGTTGGGGCGTGAAACGGCAATGGTGCTGGTGGAAGGACAAGACCATCATATCCTCGATTACGGCAAGCGCATCCGTTGGCAGAATACGATATTTGCCTGGTTTGCCAAATGGCTGCAAGACGATCCTACGTGGTGGAATGTGCTTTACAAGCCGAAAACATTGTAAAGACTTCAGCAAGCGGGCGATTCCGTCTGTTCTTTCCTGCCGATTCCAAGGGAAAGAGCAGACGGAATCTTTTTTTATATGCGGAGAGTCGCCGTGTAAAATATTTTTTGACAGCATAAAGCCGCTTTTTCTTCATGGCAAAAAGTTTCTTTTAACAGAATGAAATGTTCTTTCTCAAAGGGGATTGTCCGCTGTACAATAAAAATTTTCTATCTTTGCTCCTGTAAATATCGTATTAAACGTTTTGTAAAAAAGAATGAAGGCTGTCAGAGTTACGTGCTATATATCGGCAGGAGTTATCCTTATCCTGCTTGCAGGATGGATTGTCTCCAACTTCATCCATCGGAGCGAGGGCAAAAAGACTTTAGACGAGGTTGAAGTGACCGATTCGGCGGAAGTGAGTGAAATTGTTTACAAGTATGGCATTCCTGTCGATGCATACAATGTCAGGTATGGGGTAGTGGAAAACAATCAGAATCTCTCTGTCCTGCTGCGCGAGCACGGGATGTCTATCCGGGATGTGCACGAGCTGAACGAGAACGCTGAAGGAGTCTTTGATGTGCGGAAGATACGGAGCGGGCAGGCTTATGCCGTATTTACAGGTAAGGACAGCCTTGCGAAACCGCGGTATTTCGTGTATGAAGAGGGGCCGAAATCCTATGTCGTATTTGATTTGGGCAGCAGCCACCGTGTCTATCGCGGGGAGAATCCGGTGGAATGGAAGCGGAAAACGGTAAAGGGGAAGGTTGAATCTTCCTTGTGGGTGGCTATGCAGAAAAGTGATGCTTCGCCCCAATTGGCGATGGTGCTGTCGAACATATTCGGATGGACCATTGATTTTTTCGGATTGCAGAAGCAGGATGAGTTTCGTGTGGTTTATGAGCAGGAATATGTGGAGGGAAACGGGCTGCAAAGCTTTCATGTTCTGGCGGCATCCTTCAGGCATGAAGACAGCGTGTATTATGCCATTCCGTTTGTGCAGGATGGGGAGGAGCTTTATTACAATGAAAAAGGCAATAGTCTGGAGGGGGCTTTCCTGAAGGCTCCGCTGGATTTCTACCGCATTTCTTCACGCTTTTCAAACAGCCGGTATCATCCGGTGCTGAAACGCTATCGGGCGCATCATGGGGTAGATTATGCCGCTCCGTCCGGTACGCCGGTCTACGCTATCGGAAACGGGAAAGTGATAGCAAAAGGGTATCAGGCCAGAGGAGGGGGCAATTATCTGAAGATTCGGCATAACAGTGTCTACGTTACCACCTATATGCACTTGTCTCGTTTTGCAAAGGGAATAAAGGTTGGTTCGGAAGTGAAACAGAAGGAGGTAATCGGATATGTCGGTTCGACAGGACTTTCTACCGGCCCTCATCTGGACTTCCGTGTGCATGAAAACGGGAAACCCATCAATCCGTTGCTGATCAAGTCGCAGCCCAAGAAGCCGGTCAGTCCGGCCAACATGTCTCGGTTTGCAGTGCTCCGTGATTCGGTAGTCAAAGAGTTGGGTCAGATATAAGAAATGGCGGGTGCGCTTGGTGGGTACACGAAGACAATACGGAAAATTTATCTCTCCGCATGATTCTCAGCCCGCTCTCTTAACAGAATTGTAGTGGCTCCTAATGTGATTATGGCACCTTCTTCGATGCGGATTCGGTCTTTTTTACCCAACAGATCATTCATCAAAAACGTGCCGGTGAGGCTGTCATTGTCGCGCAGGGTATAGATGATTTTCCCTTCTTTACTGCACTTTACGTTTATTATGCAGTGTCGGCGGTCCATGCTTGGATCGTTGGTTTCCACGGGTATGTCTACCTCTGTGCCCTTACAGCGGCGTCCTATCATATTGTCACCCTCATGAAGCGGAAATACCTGCTTGTAGGCAAAGGCGTTTTCTATTACTACGATGTTGCCGTAATCTTGCGTACCTTCTGTCTCGTCAACTTTTTCTGTACGTTGGTTTGCTGCATTCAGCTTTGTTTTTCCGATTCGGATGCTGAATTGCTTTTTACAATTGTCGCAGATAAAGACAAGAGACTGGCCGGATTCGTATTTCGTTTCGTCAAATTGAATGTAATTGTCACATTTCGGACATCTTACTCTTTTCATGATAAATCAATCGTTGGATTATTTGGCGGTAAACACCCACGCGTTCTTAAACAAATCATTTTTTCTCAGCTCATTCACTTCCCGATAAGCGTCGCTACGGCTTGATGCAGCATGTAGGGCTATGCGGTAACGCCCGTCACTTTCCAGTATCTGTACATCCTTATAGCCGTTTTCCTTATATCTTTTTATCTGTCTGTCGGCATCGGCTGAGGTTGCCAGACTGGCAATAATGATGTATGATTTCTTGCCCGCATTTTTCACAGCCGGCTTTTTTGCCTGGACGGTGGGAGTGTCTGCCTTTTTCACGACAGGCTTGTCTGCCTTTTCAGCAGGCACGACAACCTTTTCCGTTTTTATTGCCACCGGTTTTAAAGTATTGATGTTGTTGCGGACTTTTTGTGGCGCCTTTTTCTCTTTGTTCTGCGCTACGGTAGTGGCCACCGATTGGCTGCGGATTGCTTCAAACATGTCCGTTGACCCCAGTGAAGCATAACTGGCTTCATCAACATAAGTGTTTTCTACAGGGATGGAAAGGATGAAAAACAGCAGGATGGCGGCAGCTACAGCTACGGCATTTCTTATCCATCCGCGCAAAGAAACTGCTTTGGACACCTGTGCAGCCGAAGGTACAACCGGATAAATCTTCCGTTTTGCGGGCAAAAGAGGAAGGGAGAGCTTCTCCAGACCATACAGACACGGAGTGAAAAAGGCATTGGCCGCAGGCTCGAATTCATATTTCCCTTTTATATTGTAATAAAGGATGCCTATATCCTTTAATTCGACCCGTCCTTCCTGATAAAGCTGCTCCTTCAAGAGCGTAACTACTTTCTCTATCTTCCGGGTTGCATCGGGGAAATCCGTATTGTATGCCTGCATATATGATTGGGCTAAAAGACCATCGTTGATTGTCAGCTGCGGATTAAAGCCTATTGTACGTGCCGGCGGACAGAATTCATTGGTTTCATCCTTATAGATGGCGGTGCGATTGTGTGCGATGAACCCTCCTAATCCGGGAACGATGACACAGTCGTTTTCCAGCAACAGCACTTCGATATGTTTAGCCAATTCAATCATGTTGCAAATTTAGCATTTTTCTCTTAAAACCTCTTATTGTTGTCCGACATTTTTCAGCAGTCTGTTCCGTTTTTGCATTTTTTATTTCCGCGGAAACGCTTGAATGTTTGTTTTTGGAAATGTGACGCTCGTATTTCCACCTAATAAAATTAATGTATGCTTATATCCAAAATGCCGGATTGCCATTGTAAAAATCAAGAGTCAGGAGCAGTATGAAGAATCATGCCGCATTAGAAGTCCGTTTCCGCGTGCTTCCGTTATTCGTTTCCGGTCTTCAAACGCGGCAAATGCGGATGGAGAAAGCCAGAATGTACGTTTGCAGGATTGATATTGGACTTTCAGACACTGAATTTTAATAAGTACAATCGGATTTTATCAATTTAAAGAAATATTTCTCTAAATCGATTCGTATTTGTTCTTTATTTCCTTATTTTTTCTTTATTTTTGCACGCAAATTATAAAACCATTTTTTATAACCCAATATGGCAAATTTAATAAAATTGCGTAAAGGCTTAGACATAAACCTGAAAGGCAAAGCAGCCGCTGAGGTGGTGTCTGTAAAGGAGCCGGGATTTTATGCTATATGTCCCGATGACTTTACAGGTGTCACTCCGAAGGTGGTCGTGAAAGAACAGGAATATGTGATGGCCGGAGGACCCTTGTTTATCGACAAGAATCATCCTGAAGTGAAATTTGTTTCGCCCGTAAGCGGCGTAGTGACAAGTGTGGAGCGCGGCGCACGCCGTAAGGTGATGAGCATTACTGTGGAGGCGGCTTCCGAGCAGGATTTCGAAGAATTCGGCAAGAAAGACATTGCCGCAATGGATGGAAATGCTGTAAAGGATGTGTTGCTGAACGCCGGAATGTTTGCTTTCATCAGACAGCGTCCGTATGATGTGATTGCAGACCCGTCTGTAGCTCCAAGGGCAATCTTTGTTTCAGCATTCGACAGCAGCCCGTTGGCTCCTGAGTTTGAAGTTGCGCTGAAGGGCGAAGAGGCTAATTTCCAGACAGGACTTGATGCTTTGGCTAAGATGGCCAAAACTTATTTAAGTATCAGTGTCACTCAGAAGAGTGCAGCTCTGACACAAGCTCGGAATGTAACCGTGACTGCATTTGATGGTCCGCATCCGGCAGGTAATGTCGGCATACAGATTAATCATATCGCTCCGGTTAACAAAGGGGAGACTGTGTGGACGATTGATCCGCAGGCTGTAATCTTCATAGGCCGGCTGTTTAATACCGGGCGTGTAGACTTGACGCGTACGGTTGCCATTACTGGTTCTGAAGTAAAGAGGCCTGCTTATTGCAAGCTGAAAATAGGTGCGTTGCTTACGGAAGTGTTGGCAAACAACGTAAATAAGGATAAGGCGTTGCGCTATATCAGCGGAAATGTATTGACAGGCAAACAGATTGCAGCCAATGGATTTCTTGGCGCATTCCATAGCCAAGTGACTGTTATCCCTGAAGGCGACGATGTTCATGAAATGCTGGGATGGATTATGCCTCGTCTTGACGATTACAGTACGAGTCATTCATATTTTAGTTGGCTGATGGGCAAGAAGAAGGAATATGTATTGGATGCCCGTGTAAAAGGAGGGGAGCGTCACATGATTATGTCGAATGAATACGACCGCGTTCTTCCTATGGATATCATGCCGGAATATCTTATTAAAGCTATCATAGCCGGAGATATTGATCGCATGGAACAGCTGGGAATCTATGAGGTGGCTCCTGAAGACTTCGCTTTATGTGAGTTTGTTTGCTCTTCTAAAATGGAATTGCAGCGTATTGTCCGTGAAGGCTTAAACATGCTTCGCCGTGAAATGTGCTGATATTTAACTACAATGATTTATAGAAAAATAAATGAAAGCGTTAAGAAATTATCTCGATAAGATAAAGCCGAACTTTGAAGAGGGAGGCAAATACCATGCTTTTCGTTCCGTATTCGAGGGCTTCGAGACTTTTTTGTTTGTTCCGAATACAACATCGAAAACAGGTACGCACATCCACGATGCGATAGATAGCAAGCGTATCATGTCATTCGTGGTTATTGCTTTATTACCGGCATTGTTGTTCGGTATGTATAATGTGGGTTACCAACACTATCATGCAACTGGGGTAGAAGGAAGTTTCATCCAGATGTTTGGCTACGGCTTTCTGGCTGTATTGCCTAAGATTATAGTGTCGTATGTAGTAGGATTGGGAATTGAATTTATTGTGGCTCAATGGAAGAAGGAGGAGATTCAGGAAGGTTTTCTTGTATCAGGAATGCTGATTCCAATGATTGTTCCGGTAGATTGTCCGCTGTGGATGCTTGCTATTGCTACTGCTTTCTCTGTGGTTTTTGCGAAGGAAGTGTTTGGTGGTACAGGTATGAATATTTTTAATCCGGCTTTAATTACACGCGCATTCTTATTCTTCGCTTATCCGACCAAGATGTCTGGTGATACGGTATGGGTAGCCAGTGATAGTATTTTCGGCTTAGGAAAAACAGTTGATGGTTTGACAGCCGCAACCCCGCTTGGAGTAGCCAAAGTGGCTGAATGTCCTGATTTTTCATGGGATATGGTGACTGGTTTGATACCTGGTTCTATTGGTGAAACCAGTGTAATAGCTATAGCTATCGGTGCTGTTATCCTGTTGTGGTCAGGTGTAGCAAGTTGGAGAACCATGTTGTCTGTCTTTGTAGGTGGCGCTGTAATGGGAATTGTGTTTAATGCATTCGGCCCTGATACGGCGATTGCACACATGCCTTGGTATGAGCATCTGTGCTTGGGCGGCTTCTGTTTCGGTGCTGTGTTTATGGCAACAGATCCGGTTACTTCTTCACGTACGGAAAACGGTAAGTTCGTTTATGGCTTCTTGATAGGTGCTATGGCCATTATCATCCGTGTGTTGAATCCGGGATACCCTGAAGGCATGATGTTGGCAATCTTGTTGATGAACATTTTTGCGCCTCTGATTGACTACATTGTAGTGCAGAACAATATTTCACGTCGTGCAAAACGTGCTATGTCTAACAAATAAAAACCGAAAATACTAATGAATACTAATAGTAATTCATATACTATCATTTATGCTTCGGTATTGGTTATTATCGTAGCATTCTTGCTGGCCTTCGTTAATTCTTCCTTGCGCGATCTTCAAGGTAAGAATGTAGAGCTGGATACCAAGAAACAAATTCTGTCTGCATTGGGTATCAGAGAAGTACAAAATGCAGAAGCAGAGTTTTCTAAAGTAGTCAAATCGGATATGATTGTTGCGGAAGATGGAACATTGCAGCCTTATGAAGGTGCTTTCATTACTGGTTATGAAAAGGAATATAAGGAAAACGGCCGTGCGCATTTGTTCGTTTGTGAAATTGAAGGAGTAACCAAATATGTGATCCCTGTTTATGGTACAGGACTTTGGGGCGCAATTTGGGGGTATGTAGCTTTAAATGAAGATAAGAATACGGTTTACGGAACTTATTTCTCGCATGCTTCAGAAACTCCGGGCTTGGGCGCTGAAATCGCTACAGAGCAGTTCCAAAGTGAGTTTAAAGATAAAAATGTGATGGACGGAGAGACTGTCGGTTTGGATGTGGTTAAGAATGGAAAAGTTGAGAAGCCGGAATTTCAGGTTGACGGTATTTCTGGTGGTACAATTACTTCTGTTGCTGTAGGGCAAATGCTGAAAGGCTGCATGGAACATTATACCAAGTTTTTAACTACTGAAGAATAAAAAAATAAAAAGGAGGATAATCGCATGGGAAGTTTATTTTCAGCTAAAAATAGAGAGGTTTTTTCAACTCCGATAAGCATGAACAATCCTGTAACCGTTCAGGTTTTGGGCATTTGTTCTGCATTGGCCGTGACTTCCAAATTGGAACCGGCTATTGTAATGGGTCTTTCTGTAACTATTATTACAGCATTTTCTAACGTTGTTATTTCATTAATCCGCAAGACGATACCGAATCGTATTCGTATTATCGTGCAGTTGGTTGTAGTAGCCGCTTTGGTAACCATCGTAAGTGAGTTGCTGAAAGCTTTTGCATACGATGTAAGCGTACAGTTGTCCGTATATGTCGGTTTGATTATCACTAACTGTATCTTGATGGGACGCCTGGAAGCCTTTGCGATGGCGAACGGCCCGTGGGAATCATGTCTGGATGGTCTCGGAAACGGATTAGGGTATGCCAAGATATTGGTTATTGTAGCTTTCATCCGTGAACTGTTAGGCTCTGGAACTTTGTTAGGTTTCAATATCTTGAATTATGATGCAGTCAAGGATGCAGGCTATGTAAACAACGGTTTGATGTTGATGCCGCCGATGGCGTTGATAATCGTAGCATGTCTTATTTGGTATCAGCGTGCAAAGCATCCGGAATTGCAAGATAAGGAATAACAAGAAAAGAAATTAGTTATATGGAACATTTTATAAGTTTATTAGTCCGTTCGATATTTGTGGACAATATGATTTTTGCATTCTTCTTGGGTATGTGTTCATACCTTGCCGTATCGAAGAATGTAAAGACAGCTGTCGGACTGGGTATCGCCGTAACTTTCGTTTTGGTGGTTACTTTGCCGGTCAACTATTTGCTTCAGACCAAAGTGCTTGCTGCTGACGGTATTTTGGGGATTGACTTGAGCTTTTTGAGTTTTATCCTTTTCATTGCCGTGATTGCCGCCATTACTCAGTTGGTTGAAATGATTGTAGAGCGCTTTAGCCCTTCATTGTATGCATCATTAGGTATCTTTCTGCCGTTGATTGCAGTAAACTGTGCCATCATGGGTGCGTCTCTGTTTATGCAGCAGCGCATCAATCTGACTCCGTCTGACCCGAAATTTATCGGTGATATATGGGATTCTATTTCCTATGCATTAGGCTCTGGATTAGGATGGATGCTGGCAATTGTAGGCTTGGCTGCCATTCGTGAAAAGATGACATACTCAAACGTTCCGGCGCCTTTGAAAGGTTTAGGCATTACCTTTATCACTGTAGGTTTGATGGCTATGGCATTTATGTGTTTCTCAGGTTTGAACATTTAATAAGAAAGGAATAGACAATGGATATGAATTTTATTTTAGCGAGCATTGGAGTATTCCTTGTGACTATTCTGGTGTTGGTAATCGTCTTGTTGGTTGCCAAGAAATTCTTGGTTACTTCAGGAAAAGTGACATTAACCATCAACGGCGAGAATAATTTGGAAGTAGAATCGGGCTCTACACTGCTGAATACATTGGCAGTAAACAATATCTTCTTATCTTCTGCATGTGGTGGTAAGGGTTCTTGCGGTCAATGTAAATGTCAGGTTGTAGAAGGAGGAGGAGAGATTCTTCCTTCAGAAGTAAGCCATTTCAGCCGCAAACAGCAAAAAGACCACTGGCGTTTGGGCTGTCAGGTAAAGGTCAAAGGAAACTTGTCTATCAAGGTTCCTGAATCTGTTATGGGAGTCAAGGAATATGAATGTACTGTTATCTCCAATAAGAATGTGGCTACTTTCATTAAGGAGTTCAAGGTACAGCTGCCTAAAGGCGCTCACATGGACTTTATTCCGGGTTCGTATGCACAGATTAAGATTCCGACATTCACGATGGACTACGACAAGGATATTGACAAGTCTTTGATTGGTGACGAATATCTGCCGGCATGGAAGAAGTTCAACATGTTCTCTCTGAAGTGTGTGAATCCGGAACCTACCATCCGTGCATATTCTATGGCCAATTATCCGGCAGAAGGTGATGTGTTTATGCTGACTGTACGTATTGCAACTCCGCCGTTCAAGCCAGACCGCAGCGGATTTATGGATGTAAATCCGGGTATCGCTTCTTCTTATATCTTTACGCTGAAACCAGGTGACAAGGTGTTGATGAGCGGGCCTTACGGTGATTTCCATCCTATCTTTGATTCAAAGAAAGAAATGATCTGGGTCGGCGGTGGTGCCGGTATGGCTCCGTTGCGTGCTCAGATTATGCACATGACCCGTACATTGAATACACATGATCGTGAAATGCATTATTTCTACGGGGCACGTGCTTTGAATGAAGTATTTTATCTGCAAGATTTCCTGCAGTTGGAGAAGGACTTTTCTAATTTCCACTTCCATTTGGCTTTGGACCGTCCGGATCCGGCAGCCGATGCAGCAGGCGTAAAATATACTCCGGGATTTGTTCATCAGGTTATGTATGAAACTTATCTGAAAGATCATGAGGCTCCGGAAGATATTGAATATTATATGTGTGGTCCTGGTCCGATGTCGAATGCAGTTGTCAAGATGCTTGACGGTTTGGGAGTAGATTCTGAATCTATCATGTATGACAATTTCGGCGGATAACCAGTAGCCGAATTTATAAGACAAAGCCCCTGCTGAAAACAGCAGGGGCTTTATTTTTATACCGTTATGAAAAGGCACAAAAAAAGGGAATCTTCCCAGATTCCCAATCTTCATTAACCTTAAATCTAATACCATGAAAAACACAGTGCAAAGGTAATGTTTTTATGTTATCAAACATGATTATTGTACTGGAAAATGCTTTCGGTTAACATAATTTATATTATTGCTTCATTTTGAGGTATAAAGTGCCCGGATTATGCCGGAAAAGAGACCGTATAGCCTTGCCCAAACTTTCTTTCATACTGTCAAAAGAGATTTTTGAATCTGTCAAATTCAAAAGAATGATAATGTATGACAATGGAGAGATAAAAACAGCCCTTTTCTTTTGCCGTTCCTCAGTAAAAATCTATCTTTGCAGAATAATTTAGAGATTAAACTGATTAAAAAGATTTATTGGACAATTATGATGAAACGGTTCCTGAAAATTGCTTTTTCTTTAATGTTGTCGGTGAGCGCCGTATCGGTTTCAGCACAGACTATGAGTGATTCTCAAGTTCTTGAATATGTAAAACAAGCCATGCAGCAGGGAATGGGGCAGGAAGAGATAGCAGTCCAGCTGTTGAGCCGGGGGGTAACGGAGGAACAAGCCTTACGAGTAAAGGAAATGTACCAGCAGCAGATGGGGACGACCACGACGGGCAGTGAAAATGGAACAGTCGTTTCTACAAGCCGCTTGCGGCAACTGCAAGAAAGAGCCCAAAAGGAAAATTCCATGCAGTTGGGGACAAATGTTTCGTTGCCCTCGTCTTCCGACCTGACGAACAACGGGGTGATAAGCGTTATTGGTGATACGCTGAATTTTGTGAAATACAATCCGGAAGATGAAGTGTTCGGCCGTAGCATTTTCAACTCTGCAAGCCTTACTTTTGAGCCTAACATCAATCTTGCCACTCCGGAGAATTATCGCCTGGGGCCGGGAGATGAAATCATCATTGATATTTGGGGAGCCAGCCAGAATACCATCAAGCAGGAGATTTCTCCCGACGGCTTTATCAATATTCCCAATTTGGGACTCGTCTATTTGAGTAACAAGACGATGAAAGAAGCGGACGAACTGCTGAAGCAGGAGCTGCGCAAGATATATGCTGATGCTGCCAACAACATAAAAGTGACTTTGGGGAACATCCGGACGATACAGGTGAACGTGATGGGAGAAGTCATGTTTCCGGGCACTTATACGCTTTCATCTTTCTCTACAGTCTTTCACGCGCTTTACAGTGCCGGCGGCGTAAGCAGTATCGGTAGCTTGCGAAATGTGAAAGTGGCTCGTGGCGGAAGCGTCATTGTTGCGCTCGATGTGTACGAATATATGATGAAAGGGGAAATCAAAGACGACATCTGTCTGCAGGAAGGGGATGTAATCATCGTTCCTGCGTATGAAGCGTTGGTCAAGATTACGGGTAAAGTGAAGCGTCCGATGCGGTATGAAATGAAGAAGAACGAATCGGTGGCCACGTTGCTCTCGTATGCGGGAGGATTTTCGTCTGATGCATATAAGAAGACTTTGCGGGTAATCCGTCAGGATGGCAGCGAATATTCCGTGGCAACAGTCGATGAAAACAATTATACCAACTTCCAGGTTCAGGACGGGGATGCGGTCACTGTCGATCCTATCCTTGATCGCTATACGAATAAACTGGAGATAAAGGGGGCGGTTTACCGTCCGGGCATTTATCAGCTCAGCGGAAATCTGAATACTGTGCGACAGCTGGTGGAGAAAGCCGACGGACTGTTGGGCGAAGCCTTTACCGCGCGTGCGGTTCTTTATCGCGAGCGGGAGAATCTGACGCGTGAAGTGCTGCCTGTGGATGTTGTGGGAATATTGAACGGTACAGTTTCTGATATTGCATTGCGCAAGAATGACATACTTTACATTCCCAGTATCCACGATTTGCAGGATTGGGGTAAGGTTACCATTTCGGGAGAAATAAACAAGCCCGGAGAATACACCTATGCTGACAATATGACTTTGGAAGATCTGGTCATCACAGCGGGAGGACTGAAAGATGCAGCTTCGATAGTGCGTGTGGATATCGCTCGCCGCATCCGTGATCCCAAAAGCACGACGGAATCAGAAACTACCGGGGAAAATTATTCATTTGCATTAAAAGACGGTTTTGTCATCGACGGACAGCCCGGCTTTATCCTCCATCCCTATGATCAGGTTATTGTGCGCCGTAGCCCGAGCTATAGTGAACAGGTAAACGTAACGGTGAACGGTGAAGTGCTATACAGTGGACAGTATAATCTGCGGACAAAGAATGAGCGTCTGAGCAGTATCATCGAGCGTGCCGGCGGAGTAAACAAGTTTGCCTATGTGCGTGGCGCGAAGTTGACCCGCGTTGCCAATGCTGAAGAGTTGAAGCGCATGGAAGATGCGATTCAAATGATCCGGAAAGAAATCGGTGATGCCGTGGCAAACTCGATGGGCTTGAAAGTAGACAGCACCTTTACGGTAGGAATCGATTTGGAAGCTGCACTGGCAAACCCCGGAAGTGATGCAGACATCGTCTTGCGTGAAGGGGATGTCATCAATGTCCCAGAGTACAACAATACGGTAAAGATTAGCGGTGCGGTGATGATGCCCAATACGGTGTCATTCCTGCAAGGCAAAAAGGTCAGCTACTATTTGAGCCAGGCCGGCGGATACTCGTCGCAGGCTAAAAAGAGCAAGAAATTCATTATTTATATGAACGGACAGGTGGCGGAAGTGAAAGGCAGCGGAAAGAAACAGATAGAACCCGGATGTGAGATTGTGGTGCCGAACAAGACCCGCAAGTTTAACTTTGCCAATCTGATGTCGAACGCAACGTCGTTTGCCTCACTGGCTACGATGGTCGCTTCATTGGCCAACCTGTTGAAGTAGGCTGCAAAGAGAAAGAATGCAAGACTTCCGCTCATTTTCTTATGGCGGAAGTTTTTGTATGGATTGCTTGTCAGATTGTTTAATTTCTTGCCAATTGCACAAAATAAGTGGACTATCTGTTTTGTAATATGGGAAATTGCATTACCTTTATTTCCAAAATGAATTTTGGCCAATAGAAAAGTGGAATATCATCAGGTAAACCTGCAGTTATGGAGAATCTTTATATAATTATTGCGGCATTTGTCGCAGCTGTCATATTGGGGAGGATTATCATTCCCAATATTCTGATCATATCTTTGCGCAAACGACTTTTCGATGAGCCGGACGCGCGAAAGGTACATAAACGGCCTGTCCCCCGTTTGGGAGGCGTCACCTTTTTCCCGGTGATAGTATGCACGATGTGTGCTTTTACGGCAGTCCGTCTGCTGAGCGGGCAATATATGGTTGAACTGTCCAGTCTCCGTACGATTTGTGAACTGTTGTTTTTGGTTTCCGGTCTGACCTTGCTTTACATTGTCGGCATCGCAGACGATTTGGTGGGAGTGCGATACCGCAAGAAATTCGTGGTGCAGATCATTTCGGCAGCTATGTTTCCGGTGTCCGGGCTTTATATCAACAATTTTTATGGTCTGTTCGGAATCTATGAAATCATACCGTCTGTCGGCATTTTGTTCACCATGCTGCTGATTGTATTCATAACCAACGCCATCAATCTGATAGACGGAATCGACGGTCTTGCCTCGGGGCTCAGTATGGTGGCACTGGTGATTTTCGGGGTTATCTTCGTCCATTACCAATATTGGATATATGCATTGCTGGCGTTTGTATGCGTAGGAGTCATCATTCCGTTCTTTTCTTATAATGTATTTGGCGATGCAAACCGGGGAAGAAAGATATTTATGGGCGATACCGGCAGTCTGACATTGGGATATATCTTGAGCTTTTTTGTCATCAAGTACTGTATGTATGAGCCGGGAAACGTGATGCAAATGAACAGCAGTCCTGTGCTAGTGGCATTTAGCGTGCTGATGGTGCCGTGTCTGGATGTGGTGCGCGTGGTTTTGCGCCGTGCCCGCAACAGAAGACCGCTGTTTCTTCCCGACAAGACCCATATACACCATAAGTTTTTGGCTATGGGCTTCTCTCCCCGGAGAGCTCTTGTCACCATCCAGTTGATGTCGGCTTGTTTCTGTGCGTTCACCATGACAGCCATCCATTATATGAACAATACGTTGGTTTTCATTATAGATGTCTTGGTATGGACGGGTCTTAATGTCTGGTTTGACAAGATCATCAACAGGCGTGAAAAGTTATAGTCAAAAAAAATCCTCAGTTTTTAGGATTATTAATCCGAATCTTTTATTTTTGTCTTATTAAAAAGAATCTAATTTTAAAAGAGAAAATCATGGAAAACGAATTGATCAAACTTTGCACAGAGAAAGCACAGAAATGGTTGACACCGGCTTATGATGCCGAGACTCAGGCGGAAGTTAAGCGAATGTTGGAGAACCCGGACAAGACAGAGCTGGTAGATGCTTTTTATAAGGACTTGGAATTCGGAACAGGCGGTCTGCGCGGCATTATGGGTGCAGGAACCAACCGCATGAATATCTATACTGTAGGTGCGGCCACTCAAGGTCTGGCCAATTATCTGAACAAATGCTTTGCCGGAAAAGAGGATATTGCAGTTGTCGTAGGGCATGACTGCCGGAACAACAGCCGCAAGTTTGCTGAAATATCGGCCAATATCTTTTCTGCAAACGGCATTAAGGTTTATCTGTTCGATGATATGCGCCCTACACCGGAGATGTCGTTCGCCATTCGTCATTTGGGATGCCAGAGCGGAATCAACATAACGGCTTCTCACAATCCTAAAGAATACAATGGATACAAGGCATATTGGGATGATGGTGCGCAAGTATTGGCTCCGCATGATACGGGAATCATCGATGAGGTAAACAAAATCACATCTGTCGAGGCTATTAAGTTTGAAGGGAACAAGGACTTGATTCAGATCATCGGCAAGGAAATAGATGATGAATACCTGCGTCAGGTGCATACGATATCAATCGATCCGGAAGTAATCAAGCGTCAGAAGGATTTGAAGATTGTCTATACTCCTATCCACGGGACAGGCATGATGTTGATTCCTCAATCTTTGAAGATGTGGGGATTTGAAAATGTGCATTGTGTTCCTGAACAGATGGTGAAGAGCGGGGACTTCCCGACTGTTGTGTCTCCTAATCCCGAAAATGCAGAGGCGCTGTCTATGGCGATTGCTTTGGCTAAAAGCATTGATGCCGATATCGTGATGGCTTCCGACCCTGATGCTGACCGCGTGGGAATGGCATGTAAAGACAGTAAAGGGGAGTGGGTGCTGATTAACGGCAACCAGACTTGCCTCATATTCTTGTATTATATCATCAAGAACCGGATAGCAATGGGCAAGATGAAGGGCAACGAGTTTATTGTCAAGACCATTGTTACTACAGAACTGATCAAGGCCGTGGCAGACAAGAACCATATCGAGATGTATGACTGCTATACGGGATTTAAGTGGATTGCGCGCCAGATACGCCTGAATGAAGGAATCAAGCAGTATATAGGCGGCGGAGAAGAAAGCTATGGCTTCTTGGCAGAAGACTTTGTCCGCGATAAGGATGCCGTTTCAGCCTGCTCGCTTTTGGCCGAAATCTGTGCCTGGGCTAAGGATCAGGGCAAGACATTGTATGATATCTTGATGGATATCTATGTGGAATACGGATTTTCTAAAGAAGTCACTGTAAATGTTGTGAAACCGGGAAAAACCGGCGCCGACGAGATAAAAGCCATGATGGATAACTTCCGCGCTTGTCCGCCTAAGGAACTGGGAGGTTCTGAAGTGGTGCTGGTAAAGGATTACAAGACGCTGAAGGCGACTGACAATAAGGGGAATGTGACTGATCTTGATATGCCGGAAACATCAAATGTATTGCAGTTCTTTACGGCTGACGGTACTAAGATTTCTGTGCGTCCTTCGGGAACGGAGCCTAAGATTAAGTTCTATATGGAAATCAAGGGTGAAATGCAGTGCCCGAAATGCTATGTGGGAGCGACCGCAGATGCAACTGAGAAGATTGAACTGGTGAAGAAGTCTTTGGGAATTTAAAAAGAAGACTCTTACGCGATACGGAAGCCGTGGCCTTTCGCAGGAAACTGCACTTCGGTTGTGAAGTGTGGAATCTGTGAGGGGGCACGGCTTCTTTTTGCAGGATTGAAAAATTGTATCACCACAGTCAAAAAAAGTTTCTGCCTGTTCATTCCGGCCGTTTTCATGTGCGCGGTTCACATTTGCAAACATGGGAATGGGAAAACAGACCGATAATTTTTCTTTATAAAAAATGTTTCGGCGGCTGAGATTTGTTGAAAAATGATTATCTTTGTGCAAATTTTCGCGAAACATGAAAATTAAGGAAGTTTTGAACGCCCTTGAGATGTTCGCGCCTCTGCCTTTGCAGGATGGTTTTGACAATGCCGGACTGCAAGTAGGATTGACAGACGCGGAAGTTGCAGGGGCTTTGTTGTGTTTGGATGTAACCGAAGCAGTCATTGATGAAGCGGTTGCGTTGGGTTACAATCTGGTCATATCCCATCATCCCCTGATATTTAAAGGATTTAAGTCAATAACCGGGCGTGACTACGTAGAGCGTTGTGTCATGAAAGCCATAAGGAATGACATCGTTGTCTTCTCGATGCATACCAATTTGGATAATGCGCCGCAGGGGGTCAACTATAAGATGGCGGAAAAGATAGGCTTGAAGAATGTCCGTATATTGGAGCCAAAAGAAAACTGTCTGCTGAAGCTGGTGACTTTCGTTCCTGTCAATCATGCCGAAAAGGTGCGTGAAGCCTTGTTTTCGGCAGGGTGCGGATGCATCGGCGGCTACGACTCTTGCAGCTATAATGTAAGGGGAGACGGCACTTTCCGTGCGGGGGAAGGCACCCGTCCGTATTGCGGAAAAATCGGTGAGCTGCATCAAGAGGCGGAAACGCGCATTGAAACGATTCTTCCAGAATACCGTAAGGCGCAAGTTGTGAAGGCTCTGTTGGCCGCCCATCCCTATGAAGAACCTGCATACGACCTGTATCCGCTGAAGAATTCATGGAGTCAGGCGGGAGCGGGAGTAGTGGGCGAACTGCCGGAAGCTGAAACCGAAACTGATTTTCTGAAAAGGATAAAGAAGCTGTTTGAAGTAGGATGTGTGAAACATTCCCGGTTGAACGGTCGTTTGATTCAGACCGTGGCGCTCTGTGGCGGGGCAGGAGCATTTCTGCTGCCTAAGGCCGTGGCCGGACATGCAGATGTCTTCATGACCGGCGAAGTGAGATACCACGATTATTTCAGTTATGAAAACGATATCCTGATTGCTGAAATCGGGCATTATGAAAGTGAACAATACACGAAAGAGTTACTTTATTCAATCATAAGGGACAAGTTTCCGGCACTGGAGATGCAGATAACCCGTGTCAACACGAATCCCATCAAATATTTATAAGAACTATGGCTAAAGAAGCAAAGAAAGATCCAAGTGAATTGAGTGTGGAAGAAAAGCTGAAGGCTTTATATCAGTTGCAGACGATGCTGTCTGAAATCGACAAGATCAAGACCTTAAGAGGTGAGCTGCCTCTTGAAGTGCAGGATCTGGAAGATGAAGTTACAGGTTTGAGCACACGAATCGAGAAGATTAAAGGTGAAATCAGCGAGCTGAAAACCAACGTTTCAAAGAAAAAGATAGAGATAGAGGCTGCCAAGACTTCTATCGAAAAGTATAAAGAACAGCAGGACAACGTGCGCAACAACCGCGAATATGATGTATTGACGAAGGAAATCGAATTCCAGACTTTGGAAGTGGAGCTGTGTGAAAAGCGCATCAAGGAATTTACCGCCTCCATCCAGGCTAAGGAAGAGGAAATCGAAAAGAGTACACTTGCCCTGGAAGAAAGACAGAAAGACCTGGAGGTGAAGAAGAATGAGCTTGATGAAATCATTTCCGAAACCAAGCAGGAGGAGGAAAAGCTGAGAGAAAAGGCCAAAGCTTTGGAAACGACCATCGAGCCGCGTCTGCTTCAGGCTTTCAAGCGTATTCGCAAAAATTCGCGTAACGGATTGGGGATTACTTACGTGCAGCGCGATGCCTGCGGAGGCTGCTTCAACAAGATTCCGCCTCAGAAGCAGCTGGATATCCGCATGCGTAAAAAGATTATCGTTTGTGAATATTGCGGACGTATCATGATCGACCCGGAACTGGCAGGCGTTACCGTGGAAAAGCATCTTGAGACGAAGACCAAATAACGGTATCTTTATCATATTGGGAACAGGACAAATCCCTCTGGAATGTGTTTTCCGGGGGGATTTGTCTTTTAATATCATGCGTCACAATTCAGAAAACATCGGTATGTGCGGAAGAAAAGTGTATGAATTGTTGGTATAGTCGATGCGGCAACAGTAGTGGCTGATGCCGTTGGTAACAATCAGATAGTCCACATGAAGCACAATATTATAGCGCGTTATTTGGTCGAACACGGCTTGGGTAATCTCCACGGCAGGAGCCTTGTATTCAACAATCATCCGTGCTTTCAGCTCGCGGTCGTATAACACCGTGTCGCAACGTCTTTTGCAGCCGTTCAGACATACTTGAACCTCATTGGCGAGCAGTCCCGCAGGATATCCCTTATGTTCCACCAGTAGATGGACAAAATGTTGTCTGACCCATTCTTCGGGAGTGAGGGCGACATATTTTTTTCTTAATATATCGAAAATAAATTTTTTCCCTTTCCTTACATTGATTTTATAAGGATAAGAAGGCAGGTTTAATGCTGAGTTTTCGTACATTTGCAGTGATTGAAATTGCTCATGCAAAAATACAAAAAGATGATGAAAACAAAAGAGGAAATCGTAGCAAACTGGCTTCCCCGATATACCAGGCGCAAACTGGAGGATTTCGGTGAATATATACTGCTTACCAATTTCAACAAATATGTCGAGATATTCGCCGAGCAGTTTGATGTCCCTATATTGGGGCGGGATGCCAATATGATTTCCGCTCATGCCGAAGGCATTACGATGATTAACTTTGGCATGGGCAGTCCGAACGCCGCTATCATCATGGATTTGCTGAGTGCAGTCCATCCCAAAGCATGCCTGTTTCTGGGAAAATGTGGGGGGATAGACAAGAAAAACCAGATAGGGGACTTGATTCTTCCAATAGCGGCCATCCGCGGAGAAGGGACATCCAATGATTATTATCCGCCGGAAGTCCCTGCACTGCCTGCATTCATGCTGCAGCGTGCGGTTTCTTCCGCCATTCGCAATCATTCACGCGACTATTGGACTGGCACTGTCTACACGACAAACCGCCGTATATGGGAGCACGACGAATCGTTCAAAGATTATGTCCTGAAAACACGGGCCATGGCGGTGGACATGGAAACGGCCACGCTTTTCATAACCGGTTTTGCCAATCATATTCCTACAGGAGCCTTGCTGCTTGTGTCCGACCAGCCGATGATTCCCGAAGGCATAAAGACGGAGCAGAGTGATACGATGGTGACGCAACGCTACGTATATGAGCATGTGGAGATAGGCATCGACGCACTGCGCATGATTATTGAAGAGAAGAGAACTGTAAAACATCTGAAATTCGACTGGTAGACTCTTATGGCAAAAGATATCACTTACGAAGAAATCATACGGAATCTGAGAAACAAGGTCTATTCACCTGTTTATTTTCTGATGGGGGAAGAGGATTATTATATCGATCGCATTGCCGACTATATCGCGGATATCGTTCTGACGGAAACGGAAAAGGAGTTTAACCTGACGGTGCTGTATGGTTCGGATGTGGATATTGCGACAATAGTCAACACGGCAAGACGTTATCCGATGATGTCGGAGCACCAGGTTGTCGTAATCAAAGAAGCGCAGAATTTGAGGAATTGGGACGGACTGGTTCATTACCTCCAGAAGCCTTTGAACTCCACGATTCTTGTCGTATGCTACAAGCATGGAGTAATAGACCGGCGGAAAAAACTGGCGGCTGAATTGGAAAAGAGCGGAATTCTCTTTGAGTCGAAGAAGCTAAAGGAAAGCCAACTGCCCGGATTCATTGCTTCATATCTGAAGCGCAGGCAGGTGGAGATAGAGCCGAAAGCTTCGGAAATGATGGCTGAGTTTGTAGGGGCCGATTTGAACAGGATGGCGGGAGAACTGGAAAAGCTGATTATTGCACTTCCTGTCGGTAAAAAGCGCATTACTCCGGAGCAAATCGAACGGAATATAGGCATCAGCAAGGATTATAATAACTTTGAATTGCGCAATGCGGTCGTAATGAAAGATGTGGCAAAAGCCAATCAGATAATAAAATATTTCGAGGAAAATCCCAGAAACAATCCTTTGCAAGTGACGCTTGCTGTATTGTTCAATTTTTTTGCCAACCTGATGTTGGCGTATTATGCGCCAGACAAATCGGATAGAGGAATAGCCGAGCAGTTGGGGCTTCGTTCTCCCTGGCAGGCTAAAGATTATGAAATCGCGATGAAGCGGTATTCGGGGGTAAAGGTGATGCAGATAATAAAGGCTGTCCGTCTTTGTGACGCTAAGTCAAAAGGTGTAGGCAATTCTTCTATCACCGACGGAGAGCTTCTTCGCGAATTGATTTATTTCATTTTTCATTGATTCCAATCAAGTATATTCCAAAGATTATTTCTTTCAGATACAAAAAGCATATCGCATCATCTTATAATACAAATGTATAACAAGATGATGCGTTTTTTATATCTGTATACTTGCTCTGCTTTACAAGCGTACATCTTTTGTGTTTATGTATACAAATGTGAAGCATAAAGGATAAGAAAAACTTTTGTCAATAGCGATGCTTACAGATGTAAATGTATATATATTATTCTGTATATATCAAGACATAAACATAAGTATTTCAGTAATTTATATTGCAAATTTAAATTTGTGTTTTAATCCTTTCCCGGCAATGATCTTATATAATAGAATAAGACTTGCATAAGAAGATAAAAAAATTATTATAGTAATCAAAACCAATTATATACATGGAAAAACAAAAGTTTTGCTATAATCATATCCCTGTCTGTATAATTGTAAAATATAGAAATGTAATATAGACCTCATCTGTTTTATACAGATGTAAATTTCATTTCTGTATAGAACATTTGCATTTGTCCGTTTTTGTTTATACATTTGTCAAGTGAAACATTTTATACACATGTAAATGAAAGATCGGATTATACAGATAATACAGAAAGAAGGCTTGTCCAATGCGGAATTTGCAGAGCGAATAGGAGTTTCTGTTTCCTCATTGTCACATATATTCAATGGCCGCAACAATCCAAGCTTAGACTTGGTCATGCGCATTCATAAAGCATGTCCGTATGTCAATCTGAACTGGCTGCTTTATGGTGAGGGACAAATGGAGGATAAGAAACCGACAGGCAGTGCTCCCGATTTGTTTTCACAATTTTCGGAAGAGCCGAAAATGGCGGAGAAAGTTGCGCCAGTCACAGCAGAATCGCGCATAGAGAGCGTTATCCAACCAGAAATCAGGTATATAGAAAAACCCCAACCTAAAATTACAGAGATAAGAATCTTTTTCGACAATGGCACTTATGAGATTTTTAAGCCTGAAAAATAAGAAACGGATTGTTTATTTGATGTTTGGGATTCCATAGATATTCAGCAAATTCGTATCTTTGCATTCTGAAAAGGTTTACTCAATTTTATATGAAGAAATATATCTTAGATTTGACTGTGGCTGAAAACGTTCGTTTGAACGCCAATTATGTGCTTCTCAAGTTGACTCAACCGGAGCCGTTGCCGGAAATGTTGCCGGGACAATTTGCCGAAATTCGTGTTGACGGCTCCGCCACGACATTTTTGCGGCGTCCGATTTCCATTAATTATGTGGACCGGAAAGCAAATGAAGTGTGGTTTCTTATTCAATTGGTAGGTGACGGCACCCGCAAACTGGCTGAAAGCCAGAAGGGTGATGTGATAAATGTCATATTGCCGCTTGGCAATGGATTTTCCATCCCGGAAGGCTCTGATAAGAGAGTGCTGTTGGTGGGCGGTGGTGTCGGGACAGCTCCCATGCTTTATTTGGGAGAAATCTTACAGCAACATTGCAAACCGACTTTTCTGTTGGGGGCACGTTCGGAGGGCGACTTGCTGCAATTGGATTCTTTTAAGGCTAAAGGAGAAGTCTATGTTACGACTGAAGACGGAAGCCTCGGTGAAAAAGGCTATGTAACCATGCACAGCATTCTAAAAGAAAGAAGATTTGATATGATTTACGCATGCGGTCCGAAGCCTATGATGATGGCGGTTGCCCAATATGCCCGCGCAAATGGGATAGAATGTGAAGTCTCGCTGGAAAATAAAATGGCATGTGGCGTGGGAGCCTGCCTGTGCTGCGTGGAAAACACAAAAGAAGGCCATGTATGTGTATGTAAAGAAGGTCCTGTATTCAATATAAAGAAATTGTTATGGCAGATTTAACTATAAATATCGGTAGCCTGAAAATGTCAAATCCGGTGATGACAGCATCGGGCACATTCGGGTATGGCTTGGAATTCCAAGACTTTGTTGATTTAGAGCAAATAGGAGGCATTATTGTAAAAGGGACAACCTTGCACCATCGTGAGGGCAATCCTTATCCGCGTATGGCAGAAACGCCTATGGGAATGCTGAATGCCGTCGGATTACAGAATAAAGGCGTACATTATTTCGTGGATCACATTTATCCGCAAATCAAGGATATTCGCACGAATATGATTGTAAACGTTTCAGGATCGCAGGTTGAAGATTATGTTGAAACAGCAGGCATCATCAATGAACTGGACAATATTCCGGCCATCGAATTGAATATCTCATGTCCAAACGTTAAACAAGGTGGAATGGCATTCGGGGTATCTGCTCATGGAGCTGCCGAAGTTGTGGGTGCAGTCCGCAAAGTATACAAGAAAACGCTGATAGTAAAACTTTCTCCCAATGTGACTGATATTACTGAAATAGCCCGAGCCGCAGAATGTGCAGGGGCCGACAGCGTTTCGCTTATCAATACTTTATTGGGTATGGCTATTGATGCAGAAAAAAGAAAGCCTGTTCTTTCAACTATAACAGGTGGTATGAGCGGTGCCGCTGTTAAACCGATAGCTTTGCGCATGGTATGGCAGGTTGCACATGCTGTGAAAATACCGGTTATCGGCTTGGGAGGCATCATGAATTGGAGAGATGCTGTAGAGTTCTTCTTGGCCGGCGCTTCGGCTATTCAGGTCGGTACGGCCAATTTCATCGATCCTGCCGTTACTGTAAAAATAGCTAAAGGCATTGATGAGTATCTTGAACGTCACAACTGTTCTTCTATACGTGACATTATTGGGGGATTAATCATTTAAGCCCCAACAAAACCTCTAAATTCGGCAGTGACGAGCTTTTTTCTCACTGCCAAATTTAGAGTGTTGCTTATTAAAAACTTCTTTTTCTTCTGTCACAAATAGTTTATGATGCTGTATAAAAAGATTTTTTGAAATGGCATATAATGCGCATTATGTTTAATAGCGCAGAGATAAACCAACTCTCCTCCATTTTTCCTTTGATTATTCTGTCAGGAAATCTTTGATACGCTGTTCTTCGCTCAAACGACAAATCAACAACATGCCGTTTTTCTCCGCTACTATGTATCCGTCCAATCCTTGAATCACAACTTTCTTTTCCTCCGTCACATGTATTATGCAGTTTCGTGATTCATGCATTTTTATATTGGTGCCTACACATATATTATTGTGGGCATCTTTTTTCAGATTGTCGTGCAATGATCCCCATGTGCCCAAATCACTCCATCCGAACGACGCCGGAAATACATAAATTTCATCTGCTTTTTCCATAACAGCATAGTCGATAGAGATATTTTCACATGCAGGAAACAGTTCGTTTATCAGTTCCTGTTCCTTGTCAGTATAATAATAAGGAAGAAGCCGCTCGAATATCTTTGACATGGCAGGTTGATAAACACGCAATGCATTGACGATTGTACTGACATTCCATATAAAAATTCCTGCGTTCCAAAAATAATTGTTTTTTCGTAAATAGCGTTCAGCAGTTTCCTGGTTCGGCTTTTCTTTAAACGCATCTACTCTATAAATTTCTTTGTTGGACGGGCATGGCATTGAAAGATCCGCCTCGATATATCCATATCCTGTTTCCGGACGAGTAGCCTTCATTCCGAGCGTAACTATTGCATCTGAATCTGCTGTAAATTTCATTGCAGACAAAACAACACGTGAAAACTCACGCTCATCCGTCACGATATGATCACTTGGTGTAACGACAATGTTGGCTTTAGGGTTTTTGGCCTTGATTTTCCAGCTTACATACGCGATGCATGGTGCCGTATTCCGTCGGCATGGTTCCAGCAATACGTGCTCACCTCCTATTTCAGGCAGCTGTTCCCTTACTATATCCGCGTAATCGGCAGAAGTTACTATCCAGATATTTTCAGGCGGACAGATGTTTTTGAAACGATCCACTGTCAACTGGATAAGTGTGCGCCCGCAGCCCAAGACATCAATGAACTGTTTGGGTAATGAAGGACTGCTCATCGGCCAGAACCGGCTTCCAACACCGCCTGCCATTATGACCAAATGATTACTGTTCGGATTCATGGCTATAATTTTAATAAAAATATATAATGTTGTATTGCAAAGATAATAATTTATCCGAATAAAAAAGCCCGATTGATTAGAAAATCAATCGGGACTTTAAAATTACGAAAAAATATCAACTATTAGCAATACATATTTAAAATAGCTTCATACAGTTCCTGCTTTCCGCTTGTCTGCTTCGGTTCGCCGTTAGCCTTTGCATAAGCAACCACTTCTTCCAATGTCAGCTTGCCTTCTTCGAACTCTTTACCTTTGCCTGAATCGAATGAAGCATAACGGTCGGCCAGCATTTTCTTATAAGGAGATTCTTCCAACAGTTTGGCTGCACTCAGCAATGCACGAGCCATAACATCCATACCGGCAATGTGGGCGATAAAGATGTCTTCCAAGTCTGTAGAGTTACGACGAGTCTTGGCATCGAAGTTTGTACCGCCATCACCGAATCCACCGTTGCGGATGATTTGCATCATAGCCTGAGTCAGCTCATAGTTGTCAATTGGGAACTGGTCTGTATCCCATCCGTTCTGGTAGTCGCCGCGGTTTGCGTCGATTGAACCCAACATGCCGTTGTCAACAGCTACGCAGAGTTCGTGCTCAAATGTGTGGCCGGCCAGAGTGGCATGGTTCACTTCGATGTTTACTTTGAAGTCTTTGTCCAGATTGTGAGCCTTCAAGAAGCCGACTACAGTTTCTGTATCTACATCATACTGATGCTTGGTCGGTTCCATCGGTTTGGGTTCGATAAGGAAAGTACCCTTGAATCCGTGAGCACGAGCGTAATCACGAGCGATGGTCAGCATTTGTGCCAGGTGCTCTTTTTCGCGTTTCTGGTCAGTGTTCAGCAATGACATATAACCTTCGCGTCCGCCCCAGAATACATAATTGGTACCGCCCAGTTCAATAGTTGCATCGATAGCGTTCTTAATCTGAACTGCCGCACGTGCCACAACATCGAAATCAGGGTTTGTTGCTGCACCATTCATATATCGTGCGTGTCCGAATACGTTTGCCGTACCCCATAACAGTTTGATACCTGTTTCAGCCTGTTTCTGCTTCAGATAAGCAACCACTTCTTTCAGGTTAGATTCATATTCCTCGATGGTTTCAGCTTCTGCGCAGAGGTCTACATCGTGGAAGCAGTAGTATTCGATACCTATTTTCTGCATGATTTCAAAGCCGGCGTCTGCCTTGTCTTTGGCAGCCTGTACTTTGTCCGGGTTTCCGTTCCACGGGAATGTCTTTGTTCCGCCGCCGAACTGGTCACCACCTTCAGCGCACAAGGTGTGCCACCATGCCATTGAGAATTTCAACCAGTCTTTCATCTTCTTTCCCATCACTACCCTTTCAGGATCATAATAGCGGAAAGCCAGAGGATTTTTACTTTCTACACCTTCAAACTTGATTTTTCCGATATTCGGAAAATACTCTTTTGTTGCCATAATCGTACTGTTTTTTAAAGTTAATGAATTTATTCTCTTAAATACTTGTTTTTCTATATAATCATATCCTGATATCGTTATAAGGATACGGATTTTTCTTTATGTCAAAGCCGGTTCAAGCACTCTACCCAACGGCCGTAAGCATCTTCGTATGCAGCTTTGTCATGCTCGTTAGGTTCGATGACCGCCAGTTTCTCAAGCGTTGCAAAGGCTTCGTTGTTGTCTTTATAGATACCTGCTCCGATGCCCGCTCCTTTTGCCGCACCTACTGAGCCGTCTGTATCGTACAGTTCTATCACTGCTCCGGTCACTCCGGCCAATGTGTCGCGGAAAAGTGGACTGAGGAACATGTTGGCATGGCCTGCATGAATCTTTTTTACTTCCATTCCCATCGCCTTCATGATATCGATGCCGTAGCGGAATGAAAAGACTATACCTTCTTGTGCGGCACGTATAATGTGATTGCGTGTATGCTGATTGAAGTTTATCCCTTGGACAGAACAGCCTACTTCACGATTCTGAAGCATGCGTTCAGCTCCGTTTCCGAAAGGCAGAATGCTGATTCCTCCTGCTCCGATAGGAGCTTGGGCCGCCAGTTCATTCATGTCGGCATAGGAAACACCTTCCGGAGCCACCGTGCGTTTTATCCATGAATTCAGAATGCCCGTGCCGTTGATGCACAACAGAACTCCCAAACGGGTCTGTTCCCCCGTATGGTTGACATGCGCAAATGTGTTGACACGTGATTTTGGATCGTAGTTAACCGAGCCGTTTACGCCGTAAACCACTCCTGAAGTACCGGCGGTAGAAGCAATTTCACCCGGATTAAACACATTCAATGACAGTGCATTGTTGGGCTGATCACCCGCACGATAAGTTACTGGGATGCCTTCTTTCAGCCCCAGTTCAGCGGCAGCGGCAGCCGTTACACGCCCTTGTTCTGAAAAAGTAGGACGGATATCGGCAATCAAAGAGCGGTCTAAACCATAATAGTCCATCAGAAAACCTGCAACTTCATTCTGCTTGAAATCCCAGAACATGCCTTCTGAAAGTCCCGAAACGGTAGTACAAACCTCTCCCGTCAGTTTCATGGCGATATAATCACCCGGCAGCATGATCTTGTCAATCTTCGCGTAAACATCCGGCTCGTTCTCTTTTACCCATGCAAGCTTGGATGCTGTGAAGTTTCCCGGAGAATTCAACAGATGAGAAAGGCATTGCTCTTCACCCAAATCCTTGAAAGCCCGGTCTCCATAAGGCACAGCACGAGAGTCACACCAGATAATGGAAGGACGCAAGACATTTTGTTCCTTGTCCACGCACACCAGTCCATGCATCTGGTAGGAAATGCCGATAGCGGCTATTTCTTCTTTTTTCGCTCCACTTTCAGCCAATACGGCTTCTGTTGCCAGCTTTAAGTTTGCCCACCACATTTCAGGATGCTGCTCGGCCCATCCTGTACGTACGGAAATGATTTCCGCTTCAACTTTCGGGAAAAAGGCTGATGCTGCACATTTCCCGGTTTCGGCATTTACCAGACTGGCCTTAACCGAAGAGCTTCCTATGTCATAACCTAATAAATACATAATTATTTTTTTTGTTTGTTATAAATTGCACGATCAAACTTATAATAACGAGCCGCACGGTGACAAACCCCCACTTCCTTTTCCTCTAAAGGGACCACGTAAGGCATAAGAGCTATTTTCTTGTGGAAATTACGCACATCAAAGCGCTTGTTATAAATCAGCTGAAATAAAGAACGAAGCTGCGCCGCCGTGAATTTCCGCGGCAGCAGGTCAAACATAGCCGAAGGTACTATTTCTACGTAGTGACGAATAAAGGCCAAGGCATCGTGGCAAATTTGCAAATGGTCAAAAGCCAAAGACTTTACTTCAGATACCGGGACCCAACAGGCATCGTATGTAGCACTCAGCTGGCGGCTTTTCCTGTCAATTTTCAGCAACGAAAGATAAGCGACGGTAACAATCCTCCCTACCCGATTTTCTGTTATGCGATGAAAACGCTCCAGCCACATCACATCTTTAGGATTTGCCGTACGATCTTTAGACCCATAAGCTTTAAACTGAGCCATCTTGATGTTTTTCAGGCCTGTCAGCTCGTTCAACACTCGTTTTGCAGCATCATCCAAATCTTCATCTGCGTAAATCAGGCTGCCCGGAAGCTTCATGTCATTCGCCTCGCCATCAATATCCTTCCCTATTTGCCGAACCAGAAGAACTTTGAATTGCTCTCCGTCGAAACCTATCAGCACACAGTCCACGGACACGTGTACATCAATTATCAGATTCTTGTCCTCGAGCTTTCCCATATCCTAACATATTTCGACACGGCAAATATAAGAACTTTTTTGTTATGTGATAAAAAAATAATGTGCAATTATAGATGTTATAAAACATTCTTTTCCAAAATGATAGTTTTCATACTTGATACAATATGTGGATGTTTATTGTCGCATAATATATATGGTGTAAATATAATATATAAATGTGTCTTTAAGCCTGGGTGCTGCCCCATTGGATTTATTGTGCGTTAAACAACAATGGTATGCCTTTGTCCCGGATGGCTGTGGCTCTTTTGCATTAACATTTTTTCTGTGCCTTGAAGCCGTGGTGACAGGTCTATTTGATAAAAAAACAAAGAAAATAATAATTAGTGTTTTATAACATAGCTTTTTATAGGTGCACTTTTCTACTTTATGGCTAATATTGCATTCAGATTAGTGTTGTAAATACACCATTGAATGCGGCATGACAGATAAATTGCTTATAGATAAACAGTTAATTTAAATATTAAGATTATGAATTGGAATTCACAAGAATTTGTATGGCTCGATTGGGCGGTTCTCGCCGTCGGAGTGATGGCGATTGTATGGGCGATTTATCGTACCATACAAAAAGACAAAGAAAAAATGAAAGGGGCTGACAGTCAGGATTACCTCTTTGGAAAAGGTGAGCCGTGGTATATTATCGGTGCTGCGATATTTGCAGCCAACATTGGCTCAGAGCATCTGGTAGGTCTTGCGGGTACAGGAGCGAAAGATGGCGTGGGTATGGCTCATTGGGAAATGCAAGGATGGATGATTCTCATACTCGGATGGCTGTTCGTTCCATTCTACCAACTGTTGAACAATAAGATGGGCAAGATTATCACAATGCCGGATTTCCTCAAGTTCCGTTATACCCAGCGTACAGGCTCTTGGTTGTCAATCATTACATTGATAGCATACGTGTTGACTAAGGTTTCTGTAACGGCGTTTACTGGCGGTATTTTCTTTGAATATCTTCTCGGCCTGCCGTTCTGGTATGGCGCAATCGGCCTGATTGCCATTACGGCCGTATTCACTGTGTTTGGCGGAATGAAGGGCGTGATGACCTTGTCTGCCATACAGACTCCTATTCTTATCATCGGTTCTTTCCTCGTTTTGTTCCTTGGATTAAGCAAGCTTGGCGATGGCAGCATCAGCGAAGGATGGTCACAGATGATGGCGGTATGTAATGCTGCACACGAAGGCTTTGGTACCACGCACATGTTCCATACCGATCCGGCCGACCCGATGTATCCGCAATTCCCGGGATATGTAGTGTTCCTTGGTGCTTCCATTATCGGTTTCTGGTATTGGTGTACAGACCAGCACATTGTACAGCGTGTTCTTGGTCAGACAAAAGGAGAAGACAACGGTAAGGTGATGGCACGCGCCCGTCGCGGTACGATTGCGGCAGGTTATTTCAAGCTGTTGCCGGTGTTTATGTTCTTGATTCCTGGTATGGTTGCTTTTGCGCTTTCTCAGAAGACAGGTAGCGGCATCATTATGGATATCACCAACACTCATGATACAGACGGAGCTTTTGCCATGATGGTGAAGAACATTTTGCCTGCAGGTGTAAAGGGTATCGTTACTATTGGTTTCATCTGCGCCCTCGTAGCATCTTTGGCTGCATTCTTTAATAGTTGCGCCACTTTGTTTACAGAAGACTTTTACAAACCTATGAAAAAAGGCATGAGTGAAAGCCATTACGTATTTGTTGGTCGTGTTGCTACGGTAGTTGTCGTGCTTTTAGGCTTGATTTGGATGCCTATCATGATGAACATGGGTAATCTGTATTCATACCTTCAAGATATCCAGTCGCTCATTGCTCCTGCTATGGTTGCCGTATTTACTCTCGGTATTTTCTCGAAGAGAATTACTCCGAAGGCAGGCGAATGGGGACTTATCGGTGGTTTCCTGATAGGAATGCTGCGTTTGCTCACCAATGTCCTCACCAATTCAGGTAAAGCAACGATGGATGGTGCTTTTTGGGAATATACGACTTGGTTCTGGCAAACCAACTGGTTAATCTTCGAAGTATGGCTGTTGGTGTTCATCATCATTGCGATGTTTGTAATATCAGCTTTCACCCCCAAGCCCAGTGCCGAACAGATTGCAGCCATTACGTTTTCAAAAGACTATAAAAAGACAATCCGAGACAGCTGGAACAAATGGGATGTTATCGCCACTTTGGGAGTGGTTGTATTGTGTGCGTTGTTCTATGCTTATTTCTGGTAAAAACAACATGATATATTCATAATATATTGTTATATGTAGGCAGGAGGCGAGTTTCTTCGAGAAACTCGCCTCCTACTTTATCTTTAGGCCGACTTCACCTTTCCGCCAGAAGCGTAAAAAGCAAATAACAGATGTTGCAATCCTGTTTTTGTGCTTGTGAAATCTGTTTTTCCTTACATGCAAAAAAGTTTTTTCCGGCATGATTCCAAGCTTTATGTTGCATAACATAGAGGTATGATAACCAACAAATCGTTTTAAGTGTTATTTTTACACCAAAATAAATCCATCATAAAATAGTATTGATATGGAAAACATGAAAAAATCACTTTTGGGAATGGGCGCTGCTTTAATCTTGCTTAGCGGATGCGCCCAAAAACAGGAACAGCCTGTATTGACTTTGTCTGGTTTGAACCCGGCCAACTTTGAGGCCATGATTGACGGAACCAAGCCCGTGAAGCTGTATACCTTGAAAAACAGCCAGGGTATGGAAGTTTGTGTCACCAACTTTGGAGGACGTCTTGTATCCATAATGGTCCCCGACAGGAATGGAAACATGACAGATGTAGTATTAGGCTTTGACAGTATAGCCGACTACCAGCATATTCCCAGTGATTTTGGAGCAGCTATCGGCCGTTATGCGAACCGCATCAATCAGGGGAAAATAACGATTGACGGGACGGAAATCCAATTGCCGCAGAACAATTTCGGACACTGCCTGCATGGGGGGCCGACAGGTTGGCAGTATCAAGTATATGAAGCCTCTCAAACCAATGACAGCACAATCGTGCTGACGATGAAATCACCGGACGGCGACAACAATTTCCCCGGAAATGTTACGGCGAATGTCACTTATACGCTGACTGCGGACAATGCAATTGACATTAAGTATGATGCAACGACAGACAAAAAGACGGTAATCAACATGACTAACCATTCATATTTCAACTTGAATGGCGACCCCTCAAAGCCGGCGATGGACAATATACTCTATATCGCGTCAGACAGCATTACTCCGGTTGACAGTACTTACATGACTGACGGGACAATGATGGCCGTAAAAGATACTCCGTTCGATTTTAATACTCCTAAAGCAATCGCTCCGTCTGTTACGGACTTCAGTAATGAACAAGTAAAATTCGGAAACGGATTCGACCACAACTGGGTTTTGAACACTAAAGGAGACATTACTCAAGTGGCAGCAAAACTGACAAGCCCGGTTACAGGCATAACATTGGAAGTCTATACTGACGAACCTGGCATCCAAGTTTATACCGGCAATTTCCTTGATGGAACGGTAAAAGGTAAAAAAGGCATTGTTTATCCGCAAAGAGCGTCTGTCTGCCTGGAAACCCAGCATTATCCAGACAGCCCCAACAAACCGCAATGGCCTTCTGTCATTTTAGAGCCGGGACAAACCTATCACAGCCACTGTATCTTTAAATTCGGTGTAGAAAAATAAAATATATTTAAAACAATTCCCGTTATGACTGCATATTACAAACAAAATCCTAAATTTTATGTCGGAATCGATTGCATCATATTCGGATTCGACAAAGGAGAGCTGAATCTGCTTTTGTTGAAACGGAATTTTGAACCGGCAAAAGGGAAATGGTCACTTATGGGAGGTTTTATACAAGAGAATGAAAGTGCAGATGCTGCTGCCAAACGTGTATTAAGCGAACTTACCGGTTTGGAAAATGTTTTTATGGAACAAATCGGTGCTTTCGGCGAAATCAATCGCGACCCGGGTGAACGGGTCATATCATTGGCTTATTATGCATTGATAAACATCAATGAATATGACCGTGAACTGGTTCAGCAGCATAACGCTTATTGGGTAAATGTAAATGAATTGCCTGACTTGATTTTTGATCATACACAAATGGTGGAAAAGGCAAGGCTGCGGATGAAGCATAAGGCCTCGAGAGCTCCGATTGGCTTTAATCTCCTGCCTGAACTGTTTACCCTTTCGCAATTGCAAAGCTTGTATGAAGCCATATACGGTGAGCCGATGGACAAGCGAAATTTCCGTAAGCGCATCGCGGATATGGACTTCATTGAAAAGACGGATAAAATAGATAAAACAGGATCACGAAGAGGGGCATATCTTTATAAGTTCAATGATAAAGCTTATCGGAAAGATCCGAAATTCAAACTTTAATAGTATGTTAGAAGCATTAAAAGAAAAAGTATTCCGTGCAAATCTTGATTTGGTTAAGCATGGATTAGTGATTTTCACTTGGGGAAATGTTTCCGGAATCGACCGCAAAAGCGGATTGGTTGTCATTAAGCCGAGCGGCGTATCTTATGATGAGATGAAAGCCGAGGATATGGTGGTTGTAGACCTTGAGGGAAATGTGGTGGAAGGGAATCTTCGCCCTTCAAGCGATACTCCTACCCATTTGGTTCTTTATAAGGCATTCCCGGAAATCGGAGGTGTAGTCCACACCCACTCTACTTATGCTACTGCATGGGCGCAGGCCGGACTGGATATCCCGAATATAGGTACGACTCACGCCGATTATTTCCACGAAGCTATCCCTTGCACGGCTGATATGACCGAAGCGGAAGTGAAGGGCGCTTATGAATTGGAAACGGGAAATGTGATAGTAAAACGCTTCGAAGGAATGAATCCTGTACATACTCCGGGAGTTTTGGTCAAGAATCACGGGCCGTTTGCTTGGGGCAAAGATGCGCATGATGCTGTCCATAATGCCGTTGTCATGGAGCAAGTCGCAAAGATGGCAAGTATAGCCTACGCTGTCAATCCGCGTCTGACCATGAATCCCCTGCTGATAGAAAAACATTTCAGCCGCAAACACGGCCCGAACGCTTATTACGGACAGAAAAAGTAAATCCTAATTATCAACCAATAAACAAATAAACTATGAACGCATTTGATCAATATGAAGTTTGGTTCGTAACCGGAGCTCAGCTCTTGTACGGCGGTGATGCAGTTATTGCAGTAGATTCACACAGCAATGAAATGGTTTCAGGCTTGAATGCAAGCGGCAATCTGCCTGTAAAAGTAGTATATAAAGGAACAGCCAATTCTTCAAAAGAAGTTGAAGCTGTATTCAAAGCTGCAAACAATGATGAAAAATGTATCGGTGTAATTACCTGGATGCATACCTTCTCTCCTGCAAAAATGTGGATTCACGGTTTGCAGCAACTGAAGAAGCCGTTGCTCCACCTGCATACTCAATTCAATAAGGAAATTCCATGGGATACAATGGACATGGATTTCATGAACTTGAACCAGTCTGCTCACGGAGACCGCGAATTTGGTCATATCTGCACCCGCATGCGTATCCGTCGGAAAGTGGTTGTAGGCTATTGGCAGGATGCAGATACTCAGCACAAGATTGCCGTATGGATGCGTGTCTGCGCAGCATGGGCAGATGCTCAAGATATGTTGATCATTCGCTTTGGCGACCAGATGAACAATGTAGCCGTAACAGACGGTGACAAGGTAGAGGCAGAACAGCGCATGGGCTACCATGTAGACTATTGTCCGGCCAGTGAGCTGATGGAATATCACAGCAAGGTAAAGGATGAAGAAGTTGATGCTTTAGTCCAGACATATTTCAACGAATATGATCACGATGCAGCATTGGAAGACAAATCTACAGAGGCATATCAAAAAGTTTGGAATGCAGCTAAGGCAGAACTCGCTTTACGTGCCATCCTGACCGCTAAAGGCGCTAAGGGATTCACTACCAATTTTGATGATCTGGGACAGACAGATGGCAGTCATTTTGATCAGATTCCAGGTCTGGCTTCTCAACGCCTGATGGCGGAAGGATACGGGTTCGGAGCTGAAGGCGACTGGAAGTCAGCTGCTCTTTACCGTACTGTATGGGTAATGAATCAAGGTTTGCCTAACGGATGTTCATTCTTGGAAGATTATACGTTGAACTTTGACGGCGACAGAAGTGCCATTCTTCAGGCACACATGTTGGAGGTTTGTCCGCTGATTGCCGCCCAGAAACCGCGTTTGGAAGTTCATTTCTTGGGCATTGGCATTCGTAAGAGCCAGACAGCACGCTTGGTGTTCACTTCTAAGACCGGTGCGGGCTGCACGGCAACAGTCGTTGATTTAGGCAATCGCTTCCGTTTGATTGTAAACGATGTAGAATGCATCGAGCCGAAGCCGCTGCCCAAGCTGCCGGTTGCATCAGCATTGTGGATTCCGCAGCCTAACTTCAAGGTAGGTGCAGGCGCATGGATTTTGGCGGGCGGTACTCACCACTCTTGCTTCTCTTATGATCTGACAGCTGAATACTGGGAAGACTATGCTGAGATTGCGGGCATCGAAATGGTACGTATCGACAAAGACACAACTATCGAGGGCTTCAAGAAAGAACTTCGGATGAATGAAGTTTATTATATGCTGAACAAGGCTCTTTGCTGATAGTCAATATCTCATTATAAAGTTAAAAGTGCTCGGCGAGCAATCGTTTGTAGCACTTTTAATTTCTTTATTATTATTATTATACCTTAATTCGATTCTAACATGAAATCAGATGCAAAGTCAATCATCGAGTCAGGAAAAGCTATTCTGGGTATTGAATTTGGTTCAACACGAATAAAGGCTGTATTGATTGACCAAGAAAATAAACCTATCGCTCAAGGAAGCCACAATTGGGAGAATCAGTTGGTGGATGGTCTCTGGACATATAGCATTGAAGCCATTTGGTACGGACTGCAAGACTGTTATGCCGATCTTCGTGCGAATGTAAAAGAACAGTATGATACGGAAATAGAAAAATTGGCCGCTATAGGCATCAGTGCCATGATGCACGGCTACATGGCTTTCAACAAGAAGGAAGAGATTCTTGTACCTTTCCGCACATGGCGTAACACCAATACAGCCCAGGCAGCGGCTGCCTTGTCTGAACTTTTTGTCTATAACATTCCTTTAAGATGGAGCATCTCTCATTTGTATCAGGCTATCTTAAATGATGAAAAGCATGTTAAAGACATCAGTTATCTGACTACACTTGCCGGCTATGTTCATTGGCAACTGACCGGGAAAAAGGTATTGGGCATCGGAGACGCTTCCGGAATGCTTCCTATCGACCCTCAAACCAAGAACTATTCGGCTGAAATGGTGGCCAAGTTTGAGAAACTGATTGCTCCCAAGGGATATAACTGGAAATTGTCCAATATCCTGCCTAAAGTGTTGTTGGCCGGAGAGAATGCTGGAACCCTTACTTTGGAAGGAGCCAAGAAGCTTGATGTTTCAGGCCATTTGCAAGGTGGAATTCCCATCTGTCCTCCTGAAGGTGACGCCGGAACCGGCATGGTTGCGACCAATGCGGTCAAGCAACGCACAGGCAACGTTTCTGCGGGAACATCTTCTTTTTCTATGATTGTGTTGGAGAAAGATTTGTCTAAGCCGTATGAAATGATTGATATGGTTACAACCCCTGACGGAAGCCTTGTGGCAATGGTGCATTGCAACAATTGCACTTCCGATTTGAATGCTTGGGTCAATCTGTTTAAAGAATATCAGGAGTTGCTGGGGATACCTGTAAATATGGACGAGATATATGGAAAGCTTTATAACAATGCGCTTGCAGGTGACGCTGACTGTGGAGGACTTATTTCTTACAACTACATATCAGGAGAACCGGTAACGGGGCTTGCCGAAGGCAGACCGTTGTTTGTGCGTTCAGCCAATGACAAGTTTACGTTGGCAAACTTCATGCGCGCTCATCTGTATGCTTCTGTCGGAGTCTTGAAAATAGGAAACGACATCCTTTTCAAGGAAGAAAAGATTAAAGTCGACAGGATTACCGGTCATGGAGGTCTGTTCAAGACAAAAGGTGTAGGCCAAAGAATATTGGCAGCCGCAATCAATTCTCCTATATCTGTAATGGAAACGGCAGGTGAAGGCGGTGCATGGGGAATTGCGCTGCTCGCTTCTTATCTGGTCAATAATGAAAAGAAACAGAGCCTGGCTGATTTCCTGGACGAACAGGTGTTTGCCGGATATTCCGGTGTTGAAATATCTCCGATGGCCGAAGATGTGGCAGGCTTTAATGCATATATCGAAAGTTATAAAGCAGGGCTGCCCATCGAAGAGACTGCGGTTAGATGTAAAAAGTAAAATGAGAAAAGCGGCAATGCAAGGCAACTTGAAACAGAACACAGGTTTTAAGGCTTTTTCAGAACTTCTCTGGTGAGAAAAAGTATTGCCTTCGTTGCTTTTTATAGAGAAAAAAGTTATTTTTGTCACTATAATAATAAATTATTGAGCGAGCTATAAACCCGCTTTATGTAGCATAAACTAATTCTTTATTAACATGAACAGCAAAGAAGTAATGAACCATGCAGCCGACAACATTCGTATATTGGCTGCTTCAATGGTTGAAAAAGCAAAGTCTGGACACCCGGGAGGTGCAATGGGTGGAGCTGATTTCATCAACGTATTGTATTCAGAATATCTGCAATACGACCCGGAGAATCCTAAGTGGGAAGGACGCGACCGCTTTTTCCTTGATCCGGGTCATATGGCTCCGATGCTATATTCGCAATTGGCGTTGATTGGGAAATTTAGCATTGACGAACTGAAGCAATTGCGCCAATGGGGCTCTCCTACTCCGGGACATCCTGAAGTGGATGTAATGCGTGGCATCGAAAATACTTCAGGCCCGTTGGGACAGGGACACATTTTCGCTGTAGGTGCTGCCATTGCCGCCAAGTTTTTGGCTGCACGTACGGGTAATCCTACATTTGCAAAAGAAACCATTTATGCCTATATCTCTGATGGTGGCATTCAGGAAGAAATCTCTCAGGGCGGTGGACGTATTGCCGGATGCTTGGGCTTGGACAACCTTATCATGTTTTATGACTCTAACGATATCCAGTTGTCTACCGAAACTAAAGCCGTAACAAGCGAAGACACTGCCATGAAATATCGTGCATGGGGATGGAATGTCATTGAAATCAACGGTAATGACTGTGAGCAGATCCGTCAGGCTTTGGATGCTGCCAAGGCAGAGACAAAACGCCCTACCCTGATTATCGGTAAATGTATTATGGGTAAAGGCGCGCGCAAGGATGACAATTCATCTTATGAGCATAACTGCAAGACTCATGGTGCGCCGCTCGGAGGAGATGCTTATAAGAATACCATGATTAACTTGGGAGCAGATCCTGAAAATCCGTTTGTCATATTTGATGATGTCAAGGAAATGTACGCTAAACGTGCCGATGAACTGAAAGGTATTGTTGCTGCACGTTATGAAGAGGAAAAGGCATGGGCTGCCGCTAATCCTGACAAGGCTGCCCAATTGAAGGAATGGTTCAGCGGTGCTGCTCCGAAGATTGACTGGGCAAGCGTTCAGCAAAAAGCCAACGATGCGACCCGTAATGCTTCTGCTTCAGTATTGGGCGTTCTGGCCGAACAGGTTCCGAACATGATTTGCGCTTCTGCCGATTTGTCTAATTCAGACAAGACTGACGGATTCCTGAAGAAGACTCACGCTTTCGTTGATGGAGATTTCAGCGGTGCATTCTTCCAGGCAGGTGTAGCCGAATTGACAATGGCTTGCTGCTGTATCGGAATGACACTTCATGGCGGTGTGATTGCGGCATGCGGTACGTTCTTCGTATTTTCTGACTATATGAAGCCTGCTGTTCGTATGGCTGCACTGATGCAGCTTCCGGTTAAGTTCATCTGGACTCACGATGCATTCCGCGTAGGTGAAGACGGGCCGACTCACGAACCGGTAGAGCAAGAGGCACAAATCCGCCTGATGGAAAAACTGAAGAACCATCACGGAAAGAATTCTATGTTGGTATTGCGTCCGGCTGATGCGGAAGAGACAACCGTATGTTGGAAGCTTGCGATGGAAAATGTAGATACTCCTTCTGCTTTGATCTTGTCACGTCAGAATATCAACATGTTGCCTGCCGGTACGGATTATACACAAGCAGCCAAGGGTGCTTACATCGTAGCAGGTTCGCAAGAGAATCCGGATGTTATCTTGGTTGCTTCTGGTTCTGAAGTCTCTACGTTGGTGGCAGGTGCAGAGCTGCTTCACAAAGACGGAATAAAGACACGTATCGTTTCTGTACCGTCAGAAGGACTTTTCCGCAGCCAAAGTAAGGAATATCAAGAGAGCATCATTCCGGCAGGAGCCAAGATTTTCGGTCTGACCGCAGGTCTGCCCGTTAATTTGCAAGGATTGGTAGGTGCCAACGGCAAGGTTTGGGGATTGGAGTCATTTGGTTTCTCTGCTCCTTATAAGGTGTTGGATGAAAAACTGGGATTCACGGCTGAAAATGTTTACAATCAAGTAAAAGAAATGCTCTGATGAAAACAATAGGATTAGCGTCTGATCATGCAGGATTTGAGCTGAAACAATATGTCAAGCAGTGGCTGGAGGCAAAAGGATGGGAATATAAGGATTTTGGAACTTACACGGCAGACAGTTGTGACTATCCGGACTATGCTCATCCGTTGGCTCTTGCAGTGGAAGCGGGAGAATGTTATCCGGGTATTGCCGTGTGCGGAAGCGGACAAGGCATCAGCATCACGCTGAACAAGCATCAAGGCATCCGTGCCGCACTGTGTTGGATTCCGGAAATAGCTCATCTTGCGCGGCAGCATAATGATGCAAACATATTGGTCATGCCGGGACGTTTCATTTCGCCTGAAATGGCAGACAAGATTATGACAGAGTTTTTTGCCACTCAATTCGAGGGCGGACGCCATCAGAAAAGAGTAGACAAGATTCCGGTTAGATAATTCTATGCTTAAAATGCTAAAAAAAGAGAAGTTCGAAAGGGCTTCTCTTTTTTTATTTTTATATTTGTCATGGAAAAAATGATATGAAACTGTAAAACTGAATAACATGAAAAAACTTTTATTTATTTTGTTGGCGTGTCTGCCCCTATTCCTTCCGGCCAGGGAAAAGAAAGATAATTCTGATCCGAAGTATCTGGCAGGTGCCGTTACCTTGACCGACGGAAAGGTGACCTTTACTCAAGAACTGAAAACTCCGTCCATGTCAAAGAGTGAGGTTTACAAGCAGATGTTGAAATGGGCGAACAACCGTTTTAAGCCCGAAGACAAATTACAGAGCCGGGTGGTTTATACCAATGAGGACGATGGGGAAATTGCAGCTTTAGCTGAAGAATATATGGTTTTTTCATCTACGGCCCTTTCTTTGGATCGTACGCGAATCTATTATCAACTGTTTATTTATGTGGAAGAAGGGAGCTGCAAGATGGAGATGACCCGTATCCGCTATTGGTATGACGAGAACCGCGATGGCGGGGAACGCTATACGGCTGAGGAATGGATTACTGATGACATGGCTTTGAACAAGAAAAAGACCAAGCTGGCGCCGATATGCGGAAAATTCCGTAGGGAAACAATCGATCTGAAGGACAATCTGTTCAAGTCGGCTGCGGAGGCTCTCGGCGTATATGTCTTGAATACTCAGGCTTCGGCCTCTGTGCAACCAGCCACTTCCCTGCCGACTGCCGGCAAACTGAAGGAAGTTTCATTGGAGCAACTGCCTGACAATCTGGCTGAGGTAGCGGCATCCGGCAAGATGACCCTTTCTGCCAACGGTGAAGAAATAAGCATGAAGGCTTCCGACTGGGGTGGTTTCGGAAAATTGTTCAACAAAAATGTTGCCTATATGTTGGTTGAGCAGAATCTCATTGCGGCAAACGCCATGATGGAGCATAACGATACGTATAAAATCTCCTTCTATACGGCAGGAAGCAATGAGCCAAGCATTGTCATTGAGTGCAGCAAATCGATGGTGCAGAAGATGTCTGCTGAAGATCTGAAATCGCTGAACAAGGCGGTAGATGCTTCCAAATCATATACTATGTATATAGGTGAAGTTACCCGGATTCTGATGAAGTAAAGCCAATCACGAGTTATAAGAAACGCCCGCATTCCGTAAGTTTTCATCCGGAATGCAGGCGTTTCTTTTTTCTTGCCGTCCACCCGCTTTTTTGAAACGGTGGAAATCGGACATTAAAAGACTTGAAAGTTTTTTTGAAGGACAATCACACGTTCATTATTCGTGATTGCTGTAATATTTCATAAACTGCGTACGCTCGAACGGAGTCACGGCACCTTCTGCCTTTGCATTCAGTTTCCCTTTGAACTGCATCAGATTTTCGTAGCCGTTTTTCTCCATCCAGTCGGCAAGTTCCTTTTTCATGGGTTCAATCACCTTTTCACCGTTCTGATAAATCACACTGCATACTTCCACCGCAGAAGCGCCGGCCAGTATAGCCTTGACAATGCCCGTTCCACTGTGGACACCGCCCGATAAGGCGTATGACATCTGTGGAATCTCTGCCGAAGCAATGGCAGTCCAACGTATCTTGTCTGCAAGTTCTGCCGGAGAACTCATGATATTGGAAGTGGTAAACGACTGCTCATCAACATTGATATCCGGCTGGTAAAAGCGATTGAACAGCACTATCCCGTCTGCACCGTTCGCATAAAGTTGGTTAATCAGGGCTATCGGATTGGTAAAGTTGCTGCCCAACTTCATGATTACCGGAATTGTCACTGCCTTCTTTACGTGGCGCAGGATATCAATATGCCGCTGCTCAAAGCTTCCGCATTCATAATCCTTGGATGTCTGGAGAGACAATATGTTGATCTCCAAAGCATCGGCTCCCGCCTCTTCCATCAGTCTGGCAAAATCCATCCATTCGCTGTCACTGTAACAGTTTATACTGGCGATTATCGGAATACGACATACCTTTTTGGCCTCTTTTATCAGCGTGATATGCTCATTCAATGCATGTGAACGCACATATACTCCCAAATAGTCGTCTGCTTCCGGAGAACCATATCCGTGCATGTTCCCCGCCTGCGCGGTTATTTGCTCCTCGAATACAGACTTCAGCACTACTGCTCCCGCACCGGCAGCCTCCAGTTTCTGGATTTTGGCTACGCTGTTAGTAAGTCCGGAACTGCTTACAATGACAGGATTATCCAAAGCTAAACCTGCAAAATTGGTCTTGATTTCTACCATATCCTTAATCTTTTAATAGTTTCTTTCTCCAAATATTTTACTTCCGACACGGACTAATGTGCAGCCTGCCTTGACAGCCAGAGGATAATCGTGCGACATTCCCATCGATATCTCCTTGAAACGGTCGTCGTCCAAGAAGTAGTCATTCTTTAATTCACCGAAAAAACGATGAAGTGTCTCGAATTCCTTTCCGACCTGCTCTTCATTGTCCGTATTTGTCGCCATTCCCATCACACCGCAAACAGAGACATTTTTCAGTTCTCTCCAGCTTCCTTCACGAAGCATGGCACGGCAGTCATCAAAAGTAAAGCCGTATTTGCTTTCTTCTGCCGCAATGTGAATTTCAAGCAGGCAGGGAATGACACGGTTCACCTTGGCTGCCTGCCGGTTGATTTCCGCAAGCAGCCGGTAAGAGTCTACCGCATGTATCATCGCGATATAGGGAACAATATACTTCACCTTATTAGTCTGCAAATGACCTATGAAATGCCACTCTATATCTTTAGGCAAAGAAAGTTGCTTCTCTGTCAGTTCCTGCACTTTGCTTTCCCCGAAAATGCGTTGGCCGGCAGAATATGCCGCTTCTATCGCCTCATTGGGATGAAACTTCGAGACCGCCACCAGACGCACACCTTCTGGAAGTTCCGACAAGACTGCTTTTATGTTCGCCTGAATATCCATATTGTTATTTATGATTATCGATTGCCCGCTTCCGCAAATTCCGGCTTGACATCCGGCTCGGCAGAATATGGATATACATCCATGATTGCAGTTTCCGCCACCGAGGCAATGACATAATCTGCCATAGTCCCCTTCATCCCTTCATCCAGTTTCTTTACCGCATCACGCAGGTCAGCCGCCTGCACCAATACATTGGTCGCCGTCTTCTTCTCCGCCCCACTTTTCTCATCCAGAGTGATAAAATAGAGTTTGCACTTGAACCACCGGTCGGCTGCTTCTTCTTCGGAAGGAAACAGCTCACTGTAATTGGCGCGCTTGATATCTGAAACGGTAAATTCCCCGCTGATGAATGGAGTAATCTCTTCTATTATACGTGACTCGGCTTCAGTAAAACTTAAAGCGTCCACCAGATAAGGTTCCGTCACTTTCTTGTTCATCCCGTTTTCCGCTATTTTTTCGTAACGGATTTTACATTCAAACCAGTTATGCATCATTGTCGTTCATTTTTATTGCATATGCAAAGATACACGAAAAATTGGATTATTCCTGTAATTTGCACCGATTCTGTTGCATGAATTCCTTGATTGCATCGCTATGGTCTCCTTTTATCAGAATATGGTGGTTGCCCAACGGATTTTGCAGAAAGTATTCCACCGGCTTGTCCAGTTTGATCCGTAATTGTGTCCGGCATGTCGAGATGAAATTGGTGTTTTCAATCAAATAGCCCGAAGAGACATAATATTCGTCCAGACATTCTCCCCCACATTTGAACAGGGTAACATTCCCTTCATGCATAATGCCTTGAATGGCGATTCCCTTTTCCGTATCAAAGTGGTTGCGGATGATAAAGCTGTCTGTCATCTTGATGCCGATCGTATCATGGGCAAGCAAAATCTCGTTTTTGGGCACATCGACAAAGACTGGATTGGAGATAAATCCTTGTTGGCCGACGAGTTCCTTTATCATGAGCAGGGTCATAATGGCCTGCAAGTCCCCTTCGCTTCCCGCCGGGATACCGTCATCGTTCAGCAGAGCAACGGCCAAATATCCGGTGATATGCAAATCCTGCATGAGTGAAAGGCTTGACAGGGTCAAGGCATCCAGTTTCCATTCGCTGCACACTCGCTTTGCTGCCTGATAAAGGCGCATTTCGCGAAGCAGGTCTTCTGGAGTGGCATCTTGGCAAGCTTGAGCCTGAGTTGCCAACATGGATGCTTCAACGCCCACCTCGTCATCCGTTATTTCATAAAAGTGTTTGTATACTTCTTCTGCCGGAATATCTACGTAAGTCACTCCCCATCGGCGGTTTGCCAACAGATAGTCTGCATGGCTTGATACCAACCACGGTGCCGGAGTTCCAATCAGTCCGATGCGTTTTCCTTTCAGACTGCGTTTGGCGGCAAAGGCATCGTGGTGAAACAGCACCTGCCTGGCCATTTCTGCCGCCCTTCCATGGATAATCCGCGCCCGCATGTCTTTCGACTTCACCCATGCCGCGATTTCAAGGGCTGCGGAAAGGGAATTGTTCTGCCCGTCGCTCAGCAGTGTTATCGGGTATGGAATCATACTGAAGTTACGGATGACGATATCCGCCACATGTCCGTCTGCAATGAAAGCCATTTTATACGCATTGGGTGGTATGGTGTCTACATCTGTATAATGCACCATGTGGAGCGTAAAATGCTTTTCAAGCTCCACGAAAAGGTCTTTATGGCTTTCGTAAATCTGTTCAGCCTTATAGCCGGTTCCTGATGTAAATATGATTAAGTAAAGCTTCATGTAGGTTATCATCTGATTTTATATGGACAAACTTACATCTTTTTTCTCAAATAACCCTGTAAAATGAAGTTTGATAACATAGATTTACGTTCTGTAAGAATCGGGAAACCGTCTTGGCGGATGTTTTATTCTTTATAAAAGTTGGCAGATAATCTGTTTAGCTTTATATTTGCAGGGAAAATCCAGAATATAAAACATTTTTTACTATGCCACAAATATCCATCAGAGGAAACGAAATGCCGGAGTCGCCGATCCGCAAGCTGGCTCCTTTGGCAGAAGCTGCGAAAGAAAGGGGGATTCATGTTTATCATCTGAACATCGGTCAGCCAGACCTGCCCACTCCGCGAGCGGCCCTTGATGCGATTCGTCATATTGACCGTACCGTATTGGAATATAGCCCGAGCCAAGGATACCGCAGCTATAGGGAAAAACTTGTCGGATACTATGCAAAATATGATATTCACCTGAATGCGGACGACATCATCATTACTACCGGAGGTTCGGAAGCCGTGTTGTTTGCCTTTTTGAGCTGTCTGAATCCGGGTGATGAAATAATCGTACCCGAACCGGCATACGCAAACTATATGGCTTTTGCCATATCCGCAGGCGCGGTAATCCGCACGGTAACGACAACAATCGAGGAGGGATTCTCGCTTCCGAAAGTGGAAAAGTTCGAGGAACTCATCAATGAACGCACGAAAGGGATATTGATTTGCAATCCGAACAACCCGACAGGATATCTTTATACCCGGAGGGAAATGAACCAGATACGTGACCTGGTGAAGAAATACGACTTGTTTCTTTTCTCGGACGAAGTATATCGCGAATTTATCTATACGGGTTCGCCCTATATCTCAGCCTGTCATCTGGAAGGAATCGAGCAGAATGTGGTGCTGATTGACTCTGTATCCAAGCGTTATTCTGAGTGCGGAATCCGGATTGGAGCGTTGATAACCAAAAATGTCCAGGTGCGTAAGGCTGTAATGAAGTTCTGTCAGGCACGATTGAGCCCTCCGCTGATCGGGCAGATTGCCGCCGAAGCATCATTGGACGAGCCTGAAGAATATTCGCGCGAGACATACGACGAGTATGTGGAGCGTCGGAAATGTCTGATAGACGGACTGAACCGCATTCCCGGTGTGTATTCGCCCATCCCGATGGGAGCATTCTATACGGTAGCCAAGTTGCCGGTGGACGATTGCGAGAAATTCTGCGCGTGGTGCCTGTCAGACTTCAACTATGAAGGTGAAACCGTGATGATGGCACCGGCAAGCGGATTCTATACCACCCCGGGAGGCGGACGGAATGAAGTGCGTCTGGCCTACGTATTGAAGAAGGAAGACCTGATACGCGCTTTGTTTGTACTGCGGAAAGCACTTGAAGCTTATCCGGGAAGAGTGGACGAATGACTTTATCATGAACTGGAAACTTTTTATAGCCCGCCGCATCTATAGGGACAACAAGGGCGGAAAGGAAGTGTCCAAGCCCGCTATACGCATTGCGATGGTGGGGATTGCCATCGGACTGGCGGTCATGATTGTTTCCGTTGCTGTGTCTGTCGGGTTCAAACACCAGGTGCGCGATAAAGTGGTGGGGATGGGAGCCGATATTGTCGTGTCAAACATTGAAGGTTCCCAACTCTACCAGATGGCTCCTGTTATGGCGGGTGACAGTTTGCGCCTGTCTTTGCAGCTTCTTCCCGGAGTATCCCGCGTGCAGCGCTATTCCACCAAGCCGGGCATGATTATGACCTCCGACAATTTTCAGGGTATGATGCTGAAAGGAATCGGCCAGGAATATGATTGCTCATACATGCAGGCTCATTTGCTCGAGGGGAAAATACCGGAGTTTACAGACTCGACGGCCAGTGGACAAGTGCTGATATCGCGTTCTGTTGCCGACAAGCTGTCGCTCAACGTGGGCGACAGGCTTTATACCTATTATGTAGAAAACAATATCCGCGCCCGCAGGCTGACGGTAAGCGGCATTTATCAGACGAATTTCTCGTATTACGACGATCTTTTCCTGATAACCGACCTTTACACCGTGAACCGCCTGAACGGATGGAAGGCCGGACAGGTGGGAGGCATAGAGATAGCTGTTACGGCGTATGAGCGTCTTGACGCAGTGAACGATGAAATCCGCAGCCTGTTGGGGGACAACACCGACCGATACGGGGCAACCTACTGTTCCCGAACGGTGGAAGAGCTTTATCCGCAGATATTCGACTGGCTCAACCTGTTGGATGCAAACGTATGGGCTATCCTGATTCTCATGACAGGCGTAGCCGGATTCACGATGATCTCGGGATTGCTGATTATTATCCTGGAACGGACCAATATGATAGGGGTATTGAAGGCTTTGGGAGCCGACAACGCCTCCATCCGTAAAATATTCCTGACCTTTTCGGTATTCCTGATCGGAAAGGGTATGCTGTGGGGAAACATCATTGGCCTTTCAGTCTGCCTTGTCCAATATTTCTTCCGTCCGCTCCGCCTTGACCCTGTGACATATTACATAAATACAGTCCCCATAGAGCTGAACATAGGATGGCTTTTGCTGCTCAATGTCGGAACGCTGCTTGTGTCTGTACTGATGCTTGTAGGGCCTTCATATCTGATAAGCCATATCCATCCGGCCAAGTCCATCCGGTTTGAATAGATTCTTGCAAGTGTTTCTGTCCGTTTCATACGGACGAAACAGATTTTTCATGAGGATGACAGAGAATTTTCATGAAGATGAAACCTCTTGTTTCTCCCGAAATCGTGAAAGAACCGACTGCCGATATCCGAATTTGCCCCGCCGTTTCTTTCGGAAATGAAAATAATTCGTACCTTTGCATTCATATTCAACTAATATAAAACAAGGAAAGATGGGAGGTTTTTTCGGGACAGTCGCAAAGACTGAATGCGTAACCGATTTATTCTACGGTACAGACTATAATTCACATTTGGGGACAAAGCGCGCCGGGATGGCAACATACGCCCAGGGCGAAGGCTTCATGCGTAAGATTCACAATCTGGAAAGTTCGTATTTCCGCACTAAATTCGAGGACGAGCTGCCCACTTTCAGAGGAAAGGCCGGTATCGGAGTAATCAGTGATACTGACCCCCAACCGATAATGATTAATTCGCATTTGGGGAAATTCGCGATCGTAACCGTGGCCAAAATAAACAATATGGAAGAACTGGTGGAGGAATTGCTGGCCAATAACATGCATTTCTCGGAAATGAGCATGAGCAAAACCAACCAGACTGAGCTGATTGCCTTGCTCATCGTGCAGGGAAAAGATTTTGTGAGTGGTATAGAATATGTGTTCGACAAAATAAAAGGTTCCTGCTCCATGCTGATTCTTACAGAAGACGGAATCATCGTGGCGCGCGACAAGTGGGGACGGACACCGATCATCATCGGGAAAAAAGACGGGGCTTATGCGGCGACAAGCGAATCAAGCAGTCTGCCCAATCTTGACTTTGAGATAGACCGGTATGTAGGCCCGGGAGAAATCATCCGGATGCGTGCCGACGGACTGGAACAGCTCCGCAAGCCGAATGAGAAGATGCAGATATGTTCTTTCTTGTGGGTGTATTACGGTTTCCCTGTCTCTTGCTATGAAGGGCGCAATGTGGAGGAAGTGCGTTTCACCAGTGGCTACAAGATGGGACAGACTGACGAATCGGAAGTGGACTGCGCATGCGGCATTCCCGATTCGGGAGTGGGGATGGCTTTAGGATATGCCGAGGGCAAGGGTATCCCCTATCATCGTGCCATAGCCAAATATACGCCGACATGGCCGCGGAGCTTTACGCCGAGCAACCAGAGCATGCGCTCGCTTGTGGCCAAGATGAAGCTGATACCTAACCGCTCCATGCTGCAAGACAAACGGCTGCTGTTCTGCGATGATTCCATCGTTCGCGGCACTCAGTTGCGCGATAATGTAAAAGTGCTGTATGACTACGGTGCCAAAGAAGTGCACATGCGCATCGCTTGTCCTCCGCTGATTTACGGATGTCCGTTCATCGGCTTCACTTCATCCAAGGGTAACATGGAGTTGATAACTCGCCGCATCATCAAGGAAATAGAAGGCGACGAGAATGCCAAGCTGGACAAATATGCCACGACAGATTCTCCCGAATATAAAGAAATGGTAGAGCGCATCCGTTCCCGCTTCGGCCTGACCTCTTTGCGCTTCAACACGCTGGAAACCTTAGTGGAGTCCATCGGCCTGCCCAAATGCAAGCTTTGCACGCACTGTTTTGACGGGTCAAGCTGCTTTTGACAGATAACGTTTCATAAGGATGGGGATTATGTGGAGAAAGGACAATATCCGCATAATCCCCTTTCTTATGAAATTTTTATCAGTATCCGGCACTTATTATCCCCTATCGTTTGGTTTTGCAACCTGGTTGTCAATGGCGGAATGACAATTGACGGAAAAGAAAAAACACGTATCTTTACACCGTAATCAAAAACAAGACAGAAATATGGCACACTCACATTCGCATACGCATGGGCACAGTCATCATATACATGCGGCCCAGTCATTAAGCACAGTCTTCATTCTCTGCATTGCGCTTAATCTTTTGTTTGTCATTACCGAAGCCAGTGTCGGCTTTGCCTGCAACTCATTGGGACTGCTTTCCGATGCCGGTCATAATTTGAGTGATGTATTCAGCCTGTTGCTCTCATTGTTTGCCATTCAGATGGCGAAGCGGCACGGCAACAATCACTTCACATACGGATATAAAAAGAGCACGATTCTGGTTTCATTGGCCAATGCCATCATTCTGCTTGTTGCCGTAGGGGCCATTCTCATTGAAAGTGTTTACAAGCTGCGCTATCCGGAAGAAGTTTCTGGTGAAGCAATTTCATGGACAGCGGGCATAGGCATCATTGTCAACGGAGCAACGGCTCTGCTGCTGATGAAGAATCAGGGACATGACCTGAATGTAAAGGGAGCTTTCCTGCACATGGCCATGGATACATTGGTGTCAATAGGTGTCGTCATCTCGGGCATTGTCATTTCTTTGACCGGATTTGTCATGATAGACACGCTGATAAGTCTCGCCATTGCATTGATCATCCTTGTTTCTACCTGGAAGCTTCTGAGGGAAAGTCTGTATCTTTCACTCGATGCAGTGCCTTCCGATATTGACATGAAGGAGGTGGAAAACATTTTGTCTGCCGTTGCCGAGATAAAAGATTGGCACCATCTGCACGTTTGGGCTGTCAGTACGACAGAAAACGCGGCGACTGTGCATGTTGTGATAAAGGATTCGTCGGCGATGGAAGAAGCAAAGCGGTCGGTGAAACGCGCCTTGAAAGAAAAGGGCATTTGCCATGTCACTGTGGAATGCGAGCTTGACGGTTGCAAATGTCAAGAAAAATCATGCTGCGGACAGTAGACAAAAAGCGTCGGGTGAGGATATCATCCGACGCTTTGGCTACCCAAGCTTTCTTTTATTTCAACTTTACAAAGAGTTCACCTTCCACTTCGCTTGTTTCAACTTTGTCTTCTCTCAATAACCAACCCAAGCCCAAGAAGAAATCCTTATCTGCTTTCAGTTTAGCTTCTTTCTTGATTTGCTTTTGAGTTTTGCCATCGTTCCCGTTTAGTGTCTCCCAGATTTTTCCGGCAATGACACCCGCTTTTTCTTTTAACATAGTCTTTTGCTTTTATTTTAACAATCAAACATTTGTGTCGGTGCAAAAGTATATAAAAAAACATTCCGTTGAACGGAAAAAGTAAAAAACTTTCTTTTTCACCGGCAGAAAAGTTACAGTCAATCAGAGTTTACCTTCTTTTTCCAGAAAGTCACCGAAGATTCGGGCGGCGGTCTCTACCATTTTCGGACAGGGACGCTTGGCATAATATTCAGGTGTACGGGCTTCCGCCGTAGGCACAACAGGCTCTTTCTTTGACAGTCCCAGAAGTTCGGAGCAGCAGATAGACCCCGTTTCCGCCTTGAATTTTCCGGCAAGCTCTTGCACTAAAGCATAATTGGCGGTTTTACTCGCACGGTCACTGCCTTCGAGGGCACATTTTTCCAGTCCTACCAGCAAAAACATGCCGCAAGCCGCTCCGCATGTCTGGCGCATTCTTCCGATTCCCCCGCCAAACGAAGCTGAGATATGGCATGCCTGTTCTTTTGTAAAACCATACAGGTCGGCATAAGCAAGTACAACCGACTGTGAACAGTTGTAACCTTCCTTAAAGAAAGCAACAGCTCTTTGAACTCGTTCTTCTTTCGTCATATTTTGTTTAGTCATAACATTTTATTACATTATTGACAGGACTTCCGGCCTGAAAAGCCTTCAGGTTTGCCACTGCCTGATTCATCAGACGCACCCGTGCTTCATAAGTGGCCCAAGCGATATGCGGCGTTATGAAGCAATTGGGTTCGACCAACAAAGGGTTATCCGCCTGCGGCGGTTCGGTTGAAAGAACATCAACCCCTGCGGCAGCCAGGATTCCCCTGTGCAAAGCATCCGCAAGGTCTTGCTCGTTCACCAGTCCGCCTCGTCCCGTATTGATAAGGATAGCATGGGGTTTCATCAGACTCAGGCGGCGTGCATTTACCACCTCGCGCGTATCATCCGTCAGCGGACAATGCAGGCTGACAATGTCGCATGACGCGAAAAGATTGTCTATCGTTTCACACTTTCGGATGCCTTGAGGCAGTCGGGATTCCGGCTTGCTGGTGTAGGCATATACCTTCATGCCGAAACTTAATGCGATGCGTGCGGTAGCCTGTCCGGTATTTCCCAAGCCTACCAAGCCGATAGTCTTGCCGTCAAGCTCTTGAAGCGGCGTATTCCAATAGCAGAAATCTGTCTGTTTGCTCCACGACCCTTGCTGTATTTCCGCGGCATAATGCCCCACTCGCTGCGTTATATTCAATATATGAGCGAATACCATCTGCGCTACCGAGCTTGTACTGTATGCCGGAATATTCGTCACAACGATTTTTTGCTTGCGGGCAGCTTTCAAGTCCACCACATTATATCCTGTCGCCAATACCCCGATATATTTCAGTGCAGGCAGTGACTGGATAGCTTTCTCGTTCAAAACCACTTTATTTGTCAACAAGGCTTCGGCTCCTTCCGCACGTTCCGTCAGTTGTTCAGGAGCAGTCCGGTCATATACCATGACTTCTCCCAAAGCTTCAAGTGCCTTCCATGACAAGTCTCCCGGATTCAGTGTATATCCGTCCAATACAACTATCTTCATGTCTCTTATTTAATCTTTAAATCGTTCTCCCCATAAACTAATCATGCGCTCCTTCAGCTTGGACTCCGCCGGATTATCCTGAGAATGCCAGAAGCGGCTCTGTCGGATGCCGTCGGGAAGGAACTGTTGCTCCACGAAGTGCCCTTCATAGTCATGGGCATATTTATATCCTTTGCTGTATCCCAATTGTTTCATCAGCTTGGTGGGAGCATTGCGGAGATGAAGCGGAACAGGCAGATTCCCCGTCTGGCGAACCGTTTCCAAAGCTGCGTTTATTCCTTCATAAGCTGAATTGCTTTTCGGACTTGTGGCAAGATAAACCGTTGCTTCCGCCAAAGGGATTCTTCCCTCCGGCCAACCGATTTTCATCACAGCATCAAACGCAGCGTTTGCAAGCAGCAAAGCGTTCGGATTGGCAAGCCCGACATCTTCGGCTGCAGAGATAACCAGACGGCGGGCTATGAATGCCGGATCTTCTCCTCCCTCCACCATACGGGCGAGCCAGTATAAGGCTGCATCAGGGTCGCTTCCGCGAATTGACTTGATGAAAGCCGAAATAATGTCATAATGCATCTCTCCGTCCTTGTCATAAGCCAGGGGATTCTGTTGCAGGCGGTCTGTCACCTTCTTGTCGGTTATGACAATCGGATTGCCGTCGTCTGCTTCCACCACAAGCTCAAGAATATTCAGCAACTTGCGCGCGTCTCCACCCGAATACCGGAGCATCGCGTCGGTTTCTGCCAGTTCTATCTTTTTCTCCTTCAGGATAACATCGCGGGTCAAAGCCTGGTGAAGCAGCTTGAGCAGATCATCTTTCTCCAGTGACCTCAAAACATACAGCTGACACCGTGAAAGCAGCGGACGAATGACCTCAAAAGAAGGGTTTTCGGTTGTGGCACCAATCAGCGTGACAATGCCTTTTTCTACCGCTCCCAATAGAGAATCCTGCTGTGACTTGCTGAAACGGTGGATTTCATCAATGAACAGGATAGGGCTCTGCTGAGAAAAAAAGCGGTTGTTCCGAGCCTTTTCAATCACATCACGCACATCCTTTACGCCTGATGTCACTGCACTCAACGTATAAAAAGGAGTCTCCAGTCTGTTGGCTATAATCTGGGCCAGCGTAGTCTTGCCCACTCCCGGCGGCCCCCATAAGATAAAGGAGGAGATACGCCCTGCATCAATCATTTTTCGCAAGACCGCCCCTTCACCTACCAGATGCTTCTGACCGATATACTCATCCAATGTTTTCGGACGCATACGTTCCGCCAATGGTTGTGCCATACTGATAAAAATTTTTAGCAAACAAAAGTAATCATTTCTACTGGGAAAAAGGAAAAATAAGGCATAAAAAAAGGCGCTTTTCACAAAGAGCCTTTTTTAAGTTTTCAATAGGTATTAGTTTTTTTTCTTAAGGTAAAAAGATTGTTTTCAGGATAACGAGGTAAAAAGATTGTTTTCAGGATAACGATACAAAGATGCGGCGTTTTTTTTACCCGGCCAAATAAAAAATCATGTCTTTAAACATGTTTCCCGTTTTTCTTTCATTTTTTTTCGTTGGGTTTTCTTAACTACCGTAGGTCGTATCACCTTACAAATATAGTGAATTTTAATTAATAAAACCATAGATGCCTTATATTCTTCAAAAATTGAGCGATGATGAAACTGCCTGTTCTTTTCTCAATACAGATTTTTTACGTAACTTTCCGCACGCTAATCTTTAAACATATATTTATTGTCATGAACAGAATATGTCATCTTTTCGGAATCCGCTATCCGATTATACAAGGCGGAATGGTGTGGTGCAGCGGATGGAGACTGGCTTCAGCCGTGAGTAATGCTGGCGGACTGGGGCTGATCGGTGCCGGCTCAATGCATCCCGAAACTTTGCGAGAGCATATCCGCAAATGTCGGCAGGCTACCGACAAGCCTTTCGGCGTCAACGTGCCTTTAATGTATCCTGAGATAGAAACGATCATGCAGATTATCGTGGAAGAAGGAGTAAAGATTGTGTTCACTTCGGCGGGCAGTCCGAAGAAATGGACGGAGTATCTGCACAGTGCCGGCATCAAAGTGGCTCATGTGATTGCTTCTACTCGCTTTGCACTCAAGTGCGAAGAGGCGGGAGTCGATGCAATCGTGGCGGAAGGCTTTGAGGCGGGCGGACATAACGGCCGCGAAGAGACCACTACCTTCTGTCTTATCCCGGCCGTAAAGCGGATGTGCACCCTTCCGCTTATAGCAGCCGGCGGCATCATGACGGGCGAAGGAATACTTGCCGCCCAATCTCTGGGGGCCGACGGTGTGCAGATGGGAACACGCTTTGCACTGACGGAAGAAAGTTCCGCTCACTTTACGTTTAAAGACCGGTGTCTGCGTCTGAACGAAGGTGATACCATACTTACTTTGAAGCAGCTCTCTCCTACCCGCCTGGTGAAGAACGAGTTTTACAAGCAAGTGGAAGAGGCGGAAAGCAAGGGCGCATCGGCCGATGAACTGCGTGAACTTTTGGGTAAAGGGCGTGCCAAAAAAGGTATCTTCGAGGGCGACATGTTTGAAGGAGAGTTGGAAATCGGACAGGGAGCTTCCATGATTCACCGCCTGCAGTCTGTAAACGAGGTAATGACCGAACTTATCGCCGACTACAACGAGGCTCTGCGCAGAATGCAAGACTCCTTAAGTTTATAAAAAGGGCGAAGAGACGAGCCGGAAAAAAGTTTTTATTTTTTTGCTGCTGCAACAGGTTGGATGTCTGCAAAGGTAACCAGCCGGTAACTTGGTCACGCTGCCGTAACCTCTTGTTTATTAGACGACAGTTGTTTAGTTTTGCATCGTCGGAAGCGGATTTTGCAAGATTCCGAACGGCAAAAAAGAATTAACATCAAAACATTAAGGTATGAAAGAGATTAAAAAAATTGCGGCTGCTGATAACTTCAGCGCAATCAGCGTGGGCAAACTGAGTGAGCTTGACGAGTATGTATTGCAACTTGGTCCGGATATAAAGATTCCCGGCAAGGTATTCGGAGGCGCGGCCCTGCAGGCTACGGGCGGCGACTTCTCATTCCAGATGTTTCAACCGGGAACGGAAACAGGATTTCTTCATACTCACAAGACGCATGAGGAACTGTATTTCTTCTTGAGCGGAGCGGGAGAATTTCAGGTAGACGGCAATATATTTCCGGTTTCAGAGGGAAGTGTGGTTCGTGTGTCTCCTGACGGCAAGCGTTCGGTGCGCAACAACGGAAAAGACCCGCTTGTCATGCTTTGCGTTCAGTATAAGGGCAGGACATTTACTCCGGAAGACGCGGCGGACGGTGTCATATCAAACGCGCCGGTTGAATGGTAGCAAAACGGTTTTTCATCATAGACAAACAGCCCGATTGCCTCGGGCTGTTTTGTTTATGGCCTGTTCTCACGGCAAGGAGGCATCCACGAAACGATGCCCGTCACCGGATGAGCCTTCCGCCATTCCACAAGTTCCTGCCAGGTTGATACGCCACCGGCGATGACAGCCTGGTAATACTCTATGCCCATAACCTTTTCATCATCGGGCGTTTCATATTTCAGGCGGAGAATGGTGCGGCGCGTCTCGTCCGTCAACGCACGGGCAATGCGGTCGGCAACCCGCTCGAAATATCCGTCGTATGCCGAACCTTTCGGCATGTGTATCATGTCTATCTGCCAGATTTCCTTGTCAGACGGATCCTGATAGAAGGCATGCCACTCGATGCATTCTTCCGGCGTGTGCAGCAGATTGGAGCAAGTAATCTGTGTGATATGCGGACAGGCGGAAAGTCCTGCCATAACCGCGAAACTGCCCTTTGCCGTCAGGTTTCGGGAATAGATATGGAAATCAATGTCGCGGTGCTTCATCAGCAGGCCAAGCTTGAGCGATCCGACGAGATTAATCTCCGCACCGGCTTCCTCCCACCGTTCGACGATACGGGTGCTGCGAATTACCTCCCATGCCTTCGCCTGATTCCTTTCCGCCAGGAGCAAATAATCTTCCATAAAAGTCATATAAGTATAAAAATGAGAAACAACAGAGAAACGCCTAAAGCAACAGTCAAAAACAGCAGTGCCGACCGAAAAAAGCGCTTCGATTCAACCTCCTCACGCTCCCGGCTCTTGCGCGCAATGCATTCCAATTTTTCCGGAGATATGCCTACATGGTCTTGCTTCCTGCTCATGTCAAGCAGTTTTCTTCTTGTGTCCGCCAGATGTTCCCGGCTCCGTCTGCGAAGTTCCCGGTTTTCCCTGTCACGACGGAGCATGTCATTGATGCAGCCTAAAGTTCCCATACAGTTTTTCTTAAAGGTAAGCATTTTTCTTCACTTGCCAACAGAAAAGACGACTAAAGTTTCCGGATGATCTTCCGGCAACGCAACAAAGTCTTTTCGCCTACCGGATGTCTTCTTGTCCCGCCTTGCTCGACGGTCGCTACTACCTTGAACCCGCTCCACCGCAAGATTTCGCGCAAGGCTCGTATCGTTCCGTGCGTCTGGTTAAAGAGAATATTGAACGGGAACGGGGTGGTGCCGGTGCTGACCAGTATCGCTCGCTTGCCTTTATGCAGCGGACGCGGAATGCCGCTCGCACTCTCCCCCATCATGCCATATACCATACGGTCGAACAGCACCTTCAGTTGCCCCGGCATATTGCCCCAATAACAGGGCGCACCTATGATCAGGACATCGCATCGCTGTATCAGCCGCAAGGTTTGCTGGGCATCATCATCCGGCAAGACGCAAGCCAGACTCTTGCGGCAAGCCATACAGCCCGTACACGGCTTTACAGACAAATCCGCTATGTTGAGCAAAGAAGCCTGCATATTGCACTTTTCGGCCTCTTTTCTCATCGCTTCAAGCATCCGGGCGACATTGCCCTGACGGTGGGGACTCCCGTTAACAATCAATACATTCATAATACGCTTATGCCTTGATAGAGCGTAAGGCTTTGCAAAGCTGGTCGGGACACGAAGTTTCCTTACTGCCACAGCGGATTCCCTCCAGTCGGGAAATCACTTCCTCCACGGGCATGCCCTTTACCAGTGCGCTGATGCCTTGAAGATTCCCGTTGCATCCGCCCTCATAATGCACATCTTTCACGATTCCGCCCTCCACTTCCACTTCGATGCTGCGGCTGCAGGTGCCTTGAGTCTTATAGTTAATTTTCATAAGTCCTGAGATAATTCAGGCACGAATCACATGGCCTGCAGTTCCATAAGAACAAGAATCCATGTCATCCGTGCCTATTGTTCAAAATAATATAGGATTATTCCTCGTCTTCCGGCTTCATATTGGTATAAACCGTCTGCACATCGTCAAATTCCTCCAGTCTTTCCACCATTTTGTTGATGGTTTCACGCTGTTCGGGAGTTACATCCTTCTGGTCGTTCGGGATGTAAGTGAATTCGCCGCCGACATCCTCGAATCCGCATTCCTCCAAATGCTTCTGGATAGCCGCATAACTCTTCGGATCGCCGTAGATAGTGATGGTTCCCTCTTCCGGATCTTCGTCATACTCATCATCCACATTATAGTCTATCAAGTCCAGAATCAGTTCTTCCATGTCTATGCCGTCTTTCTTCTTGAAGGTAAACACACATTTGTGGTCGAAAAGGAAAGCCAGTGAACCGGTCGTGCCCAGGTTTCCTCCGAATTTGTTGAAGACAGAACGTACATCGGCAACGGTACGCGTTGTATTGTCGGTCAGCGTGTCGACAAATACAGCCACACCATGCGGGCCATATCCTTCGTAAGTCATACCCTTGTAGTCACTCTGATCCTTGCCCATCGCATTTTTGATGGCACGTTCGATGTTGTCTTTCGGCATGTTCTCGCGCTTGCATGTCGCGATAACCGAGCGTAAGGTAGGATTGTTTTCCGGTTCCGGGCCGCCAGCCTTCACGGCGATAGCAATCTGCTTACCCAAACGAGTAAATGTTTTGGCCATGTGGCCCCATCTTTTCAGTTTTGTTGCTTTTCTATATTCAAACGCTCTTCCCATTGGATTTTATTTTTTTATGTTATAACTCTTATCTTAATTTCGCATCCAGTTTGTTTTGCAGGTTTGCAATAAGCTTCTGCATAAACTTATCAATCTGCTTGTCATTCAGTGTCGCATTTTCATCCTGCAGCATGAAGCTTACCGCATAGCTCTTCTTTCCTGCTTCAAGGTTCTTCCCCTCGTAAACATCAAACAGCTCCACAGCTTTCAACAGCTTCCGGTCGGTTTCGTAAGCTATTTTCTCGATTTCAGCAAATTGAACCTTCTTGTCGATCAGCAAGGCAAGGTCGCGCTTTACTGCCGGATATTTGGATATCTCCTTATAATATACCGCATTGCCTTTAATTGCCTTCATCAGCTCTTTCCAATTGATGTCGGCATAATACACCTCGCTGTCGATGTCGAATGCCTTCAGGATCTTTCGGCTTACCACACCGAACGTAGCAAGCAGTTTTCCTCCCCGCGTATGCACTGATATGGCAACAGGATAAATGTCGTCCGTCAGGTTTCCGAATACCAGTCCTCCGAAGTTTACGCCCAAACGGCGGAATATGTTAATTACATAAGCCTTCAACTCATAGACTGAAGAATCTTCATCAGGATGCGCCCACGAGTTGCTTACACGCTTACCGGTTACCCATAAGCCCAAATGCAGCTCTTCTGAATAAGCCGCAAGCGTTTTTTCAGGATTCTTCTTCTCGGCATGATAATGATAACAGTTGCCGAACTCGAAGAATTTCAAATCTGCATTCTTGCGATTGGCGTTATGGCAAATGCTTTCCAGTCCGCCGAACAGCAAGGTAGCGCGCATTACATTAAGGTCACTGCTGAGAGGATTCATCAGACGCACCAGATTGTCGGGCTTGAATGTCTCCAGACCTTCATAATAAGCGGCGGCCGTCAGTGAATTATTCATGATTTCATTGAATCCGCAACCAACGAGCTGCTCTGACACCAGATTCTGAAGCTTTACAGAGCGGTCGGTTTCACCTTTTACATTCAGGCTTGACTTCAATGAAGTCGGTATTTCCACATTATTATATCCGTAAATGCGAAGGATATCTTCCACTACATCGCAAGGGCGCTGCACATCTACCCGATAGGGCGGCACAAGCAGCGAGAGTCCTTTGTCCGTTTCACCGGTAACTTTCATCTCCAGACTGCCTACAATACGCTTGACTGTATCTGTCGGAATTTCTTTTCCAGAGAGTGAATTTACGTAATCGTAAGAGAGTTCCACCGGGAAATCGGCTATCGGATTCGGATAATTGTCCTTTATTTCCGACGCAATCTCGCCTCCTCCCAGTTCCTTCACGAGCATCGCCGCTTCTTTCAAGGCGTAAATGACACCGTTCGGATCAATGCCGCGCTCAAAACGGAACGAAGAATCAGTGCTCAAACCGTGGCGACGGGCTGTCTTGCGCACCCATGTAGGATGGAAATAGGCGCTTTCGAGGAATACATTGCAAGTCTCTTCTGTCGTACCCGAATCAAGTCCGCCGAATACACCGGCAATACACATCGGTTCTTCAGCATTGCAGATCATCAGATCACGGTTTGAAAGAGTATGCTCAACTCCATCCAACGTGACAAACTTGGTTCCTTCGGCGCATGTCCGCACCACAATCTTTCCGCCCCTTATCTTATCGGCATCGAAACAGTGCATAGGCTGTCCGTATGCATGGAGAATATAGTTGGTGATATCTACCACATTATTTATCGGTCTCAGGCCGATTGTCCGAAGCTTGGTCTGCAGCCATTCCGGGCTTTCTTTTACGGTCACCCCCTTAATGGTTACTCCGGCGTATCGAGGACATGCCTCTGTGTTTTCTACCACCACATCAATGTCCAGGTTATGGCTGTCTACCTTAAAGCCGTCTGTTCCCGGACGTTTCAGCTCGGCCTGATGTCCGTTTTGTATGAGCCAGGCATAAAGATCGCGGGCTACACCGTAGTGCGAGCACGCATCGGCACGGTTGGGTGTAATGTCCACTTCCAGCACATAGTCGCTCTTTATGTTGTAATAGTCCTTGGCAAGTGTGCCCGGCTTTACTTCATCAGGCAATACGATGATGCCTTCGTGGCTTGTTCCAATGCCAATTTCATCTTCCGCACAAATCATGCCGAAAGAATCCACACCACGCAACTTCGACTTCTTTATGGTAAAGCATTCGTCTCCGTCGTATAATTTTGTTCCGATAGTGGCGACTACAACTTTTTGTCCGGCAGCTACGTTTGCCGCTCCGCACACTATCTGTACAGGTTCACCCTGCCCGAGATTTACTGTGGTTACATGCATGTGGTCTGAGTTAGGATGAGGTTCGCATGTCAGCACTTGCCCTATCACAAGTCCTTCGAGACCTCCCTTTACTGACTGCACTTCTTCCACTCCACCTGTTTCCAAACCGATAGAAGTAAGGGCAGCGGCCGTTTCTTCAGGAGTCAGGTCGAAGTTTACATATTCTTTCAGCCAATTATAAGAGATATTCATATCGTATTATTTTTTATGTTCTCAAGAATGATGCGCAAAGTTAATACAAATTTTTAATAAGTAGGGTGCAGGATAGAGCAAAAACTTCCTGCCGTCGGCGGTAAAATGTCACAAAATGGAAATAGCCGGAAATATATCAGCCCAATACCGGCCTTGTCCCGACCGCCGCCGACAAAACAGTCAAGTAAATCATTTCATAAACACAAACCATACCGCCATTACCAGGCAGACAAACGCAGCCAGATGGTTCCAATGAAGTTCTTCTCCCCGGAAAAACACGGTGGTGAATACGGTGAATACCACAAGCGTAATGACTTCTTGGATCACTTTGAGCTGCATCAGCGAAAAAGGGCCTCCGTTTCCGGCAAAGCCCATACGGTTGGCCGGAATCTGGCAGGCATATTCGGCCAATGCGATGCCCCATGAAAACAAAATGACTGCATAAAGCGGCCACGTGGTTGAAACTTTCATTTCTTGCAGTTTCAGATGCCCATACCATGCGAAGGTCATGAAAATGTTCGATACGACAAGCAGTGAAACCGTATAAATCCCTTTCATAATTTTTTTCTTTAGCTTGTTATTTGTTTTTGTACCTGATCATAATCGATTTTCTACATATCCGAAAGCGATGCATTGTCCTCTCCCATTTCCCTTGGCAGCAAGTCGGCCTGTATGTTGCCCATTGCTCCCCACATGCTGTAACGGGCTTCAGGATTCATTTCCTCAAGCCGGCGGAACACTTCCTTCATGGCAGAACGGTGAGATGCATGCTCGTAAGGACAATTTTTATTGGGACGACGATATCCGCGCAAGGCTGCCAAAGCTGTAAGATCTGCTTCATGCACGAGGCACAACGGGCGGATAACCGTCATTTGGAACTTGCGCATTTCCAGACGAGGCGGCATCGTGCTGAAAGCTCCCTGGAAAGTAAGATTCATCAGCAAGGTTTCAAGAATGTCGTCCATGTGATGGCCGAGAGCGATTTTATTGCAACCGTGCTCTTTTGCCACTGTAAAGAGAGCCTTCCGGCGGTTCCAGGAACAAAGGAAACAAGGAGACTTGCGCGTGTCGGCAGACGAATCGAATGAAGCTTCATATTGGATAAAGGGGACTCCCATCCCTTCTGCAAACGAGCGCAAATAGTCTGTGTCACTTTCATAAGCGATATTCGCCATCGAGACATGTGCCGCCATTACCGAGAAGCGCGGCCGGAAAATGCGCGACCGGCGGGCCAAGAGCTCCAACAAAGCCATCGAATCTTTGCCTCCTGAAAGCCCGACCAAAATTCGGTCTCCCTCTTCTATCAGTCCATACGTTACTACCCCGTTGGCAAAACGCCTTTCCACACGCCGCATCAGCCGGGCCTCTTCCGAATCCTTTTTCATAATTTACAAAGATGCTGATAAAAACGCTGCAAATTTATATGAAAAGAATGACTCGGCGAAAGATTTCCTTCCTGAAAAGAGGCTTATTACGAAAAAAAACGTACCTTTGGAAAATCATTCCAGTAAACAGCGACACGGAACTATGAATCAAAAACGTATATTCATTTTGGCAATAACTTTCCTGACAGCTACAGGAAGTGCCTTTTCACAAACGCTCGCCCAGGCGCGCCGGTGGTTTACAGACAAAGAGTTTGAGAAGGCGAAGCCGGTATTTGCCCGTCTGGTAAAGCAATCGCCTTCGAATGCAAGCTATAACTATTGGTATGGCGCGTGTTGTTATGAGACAGGTGAACTTGCCGAAGCACTGCCTTATCTTGAGACAAGTGCCCGCCGCAAAGTGATAGACGGTTTCCTTTATCTGAGCCGGGCTTATTATGACCTTTACCGCTTTGACGACGCCATAGCCCAGATGGAAGATCACATATACTGGCTCAAGCAGAAGAAGCGGGACACTTCTTCCGCTGATTCGATTATGGCACGCCTGCGCCAGGGAGCGCGCATGATAAGAGGAGTAGAGAAGGTAACGGTGATTGACAGCTTTACAGTGGACAAAAGTGACTTTCTCAAAACTTACATGCTAAGCCGAGAGTCGGGAGAAATCACCGGCACAGAGGCTGACAGCATGATGCTTACAGGATTTGTCAACGAATTTGGTGACCGGCGGATAGAAGCGTCCATGACTGACACCGGACACACCCGGCTTTACTCAAGCATAAAACTTGCTGACGGATGGAGCAAACCGTCTCCTCTGAACGGTCTGGAAGAGAACGGAGAAAATCCCAACTATCCTTTTCTGGCAGCTGACGGCATCACGCTCTATTATGCTGCACAAGGAGAAGAAAGCATGGGAGGGTATGACATCTTCGTAACCCGCTATAACTCTGAAGACGGCACTTATTTCCGTCCGGACAATATCGGTATGCCTTTCAATTCACCGGACAATGACTATATGTATGCTATCGATGACTTCAACCAGCTTGGATGGTTTGCCTCCGACCGCCGGCAGCCTGAGGGGAAAGTCTGTGTTTATGTATTCGTTCCCAACAATACCAAAGAAGTATACGACTATGAGACTACCGATCCGACGCAGCTCATATCGCTTGCTCAGCTAGATTCGATTGCTCTTACGCAGACCGATGCCGCCAAAGTGCGCATTGCGCGGCAGCAGTTGGCACAAATAATGTATGGCGGCCAAGAAAAACAACAGCAACGCGATTTCCATTTTATCGTCGATGACAATGCCGTATATTACACCCTGAGCGACTTCCGTTCGGCAGAAGCCCGCCGGATGTTCCAATCGCTCCTCCAAAAGCAAAAAGACATCAAGACATTGTCTGACGAACTTACGCGACTACGTTCAGAATATTCTTCTCCTTCGGCACGAGAGCGCGTGACGCCCGCAATTCTCGACAAGGAAAAACGTCTTGTTCAACTCCGGGAAGAAACGGATGTACTGGTACGAGATGTCCGGAATACAGAGATTAAAGCACTGAAAAATTAATGAAGAAAAGATTCGAAGACACAATGAACAGATACTTTCCTCCTTCTGAACTGATCATAAATGATGACGGTTCTGTTTTTCATCTTCATGTGAAGCCAGGCCAATTGGCTGATAAGGTCATTCTTGTCGGCGATCCGGGGCGTGTGTCGCTTGTCGCTTCATATTTTGAAAGAACAGAATGCGAAATAGAAAACCGCGAATTCAAAACGATGACCGGTGTTTATCGCGGGAAGCGCATTACAGTCATATCTACAGGCATCGGGTGTGACAATATCGATATTGTCATGAATGAAATGGATGCGCTGGTAAATATCGATTTTACTACCCGCTGTGAAAAGGACAACCTGAAGAGTCTGGACATAGTCCGGATAGGAACATGCGGAGGTTTGCAGGAATATACGCCTGAAGGAACCTTTGTCTGCTCAGAAATATCAATAGGTTTTGATGGCTTGCTTAACTTTTATGAAGGACGCAATGCCGTATGTGACCTCCCGCTTGAGCGTGCGTTGCTTGACCATCTTGGATGGAGCGGCAATCTCTGTTCACCTGCTCCTTATGCAATTCATGCCGATCATGAATTGGTTGAACGTATCGCCCGAACTGATCTGATACGTGGCATTACTGTAGCATGCGGCGGATTTTTCGGGCCGCAAGGGAGACGCCTGCGTATACCTTTAGCCGATCCGCACCAAAATGAAAAGATAGAAAGTTTTGAATACAAGAAACATCGCATTACCAATTATGAAATGGAAAGTTCTGCTCTGGCAGGTCTTTCCCGTCTATTGGGGCATAAAGCAACTACTGTATGTATGGTTATTGCCAATCGCGTGAAAGAAAAAGCGGAGACGAACTACAAGACTCATATCAACAAGCTCATAGAATTGGTACTTGAAAGGATTTAATGAAATGGAACCTGATTTTAAACAAAAAAGTATTATAGATAAAGCTGAAAGCTATAAAATCTTCCTCCAACAATTTACTTCACTCATCGAAGGTGAAACTCATGAAATAAGCGTATTCGCCAATACGTGTGCTGCCTTGAAAGAAGCTTTTGACTTTTTTTGGGTGGGTTTTTATCTGGTGGACAATGACACACTCATTTTAGGGCCTTTTCAAGGAAGCGTGGCATGTTTCAGTATCCGAAAAGGAAGTGGTGTGTGCGGAACGGCATGGGCTGAAGAACATACTATTATAGTTCCGGATGTGGATTTGTTTCCCGGCCACATCGCTTGCAGTTCACTTTCCCGTTCTGAAATAGTGGTACCTCTTATAATAAATGGAGAAGTAAAGGGTGTGCTTGACATTGATTCTGACCGTTTAAATGCATTCGATGAAATTGATCAGAAATATCTTGAAGAAACAGTCCGTCTGCTTGCTGAAACATTATATAACAATAAAAAATGAAAATACAAACCCAAGATACTATTTGTGCTATCGCAACAGGGCACGGAGGTGCCATAGGAATCATCCGTGTATCAGGATCTGACGCCATAACTATTGCTGACCGCATCTTTACCCCTGTAAGTTCTTCCGTTCCATTAGCAGAACGAAAACCTTATACAGTTAATTTCGGCCAAATAAAAAACGCAAAAGGAGAAATAATAGATGAAGTGCTCGTAAGCCTTTTTCGCGCCCCTCATTCGTATACGGGTGAAGATGCCGTAGAAATTTCTTGCCATGGTTCATCCTATATTCTTCAACAAGTAATGCAATTGCTCATCGCTCATGGATGTCGTGCAGCCGGTCCGGGTGAATATACTCAGCGGGCATTTCTTAATGGTAAGATGGACTTGAGTCAGGCGGAAGCTGTGGCCGATCTCATTGCGTCAACTTCCGAAGCCGCTCACCGGCTCGCAATGAATCAGATGCGGGGAGGATTTAGCAGAGAACTTGGAAAACTTCGTGACCAACTTCTTCATCTCACCTCGCTCATGGAATTGGAACTGGATTTCTCCGATCATGAGGAACTGGAATTTGCAGATCGCACCGAACTTCAAACTCTCGCAGCACAAATCGAGGATTTAATCTGCAAGCTTACAGATTCATTTAGCACCGGCAATGCCTTAAAAAACGGCGTTCCCGTAGCAATTGTCGGAGAAACCAATGTAGGAAAATCCACTCTGCTTAATGCTCTTGTAGGTGAAGACCGTGCTATTGTAAGCGACATTCACGGTACTACGCGCGATGTAATAGAAGATACAGTGAACATAAACGGAATCACTTTCCGATTCATTGACACAGCCGGCATCCGTACAACTACTGATGCTATTGAGACTATAGGCATTGAACGGAGCTTTCAGGCAATCAAGCAAGCAAATATTGTGCTTTGGATAATTGATCAGACCGTTGCCAACCAACAAATTATTGAGCTTTCCGATAAAGTGATTCCTTTGTGTGAGAATAAGCAACTCATTATAATTCTTAATAAATCTGATTTGAAAATACCCGCCGCATCAATTGCTGCTATTAATTTCCCTGGAAATGTTCACACCCTTTCTCTTTCAGCTAAAAATAAAGAGGGACTTGACAAACTTCAGAATCTGTTGGTTGAGGTAACAGACTTTTCTTCCATTTCGCAAACCGACATTATTGTTACCAATATACGCCATTACGAGTCTCTTGTCAGTGCACTTGCATCTATTCGTCGCGTTAAAAAAGGATTGATTTCGAATCTTTCAACCGATTTCATCTCCCAAGACTTGCGTGAATGTATTTATCATCTTTCAGACATAATGGGTGAAGTTACTACAGATGAGGTTCTAAGTAATATTTTTAGCCATTTCTGCATCGGTAAATGAAAGAATGCAACTGACTGCAACGAATTAGAACCAACTATCACGAAGCCGCTGATTTCCAGCGGCTTTTTTTATTTGTCCAAAATCCGGATGATAGCAGTCGGAGGCAGTTGTCCGTCCTGTTTTTCTACCGTATTTCTACCGCGGAACATTTTCGGGATTTACCCCGATGTCACGATGACGTAGTAGTTGACGTGTGTTGACAATGGTTTACGTGTGTTGACACAAAAAAGGAGAAATAAAGAGATTTGAACTCAAAATAGATTAGAAAAATATGGAAGTAAGAAAGATTTGCCAATGGTGTGGAAAACCATTTATCGCTAAGAAAACAACGACCTGCTATTGCAGTCATCAGTGCTCCAATCTTGGTTACAAAGAACGTATCCGGGAACGTAAACGCCAGATGAGAAAAATGCAGGAATTACTGCAACCTAAACAGGCTGCAGAAGGACAAGATTTCTTCTCATTTGCACAAGCTGCCAAACTCATGGGGGTGACCCGCCAATATGTTTATAAATTGGTAAAGGAATCAAAACTAAGAGCATCCCGTATCAGCGGGAAGAAATCTCTTATCCGCCGTGCGGATATTGAGCTAATGTTAAAGACAAAACCTTATGAACGAATAGTTCCTAAAGACGATTTTGACATGAGTGAATACTATACCGCTGAAGAAATAGCGGAAAAGTATAAAGTCAATGCTAAATGGGTATGGACCTATACTCGGCAGCATAAGATTCCTAAAGTCAAAGTCCGCCAATTCAACTACTACAGCAAAAAGCATATCGATGCGGCATTTGCCAAATACAAGACGGATGATGCCTTGACCGAATGGTACACTCCCGAAGAAATCGAGAAGAAGTACGGAATGACCCGTGTCGCCATCCGTTCACACGTCTACCGTAACAACATCCCCTCGAAGAAGGAGCACGGGCAGATATTCTACTCCAAACTTCACTTCGACCTGTCCAAACAGACCGCCGAAGA
>CASFGA010000005.1 GCA_949294185.1 uncultured Bacteroides sp.
AAGTCTCAGCAGAACTTAGACCGATTAAACATTTATCTTATCAGTTTTTAATCACATTCACGATTCTGTCCACATCATCGTCGGTTACCAGCGGACCGGAGGGGAGGCACAGGCCCTGGCGGAAGCGTGCTTCGGACACGCCGTTTGTGTAGGCGGGCGCGTCGCGGAACACGGGCTGCAGGTGCATCGGCTTCCACAGCGGGCGGCTTTCGATGCCCGCCTCGGCAAGCCGGGCCGACAGCTCCTGCCATCCGTAACCCGTCTGCTCCTCATCGATCAGGATGGTACTCAACCAATAATTGGGACATACATCGACAGCAGACCGTGGTTGCATCACCGTAATGCCCGGTGTGTTTTTTAACTTCTCCACGTAAAGAGCGTGTATCGCACGCCGGCGGGCGATGTGCTCGTCGAGCACAAACATCTGTCCGCGTCCGATGCCAGCCGAAATATTGCTGAGCCGGTAGTTGAAACCGATCTTTTCATGCTGGTAGTAAGGAAAGGCTTCGCGAGCCTGCGTTGCATAAAACTTCACGCGGGCGGCCGACGCTTCGTCGGGACAGATCAAGGCTCCGCCACCGCTGGTGGTGATCATCTTGTTTCCGTTGAACGACAATGCGCCATACAGCCCGAACGTGCCGCAGTAGCGGCCTCCGTATTCCGAGCCTATCGCTTCGGCGGCATCCTCCACCACGGGGATGCCGTAACGGCCGGCCACCTCCATAATCTCGTTCATCCGCGCGGGCGTGCCGTAAAGATGGACGGGAATGATGGCCTTGGGCAACTTCCCTGTATTCTGCAAACGATCCTCAATCGCCGCTTCGAGCAACTGAGGGTCCATATTCCACGTATCCGGCTCGCTGTCAACAAACACCGGAGTCGCTCCCTGATAGCATACGGGATTGGCGGAAGCCGCAAAGGTAAAGCTTTGGCAGATCACCTCGTCGCCCGGCCCGACGCCGAGTATGACAAGCGCCAGATGAATGGCAGCCGTCCCCGAACTCAATGCCACAACATGCACATCGCGTCCGGCCTTCTGCCCGATCCACGCTTCCAGGTCGCGCTCGAATCCATCGACGTTCGGCCCCAACGGGACTACCCAGTTGGAGTCGAACGCGTCACGGATAAAGTCTCCTTCCTTACCGCTCATGTGAGCCAGTGACAAAAGGATACGTTTCATGATTAAGAACTTTCTTTAATTTCAATTACTTGTTACGCGGTTCGGTAACGAAGATTACAACACGGTTCCACTCGTTCTTCTTCGCATACGGCTGAACGGTATCACCCTTGTAGTCTACGCGGATACGAGACGGATCGACATTGAAGTCTTCCACCATCATGTTGTATACAGCCTCGGCACGACGCTTAGACAGGCGCAGGTTGTATGCCGGATAAGCGGTCTTCACATCGGCATAACCGGTAATCACCAGATTTACATCCGGATGCTCTTCCAGATACTGGGCGGCAGCCTTCACGTTGTCTTTCTGCAGGTCGGTGATGTTGTACTTGTCGATGATGAACGAAACGGTCATGTTGAGCACTTCGTTTTCTACCACCTTGTGTTCAACCTTGGTAACAGGAGGAGGCGGAACGAGCTGTGCACGCTGGTCGTTGATCTTGCGGTTGAGCTCGTCAATCTTCGCCTGATCGGTCATCGTCACATAACGGAAGCGGCGGTCGCCGTACTGGTCTTTGAAGTGCCAAACCATACCGCCCACGATGTACATGTAACCGTCGTACTTGCGGTCGTAGCGCACACCGTTGTAGGCATCGTCGGTAGCGTTGTAGGTAGCTTCCAGATTCAGGTCGATGGCGTTGTTCAGCTTATAGCTCAGCATCAAACCGGCATGGATGGCCAGATAAGTGCCGCCGTCATTGTCTACACGGTAGTGGTTGTTCCACTTCGTATCCATTTCATTCCAATAGTCCGTATTGTCGCTGAACCCGAAAGAAGAGTTGAATCCGAGACCGAGCACACCGATTACGTTGAAGCGGGTAGACTCACGATACTTGGCGAAGATGTTGTTGAAGTTGAACAGTCCGTCGAAGAATACCGAAGTCATGCCATGCTTGTAGACACCGTTTCCGTAAGTTTCGGGATACGCATCTATCAGCTCGGTGTTGGCAAGGTGATGCTGCTGGAGGATAGCCCAGCGCAGACGCGCTCCGACTGCCGGTGAGAACCATTTGCCTACCGAAAGTCCGAAGCTCGGGCCGAACATCTTGCCGCGTTTGAAGCGGGCGTTTTCACTCAAAGAGAAGTTCGTACCGGCATATACGCCGAAGAACCAGTTATCTTTCGCCTTATAAGGCTTTAAAACAGTAACAGAGTCTGCTTTCACTGACGCGATGTCTGCTTTCCGCTCCGTCTGGGCGAATGAAGGCAGGGCAAGCACAGCAGCCAGACCGACTATGATTAGTTTTTTCATCTTATTAGCTTCTAAAATTATTTAACAATATAAATGACTACACAGTTCTTGGTCGGGTCGAGTGAGTCGACCAGTTTTCTGTCTTGCTCGATAAAGATGTGTCCTGCCGGGATGTTGTATTCATTCATCAGCACCTCGCGAACCGCATTGGCACGTCCGTTGAACAAGTCGGAATCAGCCACACTGGCTGCCGGAGTGATATACAGGTCGCCGTTTTCGATCTTCTTGAGAGCCTCGGCTGCCGTATATACGTTAACTTCCTGCAAACGGTTGATCTTGGTTGAGTTCGGGTCGAAGGAAATCAGCACCGTAGCCTGATTGCTCTGTACCACCTTTTCAATCACCTTCACTTCCGGATTGTTCTTCATCATTTCAGCTTCTCTGCGCAGACGGTTGATTTCATCGTTCAAGATGGTGTACTTGTTGTCGTCGTGGCGGGCATAAGTAAACTGGCGTGTGCCGTCGTGATTCTTGAAGCGGTAAACCAGACCTGCCAAGAAGTTGAGGTGCTTGTCCCACTTGTTGTCCCACACCTGGCCGTCGAACGAGTCATCCAAAATATTGATGGATGCTTCGAGGTTGAACGACAAAGCCTTGGTCATACGGATAGAAGCAAGCAAACCGGCGCGGAATCCCAACAGGTTTTCCTTCTCCATGCTGATACCAGCCTGCTGACACAAGCTCTTGTCGCCAAAGCCACCGGTATGCTCCACGCCGATACCGGCCAGAGCCATCATCTGGAACTTGCGGTTTTCCTTGTATCCGCCGAACAGATTGTGCAGGTTGAACAAGGCATCTGCATATCCGGTAATGGTATTCCAGTGATAATACTCATCCCCGAAAATCTGCGGATTGGTGTGACCCGCACCGCGGCCGTACATTCCCATCAAGCGGAAACCGCCCCACGGAGACAACCACTTACCTACAGACAAGCCGGCAGCCGGTTGGAACATCTTGCCAGCTTTAGCACTACCTCCGTTGTCGACCAGATTGTAGTAAGTTCCGACATTGATGGTAAAGAACCAGTTGTCCCAGAACTTAGCATGGTTCAACACACGTTTGTAATTCACTACAGAGTCCTCCCAATACACAAGATTCGGATTTTCATCCACAGGGAGTGACGTTACCTCTTGAGCTGCTCCCCCCACAAAACAGAGAAAGGGCATGAGCAAAGCGAGATAAACTCTCTTCTTCATTTTCATGATTGATGTAGTTTTAGTTAAACAAAATATTAATTTTTATCAAGTTTCTCATAAATGGAATGCTGGCTGACATAATCCGGGGCGATAGCCTTCATCATGCGCACGGTTTCCTGCTTGTTGTCCGTGCATGCCATCTCTATCAGCCGGTCGATGCTTTGCCTTATCTCTTCGAAATCGATGCTGATGCTCTTGGCACGGAATATCTTCGGATTGTCGGTCGATGTGGTGTTCTCTTTCTGATAAAGGAGTTCCTCGTAAAGCTTCTCTCCCGGACGCAGCCCCGTATACTTTATCTGTATGTCTTCGTCAGGCTGCAAGCCTGAAAGCCGGATCATCTGCCGCGCCATGTCTGCTATCCGCACCGGCTTGCCCATATCGAAGATGAAGATGTCGCTTCCCTTTCCCAGAAAGGCCGCCTCCAGCACCAGGCGGCAGGCTTCGGGGATGGTCATGAAGTAGCGGATGATGTCCGGATGGGTGACCGTAACCGGCCCGCCCTCCATAATCTGCTGGCGGAACAGCGGAATCACACTGCCATTGCTGCCCAGCACATTGCCGAACCGGGTGGTGATAAAACTGGTCGTTCCCTTCACCTGCCCCGCCTTTATCTTGTTTCCCAAGCTCTGCACATACATTTCGGCGATGTGCTTGGTGGCTCCCATCACGCTGCTGGGATGTACGGCCTTGTCGGTAGAAATCATGATGAACTTTTCCACTCCGCATTCCACCGCCACATCGGCCACGATACGGGTTCCCATCACATTGTCTCTCACCGCCTCGCAGGGATACTCCTCCATCAGCGGCACATGCTTGTAGGCCGCCGCATGGAAAATGATGTCCGGACGGTAAAGCCGGATTTGCGACTCCACACGCTGGCGGTTGCGCACATCGCCGATGACAGAGAGAATCCGGTTGTCCGGATGCTTCTTCTTCAGCTCCAGGTCTATCTGGTAGATTCCCGTCTCCGAGAAATCGAAAAGTATCAGCTGTTTCGGACGGAACTTGCACAGCTGACGGCACAGCTCGCTGCCGATGCTTCCCGCCGCCCCCGTCACCATAATGGTGCGGTCGGCCAGCTCCCGCCGGATATTGTCCATGTTTATCTTGATCTCATCACGCCCCAACAGGTCTTCTATCTGCACCTCACGCAGCTGCATCCGCTTCGAAAGCCCTCCTTCTCCCTCCATCAGCGGAGCGATGCGCAGGGTAATCTGCTTCTCCATGCTGTAGGCCAACAGGTCTTCATCGGCATGCAGATCGGTAGAGTTTGTGAACAAGATGTATTTTACGGCATTGGCCTCAAGCAGACGCTTCATCTCTTCCGCCTCGTGGATGTAATAGACCGGACACCCCAATATGCGGAAACCTTTCGACTGGCGGTCGCGCGTGATGAAACCTATGATATTATAAGTGCTCTCCTTGCTGTTGCGCAGATAATTGGCCAGACTGATGGCCGCTTCCGATGTGCCGTATATCAGCGCGGCAGGAGCCGTATTGCCTATCTTGCGCAGCAGATTGTAATAGAAGCTTACAATCAGCATCCGGCTGAACATCAAAAGGAAGACAGAACAGATGAAGTCACCGATAATCTGCGAGTAGATGAACAGTCCCACATACTCCTGCGTGAAATTGGCAAAGGCAACAAAAACACACGCCTTCAGCAGCATGGCATATACCACCCGCATCAGTTCGGCCAGCGTAGCATGACGGATTACTCCTCTATAAGTCTGGCACAGCCATGTCAGGAGAAAACTGGACGCCAGACCGACCACCAGCAAGTGAAGAGAAAGTTCGGCACTGATTTCAATATTTAACAGATAATGGAAAAACAGGTAACTGAAAAAAGTAGAGAATACCGACAGCAAACTGTCTACCACCCAAATCACATACCTGCTCAAGAATCCGATATGCGTTGTCTTGATATGAAACATACTTCAAATAATTACCGGCCTTTCTTGTCCGGTCAAGCTGACCGGCCGATAAAAGAAAAGCTATACATTATTAATATATGAATGTCTGAACTGCCTTGGATTTTCCTGAAAGCCCCTTTCCTGTCTCTTCACGGAACGGGAAGCCGCCTTGTCCGGCTGAATACGAAAGCAACCGACGCCATCCCGAAAAAAAAATCACAGAAATCGAGAACTTTTTCCTGTCTTGACCGTTTTAACTGTATAATCTCTGAAAGTGGCGGGAATAATGCTGCAAAAAGGCGACAAAACCTTTCCCCTCCCGGAAAAAGAGGAGTCAAAAACAGGCACTACACCCGCGCCAAAACCGGAGACCATTTTGATAGAATATATACCTTTAGGGCTTCAAAATTTAGTTATTAGGCTAAATTTCAATCACTTACGACTATTTATGAACAAATAGCCCTCCGTAATTTTTATTTATTGTCGGTATAGTTGAGTATTACGGATGCTGCAAATGTAACTATTTATTTATAAAACGTATAATAAAATCCTGTTTTTTTTCATTTTGTCCTTTTTTTCATGCAACAAAATCCATGCAAACAGAACAATTTGAGTATCAAAATATCACGATTCTTGTCTATATGTAAAAAGATTATCCATATTATCATAAATAAAGTTACAGCCTCAACAGGAATCCCATCAGGACACAAGCTTGACAGTCCCCTTGCAGACCGCCTGTTCCGTCCGGTGAAAATATCATTCCAAACCGTCAAAAAAATTTTTTCATTCCTGCAAAATAAAGGAGAAACTATCCGGACAACTCATGCCATAGCCTGAAAACAAAAAATCCTCCCGACTTCACTTTCCGAAGCCGGGAGGATTTCAAAACAAAAAAAGAACGGATTATTCTTCACCATCTCTAAAGCTTCCCATCGCCTCCGCTGAAACGACAAGAACACTTCTGAAGGAAAAAAATCATCGTGCTGTTTAAATAAACCAACAACGAAGCTGTGTCTCAATTTTCACGTTTAAAAGAAAGATGATATCAGAAAATCCGTTCTTTATATCTTATGGCTCTTCTTCCTTTTTCGGCCTTCCCCGTCTTGAAGGCTTTTCATCGGGCAGCACTTCTATCAAATCCGGAGATATGGTAGCCATCGCCACCGCTATCACCCCCTGAATGGCCACCACCACACGCCTGTCTCGCGCTCCCTTCACCTTCAGGAAAACACCTTCCTGCCCTTCAAAGTCACCACCGCAGATACGCACTCTCGTCCCTTTCGCCAGATTAAGCTCTTCCGGCTTGAAATACAGCAGTTGGTCATCATACGTTCCCGCCACGGCAATGAAACGCCTCATCTGGTCATCCGGAACCACAATCTTGGTTCCTTCCCGCGAATCCATCATATACTGCAAATAGGGAATGTCCTTCTTGACACGCTGTATCTCGGAAGGCTTCGCATAGACAAAAATCAGGTTATGGATAACGGGAACAAACTCACGCTTCTTTTGTTTTCCTTTTACACAAATCCGATAATGCATCGGGACAAAACAACCTATCGATGCTTTATCCAACAGCTGTTTGGCATCTAATTCCCTCCGGTAGGTAGCGCGCATGGCATACCACACAGGGAATTCCTGTTTGTTCATAAAAAGACAAAATTTTTATCAAAGGCATTCCATCGGGGCTTTGAAACCGTTATAAAACATTGAGTTTCAATCACTTCAAGCAAAAGAAAAGATTTACCGGAACATTTTATCCTTTTCCGTCTCTCCCCGCAAATGAGAACAAGCATTCATCTATTATAAACCGAGACAAATATAAACAAAATAATTTTAAAATACAGCGTCCTATACTTATTTTTTCTTTATGCAAATGCAATCCAAGCCTGCCGGATATTTTTTCCAAATTTCCTTGCGCCCCTACATTCTCGAAGGCAACAAGATATATCAACTGTTTACGGATGCAGGAAAGCATGCGAGGGAGGTTTCATACTGACCCAAAGAAAAGACACAAGGGGGAAACCGAAAGAAAGACAGTACCAAATCAAGTTTATAAGCCATGATAAAAGAAAAAAAAGAGAGCTACCCGTGGGATAACTCTCTTTTTATCGGTGATCCGCTTGGGGCTCGAACCCAAGACCCCAACATTAAAAGTGTTGTGCTCTACCTGCTGAGCTAGCGAATCAAACCCGCTTTTGCATTCATTTCTGATTGCGGGTGCAAAGATATGTATTTTTTTTATTCCTACAAAATATTTTCATAAAAATCTCCTGTCTATGGACGAATCAGACGGATGCCTACATCGCTGATACCCGGCAAGGGATCTGTTTTCATCATCGAGACAATACGAAGATTGGCCGACTCCGTTTGCCGCACTTCCATCAACCGACTGCATGTATAGACATGCTGATGCAGGTTGCCCGTATTTCCTCGATACTGGTTTCCCTCCTCATCGGCAAGATAAATATGCAATGTATCTGTTTCATATACCAGACTGTCTTTCCAGTTCTGACTGACCTCCAGCCAGATGTCCCGATACGGATAATTTCCATAATTCCGCAGACAGATTTCCAGCCTATAAAAAGAATCTGCCAAGCCCAAGTCTGAAGGAAGATTATAGACCAACGTGTCTTGCCTATACCACCCCTTATCGGCAGAAACAGGGCAGTATGAACTGTAAACCACCCCTTCCTGACAGGAAACCGCTCCTAAGAGCAGACCTGCCAGGAGTATCTTGACGACCGGAAAGGAAGATTTATGCCTGTACATCCGGAACTGATTTTGCTTCACCGCCAGGATTCTTGTTGCCTCCATTGTTTCTCGGACGCCTGTTCCCTCCATTCCGCCTACCATTCCGGCTATTGCGATTCGGATGCACGGCTTCATTTTCCGCCATTGCCACCGGCTGCTGCGGCGACTGACGCTGTTGGCGGCTTTTCTCCTTTGGAGGATTGTTGTCTGACTGCTGCTTAGCCTTTTGAGGATTATCCTGTTTCACCGGCGAAACATTCCCACCGCCAACCGATGAAGACTTATTTTTCTTTTTCCGGTTCTTCCCATTCCTGTTCTTGTCAAAACGGGTCAAACTTTCCTGTTCCAGCAAATCTTTAGAACGTGCCGGCTCAACGGAATATCTATCTTCAAGCAACTTGACCGGCTTCTCTCCCCGCTTGTTCATGTTAATCACCTCAAAAGCACGGCGGGCGGTTATGGTAACCTCATTGGCCAGCAAACTTTTGTCCGTGCTATAGGTAATCGTGCCTTTCAGAATATCGGCCTTGAAATAGAAATAGGTGGCATCTGCCGTTTCCAAGGTTATTTCCTTGCTCGGAAGACGCTTCAAGCATTCCACATAAGCATCCACCTCATAATTCAGACAACACTTCAGCTTGGCACACTGTCCTGCCAGCTTCTGGGGATTCAGGGAAATATCCTGAAAGCGAGCAGCACCTGTAGACACCGAAATGAAGTTGGTCATCCATGTGGCGCAGCAAAGCTCCCTTCCGCAAGGGCCAATCCCTCCGATGCGGCCGGCCTCCTGGCGGGCGCCTATCTGTTTCATCTCAATACGCACACGGAATGTTTCCGCCAGAACCTTTATCAGCTGCCGGAAATCCACCCGTTCGTCTGCGATATAATAGAAAATGGCCTTATTGCCGTCGCCCTGATACTCCACATCCCCTATCTTCATCTGCAGGCCAAGGCTTTCCGCAATCTTTCGCGAACGTATCATCGTGTCATGTTCACGCGATTTCGCCTCTGCATATTTCTCCATATCCACAGGCTTTGCCTTGCGGTATATACGGCGTATCTCTGCATCCGGCTTGATGTTTGCCTTGCGCATCTGAAGAGGCACAAGCCGACCCGTGAGGGTTACCGTACCGATATCATGTCCCGGACTGGCCTCGACCGCCACAACATCCCCTTTCTCCAGATGCAGGCGGTTGCTGTTCTTATAGTATCCCTTACGAGTATTCTTGAACTGAACCTCCACCATGTCCTGCTCTTCGGCATTCCCGGGAATATCGGCAAGCCAGTCATAAGTGTTCAGCTTATTATCCTGCCGGCCGCAGCCTTTGCAACACAACCGGCCGCTTCCGTTCTTCAGTTTAAATTCATTGTCCATATTGTCTTTATTGCTTTAACTCTACTATAATCCGCAAGGCAAGATCAAAAAACACCATCTTGGGATTCACATTCTGTTCCACATGAATCTGTGCCTCTTCCAGCAAAGCAGATATAGAGAATACATTTCGTTCATTAATAAAAGGAGCGAACCGAGCAGAAAACTGACCTTCCTCTGCATTCAGGTAGCACATCTGGGGCTGACGAAAGTTATATATAAAACTTTCGCGTATCATCCGCTGGCAATATTCCAGAAAAGACTTCTGACGCTCCCGACCGATTGAAGCCACCTGCTCGCTCCATGCTTTCAACGCCCGCACATCTCGTCCGTACGCCTTACGCATCAGACTGACAAACCAGTCAAAATAATTCCGCTGCTCCTCCCCCAGCTGGATATTTTCTTCCGCCTTCAAAAGACTCCCTCCGGCACGATGGGCAATATCATGCGCATCCAAATCGGGCAGCATATAACGCTGTTTCAGATATCCGGCAATCGCTTCTTCGTCCAAAGGCCGGAGACTGATGCGCTGTGTACGGCTGAGAATCGTAGGCAACAGCAGCGAAGGCTCTTCGCTTACCAAAAGAAAAACCGTATGCTGCGGCGGCTCCTCCAGCAGCTTCAGCAACTTGTTGGAGCATTCCACATTCATCTTTTCCGGAAGCCATACCAACATAATCTTATATCCTCCCATGCTTGCCTTCAATGAAAGCTTCCGCTGTATTTCATCACTCTCTCTGACATAAATCTGAGGCTGCTGGTTTCCCGCATCCATCCTGTTCATCCATGTGTTCAAATCCGTATAAGGCTGGCGGAGAAGCATCTCACGCCACTGGGGAAGATAATCATCACACACGGAATCCTTTCCGGACTTCCGCTTCACTATAGGAAAGGCAAAATGCAGGTCAGGGTGAGCAAGACGATTCATCATGACACAAGAAGGACATTCCCCGCATGCGTCTTCTTCATGAGGGTGACTGCAGAGCAGATAGCGGGACGCAGCCAACGCAAGCGGAAGCTTTCCGCAGCCGGAGACACCCGCCAGCAGCAAGGCGTGGGCAAGCTTTCCGCTCCGGATATCGTGTATGAGCTGCCGTTTGGCACTATCCTGTCCGAGTACGTCTCTGAAGAACAACATGATAAAACCGTCAATAAATTTCCTTTGCTATATCGCGCACACTTTCCACTGCACCTACCGTATAGAAATGTATGCTGGGAACACCATGCTCCATCAGTTCGCGGCACTGATAGATACACCATTCCGTCCCCAGGATACGGGCTTCCTGATCATTCCTGCATTTAACCGCCTCACAAGCCAGTTCCTCCGGCAAGTCCACCTTAAAGGTCTTGGGAATCATGGATATCTGCGAAAGTTTGGTAAACGGCTTGATGCCGGGAATGATAGGCACGTTTATACCCGCTTTACGGGCACGCTCCACAAAATCGAAATAGCGGCGGTTGTCATAAAACAATTGGGTTACGGCATACTCCGCCCCCGTCTCCACCTTACGCAAGAGCCAGTGAAGGTCTTGCTCCGGATTCGGTGACTCTTCATGCTTTTCCGGATAACAGGCCACCCCATAGCTGAACGGCTGCAAAGGTGCCTTTATCGGCGAACCGTCGACAAAAACGCCGCGATTGAAGTCATTAATCTGTTCTTCCAGTTCGATGGCATGACTGTTCCCCCCCGGTTCGGGAGTAAAAGAAGACTCATGCCTGGCCTTGTCGCCGCGCAAAACCAGCAAATCCGTGATGCCCAGAAACTGCAGGTCGAGCAACATGTATTCCGTATCCTCACGCGTGAACCCGCTGCAAAGCATGTGAGGCACTACAGTTATATCATAACGGTTGCGGATGGCGGCAGCCACAGCCACCGTACCCGGCCGCCGGCGCAAACGGTCGCGGCGAAACAGTCCGTCACCCAATTCGCGGTAAACATATTCACTGCGATGAGTGGTGATATTGATATACTTCGGGTCAAACTCCCGCAGCATATCAATATCCGCATACACTTTATCTATTCCAGTCCCCTTGATAGGCGGCAGGATTTCAAATGAAAAAGCAGTCTTGTCCGTAGACTTTATCAAGTCAATTACTCTCATCGGGTCGATTCTGTAAATATTCTCCAAATTTGTTATTTTGGCAAAAATAAGAAAAATATTGAACTTTCAGAGAGAAGCACGGTTCTTTTTCGCCAAGATTCCCGTCCGGCACCTGCATTTCCTTTTCATCCGCACAAGCCAGTCCTTTCGGAAAGGAGCTTTCACCCTGTCCGAAAAGAAGCCGGATACTGACCCGACAAAATTATTGCAGGCATGAAAACTCCCGCCTGTCCAAGGCTACAGCCGCTCCAAAGCCGCAATCGTATTGCGGACACGCCGGGCCGTCGTCACAGAACGCATGTATTCGTCCACATCGCCGCCTCCCATAGAAAGAGCCGGATTACGCAGCTGCATCCCGCTATCCTTGTTCTCGCGCGCCGAAAAATGGAATTCCGAAGCTTGGGTACGCGATGCCAGTTCCGCAATATTCGTCTCGTTGACCCCGCATCCCGGCATAATGACGATACGGTCTCCTGCCTGCCGCACCAGCTCTGCAAGCAAATCGGCTCCCTGCAATGCCGTAGGCTGCTGTCCGGAGGTCAGAATGCGATTCACACCCAACCCAACCAACGTTTCAAGCGTCTGCTGCGGACTCTTCACATAGTCAAACGCACGGTGGAAAGTGACCGACATGCCTTCTGAAGCCTTCATCAGGCGTTCCATTGCCGGCATGTCCAGTCCTCCGTCGGGAGCAAGACACCCGAACACCACGCCATCCGCCCCCGCATCACGGGCAGCATATATATCCATCTCCATAATGTCAAGCTCGGAAGGAGTATAGAGAAAGTCTCCTCCCCTCGGGCGAATGATGACATGCAGGCGGATATCAATCAGCTTGCGCGCCTGTCTGATTTCGCCCGCCGATGGCGTCGTCCCTCCTTCAGGTATGGAAGCGCAAAGTTCCACACGGTGCGCGCCGCCTTCTTGAGCAGCCACACAGCTTTCCGCCGAGTTGGCACAAATTTCAAACGTATAATTCTTCATGACCGTACAATTAAAAAGCACGGACTTTACGGAAAAACCATCCGCATAATCCGTGCCTATCCATAAAAAGCAGTACACCCGTGGGGAGTCGAACCCCAATCGATGGAACCGGAATCCATTATTCTATCCATTGAACTACGGGTGCATCGTTAAATGTGGGGCAAAAATACAATTTATCAGACTTTCTTCCTAATATTTCGAGCTTTTTTTACAAATATTCTCACAGGAGGGGGAAAGCATATCCAATTACAAAATTCCATACATAACAGAACCATACTGTACATTTGATTAGTTTCCGGACAAATTCATTGCAAATTTGCAAAAATTATCTATCTTTGCCGAACATCTAACAAACATAACAATATATGAGCTATCTTATAAGACCAACAGATTATCATCCCTTGCTCGACATGAAACAGACCGAGTTAGGAATCAAACAGATAAAGGAATTCTTTCAGCAGAACCTGTCTTCGGAACTGCGTTTACGCCGTGTCACCGCTCCGCTGTTCGTCCTGAAAGGAATGGGAATCAATGACGACCTGAGCGGAACAGAGCGGCCCGTCACTTTTCCCATCAAGGATTTGGGCGACCAACAGGCCGAAGTGGTTCATTCACTCGCCAAATGGAAACGGGTAACACTGGCCGACTATCATATCGAACCGGGATACGGAATCTATACGGACATGAACGCTATCCGTGCTGATGAGGAACTGGGCAATCTGCACTCTCTCTATGTCGACCAATGGGACTGGGAGCGCGTCATCACGCCGGAGCAGCGCACCATCGGATTCTTGAAAAGCATCGTAACCCGCATCTACTCCGCCATGCGCCGCACGGAATACATGATTTGCGAAATGTATCCCCAGATAAAGTCATTCCTTGCCCACGATATCCACTTCATCCATGCCGAGGAGCTTCGGCAAATGTATCCGGACAAGACGCCCAAAGAGCGTGAGGACTTGATCACCAAACGCTACGGCAGTGTGTTCATCATAGGCATCGGCTGCAAACTGAGCGACGGAACGCCTCATGACCTGCGCGCCCCCGACTACGACGACTATACGACCATTGACCCGGAAACCGGTCTGCCGGGACTGAACGGCGACCTGTTGGTGTGGAATGATGTATTGGGGCGTGCGCTTGAATTATCGTCCATGGGTATCCGCGTAGACAAGGACGCTCTGCTGAAACAGCTGAAACTTTCCGGGAAAGAGGAGCGTATGAAACTGTATTTTCACAGACGCTTGCTGGAAGACTCACTTCCTCTCAGCATCGGAGGCGGTATCGGACAGTCGCGTCTCTGCATGCTTTATCTGAAGAAGGCCCACATAGGAGAAATCCAGGCAAGTATCTGGCCGGAAGCCATGCGGGAGGAATGCATGAAATTAGGCATGCAACTTATCTGAGCAACCTTATCAAAAAGAAAAGAGAATCAGCCGCAGCCTCCGGTTGATTCTCTTTTTTATCAGTACCATGTAACCGAACTGCCGGTATTGCTCCGCTGATCCCACTTCAGGGCATCGGTCAACATCGTGGAATTGGCACGAATAGAGAAATTATAAGAGGTAAACGGCCCGAAAACCAACCCGCAACTCATGTTAAAGCAATGAAGATCGCGCGTGATGTTAAGGGTAGTCATTGACATTTCCTTTGAAGTAAAGTCGTAACCCGTAGAGTAGGTCATGTTCCAACGGCTTCCTATCTTGAAATTGCCCGACACGTTCAGAGAGTGAGTCAGTGCATAAGGATAGCGCATCTTCTTGATATTGAATTTTTTCCGGTCACGGTTTTCACGGATGCTGTAGCTATAGCTCAGACTGATGCTCCACGGAAACTTGAAGGCAAGGTAACCGTCCGCGTCAATCGTTGCCTGCTCGGTCTTCCGCATATTCCCGGCATTCGTTTCCTCTTCCTCCACATCGTCTTCGTCGTCTTCATCCTTATTCTGATTCTTTTCATCCTTCTTTTCCTTGTCTTCCTTTTTGCCGAAAAGCTTTTTAAAGGTATCGTTGTTCAATGTATAAGAAAACGAACCGCTGTATCCCTGAAAACGGCCGAAACGTCCATACGACCATTCGGTACGGTCTCCCTCCACGATATTGCCGTCTTCATCAAACTGATAGGCGTATGTGGCAAACGAAGCATTCATGTTAAAGGTATAACTCTTCGTAAGCTTGAGACGGAGATTCATGCTCAAATCGCTCCACCGCTTGTTCGCGACATCATAAGACAAGGATGCGCCCAACTGGTCAATCAGACTTATCTTCCGATATCCGGTGGAGTCACGGTCTGATTTCATCTTCATCTCGATGTTGTTGTCGACCGAAAAGCTGATATTCTGCGACATACCCTTGCCCGGATACCCGTAAACAGCTCCCTGATAAGGAGAATACTCTACGGTACGCACTTCTCCGTCTTCGTCGGTATAGGTATACGTGTCGTAATAGCCGTATTTCTTTTTTCCGAAATCGGGAGTATAGGTGTAACTCACGGTCGGCGTAAAGACATGCCGTATCTGCAACTCCTTGCTCTTCATGAAAAGCGGCTTGTACATACCGTAAAGCTTCGTGTTCATCTGGAGAGAAAGATTATAATCATACACCCGGTTGAACCCGTTGATCGTATCCCGCCGCACGTGGTCCCTTGACGCCGGACTGGGGTCATAGCTCTGCTGCACCTTGCGCAAATACCATCGCTCGTTATAGTTGAAAGAAGGAACGATGTTGATATACTTGAACAGGTTGAATGTCGCCGACACCGGGACGCGATGCTGCATACCGTTCTCCCACTGCGTAAGGGGAGTCTTGAACAGCAGATTGTCCTTCGTGCTTATCGAATTGGTCAGGCTACCGGTATACTGCAGTGAAATCTTTTCATACCACCGCTCATCGCCGGCCGACTTCTTGCGCTTGAACGGATAGAAGCGGTTTAAAGAAATGTTCAAATCGGGCAGTGTCATTGTCATGGACGAGTCGCGTGTGTTTTGCGTAATATTAAACGTGCTCGAAATGTTCAGTCCGATGTTCGGGAAACTGTACGAATAACTCACACTCGAAGCCTTCGTGTTTTGTGAATACGACCGCGGATTATACAGTGTGCTCAAGCTCGAACGGTCATAACTGCTCGTGGCAAAGTTTACGCTTGCAGAAAACGAGCTGTTCGGGTTGGCCTTCGCATCCTGGCGGTGGCTCCACTGGATACGGAAGTCTTTCGACACCGAATAGTCCGGCATTCCCTTGTCTCCGGTCTTTGTCACCAGATAGCTGGCATTGAACGAGCCGCTGAACTTATAACGCTTGTTGTAGGTAGAAGCGGCCGAAAGTCCCCACGAACCTTTGGTAAAGATTTCGCCCAGCACCTTCAAGTCCATCTGGTCGCTGATGGCAAAATAATATCCTCCGTCACGCAGATAGAAGCCCCGGTTCATCTCATCGCCGTAAGTCGGCATGATGAATCCGGAAGAGTAGCTGCTGTTGAAAGGAAAGAAGCCGAAAGGCACGGCGATGGGCAGAGGGACATCTTCCACCACCAGCTGGGCCGGGCCGAACACCACATTCTTCTTCGGCCGCACCTTCGCCATCGCGAGCTTCAGGTAGAAATGCGGATGTTCGGTATTGTCGCAAGTGGTGTAGACACCGCGCCGCATGTAAATCTCGTCGTCCGCTCCCTTTTTTCCCTCCTCACTGGTCACGTAGCCATCGCCCTGCTGTGTCACGATGTTATTGATGAAGCCTTTTTTGGTCTTGAAGTTATAGCGCATCGTCTTCGACTCGTAAGGCGTATCCCCATCTTTGAATATGGGCCGCCCCATCTCTACGCCCGTCGTGTCCTCTACTCCCCGGGCATACACCGTGCTGCTGTCCATATTCATGGAGATGACGGCCGAGGTCAACTCGATATTCTGATAGTTTACCTTGCCCTCACCATACAGATGGGCGAATCCGCCCCTCGTGAAGACAATGGAATCGCTTGCCTCATAGATGACCGGAGCATCGAGAGGCTCTTTTTCTTCTTCGGCGGAATCCTGCACAAGCGAATCGGCCAGCAGCAAAGAGTCGGTAGCCAAAGAGTCTACACGCAGCGAATCGGCAGAAACCGCGTTATTCGGCCTTGTTCTTCTCCCCCTTACACGTTGGGCTTCCGCATAAAACGAGCAGAAAAACCCCACGAAGAACAAGGATATAAGAATATATGTAGCTCTTTTAAATGATGTCATCACTAATTATTTACAGACAGTGCGCTGCAAAAGTAAGCATTCTGCTGCAAATAAACGCGAAAGCATCGGTTTTTAATGTATTTTTTATTTCTACAGAAACAGTCTGCACCAAGTATCAAAGCGCACCACACCTTCTTCTCCATGTTTTTCGATGCTCTTGCGAGCCTTGGCCACACTCTTCTCACGCTCCAGATGCGTCTTCGAAAAAAACTTGTCGGCAAAGCAGATAATCTGTTCCTCCAAAGTGAGCGGAATCATTTCGCGGTGGGGAACCGGAAGACTCTGTTCCTCTATGCGCTGCAAGGATATGCCCGCTCCGGTATGCCGTTCGCAAACCAGCGCATGGCAGGGGAAACCTTCCCGCCGCACCAGTTCCGCGCCCAGATAGCCGTGGCATATATAAGGATGAGTGCCGAAACAGAATATATCTTCCGCATCGGTAAGGAATATGCCGATATCGTGCAGCATGGCGGCCTCTTCGACAAACTGCAAGTCCAGTTCCAGTTCCGGATGGCTACGCGCCATCGCCAATGCCTTATCGGCAACGGAACGGCTGTGGGTTACCAAGATACGCTTCAGCTCATTGTTCTCTGGATAATATTTGTCTATCAAAGCAAGAGGATTCATGGTTATTCGTTTTTTATTGTTAGATTTGCACGTTGCACGAACCGGCCGAAACCGTTTCTCTGCATGCAAATATACAAATTATATAGAATGAAAATGAAAAACCGGATAATTCTATTTTTTTGCAGCCTCTTTCTTGCGCTGCATGCCTCCGCCATCCGAACCGGAGCTGAACGGATGGAAATTCTGCTTCCGCTGATAGAAAACAAGCGCGTTTCACTGGTCATCAACCAGACTTCACGCTGCGGAAATGCTCATCTGCTCGATACATTATATAATATAGGTATAGAAATTACGCAGGTTTTCGCCCCTGAACACGGATTCAGAGGAGAAGCGGATGCCGGAGCGACCGTAAGGGACGGGAAGGATTCCCGCACGGGAATCCCGATTGTCTCCCTATATGGGAAAAACAAGAAGCCCCAACCCGCACAACTTGCCGGTACCGACATCGTGATATTCGACATCCAGGATGTGGGCGCACGCTTTTATACCTATATCAGTACCCTGTATTATGTGATGCAGGCCTGCGCCGAACAGGGAAAAACAGTCATTGTGCTCGACCGTCCGAACCCGTGCGACTATGTGGACGGCCCTATGTTGCGCCCGGAATACAAGAGCTTTGTGGGCATGCTTCCCATCCCGGTGCTCCACGGATGCACGGTAGGCGAACTGGCACAGATGATCAACGGCGAGGGATGGCTCGGAAAAGAGCTGACCTGCCCGCTGCAAGTCATTGCCGCAAAAGGGTGGAGACACGGACAGCCCTATCCGCTGCCGGTAAAGCCGTCGCCCAACCTGCCAAACGACCAGGCCATCGCACTCTATGCCTCGCTCTGTCCCTTTGAAGGCACATCGGTCAGTGTGGGAAGAGGGACGGAACATCCGTTTCAAGTCATCGGAAGCCCCGTCATCAAGGATTCTTTCCGGTTCATGCCCCGCCCGCTGAAAGGTTCAGACATGAACCCCCTCCACAAAAACCGTTACTGTTACGGGAAAGACCTGCGCCGCGCCGTTCCTCCCAAGGGATTCTCGCTGAAATACGTGCTTGAACTTTACCGGTGCTACCGGACATCCGTCCCGAATCCCGAAAAGGAATTCTTCACCCGCCCCCGATGGTTTGATCTGCTCATGGGTACCAATCAGGTGCGGCAGGACATACTGAAGGGGAAGACAGAGGAAGAAATACGCGCCGCATGGCAGAAAGACCTTGCAGACTATAAAGCAATCCGCCAAAAATACCTGCTTTACTGACTTTTCAAGCTTGCCGCCATTTTTCAGGCAGGACGAAATCATGCCATGGACAGCATGAAACAGAATTATCGACGGTAGAAAAATTTTTTCCGGCGCGCATGAAACTTTTCCGCCAAACAATCCGCATGTTCCGGACTACTGAATTAACAAATTATAGGTATAGCAAACAGAAAATAATCGTATATTTGCCGCGGAAACTAATAAAACGAAAGATTTATGACAACAATAACCAAAGAAGCGGCCCTCTTATACCACTCGCAGGGCAAGCCGGGGAAAATAGAGGTTGTCCCCACCAAACCTTATCAGACACAGCGCGACCTGTCACTGGCCTACTCTCCGGGAGTGGCTGAACCGTGTCTGGAAATCCAGAAGAATCCGGAAACAGCATACGACTATACAGACAAAGGAAATCTGGTGGCCGTCATTTCAAACGGAACGGCCGTATTGGGCCTGGGCGACATCGGCGCAATGAGCGGAAAGCCTGTAATGGAAGGCAAGGGACTGCTCTTTAAAATCTATGCCGGCATCGATGTATTCGACATCGAAGTCAATGAAAAAGACCCGGACAAATTCATCGAAGCGGTAAAGGCGATAGCTCCCACGTTCGGCGGCATCAATCTGGAAGACATAAAGGCTCCTGAATGTTTCAAGATAGAGCAGCGTCTGAAAGAAGAGCTGGACATACCGGTCATGCACGATGACCAGCATGGGACGGCCATCATATCAAGTGCCGGACTGCTGAATGCACTGGAAGTGGCAGGCAAGAAAATAGAAGATGTAAAGATTGTGGTAAACGGAGCCGGAGCTTCTGCCGTTTCGTGCACCAAACTGTATATCTCGCTCGGCGCGCGCCTCGAAAATGTCGTGATGCTGGACAGCAAAGGCGTCATTTCAAAGCAGCGTACCGACCTGAACGAGCAGAAGAAGTTTTTTGCGACCGACCGTACGGACATCCATACTCTGGCAGAAGCCATAAAGGGAGCCGATGTGTTCCTCGGACTGTCAAAGGGAAATGTACTGACGCAGGACATGGTGCGCAGCATGGCCGACCATCCGATTGTATTCGCTCTTGCCAATCCTACCCCGGAGATTTCTTACGAAGACGCAAAAGCTTCACGCCCTGACGTGCTGATAGCAACCGGACGCTCGGATTACCCGAACCAAATCAACAATGTCATCGGATTCCCCTACATTTTCCGCGGAGCACTCGACACGCGGGCCACTGCCATCAACGAGGAAATGAAGCAGGCCGCCGTGCGCGCCATTGCGGGTCTGGCCAAAAAGCCCGTACCCGATGTGGTGAATGCAGCCTATCATGTAAACAACTTCACCTTTGGCCCCGACTATTTCATCCCGAAACCGGTAGACCCGCGCCTTATCACGGAGGTTTCCATGGCCGTAGCCAAAGCCGCAATGGACTCGGGCGTAGCACGCAAACAGATAACCGACTGGGAAGGATACAAGAACCATCTGCGCGAACTGATGGGACAAGAGAACAAGCTGACCCGCCAACTGTATGAAACTGCCCGCAGCTGCCCGCAGCGCGTGGTATTTGCAGAAGGCATTCATCCCAATATGCTGAAGGCCGCTGTAGAGGCCAAAGCTGAAGGTATCTGCCATCCTATCTTGTTGGGCAATGAAGAACGCATCGAAAAACTGGCCAAAGAACTGGACTTGAGCCTTGAAGGCATCGAGATTGTAAACCTGCGCCACGACCGTGAAGCCGAACGCCGCGAACGTTATGCCCACATCCTCTGCGAAAAGCGCGCCCGTGAAGGTGCCAACTATCAGGAAGCAAACGACAAGATGTTCGAGCGGAACTATTTCGGCATGATGATGGTAGAGACCGGCGAAGCCGATGCTTTCGTGACAGGTCTGTACACCAAATACTCAAACACCATCAAAGTGGCAAAAGAAGTAATCGGTATCCAACCCGAATACAAGCATTTCGGAACGATGCATATCCTTAACTCCAAAAAAGGAACCTACTTCATCGCCGATACACTGATCAACCGCCATCCGGATACCGACACATTAATAGATATAGCCAAGCTGTCGGCCAAGGCCGTCCGTTTCTTCAATCAGGAACCGGTAATGGCCATGCTTTCTTATTCCAACTTCGGTTCGGACACAGAAGGCAGTCCGGCAAAGGTACACGAGGCTATCGACTATATGCACAAGAATTATCCGGAACTTGCCATTGACGGCGAAATGCAGGTCAAGTTCGCCCTCGACAACGGCCTGCGCGACGAAAAATATCCGTTTACCCGCCTGAAAGGAAAGGAAGTCAATACACTGGTATTCCCGAATCTGAGTTCGGCAAACGCCACCTACCAACTTATCCAGAACATGAGCGAAACGGAAGTTATCGGCCCTATCCAGATGGGTCTGAACAAGCCTATCCACTTTACAGATATAGAAAGCTCTGTACGCGACATTGTCAACATCACGGCCATCGCCTGCATTGACGCAATTGTCGCCAAGAAAGTGAACGAAAAGAGATAAGCAAACCATACCGGAACACAGATCGATGCCGCGTCCGAAAAGCTGCACGATCTGTGTTTCTTTTTTAATATCCACTTTATGCGCAAACCTCTGACCAATACCCAATGCGTTCTGCTCACTCTGTTTTGGGCAGCACTCTGTTTCATCGTACTGACTTCCGCTCCCCGCGTTGACGGCCCTCTTATTGTCACCATCCTCATCTCAGGAGCCTTGGTCTTCATACCCGTCATCAAGTCAATAAAGGCGAGAAACAAGTAGCATTTCTTCATATTAATTCCTTTTAATTGCTTTTTGATGTAGTTTGAAGATTTTTCTTGATTAAATGTTGCGTAAATAAAATATTATCTATACTTTTGTCACATCAAACAAACAATAATTTTAAAGAGTATGAATGCAGCAAAAGTATTAGAGGATCTGAAAAGAAGATTTCCCAATGAACCTGAGTATCATCAGGCAGTAGAAGAGGTATTAGGAACCATCGAAGAGGAATACAACAAGCATCCGGAATTTGACAAGGTAAATCTGATAGAACGCCTGTGCATTCCCGACCGTGTATACCAGTTCCGCGTGACTTGGATGGACGATAAGGGCAATATCCAGACCAATATGGGTTATCGCGTACAGCACAACAATGCCATCGGCCCGTACAAAGGAGGTATCCGCTTCCATAGTTCTGTAAATTTGGGTATTCTGAAATTTTTGGCATTTGAACAAACCTTCAAGAATTCACTGACCACTCTGCCGATGGGTGGAGGCAAAGGAGGCTCGGACTTCTCTCCGCGCGGCAAGTCCAATGCAGAGGTAATGCGTTTTTGTCAGGCATTCATGCTGGAATTGTGGCGTCATATCGGTCCGGAGACAGATGTTCCCGCCGGCGACATCGGCGTGGGAGGACGCGAAGTTGGCTATATGTTCGGTATGTATAAAAAGCTGACCCGCGAGTTTAGCGGTGTCTTGACTGGCAAAGGACGCGAGTTCGGCGGTTCTTTGATACGACCGGAAGCTACCGGTTACGGTAACATTTACTTCCTTTTGGAAATGCTAAAAACACGTAACATCGATATCAAAGGAAAGACTTGTCTGGTATCCGGCGCAGGTAACGTAGCACAATATACGGTAGAGAAACTTATCCAATTAGGCGCGAAAGTCGTCACAATGTCTGATTCAGACGGATATATTTATGATCCGGACGGTATCGACCGCGAAAAACTGGACTACATTATGGAGCTGAAGAACCTGTATCGTGGACGTATCCGCGAATACGCAGAAAAATATGGCTGCAAGTATGTGGCAGGAGCACGCCCATGGAACGAGAAAGCCGACATAGCCCTTCCTTCCGCAACCCAAAATGAAATCAACGGAGACGATGCCAAAGCTTTGGTTGCGAACGGTGTATTTGCTGTATCTGAAGGTGCAAACATGCCTTCTACACCGGAAGCTATCCGCGTATTCCAAGAGGCAAAGATTCTGTATGCACCGGGCAAGGCTGCCAATGCAGGCGGTGTATCGGTTTCCGGACTGGAAATGACCCAAAACTCTATCAAGTTAAGCTGGAGTCAGGAAGAGGTGGACGAGAAGCTGAAAAGCATCATGAAGAACATTCACGAGGCTTGTGTGAAGTACGGAACAGAACCCGACGGTTACATCAACTATGTGAAAGGGGCAAACGTTGCCGGATTCATGAAGGTAGCCAATGCCATGATGGCTCAAGGCATCGTTTAAAAAAACGGAATCATCCTCATAAGATTGATACATATCTCATTCATGACAAAGCCCGGCCGCATGGCCGGGCTTTTTGTCTATATCCAAAGCAAATTTTCCAAAGAAGAAAAACAATTTATATCTTGTAAAAAAGAATCTGACCCTTGTCTTACGGCATCGCAATGCTTATCAAACAAATCTCTCACCCGCTCAGCGCGCAGAACCGGAGCTTTTCCAAATGCGGATGCAGGCACCTCCCCCCGGAGCCAGCCGCACATTCAAGACGGTATGCCGGGTTACATCCTGCTTCCGAACCTGACAGGTTTCCCTTTCGGTCAGATAATGCGCCGTCTCTCCATCTTCGACAATTTCAGCCTCATAGCTTCCTTCATCCAGAAAAGAAAGCGGAATCTGCAAAGAGCGAGCCTCCTCATCGGTCGCTGCTCCTATCAGAATCGCGCCATCTGCCGCCTCACGCATCATTACAATATATTCACCTATCCGTCCGTCAAGAGTCTTGCTCTCCCGCCACGGCATTTTCTGCGCAGACAAAAAGCTCAACAGAGCCGGATATTTCCGGTAATACTCCGGTATATCCGGCAGAATGGTCGCACCGGAAAACGTAATCAGCGTGCGGGCCGCTTCAGAAACGACAGTAGAAGGCACCTCCATGTTATTGTCCACACGTGTTGTCTTTCCTTGCCGCAGGTCAAACATCCCGTTATTCATGTCCACCGGACCGGCAATCATATTGACAAAAACAGAAGTCACAAATGTCTTGGGGTAAAAGATATCGTGTCCGTCCAACTGTGCCTTGCAATACTCACGGGTTATCGCATTGGGCCAGGTACGCATCTGCCCGTACGGATGAACCGGATAGTCATGAAAATCCACCAACAGCTTATGCCGTGCACAGACTTCCGTTATATTCCGTGTCTTGATATTCTTCTCCTCATCCGTTCCTGTCATGAAACCATATTTCACACCGGATGCTCCCCACGCCTCATATTGCTTCAAGGTTTCTTCCAACGAGTAGTTCCGTCCCGCCACATCGTTCAGATAAAGCCAGATACCTATTCCTTTCTGTTTGGCGTAACGAATCAGACGCCGCACATCGTTTGCCTTCTCCCCTTTCACAGGGTCTGAGTCCGACTCAAACTCCGGTCCGTACCAGTTTGCATCCAGCACCAGATAGGCAAACCCTTGCTCCGCCGCAAAATCAACCATCCTTATCCACGAAGGATAATTCATCGAGTAAGTAAAGCCTCCCCATTGCGCGCCGTTTATACGCCAGTCCCACAGGGCAACCCCCGGCTTCACCCACGAAAAGTCCATTCCGCCGTCCGGATCAGGATTCAATAATTCAAGCAGATGGGAATCTACCAGCTCTCCGGGAGTATTCCCGCAAAAGACAACCCGCCATGCCGACTTGTACCCCGGGCGCAAAGCCATCGGTTGAGAAACGGCTTTAAAGGCGCACGATCCCTCCGAAGATTTCAGTCTCAAGGGGAAACCTTCGGCCAGACAAGCTTCATGCAAAGCCAGATACAGATTATCCGCCGCCTTGACAGTCATTACGGGCAGCCGTTCACCATCGGTTTCCGACAACCGCTCCGGCCCGATATTATGCCGCTCCCCGTTATAAAACCATGCAGTATAGTCTCCCGCAAAATTGAATGCCGTACACTCCAGGCCTTTCACCTGCAATCCGCTCTCTTCCGGAACTTCATAGCGGAACGCAACGCCGTCATCGTAAGCCCGGGCAACGATATCCAACTGATCGGCCGGGTTCAAATCATCGGCCAGACGCAGCCGGACTTCACTATACCGGTCTGCAACGACTGAACGTTTTCCCCACAAAGGTCGCCACACCGTATCTACCTGATGAAAATCCGCATCAGAAACACTCCAGTCCACCGCCGGACAGATTTTTCCTTCCGGTGTACGGAATCCCAAGCCTGATGCCGCTATGACAGATGTACGGTCTACGGTCAGCCTATAACCCATTCCGCCCGAAACATCACGAAACAATTCCAGCGAAATGCTCCGGTCAGGAGAAATTACCTTATATTCTTTCTGGGCATAGCAAAGCATCCCCCAAAACGCCCACAACAGCAACAAATATTTTTTCATGGCACAGAAATTTTATTTCATACCTATCCTTCTGGCTTTTGAAGCAAGCCAAACCGCATCCGTACCCTATTCGCCTTTACTTTTCCGCTGCACGATACGCGCACCGGGCGGGACACTCTCTGTCACCCATATATTACCGCCGATGGTCGCCCCTTTTCCTATCGTGATACGCCCCAGGATAGTAGCATTCGAATAGACTATCACATCGTCTTCCAATATGGGATGACGGGGAATTCCCTTAATCGGATTGCCCTGCTCATCGAGCGGAAAACTCTTAGCACCCAATGTTACGCCCTGATACAGTTTGACATGATTTCCGATGATACACGTTGCGCCTATCACCACACCGGTTCCGTGGTCTATCGTAAAGTGATCGCCGATCTGTGCACCGGGATGAATGTCGATTCCCGTCTCCGAATGAGCCATTTCAGTAATGATACGCGGAATAAGAGGTATATCCAACTGATACAGTTCATGGGCAATGCGGTAATTGGTTATAGCCCTGATGATAGGATAACAGCAGATAATCTCTCCCAGACACGTGGCAGCCGGGTCGCCGTAATAGGCAGCCTCCACATCGGTAGCAAGCACGCGCCGCATTTCCGGCAGCCGGCTGATGAAGCGGGCCGCCAGTTCCGCAGCCTTGCTACGGCAGGGAATCTCTTCACAGTCCTGGTCTCCGTTTTCCGCGCCAAAGCACAAACCCGCCTGTATCTGCTCTATCAGCAAGGCAAAAAGCTCTTCCACATTCACCCCTATATGATAATTCATCGTCTGGCTGTGGATGGTCGGGTTTCCGAAATAACCAGGGAAAAGGATGGCACGGGCCAAATCCACAATCTTGCGCAGCGACTGTCCCGAGGGAAGCGGTTCTCCTTCCTTATATTGGTGGAAAAGTCCCTGATATGACTGGCTGTCCGACAGTTCTTCGACGGCCTTTGTCAATACATGTGTATAATTGAATGCATTCATAATCTATCCGCACTAAAAATCAAGCATGTTATTCAACCAATACAAAGTCAAGCATCTTTTTTTCCAGATTCGCCCGAGCGACCTTTATCTTGACCTCATCGCCGAGACTGAACCGACGGTGCTTCCGCCTGCCTACAAGACAATAATTCTTCTCGTCAAACTCATAAAAGTCATCGTTCAAGTCACGCATAGGAATCATTCCCTCACACTTGTTCTCATTGATTTCGGCATAAAGCCCCCATTCAGTCACTCCCGAGATTACGGCATCATACACACATCCCAGGCGCTCGCTCATGAATTCCACCTGCTTATATTTCACGGAAGCCCGTTCAGCACTGGCCGCTGTCTGCTCCATCGCCGAGCTGTGTTCGCACAAAGACTCATACTTGTCGGCCTGCGCACTGCGTCCTCCCGCCAGATAACGGGTCAGCAAACGGTGCACCATCAAGTCCGGATAACGGCGGATGGGCGATGTGAAATGTGTATAATAATCAAAGGCCAGTCCATAATGACCGATATTATAGATAGAATACTTGGCTTTCTGCATGGCCCGTATAGAGACTGTCTCTATCAGATTCTGTTCCTTCTTGCCTTCTACATCGTTCAACAGGCGATTCAGCGACTTCGAAACTTCCGTCTTGCTTCCTCCCGTACGAATCTTGTAGCCGAAACGGGCGATAAACTGGCTGAGATTATCCAGCTTGTCGGGATCAGGCAGGTCATGGATACGATAAGGGAACACTTTAGGCTTTTTGTTCTTGGGAACCTTTCCGACATGCTCGGCCACCGTCCGGTTGGCAAGCAGCATAAACTCCTCTATCAGCTTGTTGGCATCCTTTGATTCCTTGAAATACACACTGAGCGGCTTCCCGTTCTCGTCTATCTCAAACTTCACCTCACAACGGTCGAAGTTTATCGCTCCGTTAGCAAAACGTTTTTCACGCAATATCTTGGCAAGCCGGTCCAGTTCCAGAATCTCTTCCTTGTAATCTCCCTCTCCCGTCTCGATAATCTGCTGCGCTTCTTCATACGTGAACCGCCGGTCTGACTTTATGACCGTATGACGGATGCGGTAGTCCTTCACCTCCGCCTTCTCATTCATGTTGAAAATAACGGAATAAGCGAGCTTTTCCTCATCCGGGCGCAGGGAACAGATAAAGTTGCAAAGTCTTTCAGGCAGCATCGGTATCGTGCGGTCAACGAGATAGACCGATGTGGCGCGCTTCATGGCCTCTTTATCGATAGCTCCCCCCTCCTTCACATAATGGGACACATCGGCAATATGCACTCCCACCTCCCACAATCCGGGCTTCAGACGGCGGATGGAAAGCGCGTCGTCAAAATCTTTCGCATCTTTCGGATCGATGGTAAATGTCACCACATCGCGGAAATCCTCACGCTCGGCATAATCCTCCGGAGTGATCTCCACCGGAATCTTTTCAGCCGCCGCCTCCACCGACTGCGGATAAGTATAGGGCAGCCCGTATTCGGCAAGGATGGCATGCATTTCGGTCGTATTGTCGCCCGCTTTTCCAAGGATGTCTATCACTTCTCCAAAAGGATTCTTCGCGTCTTCCGGCCAGTTCGTGATCTTCACCACGGCCTTGTCGCCGTCTTTCCCTCCTTTAAGCCTGTCTTTCGGGATAAAGATGTCGTTGGCCAGTGTACTGGTCTCGGTAAGCAGGAAAGCATAACTTTTCGCCACCTTCAGCACACCGACAAACGTAGCGTCGGCATGTTCCAATATCTCGATCACCTGTCCTTCTACCTGCTTCCGTTTCCGCTTCGCACAAAGCGAAACCTTCACCTTATCATTGTTCATCGCATGAGCGGAGTTGCGTTCCGCAATGAAGATAGGCTCACCGCCGTCATCGGGAACAAACGAATTTTTCCCGTTGCTCTTGCGCAAGAATGTTCCTGTCAGAATCTGTCCCCGGTCGTCTATCCGATATCGGCCTTTTTCCACTTCCACCAAGAAATTGTCTTCGGTCATTTCTTCCACAATATCGCGGCAAAGCATCTTCAGCGGATGAGTAGTCAACCTTAATCCTTGACACAACTGTTTTAGAGTAAATGTCCCTTCGGGCTTGTTACGGAAATAACTGACAACAAGTTCCGCCAGTTCTTTTTTCTTCATGTGTTTTCCGCTTTTTTTCTCTTTCTTCTTAGCCATGTCGCTTCTGATTTAAAAGTTTGATTGTACAAAGTAAACAAAATTACCGGAATAATGGCCTATAAAGATGCTTAAATTTGCAGGAAAACAGACAGGAGGATACGCCTGCATCACCCGTTCCTTTTCCGCCAAATGCTGCTTCACAGACCGGACAGCAAGGAGCATCAGCACTTTTTCCCCTGACCGAACCGTCGCCGCAACAGTATCAAAAAGCAGGATGATCCTGTCAAAACCCATCGCCTGTACCTTTGGCAGATAAAAATCTTATAACTATCTTTGTCGCATGCTTTTAACAAAACGACAATCATGAACGGCACAGAAACGTCTTCCCGCGAGCGGGAGATATACCGGATTACACTGGCCGGAAGCGTAGTCAATGTGATACTGACGGCAGCCAAGATGGCGGCAGGCATTTGGGGGCACAGTGCTGCCATGATAGCCGATGCCGTACATTCTTTGTCCGACCTGGTCACGGATATCATTGTCATACTATTCGTCCGCCTCTCGGGAAAACCGGAAGACAAAAGCCACGACTACGGACACGGCAAATATGAAACCTTCGCCACCCTGCTGATAGGAACAGCCCTGCTTGCTGTGGCCGCGGGAATCTGCATAGACGGAGCAGGAAAAGTCATAGCATTCGTGCAGGGAGAAAAGCTCGACCAACCCGGATGGATAGCGCTGGCGGCGGCTGTGGTCTCTATTGCGGCAAAAGAGATACTTTTCCGCTATACCCGCACCGTGGGCAGAAAGCAAGACAGCCCGGCAGTCATTGCAAACGCATGGCATCACCGCAGCGATGCATTCTCATCCATCGGCACGGCGGCAGGCATCGGCGGAGCTATTCTCCTGGGAGAAGACTGGCGGGTGCTTGATCCGCTGGCGGCGGTCGTGGTCAGCTTCTTTATTGCGCGGGTGGCCGTGCGGCTGACAGCCTCCTGCATCGGCGAACTGACGGAGCAATCGCTACCGGAAGAGGTGGAACGGGAGATTACGGCAGCTGTACTGTCGACAGAAGGTGTATCGCAACCCCACCATCTGCGTACCCGCCGCATCGGAAACCGGTATGCCATCGAGATGCATGTGCGCATGAACGGCGACATGACACTGCGGGAAGCTCACGACAAAGCCACTCAAATAGAAAACAGACTGAAGGAAATGTACGGTGCCGGCACATATATCGGCATCCATGTAGAACCAGAAAAATGACGATATGGAGAAAAAGATACTGATAACGGGAGCAAGCGGCTTCATCGGCAGCTTCATGGTGGAGGAAGGACTCAGGCAAGGCATGCAGGTGTGGGCGGGAGTACGGCATTCAAGCAGCAGGAAATACTTGCAGGATACCCGCATCCGGTTCGCCGAACTGGACTTTACCGATTCCGACACACTGGAAAAACAGCTTGCCGAACACAGGCGGGAGCACGGAGGATGGGACTATATCATCCATTGTGCCGGCGTGACGAAGTGTCTGCACCGGGGAGACTTCGAGATTGCCAATCACTGGGGAACCCGTCACTTCATCGAAACGCTCCAACGCCAAGGCATAACACCCAAGCGCTTCGTCTATCTCAGCTCACTGAGCGTATTCGGCCCTGTCCATGAAAAGGACTATTCCGACATCTGCGACAAGGATGTGCCATCTCCCAATACGGCATACGGCATCAGCAAGCTGCATGCCGAAGAATATCTCCAGTCATTGCCGGACTTTCCTTATGTCATTCTCCGTCCGACTGGAGTATACGGCCCGCGCGAACACGACTATTTCCTGATGATGAAGTCCATCAACCGCCATCTTGACATGGCCGCGGGATTCAAACGGCAGGATCTTACGTTCGTTTATGTTACCGACTTGGTGCAGGCTGCCTATGCCGCACTGGAGAAACCGACAGTACGAAAATCTTTTTTCATCAGCGACGGAAATGTATATGATAGCCGTACTTTTTCCGACTTGATACGGAAAGAATTGGGCAGTCCGTGGACGATACGCTTCGTCTGCCCGCTCTTCCTGCTGAGATTCATATCTCTCATCGCCGAGAATGCGGCTCGTCTGAGCAAGAAGCCCGGCACACTAAACAGTGACAAATACAGGATAATGAAACAGCGGAACTGGCGGTGCGACATTACGCCCGCAACAAAAGAACTGGGATACAGCCCCCGCGTGACATTGGAAGAAGGAGTAAAAAAAACAATCGCTTGGTATAAGAAGGAAGGATGGCTATAAAACTGAATTTATTTGAAAGGGTAGAGAGCGGAAAGGGACTGTTTGCCGTAGAGAGCATCAGTTTGATATACAACGCGCTTACAACCATACTGATTTTTCTGCTATATCCGCGCATGGATCATCCGGTAACTATGCTGACGGAGCGTCTGGGCATCGTCATCCTGACATTTGTCTTAATCTGGCTTTATCAGGCTTTCCCCTGCCGGCTGACCGCCTTCATCCGGATGGTGGTACAGATGTCGCTTCTGGCATACTGGTATCCGGACACTTTTGAATTCAACCGTCTGTTTCCGAACCTTGACCATATATTCGCGGCAGCCGAGCAAACCATCTTCGGATGCCAACCATCTGTGGAGTTTTGCAAGCTATGCCCGTCCATTTGGTTCAGCGAACCGTTCAATCTGGGATATTTCTTCTATTATCCCATGATGCTCATCGTGGTGGTCTGGTATTTCGTAAACCGTTTCGAATGGTTTGAAAAAATCTGTTTCGTTCTGGTCACATCCTTCTTCATCTACTATCTGTTCTATATTCTTGTGCCGGTGGCAGGGCCACAGTTCTACTTTCCCGCCATCGGAATGGATAAGGTAAACGCCGAAATCTTCCCAGCCATCGGGGATTATTTCAACCACAATACCTACCTGATACCAGGTTCAGGAAACGAACATGGCTTTTTCTACAATCTGGTAGAAGCTTCCCAAGAAGTAGGCGAACGCCCTACAGCAGCATTTCCAAGCTCACACGTGGGTATTTCCACCATCGTGATGATCATGGCGTGGCGGGTCAGCCGGAAACTGGCCTATATCCTCGCGCCTTTTTACGTGCTGCTATGCTGCGCTACCGTCTATATCCAGGCACATTATCTCATCGACTCCATCGTAGGATTCGCGACGGCATTCTTCGTCTATCAGCTTGCAACCGTCATGTACAAGCGGTGGTTCATCTCTCCGGTCTTCAAACTGATGGGATAATGCCCGTCACTTCCTTCTACGACTGGCTGCACAGCCGGACGGTCAAGGGAGGCAAATCCAGTCGTGCCGTCCAGAAACATCCGCATGCTCAGCCAAAGCCGACCATACCTCCGCAGGAAAACCGATACGGATAGAGCGTGATGTAAGACGCATGCAAGAGATTAATGCTTATGTGATGGCACACTACATCCATCCCATCCCGCTAAACGACATCGCCGCCGTAAAGATGAACCGTTCCGCCTTCTGTTCCTACTTCAAACGCTGCAAAGGGACAACATTCTCCCGGTTTGTCACGCAATACCGCCTGAATACAGCCTGCGAGCTCCTGAAACATTCCGGCAAGTCCGTGTCCGAAATCGGCTTCCTTGTAGGATTCAATGACCTTCCCCACTTCATCAGAGTGTTTTCCAAAGAGAAAGGGATGCCACCGGGGAAGTACCGAAAATTATACTCCTGTCCGGAGCCAGACCGGGACGATACTACCGAACCCGAAACAAGGGAAAACATTTTATAAGGTTATTCCATTAAATTCATGTAACTTTGCACCGTGAAAAAACAATCAGAGAAAATGAACCATTCAATAAAAGACTTTGAAATTATGGCTCCGGCGGGATCGCGCGAATCCCTTGCAGCGGCCATACATGCCGGAGCCGACTCCGTCTACTTCGGCATTGAAAGCCTCAACATGCGCGCACGTTCGGCCAATACCTTCACAATCGACGACCTGAAAGACATTGCCCAAATATGCGACGAAAACGGGGTAAGGAGCTACCTCACGGTCAACACCATCATTTACGACGAAGACATAGCGCTGATGCACCGCATTGTGGAAGCGGCAAAGGAAGCAGGCATCAGCGCGGTAATAGCCGCCGATGTGGCGGTCATGGACTACTGCAGAAGCATAGGGATGGAAGTGCATCTTTCCACCCAACTGAACATCAGCAACGCCGAGGCTCTGAAATTTTACGCACGGTTTGCCGACGTGGTAGTACTGGCCCGTGAACTTAATCTGAAGCAGGTGCGTGCGATATACGAAGCCATCCAGACAGAACACATAACGGGACCGGCGGGAAACCCCGTGCGCATCGAAATGTTCTGCCACGGGGCCTTGTGCATGGCCGTATCGGGCAAGTGTTATCTCAGTCTGCACGAGCTGAATGCCTCGGCCAACCGAGGTGCCTGTATGCAGGTATGCCGGCGTGCCTATACGGTGAAAGACCGGGAAAGCGACATCGAACTGGAAGTTGACAACAAGTATATCATGTCGCCGAAAGATCTCAAGACCATCCGCTTCATGGACGAAATGATAGAAGCCGGAGTCCGCGTGTTCAAGATTGAGGGACGCGCCCGCGGCCCTGAGTATGTAAAGACCGTTGTGGAGTGTTACAAAGAAGCGATCCAGGCTTATTTGGACGGCACATTCACGGAAGAAAAGAAGGATGACTGGGATGAACGCCTGAAGACCGTATTCAACCGCGGGTTCTGGAACGGCTATTATCTGGGACAGCGCTTGGGAGAATGGAGCCGGAACTATGGTTCGGAAGCTACGGAGCGCAAGATCTATGCGGGAAAGGGCATCAAATATTTCTCGAATATCGGTGTGGCGGAATTTCTTATCGAGGCCGCCGAAATCAAGGTGGGAGACAAGCTGCTGATTACCGGGCCTACCACCGGAGCGATGTATATCACACTGGAAGAAGCCCGTGTCAATCTGAAGCCGGTGGATGTGGTAAAGAAAGGCGTGCATGTATCGTTCAAGGTTCCCGACCGTATCCGTCCCAGTGACAAGCTATACCGGATTGTTCCGGCGGAAGAACTGAAAAACAAGTAGGCCTTGGCCTCCTTCATAAATGAGAGGGGCGGAACGCGCGATACCGCACGTTCCGCCCCTTTTCATCATGCCGACTATAAGCAGGGAACTGTCTCGAACAGCGTTTCAGGGAAATGATCGTGCAGCCAGGTACGGATATATTCCTCCGTATCCCGCTGGATAATCTTGTCTTCCTCTTGCGGATACAGATTATACATCACGCTATGCAGACGGATGCCGCGTGCAGCCACCGCTTCCAGACTGAGCAGCGTATGATTGATGCTACCCAATCTCCCCGAAGTGACAAGAATCAGCGGACAGTTCATCCGGGCAACATAATCGACGGTCAGCAGACTGCGCGTCAGAGGCACCATCAAACCGCCCGCCCCTTCAAGCAGAACGGCGTCATACCTTTCCAAAAGCTTGCGGGAAGCCTGCTCTATCCTGCCAAAGTCTATCGGACGGCCGTCAATCTCGGCAGCCAGATGCGGCGAGCACGGATAGGTAAAGATTTCAGGCATGGTCAAATGCTCCCTGTCTTCTTCCAGCAGCCCTGTTCCCATCAGCCTGCGGTGCAGCTCGATGTCTTCCGACAGACCGGCATTCCCCGTCTGAACCAATTTCTGAGTTATCGTGCGGATTCCTTTCCGGTTCCATTCGCGGGCCAGATAGCCGGTCGCATAACTTTTGCCTATCCCGGTATCGATTCCGCTTACAAAATAAACAGTCTTTTTCATGATGCAATCTTTTTAGCAATGACATAAATGGGATGATAAGTCAGGCAGACAGTCCGGTCGGCCTGACGGAACGAGTCTTCGTAGCGCCTGCAAAAATCAGCGAGACTGCCTTTCGTCCACTGCTGGCGGCGGATGCCTGTCACTCCGGTAGCCTGCAAATGCCGCAACACCTCAAGAGGAGAAGGGAAAGAAAGGGTAATCAGTTCTTCGCTGGCGTGTATCAGTTCGTAATGCGGAAGCAAGACCGACTTCAGTTCCTCTAAAGACAGATAGTTCAAAGTGTTTCCTGTGACAGAAGCCACTTCCTGAAGATTTTTCTGCCCGAAGGTACTGAACGAAAAATATCCGTCATCGGCCAGAAGATTCCTGCACCGACGGAAAAATCGCTCCGGAGAATCGAACCACTGAACGGCCGAACAGGATGTTATCAGGCTCTGTCCGCCGGGAAACTCCGTCCGTTCCGCATCTCCGGGGCAGAACCGCACCCGTTCGCCCAATACATCTGTCAGACAAGCCTCCATCTCCGGACAGATATCATTCAGCCAAACGAGAGCAGGATGCGTCCGGCGGAGCAGCATACGGGTGAATACTCCCGTTCCGCATCCCACCTCCAGCACATTGCGACAGGCCGAATGAGGCACATGGCGGGCTATCAGTCCGGCCATTCTCGCGGCTATCCGCCGCTGTGCATCGGCACGTTCAGCATACGTTGCCGCCGCACGGGCAAAGCGCCGCCGTATCAATCCTTTGTCCATAGGCCCTCCTCCTCTCCTGAAATGCACGAAGCGAAAAATGCATCGTCATAATGCTCCATATCCTCAGGCAAAACGGCCGTTTTCCCCTTCCAAAAATTCATTTGGTTAGCGGCAGGAAAAATTTTGTCCCTGACCCCGACAACCGCCTTATCCCATGAAAACAAAGGCATCCCGGAGCAAGCCACCGCCTTGCCCAGTGCCGCCAGCTCTTCATGCAGCTCTTCCACGCTCCGGCAAGGACGATGTGACAAAAAAGCCTTTACTTCTTCCACCGAGCCGCACATCCGGCGGCGGAATCGCACCAATGTCTGTTCGGAAAAACGTGCCAGCGTAGCGGAAAACACCGTTTCCGGTATGCCTTGCCCGTCATCCACCGGCAGCAGAGTCCCGTTGACAGCCAGTTTCATCTGCCACGGGAAATCTTTGCCCCGAAAAACCTGTGAGGCGACCCATACCCCCATCGACCAGGCCAACAGCCGGATGGAGGTGTATCCCTGCAAAAGTGTATAGTCGAAATCCAGACTCCGGTAATCATAGCACAACAGATAGTCGTATCCCGCCTCTACCGGAAGATTGAACAGACGGTCGTCCGCCCCCCATCCGGCAAAAAAGAGAAGCAGTGCCGGATTGTTTTCCTTTTTAATGAACCGTTGTATCATAAGCCATCATTTTAAGCAAGTTATCAAAGCATCCAATTCTTCGTCTGCAATGTCCGCCCGCAACGAGAACCGCAGGCGAGACGTACCTTCAGGCACTGTGGGCGGACGGACAGGGAGCACATAAAAGCCTTTGCGCCGGAGTTCCTCCGCCTTTGAGACGGCCTTCTTGCTTTCTCCCTCAACCAACGGGATGATATGGCTGCCCGACACGCAGCCTTCACCGCCACCCAGGCAGCTTCGCAAGCGGGCAGACATTTCGTCTAAATGCAGGCGGAGACTCTTCCACCGCGGCAGACGCTCCAGCAGGAAGCAGGTCCAAGCCAGATTTACAGGCGGCAGAGCCGTGGTAAAGATAAGCGTACGCATCTTGTTGACCAAATAATCACGCAGTTCCCTGCGGCAGACCACATACGCCCCAACGGAAGCCATCGCTTTTCCAAAGGTGCCGCACAGAAAATCCACATCCTGCACGCACCCTTGCTCCTCCGCTATACCCAGTCCGTTCTCGCCCCGCACACCGACAGCATGGGCCTCATCCACATAAAGCAGTATCTGCTGCGGACTGATACGCTTGACCGAGACGAGCCGGCGCAGGTCGGTCACATCGCCGTCCATGCTGAAAATGCTTTCCGTCACGATAACAATCCGGTCATACGCTGTCCGGTACTTGTCGACCAACGCCTCCAGCTGCCCGTAGTCCTGATGGCGGTAACGGATTGCATGGGCGGAAGACAGCCGGATGCCGTCAATCAGACTGGCGTGAACCAGCTTGTCGGCCAATACCAACGTATGAGAATCGCTTATGGCAGGAAGAATCCCTGCATTCAGATGGTATCCGCTGCTGAACACCAAAGCACTCTCTGCCCGAAACAACCCGGCCAACTTGTTTTCCAGCCTGGCACAAATGTCAAAGTTACCCGTAAGCAGCCGCGAAGATGAGGAAGAAAACAGGAAATCCCCTTCATCCAAGGTTTCCATGAACTCGTGGCGCAGCATCTTGTCGACGGCCAATCCCAGATAATCATTCGAAGAAAGATTCAGCATCCGCCTTCCTCCGGAAACAATCCATTTCCCATCGTGCCTTACATCCGGCAATACCCGCAAATTGCCTTTCTCCTGCAAACGCAGCAGTTCTTGTCCGTATCTGTCCATACTTCTATATTTTCATTTCACCTACAATCTTCACCAAAGCGCCCGTCAGCCTGCCCAGTTCTTCACGGCTGATGATGAACGGCGGCATAATGTAAACCAACCTGCCGAACGGACGCACCCACACGCCCTCCTCGACAAACCGGCGCTGCATCCATGCCAAGTCCACCTCGCGACGGGTCTCAATCACGCCTATCGCCCCCAATACGCGGACATCCGCCACTTGCGGCAAAGCTTTGGCCGGAGCCAGCTCCGCCTTCAACTGGCTTTCTATCCGCAGCACCTTTTCTTTCCATCCCGACGAAAGCAGCAGCTCCACAGAAGCCCGCGCCACGGCACAGGCAAGCGGATTCCCCATAAATGTCGGCCCGTGCATAAAGGCGTTCGGATAGTGGTCTGAGATGCAGCCCGCCACTTCATCTGTCGTCAGGACAGCCGAGAATGTCATGTATCCTCCTGTCAGCGCCTTGCCGATGCACATGATGTCGGGCTCCACTCCGGCATGTTCCCAGGCGAAAAGCCTGCCTGTCCGTCCGAATCCCGTGGCAATTTCATCGAATATCAGGAGCATGCCGTTCTCCCGACACAGGCGGGCCGCCTCACGCAGGAATTGCGGATGATAGAAGCGCATGCCTCCCGCCCCCTGCACCACGGGTTCCAGTATCAATCCCGCAAGCTCCCCGCCGTGTTCCCTTATCACCGCCTGCAGGGGAAGCATGTCGTCTGCATTCCATTCCCCGCCAAAACGGCTTTGGGGCGCGGGCACAAAATGACGGACCGGCAGCGCCGCACCGAACAGACTGTGCATTCCGGTCACAGGGTCGCATACCGACATGGCGTTCCACGTATCCCCGTGATAGCCCGAACGGATGGTGACAAAGTTATTGCGCTCCGGACAGCCTTTCGCATACTGATACTGCACCGCCATCTTCAGGGCAACCTCCACGGCCACCGAACCGCTGTCGGCGTAGAATACCTTCTGCATGGACGGCGGAACTACAGACAGCAGCAGTCTGCCCAATTCAACGGCGGGCGCATGCGTAAGCCCGCCAAACATGACATGAGCCATATCCTTCAACTGCAGCTCAATCGCCCGGTTCAGAACGGGATGATTGTATCCGTGGACGGCACACCACCATGAAGACATCCCTTCAACCAGTTCCGTTCCATCTTCCAGAATTATCTTGCAGCCTTGTGCCCGCCGCACCTTATAAGCAGGAAGCGGACGGGTGGCCGAAGTATAGGGATGCCACAAGTGCTCCCTGTCGAAATTATCCGTTATTCTATTCCAGTTCATATCCTGCCTGTCTGATTCTTTCCACATCTTCATTGACTTTTGAACCGAGCGTCGTGAGCAAATCACCCACAATGGCCGAGTTTATCCCTATATACAATGCCTGCCGGACAGTGTCTTCATCCAACTGCGAGCGTCCTCCCGCAAACCGCAAATAGGCATCCGGATTGACAAGACGGAACACGGCCACCGTCCGGAGCACTTCTTCCACCGTCAGCGGACGGGCATGCCCGAGCGGTGTGCCCGGAACAGGCTGCAGCAGATTGAGTGGAATGGACTTTATCTCTAATCCGCGCAGCAGAAGCGCAAGCTCCACCCGCTGTTCCGCCGTTTCTCCCATGCCGATAATGCCGCCGCAGCACACTTCCATCCCCGCTTCGCGGGCGGCCTGCAAGGTCGCAATCTTTTCCGCCTGCGTATGCGTCGTACACAAATGCGGGAAAAACGAAGGGGCCGCCTCCAGATTACAGTGATAACGCTCTACCCCGGCACGGCGAAGCCTTTGCAACTGCTCCGCAGTAGCCAGCCCCAGCGAAGCACAAAGCCGTATGCCGGAATTTTCATGCAGACAAAAAAAGTTTTCGCATAGGGCATCCGTCTCTTTGTCCGTAGGCTTCCGCCCGCTTGCCACTAAGGAAAAACGCCTTACTCCTGCCCTCTCGCCATATTGGGCGTGACGCAGACATTCTTCTTTTGAAATAATCCCATAAGTCTTGACATCCGTGTGATAATGCGCCGACTGGGCGCACCACTTGCAGTCTTCCGAACAATGTCCGGACTTTACATTGACAATGGAACACATGTCAAAAACACGTGAAGCCCGGCTTACGGTCACCGCATGGGCGGCTTCACACAGTTCGGAGAACGGGGCTTCGCCCATCAGCCAACAGGCTTCCGCATACGAAAGGTCTTTCCCCGACAAGACCTTGCCTTTCAATTCTTCCAGATATTCTTGCATAATTTCAAAAAAATACCGGGCACAAACTGCGCGGACAGACACGGCCTTTTTCATTCCAACTGAAAACCGCATCTGCCCGCGCAACCTGTGCCCGGACAAACAAATCCTTTATACTATATGACACTTCATTGTCTTTCCTCTGCCCCGCATATCCGGCGGAACAACCTGCAACCGGTACGACAAGACACAAACATCCCCTTAAAAGGAAGGTGTCTTCCTTGTCCGCCTCAGGCCCTTCCGCTTCCGGAATGCCGCATCTGCGCCTTTCCCCACAGAAGTTTTCCCATGTTGTCAGACGCTTTTCCTTGCCTAAAGAAGCCTCGGTTATGCTTTTGCCCACGCATCCGATCGTTACATGCCGCTTCAGACTAAGAAACACGGCATCGGCCTTACGGCTCCAACGACGGAACCGTATCACACTGACGGCACGAAACAATCTTTTACGAAACATAGGTCTTTATTCTAACGCGGACAAATGTAATGAAAAATAACAAGAAAACGAGCTTCTCAGGCAATAATCCCTCCGCCCAACACTATATCGTCCCGATAAAAGGCGGCAGCCTGTCCGGAAGCGACCGAAGCAAGCGGTTCGCAGAGGCGGACACGCAAACGCCCGTCTTCTTCCGGCATTACCACACAGCGGTTGGCCTGCTTTCGATAACGGATCTTGACGATTACATCTTCTTTCCCAAACAGCGCATCGGGATTTACGACCTTCCAATCGGTCAGAAACATTTCCTCCTTCTCAAGCGCCCGCAGGTTATCGCTGACAACAATCCTGTTTTCCTGCGGCAGAATCTCCTTGACAAACAACGCCTTGTTCTGATAAATGCCCAATCCGCGGCGCTGGCCTATCGTATAAAAAGGATATCCCTCGTGTTTCCCCAGGCAAGCCCCCGCCTCATCATAAAAGTATCCGGGAGAAATCTTTCCTGACGGGACATGCTCCTTCAAGAACGTACGATAATCCATCGGACAAAAGCATACCCCCAGACTGTCACGCTTGCAAGCCGCCTTCATGAAGCCACGCTCGGCCGCCATCTCACGCACCCGCGCTTTGGACAGTCCGCCCAAAGGCAGAAGCATGCGCGAGAGTATGTCCTGCGGCAAGCCCCAAAGGAAAAAAGACTGGTCTTTATCCGGGTCTTCTCCACAGACAATATGCCAATATCCGTCGATGAAACGTTTCCTGACATAGTGTCCGGTCGACAGGCAGGCTATGCCTTCACGGTCGGCCACCTGCTGCAGAAGAGGCCATTTCAAGTAGTTGTTGCACAGCGTGCAGGGAACCGGTGTCCGTCCGGCCATATACTCCCGTATGAAATAACGGACAATACGCTCACGGAACAGGTCACGCGCATCGTAAACCAGATGACGGATGCCCAGATGCCCACACAAATCGCGTGCATCGTCCAAATATTCCGTGTCTCCGCCCTTTTCATAAAAACGGAACGTCACCCCGGTAACCTCATACCCCGCGTCCAAAAGCACCAGGGCAGCCACCGAACTGTCCGTTCCTCCGCTCATTCCGAGCAATACCGTCTTATTCTCTTTATCCACCACAAGAAACCAATCAAAACATATACTGACATCAAGCTTTCCCGACCTTTTTCTTCCGGTCTTTCATGATAGCCTCCCCATTTTCCAGTGCCCAACCTATCAAAGCATTGACATGAAAGAGCAACGAGTGTGCCCGGTCTGTAAGCGCATATTCCACACGCGGCGGGACTTCGGGATAGGCCGTACGGATGATATAGCCGTCCTCTTCCAGCGTGCGGAGAGTAACAGCCAGCATTTTTTGCGAAATGTCCGGAATTTCCCGTTGCAGCTCCTTGAAGCGCATCACTTTCTTCTCTGCCTTATCAAGCGTATAAAGAACCAAAAGCGACCACTTGTCGCTGATTCGTGCCAGTATGTTCCGTATCGGACAATCAGGGAAAACTGCATCTTTCAGCGTTGTTCTATCCATAGCAACCATCATTCTATCACTTTACAAAGGTATACAAAATTTTTTTAGACAGCATCATCCTGATTTTTCCCCTATATCGAAAAATTTAGGTACTGATATACATATCTACACTGGAAAATCATAGAAAGGCTGGAGTCGGGAAATCCCCGAACCAGTCTTTTCTATTTATTTAACTATTCTCTTTCCTTTATCGTCAAAACAAAAGCCGAAAACATACTTGTATCGGCTTTTGTTATTGCCATGTTCTTGAAATATTGTGCAGAAAGATTTCGATTATATTAGCATGACAACTATATAACGTATCTTTCCATATCATCTTCACATCATTTAACTCAAATCCGACTTACTCCGCCTTCCACTTTTTCGTTATACGCACAGGAGATTATCAGATTTTTATCAAGATTTTCTCCGTGAACTCATTGTTGAACAAATCAATCTTTGTAAATTGTAACATCATTAAGAAGTTGGAGGACAGCCTTATGAAAGACCCGTTCGAACTTAATGCTAAATCAATCATGGCTCTTTATGAACTCTTTCCTACGGAAGAAGCCTGTATCAAACATCTTGAAGCCATTAATTGGCATGGAAAACCTACTTCACCATTTGACAAGACCTCTAAAGTTTATAAATTGAAAAGTGGCAAATATCGCTGTAAGAATACAGGCAAGAATTTTACTGTCCGCACAGGTACGATGTTTGAAAAGACAAAGATAAGTTTGCGTAAATGGTTTATCGCCATTTGGCTTGTAACCAATCATAAAACAGGTCTTTCCTCCTACCAACTTGCAAGTGATATAGAGGTCACGCAAAAGACAGCATGGTATATGTTACATAAAATACGTCATGCTATGCGCCTCGCCAATGAGAACTTCTTAGAAGAAGCTGTTGAAATAGACGAAACTCTTGTTGGCGGAAGAAACGGAAATCGTCATTGGGATAAGAAAGTGCCTCATTCACAAGGACGCTCCCACAAAGACAAAGCACCTGTCGTTGGAATGATACAACGGGAAAATCTGATGAATGCACGGGTAACACCTGATACAAAATCCGATACCCTGTCTGCATTCATTAAAGAATACATACACCCCGATGCAATCATATATACAGATGAGAATGATGCCTACAATCAAATAGGCTTTACTTATACCCGTTTCTATGTTGACCATAGTAAGAAACTATACAGCTATGAACATATAACGACCAATAGAATAGAGGGAGCTTGGACGCATTTCAAGCGCATGGTCAAAGGTACATACAGAACTCTGCTCAAAAAGTATTTGCAAAAATACGTTGATGAGTTCGTGTATAGGTACAATCTGAGGGACATCGGCAATTCAGACCGATTTAACTGTTTCCTCTGCTGCGCTGACACACGTTATACATACAAGCAAATCAGAAAATCAGCGGCTTAAAATGAAAAGAAGAAAAGAACCAACAGAATTTAAACTTGGAACAATCATCGTTCCCTATATTGAAATGTTCGATGAAGCAGTAGCCATAAGAACAGAGGGGGTACAGCTTATTATTGATACTTATTTCAATGACCTGTCTATTGATAATATTCCCCAGCAATATGTATTCACTTGGGATTGGCTTGGTAAAGGTTACAAGTTTACCGTCATAAATCACCTCTATAAGTCGTCAAAGGCTAAGACTAAACGTGGCTTTAAGAAGCTGCTCGCAGAGGCATTGCCATTGCTTATAGACCCTAAAAACGGACTAATAAAAAAGCCGGAACTTAGTCCGGCTGATTTAGGGGGATTTAATTCAATTTTAAAACAACTTTAGTTCTTGATAGGAACGACAGAAGATATTATATATGTTTTAGGGAAAATAAGGTTGATACCCTCTTTTTCATAGTCCTTAATTGTACTTTTAGAAGCCACCCCATGATTTTGAGTATAAAGGCTTAATTTGTTTTTACAAAATACAGTAACTTTTTCTTGGTCTCTACTGTTTTTGACAACACCGTCATATAGATACCCCTCTGAAACGGAGCCACGCACGTATTTTACTTCTGCATTTACTATACTTGAATCAAATCTGACATATACAGTATATGCTTTCCCTAATTTGTCATAACTGACTTCAAATTCATCAAGTCTAACGACACCTGCCATATCATTTTTAAGATAGGCTTCCTTATAGGAACAAAACTTGACACTGGAACTTTCATAACAACCTAAAGAATCGGTTATTGATTCTTGTGCATTTGACACCACTGCAATCAGCAGTAACGTGAACAGAACGAAATACTTTTTCATAATGGCGAAATTTTCGAGTTTTTCTCAGACAGCCAGTGAGAAATTACGTTATATATAAAGAAAGTGGGACTGCCACCTGTGCAACTCGAAAGCATCGCCAAACGCTTGTACAAACACACAGATGAGCAGCCCACTTGATATAGGTTGCCCTCTGTGCCTCGGTTGTACTTTTGTTGAATTGGCGATTCTTCGAGTATCAAGGCACTTTCCTTGTAATTAACCAACAATGTCATAGCCCCGAAAGGCTTGTACAAACATAGCAAATAAATCGACTCAAACCTAATTGATTTCCAATTTTCTTCGATTTATATTCCCAAAAGCATTTTATCACCAGCCTTTTTTCGCCTCATACACATAATTGTCGTTTGACTCATAGTTCACTGAGAGTTGCACATTGTCATAAAGAATGGAACCTCCCACCTGCCAAATGTCCTGCACTGAAGTTTTACCTTTCTCAAGAACGACTGTTCTGTTGCGTGACGAGTCATTATTGAATACATAAGTAACGCTTACTTTGCTTTTAACAGCGTATTGGGCGGTAAGAGTATAAAACATGACACCCTGTTGCATACCGACTTCACATGTAATGACATTTTTAGTTGCAGCCGATTGTGAGAGAGACACTGTAACCGTTTTACCCGATTCATTCTGTGTGAACTTGACCGAGCCTGAGCGTGAAGATGTAGAGGAATTGCGTGACATTGTAATGTTTGTCCCACTTCCACTAACTCCTGTGCCACTATTTGAACGGCTGTATTGGACAGTGATAGGGCTACCGGAGTTCTTCCCATTGATTTTCTTTTGTTTGGTAGAGGTTATCGTCACAGATTGTGTCCCTCCGCCTACATTATAACTCAATGATGATTTAGATACTGTAAACGTGTATTCCCAAGTTACCACACCTTTGGCTTGATTGACATTTACTGTTCTGCTTATTCCACCACCTGCTATTGTTATCTTTGAAGTGCGTGAGTTTTCTGTTTGATTTTCTGAAGCTGCAACCGTTATTGTTGCATTTCCGTTACCGCTATCGGGAGTCACTGCTATAAAATCCTTTTGCATGATATTCAATATTAATTGGTTATTTATTCAAATCCACTTTGGTAATTAACAGGTAATTGTCAGTACCAAACTTGAAATCCTCTTTGTGGATGGATTGGGTACGTTCAAGCAAGGCTTGTTCGGTCATGCCGTTTACAAAGTTATGCCCGATGTTTAGTACAAGAGTAGTGATGTCTTGTGCATCGCGGACTTCATTGTATCGGCACTCACGAGTTTTAAGGTGTATATCATTCACAAGGAATACACGATGTTCACCTAATAAGTCAAGGATAAGAACCTTACAATTACAGTTCATTACAAGTCCTTGACAGGTCTTCAAAATGTTTTCGTCTAATTTCATATTCAGTAATTTTAATGATTGATACTGAATGTGTAACGTAAAAATTGGATAGTCCGTTTATGTCTTGGGAGTGAATTGTGATTGAGTGGAGTGCTGGGAAGAAACGTTAAATAAATAGAAAAGACTGGTTCGGGGATTTCCCGACTCCAGCCTTTATATGATTTTCCAGTGTAGATATGTATATCAGTACCAAAATTTAATGAACGGCAGAAAATCTCTGCTTTTTCCGTTCCAGACAAAGAAAACACTTTCAAACAGTTGATTAGCTAAACGGAATTTCCTAATTTTGCATCGTCAAACTGAAAATTACGTAATTTAATCGAAATGAATCAAGAATTCGAGCTAATCGCCAAGACCTTTCAAGGACTGGAAGAGGTATTGGCAGGAGAACTTACCCGCCTGGGAGCCGACAATATTGAAATAGGACGCCGCATGGTATCATTCACCGGAAACAAGGAAATGATGTATCGGGCAAACTTCTGCCTGCGAACTGCCATCCGTATCCTCAAGCCGATAAAACATTTTACCGCACAGACAGCCGACCAAGTATACGAAGCTACCAAGGCCGTAACGTGGGAAGACTATCTGGACTGCGGTGACAGTTTTGCCGTAGATGCTGTGGTATTTTCTGAAGATTTCCGCCACTCAAAGTTTGTAGCCTACCGGGTAAAGGACGCCATCGCTGACTATTTCCGTGAAAAGACGGGCAAACGTCCTTCCGTACGTATCAACAACCCGGATTTGAGAATCAATATCCACATAGCCGAAGACCAATGCACATTATCACTCGACAGCTCCGGAGAATCACTCCACCGGCGCGGATACAGGCAAGAGCAAATGGAGGCTCCGCTCAATGAAGTGCTGGCGGCAGGCATGATTCTGATGACGGGATGGCAGGGCGAATGCGACCTTATCGACCCCATGTGCGGTTCAGGAACCATCCCCATCGAAGCCGCGCTTATAGCAAAAAATATCGCTCCGGGAGTATTCCGCAAAGAATTCGGATTCGAGCGGTGGAAAGACTTTGACCGCGAACTGTTTGACAGCATCTACAATGACGATTCTCAGGAACGCGAGTTCCATAACAAGATTTACGGTTACGACAACAACCCGAAAGCTTTTGAAATCGCCACACGAAACGTGAAGGCGGCCGGGGTAAGCAAAGACATCGTGCTGAAGATACAGCCTTTCCAACAATTCGTACAACCGGAAAAAAAGAGCATCATCATCATGAACCCGCCTTATGGCGAGCGTATCTCCCCCGATAATCTGCTGGAGCTGTATGCAATGATCGGAGAGCGCCTGAAACACGCGTTTACAGGAAACGATGCATGGATTTTGAGCTATCGCGACGAATGTTTCGACCAGATAGGACTGAAACCGTCTGTCAAGATACCTTTATTTAATGGGGCATTAGAATGCCAGTTCCGCAAGTACCAACTGTTCGATGGCCGTTACAAAGCCTTCCGAAGCGGAGATGCCGGCAAGGAATTCAAGCCCAAACGTGATGCCGCATCGCCGCGTCCGCGCCGCCATACCGAGAAGGTGGTATATGGAAGACGGGAAGAAAGCCGCTTCAGAGAAGAGCGTCGCAGCACATTCAGGAATGAAGACGAACGCCGGCCGCGCAAACCCATGTCGGACGAAGCACGGGAAATAATCGCCAGAAAGGCCGCCATACCGCGCTACATGCACAGACGACATGAAAGCACAGACGGAAAAGACGCAGAATAAAGAAAAACGGGAAAGGGTGCAGCCCGGAAAATGGAGACAATAAGGATGAAACGCATATTACAACTAATCATCTTGGCGTGTATGACCACTCTGACAGGAACCGCACAAGACAAAAAAGACTTTACCCTGGAAGATGTAATCCCGGGAGGAAGCAATTATTTCAATCTTGTCCCTAAGAACATGCTTGGACTGGCATGGTGGGGAGATGTGTGCATACGCACAGACATAGATGAAATCAAGTCCGTCGACCTGAAAAACGGGGAGGAAAAGACCCTCATCACACTGGAGGAAGTGAACGAGGCCTTAGCCAATGAAAAGCCCTACAAGACAACGGCCGGCATCAAGCTGCTCCGCACGCTGGCGGAAGCCTCAATGCCGTGGGGAGACCGGCAGACTGTCGTATTTTTCAGCAAGGCCGAAAACGGAGATGACTACATGCTCTGGTATGATTTCGGAAAGAAAAAAATCACCAACATGTTCCGTCTTGAAGTTCCGCAAGGGCAATCGCCCGCAAACATCGACTTCTGCAAGGAGAACGGAGCTGTGGCCTATACCGTAGGACGGAATCTGTTCGTGGCCGACAAGGGGGATTTCAGCAGGATGGTCAATCCTGCCGCCATGGGAGACGCAGCCGACTTCGAGCAGGGCGTTGTCTACGGACAGTCCGTACACCGGAATGAGTTCGGCATCACGAAGGGAACGTTCTGGAGCCCGAAGGGAACCTGCCTTGCCTTCTACCGAATGGATCAGAGCATGGTGACAGACTACCCGCAGGTAAACACTTCCACCCGGATTGCCACACTCGAACCGGACAAGTATCCGATGGCAGGCATGACCAGCCACAAGGTGACGGTAGGCGTATATAATATGAAGACAGGGAAGACCGTTTATTTGCAGGCGGGCGACCCGACCGACCGATATTTTACCAATATCAGTTGGTCGCCGGATGAAAAGGCCATCTATCTTATCGAACTGAACCGCGACCAGAATCATGCTCAGTTAGTGCGTTACGACGCCGCTACCGGAGAAAAGGAAGCTGTATTGTATGAAGAAGAACATCCCAAATACGTAGAGCCTCAGCATCCCATCACATTTCTTCCGTGGGATGACACAAAATTCATCTATTGGAGCCAGCGAGACGGATACCATCATCTTTATCTGATGGACACAGAGAAAAAAGTCTATCCCGAAAAGGAAAAAGGGAAAGACGGCGAAACAACTGTCCGCGAATATCTGGAAACCGTTCCGCTCACGCAGGGCGACTGGCTCGTGCAGGAGATTCTGGGATTCAACACCAGTGAAAAAGAAATTATCATCAGCAGCACAGAAATTTCTCCTTTGCAGACAAATATTTTTTCGCTTCGTGCAAAAACCGGCAAGCGCACGCTAATCGGCAGGCCTGACGGAATGCACAGCGCGCAACTGTCGGCAAGCGGCAAACATATCATTGACAACTTTACATCGGCTGATGTAGCACGAGAGATTTGCATCCTGCCAACAAGTGGAAGAAAAGGAATCACGCTGCTCACTTCGACCGACCCGATGAAAGAACTGTTCGACCTGCCGGAGATTTCTGTCGGGACAATAAAGGCTGCCGACGGCGTGACCGACCTATATTACCGCCTCATCAAGCCAACAGACTTCGACCCGAACAAAAAATATCCGGCCATTATTTATGTATATGGAGGGCCTCACGCCCAACTCATCCACAACAACCGTTTTTATGACGCACGGGGATGGGATCTTTACATGGCTCAAAAAGGTTATGTGATGCTGACCGTTGACGGACGCGGGAGTGACAACCGCGGCTTGAAATTTGAAAACTGCACGTTCCGACGCTTGGGCGAAGAGGAAATGAAAGACCAGATGAAGGGCGTGGAACTGCTGAAATCGCTGCCCTTCGTAGACAGCGCAAGAATCGGCGTACACGGATGGAGCTTCGGAGGCTTCATGACCACCAACCTGATGCTGACCTATCCAGACATCTTCAAGGCGGGAGTTGCCGGAGGCCCGGTCATCGACTGGAAATATTATGAAGTAATGTACGGCGAACGCTATATGGACACTCCCCAGGCTAATCCGGAAGGATACAAAGCCTCGGATCTGAAACAGAAAGCAGGCAATCTGAAAGGACGGTTGGAAATCATCATCGGCGGGACAGACCCTACCTGCGTGCCGCAGCATACCTATACTTTTCTGCGTTCATGCATTGATGCCGGAACGCATCCCGACTTATTCATCTATCCGGAAGACGGACATAATATGATCGGACGCGACCGGGTGCATCTGCATGAGCACATCACCCGCTATTTTGACGACCATTTAAAATGAAATGACCGAATCATTGGCAACTTAAAACAATAGAATATGAAACTTTTACTCTTAGGTTCTGGCGGACGCGAGCATGCACTGGCATGGAAGATCGCTCAAAGTCCGAAAATTGAAAAGCTATATATCGCTCCGGGAAATGCCGGAACGCGCGAAACAGGCGAGAATGTTTCCATCAAGGCCGACGATTTCGCCGCCATCAAGCAGTTCGTAACTGAAAAGGGTATTGACATGGTGGTGGTAGGCCCGGAAGATCCTTTGGTTAAAGGCGTATACGACTACTTCAAGAACGATGAAGCGCTGAAAGACATCCCAGTCATCGGGCCGTCGAAAGCAGGTGCCGTGCTGGAAGGAAGCAAGGAATTCGCCAAAGGATTCATGCAACGCCACCAGATTCCTACGGCAAGATACAAGAGCATTACGGCCGCCAATCTGGACGAAGGGATGGCTTTTCTGGAAACTCTCAGTGCCCCCTACGTTTTAAAGGCCGACGGACTCTGTGCAGGAAAGGGCGTACTGATTCTGCCTACACTGGAAGAAGCCAAGAAAGAGCTGAAAGAGATGCTTGACGGAATGTTCGGCAACGCTTCCGCAACAGTAGTCATCGAAGAGTTCCTGAGTGGCATCGAATGCTCCGTGTTTGTCCTGACCGACGGCAGGAGCTACAAGATTCTTCCCGAAGCAAAAGACTACAAGCGTATCGGTGAAGGCGACAAAGGGCTCAATACAGGCGGCATGGGATCAGTATCACCCGTCCCATTTGCAGATGCCGAATGGATGAAAAAGGTAGAAGACCGCATCATCCGCCCTACGGTAGAAGGACTTGCGGCCGAGGGCATCGACTACAAAGGATTCATCTTTTTCGGACTAATCAACGTAAAAGGAGACCCGATGGTCATAGAATATAATGTCCGCATGGGCGATCCGGAAACGGAAAGCGTTATGCTGCGCATCAAAAGCGACCTTGTAGACCTGCTTGAAGGCGTTGCAGAAGGAAATTTGGAACAAAAGACACTGGAAATTGACCCACGTTCTGCCGTCTGTGTCATGCTTGTATCAGGCGGTTATCCGGAAACTTATGAAAAGGGATTCCCGATAAGCGGCATCGAAGATGCCCGAAAAGGCGGAAGCATCGTATTTCATGCCGGAACTGCTGTCAAGGACGGACAGACCGTTACCTCGGGCGGACGCGTCATTGCCGTCAGCTCTTACGGAGCAAACAAGGAGGAAGCTCTGGCACAATCCTTCCAGAATGCAGGGAAAATCCGGTTCGAGAAAAAATACTTCCGTTCTGACATCGGTTTCGACTTGTAACAGACTGTCGCAGCATGTCCGTAAAAAATCATTTTCAATACCGCATAGCGACGGGAAGAATGACACTTCCCGTCGCTATCTTCGTTGCCGCCGCTGTCGGCTCCGTCAATATCGCTCACTGGACTGATGTGTTCTCGCTTGCCGTATGTGCATTGACGGCCTATCTTCTGATAGAAATGAATACGGCATTCGCCCTGATACGCACCCGGACTGCTTTTCCCGCAGCCATGTTCATGATTTTTTACGTGTCATGCCCTTTCCTGTATACTTACTCCAAGGAGATATGGATTCCCCTTCTCCTGTTGGCCGCAATTTTCTCCCTGTTCCGCAGCTATGAGTCAAAGTATGCGTCAGCGACAATCTTTCATGCGTTTCTTTTTCTGGGGGCAGGCAGCTTTCTTATGCCCCATATATTTTATTTCGCTCCGCTATTCTATGCCATAATGGGCAGTCTCCGCTCCCTCAATCTGCGGACATTTTTTGCCGGACTGACAGGGATACTCACACCTTACTGGATAATGCTCTGCTATCATCTTTATTTCAGCGACACTCTGGAAGCCGTATATTCCCCTTTCCAAGAAGCCATACATTTTTCTGCCATAGACTATTCCGCCATTACACTGCCGCAGACCGTTTCATGCCTTGCCATATTTCTGACAACCGCCGTCAGCTGCATACAAAGCTTCATGTCCGCTTATCAGGAAAAAGTACAGACCCGCATTCTGCTCCGTTCGCTCATCTTCACCGAAACGGGCATCTTGCTGCTGGCCTGCCTGCAACCCCAGCATCTGAATGCACTCCTGCCCATTTTCCTCGCCATCGGAAGCATCATGAGCGGACATCTGTTTGCCTTGACCTTTAACCGTTTCACCCGAATCTGCTTTCCGGTCATCATTTTATTGGGAGGAGCAGTCTGTTTGTTCAACCTATGGATGCATTTATTCAAATCCTGACAGAATGGGGATACTGGGGCATGTTCGTTTCGGCCTTTCTGGCAGGAACGATTCTCCCGTTCAGCTCGGAAGCCGTGCTGTTGGCCTGTGTCGGACTGGGCTTGAATCCCGTCGCTTCCGTACTGGCAACCGCTGCGGGGAATGCACTCGGCGGACTGACCTGCTACTGGATCGGACATCTCGGCCGGATGGAATGGATAGAAAAATACTTCAGAGTGGACAAAAAGCAGATGGATCGTGCCGCACGCTTCATACACGGACGCGGTTCGTGGATTGCCCTATTCTCTTTTCTGCCGGTCATCGGCGACGCTATCCTTATCGTATTGGGACTGATGCGCGCCAATGTCTGGATTGTAACCCTGTCAATGAGTATCGGGAAACTTGCACGCTATGCCATTCTGGTAGCAGCCGCATTAGAAGTCTATAAGCTATTTTAATTATGATACAGATCGAACGGACGGCTGACGGTAGCCAAACTTTATTTGTGCCGGAACTAAACGAGCATTATCACTCGGTAAAAGGCGCGCTTACCGAATCGCGTCACATTTTCATCGACATGGGACTGAAACATTCTGCCGCATCTTCACCCAAAATCCTTGAGATAGGCTTCGGAACCGGGCTGAACGCCTTTCTTTCCCTGCTTGAAGCCGAACGCGACAAACGGCCGATACACTTTACCACCATCGAAAACCGGCCGCTTGACGAGAATGTCATACGCAGTCTGACTTATCCCGAGCAAATTTCACCCGAACACCAGGCTGACTATTACACCCTACACCGTGCACCGTGGAATGCCGATGTACGTATTACCCCCTGCTTTACGCTGCACAAGATACTGGGAGATTTTACCCGGCACATGCCTGAAAAAAATTTTGATGTGGTCTACTTCGATGCTTTTGCACCAGAAAAACAGCCGGAAATGTGGACACCCACTCTGTTTTCCAGTCTTTACCGGCAGATGTCCCCCGGTGGAATACTCACTACCTACTGCGCCAAAGGAAGCGTTCGCCGCATGCTCCAGTCTGCGGGATTCACTGTCGAGCGTCTGCCAGGCCCGCCGGGCGGAAAAAGAGAAATGTTAAGAGCAGTCAAGCAGGCGGCAAACTTTCATAAATGCCAAGACTTTTGATTATCTTTGCCTATCCAAAACAAACGCCAAAACATGAAATATCTTCTGATCATACTTGTTCTGTCGGCATTCACCTCTTGCGGCGGACACCGGCAGACGGACACCACGCCTGTGATTACCGTCAGCATCGAGCCGCTGCGCTTCTTCACCGAAGCTGTGGCAGGAGAAAAATGGAAGGTGGCAAGCATGGTTCCGACCGGAAGCAGCCCCGAAACCTACGACCCCACGCCCGGACAACTCGTCGCTCTCAGCAGAAGCGCAGCCTATCTGAGCATCGGGCGCATCGGATTCGAGCAGGCATGGATGGAACGCATCAGAGAAAACGCCCCCCGGATGCCTGTATACGACATTTCAAAGGGCGTGAAGCCGGCAGAAGGCCATGTGCACGGAAGCACACATGCAGACCCGCACATCTGGAACTCTACACGCAATGCGCGGATTATTGCCGCAAACATCTGCGAGGCCCTCTGTGAGCTCGACAGTGCCAACGCATCCCTTTACCACGAAAGGCTCGACAGTCTGGACGCCCGCATCGGACGCACCGAAGAGGCCATCCAAACCATGCTGCGGAAGGCAGACAAGGCGTTTCTCATCTATCATCCGGCACTGACATACTTTGCCCGCGACTACGGGCTGAAACAAATCTGCATCGAAGAAGAGGGAAAAGAACCTTCACCCTCCCGCCTGCAGGAACTTGTGCGGGAAGCACGTGAGGCGGATGTACGTGTCGTCTTCATACAGCAAGAGTTCGACACGCGGAACGCACAGATGATGGCTGAAGAGACAGGCACAAAGCCGGTCGTCATCAACCCGCTCGGCTACGACTGGGAAAAGGAAATGATAAACATCACACGGGCATTGGCCCGGCAAACTCCCGTGGAATGAAGCGCCCCGTTATCCAACTTGACAGAATCGATGCCGCCTACGGAAGCAAAACGGTATTGCAGCAGGTCAGCCTTACGGTCTGCGAACGAGACTTTCTGGGAATCATCGGTCCGAACGGAGGGGGAAAGACCACACTGGTCAAAGTCATTCTCGGACTGCTGAAGCCAACAGCCGGACACATCCGGTATTTCCGCGACGGACAGGAAGCGGCGGAAATCAGCATGGGATATCTACCGCAATACAGTTCCATCGACAAGAAATTCCCTATCTCAGTCTATGAAACCGTACTCTCCGGCCTGAACAGACAAAAGAGCCTGCTGCGACCGTTCACCAAAGAGCAGCACGAACAGACACAACGCACAATCTCCCGCATGGGACTGGAAGGAATGGAACAGTGTCCCATCGGACAGCTGAGCGGAGGGCAGCTACAGCGCGCCTTGTTGGGACGCGCACTCGTTTCCTGCCCGCAAGTCGTCATTCTTGACGAACCGAACACATATATCGACAAGCAATTCGAGACCAGGCTCTATTCACTGCTCGAGGAAATCAACCGCGAACACGCCATCATCCTTGTGAGCCACGACATCGGTGCAGTATTGCAAAACGTGAAGTCCATAGCCTATGTAAACAGAACACTCGACTATCATCCGGATACGGAAGTCACGGCGGAATGGATGGAGGAACATTTCGGATGTCCCGTCAGCCCGTCAGGACACGGCGACCTGTCCCGCCAGGCACTGAAGCCGCATGACAGGCATAAATGCATACATGAATAATCACCATCTGAAAAACAAAATATGAAAAACAAGCTACTTATCCCCATTCTGTTCCTCATGACAGTCCTGGCGTGCCCCGCAATAAAGGCACAAGTCTCCTTCGGCGAAGCCAGAAAGTTCAATGACGGATGGCTGTTCAGCCTGTCGGACGACTCGCTCAGCCGCCGCAACGATTACGATGACAAAGGATGGCGCAGGCTCGACCTGCCTCACGACTGGTCGGTAGAAGGCCAACTTTCACCGTCATTGGCAAGCTGCACAGGCTATCTGCCGGGCGGCATCGGATGGTACCGCAAGCATTTCACCGTAACAGACGATGCCCCGCGCCACTACATCTACTTCGAAGGGGCATACAACCGCAGTGAAGTCTACCTGAACGGGCACCTGCTCGGAAAACGGCCGAACGGATACATTTCTTTCATGTATGACATGACTCCTTTCCTTAAAGAAGGCGACAACGTAATCGCCGTGCGAATCGACCACAGCCGCCATGCCGACTCACGCTGGTATACCGGTTCCGGCATTTACCGGGATGTATGGGTGGTTTCCGCTCCCGAAATCCACTTCGCCCAATGGGGAGTAGACTGGCAAGCCACCTCAATCACGGACAAGCGGGCGACGATAGCCGTCGGCATGGAAGTGGAAAAACATAAAGAGGCCTCCGGGAAACTGGAAGTGGAAGCCATACTGTATGACGCTGCCGGAAAAGCCGTGGCGCAAGGCCGCACCCGCATCGGCGACCGCAAGGCGGGAACAGCCGAAGAATCCGTCACTCTGAAAATATCAAAGCCTCATCGGTGGAATTTGGATGCTCCATATCTTTATACGCTTACGGCCAAACTGCTGCATGACGGTATACAAATCGACAAGTGTACAACCAACGTAGGGCTCCGCACCCTGCAATTCGACGCCGACAAAGGATTTGCCCTGAACGGACAGTGGATGAAGGTGAAGGGAGTCTGTCTCCACCACGATGCCGGCGTATTGGGAGCGGTCGTTCCTCCAGAAGTGTGGGAACGCCGTCTGATGAACTTGAAGGAAATCGGCGTGAACGCCATCCGCATGAGCCACAATCCGCAGGCTCCCGCCCTGTATGACCTGTGCGACCGCCTGGGATTCCTGGTCATGGACGAAGCTTCCGACGAATGGGAATTTCCCAAACGGAAATGGGTTGAAGGATGGAATGTGGGAGACCCCAATTATGACGGCACTTTCGACTTTTTCGAGGAATGGATTGAACGGGATGTAACCGACATGGTGCGCCGTGACCGCAATCACCCCTGCATCTTCCTGTGGAGTATCGGCAATGAAGTGGACTACCCGAACGATCCGTATTCCCATCCTGTACTTGACGGGACGACCATCAACCAACCCATGTTCGGAGGATACAAGCCCGAAGCACCCGATGCCATGCGCATCGGAATCATCGCCCAACGCCTCGCGGCATGCGTCCGCAAGGTGGATACATCGCGCCCGGTTACGGGAGCCCTTGCCGGTGTGGTGATGTCAAACCAAACCGCCTACCCCGAAGCAGTGGATGTGGTAGGATACAACTATACTGAAAACCGTTACAATGAAGACCATGCCACGTATCCCGACCGCATCATCTATGGAAGTGAGACGAGCGTAAGCCTTGATGCCTGGCATGCCGTGCGCGACAAAGATTTCATCTTCGGGCAGTTTCTATGGACAGGAACTGACTATCTGGGAGAATCACGCCAATGGCCTTCACGCGGACTCTATACGGGACTGCTCGATTTCGGCAGCTTCCCGAAGCCTCGCGGTTGGTTCCGCGCTTCTCTATGGAGCGAAAAGCCGGTAACCTATATAGGAACTTATCCCAAACAGCCCGGACAAGAGCATCTGTCTACTGAAGCGTGGGACATCTGGAACTACCAGCCCGGCGAACTGATACGTGTGGTATGCTACACCAACGCCCCGCAGGCACGCCTGCTGCTTGACGGAAAAGAAATAGGAGCCATGAAGCCCTACGATGACCATACGGGTATCATCCATTGGGACATTCCCTATCAGGCAGGCGAACTGCGTGCCGAAGGATGTGACATGAATGGGAAAATACTTTCCACCTATACCATAAAGTCATCCGGCCGCCCCTATGCCTTGCGTGCAAGCATAGACAAACCCGTTCTTTCCCCAAACAAGGCAACGGCGCATATTACAATAGAAGTCGTCGATGAGAATGGAACGGTCGTGAAATTGGGGGACAACGACATTACCTGCCGCATTGAAGGGCCTGCCCAACTGTTGGGACTCGAGGGTTCAAACAATACCGACATGAGTGATTATACCGACAATCACCACCGCGCCTATCACGGACGACTGTTGGCCTATATACAGACCACAGGAGAAAAGGGAGAAATCCGCGTCCGCCTGTCTTCCCCACTGTTGGAAGGCACCGTTGTGACATTGAAGGCGGAATGAAAACCCTGCAACTATTGAGAAATTACTTATAACAATTAGCCCGCCATTGGTAAAGCAGTCACCAATGGCGGACATTTTATAACAAATCTATTTCAGAAAATCAGAATACATTCATTCCTTCAACAATACGCGTGGAAAGAGGCCCCGTCACAGAACGCTTCTTTCCACCAAAATCCAATACGACCTTTTGTATTACAATGCCCGGGTCGCCACAACGAATCTGTAAAGTATGCTTTCCCGGTGTGTCAACATATAAAGTTGATTTGTTAACTACACAATTACACAAAACACCTTCAAACCACTTCTGCGTATATTCGGCTGAAGAGCTACTAGGAGTGGCAAGTGATCCGTTATCAATGCAAACACTGTATTTCGTATCTACATTTGTATTTTCCGGAAGATGGAAATCCCGGTCTTTATGTAAAGGAAAAGTAGGAAGCACATAGGTATACACATCTACCATTCCTGCACTGAAAGCATAAAAATCATACTCCACTCTCGGCACTTCCGGGTCGCGGAAAATTTGCAAAGGAGCAATCGGATTTCCCAACTGCAAAGATTTTCCCTCAATTCCCAACCCATCCAAGATGGTCATCTGTATATCTTTATTTTCCTTCTTCCGGTGAAAATCAGCAGCAGGCATAGAGATGCACCCATTATCTTCCAAAAACAATCCATCCATATCAATGCCAAGTCTTTCATTATAAGCTGAAATCAAAATCCGCTTAGTCCGCCCGCCTGCCTTTATATCTACATATCCCAATAAGCTTCTTCCTTCAGGCGCACACTTCCAGTCTATAGACACATCTATTCTTTCTTGTCCCAATGTATGCCCCTCCTTCCTGTTTAACACAATCCACTTGTCTGAAGTTTCGGCTTTCCAGTCTATAGCCTTATGCCCTTGATTAAAAATCTCTATCCAATGAGATTTTGGCAGATATACGTTAAAACAAGGAAGACTATAAAAATTTTGTGCACCTATATGTATATCCTGATTTTCCACCTGTACATCAAACTTATAGTCCTGATCCGGAGTGTAACTCTCCAGATGAGGCATTTCAAAATAAGCACTGACATTATCATAGTTCTGCCTCATTGACATCATATACCGCCATTTTCCTTCAAGCAAGTCATTATATCCCTTGGTTATCACCTGCAAACTGTCATAACACTGCCTTACTGCTTTCTTTACAGAATCCGTTGCCGTACGCTGCTGACGGGCAAACCACCGGTTTTTCTGCCCGCCTAAAGCCATACGATTCATTAGTTCCGCCCCTTTCACCGGATAATATAACAATTGATAAAATGCCGGACGGAATATTTGCGGCAAGGAATGATAAATATCCTCCACTTCACGGCCTATTGTCTTATAAGCATCCAACCGATTTTCGGCTTCATTATAATTGATGAAAGAAAATTCCGTATCCGTTACCATTTCGCAAGGAGCATCAAACTTATTCCAATGATATCCCCATCCCATATATTCCGGTTTATGAACAAAGGCCAAATGATAATGCAACCTGAAAATTTCATCAAACCGCTCATGATATTCATTGCCAAACATTGACGACAGCCAGTCTGCCGGATAAGAAACCACATTTTCAGAATTGAAGCGATGAATATCATAAGCCATATCCAAAAACAGATTAACCTGCATTTCCGCTCCTTTCAAGTCACCACAGTTCAGCAACCATATTCTGTCAGCTGTCGTATCATACGCTTTCTTCAGTTCTTCATACATAAGTGCAGGAGGAGTTGTACTAAACCACAGATAGCTATGAGGCACCCCCAAATAAGAAACATGATAATATACCCCCGAACGGCCGGAACGTTTCTGCTCCGCATATCCACTTAGCTGTTTCATGTATCCATAATTGTCGTCCGGCCAAATAATAGTCACATCGTCCGGCAGTTCCAATCCGTTCAGATATATTTCAAGCACCTCCTTATAAGGAGTAAACGCTTGAGGTATACAGTCTAAAGGCTTGTCAAGATGTGACGCAAGTATCTTTCGTTGGTCATCCAATGCTTCTCCCAGCAGTCTGACTTTCTCTTTCATCGGCATTCCCACTCCCATAGCCGCATCATGAAGGCCTCTCAAAGCCAATGTATACACATTTTCAAAAGGAGAATTTTCCGCAACTCTTCGTGAAAGAACCTCATATATATTTTTCCTATTTGTTCCGTAATCCCACTCACCCATTGTTTTCTTATCCCATTCCGAAGCTGTGTTGAACAACAAAGGCTCACAATGGGTCGATCCCATCACGATAGCAAAAGAGTCGGCAACAAGCTTGTTTTCTGGAATCTGGTTAAAGGCCGTTGACACCGGATGCATGGCAGGAGCCAAATAATTGGCCTTCAAGCGCAACAACAATTCGCAAACTTTCGCATAAGTTTTCGGCCCTATATTTCCACGTTCCTTTTCAAATGTTTTTGAAGCCCACGGTGTCAATCCCCAATCTTCATCATTCAAGAAAATTCCTCTATACTTCACCGTCGGAGACTGGGAAAGGCAATAAGGGATATCCAGCACAAGCTCTTGCCTCCTTTCCACCGGGACATCAGCCCACCAGTACCACGGAGACACTCCTATCCTTTCTGATAACGACAACAATCCATAGGCAGCCCCTCTTCTGTCACTTCCCGCAATGACCAAAGCCCTTTCCACATTCGGAAAAGGCTTTTCAACCGTCTGAATAATATAACGCTCCCATTCTCCTTCAAGCACTGAAACATCAATCTTCCGGTCGAAAGCCAATTTTTGAATCAGTTTATTCTTCCGGACTGTTCCCACAACAAGCATTTCCTTCGCCCCACCTGTCTCTGTACTTATATCCAAATTCTTTCCCGTCACCCGTTTCACATCTTCTACAAATAGCCGAGCTACTTTAGATACGACCAAATCATCATCCGCATCATAACAAACAGAAGCCTGCCGATTTAAGCCAACCAGCACAAAAGGGGATACACTCTTTTTCTGCTCGGCACAAATATTCCCGACACAACCACTTATCACCGTCAATACAACCAATATTTCCTTAAACCTGCTCATCCAACAAACTTTTTATTTTATACTTGAAATATTCTCGCCTAAAAAAACGTTTAATCAGCCTTTCTTGCAAAGGAAAGGCTGATTATCACTCTCATTTTCATATAAGCATAAAACATTTTGGAGCTGAGGGAAAATTTTTATTCTCGGCTCCAAAATGTTTTATTTCTGGTACACACAAATCTTATCCAGCACATGGGCAGGCCCATTGTCCATAATCAGATTGCTTTGGAGAGCTGTGACTACCTCACTTGCCCCGCATCCCTTCATAATCAGCAAACGATCAACATCGTCACGAGCAGCGGCATGCGCCGCACCATATTGCAGACACAAAGACATTTCCACATCGGCCCCCTCGCTCTCCTGCAAAGTCTCCACATATCTGACATTGTAATCCAATATACCGTAAGCATGATACTCTCCCTTTATGATATGAAACATCAGAATGTCTTGCAGTTCATTCAATTTAGATGGATTGGACTCAACCTCCTGCACCTTGCCAGCAAGCGCAGTTTCATCAAGCAGCAGATAGGTATATGTCGTTTCCAATTGAGTGTAATAATCCTTCATGCCACACATTTCGACAGCCTTCATCATGCTCGAAAACTGTTCAGGATGCTGTTCCATATATTCCCAGCATGTCATATGCTGATAAATGTCCAAAGATGTTCCCTTGTAATCTTCATTTGTCTGAAGTTCCAGATCACAGGCGCCCAATGATAAAAACAATACACTGGCCAATATATAAAATAACTTCTTCATACGCTTAATATTTATTCTGTACTAAATTAGGATTCTGGTCAAGATGGTCACGATGAATAGGGAACAAAATACGGTTTTCAGGGCAACCCGCCAACTCTGTCTTACCGGTACGCACCAAGTCAAACCAATACTTTCCCTCTCCTATCAGCTCAAGATGCCTTTCTTTCAACACTTCATCCGCCACTTGCTCCTTCGACAAAGTCAAAGGAAGAGCATCCAAACCGGCACGCTGACGAGTCTTGTTCACAAAAGCAACAGCCTCATCACTGCGTCCGACCTCATTCAACGCCTCAGCATAAAGCAACATCAGATCAGAATAACGATACATAATCAAGTCATTGTCCGACTTATCTTCACGGTGAGTCGAGCCTACACAGAATTCCCACTCAAAGAACTTCTCCAGTCTATAAGGAGTCAAATCACTCAATTCTGTCTCACCCTCTTCATAAAAAGGTCTGAAAGTCCCCAAGAAACGTATGTCTTTAGTCTGGTCGAAAGCATTCAGTGCCTGCTCTGTTACCAGACACTGCATTCCGCTATGCCAGAAAAAAGATTTCGTATCATTCTCCGTAGCATCCAGACTATAATCATATTTTACGGAAAATACCAGTTCATGTTCCGTAGTCCCATCCATAAAGATGCGTCTCCACTTCATAATATCTCCCTCATCGGTCGCAGAAACTGGGATAAAATCTGTAAACGAAAAGCCCGAAAGCTGACTCCAACTGTTTTCCCAGATTTTGACCACTTCCCCATAATTATGTCTCCACGCATGCACATCCATCTCTATTGCATAAACAGCAGGAAGCGTAAGGTAACACTTCTCCACATCTTCACTCACTGATGGCAAATAAGTCTCTGCACTGGCTAAATCTTCCAGAGTATAATCCAAAATTTCATCCTTATCAGTCCTTTCTTTCATAAGAGACACATCAAACTCTTCTACAGCCTCTCTGAACAACGGCACATCCCCCCACACGCGCACTGCATAGAAATAACATAAAGCGCGCATGGCATACGCCTCACCTATCGTTTTCTGGGCTATATCCGTATCTATATTGCCGGTCATCTCGGGTACATACTTCAATATCAGATTTGCTTTATTGATTGTCTTGTACAGGTCAGTCCATTTGTCAGCCTGATTCACATCCGTAATATGATGCGAAACCAAGTCTTCTATGCCATTTCCATTATGCTGACACTGTTCCCAAGTTCCGGAACGCAGTTCGCCCCATCTGAAATAATTCCCCCTCATTGCATCTGCAAACGATTTATACATTCCTGCACGGGCAGACTCTATATCAGAAGTCGTCTTCCAAAAAAGTTGAGTACTTAAAGAGCTGACAGGCTCTTTATCCAAAAAGCTTTCACATGACATACATCCCAATGCCATCAAAAGAATAAAAAACGGAATAGAAAAATATGTTTTCATTATCTTCTTTCTTTTTGTTTAAAAACCAATGTTAATGCCAAATCCTAACTCTCTCTTGCGCGGATACTTGCCTGAATCTATACCAAATGCCAACACATCCCCTCCAAACTCAGGATCAAAACCTTTATATTTTGTCCATGTAAGGAGATTGTTTCCATAAAAATAAATTGAGACATTCTTCAACAAAACTTTCTGGCAAATGGATTCAGGCAAAGCGTAAGAAAGCTTCAGATTACGCAGCTTTACATATGAGGCATCTTCCATCCAGAAATCAGATGCACCAAGTGTCGCATTCAAATCCTTACGCCCATTGTCCGGATTGGGATGTAAAGCTATATCACCCTGCTTCGTCCACATACTATGGATGACAGAACCTTCAGGAGCCGTCCAATCAAGAGCCAGATTATTTCTCTTATAGCGCTGCCAATTAAAGATTTCTCCTCCTAAAGAATAATAAAATGAAACATACAGCGAGATATTCTTCCAACTCAATGTACTGCTCAACCCTCCATAGACATCAGGTTGGGCACAGCCCAACAAGACCTTATCATTGTCATCAATATCTCCACGATTCGGATCTTCCGGATTATCCAACCAATTCACATCACCTCCCTTCAAGACTTGTCCGTTTCGTGTCTTTTGATTGACCACTCCATTATAGACATCTCCATTCAATTCATAATGAGAAAAGTCCCCTTTATCATTAAATACAGGAGTCAACTGAGTCCAATTTTCATCAAAGGCATTCGATTCATCATACGCAAAGATTCCATCGTGACGATAGCCATAGAATTCACCAATCTTATGTCCTTCCTGCACATAAATGGCATTGTCATTTCCCGTATAGAAGGGTGTTCCATTTGCCAACTTATCTATTTTACTCACATTCTTTGAGATATTGAAACTTACATCCCAATTCCAGTCATTTATACGGAGGACATTTGCATTGACAGACAACTCGAATCCATGATTATCCATTGCCCCTACATTCTGAGTGACACTGTTGTAACCCGTTTCTTTAGGGACTTCAGTATTGTATAACAAATCCGTTGTATGCTTTTTATAATAATCAAATATCACATTAATGCGACTGTCCATCATAGACATGTCAAGTCCTACATTAAACTGCTCCGTACGCTCCCATCCCAAAGTAGCTGAAGCCAGATTGGGAGACAAGCCTCCTACTCCATTATACATACCATCATCCGAATATGCAGGCCAATAAGCATAATTGCCTATCGATTCATTACCTGTCACACCATAGCTTACCCTGAACTTTCCATCTGCAAGAAATGGCTTAGCCCATTTCATAAAACCTTCATCTGAAAAACGCCATCCCAGTGAAGCCGAAGGAAACAATCCCCAACGACTATCTTTTGCGAAACGGGAAGAGCCATCATAACGAAGATTGCCTGCAAACAAATATCGGCTCTTCCAATTATATGTGCCTCTCAGAAAGAAAGAAGCCATAGAATGGTCTTCCAATCTCGAGTAATTATCTCCTGGATTAAATTTAGTAGCCGCATTCACTGTCCATATATAGTCAGTAGACCATTCAGACCCTCTTACTTGAGCATACTCTTCATACCATGCCTGCGTACTGTTACCAAACATAACAGAGAAAGCATGATCTTTAATCGTACGGTCATAAGACAAATAATTTTCATTCATCCAGTTATAATCCAAGTTCGTATAATCACTTCCCATTGTCTTGTCATTCTGACTGCCCAATGCTATCGGACGAAAATAATATTGTCTGTCCAAATCAAAAGTTCCAGACAGATTGGAACGAAACTTCAAATACTCATTAATCTGCAATTCTCCATATATCAATGCAGTTCCTCTCAAATTACGGGTTTGATGTCTTTCCAACATCGCAGTAGAATACATACTATTCTTTCCACCCACATTCTGACGCGGATCTCCCGTCGCTGTTATTGGATTCCATATCGGCGCCCAATTATAAAAGTTTCCTGTTACCGCTCCTTCATCTATTCCCTTTTGGTCAGAATAGGCAAACTGAATATTATTTCCTATCTTGAAACGTTTGGCAACCTTATATGAAGCATTAAAATTTAATGTATATCGTTTAAAGTCACTATTAATAATAATTCCTTGCTCATTATAAAAACCAGTACTCAAATAATAATCCATCTTATCGGTCGCTCCACTCACGCTTAAATCAACCTGATTTTTCTTAGCTGTCCGAAAGACCAAGTCTTTTTGGTTTCCGTCAAAATTCATATAAGGACGCAAGGGATCCGCATCCACATACTTGTCTTTCCCTGTAATATTATATCTTACACTATTGAACAGCCTCCAATCATCGGGAGTCGTCTGAGGCAGAATATGTGAAATGTTACTATAACTATGAATATACTTTATATCCACCTTGGGCTTTCCTATCACTCCCCTTTTTGTCGTTATGATTATAACACCATTTGCAGAACGAGAACCATAAATAGCTGCCGATGCCGCATCTTTCAAAATTTCCATAGATTGAATGTCACCGGGATTGATGGCTGAAATATCTTCCATAGGAACACCGTCTACTACATACAAAGGATTGGTTCCAGATCCAAAAGTAGAAGTTCCACGGATACGGATGCTGGCTCCTTCACCCGGAGCACCCGAATTGCTTACAATCTGTACACCGGGAGCAGACCCCTGCAATGCGTCAAAGACATTGGTTGGATTACGCTCAATGATAGTTTCTGAATTTACCGATGTAATGGCTCCAGTCAAGTCTCTCTTACGCATTGTACCATATCCTATCACCACAACATCATCCAACATACTTGATGCCTCCTTCAATACCACATCAAGTGTCGTTCCTGAAACCTTTTTCTCCAGACTCTCATACCCTATATATGAAAAAACCAACACATCATCTTGAGACAAATTCTGCAATACATACATTCCATCTATATCAGAAACTGTTCCAACATCAGAACCTTTTACTTGAACAGTCGCTCCAATAAGAGGCTCACCCAATTCATCACTGATATGTCCTGAAACCGTGACGGACTGTGCAAATACCCTCCCCGTACTTATCAATGACAACATCCAAATCAACACAAATGCTCTCCATTTCCACAAAGAACATCCAATTTTAAAAAATCCTGCTTTCATACTTTTTAGATTTTGATTAAAAAAGTTCTTATTTTAGGTTATATTACAGCGTCTCACGAATTTTACTCAAGCGAGTTATTTTTTGCGGAAGATTGAATTTCCCGTTTATAGAATCTCCCGCATACCAAGACTGAAAGACACCTGTTTGGGTTGCATACAATGCATTTTTTGCCTTTTCCAAATGTAAGATTGCCATATCCAAATATTCTCTACAACGCTTCTTATCTGCCATACTCTTATAAGCCAACAAATAATTTTTCATTGAAACGCTAAGCTCGGCCATATACAAACAAGGAGCATACAAATTATCCCTAAAGAAAATCTGCCTATTCTCCGGCAACCTCGACATTAACTCCTTACAATCTTCTGCCACCTGCCTAAACCGGGGAGCCGTCTTTTCCATCCCCGCCAATAAAGTATCAACCTGATTATTCCCTTCTATGCGGAAGCTACGGCCTGGCATACGTTCAAAACCGATATCATGAAGAGGATTGTCTGTATATTCACGCCGCTCAAACCAGTCGGCTATCTGATCATATACACGTGAATAACGTAAGTCTTGAAAGAGATACTGCCGCTCCATCCCCGGAAAATCAGAGGGCTTCTGCTGCCAATAAGCATAAAAATAGTCATGATACAAATCAGCTATCTCCTTCGCATATTTGTCCCCATAATACATGGCACAATAATCATATAAGAATTCATCCGTATTATAGATATTCATATTCCACATCATTTGGGCATTCGCTGACATAGACAACACAAATTCCCGCAAATTACCTACATTCACGACAGAAAAATCCAATGGTGCCTTACTGTTTACATACCTATAATTTGCTTCCATTTTCCATGGCCCTTCAGCAGGAGCCAAATGTGCGCCAGTAGATGTAAACTGTAGATTAAAATAATAACCCAACTTAACATGACTCGAATTCGTGAAATTCACCAAATCTACATTAGGATAATGATCACGGCGGGCTGCCACAAAAGTCCATAACATGTTTTCGCCTACAGGCGGTTCCAAGTATCCGGCTGCAAGCAGATCTGACAATTCATCATAAAAAGTCATACGAACATACGGATTCTGCTCTCCCGTTATTTCCTTAATCAGTCCAAGCTGTATCCGAATCATCCGGTTAATAACGTCCGCCCGCTCTTTATCCGTTTGAGGAGCATCCTCAAAAGCCGCCCAAAATGGTTGGTCGTTCTTACCTCGAAAAGATATTTGCCATAAGTTTTCCATCCCCGAACGTTTCACTGTCTCCACACTATATCTCCAAAATTCTATCATCTCCCTTTCATTCGACAATAACAACTTAGGAGCTTTCATATGACGCACCTTCTCCCAATATCCATCCCAATTCAAAAAATTATTGTTCAATGCCACATGATGATGAGAAGTCAACACCAGACCATATTTTCTTAACAACTCAGCCTGTCCGTTCAATTTATAGTCAGGATAAGTCACTGTAGCTTCCAATTCCACCGTATTCAATTTCAACCGCAACATAGTTTCCAACCAACGCTCATTGTTTTCTTCCGACAATTTACGCCAAGGAGTAAACAAATCAGTATCATTGGGAAACCACGCACGATACCTCACCTGCGGAGACTTCTGATAATACCGATAAGAAGCCGGAACAGCTATTGAATCTTTATGCTCAGGCTTCCATGAAGAAAAGAACCATAAAGGAGGAACTTCCAAAAAGCGCTCACTGAATGAATACACGGCATAAATAGCCCCTCTCATATCCTTACCCGACAGATATATATTGTTTTCTGAACAATCCACATCAATCCGATGAGATTCAAAGCCATCTAACTTATACTTATCTCTTGCAAATTTTTTCTGTTGACTTTCTGTAGTGACTACGATATTTATCTTGGCTCCATCAAGTATATTACTTTGCTTCGGATACCAACCCATAACTTTCTCAAAATCCTTGCACAAAGATTCAACAGCCAACCTCAGGGGAGACGGCTCTTCTTCAGACAAAACAATCTGAAAATTTCCTCTATTCAAAACCAAATCCTGATGAAGAGGTTGGGCATATACTGTCGTCATACACACCCATATAAGACAAAAAGAAAAAAGATAATTTATTTGTGTCTTCATAAACTTAAGATTTAAATATCACTTAATGTTGTTCTGACACAAAATTAAGAATCAAATGAACTGTTTATACAAATATATTGATCGGCACTATAAAATATAAAAAATATATTCATTATTTATATGAATATAAAGCATTTACGTTCATAATACCTTTTAAAAATATAAACCGTTCCCCATGATTTTACAAAGACAATTTCTTTTCCTATTCCAATCATAACGCTATTTTCAACACTTGCTCTTCAAAAGTTTTGGGATCTTTAGCTTTATTCCGTATTCTGATTCTATAATTGTAAACCGTATTAAACGAGTAATTTAAAATTTTAGCAATCTGATTCGTGTCTGAAATGCCTAAACGAAACAAAGCATATATACGTAAAGTAGGATTAAGTGTGTTTTCACTTTCCAACGTTATCTGTTCTTCAGGCAGTAACAGGCTATTAAATTCTACAACAAAAGACGGAAAAAGAGAAAGGAATGTACAATCGAAGTCAATAAACATTTCTTTACGGTTATGCTGCTTCACCAAATTCCGAATCAGTACTTGAACCGACGCTATATTTTTTTGTCCTATTTTTTGCTGAGCTACAATACAAAAGCTTTCCAACTGATTGACCAGTTCAAAATATAAATCTAAATAATGCCCCAAATAACAATCTTTTATCTGACTCACTTCTCGAAGCACCCGATTAGCTTCTTTCAACTTTAAATTCATATCCAATAAAGCTTTCTTGGATGAGCGAATCTTTTTCATCTGCCAAAATGCATTACCAACGGCTATAACCAACAGCGTTATCAGCATCAAGCTTCCTAAAAAACTTCGGAAAAATGTCTGCATTTTCGTTTCTACCGTATCCAACTTTTTACCGACAAATACAGGAAGCAGTGTTCCTATTACATTCATACGATGACGAGTACCGTAAAACATCGCATCATTCAATGCAATATTAATAAATTCAGAAGCCGTATTGAAATCTTTTTTATGATAAAACAGCAAATTAGCCAACCCTCTCAATGCAACAGACTCCATAATGCTCCCCTCCACATCGTTTTCCACCGCTTTCACATAATAATTTATAGCCTCGTTATCCATATCCAACTGATGATCTATGAATGCCATCGTTGAATACAAAATAGAATGCCATTCTTTATCCCTTGAAGGACAATATTTCAAAGCCTGTAAATAATGCTCCCTTGCTTCATTTACATTCCCAGACTTCAAAGCTATCTTTCCTTGAATATAATGCAAATTCAGAGAATCTGACACATAACACAATCCCATCTTCAACAATTTATTGCCCAACTCATTATAATATGGAGAAAAGATACTGTCATTCGTATAATCAGCCAAATCATGATATGTCCTCCCAAAACGGATATAATAATCAGCCAAAACACTGTCAGGTAAAATTGCCTCTTCAATCTTAATAACAGACAGGGAATCTATCGCCTCCTTAAAAAATCCTCCACGCGCCAAAACATAGCCAATACAGACCTGCGCCTCAATCAGCCTTGAAGAAGATGCCGGTAGCTTCTGCGCTATACGATAAAGTCTTACGGCACAGTCGTATGCACGATCAAAAGAATACAGCCGAAACTCATCATAAAGCTTTTTTACCAATACAAACTGCTCTTCTGCCGACATGCTATCTTTATGTTCTCGCAAAAAAGATTCCAATAGAAAAACCTTTTCCTCTTTCTGCTTACGAAATTCCTCTTTTCGATCCAATACTTTTCTTACCTTTTCTTTCACTGATGCAAACTCTTCCGAATCCGTCTGCCCAGTACATGAATCTGACAACATTCCTATAACAAACAGAATGCTACAAGATAATATAAGCGCCAATGCTGATAGTTTCATTCTTTTCATCATTTAATTTTCATCTTTTCTCTAAAAAAAGACATGGCCTCTGAATAAAAAACATATGCGTCTTGTTTTTCTTGACATAATGAATACAAAACCTCCAAAAAGCGGATTTTATCTATCTTTCCAGACAGCGACAACCATAAAGCTATATTCTCATCAGCTTGACTCACCCCGCTTTTCAGATTCTCAAGAAACTCATGCCGCAAACTATTCCCTGAAGAAAGTTTATAGTCCCAATTTACAAAATGAAAACACAACAACAAATCCTCAGGGCAAGTCTTAATATCATTAAACAATGAACGATTTGGCTCAAAATATTGAGACACATAATCACTTCCCCTATTTGTCCGATCCGTACCTATACCAATACTGTCAACCTTCCACTCCTTATGGACTCTTATATCAAATGCAGCTCTATAATGTGTTTCAATATCTACGGTCAATCCCAAACCATAAGGAGAACTGCTTTTCAAGAAACTTTTCCAAGTAGGAAGCATCATTTGTCTGATAATCTTCACAACTGTAGAGTCACACCCCCATGTTGATTTTATCCATTCTTCCGTTATCTGTTGTTCTGCAAGCTCTGCATTCCATGCCAACCTGCCGAAAGCAAACCAATTGGCCTGAGCAAAATGATGGCCTGTCCAATTCAAACTATCTCCCGTATTGGCGACTCCCGCAATTGCCGTAATCGGAAATGGATATACCTTTCCTTCAAGTATATCAACAATACGCGCTCTTTCTCCTGCACAAAAGGTATCAAAGCTCAAGAAACGCTTCCAAAAAGGAAGCAAATAGACCATATAAGTAGAGTGCCCTGTATACTCCTGTGTTATTTGTAGTTCTGCCGCCATATTTGTATATTTCATCGCCCCAAAAAGAGGTTGAGGAGGTTCTATTACCTGAAAATCCAAAGGTCCATTTTTCGTTTGCAACACCACATTATCGTCAAACAACCCATCTAAAGGATAAAACTCTTTATAAGAACGCTTCATACGGTCTTTATCAATGTCCGGATTATATACAAATGTCCGCCAAAAAACAAATCCGCCATACGGTTTCAATGCTCGCGCCAACATATTCGCACCGTCCGCATGTGTACAATGATAATCTTGCGGCCCAGGCATTCCTTCAGAATTTGCTTTTACTAAAAAACCTTCGAAATCAGGTATCAACCGATAAATCTCCCTTACTTTTTCTTCCCACCACTTTTGAACAACCGGCTCGCGGGGATTAGCCGTTTCCAAACTTCCGACTCCTCCCCAAGCCTTCATTACATCTGGAGTTTTTGAAGGTTTCAACGGTGCTGCAAAATTAACAGACAAACAAACACGAATATGGTATTTTCTGAAAACATCCGCCAATGAAGCTATTTTTTTCAAATAATCAGTCCGCAAGAAGCGAGGATCGGCATTTACATTATTAAGCACCACACTATTTATTCCTATCGATGCATTTAATCGGGCATAATCCCAACAACGTTTATTCACCACATCAGGCAATTCATTCCATTTCCATAAAGAATTTCCTGCATACCCCCTTTCAATGTTTCCGTCCATATCATCCCAATGATTCAACATACGAAAGTCAATCCGAGGAATCTCCTTTATTTTCAACCTATCCAACGGTTCATGGCATTGTACCAATCTGATCAAACAATAAGTCGCATACAATAATCCCGCATCAGAAAAAGAAGAAATCCGGATCTGCCCGTTCTGATTCTCCATACGAAATCCCTCTTCCCCCAAAGAGCTATCCTTTTTATCTATCTGCATACACAATCGCGCAGCTTTCTCTGTTACAAAACAAGGAGAAAACGAAAGCATATCAGACAAACTTTCGGACAACTCTGACTTTATAGTCTCATCAAATTTACTTCCGGCCAAACAAACTTTACCCAACCGAGAAATATAGTATTGACGCAAAGTATCATTCTTTATCGGCAAATAATGCAACCATGCTTCTTCACCCGCATACAAACTTTCAGAACATACTTTCTCGACAGAAAATACATCCAAACATAATATACAAAGGAAAATCAATTTAATTCGCACCATATTTTTCACTACAATATCAGATAAAAAGATTATGCCCTACATATATACAAAAATAGGAAAATAAAACAACCATTAAGAAAAGGACAAAGAAAGGTAATGAAAATATAGGATTTGCCGAACGTTAGATTCTAATTGTCAGAACATTAATTTCAAATAAATATATAAAAATATAATTCACTTTCAACAATCAGCCTGAATCAATCAAAAACCTTAAACTCATACCCTTGCTCCTGAAGCCACTCGATGGAGCGGGGCAAGGCGTATTTAAGGTTTTGCTCAGATTTCAGAGAATCGTGAAAAGTGATGATTGAGCCGTTGCGCACGTAACGCTTTACATTTGCCAACACCTGCGGGCCATCCATCCACTTGCCGTAATCGCGGGTCACCACATCCCACATCACAATACGATATTTCTCGCGCAACCGACGATACTGCCCCCATCCCATGTGTCCATGAGGCGGACGGAACAGGTCGGTATGCAGATAATCATTCGCCTTATCTGCATTGGCCAGATAACTCAAGCTTTTGTACTCAAATCCCCGGATATGATTAAATGTATGGTTGCCAATCCGATGTCCTCGCTCCACTACCATCCGGTATTCCTCCGGATGTTTCCGCACATTGTCCCCTACCATAAAAAAAGTTGCCTTGACACCATACTGGTCTAACACATCAAGCACCCACGGAGTGACCCGGGGTATCGGCCCGTCATCGAATGTCAGATAAACCGCCTTTACAGCCTTATCCATGCGCCACAAGGCACGCGGATAAAGCAGACGCAGCAATAAAGGCGGTTGTTCGATAAGCATGTATCCTTAGTTTTGTCCTACACGGTTTTCCAACTGCTTATACAACTCTTCAAACTTCTTTGCATAATGTAATGCAGAAGGAGTCATCTCCTGTCCTTCCTGTCCGCCCTTTATGCTCGTCAGGCTCTTGCAAACATCATCCAAGATATAAAAATGACGAAGACAGTTTTCATACGAACTGGCAAAGCGCATGTTGTCTAAGCTAAGATACCACATAATGTATTCCACCGAATTGTTTGCCAGATGATTCAATATGGATTCGGCCTTTTCCATCTGTCCCAACTGGATATAATCGTCTGCCATCTCCTTGGAACTGCTCATGGCATAATCGTGAGGAACGGTCGTACCGGGAATCACCTTTTCACAATAGTCCAAAACTTCCAAAGCCTTGTCTTTTTTCCCTTCACGAAGCAGCTGACTGGCAAGTGTGACAAACATGCGCCGATGTGTATCGCACATGCGGAGCGTCGTTTCATCCAAATAGACATCCGGATTGTCAATGCCGCCGAACTTGAATTTCTTCATCAGATTCTCATACATTCTCTCCGTATCCACACGCCGTCCCAACTTTGTATTGTCAAAAGGAGTGATACGGTAAGCCAGACCTTCCTGCAGGAAATTGTTTGTCAGGTTCAGATGGTTGTCCGCACCTACTGTGATGGCCATATACAGCGGACGCTCCCAGTTGGTATTCGCCAACATCTCAAGCATCATCAGCTCACTCTTATACAATACATGCTTGCCTTTCAGGGATATATGCATATAATCAGGTATAGAATCAGGAGCAAGCATACCCGAACGCCTGATGGCCTCCTTGTCCAGCTTGATTACAATGCTGTCTGTCGGAATCATTTGCAGCCCACTGTCTTTCGGCTGACGCACCCAATATTTCAGAATGTTCTTCAGCTCATACGGGTTATCGCCAAACTCGTGTCTGGCCTCTTCCGGATTCTGCTTATAATAATTGTCGATAGCTTCCATCGCATCCGGACGGACATATACCGCCTCATTATGTCCGGAAACGTAATCGATGCGGTCCCAATTGATTGGAACCGACGGCGAGTCATAAGCCGGACGGCGCATCTGGTCAATATACCAGTCTGTCTGCAAATAGCTCAGATTGCATACACGCACATCCGTACGCACCCCTTCCGTCTCCTGATTATACCAGAGCGGGAAAGTATCATTGTCGCCATTCGTGAAAATAATCGGATTGCCTGTGTCAGGCACGGAATTCAAATAATTCTGTCCAAAATCACGACAAGCATAACGGCCGCTCCGGTCGTGATCATCCCATGTCTGACTTACCATCTGCAGCGGGACAAAGAGACAGACCACACTCGCCACAGCCGAAGCTGCCACTTCATTCAACTTCCGCTTCCGAAGCCACTCTGCAATGGCTGCCACTCCCAGTCCTATCCAGATGGCAAATGCATAGAATGAACCGGCATAGGCATAATCACGCTCACGAACCTGCTGCGGTGTCTGATTCAGATAAAGCACAATGGCAAGTCCCGTCATGAAGAACAAGAAAAACACAACCCAAAACTGCTGTATTCCCCGCTCACCCCGATAGGCCTGCCAGAACAGACCGATAAGTCCCAATATCAACGGCAGACAGTAGAACACATTATGGCCCTTGTTTTCCTTCAACTCCGTAGGAAGCAGGCTTTGGTCACCAATCAGCGCGTTGTCAATAAAAGAAATGCCGGTTATCCAGTTGCCATGCTCTATCTCGCCCTGTCCCTGAATATCATTCTGGCGACCGGCGAAGTTCCACATGAAATACCGCCAGTACATATAGTTCAACTGATAGACAAAGAAGAACTTGATGTTCTCCCACTGGGTGGGCACCTTCACCGTCATCATCGTGCCGCACTGGTCATAAGGCACTTCTTTCCCCTCTATGCCTCCCAACCAGGCCTCATAAGCTTCCGGATGTCCGGGCGCATCACTATACATGCGTGGGAAAAGCATGTTCTGCGCATACCTGTATTCCGTCTTGCGGCGGACAATCTCATAGCTGTCCTTCTCATCGGGAGATTCCTTTTCCTTACGCTGGTATACCGGAGCCCCCTCCACGACATCATACACGCATCCTCCCTCCACTTCCTTCAAGGCCGGCTTCGAAGCGTAAGTCTGACCGTAAAACAACGGACGGCTGCCGTACTGCTCACGCCCCAGATACTCACCCAAAGTAAAGATATCCTCCGGAGAGTTCTGGTCCATCGGGGTGTTGGCGGAAGAACGAATGACAATGACCGCGTAAGAAGAATATCCCACCACAATCATCATCAGTGCCAGAAGCGTAGTATTCATGGTACGTGCGCTGACACGGTACTTCTCATTCAGGTTGGCAAACAAATAAACAGCCAAGATACCTAAAACAATGATTCCGATTATGGCACTTCCCCATCCGTGACCGTAAAACGGGATGCCCAACAGTCCTACGGTAGCAAGGAAAGACAGGTTCATCCGTTTGCGGCTGCGCATGGTATAGCTTTCGTAAACGCCCCAAATGATGCTTGCCGCCAGAATAATGATATAGACAATCAGACCGGTATTGAACGGCAGACCGAAATCGTTGACAAACAGCAGTTCAAACCATCCGCCCACCTTCACAATGCCAGGCACTATGCCATAAAGCACCACGGCTATCAGCACCATGGAGCCGACCAACGCTATCAGGCTGCCCTTCAGGTTGGCATGCGGATGCTTCTTATAATAATAAACCAATACGATGGCAGGAATGCACAGCAGGTTGAGCAGATGCACACCGACAGACAGCCCCGTGAGATAGGCAATCAAAATCAGCCAACGGTCGCTGTGAGGCTCGTCCGCACGGTTCTCCCACTTCAGGATAAGCCAAAACACCAGGGCAGTGAACAAGCTGGAATAGGCATACACTTCGCCCTCCACCGCGCTGAACCAGAACGTGTCGCTCCATGTATAGGCCAGTGCACCGACCAGTCCCGACCCCATAATGGCAATCAGCCGGCCTGCCGTCAGATCCTTGTCATCGGGACATATCAGCTTTTTTGCCAGATGCGTGATGCTCCAAAACAGAAACAGGATACACGCCGCGCTCATCAGCGCACTCATGATGTTGACCATCATCGCCACATGCGAAGGGTCGGAAGCAAACTGGCTGAACAGGTTGGCCGTCAGCATGAAGAAAGGCGCACCGGGCGGATGCCCTACTTCCAGTTTATATCCCGTGGTGATGAACTCCGGACAATCCCAGAAACTGGCGGTCGGCTCAATGGTCATGCAATAGGTTACCGCTGCAATGACAAAGGCAATCCATCCCACCAGATTATTAATCTTGTTATACTGTTTCATGTATCAAAAGAACTTATTTTCATTGAATAGCCGCAAAGATAGTAAAGATATTACTACCTACCTCTTTTCATTGTATTAAAAAAACGCAATACCATTCTTTATCGGCCTATGAAAGCAATAAAGGCTGACAACCTATTGATTGTCAGCCTTTATATCCGTACCCAGACCCGGGGTCGAACCGGGATGGATTTTACTCCACTGGTGTTTGAGACCAGCGCGTCTACCGATTCCGCCATCTGGGCAATTGGTTTTCCATTGCGGGTGCAAAGGTAAATCGTTTTTCTGAAACTTACAAATTTTCCGTCGTTTTTCTTTCACTATTTTATGACAACAGTCCTCCGGACTTGAATGCCGTACAAAAAAATGATGGTATTGTCCCAAAAATAATATCAACGAAGCAAATCGTAGCGATGACTGCATCAAATCATCGCTACGATTCCTACAGAATCATTTCAAATATTCAAGAAAAAACTGCTCTATCTTGTCAAACGGAATTATATCCATACGGTCGTACAAGTCGACATGGGTAGCCCCCGGCACAATCAGCAGCTTCTTGTTGTCTCCCTTCAGCTTCTTGAACGCATCTTCACTGAAATAGCGGGAGTGGGCCTTTTCGCCATGAACCAACAATACGGCACTACGGATTTCATCGCTATAGCACAACAACGGCATATTGATGAATGAAAGCGCCGAAGTCTTGTTCCAGCCTCCGTTTGAATTGAGCGAACGCTTGTGGTAGCCCCTTGCCGTCTTGTAATAGGCATGATAATCCTTCACGAACCACGGGGCATCGCCGGGCAACGGGTCGACCACACCGCCGGCCAATGCGTATGAACCGCTCTTATAGTCTTCCGTCCGCTGGGCATTGAGCTGCCTGCGCACCTCATGGCGGGCATCTGCATCCATCGCATCGAAATAACCGTTCGCATTCACCCGGCTCATGTCATACATGGTAGAGGCTACGGTAGCCTTGATGCGGGTATCCATCGCCGCCGCATTGACAGCCATGCCGCCCCATCCGCAGATGCCAAGAATGCCGATACGCTCCGGGTCAACATGCTCACATGTGGAAAGGAAATCGACTGCCGCACAAAAATCTTCCGTATTGATGTCGGGCGAAGCCACATAGCGGGGCTCTCCGCCACTCTCGCCTGTAAAAGAAGGGTCGAATGCAATGGTCAGGAAGCCGCGCTCCGCCAATGTCTGGGCATATAAGCCGGAAGCCTGCTCCTTTACCGCACCAAACGGGCCGCATACAGCGACTGCCGGAAGTTTTCCGTCCGCCTGTCTGGGCACATACATGTCGGCCACCAAAGTTATGCCATAACGGTTGTGAAAAATCACCTTGCTGTGACTCACTTTTTCACTCTTCGGGAAAACCTTGTCCCACTCCTGAGTCAGATTCAAATCCTTGTCCATATTCATTTCGGTATTAAGATTAGTGTTCTTGTCATTTGACGCAAAAACGTTTCCGGCGGCACATAGGCATAATGCCACGACACCACACAAATTTTTGACCACATTTTTCATACTGTCTCCTGTTTTCAGATCAATTTCCAACAGAAGCAAAGGTAGGGCAAAAAGGATGAAGCGTCATTGCCGTAAAGCTCAAAAAACATTGCTGACAAGTCCAAATGCCGTCTCAGACCGAAACCGCCGTGGGAGGAATGCCGTATTGCTTCTTAAAGGCCGTGGAGAAATGCGACGGATTCTTGAATCCGACTTCGGCATAGACATCCGCTACTTTTCTTCCTCCCTCCTTCATCAGCGCATAAGCCACCTCAAGCCGCTTGCGAATCAGCCACTTTTCGGGAGTAAGGTCGCTCACCTTGCGGAAATCGCGCTTGAAAGTAGCCAGGCTTCGCCCGGTGTAATGCGCCAGTTCCTCCTGTGAAAACTCATACATATAGTTTTCGTTCAGAAATTCCAGAATATCAATCTTCCACGGTTCACTGAAGTCAAACAGCGTGGGAACAAAGCGTTCGTCGATGTGGAACAAGGCCAACAGGCCTTCCTGCAACTTCAGGTTCATGAAATCGTCCATCGGCTTCACATTCCGGTCGAAATAAGGTGTCATAGACGCAAAGAGACTGGTTATTTCCGCCGTATTCGGAAGCTTGATTGCCCCGGCATCCAGTTTAGGTGTATGGGGAGAAACCCTGTTTTTCCCCATCCTTGCATACATTTCCCGCAGGAAATTGCGGGTAAAGTTCAGAAAAATGCCGCAATACCGCTCTCCGTCACAAGGCTTCTTATAGAAGGTGATGTGATGGTCACGGGGAATGAACACGCATTCCCCCTTACCTACATGAATCTGCTCCTTCCCGTTGTCAAGCAGCATCTCGCCCGAATACACATAATTCATGGCAAACTCACGCGAACGATGAATGCATCCGCTTTCATCGTCATAGATAAAGCTGAAAAACACATCATTATAATTGAAAATCACCTTCAACGGATTACGGACACCGCTTTCTTCTTTTCCCATAACCAAGCATCTTTACAAATTAACAGGCACGGGCAAAGATAAGAAAAAAGCAAAAGAAACGAAAGGGCATAAAAAAAAGGAGTACCGCTGTACTCCAACCTTTGTTAACCTTAAAATCTAATACTATGAAAAACACGATGCAAAGATACGGACTTTACGGGAATCTGCAAATATGCAGGCACAAAAAACCTGTTTTATAACATAGATTAAGGTTTTTCAAAGATATTTGCTAACTTTGGCTGCATTAAAGTCAATTTATGGTCAAACAGCAAAAGATGGAAACAGCGGAGCGGCTGATAGTGGAACAGTTGAAGCGCGGAAACGATGAAGCTTATAAATATCTTTATCGCCACCACTACACAACGTTATGCCACGTAGCCTACGAGTTTGTGAAAGACGACTTCATGGCAGAAACGCTCGTAGGGGACGTTATCTTTCATCTGTGGGAGATACGCGACTCATTGGAAATACACACCTCCCTGCGCTGTTATCTGGTGCGTGCCGTGCGAAACCGCTGCGTGGACTATCTGACCTCGAAAAAAGAAAGAAACGAAGTCACCCTTTCATCGTTAGGAGAAAACGGCCAGACGCAGGAACATTATATCCTGTCCGACGAATATCCTTTGGGAAGCCTTCTGGAGCGGGAACTGGAAAAGGAAATCCGGCAAGCCATCCGGCACCTGCCCGATGTTTGCCGGAAAGTGTTCGTGAAAAGTCGCTTCGAAAGGAAAAAATACGAAGACATCGCTGCCGACCTGGATATATCGGTCAATACCGTGAAATATCATATCAAGGCTGCACTGTCCCTGCTGCACAAGGAGCTCGACAAATATATGTTGAGCCTTATTCTATTATTTTTCATTTTCGGCTAAAAAAAGAAGCCTTCGCCACCTACCCACCCGAAACAAATTATCGTCTATCTTATAGAAACCCTTATCATGGAAGACAAAAACACACATATCGACGAACTGATATCCAAGCTTCTGACCCAAGGATTGGAGAGCGATGAACGGAAAGAATTAGATGCATGGATGGCACAATCGGGGAAAAACCGGGAATATGCCATGCAGCGGCAAGAAATCTGGTTTTCGGCCATCGGAGATGAAGAGGAAAAAAGATATGACCAGGCCAAAGCATTCGAAACATTCAAGAAACGTACCACTGCATACGAACAAGCCGCCAAGCCCCGAAGGCTGCACTGGGAAACACTCTGCAAATATGCGGCTGCCATAGCGGCAATAGGAGTGGCGTCTTATTTTTCTTACCGCAGCGGCGAAGCCAACCTGCAACAGAATCTGACAAGAATAGAAGTAGAAGCGCCATTAGGCTCACAGACAAGACTCCGGCTGCCAGACAGCACCTTAGTATTTCTGAACGCAGGCTCACGCATCGTCTATGCACAGGATTTCGGAGTGGACAAAAGAGAAATCACGCTGTCTGGTGAAGGGTATTTTGAAGTAACCCACAATGCAGAAATGCCTTTCACGGTAAATTCGGAAGACCTTCAGGTAACTGTCTTAGGCACAAAGTTCAATATCCGAGATTATCCGGAAGACTGCAAAGCCATAGTGTCGCTGATAGAAGGGAAGGTGGCCTTAGACAACCGAATTCGGAAAGAAACAGAAATGATACTTCTTCCCGACGAACAAATGACCCTGGACAAGGAAGACAAACGGATGAAAAAGGAAACCAGAACGGCTTCGGATGCAAAGAAATGGACTACCGGACAGCTGTTTTTCGATGAAGCCCCACTCGCCGAAGTGGCCAAGACACTGGAAAGAAGCTATAATATAAAAATAGCCTTTGCCAACGAATCACTGAAAGAATGTCTCTTCTACGGCAGTTTCAACCGCACCGAACAGAACATAAAAGACATTCTTGAAGCTTTCAAAAAGACCGGAAAGATTCATTACACGATAAGAGACAAAAACATAACTTTATATTAACCCTATGTCAAACACATTAAACCTTTAAACCAATGGAAAGAGAAGTGTAACCGCCGGGAGAAGGTAAAAAATGCCGGAAGAAGGGCGAGTTCTTCCGACACACGACCTTAGTTATCTCCTAACAAATTAAATGCGAGACGTTTGCTAAGGAATGGGACAAAAGTACAAAAACATTTCTTTGGGAACGCCTTTTATCAAAAGTTTTTAATCTTAAAATCCTAAATTTATGAACCACAGGAAAAAGGCCATAGCAATGGTCGGGGCATTCTTATGCCTTAACCTCAGCATATACGGACAAAGTATATCACTGAAGATAAACAATGTATCGGTCAAAAAGGCGATAACCGAGCTCCAAGAAAAGAGCGGCTATTCATTTGTGTACATAGCAGGAGACATCGATACAGAAAAAACGGTATCCGTCAATGCCAACGAACTGAACGAAGCCATCACTCAGATACTGAAGGGGCAAAACGTATCCTACGAAATCCAGGACAAAAACATCGTGATAAAGAAAGGAAACGCCACCTCACAAGCTGCCGTCAATGACGGGAAGCGAAAAATATCAGGCACCGTCAAAGATGTCAACGGACAACCGGTAATCGGAGCCAATGTCACAGAAAAAGGCACCACCAACGGAACAATCACAGACTTGGACGGCAACTACACTCTGGACATATCCGGCAACGGTACGTTAGTGGTAAGCTATATCGGCTACAAGACCCAAGAAATACCCGTCTCCCAAATAAAGAGAGGACAACAATCCATTACCCTTCGGGAAGATACCGAGATTATGGATGAGGTGGTGGTAGTCGGATATGGAACACAACGTAAAGGAGATGTTACCAGTGCCATATCAAGCGTAAAGTCCAACAACTTCATTCAAGGAGTAGCAACAGACGCGGGGCGTCTGATACAAGGCAAGGTAGCCGGTCTGACAATTACAACACCTTCTGGAGACCCGACAGAAAACAGTCAGATTATGCTGCGCGGTATCACTACATTGATGAGCAGCACCGAACCTTTAGTGTTAGTTGACGGAGTGCCCGGTGATTTGAATACTGTAGCTCCTGAAGACATTGAATCCATCGATGTCTTGAAGGATGGATCGGCAGCAGCTATTTATGGCTCACGCGGTTCAAACGGCGTTATCATTATCAGCACAAAGAATGTCAAAGGAGAAATGCCTCCAAGCATTGAATACAGTGGATATGTCAGTACATCCACCATCTATAAAAAACCGGATTTCCTAACAGCAGCAGAAACGAGACAATTAATTTCTGAGGGAGAAACAAGCTTGGTTGATTATGGTTACGACACTGATTGGCTCAAGGAAATCACAAGAACCCCATTGTCTCATGTTCACAACATCTCATTAAAAGGAGGAACTAAGAACACAAATTATATCTTTTCTGCCAACTATCGGTCATTGCAAGGTGTCATCAAAAAATCTGACAAAGAAGGATTAACCATACGAGGTGACATCACACACAGAATGTTCAACAACAAATTAGTCATAACAGCAGGATTCTTAAACAGCAGTATCAACGAAGCTGATCTTGACCACTACATCTACAGACAAGCCGTCATCCGTAATCCGACCGACCGCATTTATGATGATGACGGAAGTTATATAGAAAGACCATTGTTCGACTATTTCAACCCAATAGCCCTACTAAACGAATATAGCATGATGAACGAAACCCGTAATATGCGTTGGCATTCTACCATCAATGTTACACCTATCGAAAACTGGAATATAAAATTATTGTTGTCATCTGAAAAAACCAATAATAATTATGGCTATTCTACCACTTTCAAACATTATGAAACTACAGAAAACGGGAAGAATGCAACAGCAGAACGTTCTGGATGGTCAGAAAAGACTGATTATTTAGAATTGACAACCGATTACAAATTCAATATGGAAGATCATAATTTCTCCATCTTGGCTGGATATAATTACGAAAAAGGAAGCTATGACAACATGAGAATGTATAACTTCGATTTCCCCTCAGACCTCTATACATATAATAATATGGCTCAAGGCAATGCTTTACTGGATGGTCTGGCTGAAATGGAATCTTCAAAAACAGAGTATAAGCGAGCAGCTTTTCTTGCCCGATTAACTTACAACTATGCTGACAAATATCTGCTGATGGCAAGTATACGTCAAGAAGGTTCCTCTAAATTCGGTGCCAATCATAAATGGGGAACTTTCCCTGCCGCATCTATCGGATGGAGAATTAATCGTGAATCATTTTTAGCAGATGCAAAATTCATTGACGATTTAAAGATACGTGCAGGTGTCGGTGTGACAGGAACAGAACCTACAGACCCATACATGTCATTAGTCAAGATGAATTACAGCGGATACATTTTCAGCAATGGGGAATGGATAAAACAGATAGTTCCTTCCAGTAATTCCAATCCCGATTTAAGATGGGAAAAAAAGATTGAATATAATTTCGGAATTGACTACTCGTTTTTGGGAGGAAGAATCAACGGTTCAATGGACTACTATATCCGCCGCACAAAAGATATGTTATGGAATTACTCAGTACCCGTTCCACCGTATCTGTATAGCACAATGGTTGCCAATGTGGGTGAAATGGAAAACAAAGGTTTTGAATTTCTGTTGAATGCCATTCCAATCCAAACCAAAGATTTTGAATGGAACACCTCTGTCACATTCTCCACAAACAAAAACAAATTGATCTCATTAAGTAACGACAAATTCCAAACAAACACTTACTTTGATGAAGGTTCAACAGGAACTCCGCTTCAACAGACAACGCACCGTATTGATGTCGGAAAACCTATCGGGAATTTTTATGGATACAAATCTGTCGACATAACGGAAGATGGAATATGGATTCTGGAAAACTCAAAGGGAGAGCGCATTCCTTTCGAAGATAGAACAGCCGATGACAGAACCTACTTAGGCAATGGATTACCTAAATGGTATGCAGGATGGAACAATACATTCCGGTATAAAAACTTTGATTTGAACATCACTATGCGTGGTGCTTTCGGTTTCCAGATTTTGAACATGCAGCGCATGTATTATGAAAACAATACGATTACTTACAACCGCTTACATTCCGCTTTTGACAAAGTCTATGGAAAATCCGTCTTGAGAGCAGAACATGAGTACGTAAGTTATTACATAGAAGACGGAGACTATTGGAAAATCGACAATGTAACATTAGGATATACCATCCCTATCAAGAACAATAAAATTGTCAAAAACGCTCGAATCTGGGCTTCGGGGGCAAACCTGCTGACCATTACAGGATATAAAGGGTTAGACCCGGAAGTAAGTACGGCCGGACTAGACCCGGGTGTTGACAATCGGGACAAATACCCAACAACAAGAACATTTACTTTTGGTGTAAACTTAACTTTTTAAAATCATGAAAAGTATGAAAACTAAATCAATTATCACATGCCTGTTATTTTCATCAATAGGCTTAGCCGGATTAAGCTCATGCACAGATCTTGATGAACATATATATTCTGAAATCATCGCTGACGATTTAAAGCCGACCGAAAACGATGTAATCTCCGTCATTGCTCCCGCATATACAGCCATGAGAGATGTTTTGTTTGGATGGACTGGATTTTTTGATGTACAAGAAGAAAGTTCTGATGAAATCGTAACTCCCGGACGCCCTGGAGGATGGATTGACGGAGGTATTTACAAAACAATGCATTGCCATACCTGGACTTCATTACAGTCGCACCTCAGCGGCGTATGGCAAAATATTTACTCTGGGGTAAATTATTGCAATCGGTATATTTACCAACTTGAATCGGGCGAATTGGAGGTCAATGAAACTCTGAGAAAAAGTCTGATCGGCGAATTGCGCGCTATGCGTTGCTTATATTACTATCTATTGTTAGACAATTTCCGCAATGTTGCATTCATTGATAAGTTTAATGTTCCCGACGATTACTTGCCAGAGCAAATATCTTCTGACAAGCTATATGAATGGATTGAATCTGAATTAAAGGCCGTCATTCCCGAACTGTCTGAAGATGTCAATGAATCTACCTACGGACGAATGACCAAATGGGCTGCAACATTCTTGTTGGCAAGACTCTACTTAAATTCAGAAGTCTATATCAACCAACCCCGGTACGACGAATGTGCACAATTATGTACAGACATAATGGAAAGCGGGAAATACACCCTGGCCGAAAGTTTCAAAGACAATTTCGTAACTGAAAATGAGAATTGCCCAGAACTGATATTGGCCGTCACTTTCGATGAGCAATTGGGCGGGAACTTCCATTACCACATGAAAACCCTACACAACGAAAACCAAAAGACTTACAACATGATTGTACAACCGTGGGGAGGTTCATGTGCCATTCCTCAATTCATCAATACTTACGACCCGGATGACGGGCGACTGGCAGACACATGGATTAGCGGACAGCAATATGACTGGAAGGGCAACAAACTATATTGCTCTGTTGAGGCAAGCCGCAAAGACGATCCGCTGATTTTCACTAATACGGCCACGCATATCGATTTGTGCAAAGAAGACGAAGGATATCGTTTAGGCAAATATGAAATCAAGATGGGAGCGTTAGGCTCATTAAGCAACGACTTCCCCTTCTTCCGTTATGCGGATGTATATCTGATGAAAGCCGAATGTCTATTACGCACAGGAAAAGCCGGAGCAGGAGATCTGGTAACCGAAGTGCGAAGACGCAATTTCAAGTCAACACCAAGCAAGGCCGTAGTGACCGACGAAGATCTGAAGAAAGGCAGCTGTTACAATTACGGAGAGTTTCATGACGGAGCTTTTGTGGATGAACAGGGGGGTGGAGACATTCAGTTCGGGCGTTTATTGGACGAATACGGTTGGGAATTTGCCGGTGAAGCACACAGAAGAATGGATTTGATTCGCTTTGGAGTATTCACAACAAAAAAATGGTTCTGCAAGACCAATGTCAACGATGCCAAACGAGTCTATTTCCCCATTTATGAAACCGTATTGAACGACAACCCCAATTTAAAGCAAAACGAAGGTTACTAATCAAATAAGGAACAACATTTATGAAACGAATCGGTTTAAATATTCTATTTTTAGGTTTATCGTTAGGTTTGCACGCACAAACCTACGAAAAGACAACTTCCGGCATAACATCTGAAGTGCAAGGCATGAATGTCGACATAAGCTTCTATTCACCTTCCATTGTAAGAATTGTAAAATACCCTGTCAATACAACCCCACAAAAAGAAAGTCTTGCCGTAGTGAAGGATAAAGAAAATATTGCACTTGAAATAAATGATTTATCCCCTGCCGAAACAGAATTAGTCAGCAGCCAAATAAAAGTTATATACTGTTCAAAAACGGGAAGAGTCTCTTTCTATGACAAAAGCGGCAGCCTGCTTCTGACAGAAAAAGACTATGGAACCCAATTTACCCCGGTAATGGATGCAAATGAACGCTCATACGAGGTAAGACAAGCTTTCATGCTTGACGAGGAAGAGCCAATCTACGGATTAGGACAACAACAAGACGGATTAATGAACCAACGCAATCAGAAGCTGTATCTGTTGCAACAGAATACGAGAATCTGCATTCCGTTTTTTCAATCCGTAAAAGGATATGGAGTTTATTGGGACAACTATTCCCCGACTACATTTATTGACAATCCGCAAGAATTGTCCTTTAATTCCGAAGCCGGAGACTGTTCGGATTACTATTTCCTGTATGGAGGTTCAATGGATGGAGTAATCTCTCAAATACGCGACCTAACCGGCCAGGCTCCCATGTATCCACTTTGGACGATGGGATTCTGGCAATGCCGAGAACGCTATAAAAGCCAAACGGAACTGACGGATGTGGTACACAATTACCGTAAAAATAAAATTCCTCTTGACGGCATTATTCAAGACTGGCAATACTGGGGTCCGGACAACAATTGGAATTCTATGAGCTTTGACAATCCCAATTTTCCGGAACCTCAAAAAATGATAGACGATGTACATAAGAACAATGCCCACATAATGATTTCCGTTTGGCCGTCATTTGGCGCAGAAACACCAATATACAAAGAACTGGATTCCCAGAATATGCTTCTCGATATCGTCACATGGCCTATGGACAGCGTCATGCCATACGATCCGTTCAATCCCAAAGCCAGAGACATTTATTGGAAATATCTGAAGCATCTGTATGATTTAGGCATTGATGCATGGTGGACTGACGGAACAGAGCCAGACCATTTCAGAATCAAACGTTCCGATTATGATCTGCAAACCTACTTAGGTTCATTCAGAAAAGTACGGAATGCTTATGCCCTGCAATCCAACAAAGGAGTATATGAACATCAACGCGCTACAACATCCGACAAACGAGTCTTCGCCATGACTCGCTCGGGATTCATCGGTCAACAACGTTACGCAACATCCTCCTGGAGCGGAGACATCGATGTCAGTTGGGAAGCCTTCAAGAAACAAATACCGGCCGGACTGAACTTTTCTCTCTGCGGTATACCTTACTGGAATACGGATATAGGCGGATGGAGCTCCTGGCAATATCCCAACGGAATCAAAGACCCGGCCTATCATGAGCTTCATGCCAGATGGCTTCAGTTCGGAGTTTTTTCTGGCATCATGCGCTCGCATAAGACAGGGTTTCCTGTCGAAGTTTATCTTTTCGGAAAAGAAGGAGACTGGGCATACGATGTGCAAGTGAAATACATCAATTTAAGATATCGCCTTTTGCCTTACATCTACAGCACAATGTGGAATGTCACTCAAGGAGGCAGCCTTATGCGTGCCTTACCGATGGATTTCCCTTCAGACAAAAATGTCTATGATATGGCTGGAGAATATATGTTTGGAAAGTCCATACTGGTTTCTCCCGTAACCGATTCACTATACACCAGAAGGACATCACAGGGTACAGTCGTTACCTTAAACGAAACAAAATCTGTGCCTGTCTATCTGCCGCAAGGAGAAATATGGTATGACTTCTGGACAAATGAAAGATTGGAAGGCGGAAAAAGTATCAGCCGTGCTGTACCAATAGACATTATTCCTCTGTATATTAAGGCCGGATCCATTCTTCCGATGGGCCCATTTGTACAATATGCAACAGAAAAGAAATGGGACAATCTGGAGTTCAGAATCTTCCCGGGAAAAGACGGTGAATTCACCCTATACGAAGACGAATTCGACAATTATAATTATGAAAAAGGAGACTACACCACAATCAAATTTAAATGGGACGATTCTTCAAAGACTCTGACTATCAGTGACAGAACAGGGGAATATAATGGGATGCTGAAGAACAGAAAGTTCAGAATAACAATTGCAGCACCATCCAATGCTTCAGGCATAAACACACCTGATGATTATAAAACCATATCTTATACTGGAAAATGTGTATCCATTAGATTCAATGAGTGACCGGTCTTTAATGAGAGGCTGTCGTGAGATAGTCTCTCATTACCTATCAAGGACATTCAATTTTTTTCTAAACACAAGTCATCAACAGAATCACTATATTTCCCTAACCTACATTCATTACCTTTTAATAAGATTCCACATGAAGAAATACTGTTTATTCCTCTGTTTTACCTATATATCTTTATGTCACATATTTGCATCAGACATAAAGATTCCATCACCTGACGGTTCCATCATACTGAATATAAGCAATCAAGACAGTTTATTTTATTCTATTACCTATAAAGGACAATTCTTAATAAAAAATTCAGCATTAGGCTTTGAATTTAAAGATGAAAGGCCAATGAATAAAGGTTTTATTTTACAAGACGCTCCAAATATTTCTCTAAAAGAAGATTTCTGGCGACCGGTTGTAAAGAACAAACATGAAAGTATCCATTTAAAATGGAACGAAACTCATCTTTATATGACAGAAAAAGAAAATGAATTTCGCCGAATGGATATGGACATACGAGTATTCGATAATGGAGTGGCATTCCGTTATACCCTATATGGAGGCAGAGAGATTGGAGACAGAAAAATAACCAAAGAATTGACAGAGTTTTCCATCCCCGATTCTTCCAATGTCTGGATTGCCGATTACCTGCCACATTACCGTTCTCCACAAGAAGGACAATTCATCAAAACACCCGCCACCCGAATAAATCCGAATACACTTTCCGGACTACCTCTCTTGATAGAAGTCAATCCGGACAATTATATGGCTATCACCGAAGCTTATATGGATAATTATCCCGGATTCTATATAGGCACTTCTCAAAAACAGTCAGGACAACATGTCAAACTTACCACCAATCTTGCACCGCTGCCTGACGAACAAGACACGGGTATAAAAGTACGGTTCAGCGAAAAAATACACACTCCATGGAAGGTCATCATGATAGGAAGCAATCCGGGTACATTCATCGAATCAGAAATTATACAAAGCCTGAATCCTCCCTGCGCAATCAAAGACACATCATGGATACATCCGGGCATGTGTGCATGGGACCACTGGTGGAGCGGTGAAGTAGACATGAGGATGGAAACTATAAAAGAATACATTGACTTGGCCGCACAGCAAGGATGGCCTTACATGCTGATTGACTGGCAATGGTACGGCCCTTTCAATACCCCCGAAGCAGATATAACCCGACCGGCTCCCCAACTTGATATGCCTGAGATTCTCGATTACGCAAAATCACGCAATGTCCGGTGTTGGCTTTGGCTTTACTGCACAGACATAAACAAGAATGACAAATACAAGGAAGCCTTTGCTCTTTATGAAAAGTGGGGAATAGCAGGTGTAAAGATAGACTTTATGGACAGAGACGACCAAGAAATGGTCAATTGGTATCGAAAAATAGTACACGAAGCCGCCAAGCACCGATTACTCGTTAACTTTCACGGAGCCTACAAGCCGGACGGCATAGAAAGAACCTATCCTAACCTACTGACCCGCGAAGGTGTAATGGGAGGAGAACATTACAAATTCGGAAAAGAGATGTCCTCTGAGCATAACATAACCCTTGCATTTACACGTATGTTGGCAGGGCCTATGGATTATACACCGGGCGGATTTCTAAATGTAACAGACAAACACTTCAAAGTACAAGTCCCTACTTTAGTAACAAACACACGCTGTGCAGAATTGGCCAAATTCATTGTCTATGAAAGCCCGCTTACTGTGATTGCCGACCATCCGAAACATATACTGCAACAGCCCGGAAGCGATTTTCTCAAAATCGTACCTACCGTTTGGGACAAGACACGCTTTATAGAAGGCTATCCGGGAGAATACATAGTAATTGCCAAACGGTCTGGTTCAAAATGGTTTATCGGAGCCATGAACAACCATTCACCAAGAAAAATAAGCGTAAACACATCCATTTTCCTTCCTGACGGGAATTACAAACTTGAGAAATGGGAGGACAAGAATGCAGAGAAAACTCCTCAACAGCTAACTCATGAAGTAACAAGTCTGACCAAAGGAGATAACCTAATAATAAAAACAGGGAAGTCAGGAGGATATGTGGGCATTCTCACCCCTATTGACGAATAACATTTCTGTTTCTCCTCATTTTATTATTAGTCTACAAATATTTTTTTCAAATTTACTGCCACTACTCTCACCACCCGGCATAACGTGCTATCAGCAAGCGGGTTATAGGGTGGTGGTAGTAAACAGTTTTTAGAAAGGAGACCAATCTGCTGCCACCACCCTGCTCCACCTGAACAGCACCGGAGCAGGCTCTTTCCCAAACGCTCCGGATGAAACGACAGAAGCCTGAAAAGACTGCATGCAGACAAAATTTCATTATCGTGCTTATGAAACGGAATTTAGCCCATGCAAAAAACAGGAATATCCCGGCCGACATCTTCAAAAGACAAAAGAAAACGGCTTTCAGCCTTATATTTTGCACACCTTCTATAAAATTGTGCAAAGGAAATGCATTTATTTGCCTGAATATTTGGTTAAGACAAGAAATATTTATTCCTTTGCACCGAAAAAAACAATAAATTATCTTATTTATAAACTTAAAAAATTAGAATTATGTCTGAAATCGCATCAAAAGTACAGAAAATTATCGTTGATAAATTGGGCGTAGAAGAATCAGAAGTAGTGCCTACTGCAAGCTTTACTAACGACCTGGGCGCAGATTCTCTGGACACTGTAGAATTGATCATGGAATTTGAAAAAGAATTCGGTATCTCTATTCCTGACGATCAGGCAGAAAAAATCCAAACTGTAGGAGACGCTATCTCTTACATCGAAGCTAACGCAAAATAAGTTAATTCTAACTATGGAATTAAAAAGAGTGGTAGTAACAGGTCTTGGCGCGCTGACTCCGGTAGGCAATACAGTTCCTGAATTCTGGAACAACCTTATCAACGGGGTAAGCGGGGCAGGGCCTATTACTCATTTTGACGCATCAAAGTTTAAAAGCCAGTTTGCCTGCGAGGTGAAGAATTTCAACGCAAACGATTTTATCGACCGCAAGGAAGCACGCAAGATGGATCTTTATACACAGTATGCCATCGTTGCCGCAAAAGAGGCCGTAGCGGATGCGAACATCGACGTTGAAAAAGAAGACTTGAATAAAATCGGAGTCATCTATGGCGTAGGTATAGGCGGACTTCATACATTCGAAGAAGAAGTGTTGAACTATGCGCAGACCAAAGACACCATCGGTCCGCGTTTCAGCCCTTTCTTCATCCCGAAAATGATTGCCGACATTGCGGCAGGCCACATCTCTATGATTTATGGTTTCCACGGACCGAACTTCACGACCACTTCAGCCTGTGCTTCTTCATCGAATGCCATCGGCGAAGCTTTCAATCTGATTCGTCTGGGAAAAGCTAACATCATATTGGCCGGAGGTGCAGAAGCCACCATCTACCCGGCAGGTGTAGGCGGGTTCAACTCGATGAACGCACTGTCTACCCGCAATGACGACCCGACTCATGCTTCACGTCCTTTCAGTGCAAGCCGTGACGGTTTCGTTATGGGAGAGGGTTCCGGATGTCTGATTCTGGAAGAACTGGAACATGCCAAAGCACGTGGTGCCAAGATATACGCTGAAATTGCCGGAACAGGCGCTTCTGCCGACGCTTACCACATCACAGCCTCTCATCCAGAAGGCTTGGGTGCCAAGTTGGTTATGTCGAACGCACTGGAAGATGCCGGCATGAAACCGGAAGACATCGACTATATCAACGTACACGGCACATCGACTCCGGTAGGTGACATCTCAGAGGTGAAAGCCATTCAGGCTCTCTTCGGAGACTACGCTTATCAGGTAAATATCAGCTCCACCAAATCAATGACAGGACACCTTCTGGGTGCTGCCGGAGCTGTGGAAGCCATCGCTTGTGTATTATCTGTTAAGAATGACATTGTGCCTCCCACTATCAATCACGAAGAAGGAGACAACGATGAACAAATCGATTACAACCTGAACTTCACGTTCAACAAGGCACAACAGCGCACCATCCGCGCCGCATTGAGCAATACATTCGGTTTTGGAGGTCACAATGCATGTGTAATCGTAAAAAAATACGCTGAATAACGTGCTAGACAATATGACAGATAGGATAAGACTCTTTTTCCGCAAGGACAAGGAGCCTTATCTTTGTTTTTATAGGATATTGGGATTCTATCCCCGGAATATCGAGCTCTACAAGCAAGCTCTGCTTCACAAGTCTTCATCAGTCAAAGAAAAAGGGCGCCTGTTGAACAACGAGCGTCTGGAATTTCTTGGCGACGCCATCCTGGATGCCATCGTAGCGGATATTGTCTACAAACATTTTGATGGGAAACGGGAAGGATTCCTGACAAACACCCGTTCAAAAATAGTGCAGCGTGAAACTTTAAACCGCGTTGCGGTAGAAATCGGGTTGGACAAACTGATTAAATACACCACCCGCCAGTCTTCACACAACAGCTACATGTGCGGCAATGCGTTCGAAGCCCTCATCGGAGCCATTTATTTGGACAGAGGATACCGGGCATGTAAAAAGTTCATGGAGGAACGCATCATCAACCGATACTTGAATCTGGAAAAAGTGTCCCGTAAGGAAGTCAACTTCAAGTCCAGACTAATAGAATGGGGACAGAAATACAAGTTTGAAATAAACTTCGAGCTATTGGACGAATCTCTGGACAAAGAACAGAATCCTATTTTTGAAACCCAGATTACTGTTGAAAACATTCCGGCCGGACGAGGCAAAGGCTATTCCAAAAAGGAATCACAGCAGGAAGCTTCGCATAAAACGCTCGCAATGATAAAGAACAACCCGCGGTTCATCGAGACAATCTATACAGCCAAGGCGGAACGCGAACAGCAGGCATCAGAAAAAGCGGAACAAACCATTCCACAACAAAAAGAAGAAGCGGCCATCCCTACAGAGTCAGCGGAAGAAAAGACATTCGCCTACGAGGAAACAGAGTCATTGCAAACTAAGAAAACCGATAGTGACACCGAACGCATCATTGCGGAAGCCGAAGAAGCGGCTTTTTTGACAGAAGAAAAAATTCTTAAGGACAATAGCGAAAAAAAATAAGGTCCGGCCATTCCACAACAAGACCAATTCACGGCGAAGGAATCCTTCTTCTCGTTACGGAATTTTAAAGAATATTTGCAACATTCCCTGCTGAAGAACATAAATGTACGGATTCTTATAAAGATTTGTAACATTGAAAACATTGGATGTTACATAGAAGAAACCAAATGTAACTTATTTTACCGCGATTAATTTGCGTGTTTGTAATTTTGCTGAGTAATCATAACAAAAAAACAACATTATGAAAAGCGCAAATTACTCTCGCCCGTTAGGGCTGTTGTTCTTGTTATGCCTGATTCCGATTTGGGCATTTGCACAGAACATTACAGTGAAAGGAACTGTAAAAGATGGAGCTGGCGAAACAATCATTGGTGCCAGCGTGGTGGAAAAAGGAACAACCAATGGTACCATTACCGATTTCGACGGAAATTTTACCTTGAATGTCCCATCAAACTCTACACTTCAGATTTCATTTGTGGGTTACAAAACTCAGGAAGTCGCTGTATCAGGAAAGACGACAATAAATGTTACATTGTCAGAAGATACACAGATGTTGGATGATGTGGTAGTAGTAGGTTATGGTACACAGAAGAAAGAAGACTTGACTTCGGCCATCTCTACTTTGAGCCCGAAGGAAGTATTGAAATCACCGGGTGGTATTACAGATGCATTGCAGGGAAGTACGGCCGGTGTCAACGTATCCGGAGGAAAGATCCGTATCCGTGGTACTGCTTCCATTACCGGTAGCACTGACCCGCTGTGGGTAGTAGACGGTATTATTGACGCATCAGGAAACATTCCGAACGATGATGAAATCGAGTCTATCCAAGTACTGAAGGATGCCGCATCTTGCGCCATCTATGGTGTGCGTGGTGCAAACGGCGTTATCGTGGTTACTACCAAAAAAGGTAGTGAGGGCAAGCCGAAAATCAACTTCAATGCTTACGCCGGTTTCGGCTCTCCATCCAAAAAAGTTGATATGCTGAATGCGTACGATTACGGAGTTTATGTAAATGAACTTTATTATAATAGTTCAAGTGCAGCTTCTATAGCTAATGGCACATGGAACCAAACAGTGCCGACAGGAGTTGCAAATCCAAGCACCCCTTTGGCTAATACAGATTGGTGGGATCAATATTTCTGCAACACCAATTATCAGAAGTACGATGTATCTATCAGCGGCGGAAGCAAGTATGCCAATTACCGCATCGGTGCTACGCATACCGACAACGACGACCAGATGCACAAGAACAATGCACAGGTAGACAACATCTATGCCAATGTAGAGGGTACAGTAGGCCGCATCACTTACGGTGGACGTATCTTTGCAAACTACAGCCGCACCAACGGATATACCGGAGCTTCACTGATGAACATGTTGATGATTTCTCCGAACCTGCCGGTATACAATGAAGACGGAAGCTTCTTCCTTACCGGAAACAACGGTCGCGATGGAAATGACATCACAAACCAAGCTTGGTATCTCCATAACCAACAGCTTGCCAACCGTTCAGTAAGTATGATGGGTAGTATCTTCGGAGAAATTAAGATCTTCGACTGGTTGAAATACCGCTTGACTTATACCTATTCATACGCTCGCAACAACGACAAGACTATCATCCCTCAATATGATTTGGGTACAGCCAATTCCAGACAAGGTTATAACCAACAAACCTCAACCAAAGGCGGCAGCGGACATGAAGTAATCGAGAACCTGCTCACTTTCGACCATACATTCAACGATGTGCACAACCTTTCAGGAGTATTGGGTATCGTTTCTGAAACATTCGACGGATGGTCAACAGGCATCACCGGCCGCAGCAACGAATACAGCGGATTCGGTATCGAGAGCCGTTATCCGGACAACCAAACAGTTATTAGTTCTCAAACTAACCAAGCTTACTTCTCTTATCTGGCCCGCGTCATGTATTCATACAACAGCAAGTATATGATTACAGCCAACTTCCGTGCGGATGAATCCTCTAAGTTTGCAGACGGAAACCGTTGGGGATACTTCCCGTCATTCTCTGTAGGATGGAGAATCAGCGAAGAGCCGTGGATGAAGGAAGCTACTTCCGGATGGCTCGACAATTTGAAAATCCGCGCTACGTTGGGATGGATTGGTAGTGCCAATGCCGTAGGTATATACGACTATCAGTCAGTAGTGGAAACCGACAACCGTTACTATACATTCGGCCCGAACCAGATTAATCCGGAAGGAACCGCATCAAATGCTCCCGCTCCGCTGATTGAGAACTTTGCCAACCCCGACTTGTCATGGGAAACTACTCGTGATGCAGGTGTAGGTTTCGATATGGACATGTTCAACAACAAGCTGAGCCTGGTATTCGACTACTACAACCGTAAGACTACCGACATGCTGCTGGCCGTTCAGCTTCCGCGTTCAACCGGTAACATCAACTCTGTTTACATGAACGTAGGTAGCATGACAAACTGGGGTATTGAAATTGCAGCAACCTATCGCGAACAGATAGGAGACTTCAAGTTCACCATCTCTCCGAACTTCTCTCTTTACCGCAACGAAGTTACCAGTTTGGGTAGCAACGCTTCATTGGCAGGAGGCAACTCTTCTGTAGGAAACGTAACCATGACCGTAGTAGGCCAGCCGGTTGCCCAGTTCTGGGGATACAAGACCGACGGACTGTTCAAGACCGATGAAGAAGCAGCCAACTATGTGAACAAAAATGGACAACGCTTACAAGAATCCGCCAAAGCCGGTGACCTCAAGTATGTAGATGTAAACGGTGACGGAACAATTTCTGACGATGACAAGACTTTCATCGGCTCTTCTCTGCCCGACTGCTCTTTCGGTCTGAACATTACGGCTGAATACAAGGGATTCGACTTCTCTATGCTGTGGCAAGGAGACTTCGGCAACCAAATTTTCAACAACTGGAAATATGAACTGATGGGTGGCTATGCAGCCAAAAACCAGATGGCTGATATGAAAAACCGTTTCCGCGCTCAGGATGTGACTTTCACAACTGCCGGTGGCGAAACCATTACATTGCCTGCCAACACCAACACGGATGTTCCGCGCGCCGTATTGAACGATCCGAACGGTAACCATACCAAGGCATCCGACTATTTCATTGAAAACGGCTCTTACTTCCGTTGCAACCGAATCACATTGGGCTATACGTTCGACAAGAGCCTGCTTTCAAAGATTCATGTAGAATCCTTGCGTCTGTACATGGGTGTGAAGAATCCGTTCACCATCACCGGTTATTCCATGTTCGACCCGCAGGTACCGAGCGGAGGTGCAACTCTGAACCGCGGCGTTGACGGTGCTTTCTATTACTCTGGTGATACTTATTGGGCAACACGCGAGTTCTTTGCCGGCGTACAGTTAACATTCTAATATTTTAAACACTAAATCAGAATTATCATGAAACGAATGAAATTATATATAGGTGCCTGCTTGGGGACAGCTTTAATCTCTCTAAGCTCCTGCGAACCGGATATGGTATACAATAATCCCTCTGCAGACAATGAAGCGACCTATTACAATACCAAAGAACACCTGACCTACGCCGTAAACGGCGCCTACAATATGCTGCAACGTGCAGGAGGATGGGCACGGTGGATGCCGTTTATGCTGAACGCCCGCAGCGATGAATATGCCTTTACAAGCGGTGCGGCTGCCGGCGAGCCGGAAACGGCACGACTTTCCCAGTATACAGCCAATGCCGACTTGGGAAGTATGTCTGCCACTTATCAGGACTTCTACACTTTACAATATGCAGCCAACCTGGCTTTGGAGAAGCTCGAAGCCAATCAGGACGGAGCATTTGACCTAAACAACGCCGACGACAAGAAACTGTATGACCGTCTGCGCGGCGAAGCCATCTTCCTGCGCGGTCTCAGCCGCTTCTATCTGGTCTATTTCTTCGGCGATGAAATTCCTGACCGCGACTATACAACAACTGGCGGCGACGACTATCTGCTGCCTCCAGCCGAACCCGGACAGATTTACCAACGGATGGTGCAGGACTTCAAGGATGCTTCTGAACTGCTGACTGAATGGGACTACGAAGGAACTGAAAATGAAGGACGCGCCACCAAAGGCTCGGCACTGGCTTTCCTTGCCAAAGCCTACATGGGACGCCCGATATTGGACGGAACGGCCAAGGCCGGAGATGCGGACTGGGCTGAAGCCAAGAAGGTTTTGTGGCAGATTATTGATTCTAAAGCATACGAACTGATACCGAACTACCGGGAAAATGCCACGGAGGACAATGAAAACAACAAGGAATCTCTGTTCGAAGTGCAGTTCTCCCAGAGCACCGAAACCGGAGGATTCAACCCCGCTGCTCCGGGTGACATCAACAGTTGGGTAGTAACGGGACAAGACTGCATGAGAATGCTTGAAATAACCGCCCCAAACTCCGCTGTCTCCAGCAGATGGTGGAACGGTATGCCTTCACTGGCCTTGTATAATGAATTTGAACGCGACGGAAACGGACAAATCATCGACCCGCGTGCTTACTTGGGTATGTATATTCCTGGAGGATGCAAGTTTAAAGGAAAAGGAGAGGCAGGAAAAGAAGAAGATGGAGAATGGATCGGATATGACAAACTGTTCTCTGATGTTGATAAAGATACCGGTAAAGATCTTTTTGCTGAATGGAGAGGAACATGGTTCGGCTGCCGCAAATACGGCATTGATGAGTTCCGAAACATGCTCCGCAGCGGTATCAACGACCGTGTGATCCGTTATGCCGATATTCTGCTGATGTACGCTGAATGCTGTCTTGAGGCAGACGGTGACGAAGCAACGGCAAGAGAATATATCAATAAAGTACGCGACCGCGCCGACAACAATACGGAAGCATACAATACTACCGGAGCAGATGCCGGTATGTGGTATCTGAAAGGCAACATGCTGCCCACCGTTGAAGAGCTTATCGCTGATGCCCCGACATTAGGAAGAGTAGTAGGCAAAGACGGAACCGTAATCTGCAAGGGAACGGAAATCAACACCGTGCGCCGCGCGCTGAAGCACGAATATTCTGTTGAGCTGTATTGGGAAGGATGGCGCTTCTTCAACCTGATGCGCTGGTACAACAATCCGAACGATCCGGATCGTGAAAGCATGTTGGACAACCTGAAGAACAAGAACGCGATGCAGATGGAACAGACCAATCTGAGCGGTACTGTAACCTTTGACTACAGTCGCCACTTGCGTCTGCCGATACCGTCAACCGAACTTTCTACGAACACGAACATGCACGGCAATTCTGCAAATTAATAAATAAATTGGTTTACATTTCGGGGAATCCGGCTTCACGGCCGGATTCCTTTTTTATAGGGAGACAGCCTGCTTGTCCCAGTTCCGTTTCATACATACACCGTCCAAATGCCACCGCGGTGAAAACCGTATCCGGACAGGAAGAAAACGGTTTCCTGCCCTGACCAAAAACAAATCCCGACTGCACGCACAGCCGGGATTCACTATATTTTTGGGGGAGCTTCAGGCATTATCTCTGCCTGTCGCAGCCGAATGTCTCTTCAATGTAGTCTAAAATACCGTTCAGCTCCGCCAATGTCTCGGCACAGAGCATGGCAATGCGCGTTTCCCTGAAGTTCGGAATCCCCTTGAACAAGGGCGAAGCCGCCAGATGACGGCGCACATGAAGGATTCCCCTGCGCTCGTCCAACAGGTTTACACTGTCGGCCACCTCGCGCCGGAGCACATCCATCCGCCATTTGAAGCTGAGCGGAGGGAGCTCTTCACCGGTATCCAAGAAATGTTTCACCTCCTTGAAAATCCAGGGACGACCGAAGCTTGCGCGGCCTATCATAATAGCATCCACCCCGTATGCCTCGAAACACTCGCGGGCTCGTGCAGGCGTAGTGACATCCCCGTTGCCGATAACCGGAATCCGCATGCGGGGATTCTTCTTCACCTCCCCTATCAGCGTCCAGTCCGCCTCGCCCGTATACATCTGGGCCCGTGTGCGTCCGTGAATTGTCAAAGCCTCTATGCCGCAATCCTGCAACCGTTCGGCCAGTTCCACAATAATCTTATGTTCCGCATCCCAACCCAACCGGGTCTTTACCGTGACGGGAATCTGCACGGCATCCACCACGGCGCGCGTTATCTCCAGCATCTTCGGCACATTCTGAAGCATTCCCGCTCCTGCGCCCTTGCCCGCCACACGCTTCACGGGGCAGCCAAAGTTCAAATCAAGAATATCCGGCTTCGCCTGCTCCACAATACGGGCAGCCTCCACCATCGTATCCGTATCCCTCCCATAGATCTGAATGGCCACGGGGCGTTCCTTCTCACTGATGTTCAGCTTGAGCAACGTCTTGTCTACCGAGCGTATCAAGGCATCGGCCGATACAAACTCGGTATACACCATATCAGCACCAAACTCCTTGCACAGCAGACGGAAGGCCGGGTCGGTCACATCCTCCATCGGAGCAAGCAGAACGGGGTATTTCCCTAAGTCAATGTTCCGTATCTTCATAGTCCTCCGCTTAGCCGAAACATATCCCCATCCGTCTCCCCTGCACCACAAGGTCATTCTCCTCGGTCACCAGCTTGAGCTTCCCTGCCGTTTCGCTCAGCGGAATCGAGCCGATGACATCTCCCTGCAGGGCAACCATGCGTCCGAACTGGCCTCCGGCTATCAGTTCCGTGGCATGCCCGCCCATGCGCGTAGCTAGGTTGCGGTCGAATGCCGTAGGACTTCCTCCGCGCTGAATATAGCCAAGCACGGTTTCACGCGTCTCAAATCCCGTTTCATACTCTATTTCCTCAGCAATGAACTGGGCGGCCTTCTTTCCGTCGCGGGTGGCGATGCCTTCAGCCACCACCACAATGGAATAAGGCTTGCCGTTTTTCAGACGGTTGATTATCGCATCACCGATACGGTGAATGTCAAAAGGAATCTCCGGCAAGAGGATGATGTCGCCGCCTCCCGCCATCCCCGAATAAAGCGCAATCCATCCCGCCTTGTGCCCCATCACCTCGATCACCATCACACGCTGATGGGAACTGGCCGTGGAGTGAAGCCGATCGATGGCCTCGGTGGCGATGGACACAGCCGAATCGAAACCGAACGAAATATCCGTACCCCACACATCGTTGTCAATGGTCTTCGGGACGGACACCACATTCACCCCCGCCTCAGCCAGTTTCGCCGCCGTCTTCTGCGTGCCGTTTCCGCCGATACAGACAATGCAGTCCAGCTGGCGCTCGCGGATGGTCTGGAGCAGCATGGCGGGCTTGTCCTCCGACAGAGCCGCATTTCCACGCCGCTTGAAAGGCTTCTCGCGCGAAGTGCCCAATACCGTCCCTCCCCGGTTCAGCAGTCCGGTCAGCGAATCCTCCTTCAGAGGGGTCACATCATCGTCCAGCAGCCCCCGGAAACCATTGTGAATGCCGAAAACCTCCATTCCGTAATGCCGGATGGCCGTCTTGCATACTCCGCGTATCGTTGCATTGATGCCCGGACAGTCGCCCCCCGACGTCAAGATTCCTATCTTCATCTTTCTTCGATTTTATTATAATGATGTAAAGGTAAGAAAAAAGTGTATAATTGTCATATCAAAGGAAAAAATAATAAAAGCCATTCCATTTTATATGGAAAAAAATCTACCTTTGCATCCTAAGGAACAGAAACTTGACAACCGATGAACTCTACAAAGTTAATAGGAAAGATATTCGAACCGAGGCAGAAGGCCACAGAACTTTATGCCCATGAAGCGGAAGCAATCCAAGACCGAATATTCCGGAAGCTGATACAAGCCGCCGCTTCAACGGAATGGGGAAACAAATATGACTACAGACATATAGGCAGTTACACCGACTTCCAGCGCGTGCCCATACAGACTTACGAAGATATCAAAAGCTACGTAGACCGCATGCGCCACGGAGAAGAAAACATTCTCTGGCCGGGAAAAGTAATCTGGTATGCCAAATCGTCGGGAACGACCAATGACAAAAGCAAGTTTATCCCTGTAAGCAAAGACGGACTGCACCATATCCACTATCAGGGAGGCACGGATGCCGTCGCTCTTTATCTGCAACAAAATCCGGAAAGCCGCTTCTTTTCCGGCAAGGGACTGATATTGGGAGGAAGCCACAGCCCTAACTATAATGTGAAAGACAGCCTGGTGGGCGACCTTTCCGCCATTCTGATTCAGAACATCAACCCGTTGGTAAACTTTATCCGCGTGCCCAGCAAGGAAATTGCCTTATTGAGCGAATTTGAAGAGAAAGTGGAGCGCATCGCGGAGACCACGGTGCAAGAAAATGTAACCAATCTGTCGGGTGTCCCTTCATGGATGCTAGCCGTCATCAAGCGTATATTGGAAAAGACGGGGAAAAAGCATCTGAATGAAGTATGGCCCAATCTGGAGGTATTCTTTCACGGAGGAGTCAGCTTTACTCCCTATCGCGAGCAATACAAGGCCTTGATTCCGTCCGACAAGATGCATTACATGGAAACCTATAATGCAAGTGAAGGGTTCTTCGGGCTACAGAACGACATGAGCGACCCCGCCATGATGCTGATGATAGACTATGAAGTATTCTACGAATTCATTCCCTTAGAAGAAATAGACAACCCTCATCCGAACATTGTTCCCCTTACGGGTGTCGAGATTGGCAGGAACTATGCGATTGTCATCAGTACATCGTGCGGCTTGTGGCGTTATATCCTGGGAGATACCGTAAAGTTTACGCAGAAAGATCCGTACAAATTCATCATAACAGGACGGACAAAACACTTCATCAACGCCTTCGGCGAAGAGCTGATGGTCGACAATGCGGAAAAAGGACTGGCTCGCGCCTGTGCCGAGACAGGGGCGCAAGTGCTGGAATATTCCGCCGCACCGGTTTTTATGGATGCCAACGCCAAATGCCGCCACCAGTGGCTCATCGAGTTCAGCGTCATGCCGGATTCGCTGGACAAGTTCCGCCGCATTTTAGACCAGTCTCTGCAGGAGATAAACTCCGATTATGAGGCCAAGCGGCATAAGGACATCACACTGCAAGAACTGGAACTTATCGTAGCCCGCCCCAACCTTTTCCATGACTGGCTGAAGATGAAAGGCAAATTGGGAGGACAGCACAAGGTTCCCCGCCTGAGCAACACACGTGACAATATAGAAGAAATGCTGAAACTAAACAATGCGGACAACTAAGATGCACCTCTCCAGATATTTTTTCTCCCTGCTTGCAGTCGTCGGGCTCTATGCCTGTGCCAGTACCGGCACGCCCGACGGAGGCCCTTATGACGAGACTCCGCCGAAATTCGTCCGTGCCAATCCGAAGCCGAACGCCACAAACAGCACCCGGAAAAAGATAAGCATTGAGTTTGACGAATACATAAAATTAGACAAGCCGTCGGAAAAAGTCATCATCTCGCCTCCGCAAAACGAAGCACCCGAGGTAAGAGTCAGCGGACACAGCGTAATAGTGGAATTCTTTGATACATTAAAGGCCAACACTACGTATACCGTCGACTTTGGAGATGCCATCGTCGACAACAACGAAGAGAATCCGTTGGGAAACTTCGCGTATGCGTTCTCTACAGGGGAGTCTATCGACACGATGGAAGTGTCGGGCACAGTATTGAACGCCGCCGATCTGGAACCGATAAAAGGCATACAGGTGGGACTGCACAAGAATCTGAACGATACGGCTTTCACCAAACTGCCGTTCGACCGGATCTCGCGCACAGACAGCCGCGGACATTTCACCATCCGAGGGGTTGCACCGGGCACTTACCGCATCTATGCGCTGATGGACGGCAATCAGAATTATCTTTTCGACTCCAAGACGGAAACAATCGCCTATCTTGACTCACTGGTCGTGCCAAGCATGACAGGAGCCGTGAGACATGACACCGTATGGAACGAAGTGGATACACTGGCGTATGACACTATCTACACGACAAACTATACACGCTTCCTGCCCGATGACCTGATATTGCGCGCCTTTAAAGAAGAGAATCCGATGCAGTATCTGGTAAAGAGCGAGCGGGAGCAACTTAACCGTTTCTCACTTTACTTTAGTGCAAAATCCGATACGCTGCCGGTCATACGCGGATTGGACTTTGATGAAAAAGACGCTTTCATCGTTGAAAACAATCTCCGCAACGATACCATCCACTACTGGATAAAGGACACCACTCTTTGCGAACGTGACACGCTGACCTTCCAGATGGACTATCTGGCGACCGACACGTTAGGAAAACTGGTTCCCAAAACCGACACACTGCGCATGGTCAACAAAATCGGCAAGGAACGCCGTATGGTGCTGGCCAAGGAGGCGCAGGAAAAAGAAGAAAAGGAACGGAAAAAGCGCGAACGGAAAGGTGATACCGTGCGCGTGCAGCCCAAATTCCTGACCATGACTGTAGATGCCCCGTCGAGTCTCGACCTGAACCGAAATATCCTCCTGAAATTCGAGGAGCCGGTAGCGCACATCGACACATCGGCTATCCACATGGCGGTGAAAGTGGACAGCCTTTGGGAGGATATCCCCTTTATCTTCATGGCCGACACCCTGATGCCGCGCCAGTATCAAATATTGGCAAACTGGCAGCCCGGGCAGGAATATCAATTAAGGATAGACTCTCTCGGCATTCAGGGGCTGTACGGACTTTATACCAACAAGGTGGAAAATACGTTGAAAGTAAAGACACTGGCCGATTACGGCACGCTTTACCTGAATATCACAGGAGCCGGCCCGCATGCTTTCGTGCAATTGCTGGACGGCAACGACGGAGTAGTGCGGCAGCAACCGGTCAGCGAACAGAATACGTGCGACTTTTATTTCCTGCAGCCCAGTACCAAATATTACATCAGGCTTGTAAACGACGAGAACGGCAACGGCGTATGGGATACGGGAAACTACGAAGAGAAAAGACAGCCCGAAGAAGTCTTCTATTTCCCTAAAGTATGGGAGATGAAAGCCAATTTCGAATTTGAAGAGAACTGGGACATACATGCCACACCGCTCGACAAACAGAAATTGGACGATATAAAGAAGCAGAAGCCTGAAGAAGCCAAAAAGATAAAGGAACGCAACAAAGAACGCGCCCGCAAATTAGGAAGAACATCATGATAAAGAAGGTAATTTTCTGCATGGCACTTCTGATAGGAAGTATATGCACAGCAAAAGCTCAGTGTGGAGCGGTAAACGATGCCATCAAGCCGGGAGAAACCCTCTCTTACGAGTTGAAGTTCAACTGGAAGTTTATCTGGATCAACGCCGGATGGGCTAAAATGACCGTCAATGAAGCGACATTCAACGGGAAACCCTGCTTGAAAACCGACCTTCAGTCTTACACAAACAAGCGGATTGACTTCTTTTTCAAGATGCGCGACACGCTGACCTGCATTACCACCACCGACCTGATTCCCGTCTACTTCCGCAAAGGGGCGGAAGAGGGCAAGCGATACACCGTGGATGAAGTGCGCTTCAGCTACAAGAACGGGCAATGCATCGTAGACCAACAGCGCACGCTGCGCGGAAATACCACCCAAAAGCACGACGAGATGCCTGTATGCGTGTATGACATGCTGAGCATCCTGCTCCAGGCCCGGTCATACGACCCGACAGACTATCAGCCGGGGCAGAAGATACTTTTCTCTATGGCCACCGGACGGGCAGTGGAAAAGCAGACACTCATATTCCGCCGCCGGGAAAACTATAAGGCGGAAAACGGCGTGACCTATCGCTGCCTGGTTTTCTCACTGGTGGAGTATACGGCTGAAGGGAAAGAAAAGGAAGTCATCACCTTCTATATTACAGACGACCGTAACCATCTTCCCGTCCGCCTCGACATGTATCTGAATTTCGGCTCGGCCAAAGCTTTCCTTACAGACATCAAAGGAAACCGGCATCCGCTCACTTCCATCGTCGAAAAAGAGTAAATCCGGGATTCGCCCGGGCAGGAATCCGTCTTCATGCCTGCAAAACAAACATTCCGTCCGCATAAAGCTTTCGTTTTGTGCGGACGGAATGCGATTATTGTCAGGTCAGAAACTATATCCCTTCGCCTTCTTTTTTCTTGGCATGCGGATAATCAATCGTATAATGCAGGCCACGGCTTTCCTTCCGCTCCATCGCCTGACGGGTAATCAGGTAGCCTACGTTTATCATGTTACGCAATTCGCAGATTTCACGCGACGCCTTCACACGCTTGAACAGACGCTCGGTCTCCTCGTAAAGGATGTCCAGACGGTTCCATGCACGTACCAGACGGAGATTGCTCCGCACGATGCCCACATAAGCCTCCATAATCTGATTTACCTCCTTCATGCTCTGGGTTATCAGGATTCGTTCTTCCGTACTGATTGTGCCCTCGTCATTCCATTCAGGAACATCCTCGTTGAAGTCATAGCGGTCGAGCACGCTGACGGCGTGTCTGGCGGCGGCATCTGCGTATACGACGGCCTCGATGAGCGAATTGGAAGCCAACCGGTTGCCGCCATGCAGTCCGGTGCACGAGCATTCGCCGATGGCATACAGGCGCTTGATGCTCGACTGCCCGTCCAGATCCACCTTGATGCCCCCGCACAGATAATGGGCGGCAGGAGCAACCGGGATATAGTCCTTTGTGATATCGATGCCCAGACTCAGGCATTTCTTGTAGATGTTCGGGAAATGCCGCTTTGTCTCCTCGGCGTCCTTGTGGGTCACATCCAGATAAACATGGTCTTCTCCGCGCTGTTTCATCTCACTATCTATCGCGCGCGCCACAATGTCACGCGGAGCCAGCGAAAGACGCGGGTCATATTTCTGCATGAACTCTTCACCCGCCAGATTCCGCAATACCGCCCCGTATCCTCGCATGGCTTCCGTTATCAGGAAACTCGGACGATCGCCCGGATGATAAAGGGCGGTAGGATGAAACTGTATGAACTCCATATCCTTCACCACACCTTTTGCGCGATACACCATCGCGATGCCGTCGCCCGTAGCCACGAGCGGATTGGTGGTATGCCGGTACACGGCCTCGCATCCTCCCGTAGCCATCACCGTCACCTTCGAGAGGAAAGTGTCCACTTCGCCCGTCTCTTCATTCAGCACATAAGCACCATAGCACTTGATGCCCGGAGTATGCCGCGTGACGATAATGCCCAGATGGTGCTGGGTGATAATCTCAACGGCATAGAAATGGCTGAAGACCGTAATATTGGGATACCGGCGCACCGCTTCTATCAGGCTGGTCTGTATTTCTGCTCCCGTATTGTCTTTGTGGTGAAGGATGCGGAACTCGGAATGCCCGCCTTCCTTGTGCAGATCAAACTCTCCGTCTTCATTCTTGTCGAAGTGTACGCCCCACCTGATCAGCTCCTCTATCTGTGCGGGTGCGTTGCGCACCACTTTCTCAACGGCCGCCGGGTCGCTTATCCAGTCTCCCGCCACCATTGTGTCATGAATATGTTTTTCGAAATTGTCTACCTTCAGATTTGTCACCGAAGCAATCCCTCCCTGTGCATAATAGGTATTGGCTTCTTCCAAGCCCGCCTTGCAGATTAAGGCTACCGAACCCTTGTGCGCAACCTTCAATGCGAAACTCATTCCGGCTATCCCCGAACCGATAACGAGAAAATCAAATTTCCTTATCATGAGCAAATAGTTGTTTAGATGTTACAAAACTACAAAAAAACTAAGTTAGACGTAACATCAGCCATCTTTTTTTATCTCATCCGCTTGTTTTAAAAGAGAAATTACTATCTTCACGAATCAATTAACCTCAAACTATAAAATGAGAACATTTCACACAAAAGTCGGATGGTGGTACTGGATGATTATTGTCATACTTTCAAGCTTTCTGTTTGTTACCTTCTGGTTTCACGAACTGCTGCTTGCGCTTGTGTTTGCCATCGCAGTAGTCTATTCGATTGAAGGGATGATCCATACACAATATATAATAACAAGCGACGGGACGCTGCGGATAGAGTGCGGAAGGTTCAGCAAAAAGACGGCTCCCATCCCTGTATCCCAAATTACAGACATTGCAAAATCAAAATCGTGGGAAGCGGCTCCGGCCCTTTCGCTCGACCGCCTGAAAATATCCTACCGCAAAGGAACCATAAAGACCTACGCGCTGATTTCCCCACAAAATGCGGAAGCCTTTGTCCGCTGTCTGAAAAAACAAAATGACTCAATAAACGTTAGCATTTAATATTATGGCAAAAACATTCAAGCTCAGAAGAGCCCCCTTCAAAGTATGGTTGGGAGTCATCATCGTTATCATAGCGCTCGTTTTACTGACTCTGCATACGGAAAACTACTGGAATCTGGTTCCCATTATATTTCCCATTCTGCTGTTGGCCGACGAACTGACGGCGCGCATCATCGTGCAAGACAACGGCGACATCTGGCTGAAGCGCGGATTCAGTGGCAGCATAAAGGCATACGGAGTGACACGCATCGTCCGCTGCAAAGGCTCGTGGCTGAAAGGAAGGATTACAATTTATTATACCAAAGGCTTTATCAATTTCGACCCTAAAGACCTGGACGGGTTCATACGCTATGCCAAAGAGCATAATCCGCATGCAAGCTGTCAAGAAGAATGACAAACTTTTCGTTTAACCTAACCATATAAAGATGAAGAACTATCAGATAGCCGTTGTCGGCGGAGGGCCGGCAGGATATACAGCGGCCGAAGCGGCGGGAAAAGCCGGCATGAGCGTCGTTTTATTTGAAAAGAACAATGTGGGGGGCGTATGCCTGAACGAGGGATGCATCCCCACAAAAACCTTATTATATTCAGCAAAAGTATTCGACACGGCATGCCACGCATCCAAGTATGCGGTGAAAGTGCAGGAACCAACCTTTGATCTGGGAAAAATCATCGCACGGAAAACAAAGATTGTCCGCAAGCTGGTTTTGGGAGTAAAGGCCAGACTGACGGCCCAGAACGTGACAATCGTGCAGGGGGAAGCTCTGATTGCAGACGCTCATACTATCCGATGCGGAGAAGAGACCTACCAATGCGAGAAAATGATTGTATGCGCGGGAAGCGAGACGGCGGTTCCCCCGATTCCCGGCATCGGTGAGACCGGCTGTTGGACGCATCGGGAAGCTCTCGACAACAAGGAAGTTCCGGAATCTCTTACCGTCATTGGCGGAGGAGTGATAGGGATGGAGTTTGCTTCCTTCTTCAATAGTCTGGGTGTCCCGGTTACCGTAATCGAAATGACCGGCGAGATATTGGGCGGCATCGAGAGCGAACTGGCCGCACTGCTGCGTGGGGAATACGCCAAGCGGGGAGTGAAGTTCCTGCTCAACACGCGGGTGACCAGACTTGAAAAGACTGAAACGGGAATCCGGACTATTTATGAGAATGCCGGGGAGGCGGGATGCGTCGACTCGCACAAGGTGCTGATAAGTGCAGGACGCCGACCGGCCGCAAAAGGATTCGGTCTTGAAAACCTTAATCTGGAGCTTACCGAACGCGGACACATCAAAGTGGACGAACACATGCGGACATCCATAGACAATATATATGTATGCGGAGACCTGAACGGTGTCTCGCTGCTCGCTCATACGGCTGTACGCGAAGCGGAAGTGGCCGTCCACCACATCATCGGAAAGGCCGACGCGATGAGCTACCGGGCAATCCCCGCAGTGGTATACACCAATCCCGAAGTCGCATCCGTGGGAATGACGGAAGAAGGGCTGAAAAACGCCGGAATACCTTATCATGCCATCAAGCTTCCTTTGGCCTATTCAGGCAGATTCGTTGCAGAAAACGAAGGAGTGAACGGAGTCTGCAAAGTTCTGGCAGGCGAAGACGAGACGATATTGGGCGTGCATCTGCTGGGAAATCCGGCATCCGAACTGATTGTCATGGCGGGGATGATGATAGAAGACAGGCGCAAGCTGTCAGAATGGAAGCGCTATGTGTTCCCTCATCCTACGGTCGGTGAAATTTTCAAGGAACTGTAAATGAAACAAGCCATCCTGCTTTTCGTCTTATGCGCCTGCCTTACAGTGACGGCAAGCGCGCAAACGCTTGCCGAGAAACTGGACGCACTGGTTTCTACCGCTTCCATTCTGAGGACATCGGAGGTAGGAATCTGTGTATACGACCTTACGGCCGGCATTCCGATATACCGATATCAGGCAGACAAACTATATCGCCCGGCTTCCATCGAAAAGATCGTGACGGCAGTCACAGCCTTGTCGGAACTGGGAAAGGACTATCCGTATCAGACACGCTTGTCCTACTCCGGAACAATAGCGGAAGGACGGCTGAAAGGCGATGTATATGTCGTGGGAGGCTTTGATCCGGAATTTATGGAAAGCGATCTGGAACTGCTTGCCGATACACTATACGGCAGCGGAATCAGGCAAATCGACGGACGGCTTGTCGGAGATGTCTCGATGACCGACTCTGTATACTGGGGGAAAGGATGGTCGTGGGACGATACCCCGGAAGCATTCCAACCTTATCTTTCTCCGCTGATGCTGAACCGTGGATGTGTGGACATAACAATCGTACCAGGCGCTCAGGGAACCGCAGGAGAAGTGAAGATTTCTCCCGCATCGGACTATTATCAGACAGACAACCGCACGCTTTCACGCACTCCGGCGGCGGGAAGACTAAGGATTACGCGCAATTGGCTAGAAAACGGGAACCGTATTCTGCTGACAGGAAATGTCGCTTCACGACAGTCGACAACAATAAACATCTATGATTCGAAAGCTTTCTTTATGGAGACCCTGCGCTACCTGCTGACACAAAAGGGGATTGAAACGGCAGACAGTGTGGACTATGCCTCTGCGCCGGCCGAAGCCCTTACAGTCTACACCCGCAAGCGCCCGTTGGAAGAAGTCCTTCACCGTGCCTTAAAGGAAAGTGACAACCTTGCCGCCGAATCCATGTTCTACCATCTGGGCATGAGATGCGGTCACAAGACATCCGGGACAGGAAGCAAAGACGGCCAGAAAGCCGTATACCGATTTATGAAAGACAGTCTGGGCCTTTCTCCTGCGGACTATAAAATCGTAGACGGGAGTGGTGTGTCGCTTTACAACTATGTATCGCCCGACCTGATTATGGCTTACCTGAAATATGCCTACCAGAATCCGCACATATACCGCCCGCTCTATGAAGCGCTGCCGATAGCCGGCATCGACGGGACTCTGAAATACCGGATGAGAAAAGGGAAGGCATTCCGGCATGTAAGGGCAAAGACAGGTACGGTGACAGGAATCTGCTCGTTGGCAGGCTATGCATCAAGCGTCTCAGGCCGACAGTACGCCTTTGTCATCATCAACCAAAATGTTTTGAAAGCCCGCCAGGCGCGCGACTTTCAGGACAAAGTCTGCGAAATACTGGTCACGGAATAAAGAAGATTACGGCTCCATGCAATAAACACACAGTCCGGCATCCTGTTTTCCCGTAGCAAATGAAATTTTTCTTCTTATGAAAAATGGATTCTGACAAGGGAAACAGAATGCCGGACTTTATCAAAGTCACTTCTTCAGCGACAACCGAACCATCAGCACTCCATGCGGAGCAATGTCGCAGACGGTATTCTTCTTTGTAGTGCCGATATCCTGATGTTTCCACAGGTCGCGCACCACATATTCATTCTTATACATATTCACTTGATCGGCAAAATAAATGGTCTGCTTCCGCCAGTCATAGTCCAGATGCCATACAGATTCCGTCCGGTTCAGGAAACAGACAGCCAGTTCCCCGTCGGCAAGAGGCTTGGCCCAGATTTCCTTCTCACCCATATCCATGAAACGGCGCGCCTGCTGCCCGAGGCAATCCTGGTTCACCGCAATCGCCTCCTTGTTCGTCAGGATTTCCCGAGTTTCCGCATCCATCTTGCGCAAGTCGTTTCCCGCCATCAGCGGAGTGGCAAACATACACCACATGGAGAAATGGGTGATATACTCGTCGCGCGTCATTCCGCCGTTTCCTACCTCCAACATTTCCGCGTCATTCCAATGCCCCGGCCCCGCATACGGATAGAGATCAGCCATGATGTCCACGATGTCCATCACGCCTACACCACCCCAATCAAACTTACACTGGTAGCAGTCGCGAATATCCGGCGTGACACGCCACATGTGTCCTATGCCTTTCCCCCATTTCCACGGCTCGTTTTCGCCCCATTCACAGATGCTGAGTATGATGGGACGCCCACTCAACTTGATGGCGTCGCTCATCGTCTGATAGGCTGCACGGGCATTCTGCCCCTCGTTTGAGCACCAGTCATACTTCAGATAGTCGACTCCCCACGCCGCATACTGGCGGGCATCCTGAAACTGGTATCCGCGACTGCCCGGGCGTCCTTGACAAGTATACGAACCGGCACACGAATAGATGCCAAGCTTAAGCCCTTTTCCGTGAATATAGTCGGCAAGCGCCTTCATGCCGTTGGGAAAACGCTCGGGATCAGGAATGATATTCCCCAAAGAGTCCCTTCCTATCTGCCAACAGTCGTCGATAACGATATACTCATATCCGGCATCCTTCATCCCAGACTCTACCATAGCGTCCGCCATCTCCCGCATCAGCGACTCACTCACATTGCAACCGAACTTGTTCCAACTGTTCCACCCCATAGGAGGAGTCTGTGCCAGAGAATTGAATACCGAGTCGGGAATGGCCTTCGCCTCTCCAAAAAACATCTGTGCATGGGCAGTATATCCGCAGGCCAGTGCCAGAACCACAAAAAAAACTTTCAATTTCATACGCATACGATTTAAAATTTGCCTTTAAAGTTACAAAAAAGACTGCATCCGATAAATGTCGATACATATATATTATCCTTAACTTATGCGGATGCAGTCCAATCTTTCTCCAAAAGGTTTCAAACTAACACCTAATCCTTAAATATACAAACTTATTGAATGGATGTATTGGTCAGCTTTACTTTATAAGGCCACTGTGCCATAGGCAAGGCACTCAAAGTCCAGTGGTTCGTCGAAGGTCCGGCAGTTACCACCAACCACAAATGAGCCAGTTTCTCACCTGCCGGAACAGTCCATGAAGTAGAAGCCGTCTGATTATAATAGTCCGTACTGCCTGATTCTCCCAAAATGGTCTTTCCGTCTTCAGTCACTCCCACAAAGCCGTAACGGTAATAAGGGATATAAAACCACTCATTGTCATAACCCGGACATCCGTCCGGATCCACATCCGCTCCCTGCAGTCCCTTGAAATCAGCGGTAACAGTTGTTCCCGGTTCCGGAACACTCAGCCTTATGGCATTAAAGCCATAATTTTCCGGACAACGCTCCGGCTTTACCTGACAATAGCCATCTGCCTGCACATCCATATAAGGACTAAAGTTCTCGAAAGAATTGGCAAACGGACGGGTTTCATCGTATGTCCGCTCGAAGTCCAAATTTACCAAATGGCAGTAGCAATCATACATTTCATCAACGAACTTATAGTTCTCGTTCGCCTGATAACCTTTCAAACGCTGATAAGTCTGTACCGGATCTTCATCCGCATAGCTCTGCCGGTACATTTCGGCAATGAAGTCCAGTCCGTTCTTCTCGCTCCAATATTCCAACACATAGGGCGAACGGTAAATGTTCTCCTCATGCAGAAAAGCTTTATGGGTGGCCTGCTTGAAAGCATCCCAATGATACTGCTCTTCGCTCATCCAATTCGGATTCACCTGCCATAGCATCCACTGGGAAGTCATTTCATAAAATCCGGATCCCAGTCCGCCGCTCCAACATGAACTGCCATCGGCCTGCATCTGCAACTGGAAGCTGTGTCCCAACTCATGGGCAACTGCATTCAGATTCTCGTCCTGCAACCGGTTGGGTGCCGCCCAAAATGCACCTATCGTATTGTCATACGTACCGCCATAGGCAGTTCCCTCTAATGAATACTGAATCATCACCATCATGCGATACTTCTCACTCAGCGAACCTTCATTGACAAACTTCAGATTGTCTCTATAGAACGTATAGAACTGCTCAACCTTTGTCTTCAGATTCTCCAAGTCGACATGCATGTCATTGCCTTCCAACTGAGGCGGATTGGCCAGCTCATTACCGAATCCCTTTTCCCAAAAGATGGCGACATTATCCGTACAGGCCATACGGTCATAACAATAAAGGAATGTGTCCACCCGCCAATCTTCACCGGAATATTCCAACGGACGATACAGCTCTTTTCCTTCAGGCAGAGGATACTGTTCGTTGTATGAAACATGCTCGCTATAATCCGTGCAGGAAAATAACGCAAGGCCGCTTGTCAAAGCAATCAAAATATTTTTTTTCATAACCATATTTCTTTTTTATCAGATTATTCATAGGGTTTGGCATCAATCAACGGAGAGCGTCTCAGTTCATAACGAGGAACAGGCAGCCAATAATGAGCTTCAGCACCGGCCACTCCTGCAAAATTGCGGGTGGATACCACATTTCCTGTCCAATATCCCTTATGTCCGTCCGCATATTTATAGATAGCAACACCAGTAACCGGACGGCTGTAGCATTCCTCCATCTGTTTCCAACGGCGCAAATCAAACCAACGCTGCCCCTCAAACACAAGTTCTGCCTGACGCTCATAATAATATGCTTCCCATATATCATCGCTTGCCTGAATCTCGGGAAGTCCGATACGACGGCGCACCTTGTTTATATATTCGCGCGCGCCTTCAGCACCCTCGACATTGCCCAGTTGAAGCTGACATTCCGCATAGTTCAAATAGATTTCCGACAGGCGGATGAAGAACCACGGAACGGAATGCATGGTCGTCCCGGCCGAGTTATAGCTCGGATCAAGAAACTTGCGCATCCAATAGCCCGTATTGCTGGCATTCCAATAGTATTCACCCTGATCACTGTCTTTTCCGGCAGTCACACCCGTTTCTCCGGAACGGAACACCTCCACCTCACGGCGGCTGTCACCGTATCCCCACATATCGCCGTCGAGAAGAAGTGCGGCATAGAACCGCGGTTCACGCCCTTTCCATGCAGAGGGTTGATCGCCTGCCGCCGCCTCGTAATACGATTGCGGAACGAATTCTGATCCGTCGGCATTCTGAAAGAAATCGGCAATCTCCTGCGTCGGATTAAAGTTACCCCATCCCTGGAAACCGTTTCCGATGCCGCAAGGAGCCTGATAAAGATAAGACATGTTGTCACCCGAACCGTATAAAGGGTCATAAAGCTTTTCGAATATCACTTCCGGATTTTGAGGATCAAGGAACAAAGCTCCGTATTCATCGCCTACTGCTTTCGGTTCTGTCTTTACATTTGCCGTATTGATGTCTTGCAAATGATAGACATTCAGTTCGAACACGGCACGTGCCGCATCAGCCGCAGCCTGCCACTTCTCATCAGAAGGAGTTCCGAACAGCGGACTCGCCTGATAAAGCAGCACTCTCGACTTAAGCGCCAGAGCCGCACCTTTCGTGGCGCGTCCGAAATCGCTGTTGTCGTGATAAGACAAAGGCAGCAGCGCGGCCGCATCATCGCAGTCTTTCACAATAAAGGCAGCCACCACATCCATATCCGCACGCTCTTCTTCAAACGTGTCATTCAGACCATAAGTATGGTCGATGACAGGCACACGCCCGTAAAGGCTGTACAGCATGTGATAGTTCCACGCACGCAGGAAAAGTGCCTGCCCCTTCTGCCAATTGCGCCATTCATCGTCGCCCGGCACATTGTCGATATTCTCCAAAAACAGGTTGATGCTCTTGATATATCCGTAATACGTGCCCCAAGGATCCCACATCGTATCGTCCCATCCGATTCCGTACGTATCACAGTTGAGCAATCCCTGAGTCACGTTCTCCGACCCATAGGTATGCTTCTGAAATACCTCATCTGTATAATTTGAAAAACGCGTACCTTTCATGGTTTCTGCCCATAGGTTGGCGTACTGCGCATTCAGATAAGTTTCCGAGAGGGCAAGGTCACCCCACACGGCTGCATCCGAATAAGAATTCAGAGGCTCTACATCCAATATGTCCGTGCAGGAGACTGTACCCAGTCCCATACACGAAAAAGCCAGTGCATACAAGTAATATTTTGTTTTCATCTTGGTCAAATTTATGGTTGATACTGTCAGAAAGTAATGTTGGTACCGAAAGTAATCATGCGCTGCAAAGGATAGGCAAGAATACCGTTAGAGTTAATGGCGTATCCGTTATCATCCTTTGAGGTTCCCACTTCGGGATCACAGATCTTCATCTTATCGAAAGTGAAAAGATTATTGCCGTTAATGTAGAAACGCCACCGCTGCATGCCGAGTTTCGAAGTAACAGACTTGGGCAATGTATAGCCCAATTCTATGGACTTCAAGCGCAGAAAAGCAGCATTGCGCAGCCACCAGGTAGATGCGCTACCGTTCCACGTGTCACCATAAGTCTGCTTGATGAACGCTTTCGGCCAACGCGCGTTCAGATTCTCCTCCACTGTATTCTCCGTGCGCCAACGCCCTTCATAAAAGTCCGTCACCATATTCATCGTCGGTTGTACCAGCTGCACAGCTTTCGCCTGTCCCTGGAAGAAGATATTCAGGTCAATGCCTTTCCATGCACCGTTCAGAGTAAATCCGTAAATGATTTTCGGCGTGGCCGAAGCGTTAATGCGGATGGCGTCATCCCAAGTAATGGTTCCGTCACCATTCGTATCCTGATAAATCAAGTCACCCGGCGCCGCATTGTCCATGTGAGGCGTGTTGTCCACCTGAGTCTGATTCTGGTAGATGCCCAACGCCTTATAAAGTACCAGTCCGTCTATCGGATTGTCCGTTGTGCGCTGCCATTCCGGAGTGGATACTGCCTCATCCATATATACCACCTTGTTCTCGGCATAAGTGAAGTTTCCGGTTATCCCCCATTCAAAGTCGCCCGCACGGTCGCGATACGAAGCCACGATCTCCACACCCGTATTGTTTACCTTACCCAAGTTCTCGGCGGGAAGCACCAGACCCGTATAAGCAGGGATGGAAGCGTTACGTGTAATCAAGATATCACGGCGTTTTGATTGGAACCAGTCAAAATCAAGGCTGAACATTCCACCCAGGAACGAAGCCGAGAATCCGATGTTCGTGGTGTTGGCCGTTTCCCATGTCACCAAAGGATTGGCTGTACGAGTCAAATAGAAGCCTTTGTTTACTGCCGCTCCGTCACCGGTTCCGAAATACGGGCCTTTGTCCGTGAAAGCATACTGCGAAAGATACTGATAAGCAGAAATAGCATCATTACCCATCTGTCCCCATGAAGCTTTCAACTTCAGAAAATCCACATACGGCTTTACAGGTTCAAAGAACTTCTCTTCTGACATCACCCATCCTAAAGAGAAAGAAGGGAACAATCCCCACCGATGGCCTTCTGCAAAATTCATGGAGCCATCATAACGCATCGTGAATTCGGCCAGATAACGGTCAAGGTATGAGTAGTTCACACGGCCAAAGAAGTTCACACGCGCCGTCTTGTCCGAAGAACCGCTGTTGTCTTTATCTTCAGGCACATCGCTTCCTGCAAACAAATCCATCAAAGTGTCTGACAAGAAATTTGTACGGTAACCAGACAATGTGTGGTAATCATACTTACTTTGCTCATAAGCAACGAATGCATTCACCTTATGGGTCTCATTGAAAGTGCGTTCATAGCCGATACGCGCATTCAGTGTAATGGTAGAATAACGCGTAGCCCAATCGTTCAGACTGATCTGCCCCGTATCCGCCCGGCGGTTCTGATACTCTCCCGAAGCGTTGTCATAATAATAGAGATCATACGGACGGTTAATCTGCTTTCCGTCACTGAATGTATAGTCGATGGCGGCATAGCCTTCGGCATACAGTCCCTTAGTAATAAAGTCTAAATCCACATGCAACAGAGGCTTGATGTTCAGTATATTGGTGGTATAGTTGTTCGAACCCGGCTTGTCTGTCACCATAATGGCTGCATTACGCGTCACCCCGTCATAACCCACACGCGGCAAACCGTTGGGATAATAGGGCGCACTGCCCGGAAAAGTGCTCAGAAAATACGTAAACAGATAGGGAGTGCTGTAGATGCCCCTGTCACGTTGCTCCTGCCGCCCGAGAATATCCAGACTGAACCGTATGGAATTGCTGATCTTGGCATCCAGATTAGACACTAACTGGAACTGTTTATAATCTTGTGCAGAATTTTTATAGATAGCATCCTGCCACATATATTGAGCGGATGTATAAAAAGAAATTTTATCCGTACCTCCGCTGACAGACAAACTATGCTGCGTCTTGCCGGCCCAATTCTTAGCCACTTCTCCCCACCAGTCCGTATCCGGATAATTGACAGGATCATCATGATCCAGATAATGCTGAAGCACTTCGGGTGAATAGGTAGTTCCGGCCTGATCGTGCCGTGGATCCGCATCATACTCGTTTACATAAGTGGCATACTGATAAGCGTTCAGCATCTCTGGGATCCGCGTCGGTTGAGATATAGAGTAACTTCCGTTATAGTTCACGGTAACTTTTCCTTCCTTACCTCGCTTCGTCGTTACCAAAATAACACCGTTTGCCGCGCGTGCCCCATAAATGGCGGCCGAGGCATCTTTCAAGACAGATATGCTCTCGATGTCCTCCGGATTCAGATGGCTGAAAGATCGGTCAGCAATCCCGTCTACCACAATCAGCGGCGAGGTGCTGCCCAAAGTTCCCTTACCACGAATCAAGATATCCGCGTTGTCTTCTCCCGGTTCACCTGAGCGTGTGTTGGCAATGATACCTGCCGTCTTTCCGGCCAACGTGTTGGTAAGATTGGCAGCCGCCACCTTTTTCAAGTCTTCACCGCCTACCTGTGATACGGAACCCGTAAGCGTAGCCTTTTTCTGCACGCCATAGCCTACCACAACCACCTCATCCATAATTTCCGAATCCTCTCTCAACGTGACATTCAGCCGCCCTCCTTTAACCTCGGAAACAGGAATCTCCTGCGTCTTATAGCCTATATAGCTAAAGAGCAATACTGAGGAAGATGAGACATTCAAAGTATAATTACCGTCCATATCCGTAATGGTACCGTTGGAAGTTCCTTTCTCCATTACGTTTGCACCGATAACAGGAATGCCGTTGGCATCCACAACACTACCTCTCACCGCCTTGGTCTGCTGGACAACCTCCGTCATCCTCGCCATACCTTCATCAGAAGCAGCCGCCAGACTGACGGCCCCGGCAGAAAGCAGAACACACGCAACCGCAGTTTTCATGAATGCCTGACTGAAAAGCATCCGATCCAAATGTGTTTTCATTTTCGATTAAATTAATTGGTTTGACATTTATTATATCTTTTGATACCGCAAAGTTACATTTTAGATAGTATCAAGATGCAACAATCGTCTTTTTTCATGCAAAAATAGTCCATGAAGAAATTCTCTTTCAAACAGCTGTTTTTACATAAAACAATGTAAACCAATTATTTGGAACATATCAAGCTATGTTTTATCATTTAAAAACATATTATTCGGTCATATCATCATCGCATTCTGATCGGCATACCGCCTGTTAGAGAAAAGAACATCTTTTCACATTACTTTGTTTAAACATGTTTTATACTATAAAAAAGTCTTTTTCCTCTGACCGGAAAATCCGTTTGACACGGCAAAAAAATAGGGTGTCCGCTCCAAAACCGGACACCCTAAATCTTACTGTCATTCGGATCAAACCGACAACTTATTTTCCAAATGCATCTTATCCTAACAGCTCCTTCACTTTTGCCGAAATGGCACGGCCTTCGGCCAGTCCTGCAAGTTCTTTGGAGGCTACCCCCATCACCTTGCCCATGTCTTTGCCGCTTGTCGCGCCCACGCGGGCTATGATTTCTTTCAGCTTCGCCTCCAGTTCTTCAGCCGAAAGCTGCTTCGGGAGATAGGTTTCAATTACACGAACCTGTGCCATTTCCTCTTCGGCAAGATCAGCACGCCCTTGCCCTTCGTAGACAGCAGCGGAGTCTTTTCCCTGCTTCACCAGTTTCTGCATGATTTTCAATGCAGCCTCATCGGTCAGCGTATCGTTTGCACCGGGAGCCGTCTTTGCTTCCAAAAAACACTTCTTCACATTGCGCAAGGTCTCAAGCCGTACCTTGTCTTTGGCTTTCATAGCCTCTTTGATGTCATTGCTTATCTGCTCAAACAAGTCCATATCTTCAATATTTAATTAATGTCATACTATCCAAAAGAAATAACCGTATGGGATACATCATTTCCCGCCGGCTTCTCTACAGTCTCCTCTGCCGCAGCCTTTGTCTGGATGGCTTCCAACTCTGATTTTGTCCGCTTATAGGTAGGGGTTGTATCCACCATGCTGATTACATCATCGTTATTCAAATCTTCCTGACTGAATATATACAGATGATGCCGCCGCTTCTTCCGTCCGCTTTTATTGATGCTCGGCCCGTAATACCGGATACGGCGCATGTCATTCTCCTGCTCTTTCTCCTCCTGCTCGGCCAGCCGCTTCTGTTCCTCGGCAGTTATGCGCACATCCATGCCCGGAACATCCTTTATCCCGAATCCGGTGGCAAGAATGGTAAATTTCACCTTACGTTCCAACGTGTCATCAATGTAAAGTCCCCACTTGGTTTCCATGTCCTGCTGCCCGAATCTGGACATGAACTCATGGACTTCGGTCATTTCGTCCATCATCAGGTCGCCATACTCCGCGCTATACGAGATATTGAACAAGACCTTCTTCGAGTCGAATATGTCATTATTGTTCAGCAGCGGGGAGTGAAGCGCATCGTTGATGGCTTGGGTGACCCGTCCTTCCCCTTCTCCAAATCCCGTACTCATAATGGCAACGCCGCCGTCCTTCAGCACCGTCTTCACATCATTGAAGTCAAGATTGATTTTACCGCGCACGGTGATGATTTCGGCAATGCTCTTCGCCGCAATGGAAAGGGTATCGTCGGCCTTTCCAAAGGCATTCAGCACGCTGAGATCCGGATAAACATCGCGCAGACGCTCGTTGTTGATGACCAGCAAGGCATCCACGTATTTGCTCATCGCCTCCACACCGTCCAAAGCCTGGTCAATCTTCTTGTTTCCCTCAAACAGAAACGGGATGGTAACGATGCCCACCGTCAGAATGCCCATGTCCTTGGCAGTCTTTGCTATGATAGGGGCGGCTCCCGTACCGGTACCTCCGCCCATTCCTGCCGTAATGAACACCATCTTGCATCCGTCGTTCAGCATATCCTTGATGCTTTCCAGACTTTCTTCGGCCGCAGCCCGGGCACGCTCCGGACGGTTTCCCGCGCCCAGTCCCTCATTGCCCAACTGAAGCTTGAACGGCACCGGAGACTCGTCGAGAGCCTGATTGTCCGTATTGCACACTACGAAAGTAACATCATGGATACCTTCACTAAACATGTGATTGACGGCATTCCCGCCGCCGCCACCTACACCAATGACTTTTATGATATGTGGAGCCTCTTTCGGGAAGCTGAAAGGCATTTTTATTTCATCAGACATAATCTTATCTTTTATAGAGTAAACATTTATTTTTTAAGAGACTCATCATCCCAAACCTCCGTCAGAAGCTTGTCTCTGAAGCGGCCGAACCATCCGCTTTCCTTCTTCTCCTTTCTCACAGCCTCTTCCAAAGCGTCTATTTCCTCCCTCTTTTCCTCAATCTTCATCTCACGCGCCCGCTGTATCATGTCGAGGGCATCTCTATAAGACTTCTTGCTCTTCAGACGGCGAGCTTCCTCCAGATAGCCGTTGCATTCGTCCAGACGCTTTTGCGCCCGTTCTTTTTCCTGCTGCTCCTTTTGTTTCTTCAGTTGGTCTAAACGCACCTTCTCCGCACGCTTCCTGTTCTCCTCTTCCGCCTGCTCCATCTGTTCCTGCAGCCGGCGGTCTCTCTCCTCCTGCTCCTTCTGTGCTTCGAAAATGTCTTTCGGTTTGTGCGGATCGACCTTGCAACAGTTGTCCTTTCCCGCGGCCAAAAGTCCGACCAACGTATTCTGCGTCCCGTCGTCCGGCAAATCCACCGCACCGACCACTGCCATCTCACCGTTTCGGGCAATGCGAATCTTTTCTATCTTCGTAGTCCGCTGAAAAGCCTTGTCTATATCCGGCAGGCCTGCACCGCCTCCGGTAAGGACAAAACCTGCCATCAGCTTGTCGCCATAGTTGGAAAGCTTGATCTGATTCCATACATTCACGATGATTTCATTGACGCGGGCCTCGACTATATCCTCCAAAACACTGGCAGGAACCTTGCATTTCCCCTCCAGCACATATTCTTCATTGTGCTCTTCCTCGTCATCACCCAGTTCGGTATAGGCACTCGCATAACGAAGCTTCAGCTGTTCCGCATCTTCCTCCTCTATCTGCAGGCTGCAAATGTCCTTCGTAATATTGTTTCCTCCCAACGGAATGACGGCAAGATGGCGCAGTATGTTTCCTTTATAGACAGAAACCGTCGTGGTTTCCGCACCCAAGTCAATCAAAGCACAGCCTGAACGCTTTTCATTGTTCGTCAATATGACATTTGCAGTAACAGCCGGCGCCAAAAGATAGTCGGCAATATCATATCCTGCCTGACGGAAACACTGCCTTATATTGCTCTTCAACGTATGGCGGGCTACGATATTCAGATAGCGGCCCTCTATGCAATCGGCCGAAACTCCTACCGGAGCAGCCAACAGGCTGTTCCCCACTTTATATTCCTGCGGTTCTACCGCCAGTATCTCCTGATTTACCAACGGACACTCCTTATTGCTCTGCATCAAGGCATCGACCAAAGACTGAGATATCTTGGTATTCTCACCCAGTTGCTTCGACACGACATTATAGACACTCCTGACAGACAGTCCGCCTATGCCTACATAAGCCTTTTTTATCGAAGCCTGAAGCTGTTTCTCCAACTGTTTGATAACCAATGCAAGGCTCTGGGCTGTCTTATCAATATTATAAATCGCCCCTTTCCTGATGCAGTCCGACGAATACTCACTGGCATATGCCAGAATCTGCAAGCTTCCGTCTGCGTTCTTCCTCCCCGCAATGCCTGTAATCTTGGTCGATCCCAGTTCGATTGCTGCTATAAAGTCTGTTACTGCCATATCCTATTCCTTTTTGGTACAAATAATCTGATTGTTAAACTCCACGCTGATGCGGCTATACTTATTCCAGCCGACCTTGTTCAACGCTTCCTTGTAAAATTTCTGCAATTTACTGAATTTTTCTTGATAGTCACCACCTTTTCCCAGAAAAAGAATATGATTCCCCACGCGAGGCACAATTTCAAGTTCTTGTCTGGGCGTCACATTGATTTGCTCTACTTGCGCCTTCCAAAACGGATCGGTCTGAAGATATTTTCCCAAGGCATACAGTTCCGATTGAGCGAACTTACGGTCTATAGCTCCCGTTGCCACCGCCACATGGATAGCCTTTCCCGGAGCGGACATCACCATCCCCTGATTGTCGATATAGTAGTTGTCGCCATTATTGCTCAACACACGCAGCAGAGGGATACGCTGATAAATCTCGATTCCTACTTTCCCACCGGAAGTCAGATAGCACTCCGCTTCACGGATGAAAGGATGGCGCGACAGCACTTCCTCCAATATGCGTACATTAACATCGGCCAAACGTTTCCCCTCAGGAGCGATCTTCTCACGTTTCAAAAGGCTCTTGATTCCGTTTTCCGTAATGAACCCGTAATCCACCTTATCCTTAACCACCAATTCCACCCCTTCGCAAATCCGGTTTTCCGGCTTGCGGTTGAATGCCGTAACCGCAATCACCATATAAACCGAGAGCAACAACAGCACAACACATATAAGAATCCGTTTTATCATCTGTCTTTCAACCATTCATATATTTGCGGAACATAATTATCTATATCTCCTGCGCCCAATGTGATAAGCACATCTATGTCAGGGCATGCTTTAAGCACATCAAGCAAGTCTTCTTTCCGGCACATGCGCTTCTTCATTCCCGGACGAAGGTTATCATAAATCAGCTGCGAGGTCACACCCGGAATCGGTTTTTCACGAGCCGGATAGATGTCAAGCAGTATCACTTCATCCAACAGCGAGAGACTGTCGGCAAAATCCTTATAGAAATCCCGCGTACGGGTATAGAGATGAGGCTGGAACACGGCGGTAAGCCGACGGTCTGGATAAAGCATCCGTAATGAAGACACGCTCTGGCGAATTTCTGCCGGATGATGAGCGTAATCGCTCAAGAAGACAACGCGGTCGTTCTTCAGTTTAAAATCAAACCGTCTGTCCACTCCCCTGAAGCTTGCCATTGCCTCCCGGATTTCTTCCGCGGTCACTCCGGCAATCTGCGCCAAGGCCATCGCCGCTATGCCGTTTTCTATATTCACAAAGACAGGGACTCCCAGCCGGATGCCGCTGACATTTCCCAACGGAGATACATAATCAAAAAATATCTCACCGGATTCCACACGGACATTGGCGGCATGAAAGTCGCCGGTCTGCCCGGAAGAATATGTATAGACCGTCACATCCGGCCGAACATCCGGTTGCAAGCCGATTCCTTCCTTGATTATCAGAAAGCCGCCCGGACGAATCAGCGAAGTATACTTACGGAAACTGTCCAGATAAGCCTCATGCGTGCCGTAAATATCCAGATGATCGGAATCGACTGCCGTAACCACCGTGGCGTATGGAGTAAGCCAATGGAAAGAACGGTCAAATTCATCGGCCTCGATTACCACATAGTCGCTCTCGGACGAAAGCAGCAGATTGGTTCCATAATTTTTCGAAATGCCGCCCAGAAAAGCATTGCATCCCACATGGGACTGATGAAGCAGATGGGCCGCCATGGTGGAAGTGGTGGTTTTGCCGTGGGTTCCCGCCACACAAAGCCCCTTTTCCGTGCGGGTCAGCATACCCAGCACCTGTGCCCGCTTCTGTATCTCAAACTGATGCTCTTTAAAAAACTCCAGTTCCCGGTGCGCAGAAGGAACCGCCGGCGTATAAACGACCAGCGTGCCCTTTGAGTCAAGAAATTCCTCAGGAATCAACGACACGTTTTCCTCGTAATGAATCTGCGCCCCCTCAGCGGCCAACTTTTCGGTCAGTTCGGAAGACACACGGTCATAGCCGCCAACCCGTTTTCCCTTTGAAAGGAAATAACGTGCCAACGCGCTCATGCCGATTCCGCCGATACCGACAAAATAAACTGCCTTTATGGTATTAACATCCATATCTGTCTTTATAATCAAGAGCCAACTTATAAACTTCTCCGGCAATGACATTCGCCGCGTCTTTCAAAGCCAGCTTTGCTATATTCGTACTCAGTTTCTTCAAAATATCCGGACAGCCTACGGTTTCCGCCGCCTTGTCGAGCAGCTTCTCCACCGCCTCACTGTCTTTAATATAAAGAGCCGCATCTTTGTTCACTAAAGCCAGGGCATTTTTGGTCTGATGGTCTTCGGCCACATTGGGAGAAGGCACCAGTATAGCCGCCTTTCCCAACAGACATAGTTCGGAAATGGAACCGGCTCCTGCCCGGCTGATCACCAGATCAGCAGCACGGTAGGCCGTTGCCATATCGGCAATGAAATCCGTCGCATAAAGCATAGGCAGCTCGCCCGCCTGCCGAACGGCGGCTTTTGCATCCTCAAAATAAAACTTCCCCGTCTGCCAGATGAACTGGATGCCGGAATCCTTTATTTTGCCCAATCCTTTCATCACACATTGATTGATGGTACGGGCTCCCAGACTGCCGCCCAAAATCAGAACCGTCTTCTTCGCCGGGTCAAGCCCGAACGAACGCACGGCATCCTCCCGACTTATGTTCGTTTCCAACAGATTCTGACGCACGGGATTGCCTGTCAACAGGATTTTATCCTTGTCGAAAAAACGCTCCATCCCCTCATAAGCCACACAGATGCGCGAGGCGTGCCGGGCCAGAAGCTTGTTTGTCACGCCCGCATACGAATTCTGCTCCTGCAACAACGTGGGGATACCCATCCCTTGCGCCACCTTCAGCGTAGGGCCGCTGGCATAGCCGCCCACGCCCACCGCCGCATGCGGCCTGAAGTCGCGGATAATCCTGCGGGCCTTCAGCTGGCTGCGCATCAGCTTGACCAGCACTCCGACATTCTTCAACAGATGTTTCCGGTCGAATCCCGCTACCGGAAGGCCGATTATCTTGTATCCTGCGGCAGGAACACGCTGCATTTCCATGCGCCCTTCCGCTCCGACGAACAGTATCTCCGTATCGGGATGCTGTTCTTTCAGTGCATTGGCAATGGAAACAGCCGGGAAAATATGTCCCCCGGTACCTCCTCCGCTGATGATTATACGCACGTTATCTCCCATTCTTCTTTTTTTTACAAAGTTATGAATAAACTTCTATATAATAACCTACTGTATAAAATTCTTTTACGCTTAAACAAAAACGGAATTTCGACCTGTCGGAAAAGATTTTCCACCATACCAAAACAGGACGCCGGCCTGATGAAAAAAAGTCCGCGTCCTGCCATGAACATTCCGCACCGACAATGTCACCTTTCCTCTTCCCGACCGGCCTTCGACTGCTCCGCCAGATTCATGGCCGCCGCCTGAAGCGCAGCCACGGCCGCTTCCTGCATCTGCTGCTGCCGCTCGGATTCTTCCTTCTTCCGCTGCTCTTCCTGCGCATTCACATAACGGCTCACGCTCAATATCATACCTATATAGGCACAGTTTATCAAGGTCGAAGTACCGCCTTTGCTGATGAGCGGAAGCGGTTGTCCCGTGACGGGAAACAGGCCCACCGCCACCATCATGTTGAGCAGAGCCTGTGAAACCAGCAGAAGGGCTATGCCCATCACCAGAAAGGCCGGGAAGCTCTTGTCACACTTCCGGGCAATCTTCCCCGCCCGCATCAGCAGCCAGATGTAAAGCACGGCGACAGCGGCTCCGCCGACCAGTCCCAACTCTTCGATGATGATGGCGAAAATAAAGTCGGAAAAAGCCTGCGACAGGAAATCACGCTGCACGCTGTTGCCCGGCAGCTTTCCTATAATGTTGCTGGACGCGATGGCGATGTTGGCATGTGCCACCTGAGCGTTCTTGTCAATGTCATACTTGGCGGCAGGCACCGTCTCCTGACCGTCGAAAAACCCCGTAATGCGGTTTTGCCAAGTCTCCACGCGGTGCATCATCGGCACATCCTTCCATTCTTTGGCGGGAAGAGCCATGATGATGCCGACAAACACTGTCAAGACAAGCGCGACAACGCCCGTCAGTTTAAGCAGCTGACGCCACGGTATCCGTCCGACAATCATCATCAGGAAGACAACCCCGAAAAGCAATGCGGCGGTCGAAGCGTTTTCAGGCGCTATCAAGACTACCACACCGACCGTTATGCTGACTATCCACCTGAAAGCCTTCCGGTCGGCTCCGTCATCGGTCTGGAACTTCGACAGCAGATGGGCCGTAACAATGATCACGGCCATCTTCGCCAGTTCCGAAGGCTGAAACTGGATGCCGAAAAACTCCAGAAAGCGGGACGCTCCGTTCACCCGGTCACCTGTCACTATTCCCATTATCATGACAAACGCCAGCAGGACAACCGACACCGGAAGCAGAAAAAAGGGGAATACCCGGAATATCCGGTAAGGGATGTTATGAACCAATATGACAACAAAGACTCCCACCATAAGTATGATGCTGTGTTTGGTTATCGGTTCCCAGTGGTCGCCGCTTTGATATGTCAGCGTACTGGCAGCACTGAAGACTTCCACCACCGACGTCAGACAAAGAAACAGGAATATAATCCAGACTGCCTTGTCTCCCTTGAACAAATTCCTCAGCAAATCCATAGGCCTACAGGTTTCTTACACATTCTTTGAACTGGCTTCCGCGGTCTTCATAACTCTTGAACAGATCGAAGCTGGCACAGCAGGGGCTCAGCAAGACGGTCTCACCCTTCTTGGCCATCCGATAAGCGGCGTTTACCGCATCCTTCATGCTCTGCACATCGGCTACCGGCAGTCCGAATCCGTCGAAAAATCCGTGCAGCTTCTCGTTATGAAGTCCCAGATATATAAGTCCGGAGCATTTTTCCCGCACCAGATCGGCAATTTCATTATAGTCATTGCCCTTGTCCTTCCCTCCCAAAATCAGAATGGTCTTGGTCTTCATGCTCTGCAAGGCATACCAGCATGAGTTTACATTCGTCGCCTTCGAGTCATTGATATACTCAACGCCCCGCACACGGGCAACCTTTTCCAGGCGGTGCTCCACTCCCTTGAAATCATGCAAGGCCTCACGGATATATTCCTTGCGGATTCCGGCGACATTGGCCGATATTCCGGCAGCCATCGAATTGAACAGATTGTGAGTTCCCGTCAGGGCAAGCTCTTCCTGCTCCATATTAAAGGCGGCAGGCTCGGTAAAATAAATCCTGTTCTGCTCCACAAACGCGGCCAGACCGTCTTCCCGGCTCTCGGCAAACGGATAATAGCGCCCGTGGATGCCGTACTTGTGCAGTTCTCCCTGAATGATAGGGTCATCATTCCAGAAGATAAAGGCGTCTTCGTCCGTCTGATTCTGGATAATGCGGAACTTGGCGTCCACGTAGTTCTGCATCTTATAGTCATATCGGTCGAGATGGTCGGGCGTAATGTTCATCAAAACGGCGATATTGGCGTGGAACTTGTACATATTGTCAAGCTGAAAACTGCTCAGCTCAATGACATAATAGTCGTAGTCGCATTCCGCCACCTGATATGCCAGACTCTGCCCGATGTTTCCTGCAAGTCCGACATTCAGACCCGCTTTCTTAAAAATATGATAGATAAGCGAAGTGGTCGTTGTCTTCCCGTTGCTGCCGGTTATACACACCATTTTCGCGTTTGTGTAACGCCCCGCGAACTCTATCTCGGAGATTATGGGTATTTCTCTCTCCTTCAGCTTCAGAATCATCGGAGCATCATTCGGTATACCCGGACTCTTGATTACCTCGTCGGCATTCAGAATCAGTTCTTCCGTATGCTTTCCTTCCTCCCACCGGATGCCTCTCTCGTCCAGCATATCCTTATATTTGTCCTTGATAGAGGACATATCCGACACGAACGTATCGAATCCCTTCTTTTGTGCCAGTATCGCTGCACCTGTGCCGCTCTCACCGGCTCCCAATATGACAATCCTTTTTGTCATGACCTTGTTTTATCTTATCTTTAAAGTTATAATCGTAATCGCTGCCAAGACAATCGTTATGATCCAGAAGCGGACTGTTATCTTAGACTCATGGAATACGCTTGCCGGACGGGTGAACGCATAGGTACATTCCGGATCAAGCTGTGCAAGTGTGGTGCGGAAATGGTCATGAATCGGTGTCCGCTTGAACAGACGCTGCTTGACTCCCTTCTTTTTCCCCTTACGGAAATATCTTACCTGCAAGATGACAGACAGATTTTCCACCAGAAAGACTCCGCACAATATCGGTATCAACAGTTCTTTATGGATGATAATGGCAAACACGGCTATGATGCCGCCGATGGTAAGACTGCCCGTATCGCCCATAAACACCTGTGCCGGGAAGGCATTGTACCACAAAAAGCCGATCAGCGCACCGATGAAGGCACAGATGAATATGACCAGCTCCTCACTTCCCGGTATATACATTATATTAAGATAGCCTGCATACTCTATATGACTGGATACATAGGCCAGGATGCCTAAGGTAACGCCGATAATGGCCGAGTTCCCCGCCGCCATTCCATCCATTCCGTCGTTCAGGTTCGCCCCGTTCGATACGGCTGTCACCACGAATATCGTCACCAGAACAAAGACAATCCATCCGGCTGTCTGGGCATGCTCGCCAAGGAATCCGACGAAATCAGCATAATCCAGGTTATTGTTCTTGAAGAACGGGATGGTAGTCTTGGTCGACTTCTCGTCCTGCGTCTTGTGGACTACATCAACAATCTCCCCGTTACGCTGCACCTCTACGTTTTCACGAATCACAACATCCGGACTGAGATATAAAGTCAGTCCTACAATCAGGCCCAAGCCCACCTGGCCTATAATCTTGAATTTCCCGTGCAGGCCCTCCTTGTCTTTTCTGAACACCTTAATATAATCGTCAAGGAATCCCAACGTACCCAGCCACACGGTGGTAATCAGCATCAGCAACATATAAATGTTGTGAAGCTTGCCCAAAAGCAGACAGGGAATGAGTATCGCCACGATTATGATGATTCCACCCATCGTCGGCACGCCCACTTTGTTCACATTAAAGGGGTCTATGGAGGCATCACGCTGTGTTTCCGTTATCTGCTTCCGCTTCAGCAGCTTTATGAAGTATTCGCCGAAGATGGATGATATCAGCAAAGCCAGGATGACAGCCATCAGCGAGCGGAACGACACGTAGCTGAACATCCGTGCGCCCGGGAAATCAAACTTTTCTAAATAGTCAAACAAATAATATAACATGTCCTAAATTTCGTTTGCCAGTATTCCTTTCACCACTTCCTTATCGTCAAAATGATGCTTCACTCCTTTAATCTCCTGATAGTCTTCATGTCCTTTTCCGGCTATGAGCACCACATCGCCCGGCTGTGCAAGCATACAAGCCGTGCGGATAGCTTCCTTCCGGTCGACTATCGATATCACTTTCCGCATATCGTCCTTGGTCAGGCCCGCCAGCATATCGTCGATTATGTCTTGTGGCTCTTCAAAGCGCGGATTGTCTGAGGTAATCACCACCTTGTCACTCTGCTTCGCCGCTTCCTGCGCCATCAGCGGACGTTTCCCCTTGTCCCGGTTGCCGCCGGCTCCCACCACCGTAATGACTTGTCCCCGTCCTTTCAGCACTTCATGAATGGCATTCAGCACATTGACCAAAGCGTCCGGCGTATGGGCATAGTCAACAATGGCGGTATATCCTTTCGGCGAGCGGATCGCATCAAAGCGTCCGGACACGGGGCGCAGCATGCTCAGCACGAGCAGCACATCGTCCGGCTGTTTTCCCAAAAGACAGGCGGCCCCATAAACGGCCAGCAGATTCGAAGCATTGAAGCGGCCGATGAACTGCACGTTCACTTCACGATTGTTGATATCCATCAACATCCCTTCGAATCCGTCTTCCAGCACCTTTCCCTTAAAGTCGCACAGCGTCCGGAGCGAATAGGTAGCGATTCTTGCCTTTGTATTCTGCACCATCACCAGTCCGTTTTTGTCGTCTGCATTGGTCAGAGCAAAAGCGGTCTTGGGCAAACTGTCGAAAAAGGCTTTCTTCGCTTTCAGATAATTCTCGAAAGTCTTGTGATAGTCCAGATGGTCGCGGGTCAGATTCGTAAAGATACCTCCCGCGAACCTCAGTCCGCCGATGCGTTTCTGGGCGACAGAATGTGAGCTGACCTCCATAAACGCATACTTGCAGCCTTCATCCGCCATCCGTCCCAACAGCCGGTTCAGGGTTATCGGGTCGGGAGTGGTGTGGTCTGCCGGGATTGCTTCGCCATCAATATAGTTGCACACCGTAGAGAGCAGGCCAACCTTATATCCGAAGCGGCGGAACATCTCATACAGCAGGGTGGCAATGGTGGTTTTCCCGTTTGTTCCGGTCACTCCCACCAAATCCAGCTTGGAAGTCGGATCGCCATAAAATGCCGTTGCCAACCGCCCTACCGCAGCTTCCGTATCGGCCACCTGCACGTAGGTCACCTGCTCGCTTCGCTTTTCCGGCAGGATTTCACATACTACAGCCGACGCTCCTTTTTCTATGGCACTCTCTATGTAGACATGCCCGTCGGTCTGCGTTCCCTTTACGGCGACAAACAGACACCCCGGCCTTACCAGACGGGAGTCCATCTGTATGTCCGCTATCTCTTTATATAGATCGCCTGCCGACTGACAGACGGTAACCGCTTTCAAAATCTCGTCAAGTTTCATTTTACCTATACATTATTTAAGAGTCAACTTTATCGTTTGTCCCTTGCGTACGTATGATCCGGCAGCAATGCTTTGGGACACCACCTTTCCCACTCCGGCCAAACGGACTTTCAGTCCGTAGGTTTCCATCAGATAAACGGCATCTTTCGCTCCCATGCCCCTCACGTTGGGCAGACGCTTGCCGCTTATCTTCATTTCCGTCAGTTCCGCACGGTCGGAGTCCGTATGCGCCTTGCCCCATACAAGGGTGTCCGCGTCGGAAACGGCGTTGCTGTTTATGTCCAGCGCCTGCAAAACATAGGATGCCGCCTGAATATCTCCGTTCTTCACATCCGGAACCAGGATGGAGGTCGAGTCTTTCGCGTGTTCCAAATCCTGATTCAGATGTTTGGCATAGATGCGCTCCGCAATCCGGCTGAACACGCTTCCCGCCTGCAAGCCTCCGGATGCCGGACCGTGAGGGATATGGATGGATACGATACAGCTGTATTGCGGGGCTTCCGAGGGGAAATAGCCGCAGAAGCTGACCAGATAGCCCTCTTTGGCAAGCGCAACCTGCGCCGTGCCAGTCTTGCCCGACACATTGAACTGCTTGCTGCCGGCCGGCTTGGCCAGTCCCTCCGACACCACCTTGCGAAGGATGGTGCGTATCTGCATCAGCGTCGTGTCCGAACAAATCTTCGGATTGACTATCTCCGTCGGAAATTCTTTTATTACCTCACCATCTTTCATTATTGCCTTTACAAATTTCGGTTTCACCATAGTCCCGTTGTTGGCGATAGCGTTATAAAAGTTCAGCAGATAAATGGGAGGAAACATGGTTTCATAGCCAATGCTCATCCATGGCAGGGTGGTCTTGGCGAAGTAACGCTCCTTCGGCCCCAGAATACGGGGGCTTGCCTCGCCCACAAAGCCAAGATCCAACGGCTTGTCTATGCTCATCCGCTTCAAGCCGTCGACAAATTTCTGCGGATTGTCCTTATAAAACCGGTCTATGATGGTCGAAACACCGACATTGGACGACACTTCCATGATGCGGGTCACATCAATCTTTCCGTATCCTCCCCTGTACCAGTTCCAATCCTTCATGAAACTGCCGTGCATGTTTACTACACCGTTTCCGGTATCCACTTCATAATCGGGCGTTATATACCCGTCTTCCAGCGCTACCATAATGGAAGCCGTCTTGAAGGTAGAGCCCGGCTCCATCAGATTGCTGACCGAAGCGTTGCGCATCTCGTAGTAATGTCCGTCTCCGGCGCGGGTCATGTTCACGTTTGCCTTGACATCGCCCGTCGCCACCTCCATCACAACGGCCACTCCGGATACGGCATTCAGCGTTTCCAACTGGTCGACCAGCGCCTTTTCGGCGATATCCTGCATGTCTACATCTATTGTAGTGATCACATCACAGCCGTCCACCGCCGGTTTGTCCACGATGTTCAGATATTTGTTCATCACCTTCTGGCGGTGCGTAACGCCCGGTTTCCCCCGCAGCACAGAGTCATAGGTCAGTTCAATCCCGTTCTTCGCGCCTAAGGTCATATCAGGATACAGGTCGCCCAATGTGCGGGCGGCCAGTGAGCCGAACGGTTTCTTCCGTTGGTTGAATGCCTGCTCCTGAAGGCCGCTTTTATACCGGCTCAGACAGAAGACCGGAAGCTTTTTCACCTCTTTATACTCAATGTAGGATATGCGCTTCGGGTAGAGCAGATAGTAGCGGCTCTTCGCCCGCCGCCCATTCAGGATGTGACGGCGGAACTCGCGCGCGCTTTTGTCGGGGAATATCTGGTGAAGGCCCTCGCAGATTTCCGTCAGATGGTTCATCAGCGTAGTGTCATTCCCGGCATCCTTCAGCGCCACAAAGTCCATATAGATTTTATACTCGGGCAGACTGCTCGCCATCAGCTTCCCGTCGGCCGAAATGATGTTTCCGCGTGTGGGGGGAACCGTCACATTCTCCCTTACGAAGCGGTCGGCCACATCTTTCCAATACTGCCGCTCCGCAAACATCACAAAGGCAGCCTTGGCAATGACGGCAATCGCCACCAGTGCCATCAGGAACACGATGAACGTATAGCGGAGCATAATATTCTTTTGTCCGGGCATCATCTCTCAATCTCCTTCCTTAATCAGATACGGAGGGGTGGTAGCCGTCTGGAGCGGCATCTTCCCCTCTTCCGTTGCCACATACTCTTCGATGCGCGACTGGCGGCTGCGCTCGGTAAGCTCCGACGAAATCGTCAGCGCATCATACTTCGTGTCGACCAGCTCCTTCTTCAGCCGGTCGATCTCTATAATCTCCCGCTGGCTTTCATAGCGGTTGTCGATATAAAGTATGGTCAATATCACAATCAGAATAATCAGATTCGCCTGTCTTCTCAGGAAGTTGTGCGCCAAGATATCGCCCCCCAAAATGCTTTTCAGGGTCACACGAAAGTTTTCCTGCTGCTTTTCTTCTTGCTGTTCCATATTCCTGTGTCGTTTACTTCTTTTCCGCGATTCTTAACTTGGCGCTGCGCGAACGCGGATTGCGCTGCACCTCTTCTTCCGACGGCACAATCACCTTGCTGTTCACCAACCGGAAAGGGGTGTTCACATTGCCATAAAAGTCTTGTTCCACCTTGCCTTCCACATTTCCCGCCTTCATCAGATTCTTCACCATACGGTCTTCCAACGAATGATAGGTGATGACCACCAGTCTCCCGCCCGGGTTCAGGGCTTCGGCCGCCGCATAAAGCATTTCCTTCAGCGCCTCCATCTCCTGGTTCACCTCAATGCGCAGCGCCTGAAAGACCTTCGCCAGCTCTTTCTTCTCACGCTCTCTCCCGTAAAGCGGCTTTACCGTATCCAAAAAGCCGCCGATTGTGTCGAAAGGCTTCTGCATACGCGCCTTGACCAGTACACTGGCCAGTTTCCGACTGTTCTTCAGCTCGCCGTATAAGTAGAAGATGTCTGCCAGCTGCTCTTCACTGTACGTATTGACCACATCGGCGGCCGTCATGCCCGCACGGCGGTTCATCCGCATATCGAGCTTCCCGTCGAAACGAAAGGAGAAACCGCGCGCACTGTCGTCGAAATGATGGGAAGACACGCCCAAATCGGCCAAGATACCGTCCACTTTCTCCACTCCGTAATAGCGCAAAAAGTTATGCAGATACCTGAAATTACTCCGCACGAAAGTGAAACGGGTGTCGTCCACCGCGTTGCGCTCGGCATCCTCATCTTGATCAAAGCCGAACAGTCGGCTCTTCGCCCCCATCTGGCGCAGGATTTCCCTTGAATGACCGCCTCCGCCGAAAGTTACATCCACATAAACTCCGCCGTCTTGCAGATTCATACCCCCGACGCTCTCCTGCAAAAGCACCGGCACATGATAAGTCTGTTCCGTTTCGCTCATGTCAATCGTATTGCTTCACTGTATCCAGTCTGATATTAATTAAGGTGTAAAATTAGACATTTCCTGATAATTAGGCACTATCTTGCCTCATGATTTTTTCAGAAAGTTATCAACACCCCGCCGGCATGCGGGCAGAAGGCCGTTTTTGCCTGCACGAAAACCGGATATCATCCGCATGAAACGCCCGTTTCATCTGCATGAAAATCTCCGCAGCCCCCATATATCGCCAAAGGCACAGGACGAAAATTATTTTTCATCTTTTCCGCATAAAAATTCGGATACTTCTTTGTTTGTTTATTATATTATCCTATATTTGCAAAACATTTATTTAACCGCGCATAGTTTATTAAAAACATTATATATTGCGGCCGGATTGCAGAAAAACCACTTTGCCACCACTTGCATTCCACAAGAAAATAAATTTTATAAAAATCTTCCCCGGAAGATGAACAAAACAAGCGTTTGATTTGTTCAGAAAAAGTCAAGCGCCCAATTTATAATACTTGGCAAAGAAAAAGAACAAAACAAATATTGTTGAACCTTAAATTAAAAAACGACGAATGAAAAAAAGTACCTGCACCATCGTTCTGGTATGAAATCCCAACCGAAAGGAAAGGCCGACGCCTTCTTCCCTGCCTTAAACTGAATCTAAAATCTGTTTTGTGGAAAATAACCGTCCACAGCCTAAACTAAGAAAAAAATCACAATCTATGAAAAGAATCATGCAACTATTCGGAAGTCTCCTTGTGCTTCTGGCCGTATCCGCCTGCTCTGATGATATTGCGGAAGAAGTGTATCAGCAGGAGAAGCAGCAAGCGGAAAAGAAGACTTCCACCCTGACCATTAACATTGAAAACGCCGGAGAGCAAGAAGGATTGATTCTTGCTGCTCTGGCTGAAAACCCGTTCAACGAACAGGGTATCAGCAAGGAAATCGGTGAAGAAGATTTCCTTATAAACAAAACGATAGAAGGAAACCCGACTGTGTTCGACGATCTGATGGACTTTTACAAGCAGACGCTTTATTTTAATGTCTATCAAAAGACGGGCGAAGCCTATACGCCGGTGACGCATTTAGGCAACCAGCTGCAATATGAGGTAGTGCCGGGCAGCGTGGAAAAGACAATCGACCTGGCCGCTTCTCCGCAGGAAGTGATCCGCAAGACGGAGCTCACGATGAGTGTCGCCCCGGAATACAATGGGAAAAACCTTTATTTAGTGAAGGAATCCACCCGCAGCACGTTCGAACAGACGCTGCAAGCGGGAGGCACACCGACGGAAGACCTCTATCTGGCTATGGCAACCGCCGAAGAGGGCACGGCCTCCATCACCATCGACTCGCCCAAAAACACGGATACATACTGGATATACCTGCTTCAGCCCGAAGAGGGGCTGCCGTATCTCAAGCGCAATACGGAAATAGGGTACGATACAGACGAACAGGTTTCCTTAGCCTTCGCAAAGGAAGTAAAGAAGCAAATCCAGGTTACGGCCATCTATCTGATGGGAGAAGAAGGCAGCCAAACGGAAGAAGCATTCGCACAAAAAGAAATTTATCTCATAAGCAAAAACAATTGGGATGCTGTCAAAAATTTCGTAGAGACAACACACGGCAATCCGCAGCCGGGGACATACGTGGATTGTCAAACTACCAACCGCGAAGGGAAAGCCACATTCGAACTGTTTTGCACCGAGGCCCAACAGGATTATATCGTATATGCACCGAAATGGAACACGGAGTATTATGACAACTACAAGGAGGCAAACGTAACGATTACGCCGGAAAGCACCGTGGAATCCGTGGAGATAAAGTATCCGTATATTCCTCCAACGGGCGATGGAGAGGGAGGAATCGACAAGACTGTAACTTTTACGGTTTCTGTTACATCACTTCCAAAAGAATGCATTCTTAATCCTTTTTCATCTTTTGCTTATGTACTGAACGATGCGACCAAACTTCAAGAAGCGATTAATTCAGGGTTATACGGAATTGAAGGGCTGACTTCTTCTAATCCAACAGCTGTTGAAAGCATTGGTTCATCCGTAGAAATCGAAGCAGAAATTAATACGGGCAAACGTATCGCCGTATTCGTAGTGGTAGTACAATATGGTTATCTGCCTTCTTATTTAGTGAAAGAAATTGATGCTTCTGGCATAAGTGGAAATACCCACAAAGTAGAATTAACAGCCGATGATTTAAAATCTTATTTTTAATCTAAGTCTATGAAAAATCACATAAGAAACAAGCTAATGCTATTATTGTCCCTAATCTGTTTTAGCGGCGCAATGACGGCACAGAATATAACGATAACCGGACGGGTGACAGACCAAACCGACATGCCGGTTATGATGGCAAACGTGGCTGAAGCCGGTACAACAAACGGTACGGTTACGGACATGGACGGGAATTATACTATCTCCGTCCCCGTTGGTGCGACACTGGAATTTTCTTTCATCGGCTACGCAACTGAAAAGAGAAAGGTGGAAGCCGGCATGACAACGCTTGATATCGTGCTGCGGGAAGATACCCAGGTGCTCGATGCCGTGGTGGTAACGGCGTTGGGTATCAAGCGGCAGGAAAAAGCACTGTCGTACAACGCGCAGAGTGTCAAGTCCGACGAACTTACGCGCGTGAAGGACGCCAATCTCATCAATAGCCTGAGCGGAAAGATTGCCGGTGTAACCATCCAGACCAGCTCATCGGGCGTGGGCGGAGCCGCGAAGGTAGTGATGCGCGGTACCAAGTCTATCGAAGGAAACAACAATGCGCTCTACGTGATTGACGGCATCCCGATGTACAATACCGTAAGCGAACAGGGCTCGGGACGCTATACCTCACGCGGTTCCACCGAGGGCATCGCCGACCTGAACCCCGATGACATCGAATCGATGACCGTGCTCACCGGAGCTTCGGCCGCCGCACTCTACGGCTCTTCAGCAGCCAACGGTGCGATATTGATCACCACAAAAAAAGGAAAAGAGGGCCGACTGGAAGCCACCTTTACATCATCGGCCGAGTTTGCCAAGGCATTCGTCATGCCCGAATTTCAAAACACCTACGGAAGCCGTCCGAACGATGCCGTGAGCTGGGGAGAAAAGCAGGCTTCTACGGGCTACGAGCCGACAGACTTCTTCAAGACATCGGCTACCTATACCAACTCCATCACACTTTCAATAGGAAACGAAAAGAATCAAACATACGCCTCGCTTGCGGCCACGAACGCAAACGGACTGATACCGAACAACCGTTACGACCGCTACAACATAACGGTAAGAAACTCAAGCACGGCACTGAAAGACCGCCTGCGTATGGACATAGGAGCCCAATATATCATCCAGCGCGACCAGAATATGGTCAATCAAGGGGAGTATATGAACCCGTTGGTGGGAGCATATCTCTATCCGCGCGGACTGGACTGGAGCGACGCCCGTTACTTCGAGCAGTGGGACGAGGAGCGCGGCATCCTTACCGCCAGTCCCTTCCCGGAAGGTGACTATACCATGCAGAATCCCTACTGGGTAGCCTACCGCAATCTCCGCACCTCCGAGCGAAAGCGCTTCATCGTATCGCTGGGACTCTCCTTCCTTATCAAGGAATGGTCGGCATCGGAAAAGTGGGACATCGGCGTGCGCTACCGCGTTGACCGCACTTCACAGGAATATAAAGACAAGCGTTACGTGGGCACGATAGCGACATTGATGGACGGAGGCACGAAGAACGGTTATTTTGGCCTGAACTCCGGATACGATATGCAGAACTATGTGGATGTATTGACGAATCTGAACAAGAATATCGGCGAGGACTGGGGACTGGCTGTCAATGTGGGAGCGAGCTTGACTGACCAACGAAACGACATGCTCTTCAATCAAGGCCCGCTTCGCGACGACGGACTGCCCAATGTGTTCAATGTGCAAAACATCGCACAAGGGGCGCAAAAGGCACAATTCTATCAGGAAGGATGGAGAGAACAGACTCAATCCGTGTTCGGAAGCATGGAAGTAAGCTGGAAACGCCTGCTCTACCTGACCGTTACCGGGAGAAACGACTGGGCTTCCCAACTGGCGGGCTCCAAACACAAGTCGTTTTTCTATCCTTCGGTCGGACTTTCGGGAATTTTGACCGACATGCTGCCCGAATCCTGGCGGGACAAAATGTACAGTTCCCTCTCATTCGCAAAAGTGCGGGTGGCGTATGCACAGGTGGCTTCACCGTTCCAAAGAGGGCTGACCGTGCAGATGAACACATTCAGCCAGACGGACAAAAAATGGGTGAAAGAGGGATTCTATCCGCTAAAGGACTTGCAACCGGAGCGGACGAACTCATTCGAAGTCGGTTTGTCCACCAAGTGGCTGCGGAATATCCTGAGCCTCGACGTGACTTACTACCGTACAAACACCAAAAATCAGACTATCCGCGCGGCGATGTCCGCCTCATCCGGCTACAATTATACGTATGTGCAGACCGGTAATGTGCAGAACAGCGGCGTGGAACTGGGCTTGGGAGCGACGGTGGATGCAGGGAAAAACTTCACATGGGACACTTATTTCACCTACGGATACAATAAAAACGAAATCAAGGAACTGGTGAAGAATGTGCGCAACCCGCAGAATCCCGACGAACCGCTGTTCAATAAGGACGAGCTGCTTAAGGAAAGCTTCGGGAATGCCCAGATCATCCTGCGCCCCGGAGGCACATTAGGCGACATTTATGCCAAGACCGACTTTGTGCGCGACGAGCATGGAAACATCGATGTGTCGCAGGATCTGAAGCCGCGCAACGAGTATCTGAAACTGGGAAGCCTGCTTCCCGACGCTACGATGGGGTGGAGAAATGATTTCCGCTATAAGCAGTTCGGTTTTGGGTTTATGCTTTCCGCCCGTTTGGGAGGCATCGTAATATCGGGCACACAGGCAGCGCTCGACTATTCGGGCGTATCAAAAGCCACGGCTGATGCCCGTGATAACGGCGGCGTGACAGTAGCAGAAGGAATTATCATCCCGGCACAAAAATATTATCAGCTTCAAGGCCGTCCGAAAGACTACCTCACACAGTATTATACCTACAGTGCAACCAATGTCCGTCTGCGTGAAGCGTACATTTCCTACAATATCCCGCGAAAGTGGCTTGGGAATGTACTCGACCTCAGCATATCGGTAACCGGAAAGAATCTCTGGATGCTCTACAGCAAAGCTCCTTTCGATCCGGAGGCCGTATCCTCAACCGGCAACTATGCGCAAGGTATCGACTACTTTATGATGCCGTCTCTCCGGAGTTTCGGCTTCAGTGTAAAGGCTAAATTCTAAATCAAAAAGGGAAAACACATGAAGAAATCCATACTTATAGCGGCAGCATGCGGAATCATCGTCAGCGGCTGCACGACAAATTTCGAGGAATACAACCGCGATCCCTACGGTGTTACCGACGAAGTGCTGACATCGGGAGGAATCGCTGAAAAGATAGCAAACAACTGCGGTGTGCTGACGGGCATCGTCATACCGCTTCAGGAAAACCTGTATCAGCAGTCCATCAGTCTGGGATGTGAGACCCTGTCGGGATATATGGGGCAGACAAAGTTCGGCGACTTCGGGCAGTTCAGATACAACACGGGATTCATCGAATATCCCTTCACGGACAACGAGTCGCTTGTCAAGGTCATCAAGCAGTATAACGCTTTGGCATTGGAGACAAACGCCGACCGCGAGAACGCCTTCTACGCATGGGGAACGGTGCTGAAGGTGGCCATACTTCACCGTCTTACCGACATGTACGGCCCTATCCCATACGAATTTGCCGGAACGGAGGCGCAAAAGCCTTACCAGACACAGGAATACATCTACCGCAAAATGATAGAAGAACTGACCTGGGCTTCACAAACCTTGTCGTCTGCCGTGCTGACAAGCGTGGAGCGGACGGCATGGACTACGCAGGACGATGTATACGCAGGCGATCTGGGCAAGTGGGCGCGGTTTGCCAACTCACTCAAGCTGCGATTGGCCGTGCGAACCTCCGGCCGGCTGCCTGAAGAATCCAAGACCTGGGCGGAAGAAGCCGTCAAGGCCGGAGTCATCGAAAACAATGCCGACAATGCCGCGAAGCCGACATCCGACAATCCATTCTACAAGATGAGTGCAAACTGGGGCGACACGCGGTGCGGCGCAGACATCATCGCCTACATGGCGGCGTTTGACGACCCTCGTCTGGAAGCGTACTTCGAGCCGACAAGCCGCGGAAACGGAGCGGAAACTTATTTCGGACTGCGATCAGGCGTAAACCTGCCGGCCAAAGAAGAGCTGATCAGCGGCAATATCTATTCTCTGCCAAAGGTAAAGATGACCGACCCGGTAGTCTGGATGACTGCAGCCGAGGTCTCCTTCCTCCGGGCCGAGGGAGCACTGAAGAACTGGAATATGGGAGGAACCGCCGAATCGCTTTATACCCGCGGCATCGAACTGTCGATGAACATGCATCAGGTGTCAATGGGAAATTATCTTGAAAACAAAAACAAGCGCGGGCCCTTTGCCGACAGCAAGTATCCGCAATTCGACAGTCCGTCTTTCACCTCCAGCGTCACCGTGGCATGGAGTGAAAACGCCGGCGAGAACCTGGGACAAATCATTACGCAGAAATACATCGCCATGTTTCCCTACGGCAGCGCCGAGGCTTGGGCCGAGTGGCGGCGCACGGGATACCCGAATCTGCTTCCGGCCATCGATTACAACCACGAGATTATGAATATCCAGCGGGGGGCCGACGGCGCGGACATCCACGGATACCGCCGCTATCCGCTGCCGCAGGTAGAGCATGATGTGAACGGAGCCAATGTGGAAAAGGCCATTGGCGAGGATCTGGAAGGAAACGACAGCCCCAATACGGATGTATGGTGGGCGCGAAAGTAAAATGAGTCAAGAACATACTAACCGATTGATTTATGAAAAATATCTTTTACATCATAGGAATAGCAGGATGCATGGCTGCAAGCTGCACAGAGATAGAGCCACTGGAAATGCAGGCAAGCGGCATCCCGGCGGACACCGAGACCATCCAAGCGTTCAAGGCAGAGAAACACCCGCTCTCACTGGTATGGTTTGGCAGCTGGAAGGCGGACGGAAACATGAACACCTACCTCAATACGCTGCCCGACAGCGTGGACATGGTGGTGCTCGAACAGGGATATGAGGAAATCACCCCTTTGCAACAGACGGATTTAGCCACCGTACAGACCGCCAAAAAGACCCGGATACTGATTTTGGCTGAGTTCGATTCATGGGTGTCCGAATATAAGACCAAGATTGAAGAAGCAGAGATGGAAGGGGAAAGCCTGGCATACGAAGCGGCCGACGCAGAAAACCGGGAAGCTACAGACGAAGAGATAGAGACGGCCATAGCCGCCGAATGCGCCAAAGTGAACGAAGAGTTCGATTCCCGCTTCAACGCCTGTCCGGAACAGCTTGAAAAATGGGTTTCGGCCAACAATTACGACGGGATCTGCCTGCGGATAACCGCTGCCGACAATGCCTTCATCCGGGAAAACCTGGACGAGCTGATTGCCCGCATAGGAAGCAAGTTCGGGGAAAAGGCGGGAAACAAGACGCTCATACTGGAAGGCACGCCCGAATACTTTGCCGGCCATTTCGACTGCTTCGACTATATAGTCAGCACGACCTTGAAAACCGACCGGCTGAGCTATGTGCAGGAGGAATATGACCGGCTCAAAAATTACGCGGGATTCAGTCCAAAAAAATTTTTGGCCTATATCTCACTGGAGGATGATGCCTGGAAAACGCCGTTCGCCGACCTGATATCCTCGCAGCCGCTCTCTGAAACCAAAAACCTTACACTGGCCTCATGGATTCCGGCCGACGGTGAAAACACCGGAGGCATCGCAGTGAAAGGAATCGAAAACGACTACGAACAGGATTATGCCACGCTGAGAACAACGATACAATATCTTAATCTTAACCATAAATAACGCGAAACATGAAAAACAAGATTATATACTTCGGACTGCTCCTGTTTCTGGCCATGTTTACAGGATGCAAAGACGAGTTCGGGAAAACGCTGTTCGGCCCGGAAGATACGGTGGCACCGGAAAAGGATACCGACCGCACCCTTGTTTTCCTGAACACAAGCGACGCCGAAAACATTCAAAACGGCACGGCGGTATCGGCCGACCCGGTGGACATCATCTTCTCCGCCGCCCAACCCATAGGCCAGGTGAGGGAAATCAAGACCTCTGCCAAGCTGAGCGACGGCAAAAGCCGGAGAGACCAAGTGTTTACGGTAGCCGTGATGCAGGATGAAGCTCTATTGCAACAGTATAAAGAAGCCAACGGATACCGGGTAAAGTTCCTGCCCGAAGAAGCATACAATGTGGCGACCAATCTCATCAATCTGGAATACGACGGCACAACGGCAGTAAGCCAAAGTCTGATAAAAGTCATCAACAGCAGCAAGCTGGATTTGGATCAGGACTATCTGCTGGCCTTGCAACTGCAAACCGCCGAGGGATTCACTATTGAAGAGACAAACCGCACGCTCTATCTGCACGTGAAGCGCAAGGGCGGGTCGGGCGAAGCGCAGGGAGCCGCCGATTTGCGCCCGATGGCAGGAGACGACAATCTTTCTCCAGACGGGGTTGACTTGGGCATCAACCGCAACAACCTGTATTATGAGACAAGCGGAGCCCCGTTCAAGGCACTGAACGCCTGCACCATCGAAGGACTTATCTATGTGGATGCCTTCAAGGCATCAAGTGAAAGAGGCGATGCCACCCTTGCGGGAATCTCTTCGGTATGGGGATACGAGGCCGGAAGTGACCAACCTTTCCTGATTCGCTTCGGAGACGCGGGCATTGATCCCAACAAACTCCAGGTAAAGGCCGGCGGCAAAACACTGCTTGTGAACTATACTTTCCGCGAAAAGACTTGGTATCACATCGCCCTTACCTACGACGGAACGGATATCCGCTTCTATGTAAATTCACGCGAGCGAGGGTCAATAGCCCACTCCGGTACAATCAATCTGGCCGGCGACAAGTTCGTCATCGGACAATCATTCAACCAATGGCGAGGGTTCAACGGCATGATGTCGGAAATCAGGATATGGAATACGGCACGTTCGGCCACGCAATTGCGTGAAAACGCACTGGATATCGTGGAGTATGACACCGAGAAGAACGGTCTGATTGCCTATTGGAAAATGAACAGTGCAAAGCCCGGCTCGGACAATTCCCAGATAGCCGACTTCACCGGCAACGGACACGACCTGACTGTAAAGAGCCAGGGAGCATCGGCTCTACCGCCAAAAGTTGTGATCAACCAAGACATTGACATTAACCTCAGATAAAAAGACATATCATGAAATACATAACGACCATCAAGACCGGCATACTGGCAGCGCTTTGCTGCCTCGCCGGATGCAAAGAAGATGTTCTGACGGCAGAAATCCCGGCTCCGGGAACGAACAATGAAACGCCGGCGGGTGAGACCCGCTTTGTCCTGCCCGGCGCGGAAGGCGTTGCCACCCATATCTGGAACGGAGAAGACCTTCAGTTCGAGCTTCGGCGCGGAGCGAACGACATGCAGGAGATTACCGCCGCATTCGATACGAGCGAAGAGACCCTGACAAGCATGACCGAAAAATATGCCGAAATCAAAGGAATGAACTTGTTCGCGCTGCTCCGCACAGAGAGTTATGAACTGCCGCAAACGGTAATACTCGCCCCGAGTGAGCAGTCGGCGACCATTTCCATTAAGATAAAGGATGTGGAAGAAGGCACATTCGTGCTGCCGTTAGTACTGAAAAGCGGAGAGCAGGAGCTCGGCGTACAGTTTGTGGAAGTGATAAAGCATCCTGCCACGGACATTGACATGGCTTGGCTTGACCGCACGCCGTCGGTATCGGAACCGCGCTTCGTGGCCATCATCGAGACAGCGGAAAATGACCTGCGCAATGCGGGCAACTATGTGCTTTATCCGAACGGTATCGCCCAACCGGAAAGCCGCCGCCCCCTGTTCGACATGACCGTTATCTTCTCTGCAAACATGAACTGGAACGCAATTCAGGGAAAGCCGGAACTGTATTACAACGAAAGTGTAAGGAGAATCCTCGACAACCGCGATGTGTTCGTGAAGCCATTGCAGGACAAAGGCATCAAGGTGCTGCTGTCTGTCATGCCCAATCATCAGGCCATCGGCTTCTCAAACCTTGACATCACGGGCGAACGCACCATGATAAAAGAGTTTGCCCGCGACATTCACGAAGCAATCCAACAGTACGGGCTGGACGGGGTTATGTTCGACGACGAATATGCCAACTATCCCGAAACGGCGGAATCCGAGCAGCCCGGCCGTCCGATGGTGCAGATGGGCAGTTTCCATTTCCTTATCAAGGAACTGCGCGACCTGATGCCGTTTGTCGAAGGACAAGCCTGGAAAGACCGGCACAATCTGATAACACTGTACAATACCGGGCCTTTTACCAACGGCACAACAGGAAACGGATGGTGCCTGTTCAGCAACCGTTTCGACTTGATAAAAAATGAAACAAACGGATGGGAAGACGAGCGTGCCACCGGCCCCATCGCCGAAGACAAGAAAGCCGTGCGCGAATGGGTCAAGAATCCTGCCAACCAGCCCGTGCTGGACGAGATTGCCCAAATCAAGGTAGGCGAACTTCTCGACTTCATCTGGAACGACAACTATACCCGGGCAAGAACTTACAAGGACTCTTCCACCGGAAAGACAGAAGATACCTGGATTGCCGGACTGCATGACGGTGTGAATGCCCAACAGAAATTCGGGGCGGCCTCGCTCGAAATGAGTCTTGAAGCGGACTATACGATAAAGCATATCCGACGGTTCTGGGATTCTGACGGAATGGAAGGCGGACGCATCGAATCCGTACCCGCCTCTCTGAGCGTGCAAAAGGCCGAAGGATTCCAGTCGCTCATCTGCTTCAACCTGCAATATGTGCCTGACACATGGAACAACGCGCCGTTTGCCAATCTATACCTGAATGACTTCAAGAGCATCATCTTCCCCAGTCTGGGCAACACCAACTCTCCTGAAGTGAAATTCGAGGGAACAAACTATGACACAGTCATATCCTCGTATCTGAAATAAGCTCTCTACCTGCCCTTTCCTGACGGTTCTCCGTCAGGACTGAGGGAATGAAGCCGCTTTCCGGATTCCCCGCAAGGGACGGAGGCGGCTTTTCATTTCCATCCCACACGGTTCATGCCCGCCAAACAAAAATTCCGACCGCAGCAAACAAAAATTTTAACGTGCCAAACAAACATCCAGACAAGACCATCCGTTCCCCATACTATGGCATATCTGTCTCCTTATCCATACATCTCAAAGAAAAACAGGATATTTTTACGGAAAGACAGCGGATTTTTGGCAAAAATGTCCTTGTTTTTCAAAAGATACATTACTTTTGTAAAACAAATACAAAAGGAAGAATGGCAGACGACTCAATCTTTTTAATTGACATCGACCGTATCCTAAAAGAAAAGGCAGGGGAAAAAGCAAAAAAAGTCCCCTGGTTTGTCGTGTCATACCTGAAGCATATCGTGCATCAGGACGAACTGAACGTTTTTCTTAAAGAAGTGTCAGGCAAAGAAGGAGTTGACTTTCTGGAAGCCTGCATGGACTTTCTCGATGTAAAGCTTGATATCCGAGGGATGGAGAACCTGCCAGACGAAGGATTGTGTACGTTTGTTTCCAATCACCCGTTAGGGGGACAAGACGGCATTGCCTTAGGCTACGTGTTGGGAAAGCACTATGAAGGCCGCATCAAGTACTTGGTAAACGACCTGCTGATGAACTTGAAAGGACTGGCTCCCCTATGTATTCCCATCAACAAGACCGGGTCACAATCACGCGATTTCCCTAAGATGGTGGAAGCCGGATTCCGTTCGGAAAACCATATCATCATGTTCCCGGCGGGACTTTGCTCGCGCCGGCAGAAGGGAGTGATAAGGGATCTGCCCTGGAAGAAAACTTTCATCACCAAAAGCATAGAGACCCAACGACAGGTTGTCCCCGTTCATTTCGAGGGACGGAACTCCAATTTCTTTTACAATCTGGCGAATCTCTGCAAGTTTTTCGGCATCAAGTTCAACATTGCCATGCTTTATCTGGCCGACGAGATGCTGAAAAACCGGCACAAGACATTCCGGGTAACCTTCGGAAAACCTATCCCGTGGGAAACATTCAACAAATCAAAAACAGCCGGTGAATGGGCAGACTATGTGCGTGAACTGGTTTACAAACTTTAAAGAAAGACATTTTAATCAATGGATATGGAAGATATTATCGCTCCGATTGACAAAGAGGTTTTGAAATCGGAACTCACGGCAGACAAACGAATGCGCTCCACCAACAAGAGCAATAACGAAATCTATGTGGTTACGTGGCAAGACTCGCCCAACGTTTTAAAAGAAATCGGGCGTCTGCGCGAAATCGCATTCCGCGCGGCGGGAGGCGGAACGGGACTCTCAATGGATCTCGATGAGTACGACCTGATGGAGAATCCGTATAAGCAACTGATTGTTTGGAATCCGGACGCGGAAGAAATATTGGGGGGATACCGGTATCTGCCGGGCGATGAAGTGGAAATGGACGAGCATGGAAAGCCAAAGCTGGCAACGGCGCACATGTTTAACTTCTCGGAGAAATTTCTGAAAGACTATCTTCCTACCACCATCGAACTGGGGCGTTCGTTCGTCACACTGGAATACCAGTCCACGCGTGCAGGGTCAAAGGGACTGTTTGCACTTGACAACCTGTGGGACGGCCTCGGGGCACTGACGGTAATCAAGCCCAATGTGAAGTATTTCTTCGGCAAGATGACGATGTATCCCAATTACAACCGCTTCGGACGCGACATGATTCTCTATTTTCTCAACAAGCATTTCTCCGACAAGGACAAGCTGATTACGCCGATGGTACCGCTGAAAATAGAGACTGACCCGGCTGTGCTCGAAAAGATATTCTGTTACGACACGTTTAAGGAAGACTATAAGGTGCTGAACGCGGAGGTACGCAAACTGGGCTACAACATTCCTCCCTTAGTAAACGCCTATATGGGCCTTTCGCCCACCATGCGCATGTTCGGCACCGCCATCAACGACGGGTTCGGCAATGTGGAAGAGACGGGAATCCTGATTGCTGTAGACGAAATACTGGAGGAAAAGCGCGTGCGCCACATCGAGTCGTACATCAAGGAGCATCCCGAAGCGCTCCGCTTCACATCAGGAGCCAATCCGGTAATCTCAAAAAAATAATCTTGTACGGACAATATTTCCTTTTCACAGGAGCAAAAGAAATCAATAAAGGAACATCCTGACCGCATACCGTGGTCAGGATGCTCTTTTCCCTGTCATTCCAGATATTGCGTAATCTTCCCGCTGATCTGAAGCAGGGAGATTTCACACATTTTCGTATCATACTCGGCGGAAAGAATGCGCTCCTCGGCATCGAGCAGGCTCTTCTGGGCTTCGCGCATCTCGATTCCCGACAGGTCGCCCAAGAGATAACGGTCTTTGGCTATCTCATGATTCTCCTTGGCCGCAACCAGATTCTGACGCTCCAAGCTCAAAAGGCGGAGATTGTTGCGGTATGCCTGCCACAGATTGCTGAGGTCGGCGCGCAGACCCTGTTCCAAATCCTCCCGCTCCAGTTGGGCGTTGCGCACGGCAATGGCCGCATTGCGCTTTTCACGGCGGCGGTTGCCGTCGAAGATATTGAAGCCCACCGTAACGCCCCCGCTGAATCCCCAGTTGCTCCGGCTGCGCGTGGCGTTCACATCATACTTGTTCAGCGTATATCCATAGCCCGCATTCAGGCGGACATAAGGATAATTGCGCGACAGCACCTTCTTATAATCCAGCCGAGCTATCACGGAATTCTGATCAGCACGCAGCAAATTGGCGTTCGTCGTGAGCGTAGAGTTCCACAAATCGTCAAAACGGAGGAAATCGCCTATGTCAATCACCGAATCCCTTACCCTAATCGGGCGATCAACATCCTTTACGGCCATCAGCTCGTTCAGATTGATGCGGGAGGTATGTACCAGCTCCTGCTGCTTCATATACTGGGCACTGTCGGCATTGAAGTCCACCGTCGCCTGCTGATAGTCCAACCGCGAGAAGTTCCCGATATGATAACGCTCCTCCACGATGCGCAGACGCTCTTTCGAGAGCGAAACGGCATAACGGAAGTTCTTCAGACGGATTTCCTGCTGAACATAATTATAATATTCTGCGGTCAGCGTGGCGATAAAGTCCTCGATGGCGATACGCGTATTGGTTTCCCCCTGCCGTTTCAACTCCTGCAACTGCTTGTAGGTCGAGGTAATGCTGAATCCGTCAAATATCGTCCAGTTCAGGTCGATACCGGCATCCAGAGTCTGGTCAAATATCCCGCGCTGCCTGGCTACTGTCCCGCTACTCCGCTCTTCGGTATTCGTATTGTCGAGCACACCTGTATATCCGGCTGTCAAATCCACCGTAGGCAGATATCCTGCGTTCGCAAGTGTCGCATTGTTCTTGCTCACCAACTCTTCATTGCGGGTGATACGGAGCGAATAGTTGTTCATCAGCCCCTCTTCAAGGCACTGTTTCAGCGTATACTCATGCTGGGCCTGCACGGCAAGCAGACAAAACACATTTATTAATATGGCAACAATCCGTTTCATTCTTTCTCCTCCTCTTTATGTCGGTTAGTAGATATGTAAGAGTAAATGGCAGGAACGATATACATCGTCAGGAAAGTAGACACCAGCATACCTCCCACCACCGCCGTACCCATGGCAATGCGTTGGTTCGCCCCTTCACCCGTAGCGAAAGCAAGCGGAATAAGTCCCAAAACCGTAGCCGCACTGGTCATCAGGATAGGGCGCAGACGCTGGAGTGCCGCATCGCGGATAGCCTGCATCTTGTCTTCCCCGTGCTCCTGCTTCTGATTGGCGAACTCCACAATCAGGATACCGTTTTTTGCCACCAGTCCGATAAGCATGATGATGCCGATCTGACTGAAGATGTTCATGGTGATGCCGCCGAAATACATGAATATCAATGCCCCGGCAATAGCCAAAGGCACGGTCAGCATAATGATGAACGGGTCTTTGAAGCTTTCAAACTGAGCGGCGAGTATCAGGTAAATCAGCACCAGGGCAAGGATAAAGGCAAACATCAGACTGGAAGAACTCTCGCGGAAGTCTTTCGAATCGCCCGACAGCGCCGTGCGGAATGTCTCGTCCAATACATCCGCCGCGATTTTGTCCATTTCATCCAGTCCCTGCCCGATGGTCTTCCCCTCCGCCAGTCCGGCAGAAATGGTCGCAGACACGAAACGGTTGTAATGATACAGCTTCGGAGGAGCGACGGCCTCAACGAATTCCACCAGATTGTCCAACTGAATCATCTCCCCTTTATCGTTCCGGATGTAGATAGACCGGATATCCGAGGGCTTGTTGCGCTGCTGCCGGTTAATCTGGCCAAGGATTTCATACTGTTTTCCGTTCATATAAAAATATCCCATACGCTGTCCGCTCAAGCCGTACTGCAAGCTTTCGCTGATATCACGCACGCTTACGCCCATTGTCCCCGCCTTGTCACGGTTGATTTCAACGCGCATCTCCGGACTGGTAAACTTCAAGTTGACATCGGCCATCTGGAATACCGGATTGTCATAGACTCGCGCCAGAAATTCGGGCAGCACCTGCTCCAGCTTTTCAATGCTCACCGACTGGAGGACATACTGCACCGGCATGCTGCTGCGCCGTCCGCCGAACGACGACTGCTGACGGACGAACGCGCGGGCCTTGGTATGCGTGCGGATGGCCTGCGATATTTCTTCGGCCACCTCCATCTGGGTGTAGTCGCGCTCCTTGATATCCTTCAAGGTAATCTGAATATTTCCGCTTCCACTCGACACACGCGCCGTAACAAAGGCTGCATCCGGAACGATTGAATCGACCAAATCATTTATCTCCTCGGTATAATCCCGGATGTACTCATAACTGGCACCTTCCGCCGCCTTCGTATCGATGTTTATCTGCGAGCGGTCTTCGAGCGGAGCCATCTCCGAAGGAATCTTGTTCCAGAGAAAAGCGATGATGACCAACATCAGAAGTGTAAACGGAATAGCCATCACCCGATGCTTCAATACATAAGCGAGCGAACGCGAATAATATCGGTTCATTCCATCGAAGAAAGGCTCCGTCTTCCTGTAAAACCAATTCTGCTTTTCACGATACCGCAGCATCTTGGTGGCAAGCATCGGCGTGAAAGTCAAGGCGGCAAACGCCGAAATGATGACGGAGCCCGCCACCACAAAGCTGAACTCACGGAACAGACGCCCGCTTGTCCCCTCCATAAAGACAATGGGAAGAAACACGGCCGCAAGCGTAATCGTGGTCGAGATGACGGCGAAAAAGATTTCCTTCGCCCCTTCGATTCCCGCTTCAAAGGGCCGCATGCCCCGTTCGATACGGATATAAATATTTTCTGTCATAACAATCGCGTCGTCTACTACTAACCCAACCGAAAGCACGACAGCAAGCATGGTCAATACATTGATGGAGAAACCCGCCACATACATCACGAAAAACGCTCCGATAAGCGATACAGGAATCACGATGCACGGTATCAGCGTCACGCGCCAGTCTCGCAAAAAAAGGAAAATGATGATGATAACCAGCACGAATGCCTCGTATACCGTACTTTCCACCTCGGAGATAGAGGCCCGGATAAAGCGCGTATTGTCGAAACCATAGGTATAATCCACATCTTCGGGCAGGTCTTTCTCCATCTGTTCCATACGCTCATACACGGCATCCGCTATCTCAATGTGATTTGCGCCGGGTTGGGGAATCACTACCACGCCCACCATCGGCACACCGTTCATCTTCATATAACTTTTTAAATCGGCAGGACCCAGCTCCGCATAGCCGATATCGTTGAAACGCACGATACGCCCGCCGCTTTCCTTGATGATGATATTGTTGAACTCCTCCGCCGTATGCATCTGTCCCATCGTCCGCAAGGTCAGTTCCACCGTGTTTCCTTCGATACTGCCCGAGGGGAGCTCCAGATTTTCATTGTCAATGGCATTCTTCACATCCACCGGCGTGATGCCGTAACCCGCCATCTTCACCGGATCAAGCCAAAGGCGCATGGAATAGCGCTTCTCTCCCCAGATGGATACACTGCTCACATCGGATATGGTCTGAAGCTGCTCCTTCACCGTCAGGTCGGCAATCTCGCTCAGCTCCAGCAAAGAACGGGTATTGCTCTGGATGGCCACCATCAGGATAGGACTGGCATCGGCATCGGCCTTTGAGACAGTGGGCGGATCGCAGTCACGGGGCAGATAGCGCTGCGCCCGCGACACCTTGTCGCGCACGTCATTCGCCGCCGTCTCCAGATCAACCGACAGCTCAAACTCTACCGTAATGCGGCTTTGCCCCTGCTGGCTGACACTGGACAAGGAACGGATGCCCGGAATGCCATTGATGTTCTGCTCCAAAGGCTCGGTTATCTGGTTTTCTATTACTTCAGCATTTGCTCCCGGATAGCTGCAACTTACCGAAATGATGGGGTTGTCCACCGAAGGATACTCGCGAACGCCCAATGTGGTATAGCCTATCAGACCGAAGAGCAGGATAATGACGGTCAGCACAGTGGCCAAAACCGGTCTTCGTATACTCAGTTCGGAAATATTCATAAGCCACAAGCATTAATCGATTTTATCCAAAATGACCGGCATCCCTTGCCTCAGCTGGAGTGTACCGGAAGTGATGATCGTATCCCCCGCCGAAAGTCCACGCACCACCTGCACTTCGGCCTCCGTGCGGATTCCAATCTCCACATCCACCGGCACGGCCACTCCCGAGCGGTATACAAACACCTTGTTCTTTCCCATCTCCGGCACGATGGCTTCTGAAGGAATGGCAAGCGCATCGGGTATCTCCTGCTTTTTCAACCGGATATCGGCATAGCGTCCCGGCAGCAGCTCGCCCCGTTCATTCGGATAAAGCGCACGGACGGTCAACGTGTGCGTCTCTTCATCAAGATGCGCCTCGGTGGCATACACCTGCGAATCGAACGGGTCAAGATATCCTTCGAGACGGAATGAAAGGTTCGTCCCTTTCTTTACCTGACGGGCATAGCGTTCCGGTACGGAGAACTCCACTTTCAAAGGAGTAATCTTTGTCAGCTTGGCTATGACAGTGGTGGGCGAAGCGTAGGCTCCCACACTTACCTGCCGCAAACCGATGATTCCGTCGAAAGGAGCGCGCAGCTCCGTCATGTCAATATTGGCGCGAACATTTTCAATGTCGGCATGAAGTGTGGCAAGCTCCGTCTTTACCTGCTCATAAGCCTCCCTACTCACCGCATCGCGCTGAAGCAGCGCGTTCTGACGGAACACACGGTCTTCGGCAAGCGGCATCTGTGCCTCAAGCCGCTTCAGCTGTGCCTGCAGCTGGCTGTCGTTTACCTTGGCCAAAAGCTGGCCCTCAGTAACGAAAGTCCCTTCCTGAAAGTTGATGTCGATGATTTTACCCGAAGTCTCAAACGACAAGTTCACCTCCTCATCCGGCACGAGCCTGCCGATAATCGGAAGTTCGTCGGTAAGCAGATGAGGTTTTACAATTCTGGCATTCACATTGAGCGCCCTCGAAACGCCGTTGTCTTTAGGCAAGAGTTCCGCCTCAGCCAGTTCTTCATTCTCTCTGGGTATGAATGTACGCACGCCGAGCCATACCGACCCCACGACTATCAACCCTATAATTCCCCATTTGACACGTTTGTCCATGTGTTTTCCCATATAATATCAGTTTGTTGTTCATAGTAGTTCCACGGACGGCCCCATCGCCGCTCCGCAAGTCCCGTGCAGCCCGGTCAATACGCCGCACGGTATTTCCCTTCGTCCTTGTCCTCCAGCATGTTCAGATAAGAGAGATAGCGCGATTCGCTTATATAATGTTTTTCCACCGCCTCACGAACGGCACATCCCGGCTCGTGACGGTGCGTGCAGTTACCGTATTTGCATCCGGCCGAATACTCAAATATTTCCCTGAAATAATGTCCCACCTCTTCTTCTTCCATATCAAATGTGCCGAATCCCTTGATGCCCGGCGTATCAATCAGGTATCCGCCGCCCACGGGAAACATTTCAGAAAAGGTTGTGGTATGCATGCCCTTGTTATGGGCTGCCGATATTTCACCCGTCTTCAACTTCAGCTCCGGCACGATGGCATTGATAAGAGTCGACTTGCCCACCCCCGAATTTCCGGAAAACAGGGTTATCTTTCCTTCCAACGCCGCCTTGACGCCCTCAATCCCCTCTCCTCCTAACGCCGACACCTTATGACAGGCATATCCGATATGAGTATAAAGGCCGACCAATGCGTCCAGATAACGGAGTTCGTCTTCCGAATACAAATCCACCTTATTGAAAACCAGATGTACCGGAACGCGATAAGCCTCGGCCGACGCAAGAAAACGGTCGATAAAGATAGTGGAAGTCTCGGGATAGTTTACAGTAACCACCAGCATGCACTGATCCAGATTGGCTGCGATAATATGCGACTGCTTGGAAAGATTCGATGCCCGACGGACAATATAGTTTTTCCGGTCGGCGATGGCCGTAATGAAAGCCGTGCCTTCACTGTTCACAGAAATCGATACATGGTCACCCACTGCTACCGGATTCGTGCTGCGAATTCCTTTCAGACGGAAGTTTCCCTTCACTTTGCACTCAATCACCCGTCCGTCTTCCGTCGCCACAACATACCAGCTTCCTGTATTCTTGATTACTAATCCTTTGTCCAAAACCTTCTTCTTTAGAAATAAAAATACAGATAAAGGACGAAAAATCTTTTCCCTCCAGATGAAAAAACGCTTTGCCGCCGCAAAAAATCTTTTTTACCCCACCGGCAGACATCTTTTCATCTGCTGCGAAATCAGACCGTCCGTCCCTTATCCCCGTTTGCTTATACAGTCATAATCTCCTTGTCCTTGGCTGCCAGAAGATCTTCAATCTGTTTGATATACTTGTCATGTATCTTTTGCAGCTTGGCCTCTGAGTTTTTCTGCTCGTCTTCCGCCATACCTTCTTTTACCGCCTTTTTCAGAGCATCGATAGCGTCACGACGGGCGTTGCGCACGCTGACTTTCGCCGTTTCACCCTCGGCCTTGCACTGCTTGGCCAGTTGCTTACGCCGCTCTTCAGTCAACGGAGGGATTCCCAGACGGATAATCTCGCCGTTGTTTTCAGGCATAATGCCCAGTTCAGAATCAATGATCGCCTTCTCAATAATGCGGAACATGCTTTTGTCCCACGGTTTGATGGCAATGCTACGGGCATCGGGAGTCGTTACGGCCGCCACATTGTTGATAGGCACCATACTGCCGTAAGAATCCACGCGGATTCCGTCAAGCAGACGCACATCCGCCTTCCCGGCACGAATATGAGCCAACGCGTCGTCCAAGTACATAATCGCCATATCCATTTTCTCTTCAGCACCGCTGATAATAGTCTTTGAATCTGTCATAATATCTCTTTTTTAGTTGATACAAGAAAGTATTTTACTGTGAACAAATGTACGTGATTTTTTGCTCTCTTCCAAATATTATTTGTTTGCAACGGCCAAATATTTATCTTTGCGCAAACAACCATTCTATGATTACGCTTTATCTGGCCCGCCATGGGCAAACACAGGAAAACATCGCCCGAATCTTTCAAGGACACCTGCCCGGAACACTGACTGAAGAGGGAAAAAGGCAGGCCACCGCTTTGGGGGAAGAATTGCAACAGGCAAGACTGGACGCCATCATCAGCAGCGACCTGAAACGGGTGACTGATACGGTCGTCCTCTCTGTAGGGAAAAGAGACTTGCCCTGGGAACAGACGCCCTTGCTCCGTGAAATAGACTGGGGAGACTGGACTGGCCTGCCTCTTGCCTCGGTGAACCGCAACAACCTGCCGTCCAATGCCGAAACACGAAACATGCTTTACGAGCGGGCAGGGCGCTTTCTTGAGCATTTGAAGGAACATTATGACGGGAAATGCGTATTGGCTGTGGCACACGGACAGATAAACCGCGCCATCGAAGCACACATCCGCGGCATAATGCCTGAGGATATGCCGGGCATCCCCTCTATGCAAAACGCCGAAGTCCGCAAATTCATCCTTGCATGACCCGGGAAAAGACTATTCCTTTATACGGATCAGAAGATTGGCCAAGATGGCCGTAAGACCTCCCGTAGTGATGCCCGACGAAAAGATATTGCGAACCGTCTCCGGAAGCTGACAAAGGATTTCGGGAACCAGTTCCACACTCAGCCCGAACGAGAAGCTCAGCGCCATGACAAGCGTGGCTTTCCGGTCTATCTTCTGAGACGCTATGATGCGGATACCGGCAGCCGCCACCGTCCCAAACATCAGCAGGGTGGCACCGCCCAATACAGAATCGGGCATCAAGGAGAATACCAGTCCCACTGCAGGGAACAATCCGAGTAGCATCAGAAATCCCGCGATGAAATATCCCACATAACGGCTCGCCACCCCGGTAAGCTGAATCATTCCGTTGTTCTGCGCAAAGATAGAATTGGGAAAAGAATTGAACATGCCCGCCAACATGGAATTGAATCCGTCGGCCAAAATGCCTCCCGAAGCCCGCTTCACGAACTTTTCCCCTTCAATCGGCTCATTGGATATGAAAGAATTGGCCGTAATGTCGCCATAAGCTTCAATAGCCGTTATCAAATAAACCAAAGCCAAGCCAATGACGGCAGATATGTCAAAGGAAATCCCGTAACGGAAAGGGACGGGAATATTTATGCCGCTGAAGCTCTGCACGGACGAAAAGTCAACCATCCCCAATGCCCAGGCCAAGACATAGCCTGCCGCCAAGCCGATGACGATAGAGCTCATGCGCAAGTAACGGTTGGAACTGCGGTTAAAGAATATGATCAGGACAAGCACAAGAGCCGCCAGTCCCACATGCTCCATCGCACCGAAGCTCCCGTCTGCTTTCGCCGCTTCTCCACCTCCGCATGCCGATATGCCGACCTTTATCAGGCTCATGCCGATAAGCGTCACGACAATGCCCGAAACGAGCGGAGTGATGACCCGGCGCGTGTACTTCAATACACGGCTGATGAGCATCTCCACTGAAGAGGCTGCGATACATGCGCCAAACACAGAGCTTAACCCTCCCGTAAGCCCTGCCGAAATGATGGGTCCGATGAAAGAGAAGCTTGTTCCCTGAATACACAGCAAGCCACAGCCTATCGGCCCGATACGCCGGCACTGGATGAACGTGGACACTCCCGAAGCAAACAGTGCCATCGAGACAAGAAAGCCCGTCGTTTCGAGGTCAAGCTTCAAGGCTCCCGCAATGATCAACGGGGGAGTAATGATGGCTACAAATATCGCCAGCAAATGCTGTAGGGCAGCAAAAACCGTGTCCTTCAGGGGCGGGCGGTCATTCAGCCCATAGATAAGTCCGGGATTGTCCGTCTGTTGTTCCTTTCCCATATACGGCAGCTACTCTTTAATCTTGATTTGACAATTGTCCAGACTTTCAATAATGGCCAACGACTCTACATGAACACCCTGTTCGCGCAGGCAATCGCCCCCGTGCTGAAAGGCTTTCTCTATCAGGAATCCCATCCCGACAAGTTCCGCCCCCGCCTTATGCACCAGATCAATGACTCCTTTCGCCGCGTTGCCATTGGCCAGAAAGTCGTCTATAAACAACACACGGTCGCCCGGGCAAAGATAATCGCGGCTTACACAAACATCATACGTACGGCCTTTCGTAAAGGAATAGACCGTAGTGGCAAGCATATTCTCCATTGTGCTCGGCTTTTTCTTTTTTGCGAACACTACAGGCAGCTCCAGGAGATAGCCAACCATGATGGCAGGAGCAATCCCACTGGCTTCTATCGTCATCACTTTGTCTATCTTCGTACTGGCAAACCGGCGTACAAACTCCACCGCCATCGATTTCATCAGGATGGGATCCATCTGATGATTGATGAAACTGTCCACTTTGAGTATGCCTCCCTCAAAGCATTTCCCGTCGCGCATGATGCGTTCTTTCAGTGCTTTCATTTTTTTAACCGTTTATATCTTAAGGTCTGCAAAGTTACATGTTTTTAGACAAATACAATAATCGCCGCACACAAAAGAAACGGAATATGGTGTCTTGTCAAGAAGAATTTTTCCTTACCGCCATATTCCGTTCTTGCCATAGAGAAAAAACGCTTTCCTACTGTTCTGCCGGATTCTCTTCCACCGAAATCTCCGGAAGTGTCTGTGAATCCCAGCCGCTGATTGTGTTGCCGACAAGCTTCAGCCCTTCCTTCGTCAGCTTCAGCGTGTATTTATAAAATTTTCCGCCTTCAAAGGTGTCTCCCATCGCAGTTGTAGAAGCCGTGTAGGATATTCCATCACGCCGGTATCCCATGGTGAAACGCAGAGATTCTTCAAGCTCGACGGGGTTGAGCAATACAACAGCCGTATATCCGGCACTCTCCACCGCAACCGGCTCTTCATAAGAAAGCACAAGTCTGCTCTTCTCCGGTTCATCGGCCGCCTGCATACCGTCTTGGGCCGCCTCTTCACCGAATTTATAGACATGACTGCTGAACAGCCCCGTACCTTCAAACGTCATTTCATCCAATGCCACACTCTCTTTCTCCAAATCCTTTTTCACCGTAACAGACACCAAAGCATAAACATGCCGGAACGCCGTTTCACCCGTGAATGACACAACGCCGGATTTCGCCCCGTAAGAAGTTGTGGTGCGGGCTACAAGAAAATCAAACGCCCCGATGTCCGCAAGATTTCCCGTCTGCGCACTTAAATCGGGCATAGGAATCGAAGAGCGTGATGCGGCAGATTCCGAATAAGGATAATATGCGCAAAACGTATATTCGTTTACCTTGTCTTTCCAGTTCACGGCCTGCCCGGACTTCCATTCGCCGCTTTCGAGCGTCCACCTTATCTGAGATTCCTCATCCGGCATGAAAAATCCGACTGCATCACCTTCCCGAAAATCCGAAGTCCCGTTTTCCTGCGTCACAGTTCTCGACATAACGTTTCCCTGAAAGACCGACGCCTGCAAGTCCAAAGCCAAATCTTCCACATCACCGTTCGTTAACAACTCATTCTGCTGACATGCCGCCAGCACGGACATGCACCAACACGCCCCAATGAAATTCATTTTCTTCATTTTATCAGTTTTTATAAAGGATATGCTTTATTGCAATCCTATAACAAAAACGTTACATTGCGATTTTGACTACCAATTTTCACCCGGAAAATTCAGAAAAAAGTCCTTTTTTCCTTATTTTTGCCGCATATTAAAGAATAAAAACACCTGTTATCTTATGAAAAAAACTGCATTGCTGTTTGCTTTCTTTGCTTTAATGCTCTGCAAGGCATTTGCTCAGGAAGCAAAATATGTGTTCTATTTTATCGGCGACGGCATGGGAGTCAACCAAGTGCTGGGAACGGAACTCTATCGTGGAGAACTGGAAGGCAAAATCGGCATCGTGCCCTTGTCGTTCACCCAATTCCCCTATTCAACGGTCGCCACAACCTTTTCTGCCACCAACAAGGTTACAGACTCTGCCGCTGCGGGTACTGCCCTGGCTACAGGAAACAAGACTAAAAACGGAGCCATCGGCGTATTGAAAGACCTGAAGACTCCTGTAAACAGCGTGGCTGCATGGGCCAAAGAAAGTGGCATGAGCGTCGGAATAGCCACCAGTGTAAGTGTTGACCATGCTACTCCCGCCGCTTTCTATGCACATGAGGCAGGCAGAGGTAGTTACTACGAAATAGGAAAAGATTTATACACGGCCGGATTTGACTTCTACGCCGGATCGGACTTCCTCGACCCGACTGACAACGGAAAAGCAGAAGCAGAAAACCTGTACAGTCTGGCCCAGAAAAGCGGTTATGTCATTGCACGCGGCTATAAGGATTATCTGAAAAAGAGCAAGAAGGCGGACAAGATGATTCTTTTCCAGACAGAAAAAGCTTCGGAAACAGACCGCACGGCCATTCCCTATGCCATCGACCGCAAAAAAGGCGACCTTACGCTTCAGGAAATCACCCGTTCGGCCATCAATTTCCTGACCAAAAAGAATGACAAAGGGTTCTTCCTGATGGTGGAAGGCGGGAAAATAGACTGGGCATGCCACAGCAACGATGCCGCCACCGTGTTCCACGAAGTAATGGACTTCGACAATGCCATCAGAGTGGCCTATGAATTTTATTCGCAGCACCCTGACGAAACACTGATTGTCATTACCGCCGACCACGAAACCGGAGGCTTCGTGCTGGGAACAGGGGCATACGACCTGAACCTTCAGGCACTGAAAAGCCAGAAGGTAAGCGAAAGCGGATTTACCCGCATCGTAAACCAACTGCGGGCAAAGACCGACAACCAGGTATCATGGGAGCAAATCCAACAGGCACTGAAAGACAACTTCGGTTTCTGGGATACAGTCTCTCTCTCTGAAAAGCAGGAAAACAGACTGAAAGAAGTCTATGAAAAAAGTCTGAAAAACCAACAGATGAAGATGGAAAAGAGCGAATATGCGCAAGACGAGCCGATAGCCGCAGAAGCCAAGCGCATCCTGGACGAAATTGCCATGACAGGATGGACAAGCGGCGGTCACTCCGGCGGCTATGTCCCGGTATTCGCCATCGGAGCAGGAGCAGACCTGTTCCAGGGACGAATTGACAACACTGAAATCCCGAAGAAGATAGCAGAAGCAGCCGGATACAGCTGCAAATAAGACTATCTTGTCTGCATATACTAAATCAAAAGCAGTTCGGACAGATGCCGTTCAATGGATTGAGCCGCATCTGTCCGAACTGTCTATGCCGTCGTGCCGTCATTTTTTCAGACTCTTCTTGACCACCGCAGGAACTCCCGCAGCAAGAGAATCGTCTGGAATGTCTTTTGTAACCACACTTCCGGCCGCTATGATGCAGCGGTTGCCGATTGTCACCCCGGGGCATACCACTACACTCCCTCCAAGCCAGCAGTCTTCTCCGATAGTAATCGGATAGGCCGTTTCCTTCTGTTCCCTCCGCTCGATGTAGTCCATCGGATGCTCGGGAGTATAAAGCTGGCAGTTAGGCCCGATCAGCGTATGTTTCCCTATACGGATATTCCCCCCGTCAAGCATTACACAATTATAGTTTATGAAAACGCCTTCTCCCAATATGATGCCGTTTCCGTGATCACAGCGGAAAGGAGGGCAAACAGTGGCATCGGACGGAATATTCGGTATCAGTTCCCCGATGACTTCACGGTAATCTTCGTCGAAAATGCTCATGTTCTGCAATTTCGCACATACTTTCTTGGCATGGATCAGACTAGCCAATATTTCCGGGTCAGTAAAATAATAAAGCTCAGCGCTGCGCATCTTTTCAAATTCGGTCTTCATCATTCTTATTTTTTAGTTTGAACAAACGCAAATATAGAAATAATCAAACGACTTTTCCATCAAAGCCAAACGGCAGGCTCACCACAAAGAAAAAAATTCTCCGTCCTCATCACTCAAACGACAGATAAGGAGTCAGGCGGGAAATGTCCTCTTCCGAAAACTCCTCGAAAGAAGCCAGACGGGAAATATTCTTTATGTCTCCGCGCCGCCTGCGGTATTCCAAAATCGCCTTTGCCTTGTAAAAGTTCATATAAGGATGGTTACGCAAACGGTCTAACCCCGAACGGTTCACTTTCAACTTGCGCAAAACCTGTCCGTCGACCTTGAACCACCGGTTTGTCTCCGGGGCTATATACGGAATCTCCTGCAATTGCGACACTTCATAAAACCCTCCCAAACGGTTGCGATAGGCCACAATCATACGTGCCAGACCACGCCCTATGCCCGGAATGCGCTTCAGCTCCGTGGTGTCAGCCTTATTCAGGTCGATAACCGTGCCTTCCGGATACTTGGAAGAGACAAAAGACGAATCTTTCTTGAATATGGCCGGCTTGTCCACTGCCGAAACTTCTGCCGAATCATGCCGTTCTTCCCGTCCGGCAATCCTGATATACGGGACTAACTGTTCATACTGCTCTTTGCTCAGACCATAAATGCGGGAAAACGACTCCGGAGTACGGAACCGCCCGCCCTTATTCCTATATTTCAACACATTACGCGTAGCGAAAGCAGACAGTCCCAAGCGACGCAATGCGGCCGAATCTGCCACATTCGGGTCAAAGGGAAACAACACAGCCTCCATTTCCTTCGGCTTCCGTTCCCTTTCTTCCGTTTTACGCGGAACATACCGTGACTTCCTTCTTTCCTTTATCTCGCTTCTGAATGAATCGACCGCCGCAATCTGGGGAGAATCTTCCAAGACTTTGCCATCCTTCTGACGGGGAACCGCCATCCATATTCCCAACAAGACTACGGCCACCGCCAACAGAAGCAGAATCGCCCTCCGCTCCGACTTAGAATAATAAAAGAAGTCTTTCCACATCGGTTATCCCAACAGACCCAGCTCGTTTACAAATATCAGAACAATCCCGATGGGAGCTACAAACTTCAGGATAAACAGATACAAAGGATAATAAGACGACTTCAGCGTTCCGTAATTGGTAGCCTCTCCGCGCACAATGCTGCGGTCAAGCACCCATCCCACAAATATCGCCGCAAACATTCCCGAAACCGGAAGCATGATTTTGGCCGTCAGATAATCGATTGCATCGAAGATATTCATTCCGCCTATCGTATAAGCACTCCACTCGCCCAATGCCAATGAAGACACAACGCCGATAACCAACGCTCCGACTGTCACTATCCAGGCCGCACGGGTACGCGTAAAGTGAAACTTTTCATGCAGGAAGGCGGTGGAAACTTCATGCAGAGAAATCGTGGAGGTAAGTGCAGCCAACGCCAACAGTACGTAAAAAGCTATCGAACAGACATATCCCAACACCGGTATTCCACTGAACGCCTGCTGAAACACATTAGGCAGCGTGATGAATATCAGCGACGGACCGGCATCCGGCTGAATGCCTACCGCAAAGGCTGCCGGGAAGATAATCAGTCCGGCCAATACCGCCACACACGTATCAATCAGTCCGACACTCATGGCAGTATGTCCCAAACGGGTTTCCTTTCCGAAATAAGAAGCATAGGTAGAGAGACAACCCATCCCCAGACTCAAAGAAAAGAAAGCCTGCCCCATCGCACCAAGAAAGACATCCGCCGTCACCTTGCTGAAATCCGGCTTCAACAAGAATTCCACGCCCTTTTCCGCGCCAGGCAAAGTCAGCGAACAAACGCACAGCAACAGCACCAAAACAAACAGAACAGGCATCATAATCTTGGAAGACTTCTCAATGCCTTCCTTTACTCCGCGAACTACGATGAAATGAGTAGCAAACATAAATATGAACAGCCAGAGCAAAGGCCGCAAAGGATTCTGTGAAAAATGCTGGAACATAACGACAAAGTCATCCGGTGTCTTTTCTGAAAATCCCAAAGTAGCCGCCTGAAAGATATATTCCAAAGTCCATCCGGCCACTACCGTATAATATCCCAATATCAGGAAGCCTGTCAAAACGCCCAGATAGCCTACCCATTTCCAACAGGTGCCGGGAGCCAAAACTTCGTAGGCTCCTCCCGTACTGGCTTTTGAACGGCGGCCGATAGTAAATTCCGCCATCATGATAGGAAGTCCGAAGATAAAGACACATCCCAGATAGATAAGAATAAAGGCAGCACCGCCATGGTTTCCCGTTTCATAAGGGAAACGCCAGATATTGCCCAGTCCTACAGCCGAACCGGCCGCGGCAAGAATAGCCCCTAATCTGCTTCCAAAATTAACACGCTCATTATGATGCTGTTTCATAAACACTAATTCATTTAATAATAATCAGAACAAAATCAAGAAACAAAAGTACAAAAAAGTTCGTATTTTTGCAGGAAATATTAATATTTTAAACATGTTCCGATATTTCATACATTATCCGATATCATTTCTCATCATATTGGCAATCTGTTATCTGTCTTTTTTCACGCCTCCCCAAACCGACTTAAATACCATTCCTTATATAGATAAAATAGTACATATATGCATGTATGGCGGACTTTCCACTACACTATGGACAGAGTACCTTTTCCGCCATCGTTTCCTTGTTCCCAAACGTGTGGTTATCGGGACTGTCGTATGCCCGATACTGATGAGCGGATGCATAGAGATTCTGCAAGCTACCTGTACGGACACACGAAGCGGCGACTGGCTCGACTTCGCCGCCAACTGTACGGGAGTAATCCTTGCTTCTCTGGCAGGGTATTACCTCTGGCGTCCGCTGATATGGAAGCACCTCAAGAAATAAAAAAACGCCGGATGCTTCACAGCAACCGGCGGACATAGAAAAACGTTATAATAAATAACAGATAAAGAAATCAACCCTAATCTTAAATCAACGGAAGTCTTTCAATTCTTTCTGTAGCTTCTGGCGGGTGAAAAAGATGCGACTCTTCACCGTACCCAACGGCAAGCCCAACTTGTCGGCTATCTCACGATACTTGAATCCTGAAACATGCATGGCAAACGGAATGCGGTATTCTTTCGGAAGTGCATTGACGATACGGCGCATTTCTTTCAGATCATAAGCCCCCTCCATCGAATCATCCTCAATATCTACACCCTGATTCAAATAAAACTGATTCTCCGTATGGTCTACATAAGTCTGGTCGCGCAGCGCCTTGCGATAGTTGTTTATAAATATATTGCGCATGATGGTATACATCCATCCCTTGAAGTTCGTTTCTTCTGTATATTTCTCTTCATTGTCCAGCGCCTTCAAAGATGTCTCCTGAAGCAGGTCGTTGGCATCTTCATGATTCGATGTAAGCTTGTATGCGAAATGAAGTAGTTCTGTCTGTACACTCAACAAATTCTGAGTGAAGGTAGTTGTTCTCATTATGTTTCTTTTTTGAGATTAATATTCTTGTTAATGCCCTTCCGGCACTTGCAATATTAGCTCAAAAAAGCACAGAAGACTACCTGAAAACTGTTATCCGACAGACTGTAAACTATCATATAACAGTTTTCACCCCCTATTCTGACAGTTTACAGGGGGTCGTATCAGATTCCTGACCGATATGCCACGTGTTATAAGGCTGCTTCATCAGAAAAGAATTATAATATTTTATGTCGCCCGTCACTTCCTCCCCCAAAAAAGAAGGATGCTCAAATGTCTCATGCTCATTGTGAAGTTCGATTTCGGCCACGACCAAGCCTTCATTTTCTCCATAAAATTCATCGACTTCGAATATATGATCGCCGCATTTCACCAAGTAACGCGTCTTGTCTATCCTGCCCGGTTCGCAAAGCTTCATCAGTTCTTCGGCCTCTTCGAGAGGGATTTCTCGCTCCCATTCATAACGGCTTGTACCCGAAGCATTGGAAGCCCCTTTGATTGTCAAGAAGCCTTTCCCGCCGCGAATACGTATTCGCACCGTGCGCCCCCGGGCACTACTGATGTATCCCTGGCTTATATGACTGCTTGAAAACGCCAGATCACGATAAGAAAAGTCCCGCACCAAAAATTTACGCTCTATCTCCTGTGGCATAAAACTGAAATGAAAAGGCACAGAAGTTGACAATGCAACTTCTGTGCCTTATGATATATTTATGAAGCTAAAGCAAATCCAACAATAACCACCACTGCCAACAATACCAAGGCTATACAAATTGACTTAAACACCTTGTTAGCTCTCTCGGCTTCACGCTTCTGATGGTTTTGTCTTTTCATCTGTCTCTTATACTTTCCCATAGCTTTATATTTTTTAGATTAAACATATCAAAAATACAATGATTTCGGGAAAGCGCAAACTAATTCTTCATTTTTACACTTCTTTTTCTGAAAATTCCATCAAATAAGCCTTGATGAATCCGTCTATCTCGCCGTCCATCACCCCGTTCACATCCGAAGTCTGATAATTGGTGCGGTGGTCTTTCACCCGACGGTCGTCGAATACATAGCTGCGAATCTGCGAGCCCCATTCAATCTTCTTTTTCCCGGCTTCTACCTTTGCCTGTTCTTCCATACGATGTTGCAGCTCTTTGTCATACAGGATAGAGCGCAACTGACGCATGGCATTTTCCTTATTCTTGGGCTGGTCGCGAGTTTCGGTATTTTCAATCAGGATTTCTTCTTCTTGTCCCGTATACGGGTCTTTATACTGATAGCGCAGCCGGACTCCCGATTCCACCTTATTCACATTCTGTCCTCCGGCTCCTCCGCTTCGGAATGTATCCCATGACAAGCGTGCCGGCTCCACAGTGACTTCTATCGAATCGTCTACCAAAGGGGTAACAAACACAGAGGCGAAAGATGTCATACGTTTTCCCTGAGCATTATAGGGAGAGACACGCACCAGACGGTGAACGCCATTCTCTCCTTTCAGATATCCATAAGCATAAGCCCCTTCGATATTCATCGTTACGGTCTTGATGCCCGCTTCATCCCCCTCCTGCAAGTTTGCCACCGAAAGCTTATATCCGTGACTTTCCGCCCAACGCATATACATGCGCATCAGCATCGAAGCCCAGTCCTGGCTTTCCGTACCTCCTGCACCAGAATTTATCTTCAGCACACAGTCCATCTGGTCAGCCTCCGAACGGAGCATATTCTTCAGCTCAAGCTTTTCTACAGCATCAATCGCCTTGGCATAAGCTTCATCCACTTCCGTTTCACTGACAAGCTCGTCCTTGTAAAAGTCAAAAGCCAGCTCCAGTTCGTCTGCCAATGTTTTTACTTCATTATATCCTTCAATCCATCCTTGCAGGCTTTTCACCTTTTTCATCTGGGCTTCCGCCTTCTTCGCGTCATCCCAGAAGCCGGGCACCTGCGTACGAAGCTGCTCTTCCTCTACCTGAACTTTTTTGTTGTCTATATCCAGATAGCGGCAGAGAGCCTCTACACGTTCTTTTACGTCTTTCAGCTGGTCTATTGTTATCATATCCGAATTTTAAGTCTTTGCCTTTGGGTGCAAAGATACGATATTTTCAGGTCTTTATTAAGCGCTTTTCCAAAATTTATCAACCTGCCCAAGCGGATGCCCCTACAAAACAAAATCGGCTCAGGCATCAAACTCATTTTTCACAAGGCCGAAACCACGGCTTGCCTCAGGCATCCGCTTCAGTCCTCATACATTTTCTCTATTTCTTTGGCATAGTTTTTCAGCAGCACCGAACGCTTTATCTTGAGCGTATTGGTCAGTTCTCCCCGCTCCATGCTGAAAGGCTCGGGCAGCAGCGTAAAGCGTTTCACCTGCTCATAATGGGCGAACTGCTGCTGAAGGGCATCGATACGCGTGCGAAACAGTTCCTCTATTTCGGGCTTGGCCAAAAGGTCTTTTATATCTGTATAAGAGATATGATGGTCGTCGGCATATTTCTCCACCTGCGGATAGACAGGAACAATCAGTGCCGACACATATTTGCGCTGATCGGCAATAATGGAAATCTGATCAATGTAACGGTCAACTACCAGTTTGGTTTCGATTGCCTGAGGCGCGATGTATTTTCCGTTTGAAGTCTTGAACAAATCTTTGATACGGTCTGTCAGATAAAGAAAGCCATCTTTCATATAGCCCGCATCACCAGTGCGGAACCATCCGTCGGCTGTAAAGGCTTTTTCCGTCACGGCTTCCTTTTTATAATATCCTTTCGTTATCGTCCCCCCACGCAGCAGAATCTCATCATTCTCTCCGATTTTCACCTCCAGGCCGGGAAGCACCCGTCCCACAGCCCCTATCCGGAAATCGTCTTTCCATTCACACGACACAGTAGCCGTACTTTCCGTCAGACCATATCCTGCAATCATATTAATCCCTACAGAATGGACAAACTCTGCCACCTTATCCGGAATCGCGGCACCTGCCGTGGGGAAAAAATTGCCATTCTCTATACCGACAATTTTCTTCAGCAAAGTGTAGACAGTCCTTTCATAAAACTTGTATTTCATTTTCAACAACACAGGGGGAGTCTTCCCGTTCATCCGGTAATGAATGTTATACTCCTTTCCCACCCGCAAAGCGTCCAACATCAACGCCTTCTTTACTCCTGTCGCCTCATTGATTTTTTCCTGCACGCCCGCATACACCTTCTCCCAAAAACGGGGAACACTACACATTGCCGTAGGGCGAATCTCCCTAATCGTTTTCTGTATATCATGGGGATACAGATTAATGCACAGCATACACCCGCGATCCAGACACAGATAAGACCAAGCACGCTCAAAAATATGGGTAAACGGCAGAAAGCTTAATACAACATCCTTTTCTCCCAAATCGGGCAAACGGTCTTTATGAGCCTTAATGGCTACCTCATAATTGGAATGATGGAGCATCACACCTTTAGAGTCTCCCGTAGTGCCCGATGTATACAAGATATTGGCCAAATCAGCCGACGATGATTCCTTTGTGCGCTTATCTACCTCCTTCTGGAAAATGCCGTCATTACCTTTGGACAAGAAAGAAGAAAAATAAATCGAATTCTTGTCTCCAGATGCCAGTTTCACAGAAGAATCAAAGACAATAATCTGCTTTAACGACTTACACAAACCTTGAACACGGAAAGCGACATCGTACTGATACTGCTCACCGACAAAAAGAAAACGTATTTCTGCATCTTCTATAATATAATGCACTTGAGATTCCGAACTCGTCGCATATAAAGGTATTGTAACAACTCTGTCGGCATAAGCCCCAAAATCAACAAAAAGAGACTCCGGCTTATTTTGGGAAAAGATTCCAATGTTTTCTTGCTCTTCCACACCCAAAGCAATCAACGCATTGGATACTTGTCGCACCTTGCCCGCAAATTCCCTCCACGTAACAGGAATCCAAGAACTCGTTGCATAGTCACGATATTTTAAAGCAATCCTATCTCCATATTTCTCCGCATGCTGCGGAACCATCTGAGATAAATAAGAACTGGTCATGAGTCGGTTTTATTTAATAATATCTGCAAATATAAGATTTTTCCTCAAAAACAGATATCCATTTGACATTTCCTTTTTCATATCCTTTTCAAAAGTCAACATGAAAAGAAAATCAGACCAAAAGAAACAGCACCTGAAACGGACAAACAAACACAAAGTCCATAAAACATAAGGAAATTGCCAAATTAAGCAGACGGCCGGCCCCTTTCCGTCCCGCCGAAAGGCGATTCTCCGCCGCGGAAGGGCGGCACGGCGGGGCAGCAAAAAAGAAGCCCCTCCCCCCGGAACTGTCCGGAAGGAGGGGGGGAAAGGACGGCGGCTACCTACTCTCCCGCTTGCGCAGTACCATCGGCGCGGCGGAGCTTAACTGC
>CASFGA010000006.1 GCA_949294185.1 uncultured Bacteroides sp.
GTTCCGCACGGAGGAAGAGGTCTCATGGTGCATGATCATCTCCACTCCCTTGGCGGCGGCGTAGCGCCGTATCTCCTGCACATCAAAGTCGGGATAGGGCGTAACGAAGTCGAATACATAGTCCTTGCTTTCTCCGAACCAGTCTTCCCATCCTTCGTTCCATCCTTCCACCAGTACGCCGTCGATGCCATGCTTGGCTGCAAAGTCAATGTAGCGTTTCACATTGGCCGTATTGGCGGAGTGCGTATGGTTGGGCTTGGTTTTTGAGTAGTCTGTTTCTCCCAGCTTCACGCTGTAGATGTCGTCGGTATAGTGCCACGTGCCTTTTTCCGTAATCATGTCCCACCAGATTCCGATGTACTTCATCGGACGAATCCACGAAGTGTCCGTCAGCTTGCAGGGTTCGTTCAGATTGAGCGTGATGCGCGAGGCCAGGATGCGGCGTGCGTCGTCGCTCACGATGACGGTGCGCCAGGGCGAACTGCATGGTGTCTGCATATATCCCTTGTCGCCTTGTGCGTCGGGCGTGAGCCATGACTCGAACACCATGTTCCGGTCGTCCAGATTCAGGTGCATACAGGCATAATCCTTGAGCGCGGCCTCGTGAAGATTGATATAAAGTCCGTCGTCCGTCTTCATCATGAGAGCTGTCTGCACGCCCGTGGGCGAAAAGACATATTGCGACAGATTTCCTGTCACGGCATCCTTCATCTTTCCGCGGATTTCGGAGAGTCGTGAGGTGGTGTAGTCGTATTCCTGCGTGTCATAGTCTCCGGGAATCCAGAATGCCGTGTGGTCTCCGGCCATGGCAAACTGCGAATGCTCCTCCTTGATGACGAAATAAATCAGGTTCTTTTGCTGGGGGAACTCGTACCGGAATCCCAGTCCGTCGTTGAACAGTCGGAAGCGTATGCGGATATAGCGGCCGTTCTCGGGCTGGTCGAGCGTGACCTCCAGTTCGTTGTAGTGGTTCCGTATTTCGCTCTCTTCTCCCCATACGGGCCGCCAGGTCTCATCGAAGGAGGAAATGCGCGTACAGTCCGGCGGTCGCTGATGCTGGCCGTCGTTCCCGTCTGTTCGTATGCAAGCCTTTTTTTAGGCGTTCTTCCTTTCAGTTCCAGCCCGAGCTTGCTGGGCTTGATTACGGCCTTGCCTTTAAAGGAAAGCTCATAGGTGGGAGTTCCTTCGGGATTCAGGCAGAAGTCCATCACCAGATTTCCGTCCGGCGATGTGAGTCTTTGCGCGTTTGCGGTGAAGATACAGCATAATGCTGCAAGAACCCATGTCTTTTTCAGATTCATAAGGTTTAAGTTTTTTAGGTTAGTTTGTTTTCCAAAAGGTTAAAGCATTGTTGTATTTGTACCTGGCAAAGGTACGCTAAAAAATGAAACCTTATTTTGTCTTTGGGTTCAAAAATAGGGATGTGAGGCAAGAACTCTTTTGCGGGATGTTCAGATGAAATCTGCGGGAAGTTTTTTCATTTTTTTCCTACACCCCTACACTTTTGAGGTTAACCGGTTGCTTTCCTGCTGTTTGCGGGTGTAGGGAAGCGTGTAGGGGAACATGCAGGGAGAAGTTTCCCTGCACGTTTTCGGCGGGTATGTCCTGCTTTTTTGTCTGCGGATTACCGGGCGATATCCTTTCCGTGCTCCTTCCAGTCCTCGAATCCCTTGTCCAGATTGTATACCTTGAATCCTTTTTTCGAGAGGATGCGTGCTGCATTCCGGCTGCGCCGGCCGCTTTTGCAGTATACGGCCACCGGCTCTTCCTTGTCCAGCACCTCATCGGCATTGGCGGAAAAGTTTTCGTCCAATACATTTATATTATAGCTTCCCGGTATGTGTCCGTCGGAATATTCCGCAACGGTGCGCACATCAACGCACTGGACATTTTCATCTTCGATCAGACGCTCGAATTCATCGGAGGAAAGATTCTTGAAGTCGTCTTTAGACTTGTCGCTGCATGCGAACAGCAGAAAGGCGAATGCGCATACAAAAAGTGTAAAGTAAAGGGTCTTTATCATATTATCGGAGTTTTAATAGGCAAATGTATAGGAAACCACTCCTTCGTCGTAGGTGTTTATCTGCAAGACGACGGTGTCGCCCTTGCGGAGTTCGTGTCTGTACGGCCAGAGCGGGATGGAGAGACAGACTTCGCGGGTGAAGGCTTCGCTGTCGCCCTTGCGGTCGTGATAGAGGGTCAGGGCAAGCGTGCGCGTTCCCCCGCTCTCCGTGATGCCGTAGTCTATGAAATGGAAGGCGTGGCTTCCTTCCTTCACTAAGGGGAGAAGTATCAGGTTGATGTATTCGCCCGACTGCCATACGCTCCGCACGTTGACCGGGTCGGTCTTTATCCCGTTCTGAAAGCTCCAGTCAGGCAGCGGACGCATCGCCAGAATCAGTTCGGCGGAGTAGAGGAATGCTTCATCGCTGCCGTCGATAGGCTGATAGACGGAAACTGTACGGTATACGGAGTCGGGAACCAGGCCGTCCAGTCCTTCGCGCGGCTGTATGGTATAGACTTTCCCCTTGTCCGTAACCAGCTGCGACAGGGTGCCCGCCTCGTTTGTCTGCCCGTCGATGAATTCTGTCACCACGTTCGGATAGACATACTCGTCGTCCTGACACGCCGCGACAGCAATCAGACAGACCGGCAACAGCAGCAAAAAGACTTTCCGCATCATGCTTCCGTGGCTTTCTGATGGTTGATGACCGGATTGGCATACATGGTCAGCATCCGTTCGCGCAAGAAAGCTTCGTCTTTGTTCTCGATGTCAATCAGGTCCAGCTTCTTCTGGATGTAGGCTTCGAAGCGGGCTTTGTCTTCCGGCGTATAGCGGGAAGCGAAGCGGGCGGCGCCTTTCAGCAGGTCGCAAGCCACATAGTTGCCCGGATAAAGGCGGTAGCTGCGGTGGATATGCCGGTCTATCAGCTGCGACACCTGAGTGAACAGTTCGGTTTTCGGCAGATGTCGGAGCGACTCCAGTTCCTTGTCGATGCATTCCGAGGCCTGGAAGTGGATATGCCCCTTGTAGCCGAAGATGCCCGTCTGCATGTTGAGCAGGTCGTCCTGCTGACTTTTCTTGTATCCCTCGATGTCCCGTTTCATTTGCATTTCCGCCGCCTTCAGATAGTCGCACGGATCGTATTCGTAGGACAGGGAAAGCGGGACGATGTGCAGTTCCTTCAGCCGGTCTGCCGGACTGTCTCCCGTTCCTCCCATGGCAAGCATCTTCAGCACGCTGTCCTGCGTGCGGTCGTCCGAGTCTTTGGCGCGTCCTTCCCGTTGGGCGATCCAGACATTCTCGCCCTTTTCGGCCACGGCGAAATGGATGTAGCGCGACAGGCGTGCGGAGGCCTCCAGCTTCTGCCGCATGGAAAGCGCACGCTGCACGATGAACGACTTGTTTACCCGCACCAGCTTCTTGATCCACGGGTAGATAAGCAGGTTGTCGCCGATGGCAATCTCCACGGTGGTGGGGAATCCGTTGTCCAGGAGCCCTAACGAAAGAAGTCCCGGGTCGAGCACAATGTCGCGGTGGTTGGATATAAACGTATAGTGCTGCTGCTTGTCCGTCAGGGCGGAAGCGTCCATTTCAAATCCGTCGCTGTGATGACTGACGATGTCGTGCAGGAGTTTGTAGAAAAAGTTCTTCTGAACATCCAGATTGGTCTTGCACCGCGTCAGCTGGGCGGTGATGGCCTCCATCGGAACATCCGGCATGACGGTCGCGACGACGGCGCGGAAATCCGGGTCGGCAAGCAGCTCCTTGCACACTTGCGGCAGTTCTTCGGGAGAGTAGGGGCGTATTTCGTCAAATTCGGCAGGGATAGGCTTGTTCATAGCTCGTTCTCGGTTTGGTGTTGCTGCAAATATACGAATTTTTTTCAGAAACAATCCTCTATGATGTCCGTCATTACATCTTTCATGTCAAGCCCCGCGGCGCGCACCTGCTGCGGGATAAAGCTTGTGGCGGTCATGCCCGGCGTGGTGTTCATCTCGAGCAGGTTGATTTTTTCTCCTTCGGTAATGATGTAGTCCACGCGCACCAGTCCTTTGCATCCCAGTATATCGTAGATGGCCGATGTGAGTTTCTGCACGCGGTCTGTCAGTTCGGGGCTGAGGCGCGCGGGAGTAATCTCGGTTGCCTCGCCGTTATATTTGGCGTCAAAGTCGAAAAACTCGTTTTGGCTCACCACTTCGGTGATGGGGAGCACCACCGCCTTGTGTTTGGTCTTGTAGCATCCCTCGGCCAGCTCGATGCCGTCCATGAAAGCCTCTATCATCACATCGTCCGACTCCTCGAAAGCCTTCTGCAGGGCGGGCTGGATCTGCTCTCTGGCCTTTACCTTCGTCACGCCGAAGCTTGAGCCGCTGGCGTTGGGCTTGATGAAGCAGGGCAGCCCGATTTTCTCCATCACGTCTTCATCGCTGATGCCGTGACGCTTGTTTACCAGCATCGACTCGGCCACACGCACGCCGAATCCCTTCAGATACTGGTTGAGGGTGAACTTGCTGAAGGTAAGTGCCGATACCAACACATCGCAAGTGGAGTAGGGAATGCCCATCAGCTCGAAATACCCTTGCAATATTCCGTTTTCGCCCGGTGTTCCGTGAACGGTGATATAGGCAAAATCCGGTTTTATCCTGATGCCGTTTTCCGTAAAGCTGAAGTCGTTCTTGTCTACCGCCGTGCGCGTGCCGTCGGGCAATAGGGCCTCCCAGTCTTTGCCGGTCAGTTCCACAATGTAGGTCTGATACTTTTCCGGGTCGATGAAGGAACGGATTCCTTCGGCGCTCTTCATCGAAACGCCGTGTTCCGATGAGTCGCCTCCTGCTACTATGGCAATGATGCGTTTCATGATTCTTCTCTGTTGCTTATATACGCTCTCCATTTCTCCACGAGGCGGGTCATGTCGTCGGGCAGCGGGGAGGAAAAAAACATTTCCTCGCCTGTGCGGGGATGTTTGAAGCCCAATGTCCGGGCATGGAGTGCCTGGCGCGGACAGATGTCGAAGCAGTTGTTTACGAATTGTCTGTATTTGCTGAAGTGAGTCCCCTTCAATATCTCGTGACCGCCGTAGCGTTCGTCGTTGAAGAGGGTGTGTCCGATGTATTTCATGTGGACGCGTATCTGGTGGGTACGTCCGGTCTCGAGCACGCACCTGACGAGCGTCACGTATCCCAGCCGCTCCATCACCTGATAGTGGGTCACGGCGTGCTTTCCCTGCGTGGGGTCTGCCATTACGGCCATCTGCATGCGGTCTTTGGGATTGCGCCCGATGTTTCCGGTGACGGTTCCCTCGTCGTTTTCCATATTGCCCCACACCAGGGCGTTGTATTCCCGCCGGGTGGTCTTGTTGTAGAACTGGAGGCCGAGACTTGTCTTCGCGTCGGGTGTCTTGGCGATGACGAGCAGTCCGGAAGTGTCTTTGTCGATGCGGTGTACCAGTCCCACCTGCGGATCGTTGGGGTCGTAGCTCGGCACGTCGCGCAGATGCCAGGCGATGGCATTGACCAGCGTGCCGGTATAGTTGCCGCATCCGGGGTGTACCACCAGACCGGCGGGTTTGTTCACCACCATCAGGTCGTCGTCTTCATACACGATGTCCAGCGGAATGTCTTCGGGAATGATGTCGTTCTCATAGCGCGGGCGGTCCATCATCACGGTGAGCACATCGAGCGGCTTTATCTTGTAGCTGCTTTTCACGGGCACGCCGTTGGCCATCACGAAGCCCGCGTCGGCGGCCGCCTGTATGCGGTTGCGCGATGCGTTCACCATGCGCTCGGCCAGATACTTGTCGATGCGCACGGGCGACTGCCCGCGGTCCACCGTCACGCGGAAGTGCTCGTAAAGTCCCGCTTCTCCCGCCGGTTCGAGGTCGTCCAGCGTTTCGTCCAGTTCGTCGGAATAGTTTTCTGTCATGGATGCAAGATTAAAACCACGAGTCGTCCACCTCCGGACGGTCGCTGACGGCCGGAAGCGAGTCGGGATGAATGAATGTGGAGTCGGCGGCAAGCGAGTCGCGCAGCGCCACACTGCCGATGCAGAGCGTGAGCAAAGCCTCGTTGGGCACGCGGTCGCCCACCGTTAGCGAGTCGCCCCGGTATTTTATGCCGTATACCCAGTCTTGTTCGCCGGGCACGATTTCAGGCTCTGTCAGGCGGAAGCCCATCGCCTTGAGCTTGGCTTCGGCCTGGCGGAACGAGCTGTTGTCTACCAGGTCGGGCAGCCGCACGAGGGGAACACTGGTGGTGGTGACGGTGAGATAGACCATCCGTCCCTCTTTCACCCGTGCGCCGGGAGCGGGCTTCTGTTCCAAAACGATTCCGTTCAGCGCGCCCTTCACATATACCGAGTCGGTCACTGTCCCTTTCAGCTGTTGCTCTTCGAGCATTCTCTGCGCCTGCGCCACGTTTTTATCTGTCACGTCGGGCACGGTATGCGCTTCTCCGTGGTGGGTGTAGGCATCCAGCCACAGCAGCGTGCCCCATGCCGCGCCGATTATCACGACAACCATTGCGGCGATGTTCAGCCAGAAGAAGCGGTTCTTCTTGATGGAAAAAAATTCTCTTAGTGTTATCATCTTTTTTTGTTCCGTATGAAATGGAAATATCTCGGCGGCAAAGATATAACTTTTTATGCACAATCGCTCATACTTCCGCAGAAGATTCCGCCTTGTCCGCGGGATGCCGGAAAAAACAAGGCCTGCAAGCGGAGGTTTCCGCTTACAGGCCTTACATTATTTAGGCTGAAAAGATAATTTTGATTTTCTTTCTGAAATCTTGACTTATGAATGGTTCGGACGGGCGAAATTTGTTTTGAATACTGTTCCCTTATGATTCCATGTTCTGCCGTCAGATGCGGTGGTAGTCCAATAGATAATATCATCTGGCTGTACGGTGGAAATCTTTCTTATACTGCTGAAACCTGAATCCCAATATATAGTACACGTTAAATCTCCTAATCCATCTGTCCCTGTTTCTATCATTCTGTCGGCAATACCGTCATCGTCATCATCGTAAATTACTTGGTTTCCGGGATTTCCACAATGTGCCGCATCGTGTGTAACACCTCTCTGATAATCTCCTTGCCGTATTTCATAGGCATTTGCCCAGTCAGTATCACATCTTACTCCCCAGCAAGCCGCGATATATTCATCGGGAACAAATTTCTCAATAGTCGTTTGAGGTCTAATCCATTTTTGTTTCATAGTTTTCTTCCTCCCTGATAAAATTTATTGATACATAATCTTTTACGAAGCTCCGGATTTCCCGCTCCATGCAGCCGTCTTCATCCTCGTATTCCTCTTGCGCGCGGGCCAGTACCTGCGGGATGGTGCGCGGCGTCTGGAATTGCTCCCAAAGGAACTGCACGGTGGAATTGATGTCTATCAGCCCGTTCATTGTGATTTCCTTGCCTACGGGCACCAGTATGGCCTCGTCGCACATCTTCCGCATCAGCACATCGGGGGTCGCCCGATATACCTTGCCATACTCCACCCGCTTGCTCCGCTCCATGTAGCGGGCAAATTCCTCGTCCGTCAACGCGGCAGCCTGCCGGTTGGTCAGTCCTCCCAGATTCGGGAACGAGTACATCTGCGGTTTTCTGTACGACAATTTCATGGCTGCGTGTTTTTCTTTCCTCTTCTTGCCCGTCTGAAAAACATCCGGCAAGGCAGGATGCAGGAAAAGTCCTTTACTGTTTAAAGGTTGTTTGTCGATGCAAAAATAGAGAAAACTTATACAAAGAACACGTTTTAAGTGTTAAAATCGAAGAAGAAAGGATAACTTTTTCTGATTGCCGGTCAATTTTCCGGTTTTGACCGTACCGGCGCAGTTTCCGGCCGCGGGGATAACCGGTTTCTGCCCTGACAAGAATTCCGGCAGGCCGTAGGCTTTCGGCCTGAGAAACGCAAGAGCCGGACTGTTTCGCCAACAGCCCGGCCCCGCATCAAACATCCAATAAAAAATCAGAGACTGTCCGTCAGCGGATGAACAGCAGCTCCCGATATTTTGGCAGTGTCCACATCTGGTCGTCGACGATAAGCTCCAGCTTGTCGATATGGTATCGGATCTGCTCGAGCATCGGTGCGATGGTGTCGTGATAGGCAATCGCCTTTTCGCGCTCGGCGGCAATCCGGTTGGCTACCTTGCGTGCTTCCACCATCGTGTCTACATGCTCCTTGATGTAGCTCGTGTGTTCGGCGATTTTGCGTATGATGGCCACGTTTTCGGCCGCGAGCCTGCCGGTCTCTTCCTCGCCGAAAATGCCGCGCATCTTGTATACATTGTCGATAAGCTTGGTCTGATACTCGATGGCGACGGGGACAATGTGGTTCATCACAAGGTCGCCCAGCACGCGGGCCTCTATCTGGATTTTCTTTGTATAGGTCTCCCACTTCACTTCATTGCGGGCCTCCAGCTCCTTGCGCGTCATCACGCCGGTCGATTCAAACATCCGGATGCTCTCCGGCGCAAGATAACGGTCGAAGATGAGCGGGCAACTGGTCTCGCAGTCCAGTCCGCGGCGTGCGGCCTCCGCCTTCCACTCGTCGCTGTATCCGTTCCCGTCGAAGCGAATCGGCTTGCATTCCTTGATATACTTGCGGATAACCTGGATGAGGGCGGAGATCTTCGGTTCTCCCTGCTCGATGAGCGCATCCACTTCGCCCTTGAAGATGACGAGCTGTTCGGCAACGGCGGCGTTGAGGGCTATCATGGCGCTGGCGCAGTTGGCTTCCGAACCCACGGCGCGAAACTCGAAACGGTTTCCCGTAAAGGCGAAAGGCGAGGTGCGGTTGCGGTCAGTGTTGTCGATGAGCAGTTCCGGAATCTGCGGAATGTCGAGCTTCATGCCGTGTTTGCCGCCTAAGGAAATCAGTTCGTCGGTGGAGCTGTCCTCCATGTGGTCGAGCACCTTGCTCAGCTGGTTGCCCAAAAACGAAGAGATGATGGCGGGAGGCGCCTCGTTGGCTCCCAACCGATGGGCGTTTGTCGCGCTCATGATGGACGCCTTGAGCAGTCCGTTGTGTCGGTATACCGCCATCAGCGTGTTGACTACAAAGGTGATGAAGCGCAGATTCTCTTCACCGGTCTTTCCCGGGGCCATGAGCAAAACGCCGGTGTCTGTGCCGAGCGACCAGTTGTTGTGCTTTCCCGAGCCGTTTACGCCCTTGAAGGGCTTTTCGTGGAGCAGGACACGGAATCCGTGCGCACGCGCCACTTTCCGCATCAGCGACATGATAAGCATGTTATGGTCTACAGCCAAGTTGCATTCCTCGAAGATGGGAGCCAGCTCGAACTGGTTCGGAGCGACCTCATTGTGGCGGGTCTTTACCGGGATGCCCAGTTCAAGCGCCTGGATTTCCAAGTCCTTCATGAAGGCGGCTACGCGCGTGGGGATGGCTCCGAAGTAGTGATCCTCGAGTTGCTGGTTTTTCGAAGCTTCGTGTCCCATAAGCGTACGGCCGGTAAGCAGCAGGTCGGGGCGGGCAGCATACAGTCCTTCGTCCACCAGGAAATATTCCTGTTCCCATCCCAAATAGGCCATCACCTTCTTTACTTGCGGGTCGAAGTAGTGACAGACATCGACCGCCGCCTTGTTGACCGCACTCAACGCCTTCAGCAACGGGGCCTTGTAGTCGAGCGACTCGCCCGTATAGGCGATGAATACGGTCGGAATGCACAGCGTGTCATCAATCACGAACACGGGTGACGAGGGATCCCACGCCGAATAACCGCGCGCCTCGAACGTATTGCGGATGCCGCCGTTGGGAAACGAGGACGCGTCCGGCTCCTGCTGCACAAGCAACTTTCCGGAGAACTCTTCAAGCATTCCGCCCTTCCCGTCGTGCTCCACGAAAGCATCGTGCTTTTCCGCCGTTCCCTCGGTGAGCGGCTGGAACCAATGGGTGTAATGGGTGGCTCCCATCTCCATCGCCCACCGCTTCATGCCTTCGGCCACCTGGTCGGCTATATTGCGGTCGAGGGCCGCACCGTGGTCCATCGCGTCGGTGAGGCGGGCATATACCGCCGACGGCAGGTAACGGAACATCTTTTCACGGTTGAACACATACTTGCCGAAATATTCGCTCGGCCGTTTCGCAGGCACGGCCACCTCGTGCGGCCTTGCCTGAAACGCTTTTTCTACTACTCTGAATCTCAGTGTTGTCATAATGTCTCTTGATTTTAACTTGTTGTTTATGGGTTTGATGATATCAATCAATGGTTGTAGGCCGATTCTCCGTGCTCGTAGATATCGAGTCCTTCCTCTTCCACCCGCCTGTCGACGCGGATTCCTACCAGTCGGTCTGTTATCTTGAACAGGACAAATGTCATGACTGCGCTGAAGGCAATGGAGATGGCCGTCGTCAGAATCTGTATCCACAGCTGATGCCAGTCGCCGTAGAGTGCTCCTTCCACACCGCCTTCTCCTGAAATAAACTGCGTGGCAAATACACCCGTCAGAACTGACCCGATGATTCCTCCCACGCCATGAACACCAAAGGCATCGAGCGTGTCGTCATACCCGAAGTGGGGCTTGATGACGGCCACCATATAGAAGCACACGATGGAGGTAATCATGCCGATGAAGAACGCTCCCAACAGGTCGACCGTCCCTGCGGCCGGAGTAATGGCGACCAGTCCGGCCACCGCGCCGGTGCATGTTCCTACCGTAGTGGGCTTTTTGTTATGAATCCAGTCGATGGCCATCCAGGTAAGAGCCGCTACGCAGGTAGCCAGATGTGTCACCAGAAAGGCGTTGGCGGCGATTCCGTCGGCACAAAGTCCGCTTCCGGCATTGAAGCCGAACCATCCCAGCCATAAGAACGCCGTTCCCATGAAGACGAAAGTCACGTTGTGCGGAGTCATCGGGTGACGCGACCTGTAGTCACTCCGTTTTCCCACCATAAGCGCCATGACCAGGGCCGAGATGCCGGCGTTGATATGCACCACCGTACCGCCCGCGAAGTCTATCGCACCCATCTTTTGCAGGAATCCGCCTCCCCATACCCAATGAGCCATCGGCATGTATACCAGTATGCTCCACAGGACGGTAAACAGCATAAATCCGGAAAACTTTACACGTTCGGCGAACGCGCCCAGTATCAAAGCCGGAGTAATGACGGCAAACATGCACTGAAAGAGCACGAATATCAGTTCGGGGATATTGCCCGCGGCGAGCGACTGCGTGGTGATACCCCGGAGAAACACTTTGTCGAATCCTCCGATGACAGCTCCCCACGCGCTTCCGCTCTCGGCAAGTCCGGTGCCGAACACGAAGCTGTATCCGAAGGCTATCCACAAAACGCTGACGGCGCATACGATAAGCAAGGTCTGCATCACGATGCTCAAAACGTTCTTCTGGCGCACCAGTCCGCCATAGAACAGGGCAATGCCCGGAATGCTCATCAATAAAACGAGTATGGTAGCGACAATCACCCATGCGGTGTTGCCGGTGTCAAGTATTGTATCCATGATAATCGAGTTTTAGCGTTATAGTTTGTGTCTGTTTATTTCTCTTGCTCGGCGTTGTATAGGGAGATGTCCCCCCGTTCCCCCGTGCGGATGCGGACAGAGTCCTCAACCGGGAGGATGAATATCCTGCCATCGCCGATTTCTCCCGTGCGCGCGGCGTTCATTACTGCCTGCACTGTCTTTTCTACATTCTTGTCGCGCACCACGATGGATACCATGATACGTTCGATTGAACTTGTGTCATACACCATTCCACGGTATATGCGTCCCTGTCGGGTCTTGCCCACACCCCTGATGTCATAGTACGAAAACCATTCGATGTCGGCAGCAAGCAACGCTTCCTTTACATCATCGAAACGGCTTCGACGGATGATTGCTTCGATTTTCTTCATACTGCTTTTATTTTAGTGTGTTTAGTTGTTGTGAAATGTTATCCTGTAGTCTTTTTACCTTTTGTCAAAAACCAGTTCCTGCCTTGTCTGCATATTTTCTTAAAGCGTCAGTCCGAATACGAAGTAGGCTCCTTCGGTCGCCGGATTCCAGATGGCGCGGGCGAAGAGCGGCAGGGAAAAGCGCCGGGTGACGGGAATCGTCCGGGATGCCGTCAGTGCAACCTGGCTTACCTCGAATCCGCCTGCGCCTCCGTTATAGAAGGAAGTGGCCCAGGGCGTGGCCCCCACTGCCGCTGTCCAGTTGATACCGCCCAGACGGAACGGCGCTTCCAGATTTATGAACGATGAATACGCCCGTTTCCCGCTGCGGTTCACTCCGTCGTTTCCCGCGAAGTTCGTATACCAGTCTATCGCCACGACGCCGAAGTCATAGCCCACCTGTGCCTCGAACACGTGGGAAGTGTTACGCGCCCCGTAGTGGAAATACCCCGGGCCGTTGTCAAACCAGTAGTCCGTTACCGATACGCTGAATCCTTTGTATTCATATCCCAGCGTAAGGTCAAGCTCTTTCGTGTCTTTGCTTTCGAATCCCACCGAGCCCCATGCGGACAGCGACAGTCCTTTATAGGCAATCCCTGCCGACGGCTGCACGCTGATGCCGCCCAAGTCCTGTCCGCGCCAGATGTATCCGCTGACCAAATCCGCTCCGGCATGGGCTTCTACGCCGGTTTGTGCCGACAGTCCGGAGGCGGTTGATACCGCCATTGCCGCGAACAGAGCTTTCATAAAAGAAATGTTTGTTTTCATAATTAATCGTTTTGTCTGATTAAAAATATTATTTGTGTCTTTTTGTTTTATTTTCGATGCAAATATATAGCGTATTATCTTTATATGCGGAAAATTTTTGATATAATGTCAAATTATATTTTGTATGTTTGATTTTGTCGCCGTCGCGCGTTGAAATGTAATAGATGTAATCAATATATCCGTATATAATAACAATCTGTAAGTTTTTTGTTTTTGGAAACAGAATTTATGTCAGTATTCTTTTCGATTATGCAGCACAGACAAGGTTGGCCGATGCCGCCTTCTTGTTTTTGTATTGAGGGGGTGGAAGTTTTCTTCCTTTGTTTGTCTGCATTTCATGCCGGCCAAACGCAGACAGGGCCATAGTCCCGCATTTTTTTGGTCAGTATCCGGTCTGGTTATGGCAAGCAAAAACGTGCGGCATAAGCCGGTCAAGACTTATGCCGCACGGATGCGGTCGCCGAATGCGACGGGAAAAATGTCGGTTCAGATATGGCGGCGGATGCGCTGCATGGCTTCAATGCAGTCTTCCCGTCTGCCGAATGCGGTCAGACGCAGGTATCCTTCCCCGCTCGGACCGAATCCTACACCGGGTGTACCCACGATATTCATATTATAGAGCATGTGGTCGAAGAATTTCCATGAGCTCATGCCTTCCGGAGCCTTGAGCCAAAGGTAGGGGGCATTGGCTCCTCCGTATACATCGAACCCGCTGTTTTGCAGTTCCGCCCGCATGATGCGAGCGTTTTCCATGTAATAGTCGATGGTTTCCCTTACCTGACGCTGCCCTTCGGGGCTGTAGACGGCCTCGGCTCCACGCTGGGTGATGTAGCTTGTCCCGTTGAACTTGGTGCATTGGCGGCGGTTCCACAGCGGATTCAGGGGGATACGCTCTCCGCCGAGGGTGGCGGCGGTAACCTCTTTCGGTATCACCGTGTAGCCGCAGCGCACTCCCGTAAACCCGGCGGTCTTTGAAAAGCTCCGGATTTCGATGGCAACCTTTTTGGCCCCTTTGATTTCGTAGATGGAATGAGGGATGCCCGGTTCGCGGATGTATGCTTCATAAGCGGCGTCGAACACGATCAGCGTATCGTTTTTAAGTGCATACTCCACCCATACCTTGAGCTGCTCGTGCGTAAGGGCCGTGCCTGTCGGATTATTGGGGTAGCAAAGATAGACAAGGTCTACCCGATGGTCGGGGACACTGGGTATGAAATGGTTTTCTGCCGTGCAGGGCAGATAGGTTACATTGCTCCATGTCCCGTTCGGCTCAAGGACACCCGACCGTCCGCACATGATGTTGCTGTCTACATAGACGGGATAGACCGGGTCGGTAACGCCCATGCTGTTGTCCCACCGCAGCAGTTCGCCGATGTTTCCGGTATCGCTTTTGGCTCCGTCGCTGATGAAGACCTCCGAAGGGCTGAGGCTGATGCCCAACGGGGCGAAGTCATGCTTGATGATTGCCTCTGTCAGAAACTCGTATCCCTGCTCCGGCCCGTATCCGTGAAAGGTGTCCATGTCCGCCATCTCGTCTACCGCCTTGTGCATTGCCTCTATGCAGGCAGGCGGAAGCGGGCGGGTCACATCGCCTATGCCCAAGCGTATGAGCGGCTGCTTGGGATGGGTGACCTTGAAGGCATTGACTTTTTTTGCGATGTCGGAAAACAGATAATTGCCTTGCAGTTTCAGAAAATGTTCGTTTACTAATGCCATATACGTTTCGTATGATTAAGTTCAGATTTCTATTTCTCCTTCAAAGACCTGGACGGCGGGGCCGGTCATTCTTATATGGCTGTCAGCCTCGTCCCACTGCATCCGCAGGGTGCCTCCGTCCATTGCGACGGCTGTCTGGCTCTGGCACCGTCCTGTGCGGACGGCGGCCGCAGCCGTGGCGCAAGCTCCCGTTCCGCATGCTTGGGTTATGCCGGAACCGCGTTCCCATACGCGCATACGGATGTTGCACCGGTCGATGACCTGCGCGAACTCGACATTAACCCGGTCTGGAAACAGGGGATGCCGCTCTAATTGCGGGCCGACTTCCGGCAGATTGACCTCCGCCACATCGTTGACAAATATCACCAGATGCGGATTGCCCATCGAAACGGCTGTCCCGCTGCTGTACGGGTATCCGTCTCCCAATGCCACCGGATGGATATCAAGGGGCTTCCCCATGTCTACGGTAACGGATGCCACCCGGTTTTGTCCGTCCAAATGCAAGGTCAGCACCTTGATGCCGGAAAGCGTGTCGAGCCTGACGGTGGTCTTGTCCGTCAGTCCGTGTTCATACAGGTACTTCCCGATGCAGCGGCAGGCGTTGCCGCACATCTTTGCCTCCGATCCGTCGGCATTGAAGATGCGCATACTGAAGTCTCCCTTCTCCGAAGCCCCGACAAGCACCAGTCCGTCGCTCCCGATTCCCGTATGGGGGCGGCTCCAGTCTACGGCCAACTGTTCCGGATTGCTGAGCGGATACTGCATTGCATTAATATAAATGTAGTCGTTTCCCGCTCCATGCATTTTGGTGAATCGTACTTTCATGACTTTTTCCTTTGTTATTTGTGGTAAGCATCCTCGTGAACTCCCGCTACCGCCCGTCCGCTCGGCTCGTTCATGCCTTCAAACGAAGCATCCCATGCCAGAGCCTCGGCGGTGGAACAGGCTATGCTCGGCACACTCGGCACGCTGAGTGCGGCACTGTCACTGGGAAAATGCTCTTCGAATATGCTGCGGTAATAATATTCTTCTTTGTTGCGGGGCGTATGGATGGGGAAACGCTCGGCGGCATGCGCCATCTGCTCGTCGCTTACCGCCTGGGCGGTCATTTCCTTCAGGGTATCAATCCAACTGTAACCTACACCGTCGCTGAACTGCTCTTTCTGTCTCCAGGCAACACCGTACGGAAGCATGTCGGCAAAAGCTTCCCGCACGATTTTCTTCTCGATGGTCTTGCCCGGACACATCTTCAAACGGGGATCGATGCCCATGGCGACATCGAGAAACTCCTTGTCGAGGAAAGGCACACGCCCTTCAACGCCCCAGGCAGCAAGCGACTTGTTGGCCCGCAGACAGTCGTATAAATGCAGTTTGGACAGCTTGCGCACCGTTTCACGGTGGAACTCTCCGGCATCGGGAGCTTTATGGAAGTAGAGATAGCCGCCGAAAACCTCATCAGCCCCCTCTCCGCTGAGCACCATTTTTATGCCCATGCTCTTGATGACACGGGCAAGCAGATACATCGGCGTGGAAGCGCGTACGGTGGTCACATCATAAGTCTCGATGTAATAGATCACATCGCGCAGTGCGTCCAGTCCTTCCTGGATTGTATAGTTGATTTCGTGATGGACGGTGCCGATATGCTCGGCCACTTCGCGGGCTTTCGCGAGGTCGGGAGCACCCTTCAGACCGATGGCAAAGGAGTGGAGCTGAGGCCACCAGGCTTCCAACCGGCCGTTTGTCTCGATGCGCCGGGAAGCGTATTTCTTCGCTATGGCAGAAATGACCGAACTGTCGAGTCCGCCCGACAGCAGTACGCCGTAGGGAACATCGCTCATCAGCTGGCGATGTACGGCCGACTCGAGGGCTTCGCGCAGCTTTCCGGCCGTCTGCTGCTCGGACGGGCCGGACAAAGAGGCACCGGCTTCCGTGTGCGGCACTTCATCCATCCATTTGCGCCTGTACCAACGCTTCATGATGCCCTCACGACTCCAGTAATAATGTCCGGGAAGGAAAGGTTCGTAACGCTCGCAAAATCCTTCGAGCGCCTTCAGCTCGCTGGCGCAATACACTTTTCCGTCGCTGTCATACCCTATGTACAGCGGTATGACCCCGATGGGGTCGCGCGCGATAAGGAACTCGCCGTTCGCTTCATCATAAAGCGCGAAGGCGAAGATGCCGTTCAAGTCTTCCAGGAAGCGGATACCCTTGTCGCGATACAGGGCAAGAATCACTTCGCAGTCGCTTCCCGTCTGAAAAGGATACTGTCCGCTGTAGCGTTTGCGTATGTCACGGTGATTGTATATCTCTCCGTTTACGGCGAGTATCTGCTTGCCGTCCGGTGAGAAGAGCGGTTGCCTTCCGCTTTGCGGGTCGACAATCGAAAGCCGTTCATGGGCAAGGACGGCCGATTCGCCGCAGTAAATTCCGCTCCAGTCGGGGCCGCGGTGGCGTATCCTCTTGGCCATTGCCAGCGCCTTGTCGCGCTGCTCTTTCTTTTGTCCTTTGATATTGAAAATTGCTACTATTCCACACATGGTTTGTTCGTATTAAGAAAATGTTTTTACAGGGTTGTCCGTCTCATTTGCTGCGGGCAAGGCAGTAGCGGTCAATGTCTGCCGCCGCCTTTCGTCCGGATGCAATACATTTTACCACCAGACTGGCACCTGAGCCGGCATCGCCCGCCACGAAGACATTGTCGGGCAGCGGAGGAAGTTCAGGCTTCAAAAATCCCATGGCCAGCAGTACAAGGTCGGCTTTCAACGTTTCTTTCTTTCCGGTCGGCCTCATGGAAGGACGACCGTTATCTGTCGGAATCCATTCCACTTCTTCCACTTCGACACCGCATACATGTCCTCCCCGCCCGATGAAACGGTTGGAAGTCAGACTCCACCGGCGTGTGCATCCCTCTTCGTGGCTGCTGCTTGTCTTCAGCACAAGAGGCCACTGCGGCCAGGGTGTGGCCGGATTGCTTCCGACAGGTGGCTTGGGCATGATTTCAATCTGTGTCACGCTCAGCGCACCCTGACGGTTGCTCGTCCCGATGCAGTCACTGCCCGTGTCTCCTCCCCCGATAACCAGCACATGCTTGCCTTTGGCGGTGATACGCTCTTCTTTGCCGAAGGTTTGCCCGGCAAGTACCCGGTTTTGCTGCGCCAACATCTCCATGGCGAAATGGATTCCCTTCAGTTCGCGTCCCGGAATACGGAGGTCGCGTGCCTGAGGCGTACCGGTACATACGCAGTAAGCGTCGAATCCGTCCGGCAGCCGGGTGAGCTCGACTGCCGTGTTTGTCTTGAAAGTCACGCCCTCTTCTTCCATTACATGCAGGCGGCGGTCGATGATGGGCTTGTTAAGCTTGAAGTTCGGTATGCCGAAACGCAGCAGTCCGCCCAGGTATTCCAGTTTTTCGAAGACTGTAACATTATATCCGCGGCGGTTAAGCTGGTTGGCGGCCGCCAGTCCCGCCGGGCCTGACCCGATGACAGCCACCCGATGCCCGTTCCGCGGAGTGCGGACAGGCTGTATATATCCTTCGCGGAAAGCGGCTTCGATGATGGCCGCCTCGTTTTCGCGGACGGTGACCGGGGCATCGATGCTGAGCTTGAGCACACAACTTTTTTCGCACAAGGCCGGACACACGCGCCCGGTAAATTCCGGAAAATCGTTGGTCTGGGCCAAAATCTGGTAAGCCTTTTTCCAGTTTCCCTTATAAAGCGCGTCCTGAAACTCCGGAGGGCGGTTTCCCAGCGGGCAGGCCCAGTGGCAGAACGGCACTCCGCAGTCCATGCAGCGCGATGCCTGTAGCTTCCGCTCGCTTGAGTTAAGAGTCTGCTCCACTTCGCTGAAGTCAGTGATTCGGTCGTGTATAGGGCGGTACCCCGCTTCCTGGCGCGGTACGGTTAAGAATGCTTTAGGATCTCCCATTTTTGTTCTGATGTATTTAGGACGGGATAGAAGAAAAGTCGGTCTGCTATCCGCATCCGGATTGTTTTTTCTGTTGTTGCAATGTCAGTAGTCTCTTTGCACTTCGGCGATTTTCTCCTGCAGTTTGCGCATCTGCTCTTCTGCCAATACTTTTTTGTATTCGATAGGCGTGACCTGGATAAATTCATCAGCGTAGCGGTTCCAGTTGTCGAGCATCGTTCGTGCCAGTTCGGAGCCGGTATACAGGTAGTGCCGCCGTATCAGCTCGTGCAGTTCCTTGCGTGCGGAGGCATCTTCGAGCAGCGATAGCTCGACCATCTCCATGTTGCAGAAGTAGTCGAAGTCATGATGCCTGTTCCATACGTACGCCACGCCGCCGCTCATGCCGGCTGCGAAGTTTCTTCCCGTATCTCCCAACACGACCACTCGTCCGCCTGTCATGTATTCGCAGCAGTGATCGCCTGCTCCTTCCACCACGGCGACAGCTCCGGAGTTTCGCACGGCAAAGCGTTCGCCGACTTTCCCGTTTATATAGACCTCTCCGCTCGTGGCTCCATACAGCAATGTATTGCCTGCAATGGTATTGTCTTCGGCGGCAAAGTCACTTCTTACAGGGGGAAGCACGGAGATATGCCCTCCGCTCAGTCCTTTTCCCAGATAGTCGTTGGCTTCTCCTTCCAGCCTGAAACTGATTCCATGGGCGAGAAACGCTCCGAAACTTTGTCCGGCAGAGCCTTTGAACTTTACGCAGATAGTCTGGTCGGGCAGTCCCTGCTCTCCGTATCGGGCGGCCACAGCTCCTGAAAGCATGGCACCTACCGAACGGTCGGTGTTGGCGATGGTATACTCTAATGATACTTCCTTACGGTTCTCTATCGCGCTTCGGGATGCCTGTATCATCATGACATCCATCACCTTGTCTATGTCGTGATGTTGCGTTGTTGCGTTGTGCAGCGGCGAGCCGTTGTCGATTTTGCACAGGATGCGGGAGAAGTCCAGTAAGGATGCTTTTGAGCCGGCAACAGCAGGAACAGTCTCGATCAAGTCGGTCCGCCCTACGATATCCTCTAATCTGGTAAATCCCATCTCGGCCAGATATTCGCGGACTTCCTGAGCAAGGAAGCGGAAATAGTTGACCACATATTCGTAATGTCCGTGGAAATGCTCGCGCAGCTTGGGATTCTGTGTGGCTACTCCCACCGGACAAGTGTTTGCATGGCATTTGCGCATCATCACACATCCCAGAACAATCAGTATGGCCGTGCCGAAAGAAAACTCTTCAGCTCCTAAAAGTGCCATTTTAATCACATCCTGTCCTGTTTTGAGCTGTCCGTCGACTTGCAGGCGCACTTGTCCTCGGAGTCCGTTCAGCACCAAAGTCTGCTGAGTCTCGCTCAAACCGATTTCGGGAGATATGCCGGCATAGCGTACGGAAGAGGCAGGCGATGCTCCCGTGCCGCCTTCCGCTCCGGATATGACTATCAGGTCGGCCTTTGCCTTGGCTACTCCTGCCGCGATGGTTCCCACTCCGCTTTCGGCCACAAGCTTTACGCTGACTTTTGCCTTCGGGTTGACATTCTTCAGATCGAAGATAAGCTGTGCCAGGTCTTCGATGGAGTAGATATCATGATGGGGCGGAGGCGATATGAGCGAGATGCCGGGGATGGAATGCCGCGTGCGGGCGATGACTTCGTTTACTTTAAATCCCGGCAGTTGCCCGCCTTCACCCGGTTTTGCCCCCTGAGCAATCTTAATCTGTATTTCCTCGGCGTTGACCAGATACTCGGCAGTGACGCCGAAGCGGCCTGAAGCGACTTGTTTGGTCTTGCTGCACAATGAGATTCCATCGTATGTCTCGTGGAAGCGTGCGGAGTCTTCCCCGCCTTCCCCGGTGTTGCTGCGCGTTCCGAGCTTGTTCATCGCCAAAGCCAAAGCTTCATGCGCTTCCTTGCTTATGGCTCCGAACGAGATGGCGCCGGTCACGAAATGTTTTACGATATCCTCCACCGGTTCTACCTGCTCAATCGGTATGGGACGCTTCTTGAAGCGGAAGAAATCACGCAGGAAAATAGGGGATTCCTTCCTGTCGACTGTGGCTGTAAACTCCTTGAACTTCTTATAGCTCCCCAATCGCGTGGCCAGTTGCAGGGAGCTGATGGTTTCGGGATTCCATGCATGTTTCTCTCCGTCCTTTCGATAGGAGAATTGTCCGATGTGAGGCAGCAGCTCTTCTACGCTTCCCGGTTGGTATCCCTCTGAATGGAAGGCGATATAGTCTTTGGCAATTTCCCGTAGTCCGATGCCTCCTATGCTCGATGACGGCGTACCGAAATAGTTTTTCAGCAGTTCTTCGCTCAGACCCACGGCCTCAAATATCTTGGCACCGCGGTAAGAACGTATCGTACTGATGCCCATCTTGCTCATTATCTTGTACAAGCCTTTGCACACGGCCTTGATATAATTTCGTTCGGCCGTTTCATAGTTCATCTGTATGTCGTTCTTTCTGACCAGATCATCCAGTACAGCAAAAGCCATATACGGGTTGATGGCACTCGCTCCATAGCCTAAAAGCAGGGCGGCATGCATGACTTCCCGTATTTCTCCGCTTTCAACAATCAGGGCTGTCTGTACCCGTTTCTGCATTGCAATGAGATGATGATGGACGGCGCTTACGGCCAAAAGCGAAGGGATTGCGGCATGGCCGGTGTCTATGTCCCGGTCGGACAGGATTATGTAATTGACTCCGTCCGTAACGGATTCTTCCGCTCTCTTGCACAACGTGGCAATCGCTTCCTGAAGTCCTGTCGTGCCCTGGCTTGCATCGAACAGCATCGGCAGCTTGACCGTGTTGAACCCCTTGTATCGAATGTTGCAAAGGATGTCCAATTGGGTGTTGTTGAGGATGGGATGGGGCAGACGGACCATTTTGCAATGGCTTTCGTCCGGCAATAATATGTTGTTTCCCACCGCGCCGATATATTCAGTGAGCGACATCACCAGTTCTTCCCGGATTGGGTCAATGGGAGGATTGGTGACTTGCGCGAACTGTTGGCGGAAATAATTGTATAAAAGCTGCGGTTTGTCGGATAAGACAGCCAGCGGGGTATCGTTTCCCATCGAGGATATCGGCTCATTCCCGCTCGTGCACATGGGGGTTATGATTTTCTCAATGTCTTCGCGGGTGAATCCGAAGGCGCGCAGCTTCCGGTCGTAATCGGTCACGGCGTTGCTTACTTTACGGCCGCTTCGCAGTGTGTCCAGTTCGATGCGGTTGGCCGACAGCCATTGGCGGTAGGGTTTGTCTGAAGCCAACTGTTCCTTTAACTGGGCGTCGTAGTATATCTTCCCTTCCTGCGTGTCGACCAGCAGTATCTTTCCGGGTTGCAGCCGGCCTTTTTCTTTGATGGTCTCAGGTTCGAAACTGATTACTCCCGCTTCACTGGCCACGACCATCATGTCATTCTTGGTTATCAGATAGCGTGCCGGACGCAGTCCGTTGCGGTCGAGCATGCCGCCTGCATAGCGCCCGTCGCTGAATAACAAGGCGGCAGGCCCGTCCCACGGTTCCATCAGGATGGAATGATATTCGTAAAAAGATTTCAGCTCCTCGCTGATGGGATTTTTGTCATTGAAAGATTCCGGGATGAGCATGGCCATGGCATGCGGCAAGCTTAGCCCCGACATGACAAAAAACTCCAAAACATTGTCGAGCGAGGCGCTGTCACTCATATTGGGCTGCAAGATGGGCCGTATGTCCTTTACATTTCCCAACAGAGGGGTGGAAAGAACGCTTTCACGCGCTTCCATCCATCCGCGGTTTCCGCGGATGGTGTTGATTTCACCATTGTGTGCCAACAGACGGAAAGGCTGTGCCAGACTCCATGTGGGGAAAGTGTTCGTGCTGAAACGGGAATGCACGATGGCAAGTCCGCTGGTAAAGTAGGGTTGCGCCAGATCGCAGAAATATTCACGGACCTGCACAGAGGAAAGCATTCCTTTATATACAATATTCTTGCTCGAAAGCGAAACAATGTAGAAGTCTCTGTCTGTAATACGCCTCTCTATTCTCTTGCGGATGATGTAAAGAGTCCGTTCGAGGTCTTTCGCTTCAGATATTCCCGTGATGAATATCTGTTTGATATCCGGCTCCGTTTTCAGCGCGTCTTTCCCTAAGATGGAAGAATTGACCGGAACGGAGCGCAGATGCATTAAGGAAAGTCCTTCGCGCTCTATCTCTTCAATCATAATCCGGAGCATTTCCGCCTGTTTGTCTTTGGATTTCGGTAGAAATACCAGTCCTGTGCCGTATTTCCCCTTTTCGGGGACAGGGATACCTTGAAGCAAAATGAATTCATGCGGAATCTGCAGCATGATGCCGGCTCCGTCGCCGGTTTTGTTGTCGGCTCCTTCAGCTCCGCGATGCTTCATATTTTCCAGAACCTTCAGTGCGGCATCGACTAGCTCGTGTGATTTGTTGCCATGGATGTTGACAATCATCCCTACGCCGCAGGCGTCGTGTTCGTAAGAAGCATCGTAAAGCCCTGAATCCTGCTGATGACTTATTGCCTCTGCTTTTGATGTTTGTTTGATGAAATGATAATCTTTCATTGGTATTCTCTTTCTTTTTTATTTAATAATACCATAATTTGTGTCACTATGGGTGCAAAAATAAATTATGGCTTTCTAAAAACAAAGAGAATAATGGACAAAAAGGATTGGAAAATATATTCTGTGTGCTTGATTGTTTTAAAATGTTATTCTATTGCTGTCGTATGTTTTAAATTGTAATGTGATTTCTGTTATTTGCTTGCATATTATTATTTTTGAGAAATAAGAAATAAATTAAATGTCCGTATTGATTCTGTCTGTTTGTGTGGATTTGTGCCTGTATTGTGTTATTTTGTTTGGATAATATCGTGTTTTGTTGTTAAAATGAAAACGGCTAATGGAACTTTTCCCCGTTCTCTGCGGCGATTTTCTTCAGGCATTGCTGGAATGCGATAAAGCCTCCGCCCAATACGCGGTTGTTATCGTAGAATACGGCCGACTGGCCGGGAGCAATGGCTGAGGCCATCTCGGCAAACTTTACTAATAAAAGTCCGTTTTCAAGTCGGATTACCTGACAGGGAATCGGCCGGCTGCGGTAACGGATGCGCACAGACAAGTTGGGGCAGGACAATAGTTCCCCGATGTCGGCGGCAGTGACATCTTCCACCAGCATATATTCCGTCTTCAACTGTTCGGCATCGCCAAGCATCACCGTATTTTTAGCCGGATTGATTTTCAATACATACGCAGGCTTGCCCAAAGCAATCTCCAGTCCCTTGCGCTGGCCGATGGTGTAATAGGCGAAACCTTTGTGTTGCCCTAATTTCACTCCTCTTTCGTTGACAAACCACCCCGGCCCGATACGCTCGTCGATGTCCGGACAGTGCTCTTTCAGAAAATCGCGGTAGTCTTTGTCGATGAAGCAGATTTCCATGCTTTCGCCGCCGCGGGCTTTTGCCTCGAACCCCTTTGCGGCCAGATATTCGCGCACCTGCATCTTGGTCATTCCGCCTAAGGGGAACAGCATGCGGCGCAGGATATGCTGCGGGAGTTTCCAGAGGAAATAAGACTGGTCTTTCGTCGGGTCGTCGCCGGTGACAATATAGCGCAGTCCGTTCCGTTCTTCCAGCCGGCAGTAATGTCCCGTCGCGATGTAGGCACAGCCCGTGCGGTCGGCCCATTCGCATAGGATGCGCTCCTTGAAGAGCGGGTTGCACATGACGCACGGATTCGGTGTCCGTCCGCGCATGTACTCATCGATGAAATATTGCACGATGACCTGACGGAACTCTTTCCGCACATCGGCCACATGATGCTCTATACCCAACCGCGCGGCCAATGCCTGCGCCTCCAGAATTTCATCGGGCTGCTCCTGCTCCGGGTTAGAGAAATGCGAAGGAATGTCCCATGTGCGCATGGTTACTCCCACCACCTCAAATCCTTTTTCCTGTAACATGATGCATGCGGCGGAGCTGTCTATGCCTCCGCTCATGCCCACCAATACTCTTTTTTCCTTGTTTAGCATGAAGTCTTTTTAAGCGTTTAGTCAAGTTTCATCCGATTATAAAAACAGTTCCGGCTCGCGGCGTGCACTGAAGTGCTCATGCAGGAAAGCGGCGAACGGATTGTCGAACACCCGGGCCTCGTTGGGGCAGGCTTTTACACAGGCACAACACTTGATGCAGCTGCCGGCAGAAGTCTCTATCCTGCCGTCTGCGCTGAGGCGGATGGCGTGCGTCGGACAGACTTCCAGGCATTCGCCGCAGGCGAAGCACTGTTCCGTGCATACGGGGCAGGCAGGCTGTCCCGCTTTCAACTCTTTGTAAGGCGCATTCCCCTTGACGAAAAACGGCGGCAGGTCGGGCTGCGCGAGCAGCTTTTCCCAACTGGCACGCCCGAAGTCTGCGGCTTTTTGCAAGTCGGATGCGTCCGGACGGCCTGCGGCGACGGGATAAGCCGCCGTGCTGTAGCTGTGTTCGCCGATGAAGGCTCCTGCCGAAAGCGGTGTAAAGCCCAGTTCGGCAGCCGTATCGCGCAGTTCAACCAATGCGTCTTCGTAGTCGCGGTTGCCGTAGACCGCTATCAGAATGGCAGGCGCATCCGTACCCCGCAGGCGTTTGATGCGTTGCAGAGCGGTCGGTGCTATCCGTCCGCCGTAGACCGGGGCGGCGATAATCGTTACGGCATCCCTAATCTCAATGGGGGACAGGCCTTCGTCGAGCGTCAGGTCGGTCTCAATCCGTCGTCCCATGCCTATGCCTTCGCCTACGGCGCGTGCTGTCTGCGCAGATGTATGAGTAGGCGAAAAGAAAACGATATGCGTTGTGGTATATGTCTTCATCATGAAAATAACAAAAAGAAGTCAGGTTTGTTTCGCAAAGATAACTTTTTTGACGGAGAAAGAGTCATGCAGGGAAAAAATTATGTCGGGGTGAAAATCTGTTTTTCTGCGGAGGGAAATTTTTTTTGTCCGGCATCCCGGCATTTTTTCCTGTAGTGCAGAAAGGCTTGCTTCATTCCTTCGTTTTTTTTGGAAGGGATTTCGCCGGCTTTTCATTTATAGTTTGTAATTTTGCACTGTTATGGAAGAACAGTTTGACATACGCGACTATAAGCCGGTAGGGAAGGAACGCGATTTTGAGAACGCTCTCCGTCCGCTTCAGTTCGAGGACTTCAGCGGGCAGGACAAGGTGGTGGACAATCTGCGTATCTTCGTAAAGGCGGCCCGCCTGCGTGCCGAGGCGCTTGACCACGTGCTGCTGCACGGGCCTCCCGGATTAGGAAAGACTACGCTGAGCAACATCATTGCGAATGAACTGGGTGTCGGATTTAAAGTCACATCGGGGCCGGTGCTTGACAAGCCGGGAGATCTGGCGGGTGTGCTGACCAGCCTGGAGGCGAATGATGTGCTTTTCATCGATGAGATACACCGGCTCAGTCCGGTGGTAGAGGAATATCTGTATTCGGCCATGGAAGACTACCGGATTGACATCATGATAGACAAGGGGCCTTCTGCCCGAAGCATACAGATAGACCTGAATCCGTTCACTTTGGTGGGAGCCACCACCCGCAGCGGTCTGTTGACGGCTCCGCTCCGTGCCCGCTTCGGCATCAATCTGCATCTGGAATACTATGATGATGCGGTACTGACCCAGATTATCCTCCGTTCGGCGAAAATTCTGAACGTGCCCTGCGATGTGGAGGCGGCGGGTGAAATCGCCTCGCGCAGCCGTGGTACGCCGCGTATCGCCAATGCGCTGCTGCGCCGGGTGCGCGACTTTGCGCAGGTGAAGGGGTCGGGACGGATTACGGTGGAGATAGCCCGCTATGCGCTTGAGGCGCTGAACATCGACCGGTACGGTCTGGACGAGATAGACAACAAGATTCTCTGCACAATCATCGACAAGTTCAAGGGCGGGCCCGTGGGGCTGACCACCATTGCCACGGCTTTGGGAGAAGACCCCGGTACGTTGGAAGAGGTTTACGAGCCCTTCCTCATCAAAGAAGGCTTCCTGAAGCGCACGCCGCGCGGACGGGAAGTGACGGAACTGGCATATAAGCATTTGGGCAGAAGTATCTATAACAGTAGCAAGACATTGTTTGACTAAAGGATTGTCGGGACTAAAAAATTAGGTTATGGCTGAACTGAAATCGTTGGCTAAGGATACGGCCATTTATGGTGTGAGCAGCATCGTGGGCCGCTTCTTGAATTATCTGCTGGTGCCGCTGTATACGGCAGTGCTGCCGGCGGCATCGGGTGGTTATGGTGTGGTGTCGAATGTCTATGCCTATACGGCGCTGATATTGGTACTGCTGACTTTCGGCATGGAGACCGGTTTTTTCCGTTTCGCTAACAAGTCGGGCGAAGACCCTCATAAGGTATACGCCAATTCTCTTCTGTTCGTGGGCGGACTTTCGCTCTTGTTTGTGATGCTTTGCATGATGTTTCTGAAACCGATTTCTGCTTTCCTCGAGTATCCCGACCATGCAGACTATGTAGGGATGATGGTGGTGGTGGTGGCGCTTGATTCTTTCCAAAGCATTCCGTTTGCCTATCTGCGCTACAAGAAGCGTCCGGTCAAGTTCGCGGCCATCAAGCTGATAAATATTGTCGGCAATATCGGACTGAACCTTTTCTTCCTGTTGCTGTGCCCGTGGCTTCATGTGCATGCGCCCGGATGGATATCGTGGTTTTACGATCCTGCCTATATGGTCGGGTATATTTTCGTGTCGAATCTCATCATGTCTGCCCTTCAGATGTTTTTTTTCATACCGGAGCTGCGCGGCTTTTCCTACCGGATAGACCGGCGGCTGATGAAGCAGATGATCTCCTATTCATTTCCGATTCTGATATTTGGAGTAGTGGGGATACTGAATCAGACGATTGACAAGATGATTTATCCCTTTCTCTTCGACGACCGTCAGGAGGGACTGGTGCAGTTGGGTATATACAGCGCTACGAGTAAGGTCGCTCTAATCATGGCGATGTTTACGCAAGCCTTCCGCTATGCCTACGAGCCGTTTGTCTTTGGCAAGAACAAGGATGCGGACAACAAGAAGGTTTATGCCGCTGCCATGAAGTATTTCTTTATTTTTTCTCTGCTGGCTTTTCTGGCCGTGATGGGGTATATGGATATTTTGAAGTACATGGTAGCCCGCGATTACTGGGAGGGGCTGAGCGTGGTGGCCATTGTAATGGGAGCTGAGATATTCAAGGGAATTTATTTCAATCTTTCATTCTGGTACAAACTGACCGATGAAACCCGGTGGGGGGCTTATTTCTCCTTGATTGGCTGCACGGTCATATTGATATTGAATATATGGCTTGTTCCGGTATATGGCTATGTAGCCTCTGCCTGGGCCTCCGTAATCGGGTATGGTGTGATAACTCTTCTGTCTTATTTCATCGGACAAAAAAAATATCCCGTCTCCTATCCGCTGAAGGATATGGCGGTCTACCTGCTGTTGGCTGCTGTCCTGTATGTCCTTTCGCAGGCAGTGACCATACCGAATGTGGCGGTGCGCCTGCTATATCATACGTTATTAATAGCGTTGTTTATTATATATATAGTGAAGCGCGACCTGCCTCTGAAGAATATCCCGTTGGTAAACCGTTTTTTCAGATAAGGGAAGAATAAAAAAGGAGGATATGCAAAACTGCGTATCCTCCTGTAATATTCAGAGTCTGGTATTTACTTTTTGCGTTTCTTGCTGCGTTTTCCCCAGGCTTCGTCCATAGAAGAGTCTGCGGAACCGTCATGGCGGAAGAATTGCATCCAGTCATCTTGGCCCTTTGAGCCACCCGACGATGCGCGTTCTGCCTTCGTCTTTCTTTCAGACCGGGTTCTTTCCTTCTTTTCGCGTTTCTTTCCGCTCTTGTCGCTCTTTCCGTCGTTCTCTTCGGCAAATTCTACCACCACTTTGCGTCCGTTTACGGTAGCGCGGTTCAGGGCTTTTACCACCAGCGGAGCCTGCGACTCGATGACTTCAAAGAATGAGAAATTCTGCATCAGGTCGATACGGCCTACCTGGATACGTTCCTTCTTTATATAGTGATTGATCAAGTCGATGACCTGGTTCGGGAAAAATCCGTCTGTCTTTCCTAAATTCAGGAAAAGACGTGCGTATCCCTTCTCCGCCTTCCGCGACCTTTCGTGGCTTTCGCCCCGTGACTTGCGGTCTTTGCGCTCCTTCTTCTTGTCTCCGCCTGCTTGAGGTTCCTCAATCTCCGGCGCATTCTTGTAGTATTCAAGGAAGCGGTTGAACTCCATAGATACCACACGCTTGATTAAGTCCTCTTTGCTCAGCCATTCCCACTTGCGGTAAATCATCGGCAAGAATGTTTCTATCTCTTCTTCATTGACCTTTACCTTTTCTATATCGTCAATTACCTTGATGAGCTGCTGTTCACAGATTTCTTTGCCGTTGGGAAGCGTGCCGATATCAAACTTCTTTTTGATGATGCGTTCTATCTCACGCATTTTTCCCTTCTCACGCAGATTCATGATGGCAATGGATACACCGGTCTTTCCTGCTCGTCCCGTTCGCCCGCTGCGGTGTGTATAGCTTTCCGTGTCGTCTGGAAGTCCGTAGTTGATTACGTGAGTCAGATCGTTTACATCCAGTCCGCGGGCGGCTACATCCGTTGCCACGAGCAGTTGCAGGTGGCGTTGGCGGAATTTCTGCATCACCAGGTCGCGTTGTGCCTGACTTAATTCCCCATGCAGTGAGTCGGCGTTGTATCCGTCCTGTATCAGCTTGTCGGCAATCTCCTGAGTTTCTTTACGAGTGCGGCAGAAAATGATGCCGTAGATTTGCGGATAATAGTCTACCACCCGCTTCAAAGCCAAGTATTTGTCTTTGGCATGCACGATATAGGCAATATGATGAACATTTTTGCTTCCTTCGTTCTTCGTGCCGATGGTGATTTCCTTTGCGTCGTGCAGGTAAGTCTTGGCGATTCGCGATATTTCGGCGCTCATAGTGGCGGAGAACATCAGCGTATTGCGGTCTTGGGGCACTTTTTCGAGAATGGCATTGATGCTGTCTGTAAAGCCCATGTTCAGCATTTCATCGGCTTCATCCATCACGACATCCCGTATGGTCTCCAGTTTGGCCACCTTCCGCTCCATCAGGTCGATAAGGCGTCCCGGAGTAGCCACTATGATATGCACGCCTTTCTTCAGGCTTCGTATCTGACTTTCAATGGAAGAACCGCCATATACAGGTAATATCTTCAGGTCGGTTATATACTTCGAGTAATCCGTCAAGTCTCCGGCAATCTGTAAGCACAGCTCACGAGTCGGACAGAGTATCAGCGCTTGCGGCGCACATTCCTTCAAATCGATTTTTTGTATCAGCGGCAGACCAAATGCGGCTGTTTTTCCGGTTCCGGTTTGAGCCAGAGCCACTACATCATTACCGTTTCCCAACAGGTAGGGTATTACTTCTTCTTGTACAGGCATAGGGTGTTCGTAGCCCATCTCCTCGATGGCTTTGAGTATTTCCGGTGCAACACCCAGTTCTTCAAATGTCTTCATTGATTATCTAACTATCTAATTTCCGGCTGCAAAGATACGGACAAATACTGACATATAGTCATATCTTCTTCTTTTTTTTACTAATAATTAGGTATTGACGGATAAAATGAAAGCGGGTATTTTTGCTGGAAATTGCAATATTATGGTTAAACTGGTGGATTCCCGGCGCAGAAAGTCTGCCGGGCGTAATAATCGGATGAAGCGGCTGTGGATTGCGGGAGCGGTCTTGTTGGCTGTCTTGTCGTCTGTCTTGGTGATGAGCGTCTGTTCGCATACCGGAGAGCCGGACTGCCGTTGCCTTTTCTGCATAATGAATGCTCCCGCCGGTGAGAGCGGGCTGACATATAACCGGTATCTGCCTTTGATCAGCGGACTTTGGGCGGCTATACTTCTGGTTTCCTTTTATGCGCTTGCGCGCTGGTGGAACCGGCGGTCTGGCGGATAATATACCAGATGGTTATGACGGTAAGAAGCAGGCCGGCGACGGAGAGGGCAAGTGCGGTTGTCTTGCCAAATAATGCGTCCATGCTTGAGGCGGATTCGGGTGCGGCTGTCATTAGAATGACCGAAAGCCCGTTGTTTATCAGGTGAAGCAGTATGCAGGGAAGCAGGCTGCGGGTGCGCCAGTACAGCCATCCGAGCAGCAGGCCGAGCACGAATGCATAAGGAATCTGTGCCGGATTGAGGTGAATGATTCCGAAGATGAGGGCCGAGGCGAAGATGGCGGCAGAAGGATTTTTCCAGACACGCAGCAAATGGCCTTCGATGGCTCCCCGGAAAAGCATTTCCTCGACAATGGGAGCTATGAGGGCGATGGATACGACACCGAGCACATGGTCTTTCATCTGGATGAACATATCGGCTGTGAGGTCGGGCAGGGCGAACCATTCTGTCAGATAGTTCATCCACAGCATCATCCCCAATGTAAGCGGAAGGATGGATATCATCAGTCTGCCGGATATCCTCACCCAATTTTGCCGGTCTATGTAGTTTTTCCAGATAAGGTGGATTCCCATCAGCACATTGCTTAGGAGAAGGGAAAGGATGACAGCCGGAACCGAAAGCGACACCTCGCCGTCTGCCGGCAGACGGAGCGTTCCGCTTTCGGAATAACGGCGGATGGCATGGCCTGCATAAGCGATGAAGGATATTACGCTGCTGCATCCCAGCTGATAGATGAAGTAGTATAGAATGAGTTTTACGGTCTGTCTCATGGCGGATGGTGTTAAAAGCGCGTAAATGTAAGGGTAATTTCCCGGATATGCAAGGATGGCGCGTGAGTTTCACCCTGATGAAAATCTGTTTGCAACGGGGTGCGGCGGATGTTTCATGCTGATGAAATGGCGGGACACACGGATGTTCCGGTCTTTGGGAATAAGTATAACCGGCTTTTCGGTTGTTTTAATTGTTGGAGCGATATTGACATTAATCTTTTTAAACATACATATCATGAAAAAAATCTTTATGGCATTAGCCTTTTGCCTGCTTGTCGCAGGAGCGGCAGTAGCTCAAACGCTGCGTTCTCCGAACGGTAACCTGACATTGGATTTCCGTCTTCTGCCCGACGGAACGCCTGTCTACTCTTTACAGTATAAGGGAAAAGATGTTGTCAAGGAGAGCAAGATGGGATTCAGACTGCGTCCTTCCTATGTTTTCAACAAAGACTTTGCCGTTACGGATACACGCTTTTCTGAGTCGGATACGACCTGGAAGCCGGTTTGGGGCGAGAATAGCGTCATTCGCGACAATCATAAAGAGATGTTCATCGCCTTGCAGCAGAAAGAGACCGGATGGCTGCTGAACATTCGCTTCCGTCTGTTTGACGACGGACTGGGATTCCGCTACGAGTTTCCGGTGCAAAAAGAGCTGCGTAACTTCACTCTCGACGAAGAGACTACCGAGTTTCGCCTGACAGGAGACCATAAGGCATTCTGGCTGCCGGGAGACTATGACACCAATGAGTATCCCACCACGGTTTCGCTCCTTTCAGAAGTTGCCTTGCGCATAGACAGTGTGCGTCAGGAGGCCTTGGCAGCGAAATCTTTCACGCCGAATCTGGCCGTACAGACTCCGTTGATGCTGAAGTCTGCCGATGGATTATATATCAATATCCACGAGGCGGCGTTGGTCAACTATCCTGCAATGTGCCTGAACCTGGACGATAAGAATTTTGTATTGAGTTCGCATCTTACGCCCGACCGCAACGGAGCGCGGGGATTCATACAGACGGGCAGTGTCACGCCGTGGCGTACGGTAGTGGTGAGTGACGATGCCCGCGACATACTGGCATCAAATCTGATTCTGAACCTTAACGAACCTTGCCGGCTGGAGGATACATCCTGGATTCATCCGGTGAAATATGTGGGAGTATGGTGGGAATATTTCACCGGACAAGGTTCTACGTGGGCATACACCAACAATCAGGACATTGTGATAGGCGAAACGGACTATACGAAAGAGAAACCGAACGGCACGCATGGAGCAAATACGGCGCATGTAAAGGAATATATCGACTTTGCGGCAAGACATGGGTTTGATGCCGTGCTGGTGGAAGGATGGAATGAAGGCTGGGAAGCCAATTTCGCTTACATAAAAGAGCATATCTATGACTTTACGAAGCCTTATCCCGACTTTGATGTGGAAGAGCTTCAGCGCTATGCGGCCGCAAAGGGGGTAAAAATTATCATGCACCACGAAACGACCTCTTCGGTCGCTGATTATGAGCGGCAGATGGAGGATGCTTTCCGTTTCATGGCCCACCACGGCTACGATGCGGTGAAGACAGGATATGTCGGCCCTATCATTCCCCGGAGCGAGTATCATGACGGCCAGTGGATGGTGAATCATTATCTGCGTGTGGCTAAGACGGCGGCAAAATATAAGGTGATGGTAAATTCGCATGAAGCTGTCCGGCCTACCGGATTGTGCCGTACTTATCCCAACTGGATAGCTCAGGAATCTGCCCGTGGCACGGAGTTCGAGTCTTTCAACGGCAATACACCCGAACATACCACCATCTTGCCGTTCACTCGCCTGATGGGAGGGCCGATGGATTATACTCCGGGCATTTTTGAAGGCGACCTGTCTGTCTATGGCTCAAATAAAGCCAAGCTCAGCACGACGCTTGTCAAGCAGCTGGCACTGTATGTAACGATGTACAGCCCTTTGCAAATGGCAGCCGACTTGTATCCGAATTATGAGAAATACCCGGATGCCTTCCAGTTTATCAAGGATGTGGCGGTGGATTGGGATAATACATATATATTGGAAGCCGAACCGGGTGATTATATCACCATTGCCCGCAAGGCAAAGGGCAAGGCCGAATGGTTCATAGGTGGCATCACGGATGAAAATGCACGTGAGGCGGTGATTGATTTGAGTTTCCTCCCCGCCGGAAAGAAATATGAAGCGACCATTTATGCCGACGGGAAAAAGGCCGACTGGCGCACCAATTCGAAAGATTATGTCATATCAACCAAAAAAGTGACCAACAAGACTGTGCTGAAACAGCGTCTGGCACCGAGCGGGGGAGTGGCTGTCAGCATTAGGGAACTGAAATGACGGCCTGTAAATCTGTCAGTCCTGGTATGACAGGCTTCCCTGATGCCTTTTTGACAGGATGGCGTCATTGCGTTGATGTAAGTCAAGAAATGGATTGCATGTCTGAAGTAATCCTTGTGTTTGGGCAAGAGTTTGATGAAATGGCAGTATTTTTGTGCTGTAAAACATGAAAACAAACGCTTGAGGTAGTCTTTCGGGAGAAAGACGGAGAAGATTAAATTAGGATAACAACTAAACTAAAGGTATTATGAAAGAGGTAAAAAGTTTGCTCCGTACTCTTAAGAAAAATTTGGAGTGGAGCGCAATGGCAATGTATGGTCAGACTTACAGCAAATGACGGCCATACGTTTTGAGAGAATTGAAACAGATTTGATAACAAAAGGTTGCATTTGAGCTTTACGGCTCTTGTGCAACCTTTTTCTTTATGCGCCTGAAATTTGTTTCAGGCAGAAACTTATTCCCAATTGTCTGTACGGAACGGAATCAAAGGAAGCTCTCGGAGGTTGGCCACGTTCCCCGGAAGGAAATCACGGAAAGCGTATCTCACGGCAACAGGGCGGACAACTTTGTCGCAAGTGACCTTTATCTGGTTTCTTCCGGCAATTTCAGCTTGCGCAGGATAAAATACCTTGTCTTCTCCCGCCATCTCGAATCCTACCATTTGGTTCATACGGTTGAATCCGTTGTCGGCGTGAGAGAAACTTAATATGGCTGCATTGTCTTTTATCTCCATTGATTTGTATACCGGACTTTCCGGTTCGATTCCGCCGATGTGGTAGGTTTTGCTCAGAGCCTGATAGGCCAGACGCTCGCCCACATGTTTTTTGTCTTTGGGATGGATGTTGTAAGCTTCGTAAGGCTCTACCAGATCATTGGTTGAAACCATAGCGCTGTTGGAGATTATGGCCTGTGCCTTAAACTGTGCTTCTCTCAGCAGGGCACTCCCGGTTCCTTCTGCCGAACCGAACGGAGCGATTTCCACGAAATAGAAGGGCAGTTCACCCAGTCCCCATTCTTTTCGCCAGAGTTCCACCATCGTCTTCATCCGTTCGCCGTAAGTCTTGTGCTTGCCAATGTTCGACTCTCCCTGATACCATAAGAATCCTTTGATGGTATAATTCTGCAGCGGCTTCAGCATGCCGTTGTACATGAGCGTGGGACTAAGGTAATGCCACCAGTCATGCGGCTCTTCTTTCCGGATGTCCCGTTCCAGATTGATGTCGGGATACTGGGCTACGATTTCTCTCGGCAGCCATCCTTCCACGGTCGAACCGCCCCAGCTACAGTTGATGATTCCGACGGGAACATCCAATACCTGATTCATCATCATGGCAAAATGAAAGGCGGTGGCACCAAAGGCCGGTGCATTTTCGGGACTGCTCACTTTCCAGCTTCCCTTGCAGCGGTCTACAGGCTCCAATTGCCCGTTTTTCTCAATCATGGCTACGCGAATGCCTTTCCACTGGCCGGCTTTGGCTATCGTTTCGTTGGCTCCGGCTATGGGACAATTGTCAAATCCTGCAAGCGGCATTTCCATATTCGACTGTCCGGAGCAGAACCAGACCTCTCCGATAAGGACATTGTTCAGTGTGAGCGTTTCGCCGTCTGAGAAGGAAATGGTTTGGGGGGCATAGGTAGCGGCAGGTGTAGAAACGGCGGTAAGCCATTTTCCTTGGGCGTCTGCCTTGACTGTATACGTTTGGTTGTCCCATGAGGTACGGATTGTCACTTCGTTGCTCGGGTCTGTCCATCCCCAGAGTCTGGCCTTCGTCTGTTGTTGAAGTACCATATTGTCACTCAGAATCTCAGGAAGCGTAACTTTGCCCCATGCCGTAACTCCTGTCAGCAGCAGGAAGGCGGAAATAAATAATTTTTTCATGGTCGTTTGATTAGTGTTTCTCATTCTTGTTGTCACAAAAATAATGATAGTTGCATTAAGGCGTTTATCCGGATGCTTATTTGTAACATATTTTAGAAAAAGTAATTCCTTTTGTCTTGTTTCTTCCGCCTGACTATAACGAATTTCTTTTTTGTTTTTCCTTATGCAGCATTGGCTTTTTTCCAATATCCAAATTTTATATGCCCTTGTTGAAAAGTATTTTTCTTAGTATGAAAAGTCGCGTTGATGTAAGAAGTTTTCTGTAGATGCCAAGCTGAAAGTCATACAGCGTCAGAGAGCTTTGCGAAGACGAATAAAGGAAAACAAAAAAGACAAGCCGCAAGAATGACGGCTTGTCTTTTTATGTACTCGAAGCGGGACTTGAACCCGCACAGCCATTACTGGCCAAGGGATTTTAAGTCCCTCGTGTCTACCGATTCCACCATTCGAGCATCCTTTCAAAAAAAGAGCGGAAAACGAGACTCGAACTCGCGACCCTAACCTTGGCAAGGTTATGCTCTACCAACTGAGCTATTTCCGCATTTCGGGTGCAAATGTAGAGAGTTTTGTGATACATTCCAAACATTTGTCCCGTTTTGTTTGAAAAAAGCTTTTATAAGCGTCCTAATAGTTTCTTTTCAGCAGTTTCCGCTGCTTGGAAGTCAAAGCCGGAGATGACTTGACTCATCAGCTGCTCGATACGGTCATTGCACAAGTTGCCGATGCTGCCTTCATGCGTGTGGTGTACCTGCTTGCTGTGGGTAAACTGTCCGGCCTCAATGTCCAGTCCCACTTTCTTATAGGCATCGCGGAAAGGCATTCCTTCATTGGCCAGGCGGTTTACTTCTTCCACGCTGAACATGTACAGATATTTGTCATCGTCCAAGATGTGTTCGTTGATGCTGATTCTCTCCATGATGTAGGATGCCATCTTCAGACAGTCTTTCAGTTCGTCGAACACGGGCAGGAAAGCTTCCTTGATGATTTGCAGATCGCGGAAATATCCCGAAGGCAGATTGTTCATTATCATCATGATCTGTTGGGGGAGTGACTGAATCTTGTTGCATTTTGCACGGGTCAGTTCGAACACATCCGGGTTCTTTTTGTGGGGCATGATACTGGATCCGGTGGTACATTCATCGGGCAGCTTCACAAAACCGAAGTTCTGGCAGCTGAACATGCAGGCATCAAAAGCCATTTTTGACAAGGTTCCCGCTATCGAAGCCAAGGCAAAGGCGACATTCCGCTCCATCTTTCCACGCCCCATCTGCGCATAAACCACATTGTAGTTCATGGAATCAAATCCTAACAGTCGGGTCGTCATTTCGCGGTTCAAGGGGAAGGAAGAACCGTATCCGGCGGCAGAACCGAGCGGATTGCGGTTGCAAAGCTTGTAGGCCGCCTGCAGGAAGAGCATATCGTCTACCAGACTTTCAGCGTAGGCGCCGAACCACAGGCCGAATGATGAGGGCATGGCGATTTGCAGATGCGTGTATCCCGGCATCAATACATCCTTGTAGCGGTTGCTTTGAGCTATCAATATGTGGAAAAGACGCTCTACGGCTTCCGCTGTCTCCTTGATTTGTGCACGGGTGAAGAGCTTTAAGTCTACCAGCACCTGGTCGTTGCGTGAGCGTCCGCTGTGAATCTTCTTGCCGACATCGCCCAAACTCCGAGTCAGCATAAGCTCTACTTGTGAATGTACATCTTCCACCCCCTCTTCGATTACGAATTCTCCCGCTTCGGCCGAAGCATATATCTTTTTCAACTCTTCCAACAGGATTTTCAGCTCGTCTGTGCTCAGCAGGCCGATGCTTTCAAGCATGGTGATGTGGGCCATCGATCCCAGTATGTCGTATTTCGCCAGATAAAGATCCATTTCGCGGTCGCGTCCCACGGTGAACCGGTCGATTTCTTCATTCACCTGGACATTTTTTTCCCAAAGTTTCAGAGCCATCTTCTTCTTGTTTTTGCAGTTTTCAATAGGAAATAGTAGCGAGCATTTCCGCCAGTTTTTCCACGCCGTCCTGTAGAGGTTTTGATACCATCGTTTTCATAAACATGTTTACCTCTGCGCGGATGGTGGCTTTCAGCTTGGCTTCTTCTTCTGTCACGGGCAGAATCTGAATCCAAAGCGTCAGGGGAATGGGAGAATGTTCGCCTTCAAATTTGATGCACTTCATGGGCTCGCGCTCGATGATGCGCAGTGTCAGACTGATTCCCTGCACCTTTATGGTCAGTGAATCGCGGTCGAAGCTGAGATCTTCCAGCTTTCCTTCCAGTTTGTCTTTCAAGGCATCCATACGTTCCTGTATGGAGGCGATGTTGTTCAAGTCCGACAATTTGTTGTATACCCGTTCCTGACTGTAAGGAATGTGCTTGATGCTGCTTTCAAACTGTGCCGTCATTTTTTCAATTGCATAAAACCGCAACATTCCAAGCACGGAAATTCATTTTGCAACGGAGCCAAAAAGTATAAGCCCGTATGCTAATCTGTCCGTGCCCGGAATGGAGTGTCTGTTAGTTATAATGTTATTTTCCCGTCCAGTGTGCAGGGTCTTGTCTCCATGCCTGCAAAACAGGAATATCCTCTTCGTTGATATAGTCGGTCTTCAGAGCCGCGTCCAGAACGGCATTGTAGTTCGTCAGGGTAATCAGTTCAACCTTGGCGTTCTTGAAAGCTTCGACCGACACGTCAAAGCCATAAGTGAAAGATGCAATCATGCCGATTACTTCGCATCCGTCGCGGCGGATGGCCTCTACGGCCTTCAGACTGCTTCCGCCTGTTGAAACCAGGTCTTCGATTACTACAACCTTCATTCCCGGACGGAGTTCACCTTCGATCAAGTTTTCCAAACCATGATCTTTCGGGCTTGAACGGACATAGACAAAAGGCAAATTCAGTTCGTTGGCTACGAGTGCCCCCTGTGCGATAGCTCCGGTTGCTACTCCTGCAATGGCATCAACATCACTGAACTTTTCAAGAATGATACGACATATTTCCAACTTTACGAAATTACGCAATGCAGGATAAGATAAAGTCTTGCGGTTGTCGCAATAGATAGGCGACTTCCACCCTGATGCCCATGTAAAAGGATTAGCCGGTTGAATCTTGACCGCTTTTACCTTCAGCAATTTTTCTGCGAATAATCTTTCCAATGCTTTCATAACCTAACTGTATATCTGATAAATGTTTCTGCAAAAATATGTAAATCCCGTGGGAATAGAAAATTTACATGCGTTAATTTTGTGAAATCCGGTCAGATTGCGTTGTATTTTGCCCATGCAAGTGTCAGAATACTGATGCGGATGTCTTTTATGTCGAGGAGAGCTTCGGCGCAGGCGGTGAGTGTGGCTCCGGTGGTCAGTACATCATCGGTCAGCAGCAGGTGTTTTCCGGACAGCCGGGCGGCTTCGGATGTCGTGGTGAACAAGGCTTCAGCATTTTCCCGGCGTTCGTAGTTTGACTTGTGTGTTTGTGTGAGATTGTTTCTGACGCGGCGCAACACATTATTATATATAGGGATTCCGGTTTTCTCGGAGATGCCCGAAGCAAACCATTCGCTCTGGTTGTAGCCGCGCTCCTGCAATCGTTTCGGATGTAGCGGTACGGGGACCAGTGCGTCAATATGGGTGAAAAAGTTCGTCTTGAGCAATTCTTCGGCCGACAGTATGCCCATTTGCCTGCATACATCCTTTCGTCCGTGATATTTCATGGCATATAAGATTTGTGCCACCTTTCCGCCTTTGGCATACAAGTAGAGGGCAGATGCCCGTTCTATCGGGATGATTCCCCAGAAGAGTTGTTCCATGCGGTTTCCGGGGGTATCTCCCAGGTTGGTTTGGGGAAGTTCGGCCAGACAGGTGATGCAGACAGCCTCTTCACTTGGAAGAAGCTTTTTTCCACATGCCAGACACCAGCGTGGGAACAGAAAATCTTTCAGGTCAGAAAGTAATGTCGTCATTTGCGCCTGTCTGTTTGAGCTGTTGCATGATTTCATCTGCCGAGAATCCGCGTCCTGCCGCGAATCGCATCAGCTTGGCATTGCGTTCGTATTCGGTTGCAGCCTTGACGGTCTTTGCTTTTTGCTTCAGCAAGTGTTGCAGAATGTCGGCGTATTCCCTTTCGTCGATTTCATCCAGTCCGTTGGAAATGGCATCTTGAGGCAGTTGTTTCATGCGGAGTGCCTGGATGATTTTCAGCCGTCCCCATTGGTTGAACCGGTATTTGTCTCTTACAAAGAAACGGCAGAAGCGTTCGTTGTCCAGATAACGTTCTTTCAGCAGATGAGAAAGAATGTTTTCCGTAGTCGTTTCATCGGCTCCCCACAGCGCCAGCTTTGTCCGAATTTCCGACGGACAGTGTTCGGCTGCCGAGCAGTAGGCTTCAGCCTTCAGTCTTAGTTCGTGTTCGGTATAGTTTTTCATGGTCTTACAGCTTTTATCATGCGGTCATTCCCGTAAAAGTCTTTGCGCAACTCGATGTCTTGGTAGCCTGCATCTGCCAGTAGGCTTTGCATTTCATCGCCATAGGCCCGGTTGATTTCAAAAAAGAGCTTCCCTCCCGGAGACAGAAGGTCTTGCCCCAGACGGGCGATGCGCCGGTAAAAGCGGAGCGGATCATGGTCGGGGACGAACAGGGCAAGTTCCGGCTCATGGTCAAGAACGTTGCGGCTCATTTCCTTCCGTTCACTTTCCCGGACATAAGGAGGGTTGCTCACGATAATGTCCGTTTGGGTGAGGGGAGGGAGGGGGTTCATGACATCCACCATACGGAAATCTGCCCGTATTCCGTGGCGCGCTGCATTTTTTCGTGCTATATCGAGTGCTGCGGCGGATATGTCCCATGCGGTTACCTTAGCCTTGTTCATCCGGCAAGCCAGCGATATGGCAATACAGCCGCTTCCTGTTCCGATATCGAGTACAGACAAGTCCGTTTGCGGGCAGTCGGCTACGATCCAGTCCACCAGTTCCTCCGTTTCGGGACGGGGAATCAGTACGGCGGGCGTAACCTCAAACATCCGTCCGCCGAAGCGGGCTTCGCCGATGATGTACTGAATCGGCTCGTAATGTTCAAGTCGTAGCAGAATATCGTCCAGGCGTTTCCGGTTTTCTGCCGGAAAATCCATATCTTTGCCTGCGTATAGCATGAGAGCTGAAAAGCCGAACACTTCTTCCAGAATCCATCTGGCGAGGGCCGAGGCTTCGGATTCCGCATACGAGGCGGCGGTGAGCCGCTGCTTTATATAGGTATAGAGAGGATGCATGTCTTGATTTGATAATGGAATGCAAAAGTAAGCATAAAAAACAACAAGCCTATGACGACAGATGAAAAATATATCCGCAGGTGTATCCAGTTGGCAAAAAACGGACTGATAAATGCTGCTCCCAATCCGATGGTGGGAGCCGTCATTGTGTATCAGGGCAGGATAATCGGCGAAGGGTATCATGCGCGGTGCGGTGAAGGCCATGCCGAAGTAAATGCCGTCCGTTCGGTGAAAGATGAGGAGCTGCTGAAGGATTCGACGCTTTATGTCAGCCTTGAGCCTTGTTCGCACTACGGGAAGACCCCTCCGTGTGCCGATATGATTATTCGTAAAGGAATACCGCGTGTGGTTGTAGGTTGTGTCGACCCCTTTTCAAAAGTGTCGGGGCGCGGCATCGCGAAGTTGCGGGACGCGGGCGTTGATGTGACGGTAGGCGTGCTGGAGGCGGAGTGTCAGGCTCTGATCCGCCGTTTTGTGGTGTTCAACACCCGGCGGCGGCCGTATGTCACCTTGAAGTGGGCGCAGTCGGCCGACGGATTCATTGATAAAAAGCGAACGGGGGGCAGTCCGGCAGTCCTTTCTACGCCGGTTACGGCCATGTATGTCCATAAGCAGCGGGCAGAACACAAGGCCATTCTTGTGGGGCGGTGCACGGCGCAGCTTGACAATCCTTCGCTCACCGTCCGCCATTGGTATGGCCCGAATCCGCTCCGGTTGGTGATAGACCGTGCTTTGCAGTTGCCCGAATCGCTCCGGCTGTTCGACGGAAGCACGCCGACCGTTGTCTTTACCGCCTTGCGGCGCGCTTCTCGGGAGAATCTGGAGTATGTCACGCTGGATTTTGACCGAGATATTCTGCCGCAAGTCATGGACGAACTTTGCCGGCGCAATGTCCAGTCGCTGTTGGTGGAGGGAGGAACGCAGCTTTTGCAGTCGTTTGTCGACGGGGAATGGTGGGATGAAATCTATGTGGAGCATGCTTCCGCCGTGCTGGGTGAGGGGGTGAAGGCTCCGTCAGTCCCTGCCGGATACCCGGTTGTATACGAGCGGCGCGACGGAGTGGCGGTGGCACATTATCTCCGTGAAACGGGCGATTCCCAGGTCTGACAGGATGAAAATTTGTTATCATGCCTGCAAAACCGGCTTTTTCTCTTGCCAAATCCTTTTTTTGTGAGGTGAAGTCGGTCGCCTGGCGTTTTTTGCAGTGTCAAATGCCTTGAATAAAGTCGTAAAAAGCCGTGTTTGGCAGATAAAAAACAGGAGTTTATCCATAATTTTATATAAAACTTCCCGTAAAAGTGTCGTAACGAAAAAAAACTTTCTACTTTTGCAACTTGTAATAAAAGAACTCATTTGCAGATGAAGATAAAGTGTTTGCCGCTGCTTGCGGCTTTTTTGACCGTTTCCTTTATAGTGACGTCTTGTTTGAATAGTGATGAGACGGAAGCGACATATTCTTTCAATAGCAGTATCACGGCCTTTTCTCTCGGTACGCTCCATATCGACCGGATGGGAATTGACAGCAACGGAGAGGACAGTGCCTATGTAGACACCATCAACTGCGCCAAATATCCGTTTTCGATAGACCAGACCACCCGTGTCATTGAGAATAAGGACTCCTTGCCTGTAGGCACGCACATCGACAAGGTGGTGACAGACCTTGAAGCGGATTCTGAAGTCATCTTTTATACCAAGAGCGGAAAGGATACGCTGTGGACTTCCACCGATTCCATCGACTTTACGATGAACGATCCCGAGACCGGAGTGCAGGAACACGCCGTGATGTTTGGCGTGTATGCTTACAGCGGGACGCGGGGAAAGACCTATAAGGTGAAAGTGAACGTTCATCTGCAGGAACCGGACACGATAACCTGGAAAAACTTCAATTCTCCGGCGTTTTCCACGCCTCTTGCGGAGATGAAGGCCGTGTATGCGGGCGGCAAGGTGTTTGTGTTCGGAAAGGATGGTACGGAAACCGTAATCCGTTATATGGAGGTGAGCTCCGGCGAGCCTCAGGCCTGGCAGGATGTGGAGGTGACCGGACTTTCTTCCATACAGGCCGCTTCGGCCACGGTATGGCGGGATGAGGTCTATTTCCTGGCCAATGGCGGAAAGCTTTGCAGGATAAAACCGGATTTGAGTGTGGAGACAGGCCTGTGTGGTGAAACGTTTACCCAGCTGATTGCAGGCGCAGACTATGAGGCCGAGCCGGTGATGTACGCCTGTACAGCTGACGGAAGCGGAATATTGTCTGCAGACTATACTTGGACGCTTTCGGATCCCGGAATGAATTTCGCCGCCGATAAAAACATTTTCTCGGCCAATGCCGAAGTTTCATACAACAGCAATTTGCACCGCATCATTGTCATGGTCGACGACAGAGCGGCCAATGATACGGCTGCTACGGTATACAGCCGCCTCTCCAACGGAGGATGGATGGAATATGCTACTTCCAACGCCCCGCTTCCTGGTCTGGAGAACATTTCCATGATTAGCTATGACAAGAAATTATATGCATTCGGAGGAAAAAGTACCGCCTCCGGAACGACACTTACCCGGCCTTTCGGCTATTTCTTCTCCTCCACCGACAACGGACTGACCTGGCAGCAGGTAGAAGAAGAAATGGCGTTCCCGCAGGAGGCGGCTGAAAAGGGGGCCAATGGCATTACCGAATCGTTCGGCAAACGTTATACTGACAACGGTGGAGCCTATGCAGCAGCCGTCAGCATCCCGCAAGAAGAACTTAATGCGGAGGGGGCACTGAATCCGAGCTTTATATGGATTGTGTGGGGCGACGGAACAGTCAGCCGCGGACATATCAACCGTTTGGGCTTCAAGCCTAAGCAGTGGTGAGTTTATTAACGAACAGATGAAAAACATGCAAGAAAAAGACCAGATAGACAGAACTCGCATCCCGGTACACATTGCCATCATCATGGATGGCAACGGGCGTTGGGCAAAACAGCGCGGACAAGCGCGCACGTTCGGCCATCAGGCCGGAGCGGAGACGGTGCATGTCATTGCGGAAGAAGCCGCACGGCTGGGGGTGAAGTTCCTTACACTTTATACATTCTCCACTGAAAACTGGAGCCGGCCGGTGGATGAGGTCGCCGCCCTGATGAGTCTGCTTATGGACTCCATAGAGGAAGAGACTTTCATGAAGAACAACATCCGTTTTGCCATTATCGGCGATACGGACAAGCTGCCCGAAAACGTGTTGGCCCGGTTGAACCAGTGCATTGAGCATACTTCGAAGAATACGGGCATGTGTCTGACGCTTGCCTTGAGCTATTCCTCGAAATGGGAGATTACGGAGGCCGTAAGGCAGATTGCTTCGGAAGTTGCCGGAGGAAAGCTGAGTCCGGAGGAAATAACCGACCAGACTATTGACTGTCATCTGGCAACCGCGTCCATGCCCGATCCGGATCTGTTGATCCGCACGGGCGGAGAAATACGCCTGAGCAATTATATGCTTTGGCAGTGCGCTTATTCCGAGCTTTATTTTTGTGATACATACTGGCCCGACTTCAAGGAAGACGAACTGCATAAGGCCATTTGTGATTATCAGAAGAGAGAACGCCGATTCGGCAAAACCAGTGAACAAATATAGTAAGTAAGATAAAAAAAGAACAATGCGATACCGTTTTCTACTGAGCCTGTTGATATTAGCCTGCTGCATGAGCCTTCGGGTGCAAGCGCAGGAGGTTATGAACGATACTATTTATAATCCGACCATTCTGTATAACGGAACGCCGAAGCAATACGAAATTGCCGACATCAAGGTGAGCGGCGTAAAGAATTATGAGGACTATGTGCTGATAGGAATTTCCGGTCTGGCCGTGGGGCAGACCATAACCGTGCCGGGAGATGATATTACCACAGCGTTGAAACGCTACTGGAGGCACGGATTATTCTCGGATGTGAAGATTCTGGCAGACAAGATAGTCGGTGACAAGATTTATCTTTCCATCAGGCTTGCACAGCGTCCGCGTATTACGGACATCGTGATTCACGGTGTGAAGAAGAGCGAACGTGAGGATTTGCAGACGCGGCTGGGAATGGCGAAAGGTACGCAGATTACGCCCAACCTGATAGACCGCGCGAAAATCCTGATCAAGAAATATTTTGACGAGAAGGGATTCAAGAATGCAGAGGTCAACATCATCGAACGCGAGGATACGGCCAACAGCGAGCAGGTGTATGTGGATGTAAACATTGACAAAAAGGCTAAAGTCAAGGTTCATAAGATTACCATCGACGGGAACTCTGTGCTGACAGACAAGAAGCTGAAACGCGTCATGAAGAAGACCAATGAAAAGGGCAAGCTGATAAACCTGTTCCGCTCAAAGAAGTTCATCGACGAACGTTATGAGGAAGACAAGCAGAAGATTATTGAGAAATATAATGAGCTCGGATATCGTGATGCGCAGATTGTGGAAGACAGCGTTTCGCAGTATGATGAAAAGACTGTGGATGTCTATATGAAAATCTATGAGGGGCAGCAGTATTATGTCCGTAACATTACCTGGGTGGGAAATACGGTTTATCCTTCCGATTTGCTTGCCGAGCAGCTGCGCATGAAGAAGGGGGATGTGTATAACCAGAAGCTGATGAACGACCGTATCACGAACGATGAAGACGCTATCGGCAATAACTATTATAACCGTGGTTACGTGTTCTATCAGCTGAATCCCGTGGAAGTGAACATCGATGGTGATTCAATCGATCTGGAAATGCGTATCACCGAGGGTCCGCAGGCAAGTATCAGCCACGTGCGCATTAACGGTAACGACCGTTTGTATGAGAACATCGTCCGCCGTGAACTTCGTACGCGTCCGGGTGACCTGTTCAGTAAGGAGGCGCTGGAACGTTCTTATCGTGAAATTGCCCAGATGGGACACTTTAATCCTGAGAATATCCAGCCGGATGTGCAGCCGAACGTGGAAGACGGTACGGTGGACATCAACTGGGGACTGGAGTCGAAGGCCAATGACCAGGTGGAATTTTCTGCCGGATGGGGACAGACGGGTATTATCGGTAAGCTGAGCCTGAAGTTTACCAACTTCTCGTTCGCAAATCTTTTCCGAAAAAATGACAACTACCGGGGTATCCTGCCGCAGGGCGACGGCCAGACGCTGACTATCAGCGGCCAGACCAACGGACGCTACTATCAGTCATACAGCGTTTCCTTCTTGGATCCGTGGTTTGGCGGCAAGCGGCCGAACTCATTCTCCGTATCGGCATTCTTTTCCAAGCAGACCGATGTGAGCGACCAATACTACAATCGGGCCTATATGAATAACTTCATGAATATGTATAGTTATGGATACGGAATGTACGGTTATAACAATTACCTGAATTATGAATCGTTCTACGATCCGGACAGCTATATCAAAATATTCGGAGTATCGGTAGGATGGGGAAAGCGCCTTCGCTGGCCGGACGATTACTTTACATTGTCTGCCGAATTGTCTTACCAACGTTTCATTATGCGCGACTGGAGTTACCTGTATATCCGTCTGAACAACGGGCAGTATATGAACACCGGTACCAGCAACCTGTTGAGTCTGAATCTTACGTTGGCACGAAACTCAACCGACAACCCGATATTCCCGCGTTACGGTTCTGACTTCTCGCTTTCTTTGCAGATTACACCGCCTTATTCTCTGTTCGACAAGAAGGATTACGCCACTTACGGACAGGACAACTATGAAGAAGCGGCAAGCATGTACAAGTGGATTGAGTATCACAAATGGAAATTCAGAATGAAGACCTATACGGCATTGATGGATATCCAGAAGTGTCCGGTCATCATGACGCGTACGGAATTTGGTATCTTGGGGCATTTCGACAGTCATAAGCGTTCACCGTTCGAGACTTTCTATGTGGGAGGCGACGGTATGACAGGATACAGCTACAACTATGCTTCCGAGACCATTGCCCTTCGCGGGTATGAAAACGGTTCGTTGACCCAGTATGGCGGACAGGAAGGTTATGCCTATATCCGTCTGGGAGCCGAGTTGCGTTATCCGCTGATGCTTGAAAACTCAACCAGCATCTATGCTTTGGGATTTGTGGAAGCCGGTAACGCATGGAACAATGTGGCCGATTTCAATCCCTTCAAGTTAAAACGCTCGGCAGGTGTCGGTGTCCGCATCTTCCTCCCGATGATCGGTATGATGGGTATCGACTGGGCATACGGTTTCGACAAGATAAACGGTTCGATGGACTACAGCGGAAGCCAGTTCCACTTCATTATCGGACAAGAATTTTAATACATAAAGTTATGAAGAAGTTAATCTTTTCTGCTTTGATGCTTGTAGCCTGTACGGTTACAGCATTTGCCCAGAAATTTGCCTTAGTGGATATGGAGTATATCCTGAAGCAGATTCCGGCATACGAACAGGCCAACCGGCAGATGGAGTCGTATTCCAAACAATGGCAGGCCGAGATAGAAGCCAAGGCCGATGAGGCGAAAACTCTTTATGAAGACTATCAGAAGAAAGCGGCTTCGCTGTCGGCCGCACAGGTGACCGCCAGAGAAGAGGCGATTGTGGCCAAGGAAAAGGAGGCGGCGGAACTGAGGCAGAAATATTTCGGCCCGGAAGGAGAGATGATGAAGAAGCAGCAGGAACTGATTGTCCCGATACAGGATGCCATTTACAATGCGGTAAAAAATATAGCCACGCGTCGGGGATATGACGTTGTCGTTGACCGCGCTTCGGCTCAGAGCATGATTTTTGCCTCTCCGCGCATTGACATCAGCAATGAAGTCCTTGCGGAATTAGGATATTCAAATTAATTTTATACATTTGCAACCGGGTGTCTTCGGGCAGGCTCTGATTCTGTTTGGAGATGTCCTGAAAATAATGAACTTGAAACTTAAAAATAAAAACTGTTATGTTGAAGAAAATTGCTTTATTACTTTTACTTATTGCTCCTATGAGCGTTTTTGCACAAAAGTTTGCCCATTGCCGTTCGATGGACGTGCTTCAAGTAATGCCTGAATTTGCGAAGGCACAGACGGATATCGAGGCCATGCGCAAGCAGTATGAAGATGAAATCAAGCGTGCTTCTGATGAATTTTCAAAGAAGTTTGCAGAATATCAGCAGGAACAGAGCACCCTGCCGCAGAATATTCAGGAACGCCGTCAGCGTGAGTTGCAGGAATTGAACGAAAAGGGTATGCAGTTCCAGCAGCAGGCTCAGCAGGAACTGGCCGATGCTTATCAGAAAATGATGACTCCGGTTTATGAAAAGTTGGAAAAAGCCATTCAGGCTGTGGGCAAGACGGGAGGTTATACGTATGTGTTCGACTTGTCACGCACGGATATTCCTTACATAGATGAAGCCGTGTCAAAGGATATAACAAACGATATCAAGACAAATCTGGGTATCAGCCTGACTGCCACTCCTTATGTGCCGGCAACTCCGGCTCCGGCAGCTGCCACACCGGCTCAGTAATTCTTTTCAGATAAGTCAGGCACGGGTTATACGGAGCGGCGGAGGACTCTGAATGGTTCCACCGTAATGGCCGTATAGTCCGTGTCTGTCTTTTTATTGCATTTTATACATTCTTTATGCTGATTTCTACAGTTCCTGTGCAAGGCCCGATAGGAGTTTTCGACTCCGGATACGGCGGTCTGACCATTCTCAGCAAGTTCCGCGAATTGCTTCCCCAGTATGATTACCTGTATTTGGGCGACAATGCCCGTACTCCTTACGGTACTCGTTCTTTTGAGGTGGTGTATGAATTTACACTTCAAGCAGTCCGCCGGTTGTTTGAACTGGGTTGTCCGTTGGTCATCCTTGCTTGCAATACGGCTTCTGCAAAGGCTTTGCGTAGCATTCAGCAGAATGATTTGCCCTATCTGGATGCTACGCGCCGCGTGCTGGGCGTTATCCGTCCTACGGCAGAATGCATCGGCAGCATTACGGAAACCCGTCATGTGGGACTGCTTGCTACTGCCGGAACGGTGAAATCGGGTTCTTATCCGCTCGAAATCCATAAGCTTTTTCCGGATATTCAGGTGACCGGCATGGCTTGTCCGCTTTGGGTGCCTTTGGTAGAGAACAATGAGGCCGATTCTGAAGGGGCTGATTACTTTGTGAACAAATACATCAGCCGGTTGTTGGAGAGAGATCCGGCGATTGACACCCTGATTCTGGGCTGCACCCACTATCCGCTGCTGATAAACAAAATCCGGAGGTTTACTCCTGCCCGCATTCGTCTGGTTTCGCAGGGGGAATATGTCAGCCGCAGCCTGAAAGACTATCTTTTGCGTCATCCGGAGATGGACAGCCGGTGCTCTAAAAACGGACGCTGTGAATTTCTTACCACCGAGTCGGTCGAGAAGTTTCGTGAGTGTGCTTCCGTCTTTTTGCAGCAGGATGTGGATGTGCGCAGCATAACGTTGGGCTGACCGTCTCTTTGTTGCAGGTCTTTCCCGGTTTTTATGGGGAGAGAAATCACCTTTTATAAGCATAAAATCAGATTATTTTGCGTCCGTATTTTCCTTTTATGCGGTGGCAAGAAGGTGGATGGGGGTATGAAATGTCTGTCTTTCTTGCTGTTCCCCGAATTTTAAAGGCAAAAAACATCTCGAAAGGGTGGTGGTAGCAAATGGTGGGTGAGAGCAAAAAACTTTTGCTACCACCACCCTTAAAGTCATTGTTCATCAATGCATTGCGGGTGATGGTGAGAGCAGTGAGAGTAAAAAGGGAAAAGAAAAATGGAAAAAAGAAGTCGGGTTGCGGGGGCGGGGAGTCCTCCCATCGCGCAGGCGGACAGCCCGAATGCCACAGCCAATAAAACGGTTATATCTGTTCATATACATAATTGATTGTTATAACATTTCTTGTATCAGTGAAGATTCTTTCATATTATTGGTTATGTTTTGATTATATTTTGTATGTTTGTTAGAAATTTCAGTTGAACCTTTTATGAAAAACATCTTGATAACCGGAGGATGTGGCTTTATCGGAAGCCATCTGTGCAGATAGCTAAACCGTATCTATTTCATGAAAAGTCCGCAGAATGACCCGCGCCGCAGAAAGCCGGACATCCGGTGCGCCAGGGAACTGTTGGGCTGGAGTCCTGCCGTCACGCTGAATGAGGGACTGGAAAAGATGATTGCTTTCTACCAACGCCAACAGAACTGACATGCGGCGGTTTCCCCACTATCTGCAACTGGATGCGATGGACTGCGGCCCGACCTGCCTGCGCATGATTGCCAAATATTACGGGAAAAGCTATTCTCTGGAGACACTGCGCTCCCGCAGCTTCATCACAAGGGAAGGGGTTTCCATGTTGGGCATCAGCGATGCGGCCGAATCAATAGGATTCCGTACATCCGGCGTACGCATATCATTGAAACAATTGAAGGAAGACATGCCTCTGCCCTGCATCCTGCATTGGAACCAAAACCATTTCGTCGTATGCTATGCCATCGATAAAAGGAAGAACGGGTATCGTTTCCGTATTGCCGATCCTGCCTCGCAGCTGGTTACTTATCGGGAGGAGGAACTGAGACGCTGCTGGATTTCCACACAGGTAAACGGAGAGGGACGAGGGACGGCCTTGGCACTGGAGCCTTCACCGGAGTTTGATTCGTGGGAGGATGAAAGAGAAGACAAGAAAAGAAACCTGTCCTTCTTTCTGAAATATCTGTCACCTTACCGCAAGCAGGTAGTCCAACTGTTTTTAGGCATGCTTACCGTCAGTCTGCTGCAACTGATATTCCCTTTTCTTACCCAGTCACTGGTGGATGTCGGCATCCGCGACGGGAATCTGAACTTTATCCTGCTGGTTCTTGTGGCCCAACTTATAGTTTCAGTCTCCCAGCTGTCTGTAGATTTCATCCGCAGCTGGATTATCCTGCACATGAATACGCGAATCAACATATCGCTGATTTCTGATTTCCTGATAAAGCTGATGCGCCTTCCCCTCCGCTTCTTCGACACCAAGATGGTCGGAGACATCATGCAGCGTATCGGAGACCACGGGCGTATAGAATCTTTCCTTACAGGTTCATCGATAGGTACCTTGTTCTCTTTCGTCAACTTCTTTATCTTCGGCTTCATTCTGGCCTATTACAATCTGCTTATATTGGGAATCTTCCTGTTGGGAAATTCACTTTATATAGGTTGGATACTCTGTTTCATGAAATACCGGCGTGAGCTGGACATCCGTCGTTTCTCCCAGGCGTCCAGCGAGCAGAGCAGCCTGATCCAGTTGATAACGGGAATGCAGGAAATAAAGCTCAACAACTGTGAAAAGCAGAAGCGTTGGCAGTGGGAGCGGATTCAGGTGAAGCTGTTCAAAATCAGCATCAAGGGACTGGCTTTGGGGCAGATCCAACAGGTCGGCTCCGTATTCTTTAACCAGGCGACCAACATTCTGATTTCGTATATCGCAGCCCGGGCCGTGGTAAGGGGAGACATGACACTGGGAATGATGATGTCACTCACCTATATCATCGGGCAGCTGAACAGTCCGGTAAACGCCTTTATCGGCTTTGCCCAGCAGTTTCAGGATGCGAAAATCAGTCTGGAGCGTCTGAATGAAATTCACGGAAAAGAAGACGAAGAGAGTGACATCTCGTCCAAGCTCCCGTCTTTGCCCCCTCAGAAGGACATACGGCTGAGCCATCTGTCTTTCAGCTATGACGGGGCAGATCGGGACTATGTGCTCGATGATGTATGCCTGTCAATTCCGGGAAAAAAGATAACGGCAATCGTCGGAGCCAGCGGGAGCGGGAAGACGACACTGGTGAAGCTGATATTGGGATTCTATACACCCAACAAGGGAAGCATCTGCCTGGGGAACGTACCGTTGACAAGCATCAACCCCCATCTGTGGCGTGCAAAGACCGGGGCTGTGATGCAGGACGGGTTCATCTTTTCCGACAGTATTGCCAACAACATTGCCGTAGGCGAAGAACACATCGATATCGAACGACTGCGCCATGCCGTAACCGTGGCGAACATACGCGACTTCATCGACTCTCTCCCCTTAGGGTATAATACCAAGATAGGGATGGAAGGAAACGGCATCAGCCAGGGGCAGAGGCAGCGCCTGCTTATAGCGCGTGCGGTCTATAAAGATCCGGAATTCCTTTTCTTTGACGAAGCGACCAATGCACTGGACGCAAACAACGAAAAGGAAATTATGGAGCATCTGAACGAATTCTACCGGGGAAAGACCGTTGTGATTGTAGCGCACCGCCTGAGTACGGTGCGCAATGCCGATAAGATTGTAGTGCTGGACAAGGGAAAAGTGGCTGAAGAAGGCACGCACCGGCAGCTTACAGCCCGCAAGGGGCTTTACTATGAACTGGTGAAGAACCAACTGGAGTTAGGACAATAAAACAACATGGAAGACCAGAACAGAAATAAGGAAATCGAGTTGAGAAGCGAGGAAGTTCAGGAGGTCATGAACCATATACCTCCTGCCGTTCTCCGCTATGGAATCGGTGTGCTTTCGGTTATCGTCATCCTGCTTCTGGCAGGAAGTGCCTTCTTCCGTTATCCGGACAGGGTAGAAGCCGAACTGACTCTGACAACCCAGTCTCCTCCAGCATATATCATAGCCGGAAATTCCGGAAGGATAGAGCGGCTTTATGTGGCCAACAGGCAGGATGTACGTAAAGATGATCTGCTTGGGGTCATCGGCAATACGGCAGATACGGAAGACATGCTTTATCTCCGTGAGAGATTAAGGGTATGGAAAGATTCCGGTTCACGAATGGAGTCGGTTGGAGACCTGCTGTTCAACCGTCTTCCGGAGTTAGGGGGTGTACAAGCAGCTTATGCCGCCTGCCGGTTAGCCTGGGACAATTACTTGCAGCACATGCAGGAGCGTATCTACGGGACAGAACTGATGAATGCGGTTGCCTCATTGTCTGTCTCATTGTCCGAGTGGGAAAAGAACTACCTGCTGACCAGTCCTGTAGACGGACAGGTGGCCTTCATGCAGTTATGGAAGCCCAACCAGAACATCGAGACCGGAGAGACAGTGTTTGTCATTATCCCCCACGATGCGGTAGTTCCCATCGGCAAGGCCCTGCTTCCGATGGAAAGTATAGGGAAGGTCAGGGTCGGACAACGGGCCATCATCCGCCTTCCGGCATTTCCGGAACAGGAGTTCGGATTTGTTGAAGGATGTGTATCCTCCGTCTCCCCCGTTCCGGATGCAGACGGGAACTATATTCTGGAAATCACTTTGCCTGATGGAATGGAGACAACTTATGGGAAGACATTACCCTTAATCAAAGAAATCAAAGGGAATGTTTCGGTTGTCACACAGGAAAGAAGTTTGTTGGAGAATCTGCTTGATAAAAAATGAACGTCAATTAAATAAAAAACAATCATTTTATTTGTTTCCTTTGTTTTTATGTGTAAATTTATAGCCAATAAAAAACATTTTCTTAAATCAATATTTTATGAATAACAAACAACTAATGCTCTACACTTGTTTTCTTTTAGCAAGTGTTTTTTTTCTTGTTCTGGTTCTAAAAGCAATCAGGACGAGTCAGGTCTATTAGACCGATGTGATGTAATTGCAACGCAAGAAATCACAAATGGCGATACAATTATATCTTGCAATCTTTCTGCCGCAAAATTAGTTGCACGTATTCCGTTAAGCATGTTTGTAGACAGTTTGAATGTTGTCAAATTAGACGGGAAGGAAGAAGCCTTAGTTGGCAGAGGATATTCAACCATATCTTCCAATTACATCGGAATACGCGAAAGCAATGTACCTTACAAGTTATTTACCTCGCAAGGCAAATTCATCGGAAATGTAGGAGGGGTTGGCCAAGGTCCCGGAGAATACACGCTCATCTATTCCAGCCAGATTGACGAACAGAACAATCGCATCTACCTTTTGCCATGGACTTCACAATCCGTTTTGGCATATGATTTGAATGGGCAATATTTGGAAAGCATTCCTCTGGCGTATAAAGGACATAAGGGACATATTCATGTGAATACGGTGAAAAAGCAAGTTGCTGTTGTACAGCTCGTTTTTGAAGAAGTCGATGATGCGCCCGTCTGTTGGTTGCAGGACTGGGAAGGAAATGTCATTCATGAAAAGAGGGTAGCTCACATGCAGGTATTTCCGGATTACTCAAATGAAATTTATGCACATAAGAGAAACGATGACAACATCGTGTTCTCGCTCTTGCGTTTTTTCGCGCAAGAAGACTCGCTGTATGTATATAGCCAACAGACCAATGAACTAACGCCTGTATTTACTGCTAAATTTGCCGGCGACATCCCCTTGCATGATTATCTTGCCTTTTCGGATTTCTATGTTACTGATATTTATGGAAAAAATACCAATCCTAATATTCCTTACACAGAAGTGGTTGTTGATCGGATTATCGTAGATAAAAACACATTAAAAGGTTGCCATTTCAAATTGGTAAATAACTTTTTAGGAGGCATCCACCTTGAAGAAAGGTTGGATGAATGTGGCTATACCTTAGATGATACAGGCTTCACGATGTGTATGGATTCCGGAGTTTTATTGGAACTGATAGAGGAACGTTTGCAGGAAAAGAATATTCCAGCAACGGATAGGCAATTCTTGGAAACATGGAAAAACCAGATTTCAGAGGATGATAATAACTACGTGATATATGGTAAAATTAGATGTTAATTATGTATCCGACGGATTTTGAAGAAAGTTATCAAGAAAATCTTGAACCTGCAAGAAAGAAAGCGAAAATATGATTTGCGTGAGATATGGAATGCCATTTTCTATCTTGTGAAGACGGGTTGCCAATGGCGCATGCTCCCCTTCCATTTTGCCCTTGGGAACTGGTTTATTACTATTACTGCAAATGTTCTTCCATGGGTGAATTTGAGTTGTTGCTGAACAACTGGTGTGAGAAAGTCCGTGTCAGGCAAGGTCAAGAAGCCGAAGCGAGCGTTGGCATTATGGACAGTCAAAGTGTACGCTGGGGCGATAACCGTTCTCTCAATGGCATTGACGGCAAAGGCATTAAGCGTCATGTCGTCGTGGACAAGAACGGCTTCCTGATAGCTGTTATGGTAACAATAGCTTGCGTGCATGATGGAAAGGTCGCTTACCTCCTGGCCAGATGTTTGAAGGAACTTTGCTGTAACATCAAAGTTGTCTTGGCGGATGCCGGATATAGGGGTGAAGTGGCTACCAAAATCAGAAAGGCTTTCGGATATGCGCTTGAAGTCATTGTAAGCGGAGATAAGTCAAATGGCTTTAAGCCAACAGGCAAGAGATGGATTGTGGAAAGAACTTTTTCCTGGTTTGATAATTATAGAAGGCTCTGCCGAAACTACGAATTTACGTTCGATTCGGCAGAGGAGATGGTGAAACCTGCTGCAATCAGAATGTTGCTGAACAAAACTTTGTCTAAAAGTTAGATGCAATCATATGTTCTAAAACCTTATTCTATATAAATTCAGATATCTATTTATTTTTTAGTATCATAACTACAGGATTGGATTCATCGTTCAGTGTCATAGCTACCGATTTCAATTTCCCTTTCAATCCTTCATTTTCCTTTGATTCAACTAATTCAGCGGCTTCTATTACTTGATATGCAAATACATTTTTATCTGACAATATTTTATGTACCCCTATATCAATTCGTCGTTCGTTAGTAAAATCGCCATTCAATACAACTGGAGTAAATAGATTATTATCTCGTTTATCAATCATATAATCTTGCTGTTCAAATCCTTTCATCTTCTTTAAATCAAAATCTTTCTCTAAAGATCGCAAGAAATAATAACTATCCGTTTCAGCAGTTAGATACAAGAATTTTTTAACATCCATTGAGTGAACAGATGGAATTCTCGTTACTATTGGACTTAATTGTCCATTTTCAGCATAGTGATATATCGTATCAGAAGACATTCTTGCTATCCCCCAATAATCCGCATTTGCAATCGTAGAAAGAAAACCAGGAGTGATAGTTGCGCCATCCTTTGACCATACAACCGTTTCTATTTTGTCTATTGGAATCTTTATTTCTTTTGCTACTTTACCATTTAGTTTTGAAATCAATATATGACAAGAATTTTCGTTTTCGATATTAGGTGAATAACCTTTAAAAGCCCAAAGCTTATCTGCATCATAATTGGCCAAATCAGTGTAATAACTTTCATCTGTAAATGGAAAACTTCTTTTAAATTTCCCATTTAAATCATATACAAGAATCTTACGGGCTGGATAATCAGAAACAAAAAGCTCAAATGAGCTTTCAGATAAAACTATATTGGTTAAATCTGTATATTCCTCCCCACTTTGCCCTAAATGATTGATAACTTTCAGGCCTTTTCCTGTAGTTCTGTCAAAAACAAATATATTTCCATCACGAATATAGTTTTTAGCAATGATGTATTTTTCCCCGATATCCTGTATGAACCCTTGAGTAATAAAACTATCTGTTGTCTCCAATGGAACATATTCAATCTTGGCAAAATCTTGAACATTAATTTTTTTCTCAGGATAACTAGCATTGACATCTACAATGGTAATATTTTGTTTTTTGTCACTTTCTTGGCATCCAACTACCAAAAAAATTAAAGATAGTTGAATAATCTGTTTAAATTTCAGCATAATTGATATTTTTATTTTGGTGACTATATACGACAATACCCTAAATTCTGCGATAACAAACCTTTCTCATTTCCAGAGCGGTTTAAGCGGAATTTAGGGTATTTCCATTATCAATTTAAAGTATATCTCTTCATGTTGAAATTTTAGAGATAGGGAAAGTTATTTCACTTCCCACGTATCGTTTGTATCCAGAAGTTCGGCAAAGGTATGATATTTCTTCTTGGCGGAAACTTCTTCTATCTGTGCTTTTACAGCTTCATCGTAGGTGGGAGCCTCCACATCGCGGATAACGCCCAAGGCAATCGGAAAGTCCGGCCCTTCCATCAGAGCCAGCTTGAGCTGCAGCGTATGGTCTTCACAATGCGCATCGTGAACAAGGATATCCTTTTCCGTTATCCCGTTTTCGCCTAATTTCACCACTTTCAGTCCGAAGCCTTCCTGCATCAGTCCGAACTCGTTGTTAGGGCCGAACAGCATTGGCTTGCCGTGTTCCAGATAGATGGCATTCTTTTCGCGGTCTTCTTTCTTGGCAATTGCGTTATGTGTACCGTCATTAAAGATGACGCAGTTTTGCAGAACTTCCACTACCGAGGTGCCTTTGTGGCGGGCTGCTGCTTTCAGTACTTCTACGGAAGGGCCGCCGTCTACTGCGGCACAGCGGGCGAAGAAACGGCCTCTCGCGCCAAAACAAAGCTCGGCCGGACGGAACGGATCCTCTACCGTGCCATAAGGAGATGACTTGCTGACAAATCCGCGGGCTGATGTAGGTGAATATTGTCCTTTGGTCAGACCGTAGATACGGTTGTTCAATAGAACGATATTAATGTCCACATTGCGCCGGATGGCATGGATAAAGTGATTTCCTCCGATGGCCAGTCCATCGCCGTCGCCTGAAATCTGCCAGATGGTGATTGCAGGATTGGCCACCTTTGCTCCCGTGGCGATGGCTGCGGCACGTCCGTGTATTGTGTGCATGCCATAGGTATTCATATAATAAGGCAGACGGGAAGAACACCCGATTCCAGAGATGACGGCTATCTGATGAGGGGGAACGCCCAGTTCCGCCAGAGCCTTGTGGAAAGAATTCAGAAATGCATGGTCGCCACAGCCCGGACACCAACGTGGTTGTCCTGCCTTATAATCTGCTGCTGTATATTTTGTTTCACTCATTGTACTTATTCCTCCATAATTTTAGTGAATGCATCAACCAGTTCCTGTACAACGAACGGTTGACCTTTGACTTGATTGAACTGATATAAATGGATGCCTTCCACTTTCATGCGCAGGTATCCTGCCAATTGTCCCATGTTTTGTTCGGCGACAATTATTTTCTTATATCGGCGCAATACCTCTGCTGTATTTTTCGGCAATGGGTTGATGAAGCGGAAGTGGGCAAGGGCAGCCTTTTTCCCTTGTGCATTCAGGGTGTCCATAGCGGAATGAAGGTGTCCGTAAGTGCCGCCAAAACCTACAATCAGCAGGTCGGCATCCGGATTTCCCTCTACTTCCAGCAAGGGGATAGAGTCTGCAATCTTGGCTACCTTTTCAGCACGCAGCTTTGTCATCAGGTGATGATTTTCCGGTTCCGTGGAGATAGCTCCGGTTTCGTTGCTCTTTTCCAGGCCTCCGATGCGGTGCATGAAGCCTTCTGTTCCCGGCTTCGCCCAGTAGCGTACGCCTGTTTCCGGATTCCGCAGGAAAGGAGTCCACTTGCCTGCCATGTCAGGAGTGACATAAGGCGGGTTGATTGCAGGATATTCATCCAGATTAGGGAGTCGCCATGCAGCTGAACCGTTGGCGATATAGGCATCCGTCAGCAGAACTACCGGAGTCATGTGTTCGAGTGCTATCTTGCAGGCGGTATAGGCAGCGTCAAAACAGTCGGTCGGTGAGGATGCGGCGATGACCGGCATCGGACTTTCTCCGTTTCGCCCGTAAAGGACCTGCAAAAGATCTGTCTGTTCGGATTTGGTAGGCAAGCCGGTGGAGGGGCCTCCACGCTGCACATCGATGATGACAAGCGGCAGTTCGGTGATTACAGCCAGGTTCATCGCTTCACTCTTCAGGCAAATACCCGGTCCGGAAGTGGTGGTTGCAGCCAGTGCGCCGGCAAAGGAAGCTCCGACTGCCGATGCGCATCCGGCAATCTCGTCTTCACACTGCACAGTCTTTACACCTAAAGATTTGTGCTTGGCCAGTTCGTGCAGAATGTCCGTGGCCGGAGTGATGGGATAAGAGCCCAGATACAGTTCCAGTCCGGCCTTTTCGGCGGCAGCCATCAGTCCGTAGGCTGTAGCCTTGTTGCCGTTGATATCCATATATCGTCCCGGCTGTTTCTGCTCTTTGCTCGGTACCGTATAGCTGATGGATACCGATGCGTGGGTATTTTCTCCGAAGTGGTATCCTGCGTGAAGCACCTTTACATTCGCTTCAGCTATTTCCGGTTTCTTTGCGAACTTCTCGCGTAACAGTTTTTCACCGATGGCGATGTCGCGGTGAAACAGCCAGCATACCAGTCCCAGAGCAAACATATTCTTTGTCCGGAGTATTGTCTTGTTGTCCAGCCCGCTGTCTTTCAGACATTCCTTGCACATGGTAGTGATTGCTGCCTCTACCACCTCGTTTTTGATGCCCAATTCAGAGAACGGATTCTCCAGCTGGAACTGGGCTTTTTCCAGATCGCGCTTGGTGAACGAGTCCGTATCGATGATGATTACAGACTGGGACTTGCAAAACTTGTATTGTGTTTTCAGTGCGGCAGGGTTCATCGCTACCAGAACATCGCACTTGTCGCCCGGCGTGTAGACTTTGCCTGAGCCGATGTGTACCTGGAAGCCGGAAACTCCCGTCAGCGAGCCTTGCGGGGCGCGGATGTCTGCGGGATAATCGGGAAATGTGCTGATGTCATTTCCTTCCGTAGCCGAAATATTCGAAAACATATTGCCGGCCAACTGCATTCCGTCACCCGAATCGCCTGAGAAGCGGACTACTACTTCGTCCAGCTCCTTGACTTTCATATCTTCTGCCATATAGAAATGTTTTAGTTTAAAGTTCACAAAATCAGTGGTTGCAAAATTGGCGAAGTTCCTGCAAATAACAAAATAAATTGATAGTTATTTTAAAGGATTGCGAACAATATGAAGAAATCAAAGATTTTTCGGGACTATTATAGGAAAATTCAAGCAAAAAGCATTACTTTTGCAGTCATATTCATAAACCGCGGGTTAAAATCAGCCCGTAGGATGTTTGAATTCGGCGGTTTAGGTGTGTTTTGGCTTAAAAGGCTCTGTAGTTCAACGGATAGAACAAGAATTTCCTAAATTTTAGATAGGGGTTCGATTCCCCTCGGAGCTACTCTTTACAGACTTTTTCCTGTCTGCGTGGCATCTTGGAATATCTTCTTCGTTTTTATTCAACTAATTTTGTATTTTTGTTTTGGTAACAAAATCGTATTATGGAGAGGCGGATATTGGAGAAGATTAGGCAAGGGGATGAAAAGGCTTTCAAAAATATATTCGACAGATATTATACCCCTTTATGTCGTCTGGCAAACCAGATTCTTGGCGATGATGCTTTGGCTGAAGAGATTGTTGATGATGCCATATTCTATTTATGGGAGCATCGGGAAGAACTGGTAGTCACGCACACTTTGTACGCTTATCTTGCGAGAGCGGTAAGGAACCGCTGCCTGAATGAACTGAATTCCCTTTCCCACCGTGCCGAACATAGTTTTTCTGTCTATATATCGGATGACAATATTGACTTTTTGGATGCGTTGTTTGCAGACGAATCCCATCCGCTTGGCATGCTGATGGAGCATGAACTGGAGGAAAAGTTAGTTCATTGCATAAGTTCTTTACCGGAGGAATGCAGGATTGTGTTTGAGAAAAGTCGTTTCGAGCAGAAAAAATACGAGGAAATTGCCCGAGAACTTAATATATCTACGGATACAGTCAAATATCATATCAAAAATGCATTGGCTTATCTCCGTGCGCATCTTGTCGATTATCTGAGAATGGTATTTGTATATATATGGATTGAGTAAGTGAAAGACATGGAATTAAAAAAGTTTGTTTTTTTACTACCCGTCCTTCCCGTTTTTTTGTCTAATCAATAAAAGCAGTTGTCAATGGATATAAAAAATTTACATAAGGAGGAAATCGATCGTTTGATATTGCTCTACATATCGGGTGATATAGACAGGGAGTCGTTGGCTCTGCTTCGGAAATGGAGTGGGATGTCGGCTGATAATGCTCTTTATGTAAGAGACCGTCTGGAAATCTGGTTTTCTTCAAGCATGATCGGTGACAAGACTTCCTTTGCAAAAAAAGAAAAGGCTTTTTTGCGCTTTAAGTCCAGAGTGGCGAGAGCAGATGCCGCCGTAAGACCGAAGCGTCGTTTTGCGTTGGGGGCTTCTAAGCTGTTTTATCGTGTGGCGGGCGTAATTCTTGTATTGCTTTTGCCTTTGGCGGGATATTGGGGTGGTGTGAAAAAAGTGGAAAGGAATTTTTCAGACATTGTGGTGGAAGCTCCGATGGGTGCCCGTACAAAACTTTATCTTCCTGACGGCAGTCTGGTTTGGCTTAACGCCGGTTCCAGAATCGTATATTCTCAGGGATTTGGTGTCAGTGACAGAAGTTTGAAGATGGAAGGCGAAGGATATTTTGAAGTTGCAAAAAATCAGGAACTACCTTTTGAAATAAAGACAAAGGAACTGAATCTGCATGTGCTCGGTACAAAATTCAATTTCCGGAACTATGCCGATGACGAAGAAGCTGTGGTAAACCTGATAGAAGGCAGGGTGAAATTGAGAAACGAGCTTGTCGTTTCCGACGATCTGTATATGCAGCCAAACGAGCGGGCTGTGTTGGCTAAGCATACCGGAACATTGGTAAAATCGGAAGTGAATGTTTCCAATTCCACACTTTGGACACGGGATGAACTTTATTTCGACGAAGTATTGCTGAAGGATATAGCAAAACAGCTTTCACGCAGTTTTGATGTGGAGATAGAAGTGGCGGATTCGTTGCAGAACAGGCGTTTCTACGGCAGCTTTAAGATAGTGGGAAATTCGATAGGTGAGATATTGAACACTATATCATCCACGGGGCGGATGAAATATAAATGTGAAGGAGACAGGTATGTAGTATATTGAAATATTGAGATTGGTATAAAAATATGTAGAACCTTAAAATTGTTATCTTATGAAGACACTGACCGGCTGAAATGAAGCATCGGTATCAAAATAAAGAATGAGGATGCGGCCACATCCTCACTCACAAAATCTGATACCTGCAAAGACTTTTACAGTTATAGATTTCAAAACTAACAAATCTATACTTATTTAAGAAATAATTTATAGAAGTTTAAATCAAAATCATTTTATCATGAGATATTACAGTAGGGCTATGTTGGTAGCCTTGGCAGCGCTTTGTCTGAATGTATCCGCTTATTCGCAGGATATATCCTTGAAAGTAAGCAATGTAACAGTTAAAGAGGCGATAGAGCAGCTTCATAAAGCTACGGGTTATTCGTTTGTTTTCTCATCGTCAGATCTTGATACGAATAAGCGTGTGACTGTATCGGCAAACAATGCCACCATACAGGAGGTTGTCGGTCAGATATTGAAGGGGCAGAAAGGGATTGACTATGAAATCCGAGACAATAAAATTGTCATAAAGAAGACTCGTGGCATTTCTTCTTCACAGCAAGATGCCGGTAAGGTTACAGGTCATGTGGTGGACGCTTCGGGTACACCTGTTATAGGCGCTACAATCATGGAAAAGGGTACTTCTAACGGTACTATTACCGATTATGACGGTAACTTTATTCTTGAAGTGTCAGGTAATGCAACTCTTGAAGTTTCTTACATCGGTTATAAACCACAGGAGTTCAATAATGTAGTAGGAAAGAATCTGACTATTGTTTTAAAGGAAGATACGGAAGTGCTCGATGAAGTCGTGGTTGTTGGTTATGGTATTCAGAAAAAGTCGGATTTGACTGGTTCTGTATCTAATGTAAAGTCGGAAAAGTTGTTGGAGCGTCCTGCTACGACAGTAGAACAGGCGCTTGCCGGTAGGGTAGCCGGAGTAAATGTAAGTACTAATTCCGGTCGTCCGGGTGGGCGTACCAATATCCAGATACGTGGATATAGTTCAATCAATGCAAGCAGTACACCGCTTTATGTAGTTGATGGAATTATTTGGCAGGGAGGAGGTCTTGATGCGATCAATCCTAATGATATCGAAAGTATTGATGTGTTGAAAGACGCTTCATCAACGGCTATTTACGGAACGAGAGGTTCTAATGGTGTAATCATCATTACTACGAAAAAGGGGAAGAAAGGAGAAAGGCCGAGAATCAGTTATGATGCAAATTTTACGGTAAATACGTTGGCTCGTAAAATAGATGTGTTGAATTCGGAAGAATTCATGCAGATATGGGAGACCGGTTATAATAATGCGGCGAAGTTTGATCCTACCGGATGGGCTTCGGGCAAGTATGACAAATATAATCCTGCTACGGTACGTGAACAGTATAAGGTGGGAAATACTTACGGAAATCGTGAGTTGTTTGATGCAAGTGGGAATCCGCTGTATGACACGGACTGGCAGGATGTGGCAACACGCACTTCTATTAGTCAGAGCCATAATCTTTCTCTTACCGGAGGATCTGAAAGAACTTCATACGGGTTGTTCCTCAATTATACAGATGATGAAGGAATCTTGGAGACTACTTATAAGAAACGTTTTTCTGGTCGTTTGAATCTTGATACCAAGGTTACAGACTGGCTGACGGTGGGAGCGATGTTTAGTTATAGTGATATACGTGAACGCCTTCAAGACCAGGAACAGGGTTCGGGCAATATGCCGCGGGCAATGCTTGAGGCGGCACCGATCATTCCGGAGCGGTATCCGGATGGTACGGTAGCGCGTCTGTCAGATTTTGCCGGACTTGAAGTGGCAGACACCCCGACCAACCTGATGGACTTGAAGTGGCAGCAAAAGACAGCATTGTTCAATGGAAATGCTTATGCTAATTTCAAAATAGCGAAGGGGCTTGAATTTAAGACAACGATAGGGGTTTCAAATACTGATTGGAGGGAATTTATATTTTCACCTACTACGGTAAACTTGCGTAGTACTTTTGGAAAAAACAGGGCAAGCCTGTATACAGAACGCCGTCGTTTCTGGCAATGGGAAAATCATCTAACTTATAATACGGTGATTAAAGATATTCATGCTTTGAATGTAATGGCTGGTATTGAATATCAAAAGTATCATCAGTTGAGATATGAATCTGATGCAAAAGATTTGTCGGATGACTTCTTCCAATGGAATAATTTGGGACAAGCGCAGACGCAGAGCATCGCATCATCTGCATACGGTTGGCAGATGGCATCTTATTTTGCAAGAGTCAACTATACTTTGCAAAACAAGTATTTGTTTACTGTGACAGGACGTGCCGATGGCTCATCAAAATTCGGTGCGAACAATCGTTATGCGTTTTTCCCTTCTGCCGCATTGGGGTGGCGTATCAGTGAAGAAAAGTTTATGGAGTCAACAAGAGACTGGTTGTCTTATTTGAAACTGAGATTTAGTTACGGACTAACCGGTAATTCTGATATAGGTCAGTACAGGTCTTTGCCTATGCTTGGTTCTACAAACTATGTATTCGGTGGAAACAGGGCTCCGGGCATAACTATTGGTGAATTGGCAAATCCTGACCTGAAATGGGAAAAAACCGCACAGTATGACCTTGGATTTGATTTAGGTTTATGGAATAACAGGGTGACTTTGGAGGCTGATTTCTTTTTGAAGAAGACAAAAGATCTTTTGTATGAGACTCCTGTGCCTGCTACCAGTGGAAAACGTTCGATGATGTCAAATATTGGTAGTATGGATAATAAGGGAATTGAGTTTACTTTAAATACGGTAAATATTGAAAAGAAGGATTTTGTGTGGACTTCTTCATTCAATATTTCTTTCTTGAAGAATGAAATAACTCAGTTGGGAACAAATAATGAAGATAAATTGGTAGACCCGAACTTTTTGGGTTATAATGTAATCTTGCGTGTAGGTGAACCTGTAGGTTCTTTCTGGGGATATAAAAGACTAGGTACTTGGGGAACAGATGAGGCTGCTGAGGCTGCCAAATACGGGAAGAAGCCGGGAGATTTGAAGCATGAAGATTTGAATCATGATTATCAAATTAATGACGATGATAAACAAATCATAGGTCGTGGCACTCCAGACTTTTATGGAACGTTCAGTAACTATTTTAGTTATAAAGGATTTGATTTGGCGGTGGAATTGCAATATTCAGTTGGAGCAGATGTTTTGAACAATACTGGGCATTCGTTAGAAGATCGTACGAGTATCGCAAATTCAAAGAGTACGGTATTGAATGCTTGGACAGAAAATAATCAGAATACTCCGATTGCACAAACTCGTCTGGCAGATGCCGGGTATACTACTTTGATAGATTCTCATAAGGTAGAAGACGGTTCTTTCCTGCGTGGTAAGAATATATCGTTGGGATATACTTTCCCGGATAAATGGATATCAAAAATAGGATTGTCTAAGGTAAGGTTGTCTCTTTCCGCGCAAAACTTTTTCTTGATCACTTCTTATTCAGGATATGATCCGGAGGTCTCTACTTATGATGCTGCTTTCGGTCAGAATATACAGTTCTTTGATTATCCTAAATCAAGAAGTTATACATTGGGATTGAATGTTACATTTTAATTAAACGAATGATAGTATGAAAAAGTATATATATATTTTGGCATTGGGAGGCTTGATGGCCAGTTCTTCATGTAGTGATTTCTTGGAGGAGAATCCGAAGTCGAATTTCACTCAATATAATTATTTTAAGAATGCAAGTCAGGCAAAGACTGCCGTTGACGGAGCTTATGAACGATTGAGAGCTTTGACTAATAATGCAAACTATGGAGAGTGTGCATGGGTGACTTTGGATTTGTTATGTGGTCATGCCACCTCAAATGCTCAGAGCCTTTATAATAATACATATATTAGACATACAGCCGGTACGATGAACAGTGCTTTTGGTGATATATGGAATGGCTTTTATGAAGGCATTGCAAACTGTAATCTTTGTCTGGAAGGTATGAAAAATATGGATGAAAACGAGATTGCTGAGTTGAAAGGTGAGGCTTATGCTCTTAGGGCCTTATATTATTTCTATTTGACCCGTCTGTATGGAAATATACCTTTGATTTTGGAGCCTGTAACTTCAGATTCTCCGTTGATGTATCCGGAGAAGTCAAATCAGGAGAAAATATTTGAAAGTATTATTTCTGACTTGAAGGAGGCCGAGAAGTCAGGCCTTCCTGATACGGATGAAACGGGCCGTGTTTCTTTGGGATTTGTAAAGACTCTGCTTGCAGATGTATACCAATATATGGCCGGATATCCTTTGAACAAGGGCACAGAGTATTATAAGTTAGCGTATGAAAAGGCAAAAGAAGTGCTTGACCAGTCTTATTGCGTATCCCCTGCAGATCCGTCATACAATTCTTCACAGGCGGCATCTGTATGGTATTCACTGTTTGACTCTTATGACAAGTTGCATGACAAGGCTAATAAAAATAAGGGAGAGTTAATATTTCAAATACAGTTCAGCGCTTCTGCTGATGCGACAAATTCTATCACCAGTATGATTGTTCCGGTGGGTACGCCGATTACGGATGTTTACGATAAATTCGGTTCTTTAGTCCCGACACAACAGTTCTTGGACTCGTATGAAGCCGGAGACTTGCGCGCGGCAGAGCGGGGAATGTTTTTCTCGGAATATCCGAATGTAGACAATAGTGCGACAATTGAGACATTCCCGACGGCATTGTATAAATATTTTGATGTGGAAGCGGTGACGACAGGCAAGTGTGATTTGAATTTTACCTTGTATCGTTTGCCTGAAGTGATGCTGATTTATGCAGAGTCTTATACCCAAGCCACCGGAACTCCAGACCGGTTATCGTATGATATGCTTAATGCCATCAGAAACCGTGCAGGACTTTCTTCTTTGTCAGGCTTGAGCAAAGATGATTTTATTCAGGCTGTGTGGAAGGAAAGAGCTCATGAGTTCTGTTATGAAAACCGGGAATATTTCGATATTCAGCGCACTCGTAAGGCGTATAATCTGAGCTCCGGCAAGTTTGAAGACTATGATAGTTTTGCCAATGAAAGCGGAACGACATTCAGCGAGAAATATTTGTTATGGCCTATACCTTCAACGGAGACTGATGTAAATCCTAAATTGTTGCCTAACAATTTGGGTTGGTAAAAACTGAAAGCATTTAAGCCTGTTTGAATTTTTGAGTCAAGAGTTTGAACAGGCTTAATTTTAAAAGAATATCATATATGAAGAATAGATATAAATTGAGTAATGTCGGCTTGTTGGCACTTCTTTTATTTGGAAGCGGATGTTATGAGCATCCGGTCGACAGAATAGGAATAGATGGAAAGTCGGTGGGCGATGAAGTGCCGGCATCACTTTATGGCGTGTTCTTTGAAGAGATATCACATTCGGGTGATGGCGGAATTTATGCGGAGATGATTCAGAACAGGGGCTTTGAAGAAGGCGTGCTGCCGTCTGGAACAGAATTGAAGGACGGATATGCTTGTGCTTCTTTGCTTCATTGTTATTCAAACGATTCCATCAACGGATTTAAGGTGAAATGGGATGATGAGAAATCGATGAATGCTTGGGAGCTTGTTTCTCAAGACGGTCAGGATGTTTCTTATGACATTACTGCCGCTTATCCGTTGCATTCTGCCACTCCTCATGTGCTTCATGTCAACCTTGGAGCATGCAAAACTCCTTTGTCGGTAGTAAATCATGGATATTGGGGAATTGCTGTAGAAAGCGGGAAACAATATCTTCTAAAGTTTTGGATGAAGTCTTCTTCTGCTGTATCACCGTCTTTGACTGTCAGCCTGAAGGATAAAAACGGTGATGAGGCTTGCAGGGCAGATGTTGAACTAAAGAACGACAATAAGTGGAACTGCTATGAGGTCAGTCTGACAGCCGTGAAAGGTGGAAACGACTACAGTCTTTACATAGATCTGGAGAATAAGGGTGATATATACCTGGATTATGTCTCGCTCTTCCCGAAAGAAACCTATAAGGGGCGTGAGAATGGTCTGCGAAAAGACATAGCAAGTTATTTGGCTGAGCTTAAACCGGCTTTCATTCGTTGGCCGGGGGGATGTATCGTCGAGGGACTTACGATGGATAACCGTGTGAAATGGAAAGAAACCATCGGTGATCCGATGAAGCGTCCCGGGGAATACAACCTCTGGGGTTATCGCAGTACCTATGGTTTCGGTTATCATGAGTTTTTGCAGTATTGTGAAGACATTCATTCGGACGCAATGTTTGTGTGCAATGCCGGGATGTCATGTCTTTTCAGAAACGGCGATTATGTCGAAGGGAAAGAGCTTGATGCTTTGGTGCAGGAGGCCTTGGACGCTATAGAATATGCCATCGGTGATGTGGATACTAGATGGGGAGCAGAGAGGGCAAGAAATGGACATCCGGAGCCTTTTCCCTTGAAATATGTTGAGGTGGGAAATGAGAATGTAGGGTTGCGCTACGCAGAGCATTATAAGAAGTTTTATAAGGCGATAAAGGAGAAATATCCTCAGATAACCGTAGTGTGTGCACTGATGTTCCATCCGGAAGTTGCCGAAGCCGGTGTCGTAGAGGTCATAGACCCCCATTATTATGAAACGGCTGATTGGTTTTACAGAAACAGCAACCTGTATGACAGCATTCCTTCTCTGTATCAGTCAAAGATATATATAGGAGAATATGCGGCTACCGGTAATCCATCCATTTATTCTTCATTGGCCGAAGCTGCGTTTCTTGTTGGGGTAGAGCGTAATGGAAGCCGTGTTCAGTATGTTTCTTATGCACCTCTTTTCCAAAATGCCAATAATGGCAACGGGCATCTTATAATATTCAAGAACGATTCTGTTTATGGTAGAAGCAATTATCATGTGTTGAAAATGTTTGCTGAGAATCGTCCTGACTATAATCTTGAAACAAAAATAGATTTTGCCGAGACTCCTCAGCCGCTTTCTCCGGTTGGCTTGATTGGTCTTGGAAGCTGCGGAAGTTCTGTTTCTTATAAGGATTTCAAGATAGAAAAAGATGGCAAGGTTGTTTATCAGGCTGATGATTTCAGTGGATTTGCACAAGATTGGAAGGTTTCCAACGGCGAATGGAGCGTATCTGATGGCATATTGACGCAAAGCAAGCTTGAAGGCGATGGTTATGTATGGCTGAATGACCGTCAGATGGGCAACTGCGCCATTTCATTAAAGGCAATGAAGCACAAGGGAAGAGAAGCGTTCCGGATTTTCTTCGGGGCTCAGGATGAGAATAACTACTATATGGCCGATCTTGGAAGCCATCAGAATGAGTCTGTCATCTTTGGCGAACGGAAGAATGGAGTGAACACATCTTTGTTTGACTACCGTAACACGACCAATATCCGGACGGGAGAATGGTATGACATAAAGGTGGAAATAAAGGATAATCATTGGAGGTGTTACTTGAATGGGGAGTTGGCTTATGAATATACTTATGCTCCATTGGTTCGTCATTATGCCGTTTCTGGTTATGATGTAGAGAATAAGGAACTGGTGATAAAGCTTGTGAACGGTGAGAATGAGGAATGGTCATCGCAGGTCAGTTTGTCCAACGTGAACGATATCGCATCGGAGGCGAAGAAGATTGTACTGGCGGCTGATACTCCTGATGCAGAGAACAGTTTTTCTAATCCGGAAAAGGTCGTTCCTGTGGTGGGAACAATAAGCGGTATATCTGAAACATTTGGTTTGACATGTCCGGCCAATTCGTTTACGATATTGAGGATTCCTTGTGAACTAAGCAAGTAAATCTTAAGTCTGTATTGACTGGTTGTATATACGCCGGAGACTTCCGTCCTCCGGCGTTTCTTCTGCCGTTTTGCGCTTGATGACGGGATTTTGTCCCGGTATAAACGTTTTTTTGAAAGGTGAAAATCGCATTTTCTCTTAATGCAAAAAGGGTCGCCGCATCACGCGGTAACCCTTTTCCTATTGAGTTAGTAGTTTAATTTGAGAGAATTGAAACTTCACAGCCTCACATGTTTGTTTTAAGAAAGTACTAACTATATATAAAAGCAAATGAAAATGTTCTATTGCTTATGCTTCCCTGTAAAAGGTGACTGGTCTGCCACTTCTTTTAACGGGGATTTGACCGAGTCTGCCTCGTATGCCACCTGCGGATCACTGGCACTGCGCTCGAACTGGTCGTATACATAAATTATCTCGTTCCCTTTTTCTTCGGACAGAGCATACTTCATGGTGCCCGCTATGGTAAAGAGCAAAACCAAAGCTGCCGCCGCCTTGAACAGGGGCATGAACCGTCTTCTCAATGTCAGGTGCGTGGCCTTGACTGTCGTTGCTCCTGTTTTGGCCAGCACTTGCTCGTTGAATTCCTTTCCTAATTCCACTTCATGCTCTTTTTCCACATAGGCGAACAGAGGGCGATAGCGCAACAGATGGGCAGGAATTTCCTTTTGTCTGAAGAATGTGCGCAGAATCTGTTCCTCTTCGATGGAGGTCTCACAGTTCCAATAACGTTCCAGCAATTGTTCTATGTACTTATAATCCATACTTCTCTATCTCGCCATATTTTTGTTTTATCTTTTGTCTCGCCCGGAAGAGGTTTACTTTTACCTGTTCTTCGGTTGCTCCGAGTATTTCTGCAATTTCCTTGTAACTTTTTCCTTCAATGTCGCGCAGCTGGATGGCGGTGCGCTGCTTTTCCGGAAGTCCGTTAACCAGACGATGAATCAGATTCAGCTGCTCTTTTTCCTCTAATTTCTTTTCGGGAGTCATGCTGTCGGGCATTTCTTGCGCTTCAGGAGTGAAGCTTACGTTTTGGGCTTCCTTCCTTTGGCTCCGGTCGATGGCCAGATTGCGGGCGACGGTCAGACAATAGGCTTCTACAGAGTCTAAGCTATGCCATTCATCCCGCTTGTTCCATACCCGAATCAGCGTGTCCTGAACGATATCTTCCGCTTCTGCGCTGTCAAGCGTGATGCGGAGTGCCAGTCTGAAAAGCTTGTTCTTCAATGGCAGTATATCGTTTCGGAAACTGATTTCTTGCATCGCTTTCTATAATAATGACGGGCGGGTTACGGAAAAGTTACTTTTGTCCGCCGCTTTTTTTAGATTATTTTTTGATGATGGTGCCGGATTCTTGGCCGATAGCTGCGGCGGAAGTGATTATAACCTGACCGACACCGGCTTGGAGAGCGGAAAATGAGTTTTCCAGTTTGGGTATCATGCCGCCTTGTATGATGCCGTTGTCGATATATTGTTGGAACAGGTCGGGAGTTATGACCGGGATGACGCTGTTGTCGTCATTTTCGTTTCGCAGCACTCCTTTTTTTTCAAAGCAGTAAACCAGCGTAACATCAAACATACCGGCCAGAGCCTTTGCTGTTTCCCCGGCGATGGTGTCGGCATTTGTGTTGAGCATACTTCCCTGCCCGTCGTGGGTCAGTGGTGCGATGACCGGAACAATCCCTTGATGCAGCAATGATGACAGAATTTCTCCGTCTACTGTCTTTACATCGCCTACGAATCCATAGTCGATATCTTTTACGGGGCGTTTCACCGAACGTATGATGTTCAGGTCGGCTCCGGTAAGCCCTATGGCATTCATTCCTTTGGCTTGAAGTCCTGCCACGATTATCTTGTTCACCAGTCCGCCATACACCATCGTCACGATTTTTAATGTTTCCGCATCGGTTATCCGGCGGCCGTTTACCATCTGGCTCTTTATACCCAACCGTTCGGCAAGCTTGGTCGCCGAGCGTCCTCCTCCGTGTACCAGAATCTTTAATCCGGGAATCTGTGCAAAGTCTGTCAGCAGTTGAGCGAGCGTATCCGCCTCTTCAACGATTTTTCCACCTACTTTTATAATTGTCAGCTTTTCCATAGTTTTGTTATTGATGTGTAGAAAGAAGAACGGGAAGTCTGTTGCGAATCTTCCCGTTCTGTATCTTTTGTTTGAAAATTATTCCAGATAAGTATATCCATAGAGTCCTGAACGGTAATTGGCCAGAAACTCTTTTCCTTCTTCTAAGGATATTTTTCCTTCTTTGACCGACTTTGTAACCCAAGTCTCTAATGTGCGGACCAGTTTTTTGGGGTTGTATTGCACGTAGTCCAGCACCTCGGCCACAGTTTCACCGTCGATAACCTGGTCGATAGTGTATCCTTTGTCGTTTACACTGACATGTACGGCGTTTGTGTCCCCGAACAGATTGTGCATGTCTCCTAAAATCTCCTGATAGGCTCCTACCAGAAATACACCTATATAATAAGATTCTTTCGCCTTGATGGTGTGTACCGGCAGGTCATGAGAGACATTGCGGGTTGATACAAAGTTCGTAATTTTCCCGTCTGAGTCACAAGTGATGTCTTGCAAAGTCGCTGTCCGGTCAGGACGCTCGTCCAGACGCTGTATCGGCATGATCGGGAATATCTGGTCTATGGCCCAGGAGTCTGGCAGAGACTGGAAAAGGGAGAAATTACAGAAGTATTTGTCTGCTAACAGCTTGTCCAGGTTCCGGAACTCATCGGGAGCGTGCTTCAGGCCGGAAGCAATCTGCCGGATTTCCCGTGTGATAGACCAGTACATGCGTTCGATTCTGGCGCGGGTCTTCAGGTCAACGATGCCGTGACTGAACAAGTCGAGCGATTCTTCCCGGATTTGCTGCGCATCGTGCCATGCTTCCAGCATCCGGCTCTGGTTCAGATTGTCCCATATCTGATAAAGTTCCTGTTCCAGCTCGTGCGCTTCTGGGCTGACAATGAATTCCTCGTCCATTTCAGGCAGGGAAGCGGTTTCGAGCACCTCTACAATCAGTACCGAGTGATGGGCTGTCAGCGAGCGTCCGCTTTCAGTAATGATGTTCGGATGCGGTATGTTGTTCTTGTTGCTCGCGTCAACCATGATTGAGATGGAGTCGTTTACATATTCCTGTATGGAATAGTTTACGCTGCTCTCGCTGTATGATGAGCGTGTGCCGTCATAATCCACTCCTAATCCGCCGCCGATATCTACAAATTCCACGGGGAAGCCTAACTGGTGAAGCTGTACATAGAATTGTGAGGCTTCTCGCAAGGCCGTTTTGATGCGGCGTATTTTCGTAACCTGACTGCCGATATGGAAATGAATCAGCTTCAGGCAGTCTTGCATATCCTTCTTTTCCAAAAAGTCGAGTGCTTCGAGCAGTTCGCTGGAAGTAAGTCCGAATTTGCTGGCGTCTCCCCCGCTTTCTTCCCATTTGCCACTTCCGGATGATGCCAGTTTGATGCGTATGCCGATATTGGGACGCACATTGAGTTGCTTGGCCATCCGGGCTATCAGGCGAAGCTCATTGAGTTTCTCTACGACCAGAAAGATGCGTTTCCCCATTTTCTGAGCCAGCAACGCAAGTTCGATATAGCTTTCGTCTTTATATCCGTTGCAGATAATCAGTGAGTCAGAATCCGTATTGATAGCGATGACTGCATGAAGTTCCGGTTTCGAACCTGCCTCCAGTCCCAGATTGAACTTCTTTCCATGACTTATAATTTCCTCCACTACAGGGCGCATCTGGTTTACCTTGATAGGATAGATGATGAAGTTCTCGCCTTTATATCCATATTCTTCTGATGCCAATTCGAAACAGTTGGAGATCTTTTCGATGCGGTTGTCCAGTATGTCGGGGAAACGTATCAGCATAGGAGCTGTTACATCCCTCAATTGCAGTTCATCAACCAGTTCTTTCAAGTCGACTGCTACGCCATCTTTGCGTGGAGTTACTACTACATGACCTTTGTCGTTAATGCCAAAGTACGAAACGCCCCATCCAGTGATGTTATAGAGCTCTTCGGAATCTTCAATACGCCATTTTCTCATTTCACAACATAAAATACGAATTAATATTTGGATTTATGATAACAGTTTTTTCAGTCGGTCGACAGATTCAGTTATCTGCTCTCTGCTTTCCAGATTCTCGGCATTGAAACAGAAGCGGGCCTGTCTGTAAAAAGGCATTCGCTGCTCCAATGCCGATACGATGGTATTCATCAGCTCTGTGTCTGTCTTTCCGTTCAGTAGCGGACGTGCGGCCTTTGCAATCTTTAGTCTGCGGAAAAGAACGTTCGGGTGCACATTCAGGAAAACGGTATCCCCGGTAGCGTTCATGTATTCCATGTTGTCGAAAAAGCAGGGAGTGCCTCCTCCGCACGCGATCACTACATCTTCAAACTCTCCGACTTCGTGAAGCATGTTTCGCTCCGTTTCCCGGAAACCTGTTTCCCCTCGTTCGGCGAACAATTCACTGATCGTTTTGTGCATACGCTCTTCCACATACCAGTCGAGGTCAATGAATCCCAGTCCACAGCTGTGGGCGTACGCTCTTCCCAACGTAGTCTTTCCCGAGCCCATGTATCCGATCAAGAATATGCGCTTCATTTTGCTTTCTTTTTGCTTGTAGCTTTTACTGTTATGGCCTTGGGCTTACGTATCTCTTCCTTGCTTTTCTGCAATTGGATAAGTTGCATGCACGCTTCCGCATCCAGTGTCTCTGCTTCGATTCCTTTGGGAATCTTATAGTTTTCTTTCTTGTAGGAAATATAAGGCCCGAAACGCCCGTTCAGGACTTTTAATTCCGGTTGGTCGGCAAATTCCCTGATTATTTTTTTTGCTTCCGCCTCCCGCTTGTTCAGGATTATCTGCTCCGCCTCCTCCAGTGTCATGGCCATCAGGTCTGTTTCTTTCGGAAGAGAGACAAACTTGTTGTCGTGGCGGATATAGGATCCGAATCGTCCTACTCCTACGACCACCGGCTTTCCTTCCCATTCGCCCAGCGTGCGGGGGAGCTTGAACAGGTCAAGGGCCTGTTCTAAAGTAATGGTCTCCATGGAATATTCTTTCCGTAACGGGGCAAAGCGCGGCTTTTCGGCTTCGCCTGCTATGCCGATCTGCACCACCGGTCCGAAACGGCCCACCTTTACCGCTACCTGGCGTCCGCTTGCCGGATCGGTACCCAGTATGCGCTCGCCTTTTGCCTTGCTTGAATTGGCTTCTTTGGTTTCTGTAACCAGCGGATGGAAATCTTTATAAAAATGTTCCATCATGTCCGTCCAGGTACAGTCTCCTTCCGCCACTTCGTCAAACTCCTTTTCAACTTTGGCCGTGAAGTTATAATCCATGATTATCGGAAAGTATTTCATCAGAAAGTCATTGACCACAATGCCCACATCAGTAGGTATCAACTTGTTTTTCTCGCTGCCGGTAATTTCTGTCCGTACGGTCTCTGCAACATTGCCATTCAGCAGTTGCAGCACTTTGTACGGGCGTTCCGTTCCTTCCTTGTCGCCTTTCACCACATATCCCCGGCGCTGGATGGTGGAGATGGTAGGGGCATACGTAGACGGACGTCCGATGCCCAACTCTTCCAGCTTGCGCACCAGACTGGCTTCCGTATAGCGGGCAGGCGGAAGAGTAAAGCGCTGCGTGGCGGTGATTTCCTTTCGGAACAGCGTTTGTCCTACTTTCAGGTTCGGAAGCAGGCGGCTGTCGTTTTCCGGTTCGTTTTCATCGTCGTATGATTCTTTGTATACGCGCAGGAAACCGTCGAAAATAACCGTTTCGCCTATGGCGGTGAACGTTTCTGCCTGTCCGCTGATGGAGATGGTCGCTGTGGTCTTTTCTAAAGTCGCGTCTTCCATCTGCGAAGCAAGGGTGCGTTTCCATATCAGGTTATACAGGCGCACTTCTCCACGCTCTCCTTCTATCGCTTCGTTCGACATGTAGGTGGGGCGGATTGCTTCATGCGCTTCCTGTGCCCCTTTGGTCTTGGTGTGAAACTGGCGTGTATGCACATATTTCTCGCCTATCAGTTCCGTTATGGTCTCGCGGCAGGAGTTCAATGCCAGTTCCGAAAGATTTACGGAGTCGGTACGCATGTAGGTTATCAATCCGTTTTCATACAGACGCTGTGCGATAGACATGGTTTGTGAAACGGAAAATCCCAGTTTGCGTGCCGCTTCCTGCTGGAGTGTGGAGGTGGTAAACGGCGGAGCCGGTGATTTCTTCAGCGGGCGCGTCGTGATGTCGTCGATGGTGAATGTGGCATCCTTGCACGAGTTGAGGAAATCTTCTGCTTCTTCCTTGGTCTTGAACCGGCGGTCCAGTTCAGTCCGGATTTCAGCCCCGTTGGTGTCGGTAAAGACTGCCGTGACACGGTAGGACGCTTCGCTGGTGAACGCGTGTACCTCGCGCTCGCGTTCCACTATCAGCCTTACGGCTACAGACTGCACGCGGCCTGCCGACAGCGAGGGCTTGATCTTTTTCCATAATACCGGTGACAATTCAAATCCCACAATGCGGTCTAACACGCGGCGCGCCTGCTGGGCGTTCACCAGATCTGTATTGATGTCCCGGGGATGCTTGATGGCATTCAGGATGGCATTCGGAGTAATTTCATGGAATACAATGCGCTTGGTCTTTTCAGGTGTCAGTCCGAGCACTTCATACAGATGCCAGGATATGGCCTCTCCCTCGCGGTCTTCATCGGATGCCAGCCAAACCATGTCTGCCTTATCGGCTTCTGCCTTCAGTTTCTTTACGACAGCCGCTTTTTCTGCGGGTATCTCGTAAAGAGGCTTAAAGTGGTCGTCGACATCGACGCTGAGATCGGATTTTTTCAAGTCGCGTATATGCCCGTAACTCGAGAGCACTTTGTAGCCTTCACCCAAGAATTTTTCGATAGTCTTCGCCTTCGCCGGAGATTCGACTATTACAAGATTATTTTGCATAATATATATGTATTCCATTAAATTTGGGGCAAATGTATAAAAAAAGCGGAAACATACCTTATATTTCCGCTCTTTCTTGATTTTTATTAAAAGAAAGATTTTTTTGCCGCCTGCCGGAATCATTTTTCTGTCTGGAAAAATGATTCTTCACTTGAGCAAAATATTCTCTCCGGCAGAAACTTCTATACGGATGGAAGACAGCTCTGCTTGCTTGAGGATGATATAAGTCAAGAAATGGGCCAAAGTGTATATCGGACATTGATTCGCGTTAACTTTGCAGGCAAATAAATCAGACAGATGGTGAAGAAAAGTTTGTTGGCTCTGGCTTCCGGAACGTTGGGACTGGGTATCGCGGAATTTGTGATGATGGGAATCCTCCCGAATGTGGCCCATGACTTGGGCATAAGCATTCCTACTGCCGGACATTTCATATCGGCGTATGCTATTGGCGTATGTGTGGGCGCTCCGCTCACGGTGGTGGTGGCGCGTACCCGCCCGCTGAAACAGATTTTGTTGGGCCTGGTGGCCGTTTATCTTTTGGGAAACCTGTGTGCGGCCTTTTCTGCCAACTATTGGATGCTGTTGCTGATGCGGTTTGTCTCGGGACTTCCGCATGGGGCATTCTTTGGAGTAGGCTCGATTGTGGCGGAGAAAGTGGCGGAGAAAGGGAAGGAATCGCAGGCCGTGTCGCTGATGATTGCGGGCATGACCATAGCCAACCTGTTTGGGGTTCCCTTCGGCACGATGCTGAGCAACCTGGTGTCGTGGCGTTTCCCTTTCCTTTTCAATGCGGCATGGGGCGTGCTGATGTTTTATCTGGTATGGAAGTGGGTGCCTGTGCTTCCCGCCCTGCCGGATGTGGGGCTGAAGGGGCAGTTCCGCTTCTTGAAAAGGTTGGCGCCCTGGCTGATTATCCTGACAACGATGTTCGGAAACGGAGGTATATTCTGCTGGTTCAGCTATGTGACCCCGCAAATGATTCATGAGGCAGGATTCTCTCCGTCGCATATCACGCTCATCATGATGTTTGCCGGGTTGGGAATGACGGTGGGCAATCTGGTGGGCGGAAAATGCGGTGACCTGTACGGACTGGCACCGGTAATCCGTTTCACTCAGATGCTGATGGTCGTATCCTTGCTCGGCACCTTCTTCTTCGTTTCCATACCGTGGCTGTCGGTTTTGCTGATGTTTGTCGGCACGGCGTGTCTGTTTGCCGTCTCTCCCCCTCAGCAGTTGCTGCTGCTTCAGAACTCTCGCGGGAGTGAGATGATGGGAGCCGCCTGCGTACAGATTGCTTTCAACCTCGGGAATGCGGTAGGAGCCTATGTTGGAGGACTGCCGGTTGAGGCCGGAATGGGCTATCGTTATCCCGCCCTTGCCGGAGTTTTCGTCGTGATATTGGGGCTTGCGGCCATTTCCGTCTATATACGGCGGGAACGGATGGCGGGCAAGGTGTGCGAATAAACGGGTAAAAACTGATTTTGATTAGGTATAAATTGGCTTTTCTGCCGGTGGAAAAGATTTTTCCTGCCGGCAGAAATTTTTTTTTGCAAAAGGGATACTGATGGGAATCCTTGTCCGCATCAGTCTTCCTGAATGATGATGCCCATCTTCTTCATCAGGAAACAGGCGTTCATGTTCTGGGCTGTCCCCTCGCGGAGCTTGTAGGAAAACGTAAGCTCGTTGTCTGCTATGTCGGCCTCAAAGCAATAATTGCGGATGTTGTCCGGAAACTGTTCGGCAAGCCGGCCTAAAAGCAGGTCGTGCGTAGCGATAATTCCGTTTGTGTTGAGGTTCATGAACTGCCGGATAAGGTCGAACGACCCTTTTTGCTTGTCTGTAGAGTTTGTTCCCTTCAGTATTTCGTCGAGTATGATGAACAGTTCCTTGCCGTTGTTCAGTAGGTCGATGATGCGTTTCAGGCGCTTCAGCTCTGCAAAGAAATAAGATTCGTTGTCGGAGAGCGAGTCGGAAGTGCGCAGACTGGTGACAAGCTGTGCCGGATAAAGCGTCAGCGCGTCGCAGCATACGGGTGCGCCGATGCAGGCAAGCAGATAGTTGGTCCCGATGGTTCGCAGATACGTGCTTTTGCCCGCCATGTTCGCCCCGGTGATGATGAGGAAATAGGGGCGGGAAGGGATGAGCGCATCGTTTTTCACGCATTGTGCGGGCGGCATCAGCGGGTGTCCCATGTTTTTGGCCTGAAAGCGGAACGGCTTGTCGGTGACCGTCGGGTAGGTGTATCCAGGATGATTGTAGGCGAATGTGCCTAAAGAGCAGAGAGCGTCCAGTTCTCCCACCACCGACAGCCATCCGATGACCTGTTTGCCATAGCGTTCCTTCCACCGCTCGATGCGTACGATCTGTTGCAGTTGGAAGAAAACGCTGCCTTCCAGGATGACATAAAGCAGCTGGTTGTTGCGCAGGTCAAGGCGGTCAAGTTCTTTCGACAGTTGTGTCAGTGCTTCGGCCGGCGATTTGCCGCCGGTGTCGAGACTGTCCATAAGCTGCCGTATGGCGGAAGCTTCCCATTTCTCGTTTTTTGCTAAAGCAATCAGGCGGGCATAGCTGCTCAGTGTCTTCAGCCGCTTGCCATAATTCTCTTGTATGGCTGTCGCCCGCCTTATGACACCGAAGCTGATGATGACGAAAAGCATGAAAGACAGTCCGAACCAACTCATCGGGATGATGTTGAAGAGTGAAGCCGCCAGAAGTGAGCCGTTGACGAACGGAACTCCCCAGACAAACGCCTTTACCCAGACAGCATGCAGGTATTTTGCAGGGCTTTCGCACCACCGGCTGATTTCTTCTCCGTCGGTTGCCTGCCCCTGATGGGTCAGTCCGGTCACTCGGAACTGCTCGCGGAAAAGGGGGCGGCAGTTTAAGTCGCGGACAGCCTCCTGCCGCTCCTCGATGGCGGATCGGCTTGTCAGGTGACGCTGCATCCATTCTGCCAGGCATTTTTCGCCAAAGCAGGTGCAAGTGCGGTTTATCATCTGAAACAGCGAACGTTTTCCGAACACATCAAGGTCGAATGCATATTCATGTTCGGGGTTTGTGTATTTGTTTCCTTCCTCGAAGCAGCTGTTGTCTCCCGCCAGTCCTTGCAGTTCCTCCTGATTTATCCGGATCAGCGTCTCCAGCCAGTCGCGCCGGCGGAAAAGCCGGTCATGCACTTTCAGCAGGATGAAAAAGGGAAGAAACGTACAGCATACGGTCAGAATGATTTTCCAGCTCTCTTCGTGGAACAGGCAGATGATGCCTGCCGTTCCGGCGGCAAATAGTAAAACCCGTAAGAGACTGATACGGGTGATATTTTGTCTTACCCGTTTCAGCTCAGACTGGGCTTTCTCAATCTGCCGGGTATAATGGTCGTGTGGTTTCATGTGTGTTGTGTCGTTTGTTTGATGATTCCAAAGACAGCCCTTGTCGGCAGGCTGCCTTTGGAATGTCGGTTCAGAAGGCGGTAAGTGCCTGTTCCAAATCGGCGATGATGTCGTTTACGTTTTCGATTCCTACCGAAAGACGGATCAGATCAGGGGCAACCCCGGCTTCGATTAACTGTTCATCACTCAGCTGGCGATGGGTGTGGCTTGCCGGATGCAGCACGCAAGTCCGCGCGTCGGCTACGTGAGTCACGATACATGCCAGTTTCAAAGCGTCCATAAACTTGACCGTATCTTCGCGTGTCCCCTTCAGTCCGAAGGCGATTACGCCGCAGGAGCCGTTCGGCAGATATTTCTGTGCCAGCTCGTAATACTTGTTGCTTTTCAGTCCGCAGTAGTTTACCCATTTTACCTTAGGATTGGCCTCCAGCCATTCAGCCACGCGCTGCGCATTTTCACAGTGGCGCGGAACGCGCAGATGCAGAGTCTCCAGTCCGAGATTCAGCAGAAAAGCGTTTTCTGGCGATTGGATGGAGCCTAAGTCACGCATCAGTTGGGCGGTAGCCTTAGTGATATAGGCCATTTTGCCGAAGGCTTTCGTGTAGGTCAGGCCGTGGTAAGACTCGTCCGGACGGGTCAGGCCGGGGAATTTGTCAGCATGAGCCTCCCAGTCGAAGTTGCCGCTGTCTACGATTGCTCCGCCCACACAGGTGGCATGACCGTCCATATATTTGGTTGTGGAATGGGTGACAATGTCGGCTCCCCATTCAAACGGACGGCAATTGATAGGGGTAGCGAAAGTGTTGTCCACAATCAGAGGAACGCCGTGCTTGTGTGCAATCCGGGCAAACTTCTCAATATCGAGCACGTTGATGCTTGGATTGGAAATGGTTTCCCCGAACATACATTTTGTATTAGGGCGGAAAGCCTGGTCTATTTCCTCTTCCGAAGCGTCGGCATCTACGAATGTACATTCGATTCCGAGCTTCTTCATGGTCACTCCGAACAGGTTGAAAGTTCCGCCGTATATGGTGGAAGAGCAGACAAAGTGGTCGCCCGCCTCACAGATGTTGAAGACTGCATAAAAGTTTGCTGCCTGGCCGGATGAGGTCAGCATGGCTCCCACGCCCCCTTCGAGAGCGGCAATCTTGGATGCCACGGCATCGTTGGTGGGGTTTTGCAGGCGGGTATAGAAATATCCGCTGTCTTTCAGGTCAAACAGACGGGCCATTTGCTCGCTGTCATCGTATTTGAAGGTTGTACTTTGATAAATCGGCAGAACTCTTGGCTCTCCGTTCTTTGGCGACCATCCTGCCTGGACGCAGAGAGTCTCCTTGCTGAATTTGTTTTTCATATCTGTTTTGAATTTTCCGTTTTGAGCGAACAAAAATAAGAAAAATATGTCATCCGATAGCTGTTTTAATAAAAAAGATGTATATTTGAGAAACTAATTTTAAGTACTACTATATTATGGCGGATGATATCAAGTTTAAACATGTAATGCCGATTCAGATTCGGTTCAGCGATGTTGATTTGTACGGTCACATGAATAACAACGCTTATTTTGCTCTGTATGATCTGGCGAAGACGTCCTATTTCCGCGATGTGTTCGGCACGGAAGAATGGAACAAGTTTGCTGTCGTGGTGGCGAATATCAATGCGGATTTTCTGGCTCCCGTCTTTTTCTCCGATGAGTTGATAATAGAGACGGCGGTGGTTCATGTCGGGAACAAGAGTCTTACTCTTTTGCAACGGGCTACGAACAAGGCAAGCGGGGTGCTGAAATGCCAGTGCCGTACGGTTCTGGTGGGGTATGATGTCGCTACCAAAGAGCCGGTTCAACTTTCGAAAGCTTATAAGGAGGCGATTTGCAACTATGAAGAAAAGACTTTGGCGGAATTGTCGTCTCAGAACCTGTAAGGCGTTTTCGGAGAGTGCGGGCAGAAAAACCTGTCTTGTGGGATGAGTCTCCCGCATTGAAGCGGTGGAAAGTTTTTTTGATATAAAGGATAATCTGTCTTGATGCAGATGAAACGTAAGGTTTGTACTTGAATATAAAGTGCGGCAATGCATTCTCTATAAAGAATGACATTGCCGCACTGGTGTTTCGCAGCCTCTCCTTTTGGCTTGGCAAGGAGAGGTCTGTGTTTGGATTATTTATATGACTTCTGATAAATGCCGAGAATTTCTTCGTCAGTTAACGGACGCGGGTCGAACAGGAACAGGCCGCCCATTGTTTCCCGTGCATTCTGCACCATCTTCGGGAGATCTTCCTCTTTCAGTCCCCATGTGCTCAGTTTAAGTCCGTATACATCGCATCCTTTCTGCATTTTTACGAGAGCGTCGATAAAGTCACTCGGACGGTTGCTCTTCTGCTGAGTCATGATTTCAGCCATCTTCATGTAGCGTTTCATGCTGTCATTACGGAACGTTTCAAAGTAGTTTTCGCTGATTGCAATCAGACCCGCGCCGTGGGGCAATGCGGGATAATAGGCACTCATTGCGTGCTCGAGTGAATGTTCGGATGTGCAACTGGAGGTTGCTTCTACCAGTCCGGCGAGCGTGCTTGCCCATGCAACTTTGGCGCGTGCCTTTAAATCGCGTCCGTCCTTTACGGCAACAGGCAGATATTTGTAGAGCAAACGGATGGCTTCAAGCGCATAAAGGTCGCTGATCGGAGTGGCACAGTTGGCGATGAATCCTTCAGCGGCGTGGAAGAATGCGTCGAAACCCTGGTAAGCAGTGAGGTGCGGCGGAATTGAGACCATGAGTTCCGGGTCGACGATAGATAGGCAAGGGAATGTATGTTGGTTTCCAAACCCGATTTTTTCCTGCTTCTCCTCGTTGGTAATAACTGTCCAGGGGTCGGCTTCGGTGCCTGTTCCGGCCGTTGTGGGTATGGCTACTATCGGCAATGCCTTATTCATAGGACGTCCTTTACCGGTACCTCCCACAATGTAGTCCCAATAATCGCCTTCGTTGCATGCCATTATGGCGATTGCTTTGGCAGAGTCAATGCTGCTTCCTCCCCCCAGTCCGACGATGAAGTCACATTGTTCGGAACGGCAGAGAGCCGCCGCTTCCATCACATGGCTCTTGATAGGATTCGGAAGAATCTTGTCGAATACGACCGATGCCACGCCGTTTTCTTTCAATAGCTCTATGACTTTGTCCAGATAGCCGTATTTCTTCATGGAAGTTCCCCCTGAAATGACGATAAGTGCTTTTTTGCCCGGCAGTTTTTCTGTTGCCAGTTTCTTTAATTCTCCACATCCGAAAAGAATTCTTGTCGGGATGTGCAAACTGAAAATTGGATTCGCGTTCATAATACTTTCCCTTTAAAGTTAAAGTTTCATTGTTTCAAATATACGTTTTTTTTTGATGCGAAGAAGAAAAACTTCACATTTATTGGCAGTCTGCCCGACTTTTATTTACGTATCATTTCTGTAGCGTGCTGTAAGGTATGGTTGCGCAAGGCATACCATGTGCATGCAAACGAGCTTAGCGAACCGATAAGGAAAATCAGCCCCGTGGAAGTCATGATATCGCCCAGTCCCACCAAAGGAGAAACGATGCCGCCGAACGCAAATCCCAATGCGCCGAGCAGAGCGGAAGCTGTTCCTGCATTTTCACGCTCGCAGTCCATGGCCAGTGTATTTGAAGCGGTGAAGGTCAGTCCTAACATAGACAGGAGGCATACGAGCAAAATCTCGTATATCCAGAAGCTGCACTTGGTGATCAGTGCGGCGCACAGCAGGGTGGAAAAGAATATCATTCCCGTGCTTCCTGTGAACAGAGCCTGCTCGGAGCGGCGGAACTTGACTGATGCGGCGGCAGATACGACGATGGCAATGGCATTGATGCCGAAGCATACGCTGAATGTCATGGGGGAAAAGCCGTAATGCTGCTGCATGATGAAGGGGGCCGACGCGATGTTGGCGAAAAGCACGCTTTGGGCAAAGCCGAACTGAAGGATGTAACATACGTATTGCCGGTTGTGCAATACTCTTCCGAAATTAAGATACATGTCTTTCCATCTTGTAGCCTTGCGGTTTTCTGCGGGGAGCGATTCTTCGAAATGGAAACTCCCGGCCAAAAGGATTATGCCTAAGGCGAACAGACACCAGAATATGCCTTGCCATCCTACATGGTCGGCAAGCAGTCCGCCTCCCATAGGGGCTGCTATCGGTGCGACTCCGTTGATGGCGCCGATTATCGCGAGCATTTTCCCTAATTCACGCCCGGAATATCTGTCGGCGGCAATGGAGCGGGAAACAACGATGCCGCCTGCTCCGGCGATGCCTTGTATCAGGCGGAAGGAAACAAACTGCAAAATGGTTTGGGAATAGATGCAGCCGATGGAAGACAGGAGAAAAAGTGACATGGCAGCTATCAAAGGCGGCCGGCGACCGTACTTGTCGCTCAGCGGGCCGAAGAAAAGTTGGCCGACAGCAAGCCCAATCATGCTGGTCGTTAATCCAAGCTGCACCATCGAGGAGCTTGTGGAAAAATACTCGGACATGGCAGGCAGAGTAGGGAGGTACATGTCCGTAACAAAAGGCCCGAAAGCCGTCATCATGCCTAAAAAGACAAGTATAAAAAGGCTGGAGTTCTTTTTTTGCTTCATGTAAAATCTGTTAGTGTTCTGTTGCCGCAAAAGTACGCAGCATTATCGTGGCGGAATGTTTCATTTTGGAAATATTTGTTTAATAGTTCCAACCTGGAGACTGCGGCCGGAATGCTGTTTGCAGATATAAAAAAAGCCCGTCTGACAAGCGAAACGGACTTTTATGCTCTTCAGGTTGGACTTGAACCAACGACCCTCTGATTAACAGTCAGATGCTCTAACCGACTGAGCTACTGAAGAAGATTTTTTTTGTAAGGATAAAAAGTGGCTCTTCAGGTTGGACTTGAACCAACGACCCTCTGATTAACAGTCAGATGCTCTAACCGACTGAGCTACTGAAGAGTATCACAATTCTTTTTTATGCTCTTCAGGTTGGACTTGAACCAACGACCCTCTGATTAACAGTCAGATGCTCTAACCGACTGAGCTACTGAAGAAGATTTTTTGAATTGCGTGGCAAAGGTAGTAGGTTATTTTGAAATATGCAATATCTTTGCGAAAAAAATGTGAGTATAAGGGCACTTTGTGCTTTTGACAGGCAAAAGGGGAGGTTTCATGCCGGTGGAACGGCCTTTTCATAAGGATGAAACCGGATTTTGATGAGGGAAAAGCGGCGTTTTATGAGGATACGTTTTCAGACGGCCGGATTGAATGCCTTTTTTGAAAAAGAGGAAGTGTTTTTCCGGAGGGATGGGGCGAAATTAAGTTAAATATTCGTTCCGTTCTGCAAGGGAAAGCAGAATAATATGTTTATTTGTATCTGTTTTATAGAAAAGCAAAGAGTAATATGAAGATAAGAAAAGTATGGATAGGGGCTTTGGTCGCTCTGGTGGGTTTGGGTATAATAAGCTTTAAGGAGGATGACCGGAACTTTCAGATATCAAAAAACCTGGATTTGTTCAATTCCATCTTTAAGGAGTTGGATATGTTTTATGTGGATACAATAGATGCGGAGAAGATAATCCAGAACGGAGTCAACGGAATGCTGGCATTGACCGACCCTTATACGGAGTATTATCCGGAAGAGGAGGTGAGCAGCCTGAAAGAGATGACTACCGGAAAATATGGAGGCATCGGGGCTGCCATCCGTTATTACGAGGCAAAAGACCGTATCGCGGTGGTCGAGCCGACGGAAGGTATGCCGGCGGCAGAGGTTGGAGTAAAGGCGGGCGACATTATCCTTTCTGTGGGAGGAAAGGAGATGGTGCGCGACGACATGAAGCCGCAGGACTTTTTGGAGAAAGTAAGTCAGGCGTTGCGCGGCGAACCGGGAACCTCATTTATTCTCAAGGTGATGCGCCCGTTGAAGAATGACAGTACGATTCTTGAGTTCAAGATAACCCGTAAGAACATCCGTACCAACCCGGTTCCTTATTATGGCATGGTGCGCGACAGCGTGGGATATCTGGCGTTGTCCAGCTTCACCGAGAACTGTGCGAAAGATGTCAAGAAGGCTTTTGTCGAGCTGAAGCAGCGGGGAGCCAAGTCACTGATCATCGATTTGCGCGGCAACGGAGGAGGCTCATTGGCGGAAGCGATTGATATCGTGAATTTCTTCGTCCCGAAAGGGCAGGAAATTGTGGTTACCAAAGGGAAGCTGCGGCAGGCGCAAGGGTCTTATAAGACACAGAACGAGCCGGTCGATACGCAGATACCGTTGGCCGTGCTGGTTGACGGCGGTTCGGCATCGGCTTCCGAGATTGTGAGCGGCTCTTTGCAGGATTTGGACCGGGCTGTGATAGTGGGAACCCGCACATACGGAAAGGGACTGGTGCAGACCATACGCCCTCTTCCTTATAATGGGACGCTTAAAGTCACGACTTCCAAATATTATATCCCGAGCGGACGCTGCATCCAGGCCATCGATTATGCAAAGAAAAACGCCGACGGGTCAGTGGCCCGCATCCCGGACAGCCTGACACACGTGTTTTATACAGCGGCCGGCCGCGAGGTGCGCGACGGTGGAGGCATCCGTCCGGATATAGAGGTAAAGAGCGACCGCATTCCCAATATTGTGTTTTATCTGGTGAACGAAGACATTATATTCGATTATGCCACCCAATATTGTTGGGATCATCCGGCGCCGGCTTCGGTCGATGCGTTCGTCTTGACGGATGAAGACTATGATATGTTTAAGGAACTGGTCAAGTCCCGTAACTTCACATACGACCGTCAGAGCGAGAAAATGCTGAAGAGTCTTAAGGAAATAGCCGAATTTGAAGGGTATATGGAAGGCGCTTCTGAAGAGTTCAAGGCACTTGAGAAGAAGTTGAACCACAATCTTGACCGTGACCTGGATTATTTTTCAAGACAGATAAAGACTTATATTGCCCAGGAGATAGTGACCCGTTACTTCTATCAGCGCGGTGCCGTGATGGAGCGTCTGAAGGATGATGAAGATTTGGAAAAGGCGGTTGAAGTGTTGAACGACCGTCCGCGTTACAGTGGAATCCTCTCCGTGCAGGGACAAAAAGACAGTCTGGCTATAGGGAAATGATGTTTTCATGCTTTCGATAATTTCTCTTTATCAAGAAAAAATGTCGGAAGCATGCATGATTGTTTCACTTTTTTCCTAACTTGCGGGCTAAAGATGCTTTATTATGAAAGGTTTTCAGACAAAAAAGGAATATACGGTCAAGGAACTGCTGTGGCGGTGTATGATTTTTCTGGTTACGGTAGCAATCATCGTATATTTTTTGCCCCGTGAACACAGGTTTAACTACCAGTTTGAGATAAACAAGCCGTGGAAATACGGTCTGTTGCAGGCTTCTTTCGACTTCCCCATCTATAAGGATGACGGAGAGATGAGGCATGAGCAAGACAGTATCCTCCGGGACTATGCTCCTTATTATCGGTTGGACAAGCAGGTGGGAAAGGAGATAATCCAGAAGTTTGGCGAGGATTATAGGCAGAATCTTCATAATATAATTCCGTTGGCTTACAGGCATCATGTCGAACATCTGTTGGCAATCATTTATGAGACCGGTGTCATTTCTCCGAATGACCTGACACAGCTCCGAGAAGACAGCTTGAACCGCATACAGGCTGTCGACCAAAACACGTCGAACCAAATGGCGGTGGAGGATCTTTATACTTTCCAGCAGGCTTATGAGACCTTGGTCAACGCGGATACGGTGCATTATGACAAGACTTTGTTGCAGCGTTGTAACCTGAATGACTATATAAAGTCGAATTTGATTTATGATGCCGACCGGTCGGAGACAGCAAAGCAGGATCTTTTGAGCAGCTTGTCGTGGGCGAACGGCTTTGTAATGAACGGACAAAAGATAGTCGATCGCGGTGAAATGGTGAATCAGCAGACCTATAATATCCTGAAGTCACTGGAAAGGGAATGGGACAAGCGTAGCGGAACGGCAACGGAAAAACGTCTTACCCTCCTCGGGCAAAGTTTGTTTGTCGCTATCCTTATCTTCTGTTTCATGGTCTATCTTGACCTGTTCCGCCGTGATTATTACGAGAAGCGCGGATGCATCACGCTGCTGTTCATAATCATCGTGGCTTTTCCCGTGCTCTCGTCGGTCATGGTAGAGAATGCAATCTTGAGCATCTATATAGTTCCGTTTGCTATGATACCGATGATCATACGCATTTTCCTGGATTCGCGCACGGCTTTTGTCGCTCATGTCGTGACGATACTGCTTTGTTCCATTGTCTTGCGAACTTCTTATGAATTTATTCTGCTTCAGACGGTGGCCGGACTGGCGGGCATATACAGCTTGCGTGAGTTGTCGCAGCGCTCCCAGCTATTGCAGAGTGCGCTTTTCGTAACCGGTTCTTATGCTTTGCTCTATTTTGCCCTTGACTTGATTCATATAAGCGAAATCGACCAACTGACCACACACCGGTATTGGGACTTCATATTCAACGGCATCCTGCTGCTGTTTACCTATCCGCTCTTGTTCATTTTGGAGAAGACCTTTGGATTTACTTCCAATGTCACGTTGGTAGAGCTGTCGAATATCAACAACAAGCTGATGAGGCAGATGTCTGAGGTGGCTCCGGGTACTTTCCAGCATTCTTTGCAACTGGCAAACCTGACGGCTGCCGCTGCCAACCGTATCGGAGCCAACAGTCAACTGGTGCGTACGGGAGCGATGTATCATGATATCGGCAAGATGATGAATCCGGCGTTCTTTACCGAAAATCAGTCGGGAGTCAATCCGCATGACCAGCTGAACTATTATCAGAGCGCCCAGATAGTCATCAATCACGTGATTGACGGACTGAAGTTGGCCGACAAATATAATCTTCCGCAGGTTATCAAAGACTTTATCAGTACACATCATGGGAAAGGATTGACCAAGTACTTCTATATCTCCTATCAGAATGAGCATCCCGACGAGGAAGTGGACAAGGAAATGTTCCGTTATCCGGGCCCGAATCCGTTTACCAAAGAGCAGGCCATCCTGATGATGGCGGATTCGGTGGAGGCTGCTTCGCGGAGTCTGTCCGGATATACGGAAGAGAGCATTTCTGCGCTGGTGGATAAAATCATCGACGGTCAGGTGCAGGAAGGGTTCTTCAAGGAATGTCCGATTACATTTAAAGACATAGCGACTGTAAAGACTGTATTCAAGGAAAAGCTGAAGACGATGTATCACACCCGCATCAGTTATCCGGAACTGAAGAAATGAGTCCCCCGGCTATAAAGATGCGTCGGTAATTTCTTCGAGCAGTCCCTGGCAGGCGTCTTCCAGTATGTCGAGCACATTTTCGAAGCCTTGCGCTCCGCCGTAATACGGATCAGGTACATGGTCGATTGCCTTCGTGCGGCAATAATCCGTCATCCGGCGTATTTTTCTTTCTGTCTCTACGCTGGGTGCCCTTTCGCACAAGGCATCTATATTGCTGTCGTCCATACCCAGAATCAGGTCGAAATCATAAAAGTCTTCTGTGCATACGGGGCGCGAGCGGTGGGTAATGTTGTATCCGCGGCGGATTGCATGTGCCCGCATCCGTTCATCCGCCCGTTCTCCCCGGTGATAACTGCTGATTCCTGCCGAGTCTACTTGTATTTCTTTTTCCAATCCTGCCTTTCGGATATAGGTGCGCATGATTTCTTCGGCGGAAGAAGAGCGGCAGATGTTTCCAAGGCAGACGAACAATATTCTTGTCATGGTGTAAGGATATGATAATGTCAGAAATGTCTGTTGCTTTTTCAGGGCAAAATTACGGCAAATCTGTGGGATTGCCTAAGAAAAGGCACAAGATTCCGCTTGTTGCGGTGATTTGTGCTTAGCCTTCTCTTGGGCGGCCTGCATTATGCCGGATCTTTGTCTGTCACAGTCTGTCCGGATTGAGCTGCCGTATGGAATATATGTTTGGCATAATTGTATCCCAGCCGGTCATACAGTTCGGTGAAACGGTATAATCTTGTAAGGAATTCATTGTAATCTTTCTTCCTTTCCGTTCTCCATTGTATTTCGGCCAGTGCACTGATGCGCGGCATCTCCATATATTCCACCTGACTGAAAGTCGAAATGTATTCAGTCCACAGGTTGGCCTGTACGCCGATGATGTATTTCTGGAATTCTTCCGGTATCCCGTCGGTCGGTTCAAACGAGTAGACCTTTTCTATCGGCACGTATCCGTCGAATGCCAAAGGTTCATGTTCCCTGTCTTCCGATTGATAGTAGTCGAAATACAGGTGGCTGGTAGGAGTCATGATTACGTTATGTCTCATTTGGGCCGCCTTGATTCCTCCGGCTGTCCCCCTCCAGCTCATCACAGTCGCGTTCGGAGCCAGTTTCCCTTCCATAATCTCGTCCCATCCGATAATGTGGCGGCCTTTGCTTTCCACGAATCTTTCCATCCGTGCCACCACATAACTTTGCAGATACTGTTCGGCCGTATGGTTCCGGTCGCTCCGTATGCCTTCTTCCTTAATGCGCGCTTGGCATTTCGGGCAGGCTTCCCAGCGTATTTTCGGGCATTCGTCGCCTCCGATATGGATATATTCCGAGGGAAACAGTTCGATAATTTCCGCCAATACATTTTCAAGAAACTCCATTGCCTTGTCATTCCCGGCACAGATTACGTTTTCCGACACGCCCCATTGTGTCCATACCTCATACGGGCCGCCTGTACAGCCCAGTTCGGGATAGGCGGCCAGTGCGGCTTGCTGGTGTCCCGGGAGGTCTATCTCGGGGATAATGGTGACGAAGCGGTCGGCAGCGTAGGCGATTACCTCACGTATCTGGTCTTGCGTATAGAATCCGCCGTAGGGCTTGCCGTCATATTCGCCTGAGTTGCGGCCGATAACCGTCTCTTTCCTCCATGCGCCGGTTCGGGTCAGTTCCGGATACTTCTTGATTTCGATGCGCCATCCCTGGTCGTCTGTCAGATGCCAGTGAAGGACATTCATGTTATGCAGAGCCAGCATGTCGATGAAACGCTTTACTGAGTCTATGGGGAAGAAATGGCGTGACACATCAAAATGCAGTCCGCGATAGGCAAAGCGGGGTGCATCATCGATGCTTACGGCGGGAAGCTCTATCTGCCTGCCTTCCGCCTTGGCCGGGAGGGATTTCCGCAGCGTCTGTATGCCATAGAATACGCCTGCCGGAGTGGCTCCGGATATTTCGATGCCGTTTTCATCCACGGTCAGGCGGTAGCCTTCATTGCTTTCGATGTCAGAATCTAAGGTCAGGCGGATGCCTTTGTCGCTGTCTCCGCTTTTTATCTGAGGCTCTTTGCCCGTAGCGTCCTTGATGTATCCGGCCAGATAGCGGGCTATGCGCTCCATGTCGGCATCTCCCTCTTCAATCAAGACGGGAGTGGATGGCTTGAGAATAAACGGTGCGCCGTTTTGCTTCTTTATCTCGTTCGGAAGTGGGACTGTTCCGTAGTCCCCTTGCACTTTCTGGCCGCCGGAGCAAGCCGTCAGACCGGCGATTGCTGCCAACATGCAGGCGTATTTTGTCAGTTTGTTCATAGGTATGGTATGATGAAAAATGTGGATGTTCAAAGATTTCCGATGGTTTTGATGTGTGAAACGGGGGTATGCCGCTTTTCTTTTCCTATTTGAACAGTCGCGGTGCAAACAGCAGCAGATACTGCCTCCAGTTTGCCCATTGATGCTCTCCGCCCGATTCGTAATATTCATATTTGAATGTCAGGCTGTCCAGTCGTTTGATGAAATCCTGGTTGGCTTGATAAAGGAAGTCTCCGCTTCCGATGCCTATCCAGAACAGTTTGTAACCTGTATCTTGCAGGGTTTTCAGCTTGCCGTCCAGATTCTGATAAGTTGGCAGCGATGTGTTCACGCTGCGCATATCCAGTCCGGCAGAGTATAATCCGAAATAATTGAAACAATCCGGATAATTGGCTGCAATGTAAAGCGTGTGAAATCCTCCCATCGAAAGGCCGGCCAGTGCACGGTGCGCCTTGTCGGGGACAGTACGATAGTTGTCGTCGACAAAGCGGATAATTTCGGGGAAAGCTGTCTCATACCGCCCGTCCTTGTATGAACCCGGCAGCAGGTTGGTAGGAGCCGGACGGTAGGCAAGGTTTTCGTTGGTTTCTCCCGGTGCTGCCTGCTTGCTTGAGTTGCCGTTCGGCATCACTACAATCATGGGTTCCGCTTTGCCTTCCGCTATCAGATTGTCCATGATGCGGGCAACGCAGCCCAGTTCCACCCAGGCGTTCTCGTCTCCGCCGCTTCCGTGCAGCAGGTAGAGCACGGGATAACGCTTGTCTTTGTCCTGTTCATATAAAGGCGGCGTATAGACCGACATGCGGCGTGGCGTTCCCAAAATTTCGGAAGGATACCATACGGCGGCGAGAGTGCCGTGCGGAACATCGTGCACCTGATAGTAATCCGCAACTCCTCCATTGATGAAAAATACGCTGAACTGGCTTCCCACATCGCGGCGTACAAAGGGATTGGTCGGGTCGAGTCCGTATACTCCGTCGATGACAATGCGGTAAGTATACATTTCAGAGGGCAGAACAGGGGTGGTATAAGTCCAGACGCTGTCGGCATCCCGCTGCATTTCTCCCCGGCCGCCGTCAGCGTCCCAGTCGCCCCGTACCATTACACTTTTGGCCAAGGGTGCCTGCACGCGGAAAGTCACGCTGTTGTCTGCATTGATCTGTGGAGAAATGATTTTCCCTTCACGAAACGAGATGTTCTGTTGGGCGTTGGCCGTACAGGCCAGTATCACGGTCAGGCATAAAAGCCATGCAAGTTTTTTCATGGTCATTGTGTTTTAAGATTCATGCAAACATAAACAAAGTTTTTGAGATAATCTAACGGAAGGCGGGCCGCGGTGATAATTTTTTTCTGACAGCATCTAAGTGGCGGGATGCCTTTGAATAAATGTTTTTCACCGTCTGTCAGATTTTTTTTGATACTGTCCTTGCCGATTTAAATCTATTGGCTAATTTTGTAGTGCAAATCAGAAAGGTTCTTTTTCTGAAGGGAGATTACATTACCTCGGCAATTCGGCGGGCGTATGGATGGCATGCGCAGGCTGAAAGTAATGGGACGGCTCTTCTCTCTGTAGCTTGATAAACGTTTTTGTCTGCGTCCCGTCTTGCAGAATAATTTGAAAAGGAAGGGTCTGCCTTTCAGAAGGCAGGATACGCTTCAGGAAAATTATTTTATGCAAGACAGGATGGTTATATCTGCCCGTGTGCCTGCATTCTGCATGGCGAGTCCGGACGGCGTTTCAGCCGGCAGGCGGCGGTATTTGTCGTGCGTTTTCGTCTTTTGCAGGTCTGCCTCTTCCGTTGTGCGGGGGACGAGCTGCCGCGCGTCTTTTCCTCTTGTTTTTTATTGGGCAATCCATTTTATTAATCCATTAAATAAAACAGACATGAAAAAGATTTATTTCTTCATGACGATGGTCTTGCTGTCATTTTTGACCGTCGGTGTCACCGCTTGCGGCGATGACGAAAATGTTTCTGCTCCGGATCTTCCGACTCCGGCTTTTGAAACAATCAGCGGAAAGTATAACGTAACCAGTGCCGGGTCTCCTTACGAAAGTATTGAGCTGGGCGCAAGCGGAAATTATGTCGTGGTGCTGAATGGCGGCGGATATGCTGCTTCGGCCGCTGTCATGCGCTCCGGACACCCGGTGGAAGGGGCTTCCCTCTTTGCCGACCGTAAGCCGCAGAGCCGCGCACAGACGGGAAACTGGGTGTATGGCACGTTCAAAGATTTGGGTGAAGGCCGCTATGAACTGGAAGACTTCGGCACTATCGAACTGGTGTATGGTGACGGCGGTCGGGTGACGGGCATCGAAGTGGATTCCGACCGCTATGGTTCCGCCTCGCTGACTGTGGAAAAAGGGCCGGAGGTGGCGGACGACGCGCTGACCGATGCCTTGTGCCGTACCTGGACTGTAGAGTCTATCCGCGAAGTGATGACGAATCTGGCGACCGGGGAGAAGTCGGACGAGACGATTGCCCCTGCCGAAAATCCGGATGCTCCTAAGGAGATGTTCATGTCGAAGTCGGGAACCTATCTGATATTCTATACCGACGGAAGTATTGACTTGGGCTACTGGAAGTGGAGAGACCAGAAAGACGGGACTATCTACTATGCCTGGGAGGGCGACGACTGGTATGAAGAGAATTTTGCCACGTTCACTTTCTCCGGCGAAAAGCTGACAACGTATGAAATTTACGAGGAAGACGGTTACCGTGACGAGATTTATGCCACGATGGTGGCGAAGGAGCCGATGGACGATGGAAGCAGTCAGGGCGGGAATCAGGGCGGAAACGAGCAGCCCTCAGGCGATTCTCCGGTAGCGAACGTGTTTACCGGAAAGTTGCTGAAGACACTGGATGGTGAAACCTTTATTTATGAAGATGGTTTTCTGACGGAAATTGTGGATGAAGACAATCCGAATGAGCCTCTTGTTAGATTCGAATATCATCTTACAGGAGATGATCCTTATGTAGACCTGATTCTGTCTGGCGAATCAGGTGACATGTTGGAGGCTACCCTGAATAAACAGGGATTTGTAGAGTCTGTTATAGATCTTCGGTATGATTATGTCACTGAATTCACTTACGATTCCGACGGGCATGTCGTTGCCATAACCGACGGGCGCAACGAGCGCGAGGATGTACTTACGTGGGAAAACGGCGATTTGGTTCATGTATCCTGGAAATATATCGGGCAGGCGGAAAACGAGTTCAGCGAAGACTTCGGCTATTATGCGGAAGAAAATGTGAATGGGCTGATGTGGTATTACAATATCTATGATATAGACATCGACGAAATCCAGTATTTCTATTGGGCCGGACTGCTTGGAAAGGCGCCGAAGCATTTGCCAAAATCGCAGGGGGATGATTATAGTTATGAATGGTCTGAAGGCACTCTGAAATATTCCAACAACAAAACGGGAACAGTTCACGAGCTATTTTCTTTCAGTTTCTATGAATAATTTTTCCTGGAGAGGGGAAGCCGTCCGGCTTCCCCTTTTTCGTGGATTTGTATAGGGCATTACTGAATTTTTGTCAGGATAAGAGTCCGGTTTCATCCGAACAATCGTGCCGGCCGGTGCTTTCTTTCGGGTGCGTTATCCTGATGAGGCCGGTTTATACCCTTTTGGCAGACAGATACTGCTTGAACATTTCGACACTCCGGTTCATGATCAGTTCTTCCGGGAACTCTGTTTCCGCCACTAACTCCAGAGCATGGCCGTAGGTCGCTATGTCGAACGAGATGTGCGCATCGCTTCCCAAGATGACGGGAACCTCATACCGCTTGCACAGACGGAGGATTTCCAGATTGTTTGCGCGGGCTTCCGTCTTGTTCCGACAGGGCTTCAGCGAACTGTTGTTTATCTCCAGCAGCGTATGGTGCTCTTTGGCGGCAAGAACAAGAGGCTCGAACGAGAGTTTGGCCGTGCCGTCTCCCGGGTGGCTGATGATGTGGATGTAGGGATTGGCCATTACGCGGAGCATTCCGTGCGTATTCTCTTCCATTGTGCCCGGCGTGTAACAGAGCGAATGAATGCCTGCAATGCGCAGATCGAGCAGGTTCAGGTAGTATTCGTCCATATCCAGATTCCCGTTGCAGTCGAGAATATTGATTTCTGCCCCCAACATCAGTTCGATTCCGTACATTTGCCGCGGCACTACATACAGGTTGCGGAAATAGATTGGAGCGCACGAACCGGGTATTCCGGCGGTATGCTCCGTGATTCCCAACAGTTTCAAACCTTTTTCAGAAGCGGCGCGGGCCATCTCTTGCAGCGTGCTGAAGGCATGTCCGCTTGCTATGGTATGGGTGTGTACATCTAACTCAATTTTCATGATGAAATATCTTTAATCAGTTTACATAGGGTCTACATCATAGTAAATCAGTACCGACCGGAAGCGTTCGTCTTCCATCACGGCGCGTTGCACCTGCATCAGATACGCTTGCACTTTCTTTACGGATGCCGTCTGCTCGATCTTGATCACAATCTTCTTGATAAACAAAGTCTGGATGCGCGATACCGGCGGCTTGTCCGGACCCAGTATCCGGTCGCCCAGTCCCTGGTGGAGCAGCAAGGCCGCCGTGTCTGCGGCTTGCGAGAGTATGTCCTCTTTCCGGTGCTTCAGGTAAACGTAAATCAGGCGGTAAAACGGCGGATATTTGAACATGCTGCGCTCTTCCACCTGCTCTTTGTAGAGACGCTCATAGTCATTGCTCATTACTTCGTGGATGAGCGGCAGGTCGGGCGACTTGGTCTGGAGGATTACCAGGCCTTGTCTGTTCTTTCTTCCGGCACGTCCTGCCACTTGGGCCATAAGCTGAAAGGCCCGTTCATAAGACCGGAAGTCCGGATAGTTCAGCATAGAGTCGGCATTGAGGATTCCCACCACGCTTACATGGTCGAAGTCCAGTCCTTTTGACACCATCTGCGTGCCGATCAGTATGTCCGTCCTGCCGTTCTCAAAGTCGGCGATGATTTTTTCATAGGCGGTACGGGTGCGGGTCGTGTCCAAATCCATGCGCGCCACCCTTGCTTCCGGAAATAGAGCCTTTACATCGTCCTCTATCTTCTCGGTGCCGAACCCGCGGTTCACCAGTTCCGTCTCGCCGCATGCCGGACAAGCCTTCGGTATCTGGTAAGTATAGCCGCAGTAGTGGCAGGTAAGTTGGTTTAGACTCTTGTGATAAGTCAGGCTTACATCGCAGTTCTTGCATCGCGGCACCCATCCGCAGGTGCGGCACTCTATCATCGGAGCGAAACCACGGCGGTTCTGGAAGAGGATGACCTGTTCCTTATTCTTCAGTGCTTCGCGAATCTTCTCTACGAGCAGCGGTGAAAATTGGGCGATCATGCGTTTCTTCCGGGCCAGTTCCTTGATGTCGACCAGCTCGATATGCGGCAGCTGGATTTTTTGGTGGCGTTCCGTCAGTCTTGCCAACCCGTATTTGCCGTGCGTGGCATTATAGTAAGTTTCGATACTTGGCGTAGCCGTGCCGAGTAATGTCTTGGCTCCGTACATGGATGCAAGCATAATCGCCGCATTGCGCGCATGGTAGCGCGGTGCCGGGTCTTGCTGTTTGTAGGTATTCTCATGCTCTTCATCCACGATGACCAGTCCCAACCGGCGGAAAGGCAGGAAGATGGATGAGCGGACTCCCAACACGATGTCGTAATCATGCTCAGACAACTGCTTTTTCCATATTTCCACCCGCTCGGCATCCGGGTACTTGGAGTGGTAGACGCCTAAGCGGTTTCCGAAGAATCTCCTGAGTCGCTCCGTGATTTGTGCGGTCAGAGCGATTTCCGGCAGCAGGTAAAGCACCTGTTTTCCCGCCTTCAGCGCCTCGTTTATCAGGTGGATATAGATTTCGGTCTTGCCGCTTGCCGTCACTCCGTGCAGAAGACAGACATTTTTTGTCCTGAAACAGTCGGCGATTTCACGGTATGCCTGCTGCTGTGCGATACTTAGCGGATTGAGTTCGGCCGTATCCATATCTTTTTTTGTCAGGCGTCCGATTTCCTGATGATACGTTTCAAAAATCTTTTTCCTTATCAGTTCATTCAGGGCGTTTGCCGATGCTCCGGCCGCTTCGAGCAAGGCGTTTCGGGTTACTTCCTTCAGCGAATCGCCGGGTCTTGCCCATCCCGACAGCTCGATGTACTTCATCAGCAGGGCCAGCTGCTTGGGAGCGCGCGACAATGTATCGAACAAAAAATGCAGGCTGCGTTCATTCCTCATCGTTTCTGCAAGCCGGATGCGCGTTTCAGTGCGTGGCCTGTAGGTTCGCTTCAGTTCTTCCTTTACGAATACGGCTCCTTTCTCCAGCAACGACTGTATTACCGGAAGCAGATTGCGGATGCCGCTGCCTTTTTCCAATTGGGTAACGCACTGTTCGGTATCGGCACTCAGCAGATTGAGTACCCGCTGCTCTTTTTCCGGAAGAGGCCCGGCCGCCTCGAAGTCAGGATTGTATTCAATCAGTGTCTCGCTTTCCAGCTTCATTCCCGAAGGCAGCGCCGCCTTGTACACATCGCCAAGCGTGCAGAGATAGTATTCCGCCACCCATTGCCAGAAGCGGTATTGCTGTTTCAGCAGTACGGGATGTTCGTCAAGCACTTCCGCAATGTCTTTTGTCTCGTAAGTCTCGGGAGGAGTCTCGTGTATGCGGGTAACGATAGCCGTATAGAACTTCTTTTTCCCAAAGGGAACGATTACCCTGCATCCGGTCTGTATCTTGTCTTCCGCCGTCTGGGGGATGGAATAAGTATACTGGCCGGCAATAGGCAAGGGCACTATGACATCCGCGTACTTTTTCATGCCGCAAAGGTACAAAAAGCTGACCATCTTGCTTGCGGCTTTAGCAAACTTTTATAGCTTTGCAGAAAACTATCATATTATCCAAATCATGAAAACATATAAGATCGGAATTATCGGAGCGGGATGGATTGCCCAAAAGATGGCAATCACATTAGGAGGAATGCAGGGTGTAATGCGCTACGCGATAGCATCGCGCAGCCGGGAGAAGGCGGAAGCCTTTGCTCATGACTGGCAGTTTGCCAAGGCTTACGGCAGTTATGAGGAACTTGTTGACAATCCGGAAGTGGATTTGGTCTATATCGCGACTCCGCATTCTTTCCACTACGAGCAGGCTTGCATGTGTATTGAGAGAGGGAAGCCGGTGCTCTGCGAAAAGGCGTTCACGGCAAACGCGCGTCAGGCTGAAGCGTTGCTGAATCTGGCCCGAGAGAAGAAGGTCTTTATCACGGAGGCTATCTGGACACGCTATATGCCTTTGTCTTTTAAATTGCAGGAACTGATAAAGTCGGGCGTGATAGGGACTCCTTATACCCTGTCGGCCAACCTGAGTTATCCTGTCGGAAACAAGGAACGCATGCTTCGTCCGGAACTGGCGGGCGGTGCGCTGCTTGATTTGGGCGTATACGCGCTCAATTTTGCGGCGATGGCCTTTGGCTCGGATATTGTGCGGACGGTGTCTGCCTGCACCCGAACGGACACGGGGATGGATGACCAGGAAAGTATCACGCTGTTCTACCGCGACGGGAGAATGGCCGCGCTCCAGTCGAGCATGTGGGCAAAAAGTGACCGTCAGGGAATCATATCGGGAGATAAAGGGCATCTTATCGTGGAAAACATCAACAATCCGTCGTCAATCCGCGTAGTCGATTCTGATTATAATACGGTGGCGGTTTATTATGCTCCCGAGCGGATTACCGGTTACGAGTATCAGGTCTATGCTTCCATCGAGGCAATCGAAAAAGGTTGGTTGGAATCTCCTTGCATGCCCCACGCTGAAACGTTGCGTATCATGCGGCAGATGGATGCCTTGCGCAAGGAATGGGGAGTGGTTTATCCGTGCGACTGATGCCGGAGTAAGGCAAAAAAATTTTTTCATTTATGCCAAAGCGGCGTTTCATCAGCATGAAACGCCGCTTTGATGCTGTATGTCAGAACATGTAGGCAAGTGAAATCTGCCACGTGTTATTGTCGAAGTTGGTGCGTGTATCTCCGTTCCGCTGCTTTACCATGACACCGGTATCTTTCAGCCCGATGTTATAGTTGGCTCCCACGTGTACATGTCCCAGAATCTTCAGACCGGCTCCCACATTGAGACTGGTAGAATTCTTGTTGAACTCGCATATATCCTGAAACCATCGGTGTCCCACGTTGAAACCGAACTGCGGGCCTGCGGCTATATAGGCGCCCAACACGCTGCTGAAGCCGATCGTCCATTTCAGATTGACAGGGATTTCGATGCTTTTCTTGGTGGTGGAACCAGTTTCCGTATCAATCCCGAACTGATTGTACAAAGCGGAAACATCCACTCCTATCCCCAACAACGGCAGGGTAAACTCTGCCGTCGGACCGATAAAGAAGCCGGTTTTATTGCTTGAGTTAAATACTTCTTTGGATATGGAAACCTTGGAAACATTTAATCCCCCTTTTACTCCGAATTGGATTTGGGCCTGCGACGGCAAAGCTATAAGCAGACATGCCGCAACCATGAGTACTGATAAAATCTTCTTCATATTAATTTGTTTTATGGTTCGTAGCGGACAAATATAGGCATATTCGCCGAATAAGACGAATAATTGGTGAAAAATACTTATAAATGGGTGCGGATGACTGTTTGTGGCTTTATGATTTTTCCTGTACCCGGGGATGCCGGCGGAATGAGAGGCAATAAAAAAACTCTGCAAGTCTCTCCTTGCAGAGTTCCGTGGGCCAGCCAGGGCTTGAACCTGGGACCTCCAGATTATGAGTCTGTTGCTCTAACCAACTGAGCTACAAGCCCGGAATTTCATTGCCTTATGAAATCGAGTGCAAAAGTAATGGTTTAGGAGTAAACACGCAACATTTCGGCGGAAAAAATTAATAAAAAAAACTAATCACGGCGTATCTTTCAATATATATTGTATTTTTGCGTCGCTAATCTATATTATAATTATGTCACAGAACACGAACAAATCTCATTTGACCGGGCTTACTGACCGGGAAGTTCTTGAAAGCCGTCAGCGGCATGGGGATAATCTTCTGACACCGCCTAAGCGTCCCTCAATGTGGAAGCTTTATTTGGAGAAGTTTCAAGACCCGGTTATACGGGTATTGCTTGTTGCGGCGGCCTTTTCTTTAGTCATTTCAATCATTGAGAATGAATATGCCGAGACGATTGGCATCTTCTTTGCCATTTTTCTGGCTACCGGAATCGGATTTTACTTCGAGTATGATGCGAACAAGAAGTTTGATTTGCTGAACGCCGTCGGCGAAGAAACGCCGGTGACAGTGCTCCGTAACGGGAAAGTGCATGAGATTCCCCGCAAAGATATAGTAGTGGGCGATATTGTCATCCTGAATACGGGCGAGGAAGTTCCCGCAGACGGAACATTGATAGAGGCCGTATCGCTGCAAGTCAACGAGTCAAGCCTGACAGGAGAGCTGATGGTGAACAAGACGACCGATGAAGCTCATTTTGATGATGAGGCCACTTATCCGTCGAATACGGTCATGCGCGGCACTACGATAACTGACGGTCACGGTATGATGGCGGTCGACCGGGTGGGGGATGCTACTGAAATCGGGAAAGTGGCGCGTCAGTCCACCGAACAGAGCCAGGAACAGACTCCTTTGAATATACAGTTGACGAAGTTGGCCAATTTGATAGGGAAGGTTGGCTTTACCATAGCCATCCTTACATTCCTTGTCTTTACCGGGAAGGACTTGTATGCCTATTTCACCGCTACGGAAGTAACCGGCTGGCATCAGTGGCTGGAGGTGGCCCGTATCGTATTGAAATATTTTATGATGGCGGTGACGCTTATCGTTGTTGCTGTTCCCGAGGGACTGCCGATGAGTGTGACGCTGAGTCTTGCCCTTAATATGCGCCGGATGCTGAAGACAAACAATCTGGTTCGCAAGATGCACGCCTGTGAAACGATGGGTGCTATCACCGTTATCTGTACAGACAAGACCGGAACGCTTACGCAAAACCTGATGCAGGTCTATGAGGCACAGCTTGACGAGTCGCAGCCAGACTTGATTGCGGAAGGTATCGCCGCCAATTCCACCGCATTCCTGGAGGAGAAAGGTGAGGGGGAAAAAACTTCTGGCGTAGGGAATCCTACGGAAATAGCTTTGCTGTTGTGGCTGAACAATAAGGGAAAAGATTATATGAAGCTGCGCGAAGACGCTAAGGTGGTCAATCAGCTTACCTTTTCAACGGAGCGTAAATATATGGCGACTTTGGTTGACTCTCCGTTGCAGAAGAAGCGCGTGCTTTATGTCAAGGGGGCTCCTGAGATAGTCATGGGCAAGTGCAATCTGGCGGCGGAGCGGATTCAGCATTATAATGAACAGCTCCTGGCTTACCAGAACAAGGCGATGCGTACGCTGGGACTGGCCTATAAGATAATCGGGGACAGTGCTCCGGCTGATTGTGAGGAACTGGTAAACGAAGGCGGCATGACATTTTTGGGCATATTTGCTATCAGCGACCCGATTCGTCCGGATGTTCCCGAAGCCGTGAAGAAGTGCCAGTCGGCAGGCATCAGTGTGAAGATTGTGACCGGTGATACTCCGGGTACAGCTACTGAGATTGCACGGCAGATAGGGCTCTGGCAGCCGGGAGATACCGAACGCAACCGGATAACGGGTGTGGAATTTGCCGCTTTGAGCGATGAAGAGGCGCTTGAGCGCGTGCTCGACCTGAAAGTGATGAGTCGTGCCCGTCCGATGGACAAGCAGAGACTGGTGCAGTTATTGCAGAAAAAGGGAGCCGTGGTAGCTGTAACGGGCGACGGCACCAATGATGCGCCGGCCTTGAATCATGCCCAAGTTGGTTTGTCTATGGGCACGGGGACTTCTGTGGCTAAGGAAGCGAGCGACATTACCCTGTTGGACGATTCGTTTCATAGCATTGCGACAGCTGTCATGTGGGGACGTTCCCTTTATAAGAATATACAGAGATTCATCGTTTTCCAGTTGACAATTAATGTGGTGGCACTGTTGAGCGTGTTGTTAGGTGCTTTCTTCGGGACTTCTTTGCCGCTTACTGTGACCCAGATGCTTTGGGTAAACCTGATAATGGATACTTTCGCTGCGATGGCTTTGGCCTCAATCGCTCCCAGTATGGATGTGATGAACGAGAAGCCGCGCAAGCGCACGGATTTCATTATCACACCATCGATGCGCAATAATATATTTGGTGTAGGACTGGGATTCCTTGTCATATTGATGGGTATTCTGGTATACTTCAAGAATTTGCCCGACGGTCTGCTGCCGGATGGTGAGATGAATGTGCACTATCTGACGGTATTCTTCACGATTTTTGTCATGCTTCAGTTCTGGAATCTCTTTAATGCGAGCGTTTTTGGTACGAACCATTCTATTTTCAGAGATGCCAGCCATGCGTTGGGAATGCTGAGTGTCGCTCTGATTATCCTGGTCGGACAGATTATTATCGTGACTTTCGGAGGGAAAGTGTTTCGCACCGAGCCGCTTCCTTTGATGGAATGGCTCTATATTATCGGCGGAACTTCATTTGTGCTTTGGGTAGGTGAAATATGGAGAGGTGTCAAGCGGTTGGGCCGGCGGTAAGAAAGAGGTGTTGACTGTTGACATTCCGGTTTGTTGGGTATGGAAATAATAACGGGTGATATACAATGTTCTCTTCCCCCTTGTGTGGCGACCATCGGATGCTTTGATGGAGTTCACCGGGGGCATCGGTATCTGGTTCGTCAGGTATGCAGGGAAGGAGCGGCATGCGGGATGCGCACTGCGCTGATTACTTTCCCCGTGCATCCGCGTCAGGTCATGCGGAGCGATTATCAGCCCCGTCTGCTTTCCTGCCTGCCTCAAAAGGAGGCGCTGATACGCTCATTGGAGATGGATTATTGCATCATGCTGCCTTTTACCCACGAGCTTTCTCTCCTTTCTGCCCGTGAATTCATGCAGTTGTTGCGCGATCGTTTCAATGTCCGGATACTGGTAATCGGCTACGACCACCGTTTCGGACATAACCGGTGCGAGGGGCTGAGCGATTATTGCCGGTATGGAACGGAACTGGGCATGAAGGTCATCCGGGCGGATGCATTGGTTGAAAACGGGGTTTCGGTCAGTTCGTCGATCATCCGCAGCCTGTTGGAAGAAGGAAAGATAGAGGATGCAAATCATTTTTTAGGCTATCGCTATTATCTGGACGGCGTGGTGGTGAACGGTTTTCGGATGGGGCGTAAGATGGGATTCCCTACTGCAAATCTGAAGCCGTCTTGTCCCGACAAGCTGATTCCCGCCGAGGGCGTGTATGCCGTCTATGCATATATCGGCGGAATACGCTATGCCGGAATGCTGAACATCGGATGCCGCCCGACTTTTGACAACGGATCGGAACGCAGTATCGAGGTGAATATCTTTGACTTCTCAGGAGACATTTATAATGAAAAGATGAGGATAGAGTTCGTTCATTATGTGCGTAAGGAAATCAAGTTCGGGAGTATTGTGGATTTGACGGCTCAAATAGAGAAAGACAAGGAAACCATTATCCAATTACTACAATATAAAAGTTATGGGAAAGAAGAGCATTAACAGCAACAAGCAGTTCATGATAGGCAACGGAATACTGGCTTTCGGCGTATTTTTCATAGTCTGTCTGTTTTTGTATCTGGGCTTTCGGGGGCAGTCGAAAGACCCTCAGCAGAAGCAGGTCTTTGAAGGAATTTATACCATCGAATTGGCAGACAGTTTTGTCGGCGACAGCCTGTCGGTTTATATCAATGACAGTTTGCTGCTGAACCGGATGGTAGGAAATTCTGCCATTAAGTTTCAGGTGGAACGGTTTGCAGAAGAAAGTATGCTGATGGTGGTGGACAATCGGACGGAAAATGTCACGCCGTTTAATCTGAACCCGGAAGGAAGCCGTATATTTGTGTCAAAACGAAACGGGAAGGTGTTCATCGAAGAGGAAGAAAAGCCCTGAACGGGCATTCCATGCGGATGGAAAAGTCTTTTCACTGCGGTGAAACGGCTTTATCATGCAGGTGAAAATCCCTTTTCTCCTGCATGGCGGAAGTCGGGTTCTGAAACAAGTTTAAATAATCCTCTTCCAAACGCAGATAATTACAAGACAAATTCGTATTTTTGTCTCATTAAAGAAACGTAACGTATGTCACAAAGTTCACGTCAGGTACAGACACAGGCGCAGCAGCAGGTGCAAACCCTGTCGCCCCAACAGATCTTGGTAGTAAAATTACTGGAGCTTCCCACCGTTGAGTTAGAGGAACGCGTCCGGGCTGAGCTGTTGGACAATCCGGCTTTGGAGGAAGGAAAAGATTCTTCGGCCGCGGAAGAAACGGACGAGGATTATGTCGCCGACCAGGATGGAGAGCGGAATACGGACGATGGGGAGGACATATCGCTTGGAGATTACCGTACGGAAGATGACATTCCCGACTACAAACTTCAGGAAAACAACCGGTCGAAAGAAGACAAGCCCGAGGAGATTCCCTTTTCCGACAGTGTCTCGTTTTATGAGACATTGAGGGAACAGCTCGATATGCAGCAGCTTACTCCCGATGAGAAAAGGTTGGGAGAATATCTTATCGGTTCGCTGGACGACGACGGATTGTTGAGAAAAAGTACGGAGGCGCTTGTCGACGAACTGGCGATATACCAGGGAATGGATGTTTCACCCCGGCAGCTGGAGCACGTGTTGTCGGTAATCCAGGATTTTGATCCGGCCGGAATCGGTGCGCGCAGCTTGCAGGAATGTCTTCTTCTGCAAATCAAACGGAAAGAGAACTCTCCCTTGAAGCAGATAGAGTATGACATTATCAGCAAATGCTGCGATGAGTTTACTCGGAAGAACAAGGAAAAAATTATCCAGAAGTTGGGTATCACAGAAGAACAATATGATCAGGCCGCAGCCGAGCTGATAAAATTGAATCCGCGTCCGGGCAGTTCGTTGGGCGAGACTATTGGGAAAAATCTGCAGCAGATAGTTCCGGATTTCATTGTGGAGACGGAAGACGACGGCACCATCAGCTTGAGTCTGAACAACCGTAATGTTCCGGAGCTGCGTTTGAGCCGTGAATTTACGGAAATGCTCGATGAGCACACGCGTAATCGCGCCAATCAAAGCAAGGAGTCAAAGGATGCACTGATGTTTTTGAAGCAGAAGGTTGATGCGGCGCAAGGCTTTATCAATGCCGTGAAGCAGCGTCAGCAGACCTTGCTCAGCACGATGCAGGCCATCATCGACTTGCAGCGCCCGTTTTTTCAGGAGGGAGACGAATCTTTGCTCCGGCCGATGATTCTGAAGGATGTGGCCGAGCGTGCGCGACTGGATATCTCGACGGTTTCCCGCGTGAGCAACAGCAAATATGTGCAGACCAATTATGGCATTTATTCCTTGAAGTTTTTCTTCAGTGACGGTTATACGACTGAAAACGGTGAGGAACTTTCCGTCCGCGAAATAAGGCGTATCCTGAAAGAATGCGTTGATTCGGAAGACAAGGCCAAGCCTTATACAGACGATGAACTGGCCGACATGCTGAAAGAAAAGGGCTATCCGATAGCCCGGCGCACGGTAGCCAAGTATCGGCAGCAGTTAAATATACCGGTAGCACGGTTGAGGAGGTAATATGGAAAGTACGAACATCCCTGATCAGCTGACTTATCACGAGCCGGAGCCGGATTCCCGCAACGAGCGTCCCGATGCTCTTTTTGTTGCGGCACGTATCATTTCAATGGTATTCACGCCGTTTATGGTTCCGTTTGTCGCATTCTGTCTGCTGTTTCTCTTTACTTATCTGCGCATTATGCCCTGGGGCTATAAGATTACGGTGCTTGCCTTGGTTTATTGCTTTACCATCCTGCTGCCGATGCTGGGCATCTATCTGTTTCAAAAGATCAACGGATGGGGAGTCCGTGAATTGGGGCATCGGGAAAAGCGTTTCATTCCTTATGGCCTGACCATCCTCAGCTATATGGCGTGCTTGCTCACGATGTACCGCATTCATCTGCCCCGTTACATGAGTGGCATTATCGTTGCCACCTTGATGTGTATGGTGTTGTGTACTGCCATCAACACGAAATGGAAAGTCAGTACACACATGGCGAGCAGCGGTCTGATGGTTGGAGGGCTGTTGTCCTACAGTTTGATATTTCAATTCAATCCGGTTGACTGGCTTTGTTTTTTCATTCTGCTGGCAGGAATGCTTGGCTCTGCTCGTATAATAGTTCGTCAGCATTCGTTGAATGAGGTCGCATGCGGCTTTCTGGCCGGATTGCTTTGTGGAGTCGTCGGAATTTTGTTTATTTGAAAAATGGTTTAACCCTTAAAATATAAGATTATGAATTTCCCAACTAATGTAAAGTACACCAACGAACATGAATGGATTCGGTTGGAAGGAGAAGAAGCTTATGTCGGAATTACTGATTATGCACAGGAACAATTAGGTGATATCGTATTCGTAGACATCGCGACCGAAGGTGAAACACTCGAAAAGGGTGAGGTATTCGGAACGATTGAAGTGGTGAAAACTGTTTCCGACCTGTTCCTGCCTGTCGGGGGAGAAGTATTGGAAGTAAATCCGGCACTGGAGGAACATCCGGAATTGGTTAATCAAGACCCTTATGGTGAAGGGTGGTTGGTTCGTATTCGTCCGACAGAAATCGGAGAATTGGATGATCTGCTGGATGCCGAGTCATATAAACAAATTATTAATGAATAAGCAAATATGAAACCTGTTGTAAGTATTATTATGGGCAGCACGTCCGATCTCCCGGTGATGGATAAGGCGGCGAAGCTGCTCGACGAAATGCAAGTTCCGTTTGAAATGAATGCGCTTTCGGCTCATCGTACTCCCGCCGAAGTTGAAGCCTTTGCAAAAGGTGCGGCTGATAGGGGCATAAAAGTCATTATAGCCGCGGCAGGCATGGCTGCCGCACTGCCGGGAGTGATTGCTGCCAATACCACACTGCCGGTTATAGGCGTTCCGGTGAAGGGTTCGGTACTGGATGGAGTAGACGCTCTCTATTCCATAATCCAGATGCCACCGGGTATTCCCGTGGCTACTGTGGCAATCAACGGAGCGATGAATGCGGCCATTCTTGCCGTTCAGATATTGTCTTTGGCCGATGCGGAACTGGCACAAAAGTTCGCTGCCTATAAGGAAGGTCTGAAGAATAAGATTGTAAAGGCGAACGAAGAATTGAAGGAAGTCAAATATGCTTACAAGACAAATTGATGGATCTCTTTAATTATTCCCGCCGGATGGCGGATGAAGTGAATGTTGGCGCCACTCCTATGGGTGGCGCCAACCCTATCCGTGTGCAGAGTATGACGAACACGGTTACGTTGGATACTGATGCTTGTGTGGAACAGGCCAAGCGAATCATCGATGCGGGTGGGGAATATGTGCGTTTGACCACTCAAGGCGTCCGGGAGGCCGAGAATCTGAAGTACATCAATAGGGGACTCCGGTCGCAAGGATATGATACTCCTCTGGTTGCAGATGTGCATTTCAATCCGAAGGTCGCGGATGTAGCCGCGCTTTATGCGGAAAAAGTGCGTATAAATCCGGGCAATTATGTGGATGCTGCCCGAACTTTCAAGAAGCTGGTTTATACCGATGAAGAGTATGCTCAGGAAATTCAGAAGATTCGCGACCGCTTTGTGCCGTTTCTGAATATATGCAAGGAAAATCATACGGCCATCCGCATCGGGGTGAATCATGGCTCGCTGTCAGACCGTATCATGTCCCGTTACGGAGATACGCCTGCCGGAATGGTGGAGTCGTGTATGGAATTTCTGCGTATCTGTGTGGAAGAACATTTTACTGATGTCGTCATATCCATAAAGGCTTCGAATACGGTCGTGATGGTAAAGACAGTCCGCCTGCTGACGGAGCAGATGGAGAAGGAGAATATGGCATTCCCGCTTCATCTGGGGGTGACGGAAGCGGGCGACGGCGAAGACGGGCGCATTAAGTCGGCTTTGGGCATCGGGGCGCTCTTGGCAGACGGATTGGGTGATACTGTCCGCGTTTCTTTGAGTGAGGCTCCGGAGGCTGAGATACCGGTGGCGCGTAAGCTTGTGAACTATGTCTTGGAGCGTAAAGACCATCCTTATATTCCGGGTGAGGCGGCTCCGGGGTTTGATTATACCAATCCGGTGCGCCGGGCGACAGTGGCTGTGCGCAATATCGGAGGGGAAAACGTGCCGGTGGTGGTCTCCGCCCGTCTGGACGGCAATATGGAAGTGGACGTACAGTTCAAGCCGGATTACATTTATTGCGGGCAGACCTTGCCTGACACGCTGTGCGAAGAGGTGGCCTATATAGTCGATGCCAACGTTTGGGAGGGCAAGCCGAACACTTATCCCGCATTCAACGGTGAGCAGCTGATAGGCCTGCACTTTTGTTCTGCCGACATGAAGTTTCTGTTCATGACTTATATGGGGCTGAACGATGAGGCCGTTGCCTGTCTGAAGCGTCATCCGGAAGTTGTGCTTGTCGCGCAGAGCAAACATCCCAACCGTCTGGGAGAGTTCCGGGCGCTGACGCATCAGCTGATGGTGCTGGGGCTGAAGAATCCCGTGGTGTTCTTTCAGTTCTATCAGGAAGAAAATCTGGAAGACTTGCAGATAAAGGCGGCTGCCGATATGGGAGCCTTGATATTCGACGGCTTCTGCGACGGCATTCTGCTCTACAATCATGGAACGGCCATTGCCGATACGAAAGTGGATGAAACGGCTTTCGGCATTTTGCAGGCCGGACGCGCGCGCGTATCAAAGACCGAATACATCTCTTGTCCCGGATGCGGCCGCACGCTTTACGACTTGGAATCTACGATTGCCCGTATCAAGGCGGCCACTTCACACCTGAAAGGCTTGAAGATTGGCATAATGGGATGCATCGTCAACGGGCCGGGAGAGATGGCTGATGCTGACTATGGCTACGTGGGAGCGGGGAGAGGAAAAATCAGTCTCTATAAGAAAAAGGAATGTGTAGAGAAGAATATCCCCGAAGAGCAGGCAGTGGAAAAACTGATTGCACTGATAAAGGCGAACGGGGACTATAAGGAAAAATAATTATCCCGGTAGCAAAAAAATGATATGCCGCTGTCTCAAATCCGGTTTTGAGGCGGCGGCATTTCTTTTTCCGGTGAATGAAAAGAATCTTTTCCTTGCCGTAAAGAGGGAAGTGGCTGTCGTATTGGATGCCGGAAGAATCTTGTAAGGGATTCCTTTGGCGAAGACGGGACAGATGCCGTAGGAAAGCCGTGACAAGATACGGGCATACGATAAAAATCAGGCGGGCTCTTAAGTTATTAGAAAAGAAATGTCTATCTTTGTGGCGGTAAAAAATAAGAAGAATCTTGAATTTTAGAATTAGATAAAGCCATTATGTCAGAAAGAAAAGTAAGAGTTCGTTTTGCTCCCAGTCCGACAGGACCGTTGCATATCGGCGGCGTGCGTACTGCCTTGTATAACTACTTGTTTGCCCGTCAGCACGGGGGGGATCTGGTGTTCCGCATCGAGGATACCGACTCAAACCGTTTCGTTCCGGGTGCGGAAGAATATATTATTGAATCTTTCAAATGGTTGGGAATCCGTTTCGATGAAGGGGTAAGCTTCGGTGGAGAGCACGGGCCTTACCGTCAGTCGGAGCGTCGTGACATATACAAGAAATATGTGAAAGTGTTGCTGGACAGCGGAAGAGCCTACATTGCCTTCGATACACCGGAGGAACTGGAGGCGAAGCGCAAGGCTGTGCCCAATTTCCAATATGACGCCTCGACCCGCGACACGATGCGCAATTCTTTGACTCTGGGCAAAGAGGAGGTGGAGCGCCTGATCGCCGATGGCAGTCAGTATGTAGTCCGCTTTAAGATAGAGCCGGATGAGGATGTTCATGTGCATGATCTGATTCGTGGAGAAGTAGTCATCAATTCTTCCATCCTCGATGATAAGGTGCTTTACAAGTCGGCCGACGAATTGCCGACCTATCATCTGGCCAATATCATCGATGACCACCTGATGGAAATAACCCATGTAATCCGCGGAGAAGAATGGCTTCCTTCCGCTCCGCTGCATGTCTTGCTTTATCGTGCCTTTGGATGGGAGGATACGATGCCTGAGTTTGCCCATTTGCCCTTGCTGCTGAAGCCGGAAGGAAACGGCAAGTTGAGCAAGCGCGACGGCGACCGTCTGGGATTCCCTGTTTTCCCGTTGGAATGGCATGACCCGAAGACGGGAGAGACGTCTTCCGGCTACCGTGAGTCCGGTTATCTGCCCGAAGCGGTCATTAATTTCCTTGCTTTGCTGGGATGGAACCCGGGGAATGACCAGGAAATCATGTCGATGGACGAGCTGGTAAGCCTGTTTGACCTGCACCGTTGCAGCAAGGCGGGTGCTAAGTTCGATTATAAGAAAGGGGTTTGGTTCAATCATGAATATATCCTGCGCAAGCCGGATGCCGAGATAGCCGGATTGTTCAAGCCCATACTGGAAGCACACGGCATCCGGACAGCTGACTATACAGATGAATATCTGACCCGTGTGGTGTCTTTGGTGAAAAGTCGCGTGAACTTCGTGAAGGAAATCTGGGATCAGACCCGCTTTTTCTTCGTCGCTCCCGACACATACGCCGAGAAAGATGTGAAAAAGCGTTGGAATGCCGACACGCCCCGCATTATGAACGAATTGATGGATGTGTTGCGCGGCATCGATGACTTTTCATCAAAACCTTCGGAAGAGGTCGTAATCGGTTGGATAACGGAGAAAGGATACCATTTGGGCAATGTGATGAATGCTTTCCGCCTTGCCGTAGTGGGCGAATGCAAGGGGCCCCACATGTTTGACATTACTGAACTGTTGGGTAAGGAAGAGACTTTGGCTCGGATTGAAAAGGCTATAAAGGCATTATGATTTACCATCTGCTTCGTTTCCTTCTAAAGCTTTTGTCATACATCCCTTTCAGAGTGTTGTACATCCTGTCAGACGGCTTGTTTTGTCTGCTGTATTATTTGGTTGGCTACCGTCGGAAAGTGGTTCGTCAGAACTTGACAGAATCTTTTCCAGAGAAGAGCCTGCCGGAAATCAGGCGGATAGAGAAGAAGTTCTACCGTTTCTTTGCGGATATGATTCTGGAAAGCTGCAAGCTGGCTTCGGTCTCTCCGGAAGAAATAAGGCGGCGGATGAAGTTTACGAATGTCGAAGCGGTAAATTCAATGCTGAAGCAAGGGAAGTCTGTCTCTGTTTATCTGGGGCATTACGGGAATTGGGAGTGGGTTTCCTCTATGCCTTTATGGCTGGAAAATGGCGTAACCGGTGCCCAAATCTACCATAAGTTGCGCAACAAGGACATGGAGCGGCTGATGCTGCATATCCGCGGGCGTATGGGGGCTGTCAGTGTGGATATGCACAAGACATCCCGCTATATCACCGGACTGGTGAACAGCCGTCAGGTGTGCGTTGTCGGGTTTATAGCCGACCAGTCGCCGAGATGGCAGGAGGCGCGTCATTTCCTGCCCTTTCTGCACCACAAGACTCCCGTATTGACAGGGACGGAAAAGATAACGAAACATTACGGGTTTGAAGCATTCTATCTGGATGTGAAAAGACTGAGGAGGGGATATTATGAGGCGGAATTTACGCAGCTTCACGGCAATCCCCGGGCTTTGCCTGACTTTGAGCTGACAACGCTTTATTTCCGTCGCTTGGAACAGGCAATCTTGCGGCAGCCCGAACTGTATCTGTGGACGCATAACCGCTTCAAGCATGCGGAGAGGTCGGACGAAACCGTTTAGTCAAAAGACGAAATATACATTTATTATATACAAGAAGCTTTCATGATGGATATAGATTTTGTGATTACATGGGTTGACATGAATGATCCGAAGTGGCAGGCGGAGTTTGCGAAGTATTCAGGAAACAAGGGGAACACGAAAAACGGGGTTTCCGAAGCCCGTTTCCGCGATTACGGTTTCTTGAAATACTGGTTCCGCGGCGTGGAGAAGTTTGCTCCGTGGGTGCGCAAGATACATTTTGTCACCAGCGGACAGAAACCCGAATGGCTCGATGAAAGCAATCCGAAGCTTCATCTGGTGAATCACAGGGACTATATCCCCGAACAGTTCCTGCCTACTTACAATTCGGTGGTGATAGAACGCTATTTGCATAAGATTCCTGGTCTGGCCGAACATTTTGTCTATTTCAATGATGACTTCTATATCATAAATGCGATAGGGCCGGAGCGTTTTTTCAAGGACGGACTGCCCTGCGACATCGCAGCGTTTCTTTATAATCCCTCGTGGTCGCAGTGGTACAGGCGAATCAAAAACAATTTGAAAATCATCAACCGGCATTTTGACAAGAGGGAAGTGATGGCCCGATACCATGACAAGTGGTTTGACAAAAGCTACGGATCGAAGGCTCGTTGGAACTATATCCTGAAACCATACGGCAAATTCATCACTTTGCGGACGCCCCACAACGCGCAGCCTTATTTGAAAACCACTTTTGAAGAGGTCTGGGCTGTCGCCGGGCAGGAGTTGACCGCCACTTCGGTCAATAGATTCCGTGCATTGGATGACTATACGCCGGAGCTTTTCCGCACATGGCAGATCTGTCGGGGTAATTTCGAACCTTACAATACCTATAGCGATACGAAGATGTTTCCGCTTATGATTCGTCCCCGACAGGCGGTCAAGGCAATTTATGAACAGTCGTATTCGTTGGTTTGCCTGAATGACAATGTGCATATCCGCCATTATGCGCAGGTGATGGACAATATCAGGAATGCGTTCGAACATATCCTGCCCGAAAAGTCAAGTTTTGAATCCTGAAAATCCGATTGCAGATTATGAATAAGATCCTTGCAGAAATCATAGCGGGAGTGATTCCCCATAAAATGACACGGAACAGATGGCGCGGATTGCTGCGCTATGGAGTGTTCAGAGCCTTGAAACTGAAGTGGAGGCTGCGGCATGACCATACGCAGCCCAAGTATTACCTGACGGTTTGCGCCATCGCCAAAAATGAGGGCCCTTATTTTCAGGAATGGATAGAATGGCATCGCAGGCAGGGGGTCGAGAAGTTTTATATTTATGACAATGAAAGCACAGACTGCACAAGGGAAGTGCTTGCGCCTTATATAGAGTCGGGACTGGTGGACTACCGTTATTGGCCGGGGCGGAAAATGCAGTTGGCCGCGTATGACGATTGTTTCGAGCGGCATCGTCTGGAAGCGCGGTGGATTGCCGTAATCGACCTTGACGAATACATTGTGCCGATAAAGGACCGGACGATACCCGAATTTCTGCATCGCATGGAGAAGTTCTCCGTTGTAGAGGTCAACTGGTTGGTTTATGGCAGCGGGGGAGCGAAGAAGCGCGAGCCGGGCGGTGTGATGGAAAGGTTCCGGCGGCATTCTCTGCCGGAGCACCGGCTGAATACACACGTTAAAAGCATCGCCGATCCGCGTCGGGTCTGTACGATGATAGGGTGTCACGAGGCGGCCCGCCTTTCGGGGCGTGCGGGCGATTCGCATGGCATGCCGGTAAAAAAGCATTTCGGCGACCGGAAGCCGCAGCAGGATGTGATTCGGATCAATCATTATGCAGTAAAGTCGTATGAAGAGTTCCTCGGCAAGCGTGCCCGCGGCCGCGCCCGCATAAACAAGCTGCGTGATCTCGGCTACTTCGAACAGTATGACCTGAATGACATCGAAGAATAATCTTTTACCCTAATTGTAAGGATATGGCTACATACTACGGAAGAAAGTACAGGCTGTTGGAATTGAGGCACCGGCTGAAGGAAATCATCCTTGCAGTCCGGATTGCGCTGGGGTCGGAAGAACTTGGCAAGCCCAAGAGCGGGCAGCCTGTCTATGTCGCGATGGTCGACGGAAGGGCGTTTCACGGCGGAATGTGCGACCGGTTCAAGGGGATTGTCTCGCTATACGCCTACTGTAAATATCGCAATCTGCCTTTCCGCATAAGATACACCTATCCGTTCCGCCTGGAAGACTATCTGTCTCCTGCAACTTACGACTGGACGCTTAAGGAAAACGAGTATACCGACAATCTCCGGTACAGCCGGATTCTCTACATGCGGGGAGAGCACCTTGCCACAAGACTCTTGCGGCTGAAGACAAAAAAGCAAGTCCATTACTATAGCAACCGGGACTGCCTGCCTCACATCAACAATGCCTATGCCGGAGGAGATGAAGGCAGGGGTGGATTCGACTGGGGTGAGCTGTATCGCGAGCTGTTCAAGCCCGGCCCCGTGTTGCAGGAACGCATCGAATCGATAAAGAAAGGCTTGGGCGGCGACTATTATGCCGCGGTGTTCCGCTTTCAGAACCTGCTCGGCGATTTTCACGAATACCACTTCAATTCTATAAAAGACCAAAACGAGGCGGAGACACTACTCAAAAAATGTTTGGACGCGATAAAAAATCTGCAGGCTGAGCATAAAAACCAGACATTGCTGGTCACGTCCGACAGCGTGACATTCCTGAAAAGAGCTTCGCAAATGGAGGGGGTGCATATCATACCGGGAAAACTGGTTCATATAGACGGGCAAAAGAATGGTGTCCCGGCAGATTCCTACGAGATATACCTGAAGTCATTCCTCGATTTCTACGTGCTCAGCGAAGCGCGGAAGATTTATCGGGTCGGGACATCCTTTATGTATCCCAGCGAGTTCCCTGTATATGCCGCCCGGGTGCATAATATTCCTTTTGAAAGCATTACCGTCTGAATCCCGTCAGCCGTGTCTGGCCGACGAAATTCAGACGGTTTGTGCGGATATTCCATTATTTTAGTCTGCTCCCATCCCGTTTTCTTCCATTATTTCCCTGAATCTGCGGCTCCATGCCGACCAGCTCAGCTTTTCCTTATACAGGCGCAGGCCGCCTTCGTGCAGGGCTTGCAGCGATGCGGCATTGAGGTTGCGCCTGATGCAGGCGGCAAAGTCGGCGGCAGTGGCCGTGGGCGGCAGCTTGTATCCGTTCACCCCGTCAATCACATAGTCGCCCGTTCCGCCGGTGTCGTAGGTAAAGATGGGCACGCCATAGGCGGAAGCCTCGCAGTAGACGATGGCGGAACATTCGGCCTGTGTGGGGAGCAGAAAGAGATTGGCTTCCTGCCACAGCTTCACATAGCGGCGGTATTGCTCCGGATTGTTCTTGTTGAGGAATCCTACGTATTCAATGTACGGCAGGCCGTGGTACTGCTGCGGCAGCTCCCTGACTCCGGCAATGACCAACCGTGCCTCGATGCCCTGCTCATTGAGCAGACGGACGGTCTCGACGGCCACATCGCCACCTTTACGCCCCCATTCCACGCCTGAGAAGAGGATGTTGACACTTCCGCCCGTATACTTCAGCGTGTTCGGCACGAGATCACTGTCGTCGATATTCGCCCCGAATTCGATTACGTAGGTCTTTCTCGGGTCGTAGCCATAGTCCTTCACCACAGATTCCGCCGCCCAATGCGACGAGCGCAGGTTGAGTGTGGCGCGATGGATGCCTGCCCGCTCTCCCTTTTCGCCGTGTTCGACGGTTCTGGCCGGCATCTTCTTCTTCCAGTAATAGCCCACCATGAGTCGATGAGTAGTGTCGGTGTAGAAGATGACGGGAATATCCTTGGGCAGATAAGGCAGCATACAGGCGCTGCAAGGCACGAAAAGGTAGTCGCATCCCTTGTAGTCGCTCTTGTTGATGCTGCGTGCGCAGAGCCGGCTGTATTGCCGGTTGTAGTTTGTCTTGATATGCTTGTATCGCAGTCTGGCAATGCCTTTGCATAAAAGCTTGCTGACATCGTTGGGGCGCGAGCATATCCATTTCACCTCATAGCCGGCATTCTCTATGCCCTCTCTGATTTTGAATATGGTGCCGCTCCATGCCTTTCGGTCTGTGAACGGGTTTTTTTCAGATACGTATCCGATGACTTTTTTTCTGTTCCCCATGTCTTCAGTTCATTGTTCTGGTTGTCTGTAATTGTTGAGTCCGTCTCGTTTGTCCGGTTTCTTATTCCATTTTGTTCTCTTCCATTATTTTTTTGAACCTGCGGCTCCATGCCGACCAACTGAGCTTTTCCTTGTACAGACGCAGGCATCCTTCGTGCAGAGCCTGCAAAGATTCGGCATTGAGGTTCCGTTTGATGCAGTCGGCAAAGTCGGCGGCTGTGGCTGCAGCCGGCAAGGCGTAGCCGTTCACCCCATTAATAACATAATCACCCGTTCCGCCGGTATTATAAGTGAAGGAAGGCACCCCGTAGGCGGAAGCCTCGCAGTAGACGATGCCGGCACATTCGGCCCGGGTGGGCAGCAGGAAGAGGTCGGCCCTTTGCCACAGCTCTACATAGTGGCGGTATTGCTCCGGATCGTTCTTGTTGAGGAAGCCTGCATATTCGATAAACGGCAGATTATGGTATTGCTGCGGCAGTTCCCTGATGCCGGCAATGACCAACCGTGCCTTGATGCCCTGTTCATTGAGCAGGCGGACGGTCTCGACGGCCGTGTCACCGCCTTTGCGCTCCCATTCCACACCCGAAAAGAGTATGTTGATTTCCTTTCCGGGTACATATTTCAATTCATTTGGCACGAGGTCGGCATCATCTATGTTTGCTCCGAATTCGATTACATAGGTTCTTTTCGGGTCATAGCCATAGTCTTTCACCACAGATTCCGCCGCCCAATGCGACGAACGCAGGTTGAGTGTGGCGCGATGGATGCCTGCCCGCTCTTCCTTTTCGCCGTGCTCGACGGTTCTTGCCGGCAGCTTCTTCTTCCAGTAATAGCCCACTAAAAGCCGGTGGGTGGCATCTGTGTAGAATATGATGGGAATATCCTTGGGCAGATAAGGCAGCAGACACCCGTTGCAAGGCACGAAAAGGTAGTCGCATCCCTTGTAGTCGCTCTTGTTGATGCTGCGTGTGCAGAGTTGGCTGTATTGCCGGTTGTAGTTTATCTTGATATGCTTGTATCGCAGCTTGGCAATGCTTTTGCATAAAAACTTGCTGACATTGTCGGGCCGCGAGCATATCCACTTCACTTCGTAGCCCGCGTTCTCTATGCCCTCTCTGATTTTGAATATGCTGCCGCTCCATGCCTTGCGGTCTGTAAACGGATTCCTTTCAGATACATATCCTATGACTTTCTTTCTGTTTCCCATGATTTTTTTCATTTATAATTTATACTGACAAGAGCTTTATATAAGCGGAGAAATGTTTGTCGTTTCCTGGCATTGTATAGCGGGATATCCGTTTATTTCTCTTCTTCCAATATTTTTCTGATGGCCGGATAGTGTTCCAGTATCTTGTCGAGTGCCTTCCGGTTGCGGTCGTCCGCCGGATTGAGGTTGACGCTCATGAGGGAATACTGATGCGGCTTTCCCACTCCCTTGGCCGTGCGCTGTCCGTTAGGGAGCGGAACCACGTAAGTGCCCTTTGATACGGCCGCCGCCCAGAACCAGATGTCATCGTTTGTAGGAGCAAGCTTCATGAAGATTGCGGGGTCGAGCATTTTCTCGTCCAGCGAATGGGGCGGATACAATACTCCCCCTACGCCTGTCTGCATGGCAAGGCGCGTAAGGTGAATCCTTTTGAAGATAAAGTCATACCATTTGAACTTTCTCCACTTGCAGTAGGGAGCGTCCAACCTGACTTTTCTTACGCGGTGCGCAAGGATGGCATCGGGCAGACGCTTGTGCAGCTGCATCAGGTCACGCAAAAGGTTGGGGGGATAGCAGATATCGTCGTCGATGGTTACGATGATGTCGTCGGGAAAGTCCCTCAGTGCCGGAATCAGCTTCTTGTATGAGCGTATTTCAGCCGGGTCGAATCTTACTTCAAAGAGGGGGCTCTCTGCTTTGAGGGCTTCAAGCTCCGGCGGAAGCGTTCCGTCGGGAAATTTCTGCGCATCAAGATAGAGCACTACCTTGTCGGGCGGCAGCGAGCCCTTTAAGACAGAACGTATGGCCTGCACCGCATAGGGGATTGCTGCCGGAAACGAGGTCAGCGATACGATTATTTTTTGTGTGCCGTTCATAAGTCTTCCGATTTGTCCGTATGTATTTCGTAGCCGATCCGTCGGCCGATGGCGGGATAGCGCTCGACAATCGCCCTTAGCGCGGCGGCATTCCGGTCGGTTCCCGCCTTGAAGTTGGATGTTTTCAGCGACAGTTCGCGCGGTTTTCCCACTCCCCGCGGCTTGTTGTGCCCGAAGGGGACAGGTATGACGGGAATGCCGTTGGCCGCCGCCGCCGCCCAAAACCAGATGTCGTCGGTCGTCGGGGCGATTTGAGTGAACAAATCCTCGTCGAGCATGTCCGTCTTCAGGCAGTGAGGCGGATAAAGCACACCTCCCACGCCGGTCTGTATGTTTTTGAAGCCGGAATGGATTCTTTTGAACACGAAGTCATACCATCTGTATTTGCTCCACCGGCGGTAAGGCTTGCCCGGTTTCATGCGTTTGGCGCGGTGGGCCAGCACTGCGTCCGGCATCTGCTCGTGCAGGCGCAGCAGGTCGCGCAGCATGTGGCGGTGGTAAGCCACATCATCGTCGGTCGTTACGATGACGGCGTCGGGGAAATCCTGCAGGGCGGGAATCAGTTTCCGGTACGAACGAATGTCTCTGTCGTAGTTCCGTATTTCGAAAACCGGATTTTCTTCGGCCATCCTCAGAAGCTCGTCCGGGATTCCCTTCTCGCCGAACTGTGAAAAGGTGAGATAGAGCACCAGTTTGTCGGGAAGGACAGAGCCGTCCAGCAGCGACCGGATGGCTCGGGCGGCGTAGGATATGGCTGCCGGAAAAGATGTCAGGGATATGATGACTTTCTGTCGGGGATTGTTCGTGTTCATATTCTTTACAACATTTGTTCTTGCCTGAGATACATGACAAAGATAGGGAATCTCGTTGGAATAATCGAATAAAATCGGAAGATTAATGCGGCCGGATTGAGAGGTGCGGCCGTCTTTTGTCGTCGTTTGCTGCATGGCCGCATCCATGACATTTGTCGGAAAATGGCTTGTGGACTTTCGGCATTGCGGCGTGCCGCGGTGAAAACCGCATTTCAACGCTCCGTAATTTCTTTGTGACAGGATGAAAATCTGTTTTTCCCGGGATGAAAAAATGATGAAGCTTTGGGCAGAGATCTTTTCTTCGGCTTCTGCTTTCTGAATGTGTGCGCAAACTTCCGGTTGCGTCGGGACATAAGAGGATAAACCTTTTTATGGGGAGGATTAATCCGCAGTCAAGAAAAATCCTCTTCGTGTCAAGGAAAATATTCTCTCAGCAGTTTCTTTGTTTTTAATTTTACGAAAATCCGAAAAGGATAAGCAAAATCTTTGTTTAATTAAAATCTTTAATGTTATGCTTATGAAAAAGGCCTCTTTCACATCTCGAAGTATTGAGGTGAGGCGCATTCTTTCCCTATGTTGCGCCCTATTCTGTTCGCTTTGCCTTTTTGCACAAAGCAAGGAGGTTACAGGTAAGGTTACGGATATGGCAGGCGAGCCTATCATCGGAGCCAATGTATTGGAAAAGGGAACTACCAATGGAGTCATCACTGACTTGGACGGAAATTTCTCCTTGACAGTATCTTCTTCCGCTGTCCTACAGTTCTCTTACATCGGTTATGCGCCGCAGGAAGTTTCTGTTGCGGGCAAGAATATTATTAATGTGCAGATGAAGGAAGATGCGGAAGTTATCGACGAGGTTATCGTTGTGGGATACGGTTCGCAGAAAAAGGAGACTCTGACCGGTTCGGTAGCCAATATCCGCGGCGAGGAAATAGCCAAAAGTCCGGCGGCCAATGTATCTTCTTCGTTGACCGGCAAGCTTCCGGGATTAATCGTTAACCAGCGTAGCGGTGAGCCGGGGCGTGACGACCCGAATATCGTTATCCGCGGTTTCGGAACCTTCGGTGACAGTTCTCCGCTGATTATCATCGACGGCGTGGAGCGCGATAACATGAGCCGCATCAACCCGGAGGATATCGAAAGTCTGTCTGTGCTGAAAGACGCTTCGGCCGCCATTTACGGTGCGCGTGCCGCGAACGGAGTCATCCTGATTACGACCAAGAAAGGAAAGATAGGCAAGCCCGAGTTCTCTTTTGACATGAACGTAGCCTTTTCTTCTCCGACGGTGAGACCGGACATGCTTGATGCGGCTACTTTTGCCCAGGTCTATAATGAAGGCGACTACTACCGGAAAGGTCGTCCGGCCGATTACACGCCGGTTTATTCCGATGAGGTAATCCAGAAATACCGCGACGGTTCAGACCCTGTACTCTATCCGAATACGGATTGGGTGGGCGAGACACTGCGTCCTTTCTCTCTGCAAACCCGGAGCAGCCTGCAGGTTACCGGAGGTACGGAGGCGGTGCGCTATCTGTTGTCTTTCGGTGCGCTGACACAGGGCCCGGGATATTACTATCAGAAAGAGCGGAATCGCCAGTATACCTTCCGGGCAAACGTGAATGTTGATTTGTCGAAAAACTTGACATTCGGCGCCAATATCAGTGCCATCATCAATGATCAGGTTCACTCGCCTATAGCAACGTGGATTAACTTTACGAACATCTTGCAGTCCAGTCCCCTTCTGGTGGCCCGTTATCCTAACGGACTGTTGGCGGGAGGGCGTATGGGCGAAAGTCCTTTGCTGTTGGACCAACGGGGAACCGACAAGATAAAAAGTTCGCCGATGTATTCCACGTTCACGTTGGAATATAAAGTGCCTTGGGTAAAAGGCTTGAAAGTGGAAGGTTCATTCAACTATGACATCAACAATCAGTTTGAAAAACTGTGGGAGTTGCCTTATTATTATTACGACTACAATACTTCAACCCAAGAATACGAGCGCAAACAGGGAACAGGTATGGCTTCTGCCGCGCTAACCGATACCTACAGCCGTTGGACAACCATGCTGTATAACTACCGCATCTCTTACGATAACCAGTTCGGCAAGCACCATGTGGCCGCGATGCTCGGACAGGAACAGCAGATCAATACCTATTCGTATGCGATGGCCTACAGAAAGAATTTCCTGAGTTCGTCAATCGACCAGATTAATGTCGGCAGCTCGTCGGCGGAGGACAAGAACAATGGAGGTAGCGAGACACGTACCGCCCGCAACAACTTCTTTGGCCGCTTCAATTATGACTATGCCGGAAAATATTTGGTTGAGTTGCTGTTCCGTTATGACGGTTCGCAGAATTTCCCGGTCGGCAAGCGTTACGGATTTTTCCCGGCAGGTTCCGTCGGTTGGCGTATGTCTGAAGAGTCCTTTATCAAGGATAATGTGGACTTTATCGACCAACTGAAGCTGCGGTTGTCCGTGGGTCAGATCGGAAATGACAAGGTAGACGCTTACCAGTATCTGCAGTCTTATTCCTTTGGCGGCAACTATGTGTTCGGAACATCCGATGCTGCGGGCATTTATGCCAATATCATGCCGAATCCTAATATAACCTGGGAGAAGAGTACAAAGTTCGATGTCGGCTTCGACGCTACTTTATGGAACGGTTTGCTAGGCGCAGAATTCACTTATTTCCGTGAGAGAAGAACGGATTTGCTGACTGCGCGCAATCTTTCCGTCCCGAACACATTAGGCTTTTCCGGCCTTCCCGATGAGAATATAGGCGAAGTAAAAAATCATGGTGTGGAATTGCGCCTGACGCATCGCCGCAATATGGAGGAGTTTTCATACAGTCTGGAATACAATATGTCTTATGCAAAGAATGAGATTGTATTCATGGATGAGACTCCGAATGCAGAGGAATACCAGAATCAGACAGGACATCCGGTAGGTGCCGGCCTTTATTACAAGTCGGATGGTATATTCAATACGGAGGAAGAGCTTAATTCTTATCCTCACGCTTCCGGTACACAAGTGGGAGATATCAAGATTGTAGACCTGAACAATGACGGTGTAATCGATTCGGATGACCAGTACAGATTTGATTATTCCTCCACTCCGCGCTTCGTTTTCGGCCTCGGCGGTTCGTTCCAGTATAAGGATTTCGACCTTAGCATCTTTTTCCAGGGACAGACCGGAGCATACAACTACGACTCTGAATTCCTCCAACTGGGAGGTTCAGACCCGAAGAATTCTTTTACGGCCCGTGCAAAAGACCGTTGGACGGTGGACAATCCCAACGGGACTATGCCCCGTGCAGACGCTTATCAGTTGGGAAGTACGGATTTCTTCCTGTATGACGCGACTTTCATACGCCTGAAGACTCTGGAGTTAGGATATACGCTTCCTGCTTCATGGGCTTCCCGCCTGCATCTCAATAGTCTGAGAGTGTATGTAAGCGGATTCAATGTCTTGACCTGGGCGAAAGAAATCAAATGGACTGACCCGGAAATCAGCGGATATTCTCTTTATTATCCGCAGCAACGGGTATTTAATGTTGGTTTAAGTCTTAAATTCTAAAAATGTGGCTATGAAAAAGATATTTTTACTGGCTTCGTTGGCATTGGCTCTTACGGCCTGCGACGATATATTGGACATTACTCCCAAAGACCGCCTGTCTGAAGATGTGGTATGGAGTGATGAGAGTTTGATAAAGGCGTATCATTCTAACTTGTATACCTGCCTGCCGCATGGATTCTGCGCGAATATGCAGTCGAAGGCGACGGACGAAGTTTATAATGCAAAGTCCGGAGGAATTGAAATCATTGCTCTCGGTACGCTTACCCCGGACAACGTGACGAACCTGCGTTCCACCGAATGGCATGGCGGGGGCAACCTGTATGTTTGGGACAGTGCTTTCCAGAATATCCGGAAGATAAACATTTTTCTCGAAAAGATGGAGACAATAGATATTACGGACAAGGAGCGTTTGGTGGCTGAAGCCAAGTTCTTGCGCGCTTATATCTATTTTATGCTGATTGCCCGCTTTGGAGAAGCTCCGATTGTCACGCAGTCTTACGAGATGGGAACGGATGTCAAGTTCACAAGTAATTCCTTTGATGAATGTGTAAAGTTTATAGAAGATAATATTGCTGAAGCTATGCCCGCATTGCCGGACACGTATGCCACTACCGACGCCAACTTTGGCCGGGCAACCAAGGCGGCTTGTCAGGCTCTGCTGTCGCGAACTTATCTTTACGCCGCTTCTCCTCTTTTCAACCCGACCAACGACCGGACAAAATGGGAGAAGGCATCGCAGGCAGCCAAGACCTTTATCGACACCTACAAGCAGTTTGATCTTTATCCGGACTACGAGTCTTGCTTCAACCAGCCGAGCGGAACGGACAATAAGGAGATTATCTTCGCAAGAAACTTTACGACGACCAACGGACACCAGGCTCCGATGAACAATCTGAGCCGGCGTTATGGTGGATACGGCGGATGGTGGGGCGGCAACGGCCCTTCCCAGAACTTGGTAGACGATTATGAGATGCAGGCAACAGGCGAGCCGGCCTTTGTATGGAATAACGGAGTGAAGAGTGTAAATCCGGCTTCAGGTTATGATCCGCAGCATCCGTATGAGGGAAGAGACCCGCGCTTCTATGCTACCATTATCTATGACGGGGCCAAATATCATGGAGATACTTTTGAAATGTGGGTTTCTGAGGATGGCACGAGCTGGGGAATCGACAATTACCGCCAGAGCGGTGACAATCCGATGGGAAATTATGTGCTGCGCAAGTTTATGCCGGACGAGAACACGACATTGAGCTGGCAGACCACCTATACGATACCGTGGATATTCTTCCGCTTGGGCGAGATTTATCTGAACTATGCTGAGGCGGAGTTTGAATTGGGGCATGAAGATGTCTGCCGGACTTATCTGAACAAGGTTCGCGAGCGCGTCAGCATGCCGGATATCCCCGCCACAGTGACGGGAGAGGATTTGAAAAAACGTATTTACAATGAGCGTCGGGTGGAACTGGCCTTTGAGGAGCACCGTTATTTCGACCTCCGCAGATGGAAACTGGCGATGGAAATCGAAAACCGGCCTATTTACGGCGTGACTATCACCAAGGATACAGGGAATCCGGATGAGAATACAAACAAGGCTTACAAGGACGAACTGTTGCTGGAGCGTGTGTTCAAGCCGGAAATGTACCTGCTTCCGATTGCTACGGACGAGATCCGGAAAAATGACGGAAAGCTGTTGCAGACTCCGACATGGAGGGAATAGACCGTTTTCGGCGGCAAGTGGCGGACTGCTCCGCCGGTTTAGGAGATTTGTAGGTTAATGATACCGGTTTTTGATAGCGATGGCAGGCGTGAGGGGAGTGTGCTCTCCTCACGCTTTGCCTTTTAAGGCTTTCGGTGGGGCGGGGAGTTTTTGCCTTGTATATGACTTTGCCGGATTTTGTCCGGCTTGAATCGGATTTTTCTTTAGGGGAAAAAGTTTTTTTCTTCCTTTCAAATGCGGATTTGCTTATGGCATCCGGAGTTTGGATTGTTCTGAAGGATAAGATTAGTCCGGCCTTTTAGGGGAAAATGAGCTTCGGATGCGATTGAAATGGGATGAAGCGTGCTTGAAGCCATGTGGATAATGTTCTTTTAAAGGAGGATTTTTCTTTACGAAAGAATTGTCCTCCTTTAAAAGAACATTATATGCTTTGGTTTCTCTGTTTCTTGCTACGTTTGTTCCGACGATTAAAATTTGTAATGCCTATGAAAACATTTTTGACTTTGATGATGACAGCGTTGCCTCTGGCTCTGACGGCGCAGACGGCATCGATAACAGTGAATACTGACCGGGTGATCGGCGAGATCGATCCGAATATCTATGGTGTTTTCATGGAGCCTATCGGCCGTTCCACGGAATTGCCGGTGCGGAATACAGTATACGGGCCTCTGTATGACCCGTCATCTCCTTTGGCGAATGAGGACGGATTCAAGACCGACTATATTGATGCCATGCGTGAGCTGAAGATAGCGAACATGCGGTGGCCGGGCGGAAACTATGTGGCCGGATATAACTGGCAGGATGGCATCGGCCCGAAGGAAGATCGTCCGGTGAGAAAGGATTTGGCTTGGGGAGGCTATGACCCGAATCAGGTCGGAACGGACGAATGGGTGAAGCTCAACAGGGCCATCGGCAGTGAAAACGTGGTCTGCATCAATCTTGGTCTGGGCGATATAAGCAATGCGCGCTACTGGATAGAATATACAAATATAGAGAGTGGCACTTATTTTTCTGATTTGCGTGCCAAATACGGGAATCCGGAACCTTATAACGTGAAGTATTGGTGCTTGGGAAATGAGGTGGACGGCTCTCCGTGGATTATGGGGCACAAGAGTGCGGAAGATTATTGTAAGATTGGCCTGGAGGCGGCCAAGGCGCTGAAGGCCGTTGACAGTTCAATCAAGCTGGTGGCCAACGGCTCATCTTATTATGAAGAGACGGGGAAATGGTTGGACTGGAATCGTAAGGTGATAACCGCCTTTACCGGAGTGGCCGATTATCTTTCCGTACACCGTTATTGGCGGGATGCCATCGAAGAAGACATGCGTGATGATTATTATACATTCATGGGCGTAGGTGCGATGGACTTTGAGGAAAAGATCAAGACACCGAAGGCTCAGGTGGAGATTGTCAGGGCATTGTATCCGGACAAAAAGCCTTTGTCGCTTTCGGTGGATGAATGGGGAGCCTTCGGAAGTGACATTCAGGCAGTGTTGGCCGATGCGATGTGTCTGAACTCCTTTATCCGTCATGCGGATTTTGTGAAGATGGCCAATTTCACCATGATGACAGCCCTGCTGAATACGGATGCCGAAAAAGGCACGTATAAGTCTCCTTTGTTTTATGCATTTAAGTTGTTTACGAATAACTGTAGGGGAAAGTCTGTAGATGTGCATGTGCAGTGTGAAACATTTGATGCCGGACGCTTTAAGGATATACCTTATCTGGATGTGACCAGTGTATGCTCGGAAGACGGAAAGACTGTTTATATAAATGTGATAAACCGTCATCGGGATCAGGCTATATCAACGGTGATTGACAACGTGGGTGGAGCGGAATTTTCAGGCAGCGCAAAAGTCTGCGTGATAGAAAAAGCTTTGGGAGAAGCCTTCAGTTATGACAAACGGCAGGAATATCTGCCGGAAGAGTCGGAGATTCGTGTGAAAGATGGCAGACTGACCTGTTCTTTTCCGGCTCATTCGCTGACTCAGATAGCCGTCAGTGTAAAGTGAAATACTGAAGAAGGAAATCGTGAGAAATTATAGGCTTAATGTTTGGTTTTTTCGTGGGACTTCCTGGAGGGGCGTTCTGCCTCTCCGGTTGTCAACCGAAGAGAGAGAAGAAGTGCATCCGTTGGTTGTAAAGTATGCAGAAAGATGATTCACTTGGAAAGGGATACTTCTGGTGGGGTCAGAATCAGTAAAGCCAATAGGACTGGGAGTAGAGATTTTGTCAATACAGGTGTTGCAATCTTTGTTCTGTCGTATTTGTCCTGATTTGGCAAATCCTGCGTATATTTACCGCAGCTTGAGTTGCTTGTGTGGTTGCCGTCCGTCCTATAATCTGTCTTTTGTGCCAGATGCAGGGACGTAGCCTGAAACGGATTGCGTATGGAACAGTCGGGCTGATTTTAGTTTCATCTCGGGAGGAGTTGTGCCGGAAGTGCATGTCTGGCAGCCGGACTTTTCGGAAAAACGGGATGGCTGTCCTTTCCTTGGAAGTGAAAGTAGATATGTGATAGATTTGGCCATTGATTATGTGGATTTGGTAAATGCAGTGAATAATATGTTAAAGTAAAAAATAAGGTATATGAAGAAGTTAGTAATGATTGTTGGTACAGTATTGTTGCTTGCCAATTGTGCCTCACAGCAAAAAGAGAGTCTTTCTACTTTTCAGAACACAGGTAATCCGTTGATAACAGACAAGTTTACGGCCGATCCTGCGCCGATGGTTCATGATGGTACGCTCTATCTCTATGTTGGCCATGATGAATATTATGAAGGTCAGGATTCTGCTTCAGGAGGAAAAGAGTTTAACATTACGGAATGGCTGTGTTATTCAACGAAAGATATGCAGACCTGGACGGATCACGGCTCTGTACTGAAACCGACTGACTTTACTTGGGCTGTTGGGGAAGCATGGGCTTCTCAGGTTATAGAGAAAGACGGTAAGTTTTATTATTATACGACAGTCCAAGCGGGCGAACCTTATGTCGGGAAAGCCGTGGGTGTAGCGGTGGGAGATTCGCCGGTCGGGCCGTTTAAAGATGCCATCGGAAAGCCATTGGTGTGTGATACCATGACTTCGAACGGGCCTCGTGGATGGTGGAATGATATAGACCCGACGGCTTTAATTGATGATGAAGGTCAGGCATGGTTATGCTGGGGGAATGGTACATGCTTCTTGGCCAAGTTGAAGCCGAACATGATTGAATTGGATGGTGAGATTCAGGTCATAGATTTGCCGAAATATGTTGAGGGGCCGTGGCTGCACAAGCGCGGTGACTTGTATTATCTGACTTATGCCTCTATGGGCAAAGGCAGAGAGACGATTTCTTATGCTACCGCTCCCTCTGTAGCCGGGCCGTGGACGCCGCAAGGAGAATTGACAGGTATGGCTGAAAACAGTTTTACAATTCACCCGGGGATTATTGAATTTAAAGGCAAATGGTATTTGTTCTATCATAACGCAGTGCTTACATTGGACGGACATCGTGGAGCTATAGGAAGAAGAAGTGTTTGTGTGGACGAACTTTTCTATAATCCTGACGGAACGATGAAGTATGTGGAGCAAACCAAGAAAGGTGCAAGTGAAAATTAAAAGAAATGAAGGGTTGGGCTTACATAATGATTGTTTGTCTCTTTCTTTGTGCGGCGTGTAGCCAAACAAAGAAAGAGACTTCAATGCAGTCTTATGTATATATCCCTTATGAAGGAGATTCGAGAATACGTACATTGCCGTTTGATTCTTTGGTTGCCAGTGATCCGTTTATCTTGGCTGACAAGACGGAACGGTTGTATTATCTGGTATCTTCTGGTGGTGCTATGTGGAAGAGCAGAAACCTGGAGCAGTGGACGGGACCGTATGCTTATCTCAAAGTGGATACAACATCATGGATAGGAAGGCATCCGTGGATATGGGCGCCGCAATTACATCAATATAACGGGAAATATTATTGTTTCGTAACCTTTACAAACCCGGATGTCATTGTTGATACCGTGCCTGATCGTTATAAAGTTCAGCGGCGGGCTGTCCAGATTCTGGCTTCAGAACGAGCTGAAGGCCCTTATATACCTTTGGATGGCCAGAGTTATTTCCCCACGGAGTGGTCTACACTGGACGGAACATTTTGGATGGAAGACGGAATTCCTTATATGGTTTTTGGACATGGATGGATGCAAACGGTTGACGGGAAAATCTGTTGTCTTCAGCTTTCGCCTGATTTGTCAAGGTCTGTCAGTGAGACACGACTTCTTTTCCGGGCATCCGAAGCTCCGTGGTCGGCAGATATGGCGGATATAGGAGAGCTTACTTTTGGCATGATGTTGGATGGCCATGCGGCCGACGGGCCTTTCTTGTTCCGTACAAAGACCGGACGATTGGGAATGCTTTGGTCGGGATGGGGAAAGAAGCGTTGTGCTCAAGGAGTGGCTTATTCTGCTTCGGGAAAGTTGGAGGGGCCTTGGATTCAGTCTGAGCATCCGTTGGTTGCAGACGATTCAGGACACGCGATGCTGTTTCGCACTTTCGAGGGTAAGCCGTTGATGCTGCTGCATCATCAGAGCCTGGACGAGGAAAATCCGGGTCCGCGCCGTCCGCTTTTGCTTGAAGTAGATATTTCAGGAGATGAATTGAAGATTTTGCGAAGATATGTTCCGGCTGATGCCCGGTAATAAATGTATAATAATAAATTGAATAACATGAAGACACTTTCTTTTATGCTGACATGCCTGCTGTCATTTTCGGCTGCTATGGCACAAACATTGCCGGAAGGGACACCGGCACAGACAAACGTTCCGGAAATGAAATATCCATGTGTGGATAATTCTTCAAGGGCTACATTCAAGATAAAGGCTCCCGAAGCCCAAAATGTGCAGGTAGATATCTGCGGGAAAAAATGGCCGATGACCAAAGACGCCCAAGGAGTATGGAGTGTGACCACTGATCCGTTGGTCGTAGGTTTTCATTATTATTTTCTGATTGTAGATGGCGTTGCAGTGAATGATCCGGCCAGTGAGACATTTTTCGGATGCGGGAAGATGGCGAGCGGAATAGAGATTCCGGAGTCGCCCGAGGCGGCGGCTTATTACACTTATGACAAGTCAATCCCCCACGGACAAGTGCGCGAATGCCATTATTTCTCAAGCATAGAACAGAAAGAGCGCAGGTGTTTCGTCTATACTCCGGCGGATTATGATACGAATGTCTCAAGACGCTATCCGGTTTTGTACTTGCAGCATGGCATGGGGGAAGATGAACGCGGATGGTCGCAGCAGGGCAAGATGGCCAATATCCTCGACAATCAGATTGCGGCAGGCAAATGCGTGCCGATGATTGTAGTGATGGATTACGGAAACTGCGGTTATATTTTCGGCACCAAGTCGGGTGAATCGCGCGACAAGTTCGGTGCTTCGTTCACTCCCATTCTGCTGAATGACATTATTCCCTATATCGACAAGACCTTCCGTACGTTGACCGACAGAGACAACCGTGCGATGGCAGGTCTTTCCTGGGGCGGACACCAGACCTTTGAAACGACTCTGGCGAATTTGGATAAGTTCGCTTATATCGGAGCGTTCAGCGGTGCCATCTTTTTGCCCCCTCAGGCGGATATCAAGACGGTATACAACGGAGTGTTTGCCGATGCCGATGCTTTCAATAAGAAGGTTCATGCCCTGTTTATGGGTATCGGCTCGGAAGAAAATATGGGAAGCAAACGCATAAGCGACATGCTGACGGCTGCCGGAATACGCAATGTATATTATGAATCTCCGGGCACTCACCATGAATGGCTTACCTGGCGCAGATGTTTGAATGAATTTTTACCTTTAATCTTTAAACCAGAAAAATGATGAGAGCTTTATTTACTTCTCTTTTCCTGATGGGAGCGTTGGCTTTGTCTGCTCAACCCGGAGCCGGAGAAGCCTCGAATCTCCCGGGAGAGCGTTCTGCCTTGAGTGTGCGCGCTTCCCAATATCCGCGTATCTCGTCGGATAACCGTGCTTCTTTCAAGATCAAGGCACCCGAAGCCAAGAGGGTGCAGATTGACTTGGGCAAGAAATATGACATGGTGCGTAACGAGAATGGGGAATGGACTTGCACTACCGAACCGTTGGGCCCGGGATTCCATTATTATTTCCTGATAATCGACGGCGTTCCGGTAGCCGATCCGGCCAGTGAGTCGTTTTTCGGATGCAGTATGATGACGAGCGGCATTGAGATTCCTTATCCCGACGGTGACAACCGTTTTGCATTGGCCGATGTTCCTCATGGTGAAATCCGGATGAAGCGCTATTTCTCGAAGACGGCCAATGACTGGCGTCGCATGTTTGTCTATACTCCGCCCAGTTATGAAACATCAGGCGAGTCTTATCCGGTGTTATACTTGCAGCATGGCGGCGGCGAAGATGAGCGCGGATGGTCACAACAGGGACTGACCGACATTATAATGGATAATCTGATAGCCCAAAAGGAGGCGGTGCCGATGATAATCGTCATGCTGGACGGCAATTCCAGGGACTTTAATTCGGAGCTGTTCAACGACTGCATACCGTTGGTCGAGAAGACCTACCGGGTGAAGAAGGATAAAGACAGCCGTGCTTTGGCCGGTTTGTCAATGGGAGGTATTCAGACGCTTAATGCTTCCATCACGCATCCTGAGTATTTCTCTTACATTGGTGTGTTCAGTTCGGGATGGTGGTCGCAGCCTCGTCACGGCAGACCCGGTCAGGATACGGAGAAGTATTATGAAATCCTGAAAAACAATAAGGACGAATTCAACAAAGGATTCAAGCAATTCTGGTTTTCTATGGGCGGCAAGGAAGATATTGCCTATCAGAATTGTCAGAACATGCTGAAACGTTTCGACGAAATAGGTATCAAGTATACTTATTTTGAAACTCCGGGCGGACATACATGGCCGGTGTGGCGGGAGAGTCTCTACCGCTTTGCGCCTTTGTTGTTTAAATAAAAAACATGAATGCCGTGCGGGCTGTGCAGCCTGCACGGCATTCATGTTTTTTTATATCGGTACCAGACCCCGTTTTTTATATGGGAAGAAAAGTTTTTTCCCCGGTGGAAAACACTTTTTATAGGCAGTGGCGGATTTTTGTTTGGGACACCGCTTGTTTGTCGGGGAGAAAAGGAGATTTTCTCCTGCATTTGTCTTATCTTTGTTCGTAATACTTGAAATTTAATTTAGCGCATGAAAAACAATAAGTTCTTTTTAATATTGCTCGGCTTGTTGCTCGGTACGGGTATCCAGGCACAGAATCCGATTATCAGCGGACAGTTTACGGCCGACCCTACGGCCAGAGTATTCGAAGGGAAGCTGTATCTTTACCCTTCACACGATATTCCGAGTCCGATAGAGCGGCTGAAGGAGTGGTTTTGTATGGCCGACTATCATGTTTTCTCCTCCGAAAATCTGGTTGACTGGAAAGATCATGGCGTAATCCTTTCTCAGGAAGATGTTCCCTGGGGAGATCCGGAATCTTATTCCATGTGGGCCCCCGACTGTGTATATAAGAACGGGAAATATTATTTCTATTTCCCGGCAAGTCCGAAGGGTGGCAAAGGCTTTAATATAGGAGTCGCAACGGCGGACAAGCCATACGGCCCGTTTGCGCCTTTGGCAGAACCGATAAAAGGCGTGTTCGGCATCGACCCTTGCGTATTGCTTGACAAAGACGGGCAGGCATATCTGTACTGGTCTGGCCGCGGACTTAATGTGGCCAAGCTGAAGGATAATCTGGTAGAGCTTGACTCGGAGCCGGTTTCGATAGTCGGTCTGCCGGAAGGGTTCAAGGAGGGGCCTTTCGCCTTTGAACGTAACGGCAAATATTATTTGACTTTTCCGTGGGTGCAGGACAAGACAGAGACTTTGGCCTATGCCATGGGCGACAGTCCGATGGGGCCTTTCGAGTTTAAAGGCCTGATAATGGAGCAGTCTCCTACGGGATGCTGGACCAATCACCATTCTTTGGTGGAATACAAGGGGCAATGGTATCTGTTCTACCATCATAATGATTATAGTCCCGAGTTCGATAAGAACCGTTCGGCACGAATCGACTCGTTGTCCTTTAATCCGGATGGAACTATCAGGCAGGTTATTCCGACTTTGCGCGGTGTGGGCGTGACGGATGCCCGGAAGGAAATCCAGATAGACCGTTACAGCAGCATCAGCAAGACGGGAGCTTCGATTGATTTCCTGAATCAGGCCGATAAGTTCGAAGGGTGGAAGCTTGTGCTTGGCGGCACTGATGCATGGGCTGCATACAATACGGTGGATTTTGGAAACGGGAAATTACAGCGGATGACCGCCCGTGTCTTGTCGGATGGCGGAGGAACACTGCAGGTCACTGCCGGCGGAAAACTGCTGGCCGAAGTCAAGGTGCCGGCATCAACCGTGCAATGGGAGACGCTGACAGTTCCGGTAAAGGCATCTCAGTCGGGCATCTGTAATTTGCGGATTGAGCTTGTCGGCGGTAGCGGCGTGCAGGTGGACTGGATTCGCTTTGAATAATCGGATACTTTAAAACGGTTTGTGGACAAGATGCAGTTTCGTAACATTCTGATAGTTGTTTTAGGGTTGTTTTGTGAATTTGCTTTGGGCGTCTTGCATGCCCAAAGCAATTCCGTTTCCTATAACTATCATTATATAACCATGCGTGGAGGGCTTTGCGACAATACAATACGTGCAATTCACAAAGACCGGAACGGCTTTATGTGGATAGGAACATCCAACGGGCTCGACCGTTACGACGGTTATGACTTCAAGCATTATTCCGTATCCCTTAGGTTTCCCGACCGTTTTATCGAGAGCAGTTACATCAATGACTTGGCCGAAGACACTTCCGGACATTTGTGGGTGGCGACCGAGTCGGGCATAATGCTCATTGACTTGGCTGATGAACATATAGAATCATATAAAGATTATTCGGGAAAGTATAAGGAAGTGCTTCATACGCCGGTTCAGACTATTCTGATCGACAGCTTCGACAATCTTTGGATAGGCAAGAACGACTGTGTTGCCTATGTCAGGCTGAATGAAGAGCGGGAGATAGAAGACATACAGATATTGAAATCGGATGTGGATATCCGTATGTTTGTCTGTCACGGCAGTGATGTATGGGCAGGGGGATACGGCTGTCTTTTCCGTTTTGTCCATTCAGGGCGGCAGCATTATTCGTTGATGCCTCTGCCTTCCGGTTTCGACACTTCAGACTTGATATTCACAAGTGCCCATTCCTGCGGTGATTATTTGTGGCTGGGCAGTCAGAACGGTCTGTTTTGCTGCGACACGCGCAATGTCTCTTTTACACGCTATCGCCATATTCCGGGAGATGCGGAAAGTTTGTCTTCCGATTTTGTGACGGACATTACGCGCAACGCATCGGGGGATTTGGTCATCGGAACGCGCAACGGCGTGAATGTGTTCCGGCAGGGCAGGCATTTTACGGCTTATACCAAAGGAAACACTTCGCAGTCCTTGAATGATAATCTGATAACGCGGGTATTTGTCGATGATTCCAATAATATCTGGGCAGGCTCGGAATTCGGTGGGGTGAACATTATGTCGCCGGTCCGGATATCTTTCTCTTATTCCTTGCGCGGATATGATAAGGGCACACTCAATATAATCAGTACGGTAATAGAGGATGATGAAGGCAACATATTGGCCGGAATGGTGGACGGCGGTCTGGCTATCCGGCGCAAAGGGAGCGGTGAGTTCCGGTTTTACCGCCACAATCCCGAGGACATCCGTTCGTTGGCTCATGACAATATTTCCCGTATTGTGCAGGACTTCGATGGCGATTATTGGATTGCTACCATCGGCGGAGGCTTGGACAAATTGTGTAAGGAGCATTTGGACGCTCCGGTTTTCGAGCATCATGACACCTCCAACTCGCCTCTTCCCTCGAATGATATCTATGACATCGCTCTGGATAGCCTGCGCAATTCTTTATGGATCTGTAGCAATAACTATATTCATACCTTGGCTTTTTCTTCCGGTGCCATTAACCAATTGCGTTATTATACGCATACGGGAGAGGAAATGCATAATATGAACACCATTTTTGTCGATTCCCGTTCGCGCTTGTGGATAGGGGGAAACGGGGTCGGGGTTATAGATCTGGAAAATTCTCAAGGCGGATACGAATGTTTTTATTACCGCTATAAGCTGGACAGTCCGGCAAGCAAGATCAGCGAGAAGATAACATGCATTTTTGAAACAAGGGACGGCAATGTTTATTTGGGCAGTCTGGGTAACGGTATGTATCTGTTGGAAGGGGAGGAGCGTCTTGACAAGTGCGTCTTTAGGAACTATGGCGTGCGTTGCGGACTGTCTGATACGAGCATTTCGAATATATTGGACGATGATAGTGGAAACTTGTGGATTTGTACATTGAAAGGAGTCTATTTCTTCGACATCACTACACAGCGTGCCTTCAAGTTCGACCAAGAAGACGGTTTGCTGGTTCCTCAATTTTATCGGAGGGCGGGATGGAAGTCAGCCGGTCATACCCTTCTTTTGGGAACAACGGACGGACTGGTGGCTTTCAAGCCGCTGATGAATTTTCCCAAGCCCGGACAGCGTGAGGTGGTGCTGACCGATGTGTCTTTTGGCGGACAGCCGCTGACTGCTTTCCGCTATCCTGAAAATCTTTCTGCCAGTATCGTGACGGCTGATGAACTTCATCTTTATCCGCCTCAGAACTCTTTTGAGGTGACATATAGCTGTCTGGAATTTCTGGAGCCCGAGAAGGTATTTTATTCTTACCAGATATTGGAGCTGGATAAAGACAGGAATGTGGGGCTGATGAACCGGAATGCGAAATATACGAATCTTGCTCCCGGAACGTATACCTTGGAAATACGGTGTACGAACCATGACAATACTTGGTCTTCGGAACGGAAAAAGCTGAAGATTGTAGTGCATCCCCCTTTTTATCGCACCGGATGGTTTTACGCTTTGATGGCACTGGCCGGAGTCTTGATTCTGGTCGGACTGCTTTATTGGTATAATGCCCGGCAGAGATATATACAGCGCTTGCTGAAGCGGAAGATAGACGAACGGACAAAGGAACTGCATGATACGATTACCGAGCTGACTACTTCTCAGGAAACGATTATTCATCAAAATGAGCAGCTCCATAGCCGGAGTATGGAAATCAGCAGGCAGAAAGACGAAATACTCTTTATGTCCAAGCAGATGGAAGAGATAAACCGTGAGAAACTGTCTTATTTTACCAACATGGCACACGAGTTCAAGACTCCGCTGACATTGATACAAGGGCCTGCCCAACAGTTGGAAAAGCAGTTGGCAGGTAAGGAACAGAAGGAAAGCTTGCAGACAATCATCCGGAATGCACAGTATCTGCTGTCGTTGGTCAACCAACTGATAGATTTACGGAAAATTGATACGAAGAACTTTACCCTGAATTATTCGGACTTTGACTTTCGGCATTTTCTGGATGTGGTGACCGCCGACTTCTCCGGACTGATGAAAGAGCGTAACATAACCTTTGACTGTGTGACTCGTTTGCAGAGCAACTTCATTTCTTCCGATAAGGAGCAGCTGCATAAGGTACTGTTCAATCTGTTTTCGAACGCGGTGAAACATACGCCGGACAAGGGGAAAATAATTTTGTATGCCTGCCAATTCAGAAGTGGAAAAGGGCAAATGATGCAGTATCTTTCGGTGGCCAATACGGGAAGCTGCATTCCCCCGGAAGAGACAGAGCGGATATTCAACCGTTTCTATCGGATTGAGGCACAGAATCGCTTTTCAGTCCACGGACAGAGCAGCACGGGAATCGGACTTCATATTGTAAAGGAAATCGTGAACCTGTTGGGAGGAGTCATTCGGGTCAGGAGTTCTGAAAAAAGCGGAGTGTCGTTTAGACTTTATTTCCCGGTTACTTTGGTTGCGGTAGGGGCAAAGGCGGAGCCGGAAATCCACCAGACACTTGTTGGCATGGATGAAAATGCTGAAACATACGTTCCGGTCGATGCTGGCAAGCCGGTTCTGCTGTTGGTGGAAGATAATCCGGACATGCGCCGCTATATCAAGACCATGTTGCAGGAGCATTACAATGTAGCCGAGGCAGGGAATGGAGAGCAGGGATATGATGTGGCGAGAAAGCTGGTGCCTGATATAATTGTGTCCGATCTGATGATGCCCGTGTGCGATGGTATGGAACTCTGCAAGAAGATACGGCATGACCGCGCGTTGAGTCATGTGCCGTTTGTCCTTCTTACCGTTAATTCGGATATGGAGGCGCAGACAGAAAGCTACGAGAGCGGGGCCGACGGATATTTGACCAAGCCCTTTGACGAATCTGTATTGTTGGCATATCTTCAGTCGGTAGTGAAGAACCGGGAGATACAGCGGCATAAGTCGGAGGTTGAATATGGACTTTCTCCGGAGATGAAGGGAATCGGGCAGCCTGACAAGCTGTTTATGAACGAGGTGCTCGAGACATTGGAGAAGAATTATGCAGACCCGAATTTCGGAGTGAAGGAGCTGGCCGGAAGCTTGAATATAAGCTACGCTGTGGCTTATAAGAGGCTGGTGGCGCTGACAGGGCTTTCTCCCGTGCGTTTCCTCCAGTCATACCGTCTTCAGAAAGCGAAGAAACTGTTGGAAAGCAGCAGCAATGTTGTCGTTTCGGAAATAGCTTATCGGGTGGGATTCAATGACCCGAAATATTTTACCCGTGTGTTTGTGAAGCAATACGGGCAGACACCTACCGATTTCATCAAGTCTTGATGAGTGTATTAATTACTTTTATCAGTTGATGGCCTTATTTTAAGAGAATAGGAATAGCTTGTTTGAATTAAAAGACTTAAATTTGTAACACTTCGATAGTTAACATAGTTGTTTAATGACAAATTTAAGATTATGAAAACATTTAGGAACATCTCTTTAGGGGCGGTGCTGTTGGTTTCTGGCTTAGGCTATGCGCAGGAACCGGTGCAGCTACAGGTGGATGCGGGGCAGCAAATTGCCACTGTGACCAAGTTGTTTAACGGGACGAACATTGAAGACCTGAACAATCAGACGAACGGAGGTATTTTCAGTCAGCTGCTTCATGGCGAAGCGTTCGAAGAAAACATGGATGTGGACTTTCTGAATCTTGATCGGGCCGACTATTCCAAGGTTTATGTCTTTTTAGACGAGCGGAGGATACCGCATCTCATTCAGCAGGCCAATATCTACCATCGCATTACCTGGAACAACCGGAGCGAGAAATACGACTGTAATTCAAAAGATGTATATGATTCGCGTCCGATGCGCGATCCGATTGTCATTTCCGGATGGAAGTTCTGGGGGCGTTTCCTGCCTTTCGATTCCATTCCGTCCGATATTCAGAAGATTATGTTAGACCGTCTGAACGGGAACGAGCAGATATCCAAGTATTGGAGCAAGTCAGTTTCCGGTTCGCCTGAGTATCGTTATGAACTGGTGCGCGACGGGAAGGCGTATATCGGCCGGCAGACCCAGACCATTTCCTTTGTAAGCGGAACGGGTGAAGTGGGACTGACCAATCATGGCTTGTACCGTATGGGAATCTGCTACCAGAAAGACAAGCCGTATGACGGTGTGTTGCGTGTGAAGTCGGAGAAACCCGTCACGCTTTATCTTTCTTTGCGGAATGATGCCGGGAAGATAATCGCGGAAAAAGGCTTCGACCTGAAGGGAGACGGCACTTACGAAAAGGTTTCGTTTGAGCTGGTGCCTGCTGAGGATGCCAAGCAAGGCAGTTTCGGCATTGCCCTGAAGAGTCCGGGCAAGGTAGATCTGGGATTTGCCTTCCTGCAACCGGGAGAATGGGGCCGGGTAAACGGATTCCCCATCCGCAAGCAGTTTGTCGATGCCTTGAAGCGTCAGGGAATCTCGGCATTCCGCTACAACGGTTCAATGGTAGATGTGGGAGCCGATACTTACCTTTACCGGTGGAAAAAGATGATCGGCCCGGTAGATGAGAGAAGAGTGACTTTGCGTACGGGCTTCAATCTGTATGGCACTCACAGTTTCGGATTTATCGAAATGCTTCAGGCTGCCGAGGCGGTGGGAGCCGTGCCTATCATCGGAATGAGCATGGACGAGACGGCGGAAGACATCCGCGATTTCGTGGAATATGTCAACGGGCCTGTGACAAGCAAGTGGGGGGCTCTTCGTGCAAAACACGGACATCCGGAGCCTTACGGACTTAAATACATCGAGGTGGACAACGAGCGGCATATTTCCCGCGGTTATATAGAGTGTATGAAGAAGTTTGCCAAGGCTGCCTGGGAGGTAGACCCGAACATGTCAATCATGGCATCCTTGAATATTGGGCGTAACGGGTACAAACGCGGCACAAAGGAATATGAACTGTCGTCCGAACTGGCGGGATGGTTCATCAGTCAAGGCAAGGGAAATAATTTTGCCTGGGATCCGCACTACAGCGGAGACCGTCGGTTTGCCGATGATGAAGCTTGGTTTGAAAACGAGATGGGCATCGTGCTCCAGCGCGAACTGGCCAAAGACTATCCGGGATTCAAGCTGAACCTGCATCCGATGGAGGAAAACGGAAGCCGCTGCGACTGGGACCGCGGTTTGGCTCATGCCAGCAACTGGAATACATTACAGCGTTACGGAGATTGTTTCCAGATGTTGGGAACGGCGAATACTTTCCAGCCCCACGGATTGCACTATATGTGGGATCAGGGACGCATTCATTACACATCGGATGCCATGTGGTTTGAGCCGTCGGCCTGCATCGACGAGATGATGACAAAGACATGGAAACCGAATGTGGTGCAGACAAGCAGCAGCGATGATGCGCTCGACATTACGGCGAAGATAGACGATGCCAAGACGGAGATGACTATCTATGTGGCCAACATGAGCGACCAACCGAAGGAGGCTGTGCTGAATATCGACGGATTCAAGTACCGGACGAATGCGGAGGTACAGACTATCGGCGGTTGCGACCTGACGGAAAGCAATACGTATGAGAACCAGAACAACGTAGTGTTCCGTCCGTCGAAGGCGAAGATTGCGAAGAAAAACGCCAAGTATACTTTCCCGCGCTATTCTTATACGGTGATAACGCTGAAGAAGTAGGCCGGCAGCTTGGCTTATGATAGTCCGCGCCTGTTTTCATGCTGATGCAAAACAGATTTCATACTGATAAAGCAGATGTTTCGACGGCATGAAAACAGGCGCGGCTCTGTATCCGTCCGGTTCAGACCCCGAAGCGGGAGGTGTCTACCTCTTTCATTTCTTTCTTCTTATACCCGCCGAACTTGTAGCTGAACGATACGGTCAGCCCGCGGCGATGGTTCGCCACATCCATATTCAGGTGCTGCGCTCCGTTCCGGACTCTGGTCCTGAGCTGGTTGTTTCCGTTGAAAAGGTCTTCCCCCTCTATCTGCACCATCGCCTTGTCGCCGGCAAACGTGTAGCGCAGGGCGGCATCCACGATTCCCACCGGCTGAATCTCATAGCTTCCCTGTATGGCCTTGGTCTGCCCGAAGGCACTGATTTCCATTTTGATATTGGGCTGCTTGCAGAGTGTAAAGGTGTTCGTCCAGCTTCCTATGCCCGTCCATTGCTTTTTGTCGAACGGCGCATCGTAATAGCGGCTTGCTTTGGCATGGACGAGCTGAGCGTTCAGCGACAGTTGGCTGTCCCACCATCCGCCCGCCTTGAGGGGAATGACGGCGGTAAAGACCAGTTGGCTCTGATAGTCCCAGTTCTGGTAATTGAATACGGACTTCAGCCGCCGGGAGTCTAAGTAAACCATCTGCATGAAGTAGTCGGGCTGATAGTCGTAGCTGATCTGAAAGATGTATTTGCTTTTCAGAATGTAGGCCAGTGCCGTGTTGTAGTCGGCATAAGGCTTCAGCGAGACATTTCCCACCGATTCCTGATAGCCGTTCAGGTATCCTCGAGAGCCGCTCAGCGTCCAATAATCCGGGTAAGTCTTGTCGGAACTGAAGGAAAGCTGGAGGATATGCGACGGAGAATGCACATAGCTGAGCTGCATGGTCGGGTAAACCGCCCATTTCTTGTAGTCCGTCATCCGGTAGTATTCTAAAGCGGCCGATGCGCTGAGGCTCCATTGTGGACTGAAGCTCTTGTCGAATCCGGCGTATATATTATAGGTATATTCGTCGATGCGGCTGTTCGTGTTCTCTTGGCTCATCTCGGGCAGATTATAGTATTGTGTATTCCGGTCGTTCACATAGGTAAACGAGATTCCGTAATTGAGCGTCCAGTCTTCCGGCAAGGCATGGCTCTGGTCGGCATACAGCTTCCACCGGTCGATGCGCTGTTCGGAGTCGCTGACGAAGGCGGTCTTCTCTCCGTTCCCATCAGTGTCTGCAAAGTCTTGCGTGCTTTTGTCGGAATAGTAGGTATAGTCAGCTCCGGCTTTCAGCCCGAATCCCGATGCATAGCTTAAGGCCACGTTGTGCATCTGGTTCTTGCTTTGCTGGTCGTTTGTCGAGTTGGAAACGTTTCCTCCTGCTTGCAGAAGGTTCGTGTCGTCGGGGGTAAAGTCGGTGGTATAGCTGAGGCTGAGCAGGTTTTCACCGTCGAACTTGTAGGTTCCCCCTGTCCGGAGCGTATGGCTGACGCTTCTTCCCGCCCCGTCGGTATAGAGGCGGATGTCGTGCACCTCTCCATCTACCGTGTGGAGTGCGGCAAACTCCATCGACTGACGGCTGTAGCGGTCGTCAATGCTGTACATAAACTCCACATCGAGCTTCGGCGAGGTGAAAGCCAAAGTCAGTCCGCCGTTTGCGCCCGCTTCATCCGTCTGTATGTAGTTGGCGTTCACTTCGCCTTGCAAGCCTCCTTCGCCCGGTTTGTACCCTTTCAGCACGATATTGACGGCCGCTCCGCGCACATGATACTGGGGAGGCGCGCTGTACATCACTTCCGCCCGCTCCACGCGCGAGGCCGGCATACTTTTCAGCAGGGCCGCAAGCTGTTCGTAACTCATCGATGATGGTTTCCCGTTCAGGATAAGACTCAGTGAGCCTGCTCCGGCCAGTGTCAGCACATCGTTCTGCTCGATGATTCCCGGCAGCTGCCTTACCGCTTCATAGGCGTTTGTCACTAATTTGTTGGCGGTAAGCTGCGGCATGTCGTAGGTCAGGCGGCCGCTTTCCACCTTCACAAGCGGGCGTTCGCCTTTCACCACCACCTCGCCCAGTGCATAGTCTTTTTCTTTCATCACCGTTACTCCGGCGTTGCTCCCAGTCCCTTCCTTTTCCACCGTGTCGTAAAGAATGTGCTGAAATACTAGACGGTAGCGCTCGGGCTGATGGTTTAGGGTGAATACCCCGGTGCTGTCGGTGATGGCTGCGTCAATAAAGGTGGAGTCAGGCATCTGGAGCACCACGGTGGCGCCGTCTACCGGATGTTGTGCCGGGTCTGTAACTTTTCCTGATACGGTTTGTGCTGTGACTGTTTCGGACAAAAATCCCGCAGCAAGCAGGATGCCCGTCAAAAAATACTTTTTCATGTCAATCTGTGTCTTATTATTTCCTATCTTTGACAGTGCAAATGTAGAAAGTGTCTTTCGCTTTCTTGGTTAATGCAAGGTTAATGTTACGTTAATATGGGAAAGATGAAACATATCCGGTGGATTGCCGTCGTAGGACTGCTGGCTATCGTCGAACTGCAATATGTATGGCTCACCAATACCTACAAGCTGACGGAGGAAAGTCTGCTGATGAAGAGCGATGATCTTTTTAAGGACGCTGCCTTGCAGGAGGTTTTCTGCCGGATGGAAAAATACAAGCAGATGACTGCTCCGGATTCCGCTTTTTCCATGCAGATAGACTTGGACGAAGATTCGGATACCCTCGCTTCGGAAACGATGGGAAACCGCGCCAGCCAGTGGCTGATGTCGAATTTGCACATTGCTTTTCAGAAAGCGGTCTTGGAGGAGCTGAAGATGGATGTGAGTCTGCCCGATTTGGATTCCATCTACGCCCATTTGCTTGACTCCATCGGCATCCGCGCACAGGTATTCTCGTGTGTTGTCGATTCGGCAGGAAATGTGGTTCGCAGTTCAAGCGGAAAAGATATCAGTGCCCGCGGAATGCTGAAGACCAGTCCCGTGCCGATAAGGTTCGACGGGACCCGGTTTCTGCAAGGCGTTATCACGAATCCCTATTGGTTGATTGTGCGGCGGATGACGATGCTGCTGATTGCCACTGCCTTGATAATGGTGCTTGTGATAGGGTGCATCGTCTGTCAGATACGCATCATCGTGCGGCAAAACAAGGTCGCAAGGTTGCGCGAAGACTTTTCATACGCCATGATTCACGACATGAAGACCCCGCTCAGCTCGATTCTGATGGGGACTCAGATACTGGAAACCGGAAGGCTTGACGCGCAGCCGGAGAAGAAGGCCCGTTACTTCCGCATCCTGCGTGAGGAGAGCGAGCATCTGCTGGCGCTGACAAACAAGGTGCTTACACTGTCGAAACTGGAAAACCACCGCCTGAAACTGGTGAAGGACAACTGTCCGTTGCGCCCTTTACTGGAGGATCTGGCCGAAAAGTACAAGGCCAAAGCGGGGAAAGAGGTGGAGTTTCTGTGGCGCTTGGAGGCGGAAACGGTCTATGCCGACCGGGAATTTCTGAAGGAAGCCCTGAGTAACCTGATAGACAACGCGCTGAAGTATTCGGGCAAACGGGTGGAGATAACCTTTTCTTCGGGAGTGAAAGCAGACGGCATGACCTATATCAGTGTGCGCGACAATGGCTTCGGCATTCCGCTGAAGGATCAGACGAAAATATTCGAGAAGTATGAACGGGCCTCGGCGGCATCGCGCAGTCGGAGCGGGGGAGCGGCCGGCTTCGGACTCGGACTGAACTATGTGTTCCGCGTGGCGGAAGCCCACGGCGGACAGGTGCAGGTGGAGAGCATTGAAGGAGAATACAGCGTGTTCACCCTGCTCTTGCCGCCCGAAGAAGTGAAAAAGAAGGAGACAGAACATGATCAGACTATTGTTGGTTGAAGACGATGCCAACCTTTGCTACATCATCCGCGGAGGTTTGGAGGACATGATCGGCGGTTATGAGGTGAAGACGGCGGCCGACGGCAGGGAGGGACTGCGCCTGTGGCGGGAATGGAAGCCCGATGTCATCGTGTCCGACATCGAGATGCCCGTGATGAACGGCTACGAGATGGTGCGCCGCATTCGCGAAACAGACGGTGCAACGCCGATTTTGTTTACTTCCGGGCGCGTTTCGCCCAAAGATGTGGTGGAAGGGTATGAGCTCGGCGTGAATAATTACATAAAGAAACCTTTTTTGGCCGAAGAGCTGAATGCCCATATCACCGCCTTGCTGCGCCTGACCGGCGGGGTGAAGGCGCGCGATGCCCGCGGCGTTTATCCCATCGGGCAGCTGTATACCTTCGATGCCGACCAGGCCCTGCTGCGTCAGCACGGCGAGGCGGACAAGACCTTGACCGAGCGCGAGGCTCGTCTGCTCCGGTTGCTCTGCGAGAACAAGGGGGCGGTGGTAAGGCGCGAAACCATCCTTTCGCAGCTTTGGAACACGGAAGAAGACTATTTCGCCTCACGAAGTCTGGATGTGTTCGTGTCGCGCCTGCGCAAACTCTTGGCGGCGGACGATTCGGTACAGATCAAGACCGTGAAAGGGGTGGGACTGATGCTTGTCTGTCCGTAGTGCCCGTTCGGTCTGCTCTGGTATTCCGGTGTTTTCTTCAGGATGAAAAATCTTTTTCCCCTTTCCAAAAATCCGTTTTGTCGGGCTTTTTGCAGAATTTGTCGAAAAGATTTATCCGTATGGAATGTTTTCCGTAAGTTTGAAGTATTAAATATAAAATCATGAGACTCTCGTTTTACTTCAGTTTGTGCCTGTGCTTTTTGTTTCTGATGTCGTGTTCGGACAAGGATGATGACCCGAAAACAGAACCGGAAGAGCCGGAATCTGGCTTTTCGTTTGATATAACGGAGGATATTATACTTACTTCCGAGGAGGGAGCCCGTGCTTTCGTGCCTTTTTCAAGCGAGCTCGACTGGCAGGCGACGGTGTCGGCCGACTGGCTTGGTATAGCTCCGGAGGCGGGAGAGCCGGGGCGGAATTTGATTGTAATAACGGCGCTGACGGCAAATGATGCGGATGAAAGCCGCGAGGCGGTACTGACACTGACATCGGGGGATGCCAGTGAAACGATAACCGTAAGGCAGGAAACATCGGATTATATCCGCTTGGAACAGGATGTTTACCAGGTGGATGCCGAGGGCGGCATACTGGAGATAATCTTTTCTACCTCTATGAGTACGGACGAATTGCGCATACTCTGTGATGCTCCGTGGCTGAACCAAAATAATCTTTCACGGGCCATGACCGACTATTCGATAGTGCTCAACGTTGAGCCGAACCCGGATGCGGAAGCCCGTTACGCGAGAATACTGTTCGTGAAAGAGGACGGAACGGAGCAGAAGATACTGGCTTCCGTAATCGTGGTGCAGAGCAACGAGTCGACCGACTATTCGGCGGACGGCGAAGTGACGGTGTTGCAGGGTGCCACGAAAGGCAGCGGAATACCGATTGTGCTGATGGGCGACGGCTTTATCGATACGGAAATTGCCGACGGCACTTATTTGGAGGTGATGCAGAAGGCATGCGAAAATCTGTTTACCGAAGAGCCCGTCCGTTCTTTGCGGGATTATTTCAGCGTTTATTCCGTTACGGCGGTCTCGAAGAGCAATGCGTTCGGGTATGGAGAAACGGCAATCGGCTGCAAATTGGAGGGTGGAAACAGTACGGGTATCTCAGGAGATGAATATGCGGTGCAGAAATACGTGCGTTATGTCAATAGGGGATATGGTATAGATACGGACAATACGTTGGCTGTGGTCATATTAAATACCGACAGCTATGCGGGAACCACTTATTTTGGCTTTACAAGCATGACGAGTCCAGAGTATACAGAGTTTGCCATTGCCTATTGCCCCGTCATAGAGAATCTGGAAAGTGAATATTTCCGACAGGTCTTGACGCACGAAGCGATAGGTCACGGCTTCGCCAAATTAGAGGACGAATATTCGTATGAAGAGATGGGGGCAATGCCGGAAAAGGATAAAGAAGATGTACGCCAACTCCAAGCATTGGGTTGGGCGCAGAATGTGGACTTTACGGACAGTCCGGACGAAGTGCTTTGGAGTAATTTCTTGGCGGATGAACGGTATGCTGCGGAAGGTTTGGGCATATACGAAGGAGCCTGTACCTACATGAGCGGGGTCTATCGCCCGAGTGAAAACAGCATGATGAACGACAATACGGTAGGCTTTAACGCGCCTTCGCGCAGGGCCATCTACAATCGCGTGATGGAAGACGGTACGGGAAAGACTCCTACATACGAGGAATTCGTGGCTTTCGACCAGTCCGCCAATACGCTTCAGGCAAAGAAAAGCCGCTCTTCAGCGGTGAAGAGCGGCAGACCGTTCGCCCGTCCGCGCTTTATGAACAAGTCACTGGCGGCAGACTGACGGGGCTATTCCTTAAACCAAGAGGCATACATCAGATAGCCGTGGGCAATCTTCTGGTTCAGCTCCTTGCTTTGCTGCGGGTCGACCCGCTTGATAAAACGGGCGGGTACGCCTCCCCAAAGCGTGTGCGGCTCGATAACGGTGTTCGACAAGACTAAAGCTCCGGCGGCGACGATGGCTCCCTCGCCCACCACGGCGTGGTCGAGCAGGGTTGCCCCCATGCCGATCAGGGCATTGTCTTTCACACAGGCTCCGTGAAGCGTCACATTGTGTCCGATTGAAACATCATTCCCGATTTCCACCGTTGATTTCTCGTAAAGAGTGTGCAGGACAGAGCCGTCTTGGATATTGACCCGGTCGCCGATGCGTATGGAATTGACGTCACCGCGCAACACCGTATTGAACCAGATACTGCAGTCGCGCCCCATTGTGACATCTCCTATAATCGTGGCGTTGTCGGCCAGATAACAGTTCTCTCCTATCTTGGGGGTGAATCCCCTTACAGATTTAATCAGTGCCATAAAGTATCATTTTTTTAGAGTTATAATGTCAGATGGCAGCCGTTGCTTCCTTCAGCCAACTCCGTTCTTCCGGATTCAACAGCGGACTGAGCTGCTCATATACCAGGCTGTGGTAATCGTTCAGCCACTGTCTTTCTTCCGGACTCAACTGCTCGGTAAGGATGGCTTCCTTGTCAATCGGACAGAGCGTCAGCGGCTCAAAGCGGTAGAAGTCGCCGAATTCCGTTTCTTTGCTCCTGACAATAAGCATCGTATTTTCTGTACGCACGCCGTGATGTCCGGCACGATAAATTCCCGGTTCGTTGGTGACGGTCATGCCCGGAAGCAGCAGCGCAGGCATGTGGTTCATGCGGAACTGGTGCGGTCCTTCGTGGACATTCAGAAAGTGCCCCACTCCGTGTCCGGTTCCATGCCCGTAATTGATTCCTGCCTTCCACATAAACTGGCGGGCGAGGACATCCAACTGCGTGCCGCATGTGCCATACGGAAATTCTGCCATGGAAAGTTCGATGAATCCTTTGAGCACGAGGGTATAATCCTGCTTCTGTTCGTCTGTCAGAGCGCCGAGAACGATGGTGCGCGTGATGTCGGTAGTTCCGTCGAGATATTGCGCGCCGCTGTCCAGCAGCAGCATTCCTTCCGGCCGTAGTGTGGAAGCGGTTTCCTCTGTCGCTTCATAATGCACGATAGCTCCGTGCTCCTGATATCCGGCAATCGTGTCGAAGCTGATTCCCTTGAAGTCTTTCTGCTCGGCACGCAGTTCATAAAGTTTCCGGTCGATGCTGGTCTCCGTTTCCTTGCCGTTCTTTACCGTTTCTTTCAGCCATATCAGAAATCTGACCATAGCCACACCGTCGCGTTTCATGGCTTCGCGGAAACCTTTGATTTCGGTCTCGTTCTTGATAGCCTTCATGTAAAGGACAGGAGAATCGGCTCGTATCACTTGGGCATTGGAGGCTGCCGCCTGGTAAAGCGCATAATTGGTGCTCGCTGACAGTTGGATGCTGCTGCCCGGATAGCTTTTAAGGTCATTTTCTACGGTTTCGTATGGTCGGGTGTCGATTTCATTCTCTTTTAAATATGAGAGGATTTCAGGCGTTAGCTTATCGGGTAATATATATAATGTGCAATGCTGCCCGGTGATGAGCAGGAAGCTTACGAAGACGGGGTTGCAGTGAACATCGCTGCCACGCAGGTTCAAAGTCCAGGCAATCTCGTCAAGTGCAGAAATGAGAATGCCGTCGGCTCCGTTTTCACGGATGCGTTCGCGGATTTGCTTCAGCTTGTCTTTGCAGGTCATGCCGGCATATTCCAACGGAAGAATGAACGGAGGGTCGGAAGGCAGGGCAGGGCGATCTTTCCATAAAGACTGAAAAGGATCGGCGGTAGATATAAGTTCCAGACCATAAGATGAAAGTTTGGCATTCAGACTTTCGGCTTCAGCCGTAGTATTCACCCAACCGTCGATTCCCACCTTGTCTCCCGGCTTCAATACCTTTCCTAACCATTCGGGTATGGAAGGCGTTTCCGGCAGACGGTCTTTGAACAGGTTGATGCCCGTATCGGCAAGTTGGTCGGCTGCCTGTAGAAAATAGCGCGAGTCAGTCCACAGTCCGGCTTTTTCCGTTGTGATGACCGCCGTTCCTGCCGAACCGGTGAACCCGGAAATCCATTTGCGGCTTTCCCAATGGTCGGGGACATATTCGCCGGAATGCGGGTCAGTACTCGGAACAATGAAGGCCGATAGGCCGTTGCTTTGCATGAAAGAACGCAGAGCCGCTATTCTTTCTCTTATCTCTTGTTTCATAAGCATAGGTTTATAATGGTAATCGTAGCAAAGTTACAATTTCTTTGCGATTATCAGTTAAGTTTGGAGACCGTGTTTCCTTGACTTCAGTATTTTTGACAGGAGAGCAAGCCGGTTTGGTGCAGAGGAAAAATAATTTTTGCCGGCATGGAATGTTTGGCAGGTGGTGGAAAGAAAAGCAAAAGAATCCGTCTGGTAACAAAAATATGGGGGAATGTTTTGTAAATAAAGAAAGTATATGTAATTTTGCGCCACATTTTGACCGTGAAATAATTAGTAACAACATCTTTAAATAAATTAAAAACATGATTATTGTACCAGTAAAAGAAGGCGAAAACATTGAGAAAGCGCTGAAGAAATTCAAAAGAAAATTTGAAAAGACAGGTGTAGTAAAGGAATTGAGAAGAAGACAACAGTATGACAAACCCTCTGTCTTGAAGAGACTTGAGAAGGAGCATTCTGTTTACGTGCAGAAATTGCGCCAGATGGAAGAATAATAATTGCGCAAAACACTTGAATTATTGAATTCTTTTTCATAAATTCGTTGCTGAATATAAAAGGCAAAGTCTCTTATGCTGAAAGAATCTTTTTTGGAGTATCTCTCTTTAGAGCGAAACTATTCGGACAAGACCGTGATAAGTTATGGTACGGATATCGCGAAGTTTGAGGAATATTTCAAGGGATTGGATGAAAGTCTTGATTTTACGGCAGTGGATAGTGATGTAGTCCGCAGTTGGGTGTTGAAACTCATGGATGAAGGCTATGAAGCTGCTTCGGTAAACAGGAAATTGAGTTCGTTGAGGTCTTTTTATCGCTATCTGTTGCGCAAGAAAATGGTTGCGGCAGATCCGACTCAGAAGGTGGCCGGCCTCAAAAGAAAGAAGCCTCTTCCGGTTTTTGTGAGAGAGGCGGATATGGACAGGCTGCTTGATGCGGCTGATCTTGGTGAGGGGTTTAAGGCAGTCCGGAATCGCTTGATCGTGGAAATGTTTTATGAAACGGGAATGCGTCTTTCGGAACTGGTGGGGCTGAATGATGGGGATGTGGACTTTTCTGCTTCGGTGATAAAAGTGACAGGGAAAAGAAACAAGCAGCGCTTGATTCCTTTCGGTGAAGAACTGAGGGAAGATATGCGGGCTTATCTTTCGTTAAGAGATGACTATGCGGCGAATGCCGATGCTTTCTTTGTCGGGAAAGACGGAAAGCGTATAGGCAGGAGTACTGTATACCTTTTAGTAAGGCGGTATTTGTCAAAAGTTGTAACGTTGAAGAAAAAGAGCCCACATGTGTTGAGGCATTCTTTTGCGACTTCGATGCTGAACAATCATGCGGAATTGGAGGCGGTGAAAGAATTGTTAGGGCATGAGAGCTTGAAAACAACGGAAATTTATACGCATACAACCTTTGAAGAATTGAAAAAAGTTTATGAACAAGCTCATCCGAGAGCGTAAAAAAAGGAGGTCTTTATGGAAGTAAGAATTCAGTCGATTCATTTTGATGCATCTGAGAGATTGCAGGCTTTTATCCAGAAGAAAGCTGACAAGCTCGAAAAGTTTTGCGATAATATAAAGAAAGTAGAGGTGTCTTTGAAAGTTGTAAAACCTGAAACGGCAATGAACAAGGAGGCCGGAGTGCGTGTACTGGCATTGAATTCAGAGTTTTATGCGGAGAAAATAAGCGATACATTTGAGGAATCGATAGATGTGTGCATGGAAGCACTCTCTAAGCAGTTGTTGAAAGCAAAGGAAAAACAACAAGGCAAATAAAAAAGTATTGAAAAAGTTTTGCGATTAAAAAATAATATCTAACTTTGCAGCCGCTAAGCCGCCTTATGCGGAGGATAGCGGCTGTAAGTTTTTAAGTGTTGCCTCTTTAGCTCAGTTGGCCAGAGCACGTGATTTGTAATCTCGGGGTCGTTGGTTCGAATCCGACAAGAGGCTCGAAGATGAGAAGAAGATGCTAATTTCTTAGCCTTTGAGAGTTGGGCAAATACCAGAGTGGCCAAATGGGGCAGACTGTAAATCTGCTGGCTTACGCCTTCGGTGGTTCGAATCCATCTTTGCCCACTTAGAGTTGCGGAAGTAGCTCAGTTGATAGAGCATTAGCCTTCCAAGCTGAGGGTCGCGGGTTTGAGTCCCGTCTTCCGCTCTTCTTTGAATTCCTACGCTGTTATAGCTCAGCGGTAGAGCACTTCCTTGGTAAGGAAGAGGTCCCGGGTTCAAGTCCCGGTAACAGCTCGCGAACGTAAATTTGTAAAGCTGATTACTAATCAAAATAAATAAGTAAAGCTATGGCTAAAGAGAAATTTGAACGCACCAAACCGCATGTTAACATTGGTACGATTGGTCACGTTGACCACGGTAAAACAACTTTGACCGCTGCCATTACTACTGTATTGGCTAAGAAGGGTCTTTCTGAAATGCGCTCTTTCGACTCTATCGATAACGCTCCTGAAGAAAAGGAACGTGGTATTACTATTAATACCTCTCACGTAGAGTATGAAACTGCAAACCGTCACTATGCTCACGTAGACTGTCCGGGACACGCTGACTATGTGAAGAACATGGTAACTGGTGCTGCTCAGATGGACGGTGCAATCATCGTAGTTGCTGCAACTGATGGTCCGATGCCTCAGACTCGCGAACACATCTTGTTGGCTCGTCAGGTAAACGTTCCTCGTCTGGTTGTATTCTTGAACAAGTGCGATATGGTAGACGATGAGGAAATGTTGGAACTGGTTGAAATGGAAATGCGTGAATTGTTGTCATTCTATGATTTTGATGGTGATAACACTCCGATTATCCGTGGTTCTGCATTGGGTGCTTTGAATGGTGTTCCTGAATGGGAAGACAAGGTTATGGAGCTGATGGATGCTGTTGACTCTTGGATTCCGCTGCCTCCGCGTGATGTAGATAAACCGTTCTTGATGCCGGTTGAAGATGTGTTCTCAATTACAGGTCGTGGTACAGTTGCTACGGGTCGTATCGAAGCTGGTGTTGTGAAAGTTGGTGATGAAGTTGAAATCCTCGGTTTGGGTGAAGACAAGAAGACTGTCGTAACAGGCGTTGAAATGTTCCGTAAGCTGTTGGATCAGGGTGAAGCTGGTGACAACGTAGGTTTGCTGCTCCGTGGCGTTGATAAGAACGAAATCAAACGTGGTATGGTTCTTTGTCATCCGGGACAGGTTAAGCCTCATTCTAAATTCAAGGCAGAGGTTTATATCTTGAAGAAAGAAGAAGGTGGTCGTCATACTCCGTTCCATAATAAATATCGTCCTCAGTTCTATCTGCGTACTATGGACTGTACAGGTGAAATCAGCTTGCCGGAAGGAACAGATATGGTAATGCCGGGTGATAACGTAACGATTACTGTAGAGTTGATTTATCCGGTTGCATTGAATGTAGGTTTGCGTTTCGCTATCCGTGAAGGTGGACGTACAGTAGGTGCAGGTCAGATTACTGAAATCCTTGACTAATAATTTTTAATTGATAAGATAGTTCCTGAATTTGTTTTCGGGAACTATTTTTACGGGAATAGCTCAGTTGGTAGAGCATCGGTCTCCAAAACCGAGTGTCGGGAGTTCGAGCCTCTCTTCCCGTGCTAAATTTTTGAAAAGATAACAGGTTATTGTAAGGAATCTTATAACGAACTGGTTCATAAGGTATCATGGCCTACTCGTTCAGAGCTTTCTAGTAGTGCAGTGGTTGTTTTAACAGCTTCCCTTCTCATTGCACTCGTGGTTTTCTTGATGGATTCTGTTTTTCAGTTTATCATGGAAGATGTTATCTATCCTCACTAAATCCTATTTGAAATGTCTGAGATTGAAAAGAAATGGTACGTATTACGTGCTGTAAGTGGAAAAGAAAGCAAGGTGAAAGAATATCTTGATGCTGACATCAAGCATAGTGACCTTGGTGAGTATGTGTCTCAGGTGTTGATTCCTACCGAAAAAGTTTATCAGGTTCGCAATGGTAAAAAAATTGTGAAAGAGAGAAGTTATCTCCCTGGATATGTGTTGGTGGAAGCTGCTTTAGTTGGAGAGGTTGCTCATCATTTGAGGAATACTCCCAATGTAATCGGCTTTTTAGGTGGACTGGATCATCCTGTCCCTTTGCGCCAGTCGGAAGTGAATCGTATCTTAGGTACGGTGGATGAACTGCAAGAAATAGGTGAGGAAAATATTCCTTATACCATTGGTGAAACCGTGAAAGTAAGCGTTGGACCTTTTAGCGGATTCAGTGGAATCATTGAAGAAGTGAATGGGGAAAAACGTAAACTGAAAGTGATGGTCAAAATATTCGGGCGTAAGACACCGCTTGAATTAGGCTTTACGGATGTTGAAAAAGAATGATGCATTTTGTTACGTGTATTTATTCTTCTATTCGTTGAACATTATAAAAATTAAAGAAAATGGCTAAAGAAGTTGCTGGACTGATCAAATTACAGATTAAAGGAGGCGCTGCGAATCCATCACCTCCCGTTGGACCTGCTTTGGGTTCTAAGGGTATTAATATCATGGAATTCTGCAAGCAATTCAACGCCAGAACCCAGGACAAAGCAGGAAAGGTTTTGCCTGTCATCATTACCTACTATACGGATAAGTCTTTTGATTTTGTAATCAAGACTCCTCCTGTAGCTATTCAGTTGCTTGAGGCTGCTAAGATCAAGAGTGGTTCAGCAGAACCTAATCGTAAAAAAGTTGCAGAACTTACATGGGATCAGATTCGTGCTATTGCTCAAGATAAATTAGTTGACTTGAACTGCTTTACTGTGGAGGCTGCTATGACAATGGTAGCGGGAACAGCTAGAAGTATGGGTATTACTGTAAAAGGTGATTTCCCTGGTAATAATTAATTAACTTCAACTTGAAATGGGTAAACTGACAAAAAAACAAAAGTTAGCTGCTGAAAAAATTGAAGCAGGGAAGATGTACTCATTGACGGAAGCTTCAAAGTTGGTAAAGGAAATTACTTATACAAAGTTTGATGCTTCTGTAGATGTTGATGTACGCTTAGGTGTAGACCCTCGTAAAGCTAACCAGATGGTAAGAGGTGTGGTTTCTCTTCCTCATGGGACAGGTAAGCAGATACGTGTGCTTGTGTTGTGTACACCTGATGTTGAAGCTGCTGCAAAAGAAGCGGGTGCTGACTATGTTGGTCTTGATGAATATATTGAAAAGATCAAAGGTGGATGGACTGATATTGATGTGATTATCACCATGCCGTCTATTATGGGTAAAATCGGTGCTTTGGGCCGTGTTTTGGGTCCACGAGGATTAATGCCGAACCCGAAGAGTGGTACGGTAACGATGGATGTAGCTAAGGCTGTGAAAGAGGTTAAACAGGGAAAGATAGACTTTAAAGTTGACAAGAGTGGTATTGTACACACTTCAATTGGTAAAGTTTCTTTTACTGCTGATCAGATTCGAGATAATGCGAAAGAATTTATTGCTACTATCATTAAATTAAAACCGACTGCGGCTAAAGGTACTTATATTAAAAGTATTTATCTTTCAAGTACTATGAGTAAGGGTATTAAAATTGATCCCAAATCAGTAGACGAAATCTAAAATTAGGAGGAATCATGAGAAAGGAAGATAAAGGTTTAATAATAAATCAATTGGCTGAAACGGTAAAACAGTATGGCCATTTCTACTTGGTTGATACTACTGCGATGAATGCAGCTAAGACCAGTGAGTTGCGTGCAAAATGTTTTAAGGCCGGTATTAAGTTGGTTGTAGTGAAGAATTCTTTGCTTCACAAGGCTTTGATGAGTTTGGATGTTGATTACTCACCATTGTTTGATTCTCTGAAAGGTACGACTTCGGTTATGTTTAGTGAGGTGGCGAATGCTCCTGCTAAATTGTTGAAAGAATACAAAGACGAAGTTCCGACTTTGAAAGCTGCTTATGCAGAGGAGGGTTTTTATGTAGGTGCAGATCAACTGGAAGCTCTTGCTACAATTAAGAGTAAGAATGAAGTTATCGCGGAAATCGTTGCATTGTTGCAGTCTCCTGCGAAGAATGTTATTTCTGCTCTTCAGTCAGGTGGTAACACCATTCATGGAGTTCTCAAAACTTTGGGTGAACGCGGAGAATAAAAGAGAATTGGTAGCGGTACTCCAAAGATTAAAGTAAATCCAAAATATTAATTAATTTAGTAACAAACAATTAAATTCATACAAAAATGGCAGATTTGAAAGCTTTTGCAGAACAATTAGTTAACTTGACAGTAAAAGAAGTTAATGAACTTCGGCTGCAGGTGGTGCAGCTGTTGCTGAAGAGAAAACTTCATTCGATGTAGTATTGAAGAGTGCAGGTGCTGCAAAATTGCAGGTTGTTAAAGCAGTGAAAGAAGCATGCGGTCTTGGCTTGAAAGAAGCAAAAGACTTGGTTGATGGAGCTCCTAGCACATTGAAAGAAGGCTTGGCTAAAGATGAAGCTGAATCTTTGAAGAAAACTTTGGAAGAAGCTGGAGCAGAAGTTGAGCTTAAGTAAGACTTCCTGTAAATCAGGATATTCGGTTAAGAATCCTCTTGTAGGAGGGTTCTTAACCTTTTTGCGTCTATTATATTATGTTGATAAATAGAGATACTTAATTATCAATTGTCATTTTTAATCTTCAATTTTAAATAGATGTCTTTAAACAATCAAAACCAACGAATTAATTTTGCTTCCATTAAGAATCCGATGCCATATCCGGATTTCTTGGAAGTGCAATTGAAGTCATTCCAAGATTTTTTGCAGTTGGATACCCCACCTGAAAAACGAAAGAATGATGGTTTGTTCAAGGTATTTGCAGAGAATTTTCCTATTGCTGATACGCGTAATAACTTTGTGCTCGAGTTCCTTGATTACTATATTGATCCGCCTCATTATACTATTGACGATTGTTTGGAGCGTGGATTGACTTATAGTGTCCCTTTGAAAGCAAAACTGAAGCTTTATTGTACAGACCCCGATCATGAAGATTTTGACACTGTCATTCAGGATGTTTATTTAGGGCCTATTCCTTATATGACTCCGAAAGGTACCTTTGTGATTAATGGTGCAGAGCGTGTTGTCGTTTCTCAGTTGCACCGTTCTCCTGGTGTATTTTTCGGTCAGAGCATTCATGCTAATGGTACGAAATTGTATTCTGCCCGTATCATTCCTTTTAAAGGCTCGTGGATTGAGTTTGCTACAGACATTAATAATGTAATGTATGCATACATTGACCGTAAGAAGAAGTTGCCGGTTACGACTCTTTTGCGTGCTGTTGGCTTTGAAAACGACAAGGACATCTTAGAGATTTTTAACCTTGCAGAAGATGTAAAGGTTACCAAGACGAATCTCAAGAAGATTGTTGGACGTAAATTGGCTGCTCGTGTCTTGAAGACATGGACAGAAGATTTTGTTGATGAAGATACAGGTGAAGTTGTTTCTATTGAGCGTAATGAGGTCATAATAGACCGTGAAACTGTGATTGAACCTGAGCATATTGATATGATTCTGGAATCAGGGGTTCAGAATATTCTGGTTCATAAAGAAGAAGCTAACTCTTCTGATTATTCTATCATATTCAATACTTTGCAGAAAGATCCCAGTAACTCGGAAAAGGAAGCTGTTTTATATATATATCGTCAGTTACGTAATGCTGACCCTGCTGATGATGCGAGTGCGCGTGAGGTGATCAATAATCTGTTTTTCTCCGAGAAACGTTATGATTTGGGGGATGTCGGCCGTTACCGCATCAACAAGAAATTGAATCTGGATACTCCAATGGAGGTCAGAGTTCTGACAAAACAAGATATAATCGAAATCATCAAGTATTTGATTGAACTGATTAATTCGAAGGCGGATGTCGATGATATTGACCATTTGAGTAACCGTCGTGTTCGTACGGTAGGCGAGCAGCTTTCCAACCAGTTTGCCATTGGCTTGGCTCGTATGTCTCGTACTATTCGTGAGCGTATGAATGTGCGTGACAATGAAGTGTTCACTCCGGTTGATTTGATTAATGCCAAGACTATTTCATCGGTTATTAATTCATTCTTTGGAACGAATGCTTTGTCGCAATTTATGGATCAGACCAATCCCTTGGCGGAGATTACGCACAAGCGTCGTCTGTCGGCATTAGGCCCTGGAGGTTTGTCGCGTGACCGTGCGGGCTTTGAGGTTCGTGATGTTCACTATACTCATTATGGTCGCTTGTGTCCGATTGAAACTCCTGAAGGCCCGAATATTGGTTTGATTTCTTCTTTGTGCGTATATGCCAAGATTAATGATTTGGGCTTTATTGTCACTCCATACCGTAAGGTAAAGGACAGTACAGTGGATTTGTCTCCTGAAGGTATTGAATATTTGTCTGCTGAAGAGGAGGAAGACAAGATTATAGCACAGGGGAATGCTCCATTGAATGATGACGGAACTTTTATTCGTGAAAAAGTAAAGGCACGTCGGGATGCTGATTATCCGGTCGTTACTCCCGATCAGGTAGAACTGATGGATGTTTCACCTCAGCAGATTGCTTCTATCGCGGCGTCTTTGATTCCGTTCTTGGAGCATGACGATGCTAACCGAGCTTTGATGGGATCAAACATGATGCGTCAGGCTGTGCCTTTGTTGAGGACGGAGGCGCCGATTGTTGGTACTGGCATTGAGAAGCAGTTGTGTGAGGATTCTCGTACTCAGATTACGGCGGAAGGTGATGGCGTTATCGATTTCGTAGATGCTACTACAATCCGTATTCTGTATGACCGGACGGAGGATGAGGAGTTTGTAAGCTTTGAACCTGCATTGAAAGAATACCGCATTCCTAAGTTCCGTAAAACTAACCAGAGTATGACGATTGACCTTCGTCCTATTTGTGAGAAAGGTCAACGTGTGAAGAAAGGCGACATATTGACAGAAGGTTATTCCACTGCAAACGGTGAGCTTGCTTTAGGCAAGAATCTTTTGGTCGCTTACATGCCGTGGAAGGGTTATAATTACGAGGATGCCATTGTGCTGAACGAGCGTGTGGTTCGTGAAGACTTGTTGACTTCCGTGCATGTTGATGAATATATTTTAGAGGTACGCGAGACTAAGCGAGGAATGGAAGAACTGACTTCTGATATTCCGAATGTGAGCGAAGAAGCTACCAAAGATTTGGATGAAAATGGTATTGTCCGTATTGGAGCACGTATTGAGCCGGGTGATATCTTGATAGGCAAGATTACTCCGAAAGGTGAGTCTGATCCTTCTCCGGAAGAGAAGCTGTTGCGTGCTATCTTTGGTGACAAGGCCGGTGATGTAAAAGATGCCTCGTTGAAGGCTTCTCCTTCATTGCGTGGCGTTGTTATTGACAAGAAGCTGTATTCTCGCGTGATAAAGACTCGCAGTGAAAAGAATGCTGATAAGGCAATACTTCCGAAACTGAATGAAGAGTTTGAAGAAAAAGCTGCGGCGCTGAAAGATATCCTGATTGAAAAGTTGTTGGTCTTGACCAATGATAAGGTTTCACAGGGTGTAAAGGATTATCTGGGTACAGATGTAATTCCGAAGGGCGCTAAGTTTGTGAAGCGTGACTTGGAAGGTTTGGACTATACGATTATCCAGTTGAGCAAATGGACTGCGGATGCCCACAAGAATGAGATGATCCGCGATCTGGTGATGAATTATCTGAAGAAGTTTAAAGAGCTGGAGGCTGAACTGAAGCGTAAGAAGTTTGCACTGACAATCGGTGACGAACTGCCGTCAGGCATTATCCAAATGGCTAAAGTCTATATTGCTAAAAAGCGCAAGATTGGTGTTGGTGACAAGATGGCTGGTCGTCATGGAAATAAGGGTATTGTTTCACGCGTCGTTCGTCAAGAAGACATGCCGTTCTTGGCCGATGGTACTCCTGTTGATATCGTATTGAATCCGTTGGGTGTGCCTTCTCGTATGAACATCGGTCAGATATTTGAAGCTGTATTGGGCCGTGCCGGCAAAGAGCTGGGCGTGAAATTTGCGACTCCTATCTTTGACGGTGCAACGTTGGAGGATTTGGATAAATGGACAGATAAGGCAGGTTTGCCGCGCTATTGTAAGACATATCTTTATGATGGTGGAACAGGCGAGCAGTTTGACCAACCGGCAACTGTGGGTGTGACTTACATGTTGAAACTTGGTCACATGGTTGAAGACAAGATGCATGCACGTTCTATCGGTCCGTACTCGTTGATTACTCAGCAGCCTCTGGGCGGTAAGGCTCAGTTTGGTGGCCAACGTTTCGGAGAAATGGAGGTTTGGGCAATCGAAGCCTTTGGTGCAGCTCATGTCCTTCAGGAGATTCTGACAATCAAGTCGGATGATGTTGTAGGACGTTCCAAAGCTTATGAAGCTATCGTGAAAGGTGAGCCGATGCCTACTCCGGGCATTCCGGAATCCTTGAATGTCTTGCTTCACGAGTTGAGAGGCCTTTGCTTGAGCATTACATTGGAATAAACCTTTTTAATGAAGAATGAAAGCAGGTAACAGAAGAAGACGGTTTATCTTGCCTTGATGAAAAAAAACTTTCATTCTTCACTTTTAATTCTTCATCATATAAAAAATAAAGTATGGCTTTTAGAAAAGATACTAAGATAAAGAGTAATTTTTCGAAGATTACTATCGGATTGGCTTCGCCTGAGGAAATTCTGGAAAATTCTTACGGTGAAGTGCTGAAGCCCGAAACCATCAATTACCGTACTTACAAGCCAGAGCGTGATGGCCTGTTTTGTGAACGTATCTTCGGACCGGTGAAAGACTACGAATGCCATTGTGGTAAATACAAGCGTATTCGTTATAAAGGTATTGTTTGCGACCGATGCGGTGTGGAGGTTACTGAGAAGAAAGTGCGCCGTGAGCGTAGCGGACACATTCAGTTGGTGGTTCCGGTAGCGCATATCTGGTATTTCCGTTCCTTGCCGAATAAGATCGGTTATTTGTTGGGGCTGCCTACCAAGAAACTGGATGCTATCATTTATTATGAACGTTATGTAGTCATCCAGCCGGGAGTGAAGGCCGAGGATGGAGTCAATAAATATGACCTGCTGTCAGAAGAAGAATATCTTGATATATTGGACACACTGCCGAAAGAAAATCAGTTCCTGGAGGATAGTGACCCCAATAAGTTTATTGCCAAGATGGGAGCGGAGGCTATTTATGATTTGTTGGTGGCTCTTGATCTTGATGCACTTTCTTACGAACTTCGTCATAAGGCGAACAATGATTCTTCGCAGCAGCGCAAGAATGAAGCATTGAAGCGTTTGCAGGTTGTAGAATCTTTCCGTGCATCGCGTGGACGCAACAAACCAGAGTGGATGATTGTACGTATAGTGCCGGTAATCCCGCCTGAACTGCGTCCGTTGGTGCCGTTGGATGGAGGACGTTTCGCAACTTCAGACCTGAATGATTTGTATCGTCGCGTAATCATCCGTAACAATCGTTTGAAGCGACTGATTGAAATCAAGGCTCCGGAAGTGATTCTGCGTAATGAAAAACGTATGTTGCAAGAGGCTGTCGACTCTTTGTTCGACAACTCTCGTAAGTCGAGCGCTGTGAAAACAGATGCAAATCGTCCGCTGAAGTCCTTGTCTGACAGCTTGAAAGGTAAGCAAGGACGTTTCCGTCAGAATCTGTTGGGTAAGCGTGTCGATTATTCAGCTCGTTCGGTAATCGTTGTGGGTCCTGAGTTGAAGATGGGTGAGTGCGGTATTCCGAAGCTGATGGCTGCGGAACTGTATAAGCCGTTTATTATCCGCAAGCTGATTGAACGCGGTATTGTGAAAACTGTCAAGTCGGCAAAGAAGATTGTAGACCGTAAGGAACCGGTTATCTGGGATATCCTTGAGCATGTAATGAAGGGACATCCGGTATTGCTGAACCGTGCCCCGACGCTTCACCGTCTGGGTATTCAGGCATTCCAGCCGAAGATGATTGAAGGTAAGGCTATTCAGCTGCATCCGTTGGCATGTACTGCATTTAATGCGGACTTTGATGGTGACCAGATGGCCGTACACTTGCCTTTGAGTAACGAAGCTGTACTTGAGGCACAGATGTTGATGCTTCAGTCGCATAATATATTGAACCCTGCTAATGGCGCGCCTATTACAGTTCCGGCGCAGGATATGGTGCTCGGACTGTATTATATCACCAAGTTGCGTAAGGGAGCGAAAGGTGAAGGTCTGATTTTTTACGGGCCGGAAGAGGCTTTGATTGCTTACAATGAAGGGAAGGTAGACATTCACGCTATTGTGAGCGTTTTGACAAACGACTTGGATGAGGAAGGCAATGTCGTTAAGAAGATGATTAAGGAAACTTCTGTGGGTCGTGTTATTGTAAACGAACTGGTTCCGGACGAATGCGGCTACTTGAATACTATCATTTCGAAAAAATCTTTGCGCGATATCATTAGCGATGTAATCAAGAAAGTTGGTGTTGCTCGTGCATGTGAGTTCTTGGACGGTATCAAGAACCTCGGTTACAAGATGGCATTTGAAGGAGGTCTGTCATTCAACTTGGGCGATATCATTATCCCGAAGGAGAAGGAAGAGTTGGTGAAACGCGGTAACGAAGAGGTTGAACAGATTATGATGAACTATAACATGGGTTTCATTACCGATAATGAGCGTTACAATCAGGTCATTGACACATGGACTCATGTAAACAGTGATTTGTCTGATATTCTGTATAAGACTATCAAGAACGACGACCAGGGATTCAACTCTGTATTTATGATGTTGGACTCTGGAGCCCGTGGTTCTAAAGAGCAGATCCGTCAGTTGTCTGGTATGCGTGGTTTGATGGCCAAGCCTCAGAAGGCGGGAGCTGAAGGTGCACAGATTATTGAAAATCCGATTCTTTCAAACTTTAAGGAAGGATTGTCAGTGCTGGAATACTTTATTTCTACTCACGGTGCCCGTAAAGGTCTTGCCGATACTGCATTGAAGACAGCCGATGCCGGATATTTGACCCGTCGTCTGGTGGATGTATCCCATGATGTCATTATCAATGAAGAGGATTGCGGTACGCTGCGCGGTCTGGTTTGTACGGCATTGAAGAACAATGATGAAGTTATCGCTACTTTGTATGAGCGCATTTTGGGACGCGTCTCTGTTCATGATGTGATTCATCCGACGACAGGAAAACTGTTGGTTGCAGCCGGGGAAGAGATTACAGAGGATATAGCGGAAGAGATAGAGAAGTCACCGATTGAAAGCGTTGAGATTCGTTCGGTATTGACTTGTGAATCGAAGAAGGGAGTTTGCGCGAAGTGTTACGGACGCAACTTGGCTACAAGCCGAATGGTTCAGAAGGGTGAGGCTGTAGGTGTAATCGCGGCCCAGTCTATTGGAGAACCGGGTACTCAGCTTACATTGCGTACATTCCATGCCGGTGGTATTGCCGGAAACATGGCCGCAAATGCAAGTATTGTGGCTAAGAACGACTCTCGTCTGGAGTTTGAGGAGCTTCGTACAGTAGATGCAGTGGAAGAGACTGGCGAACCGGTCAAGATTGTTGTAGGGCGTCTGGCGGAAGTACGTTTCGTAGATGTGAATACAGGCATTATCCTGTCTACCCACAATGTTCCTTACGGTTCTAAGCTTTATGCTTCAGAAGGGGAAGTGGTAGAAAAAGGCAAGCTGATAGCCAAATGGGATCCGTTTAATGCCGTAATCGTGACCGAAGCTGCCGGTAAGATTGATTTTGAGTCTGTGATAGAAAATGTAACCTATAAAGTGGAATCGGATGAAGCTACCGGATTGCGTGAAATCATCATTACCGAATCAAAGGACAAGACGAAAGTTCCTTCACTTCATATCAATGACGAGAATGGGAATGTAATCCGTACGTATAACTTGCCTGTGGGAGGACACGTGGTGGTTGAAGACAAGCAGACGGTTAAGGCCGGTGATATTTTGGTTAAGATACCGCGTGCCGTAGGTAAGGCCGGTGATATTACCGGTGGTCTTCCGCGTGTTACCGAGCTGTTTGAAGCACGTAATCCGTCTAATCCTGCTGTCGTTTCTGAAATTGACGGTGAGGTTACGATGGGCAAGATCAAGCGTGGAAACCGTGAGATTATTGTCACATCCAAGGCTGGTGATGTCCGTAAGTATCTGGTGGCATTGTCAAAACAGATTCTGGTGCAGGAGAACGACTATGTTCGTGCCGGAACTCCGTTGTCTGACGGTGCGATTACTCCGGCCGACATATTGGCCATCAAGGGTCCCACAGCCGTGCAAGAGTATATTGTAAACGAGATACAGGATGTTTATCGCTTGCAAGGTGTGAAGATTAACGACAAGCACTTTGAGATTATCGTGCGTCAGATGATGCGTAAGGTTCAGATTGATGAGCCGGGAGATACTCGTTTCTTGGAACAGCAGGTCGTTGACCGTATCGAATTCAATGAGGAGAATGACCGTATATGGGGCAAGAAAGTAGTGGTTGATGCAGGCGATTCCCAGAATCTGCAGCCGGGACAGATTGTTACGGCACGTAAGTTGCGTGATGAAAACAGTATGTTGAAACGCCGTGACCTGAAGCCGGTCGAAGTTCGCGACGCTGTACCCGCTACTTCTACGCAGATTTTGCAGGGTATTACCCGTGCTGCTTTGCAGACCTCAAGCTTCATGTCGGCTGCATCATTCCAGGAAACCACCAAAGTGCTGAATGAAGCCGCCATCAACGGTAAGGTCGACAAACTGGAAGGTATGAAGGAAAATGTAATTTGCGGACATCTGATTCCGGCCGGAACAGGTCAGCGCGAGTTTGACAAGATTGTGGTAGGCTCGAAAGAAGAATACGAACGTATCATGGCAAACAAGAAAAACGTGCTTGACTATAGCGAAGTGGAATAAGAACCGTAGTTCTTGAATATTAAGAGGAGGCTGTCCTTGCAGAGAGGGCAGCCTCCTCTTGTTTTAAAGCTCCGGATGTTGGAGATATTTGCGGACAAAATCCGTTTGGAAAGGATAAAATGTGACGCGGGCCGTAATGAAATGAAAGTGGAGATAAAAGTCCGTTAAAATTTGGATGCACCGATAATTTGTCTCACCTTTGCAGTGACATGACGGGAAGATGCGTTTTGTAATCCTCATCGGAGGCAAAATACAATGCCGGATAAGATGACTGGGTAAAACCAATCACTTGTCCGGCATTGTGTGTTGTGTAAATGAAGAAAGACTGGTATATTATGAAAAGAGAGTTAGATTTGACGCAAGGCAGTGTGCCCAAAGTGCTGCTTCAGTTTGCAGTCCCCTATCTGTTGGCCAATGTGTTGCAGGCTCTTTATGGAGGGGCCGATCTTTTTGTCGTCGGGCGGTTCGATGATGCGGCGAGTGTGGCCGGCGTTGCGATAGGAAGTCAGGTGATGCAGACCGTTACGGGCATCATATTGGGCTTGACGACCGGAATCACCGTGCTTATCGGAATTGCGACAGGAGCGCGTAATGACAAGGAGTTGGCTGCCATTATCGGCTCGTCTGTATGGCTGTTTGCCATTGTCGGGGCTGTGCTTACACTGACGATGGCAGTGCTTCACGAGCCGATAGCTCTTGTCATGCATACGCCGGCCGAGGCTATGGCCGATACTCTGCATTATTTGTTGATTTGTTCGCTCGGTATTCCCTTTATTATAGGCTATAATGTGGTGTGCGGTATTTTGCGTGGACTGGGTGATTCGCGTACGCCACTTTATTTTGTGGCTTTGGCATGTGTCATCAATATCGTGCTGGACTTTGTTCTGGTGGGAGGGTTTCACATGCGGGCGGCAGGAGCCGCCGTGGCTACTATAGCTTCCCAAGGCATCAGCTTTGTCACGGCATTGTGGTTTCTGCACCGGCGCGGCTTTCATTTCAGGCTTACCCGTCACGATATCCGTCTGAGCGGGTATTTTTCACGCCGTATAATGGTTTTGGGAGCACCTATTGCCTTGCAGGACGCACTGGTGAACATCTCGTTTCTGATTATTACGGTCATAGTGAACCAGATGGGGGTTGTGGCTTCTGCTGCGCTCGGAGTGGTGGAAAAGATAATTGTCTTCGCCATGCTTCCCCCGATGGCCATTTCTTCGGCAGTAGCCGCCATGACTGCCCAGAACTATGGTGCCGGGTTGACCGGGCGGATGAACCGCTGTCTGCGTTCGGGCATCGGAATGGCATTGGCCTTCGGTGTTTCTGTATGTGTATATTCGCAGTTCCTGCCGGATACCCTGACCGGTATCTTCACCAATGACGCTTTGGTCATCGGGATGGCTTCTGAATACCTGCATGGCTACAGTGTCGACTGCATCATGGTGAGCTTTGTGTTCTGCATCAACTCCTATTTCAGCGGGCAGGGAAACTCCTGGTTCCCGATGATTCACAGCCTGATTGCGACATTCCTGTTTCGTATCCCTTTGTCGTGGGCCTTCAGCCATATTGATCCGACTTCTCTCTTCTGGATGGGGTTTGCTCCTCCGCTTTCAACGATGGTTTCGCTGGCTATCTGTATCTGGTATCTGCGGCGGTGCGGGAGGAGGCAGGTGCGGCTTTCCCCGTCGGGGCAGGGATGATGCATTATTTTTCCGCCGTTTGATGGCGGACATTTCAACTTTTTCTTTACATTTGCTTCCGCAATAAATAATCATTAAAACGAATTGTATCATGGAAAACGGAAACAAGAATAACCAGCTTCAGATAGAGCTGAAAGAAGAAGTGGCTCAAGGAACCTATGCCAATCTTGCCATCATCACTCATTCCACATCGGAATTTGTGCTTGATTTTGTACGCATCATGCCGGGGCTTCCGAAAGCGAATGTTCAGTCGCGCATCGTAATGACTCCCGAACATGCCAAGAGGCTGATGTATGCGCTGCAAGACAATGTAAACAAGTATGAAAAGAATTTCGGCCCTATCCGTATGCCGGAAGAGCAGCAGCAGGGAGGGAAGACATTCGTTCCGCCTTTGAGCGACTTTAAGGGTGAAGCATAAGGCGAGTGGGGTGAACGCTCGTTTTTGAAATGTCATGTCTGGCGAAAGGCATGACATTTTTTGTCTAACCCTCTGAGTTGCCTATCTGCTGCACTTTGTCTTCGAATTCGTGACGCGGGCAGTTGGCCTTGTTCCTTAGTTTGGTCCGGCAGTTGTAGATGGTGCTGATTGAACATCGCAGGAAACTGGCAATCTTCGCACTGTCGTTGATGCCCAGACGGAGCAGAGCATAAATGCGCAGTTCCTTGTTCATAAGGGTTCCCGGCTTGAGAATGATTTGTTCATCCTCTTTCAGCAGTGAGTTGAAGTCGGTAACGAAAGTGGGATACAGACTGAGGAAGATGCTGTCGAAATGCTCGTATAGAGAATTCAGTTCCTTGTCAATGACAGCCGTCGACTTGGTACGTTTTATCAGTGTGTCATAATGTCGGTTGATGGCAAGCTTGTAGATTTCATTTTGGTATTTGCTCATTTTGTCGACATAATTTGAGCAGAGATCAAAAAACTGGGCGATATACCGTTCTTTTATGGTGCTGACCTCCTGAAGCTGTCGGTTCCTTCCGTTCAGCTCCTCGTTGATCTTGCTCAGAGACAGACTTAAATCTTTCAGCTTCTCGTTGCTTTGAGCCAGTTTCTCTTTGATGCGCAGGGTCTTTTTCATCTGTTTGTAAATTAGGCCGACCAATATGGCAAGGGCGGCAGCCAACAGGCATACCACTGTAAGATAAGAAGTAAGTTTCCCCTGCACTTTGGTCTGCTCGGTCTTATAGGCCGAGTTGATGATGGAATAAAACGGGTGCATCTGGAGTGCTCGGAAGTGAATGCCCGATGCCGCTGCGTCTTCGATGGCAGACTGACTGAACCGGAAAGCTTGGTCGAGGTTGTTTTCCCGATAGGCAATCATGGCAAGTTCTTGGAGCGATACGGTTTCACGCGTGGCGTTTTTGAGGTCTGCTATGGCCGACAGCATGAAATACTTTTTCTCTTCCCTTTTGTTGTCCATCTTTTTGTAGGCATAGGCTATGGCACATGTCACCATCGCATATTCCGGAGTTCCGGTTGTTTGTGTGGCGAGCAGGTTTAACAATGCTTTTTCTGCCTTGTGCGGGTCGGTTTCCATCATCAGGAAACCTTGTTCCATCTTGGCGGTAAGTGATGCGGGAGGCAGTGTGGCCAGCATCGAATCCCGGTATACGCGACATTGCTGGCGGGAGTAGGGCGAATTTCCTGTAGAGATGGCATAGTATTCCCAAAAACGATAATAAGTATTATAGTATGTGGCTTCCAGATCCGCAGGAAGGTTGATTCCCTGAAGCCGTTTCAGAATTTCTTCCGCTTCCTTGTACCTCCCGCACATGGAATATAACTTTGAAAGTTTCAGAGAAGAGTCGTATTCTTCATAATCCAGACCTAATGCCACGGCTATCTCTATGTTCCGGCTGATGTATCGCGATGCCGAATCGGTGTTGAACTTTTGATATTTTTCGTATAAGGCAGCATTCGTTTCATACTCCTGCCTAATCGAGAGGTGTGGGTCATTCAGAGCCTGCTTGATTTTCTTTATCTGTTCCTTTTTGAGGGAGACAAAATACTGTTTCTGCTCAAGCGTAGCGTTGAGCGAATCGGAAAGAACCTTCAGAGTCTCTTGTGCGGCTGCCAGAATTGGAAGCCCCAAAAACATCAGTGCTATATATAGTCTTATGGTATGTCTCATATAAAGAATGAAGATGTCAGCCAAAAGTACAAATTATTTTTGTTTGTGTAAAAGAAAGTCTGGAAATAATTTCCGACGAATGGAATTTATTCCAATCTGTCTACTCTTTTTCCTGATTTATTCCTTTTAATACGTTAGTTATCAGTTAATAATTGTTGTAATGAATCTACTAATTCACTTTTATTATAAGGAGTACCCTTTAGTTTTCCTATTTTTGCATAAGAAGTTTTCGGACATGAAACGTTTTACTTAAAAGATACTATTATGAATACACTGCTTTTTTTAGGTTCCATCGGAACATCAGAAATTCTTTTGATTGTCTTTGTCGTGCTGTTGTTGTTTGGCGGAAAGAAAATTCCGGAACTGATGCGCGGGATAGGAAAAGGTGTGAGAAGTTTTAAGGAAGGTGTAAACGGCATAGAAAAAGACATCAATAAAGATATAGATTCCGTTGGAACGCGGGAAACCATGTCTGACGGAATAGAGAAGAAGTGAGGATTCGGGAGGGGATATGGCGACACAATCGGAAATGTCTTTTTGGGACCATCTGGAGGCACTGAGATGGATGCTGGTAAGGATATTCATCGCGTTGGGGGTATTTATGCTGCTCGGCTTCATGTTTATCCCTTATCTGTTCGATCACGTGGTGATGGCACCTTCGCGAGGGGACTTTTTCCTTTACCGTTGGATTGCAGAGGCAGGTCAGTCTCTGTCGTTTGTGCCCGACTTCATGGGAAAGCCTTTCCGGGTGGATGTAATCAACATTAAGCTGGCTTCTCAGTTTTTTATCCACATGTCCCTGTCTTTTTGGTTGGCTTTGCTGATAACATTCCCATACCTTATATATGAAGTGTGGAAGTTTGTCTGTCCGGCGTTGTATGACAATGAAAAGAAAGGGGTGAAATGGGCGTTCGTCTTTGGAACGGTCATGTTCTTTATGGGGTGTATTGTGGGATATTCTGTTGTGTTCCCTCTGACACTCCGTTTCCTTTATACTTATGAGTTAAGCCCTAACATATCCAATCAGTTGGCTTTGGATTCTTACATGAGCTACTTCTTGATGCTGATTTTTATGATGGGCATCATGTTCGAACTTCCTTTGTTGGCCATGTTGCTTTCCAAGTTGGGTGTGATAAATCGGGGCTTTTTCCGGAAATACCGGCGGCATGCGATTACGGTTTTGCTGATTGTGGCGGCAGTCATTACTCCGTCGTCTGATCCGTTTACGCTGATGGCGGTATTTATACCTATATATATATTGTGGGAGATAAGTGCGTTTTTGGTAAAGCGAGAGGTCAAGACAGACTGTAGTGAATAATCGGTAAACTTTCTATGGATTTATGAAAAATACGAGAATTAGGGTAGGACTTATAGGTTTCGGCCGGATGGGACGCTTTTATCTGGATGAGATGAAGAAAAGCGACAGATGGGATATCGCATATATCTGTGATATAAATCCTCAAGCACGTGAGGCTGCCAAAAGTTTGTCGCCGGAGTCCAATGTGGTGGATGATGAAAATATCGTTTTTGAAGATGAAAGTGTAGAGGCGGTAGGCTTGTTTACATTGGCCAACTACCGGAAAGAGCAGATAGAGAAGGCTCTTCGTCATGGGAAGCATATACTGTCTGAGAAGCCGATAGCCGATACAATCGAGCGGGAGTGGGATGTGGTCGGAATGACGGAAAAGTCTGACCGGATTTCTACCGTCAATCTGTATCTCCGGAATGCATGGTATCATCATCAGTTGAAGGAGTTTATCGATGCCGGGGAGCTGGGAGAACTGGCTATTGTCCGGATTTGTCACATGACGCCCGGTCTGGCTCCCGGTGAAGGGCATGAATACGAGGGGCCGGCTTTTCACGACTGTGGAATGCATTATGTTGATATTGCACGATGGTATGCGGGATGTGACTATCAGACTTGGCATGCTCAGGGGCTCAACATGTGGAGCTATAAGGAACCTTGGTGGTTGCAGTGCCACGGTACTTTTCAAAACGGGATAGTTTTTGATATTACACAAGGCTTTGTATACGGTCAGCTTTCAAAGGATCAGACGCACAATTCTTATGTTGACTTAATCGGAACGAAGGGAATAGCGCGGATGACGCATGACTTTAAGACTGCGGTTGTTGATCTGCACGGTGTATATCGGACTGAACGGATAGAAAGGCCGTTTGGTGGCAAGAATATTGATGTGTTGTGCAATGAATTTGCAGACAGCATCTTGGCAGGCGAGCCATCTTCTTCACTCCCGAAGATGCGGGATTCGGCGGTTGCTTCCGAGTATGCATGGAGATTCCTGGAAGATGCCAAGTCGCACGAGCTGCCGGCCATTGGAAGTCTGGAAACATTGGAAGAAATCCGTCAGCGTAGGAAAAACATGAAAAATGGATATGGATTATTGAGGAACAATAAGTAACACTTTAAATTTAACATTATGTCAAACGTTTCGAGAAGAGATTTTCTGAAAGCGGGAGCTGCGGCCTTGGCCGGAATAACAATAGCTCCAAGTTCAATTTTAGGTAAGAGTTTCGGACATATCGCTCCCTCTGACAAACTGAATATTGCAGTTGTCGGTATCGGCGGTATGGGACATGCCAACATCAATCATGTGAAGGCGACGGAAAACATTGTCGCTCTTTGTGATGTGGACTGGAAGTATGCAAAAGCTGTGTTCGATGAATTCCCAAACGCGAAGAGGTATTGGGATTATCGGAAGATGTATGATGAAATGGGCAAGTCGATAGATGCCGTGATTATTGCGACCGCAGATCACACGCATGCCATTATCACTGCCGATGCTATGACTATGGGTAAACACGTTTATTGCCAGAAGCCTTTGACACATTCTGTTTACGAATCGCGTTTGTTGACTAAGCTGGCGGCTTCTACCGGCGTGGCTACGCAGATGGGAAACCAAGGGGCTTCAGACGAAGGAACAGACTTGGTCTGCGAATGGATATGGAATGGTGAAATCGGGGAAGTGACAAAAGTGGAGTGTGCTACCGACCGTCCGATTTGGCCGCAGGGGTTGAATGTTCCTGAAAAAGAAGAACGCATACCCAAGACCTTGGACTGGGACTTGTTTACAGGGCCTGCCAAGCTGAATCCTTATAATTCTATTTATACACCGTGGAACTGGCGTGGATGGTGGGACTATGGAACCGGAGCCTTGGGCGATATGGCATGCCATATCTTGCATCAGCCTTTTAGAGCTTTGAAGTTGAAATATCCGACCAAGGTTGAAGCGTCTTCTACGTTGTTGCTGAACGCTTGTGCTCCTCAGGCGCAGCATGTGAAAATGATATTCCCGGCTCGTGACAATATGCCGAAGGTTGCGATGCCTGAAGTGGAGGTGCATTGGTATGACGGAGGAATGCTGCCTGACCGTCCGAAAGGTTTCCCGAAAAATATGCAGTTGATGCAGAGTGGCGGAGGCTTGACTATTTTCCACGGTACTAAAGATACATTGGTTTGTGGTTGCTATGGAGAACATCCTTTCTTGTTGTCTGGCCGTGTGCCGAATGCCCCGAAAGTTTGCCGTCGGGTTCCGAATGCCATGTCTGGCGGGCATGAAATGGATTGGGTACGTGCATGCAAGGAAAATCCGGAGTCGCGCGTAAAACCGAAATCAGACTTTTCAGAAGCAGGCCCGATGAACGAAATGGTTGTTATGGGAGTTTTGGCGGTTCGTTTGCAGGCTTTGAACCGGACATTGGAATGGGATGGCGAAAATATGCGCTTTACCAATATCGGACCGGATGAGACAATAAAGACTTGTGTCAAGGATGGATTCACGATTCATGACGGACATCCTTCATTTGACAAGACCTGGACGGAGCCAGTAAACGCTCAGGCTTTTGCTGAAGAGCTGATCAAGCATCATTATCGGGCAGGATGGAGTTTGCCTGATATGCCGAGATGAAATAGGTTTATTGAGTAAACATTTTAATAGATAAAAGTATTATGAAAAAAGCGATTTACACACTGACATGCCTGGCTATTACAGGTGCGTTGACCGCATGTGGCGGTGGTAACAAGAAGACTGCTGAAACAGCAGAGGCTCCTGCAACTCAAATGTTGTCGTATTCAAAATCAATGAAGGCTGCTGAAACCGACAGTCTGGCTTTGCCGGTAGACAAAGATGGATACATAACGATCTTTGACGGAAAAACCTTTAACGGATGGCGAGGCTATGGTAAGGAGAATGTTCCGTCTCGGTGGACTATCGAAGATGGATGTATCAAGTTTAATGGAAGCGGCGGTGGCGAAGCTCAGACTGCTGAAGGCGGTGACCTGATCTTTGCTCATAAATTCAAGAACTTTGAGCTGGAGTTGGAATGGAAAATTTCAAAAGGCGGTAACTCCGGTATCCTTTATTTGGCTCAAGAGGTGACTTCGACCGACAAAGACGGTAACGAAGTGTTGGAGCCTATTTATATTTCCGCTCCGGAATATCAGGTGTTGGACAATGCCAATCATCCGGATGCTAAATTGGGAAAGGACAACAACCGCCAGTCTGCTTCTCTTTACGATATGATTCCGGCTGTACCTCAGAATGCCAAGCCTTTTGGTGAATGGAATACGGCCAAGATTATGGTATATAAAGGTACTGTCGTTCATGGACAGAACGGGGAAAATGTTTTGGAATATCATTTGTGGACTCCCCAATGGACCAAAATGCTGGAAGAAAGCAAGTTCAGCAAGGAAAAATGGCCTTTGGCGTTTGATTTGCTGAATAACTGCGGCGGTGAAAACCATGAAGGCTTTATCGGATTGCAGGATCATGGCGATGATGTTTGGTATCGTAACATCCGTGTTAAAATATTGGACTAAAAGTTGGGTATGAAACGAAGTTTCTTTTTCCTGTGTGCTGCTGTGGTCTTGGGGCTTTCCCTGCTGCAGTGCACACAGGTAGAGCAGAGTCAGAAGCCGGAGAAAAAAGAGGTTGCCATTCAGCTTTATTCTGTCAGAAGTCTGTTGGATGGAGTGAATAAGGACGGACAACCTTCTTCTGACTATATAGATGTGTTGCACAGATTGGCGCAGATGGGATATACCAGTGTGGAGGCAGCCAATTATGCTGATGGAAAATTTTATGGCAGGACACCTGAAGATTTCCGAAAGGATGTGGAAGGTGTGGGGATGAAAGTGCTGTCTTCGCATTGCAGCCGTATGCTGACGGAAGAAGAGTTGGCATCGGGTGAACTGACCGAGGCTTTGAACTGGTGGGATCAGTGTATCGCTGATCATAAGGCAGCAGGGATGAAATATATTGTATTCCCGTGGCTTGGCGTGCCGGAAACTGTGAATGACCTGGCTCTTTACTGCCGCTATTTTGATGAAATCGGGAAACGTTGCAAGGCACAGGGCATACTTTTCGGATACCATAATCATGCTCATGAGTTCCAGAAAGTAGAAGGAAAGGAAGTGATGTATGATTATATGCTTCAGCACACGAATCCGGAATATGTATTCTTCCAGATGGATGTATATTGGGTGGTTCGCGGACAGAACAGTCCGGTGGACTATTTCAACAAGTATCCGGGACGTTTCCGAATGTTGCATATCAAAGATCACAGAGAGATAGGTCAGAGTGGAATGGTAGGCTATGATGCAATCTTCAAGAATATAGAGACGGCCGGTGCTGAGGATATTGTGGCTGAAATAGAGAACTATAGCACACCGGATGTGCTGAATAGCGTGGAGACAAGCTTGAACTATCTGCTTGATGCTGCATTTGTGAAAACTTCTTATCAGAAACAGTTTTGAGAAGTGAAGTCTGGTTTGCTTCCGGCTTGTCTTCATTGGATTTTTGAATGGCTGAAAAGTTTTTGTCTTGCTGAAAACAAGATTTCCGACGCTATGAAATCATGCTTTTGGTAAGGTGATATTTGTGGCAGCCATTTCAGGGAAACTTCCAAGTCTGAGGGAAAGAATGAAAAAGAAGTCCGTTACTCCGTTTTTTCGGAGAACGGACTTTTTTATTTGGAAAACTGTTTGTCAATTAAAAAGTTATTTGTAATTTTGCAGCCCGAAATGTATAGTTTCGACAAAGACTGGAAAAAACAATAAACAATATAATAATAATTAAAAATCAAACAAAATGCCTACTATTCAACAGTTAGTAAGAAAGGGAAGAAAGGTTTTGGTTGAGAAGAGTAAATCTCCGGCACTGGATTCATGTCCGCAAAGACGTGGCGTGTGCGTGCGTGTTTACACTACAACTCCGAAGAAACCGAACTCGGCAATGCGTAAGGTTGCCCGTGTGCGTCTGACAAACTCTAAGGAAGTGAACTCTTACATTCCGGGAGAAGGTCATAATTTGCAGGAACACTCAATCGTGTTGGTACGTGGCGGTCGTGTGAAAGACCTTCCGGGTGTACGCTATCACATCGTTCGTGGTACATTGGATACCGCTGGTGTTGCAGGCCGTACACAAAGACGCTCTAAATACGGTGCCAAGCGCCCGAAACCGGGACAGGCTCCTGCCGGAAAAGGCAAGAAATAACCTGTAGACAGGGATAGTTATTTAATTCATTAATCCGTTTTGGTTTGTAGGAAAAGCTTTAAGGTTGAGTAAACGATTCGGTGGAATCGTTGAAGCAGACGAAATGCAGCCCCAAACTGAACATTATTATCAAACAAAATGAGAAAAGCAAAACCAAAAAAACGTGTGATCCTGCCGGATCCGGTGTTCAATGACCAGAGGGTTTCAAAGTTCGTGAATCATCTGATGTACGACGGCAAGAAGAATATTGCTTACGAAATCTTTTATGATGCGTTGAAGAATGTTGAAACTAAGCTTCCGGGTGAAGAAAAATCAGCTTTGGAAGTGTGGAGAAAGGCTTTGGAAAATGTTACTCCGCAGTTGGAAGTTAAGTCTCGCCGTATCGGTGGCGCTACTTTCCAGGTACCGACTGAAATCCGTCCGGAGCGTAAGGAGTCCATTTCCATGAAAAACTTGATAGCGTTTGCCCGTAAGCGTGGTGGAAAGTCAATGGCCGACAAGCTGTGCGCTGAAATCCTTGATGCGTATAATGAGCAGGGCGGTGCTTTCAAGCGTAAGGAAGATATGCACCGTATGGCCGAAGCTAACCGTGCGTTCGCTCACTTTAGATTCTAATCAATCAGGTTCAATTAATTAAAGAGGAAATAAAATGGCTAAACATGATTTGCATTTGACCCGTAATATCGGTATCATGGCTCACATCGACGCCGGTAAGACTACGACTTCAGAGCGTATTCTTTTTTATACCGGTTTGACTCATAAGATTGGTGAAGTTCATGATGGCGCTGCTACAATGGACTGGATGGAGCAGGAGCAGGAACGTGGTATCACTATCACTTCTGCTGCGACAACCACATATTGGAATTATGCGGGTAACAAGTATAAGATAAACTTGATTGATACTCCGGGACACGTTGACTTTACTGCGGAGGTAGAACGTTCACTGCGTGTGCTTGACGGTGCGGTGGCTACTTATTGTGCGGTAGGTGGAGTGGAGCCGCAGTCTGAAACCGTATGGCGTCAGGCTGATAAGTATAATGTGCCGCGTATCGGTTATGTGAATAAAATGGACCGTTCGGGAGCTGACTTCTTTGAAGTTGTTCGCCAGATGAAGGATGTATTGGGAGCTAATCCTTGTCCGGTTGTTATTCCTATCGGTGCTGAAGAAAACTTCAAGGGTGTAGTTGACCTGATAAAGATGAAGGCTATCTTGTGGCATGATGAAACGATGGGAGCAGACTATGATGTGGAGGAAATCCCTGCAAATCTGTTGGCTGAAGCAGAAGAATGGAGAGGAAAGATGTTGGAGAAGGTCGCAGAGTTCGATGATGCCTTGATGGAGAAATACTTCGACGATCCCTCTACTATAACAGAAGAAGAGGTTTTGCGCGCATTGCGTGCCGGAACTCTGAAGATGGATATTGTGCCGATGTTGTGTGGTTCTTCATTCAAGAACAAAGGAGTTCAGACATTGTTGGATTATGTTTGTGCTTTCTTGCCTTCACCGGTAGATACTCCGAACATTGTTGGAACAAATCCGACGACTGGTGCTGAAGAAGACCGTAAGCCGGACGAGAATGAGAAGACTGCTGCTTTGGCCTTTAAGATTGCTACAGACCCGTATGTTGGCCGTTTGACATTCTTCCGTGTGTATTCAGGTAAGGTTGAAGCCGGTTCATACATCTATAACTCTCGTTCGGGCAAGAAAGAACGTGTGTCTCGTCTTTTCCAGATGCACTCAAACAAACAGAACCCTGTGGATGTGATTAGCGCCGGTGATATTGGTGCAGGTGTTGGATTTAAAGATATCCGTACGGGTGATACGCTGTGTGATGAAACTGCTCCTATTGTACTTGAATCAATGGACTTCCCCGAACCTGTGATTGGTATTGCAGTTGAACCCAAGACTCAGAAAGACCTTGACAAGCTGTCAAATGGTCTGGCTAAGTTGGCCGAGGAAGACCCGACATTCACGGTACGTACGGATGAGCAGTCAGGACAGACTGTAATTTCTGGTATGGGTGAACTTCACTTGGATATCATCATTGACCGTCTGAAACGTGAATTTAAGGTGGAATGTAACCAAGGCCGTCCGCAAGTTAACTATAAGGAGGCTATTACAAAGACCGTAGAGCTGCGTGAGGTATACAAGAAGCAGTCTGGTGGTCGTGGTAAGTTTGCTGATATTATCGTGACTGTAGGGCCTGTTGATGAAGACTGGAAGCAGGGCGGTTTGCAGTTTATTGATGAAGTGAAAGGTGGTAATGTTCCTAAGGAATTTATACCTTCAGTTCAGAAAGGTTTCCAGACTGCAATGAAGAATGGTGTTTTGGCAGGATTCCCGCTTGATTCATTGAAGGTCGTTCTGAAAGATGGTTCATTCCATCCGGTGGACTCTGACCAGTTGTCTTTCGAAATCTGTGCCATCCAGGCTTATAAGAATGCTTGTGTGAAGGCTGGTCCTGTATTGATGGAGCCCATTATGAAACTGGAGGTTGTTACTCCGGAAGAAAACATGGGTGATGTTATCGGTGACTTGAACAAACGTCGTGGTCAGGTAGAAGGCATGGAGACGAGCCGTTCAGGAGCACGTATCGTTAAGGCTATGGTTCCGTTGGCTGAAATGTTCGGCTACGTAACTGCCTTGCGTACCATTACTTCAGGTCGTGCTACTTCTTCAATGACTTATGATCATCATGCTCAGGTTTCAAGCTCAATCGCTAAGACTGTTTTGGAAGAAGTGAAAGGTCGTGTAGATCTGGTATAAATTAAAGTATTTTGAAGCTGATGAGGGTTAGCGAATGACTCTTAACCCTCATGCTTCATTTTATCTGTTTTGCGAATATTAATTTAATAAAAGTATGAGTCAGAAAATTAGAATTAAACTGAAATCTTACGATCACAACTTGGTAGACAAGTCTGCTGAAAAGATTGTAAGAACTGTGAAGGCTACAGGCGCTATTGTAAGTGGCCCTATTCCATTGCCTACACATAAGCGTATCTTTACGGTAAACCGTTCGACTTTCGTTAATAAGAAGTCACGTGAACAGTTTGAACTGTCTTCTTATAAGCGGTTGATAGACATCTACAGCTCGACTGCAAAAACAGTAGATGCTTTGATGAAGTTGGAGTTGCCAAGTGGAGTAGAAGTAGAAATTAAAGTTTAATGATTTAAAATTTAATTGAAATGCCAGGATTATTAGGAAAGAAAATCGGAATGACATCCGTTTTCAGTGCTGATGGCAAGAATGTGCCATGCACTGTTATCGAAGCTGGTCCCTGTGTTGTTACTCAAATCAAGACTGTTGAAAAGGATGGTTATGCTGCCATTCAGCTTGGCTTCCAGGACAAGAAGGAAAAGCATACCACAAAACCCTTGATGGGCCATTTTAAAAAGGCCGGAGTAACTCCGAAGAGACACTTGGCTGAGTTCAAAGATTTCTCAGAAGAATTGAATTTGGGAGACACGATTACCGTAGAGTTGTTTAATGATTCAACTTATGTTGATATCGTTGGTACTTCTAAGGGTAAAGGTTTCCAGGGTGTGGTAAAACGCCACGGATTTGGAGGTGTTGGTCAGTCTACTCATGGTCAGCACAATCGTGCTCGTAAGCCGGGTTCTATTGGTGCCTGTTCATATCCGGCCAAGGTATTTAAAGGAATGCGTATGGCTGGACAAATGGGTGGTGACAGAGTTACAACTCACAATTTGCAGGTATTAAAAGTGATTCCTGAACACAACTTGCTGTTGATTAAAGGTTCTGTTCCGGGTTATAAAGGTTCAATCTTAATAATTGAGAAATAATGGAAGTTAATGTTTTAAATATCAAAGGTGAAGATACCGGTAGAAAAGTAGCTTTGAACGAGGCTATTTTTGGAATCACTCCGAATGATCATGCAATCTATTTGGCTGTGAAGCAATATATGGCTAATCGCCGTCAGGGCACTCACAAGTCTAAAGAGAGAAGCGAAATCAGTGGATCAACCCGTAAGTTGGGTCGCCAGAAAGGTGGCGGGGGTGCACGTCGTGGTGATATCAATTCTCCCGTATTGGTAGGCGGTGCTCGTGTTTTCGGTCCGAAGCCGCGTGACTACAGTTTCAAGCTGAACAAGAAGGTGAAGACTTTGGCTCGTATGTCTGCTTTGTCATATAAGGCTCAGGCTAATGGCATTGTGGTGGTTGAAGACTTTACTTTTGAGGCTCCAAAGACTAAAGAATTTATAAATGTTGTAAATAATCTTAAGGTGAACGGCAAAAAGCTGCTTATGGTTTTGCCTGAAGCTGATAAAAATGTATATTTGTCGGTTCGTAATTTGGAGCGTACTAATTTGGCTATAGCTTCTGCACTTAATACATATATTGTATTGGATGCGGAAACTCTTGTTATTACAGAACGCGCTTTGAAAGCTATTGAGGAAACCTTAATAACTAAGTAAGGAAATTGAAGTAATATGGGAATGATTATTAAACCGTTGGTAACGGAAAAAATGACAAAGATTACCGATAAATTCAATCGTTTTGGATTTATCGTTCGTCCTGACGCTAATAAGTTAGAGATTAAGCGTGAAATCGAAGCTTTGTATAATGTGAGCGTTGTCGATGTGAATACAATGCGCTATGCGGGTAAAAACAAGAGCCGTTATACAAAGGCCGGATTGATTAAAGGGCGTACAAATGCTTATAAGAAAGCAATTGTTACGTTGAAGGAAGGTGATACTATTGATTTTTATAGCAATATTTAAATAGAAGATGGCAGTACGTAAATTTAAGCCCACAACACCGGGGCAGAGACACAAAATTATTGGTACTTTCCAGAGAAATCTCTTGTATATGGAAAGCGTTCTACGGGTGGTCGTAATAACGTTGGAAAAATGACTATGCGCTATATCGGCGGTGGTCACAAGAGAAAATATCGTATTATCGATTTTAAAAGAAACAAAGACGGTGTTCCAGCTGTGGTAAAAACAATAGAATATGATCCGAATCGTTCGGCTCGTATTGCTTTGTTGTTTTATGCTGATGGCGAAAAGCGATATATTATTGCTCCTAATGGATTGCAGGTTGGAAGTACATTGATGTCTGGTGCTGATGCTTTGCCTGAAATCGGAAATGCTCTTCCTTTGGAGAATATTCCTATAGGAACTGTGATTCACAATATTGAATTGCGTCCGGGGCAAGGTGCTGTATTGGTAAGATCGGCTGGTAATTTCGCTCAATTGACTTCTCGTGAGGGTAAGTATTGTGTGATTAAGCTTCCTTCTGGTGAAGTAAGAAAGATTTTGAGTTCTTGCAAGGCTACAGTTGGCAGTGTAGGAAATTCGGATCATGCATTGGAGGCTTCTGGTAAGGCCGGACGTTCTCGTTGGTTGGGCCGTCGTCCGCATAACCGTGGTGTTGTTATGAATCCGGTTGATCACCCGATGGGTGGTGGTGAAGGACGTGCTTCCGGAGGACATCCGAGATCTCGTAAGGGATTGTATGCAAAGGGCCTGAAGACAAGGTCGCCTAAGAAGCAATCTTCTAAATATATTATAGAAAGAAGGAAGTAATAACTGATTAAGTGAGTAGATTATGAGTCGTTCATTAAAAAAAGGTCCATATATTAATGTAAAATTGGAAAGTAAAGTATTGGCTATGAATGAAAGTGGCAAGAAATCAGTTGTTAAAACTTGGGCTCGTGCTTCAATGATTTCCCCTGATTTTGTAGGACATACTATTGCAGTTCATAATGGAAACAAATTTATTCCTGTTTATGTTACTGAAAATATGGTAGGGCATAAGTTGGGCGAATTTGCTCCAACTCGTACGTTCCGAGGCCATGCCGGTAATAAGAAAAAATAAAACGGAATATTTTATTTGAATAAAATGTAATAAATATAATGGGAGCAAGAAAAAAAATATCGGCAGAAAAGAGAAAAGAAGCCCTTAAAACTATGTATTTCGCAAAGTTGCGGAATGTGCCTACTTCTCCTCGCAAAATGCGTCTTGTGGTTGATATGATTCGTGGAATGGAGGTAAACCGTGCACTTGGAGTTTTGAAGTTTTCTTCAAAAGAGGCTTCTGCAAGAGTAGAAAAATTGTTGCGCTCTGCTATTGCTAATTGGGAACAGAAAAACGAACGTAAAGCTGAAGAAGGAGAACTGTTTGTTTCTAAAATTTATGTAGATGAAGGAGTTACTCTGAAAAGAATGAGACCGGCTCCGCAGGGAAGAGGATATAGAATTCGTAAACGTTCGAATCATGTGACTTTGTTCGTTGATTCTAAAAATACTAATGATAAAAATTGAGAGTAGATGGGACAAAAAGTTAATCCGATAAGTAACCGTCTAGGAATTATCAGAGGATGGGATTCTAATTGGTACGGTGGCAAGAGTTATGGTGACGCTTTGGTGGAAGATAGCAAGATTCGCAAATATCTGAATGCACGACTTGCAAAAGCTAGCGTTTCAAGAATTGTTATTGAACGTACACTGAAATTGGTGACAATTACTGTTTGTACTGCTCGTCCGGGAATTATCATTGGTAAAGGTGGTCAAGAGGTTGATAAGTTGAAGGAAGAACTGAAGAAGATTACCGATAAAGATATACAGATTAATATATTTGAGGTGAAAAGACCGGAACTTGATGCTGTGATTGTTGCAAACAATATTGCTCGTCAAGTAGAAGGGAAGATTGCGTATCGTCGTGCTATTAAGATGGCTATTGCCAATACGATGCGTATGGGAGCTGAAGGTATTAAGGTGTTGATTTCTGGTCGTTTGAATGGAGCTGAAATGGCTCGCTCAGAAATGTATAAGGAAGGACGTACTCCATTGCATACATTCCGTGCAGATATTGATTATTGCCATGCTGAAGCATTGACAAAGGTTGGTTTGTTAGGAATTAAAGTGTGGATTTGTCGTGGTGAAGTTTATGGAAAGCGTGAGTTGGCTCCGAATTTTACTCAAACGAAAGAAAACAGTCGTGGAGGAAATGGCTCTAACAATGGAGGCAAGGCTTTCCGTAGAAAGAAAAATAACAATCGCTAACGAATTTGATTTTTAGGATATTATGTTACAACCAAAAAAGACAAAATTCAGAAGACAGCAAAAAGGTAGTGCTAAAGGAAATGCACAGAGAGGGCATCAGTTGGCTTTCGGTTCGTTTGGCATTAAGTCATTGCAGACTCGATGGATTACGGGACGCCAGATTGAAGCTGCTCGTATTGCTGTGACTAGATATATGCAGCGTCAGGGACAAATTTGGATTCGCATTTTCCCGGATAAACCTATTACACGCAAGCCTGCGGATGTTCGTATGGGTAAAGGAAAAGGTAATCCGGAGGGTTTTGTAGCTCCTGTAACTCCTGGTCGTATCTTGATAGAGGTAGAGGGTGTTCCTTTTGATGTGGCAAAAGAAGCTTTGCGTCTTGCTGCTCAAAAATTGCCTGTTACTACTAAATTTGTTGTTAGACGTGATTACGACGCAAGTCAAAATGCTTAATGTTTATGAAGATTGCAGAAATTAGAGAAATAGCTACCAATGAATTGGCTGAAAGAATTCAGACTGAAGTTGCCAATTATAATCAGATGGTTTTAAATCATGCGATCTCTCCGTTGGAAAATCCTGCTCAGATTAAGAGTTTGCGTAGGACTATTGCGCGTATGAAAGGTGAGTTGCGTCGGAGAGAACTTAATAAATAATATTTTGTCCTCATGGAAGCTAGAAATTTAAGAAAAGAAAGAACCGGTGTTGTGGTTAGCAATAAGATGGATAAAACTATCACTGTTGCTTCCAAGTTTAAGGAGAAACACCCTATTTATGGAAAGTTCGTTTCTAAAACGAAAAAATATTATGCTCATGATGAGAAGAATGAATGTCAGATAGGAGATACGGTTCGTATCATGGAAACTCGTCCTTTGAGCAAAATTAAGAGATGGAGATTGATTGAAATTATCGAAAGAGCTAAGTAATTATGATACAAGCAGAATCCAGACTTACAGTATGTGATAACAGTGGTGCTAAAGAGGCTCTTTGTATTCGTGTTTTAGGCGGAACAAGAAGACGTTATGCTTCTGTCGGCGATGTTATTGTTGTTGCAGTGAAGAGTGTTATTCCTTCGAGTGATATTAAAAAAGGTGCAGTATCTAAGGCGTTAATTGTGCGGACAAAGAAAGAGATTCGTCGTGCTGACGGTTCTTATATTCGTTTTGATGATAATGCTTGTGTTTTGTTGAATAATGCAGGTGAAATTAGAGGAAGTCGTATCTTTGGTCCGGTAGCAAGAGAATTGCGTGCAGTTAATATGAAAGTTGTTTCACTTGCACCCGAAGTACTTTAATTTTGTAAACGATTTTAGTAATGAGTAAGTTACATATTAAAAAGGGCGATACAGTTTACGTAAACTCTGGTGAAGATAAGGGTAAGACTGGTCGTGTGTTGAAGGTCCTCGTTAAAGAAAAGCGTGCATTGGTTGAAGGCATTAATATGGTATCGAAAAGTACTAAACCTAATGCTAAGAATCCTCAAGGCGGAATTGTGAAGCAGGAAGCTCCTATTCATATTTCCAACTTGAATCCGATTGATCCGAAAACGGGTAAGCCGACGCGTGTAGGTAGAAGAGAGAGTTCAGACGGAAGAACTTTTGTTCGTTATGCAAAGAAATCAGGGGAGGAGATAAAATAATGAGTAATACAGCAAGCCTTAAGAAAGAATATGCAGAGCGTATTGCTCCTGCATTGAAAAATCAGTTTCAGTACTCTTCGTCTATGCAGATTCCTGTTCTTAAAAAGATTGTGATAAATCAGGGATTGGGTATGGCTGTAGCTGATAAGAAAATTATTGATGTTGCGATAAACGAGCTGACTGCCATAACAGGTCAGAAGGCGGTTGCTACAATTTCACGTAAGGATATCGCAAACTTTAAGTTGCGTAAGAAGATGCCTATTGGCGTAATGGTTACTTTGCGTCGTGAGAGAATGTATGAGTTCTTGGAAAAGCTTATCCGTGTGGCCTTGCCGCGTATTCGTGATTTTAAGGGCATTGAAAGTAAGTTTGACGGAAGAGGGAACTATACTTTAGGTATTCAGGAGCAAATTATCTTCCCGGAAATTAATATTGATAGCATTACAAAAATTCTGGGAATGAATATTACTTTTGTAACTTCTGCGCAGACTGACGAAGAAGGATATGCTCTGTTGAAAGAGTTCGGTTTACCTTTTAAAAATGCTAAAAACTAAGGAACTATGGCAAAAGAATCAATGAAGGCTCGTGAAGTAAAAAGAGCAAAATTGGTAGCCAAATATGCGGAAAAACGTGCGGCTTTGAAAAAAATAGTGAAGACAGGAGATCCTGTAGAAGCTTTTGAAGCAGCTCAGAAATTGCAGTCTATTCCGAAGAATGCTAATCCGATCCGCTTGCATAATCGCTGTAAGTTGACCGGTCGTCCGAAAGGATATATGCGTCAGTTCGGAATTTCTCGTATCCAATTCCGTGAAATGGCTTCCAATGGCTTGATCCCGGGCGTGAAGAAGGCTAGTTGGTAATACTTTCTATTATTAAATATTGTCAGGGTAGTCCTGATTAATTTAACAATTAAATTATATGACAGATCCTATCGCAGATTATCTCACAAGATTGAGAAATGCAATTAGTGCTAAGCACAGAGTTGTGGAGATTCCTGCTTCAAATTTGAAGAAGGAAATAACCAAAATCCTTTTTGATAAAGGATATATTTTGAATTACAAGTTCATAGAAGATGGGCCTCAAGGTTCCATTAAGGTGGCTTTAAAGTATGATGCCGTTAATAAGGTGAATGCTATCAAAAAGCTTGAAAGGGTATCTACTCCGGGTATGCGTAAGTATACAGGATATAAAGATATGCCGAGTGTAATTAATGGATTAGGTATTGCTATTATATCTACTTCCAAAGGTGTGATGACTGACAAAGAGGCTTCTGCTTTGAAGATTGGTGGAGAAGTCCTTTGCTATGTATATTAATGAATGAGGAGGATTAGCAATGTCAAGAATTGGTAAGTTGCCCATTAATATCCCTTCAGGAGTAACAGTTACTCTTAAGGATAACGTAGTAAACGTTAAAGGACCGAAAGGTGAGTTGAGTCAGTATGTAAATCCTGCGATTCAGGTAGAAGTCGGAGATGGACATGTGGTGTTGAAGGAAGATGAGAATGCGATGCTTGATAACACGAAGCAACGTCATGCATATCATGGATTGTACCGTGCTTTGATCCATAACATGGTTGTAGGCGTTTCTGAAGGTTACAGAAAAGAACTGGAGCTGGTCGGTGTTGGTTATCGTGCTTCAAATACTGGAAATGTAATAGACTTCGCATTGGGTTATACACATAATATTTTTATGCAGTTGCCGCCTGAAGTTAAGGTTGAAACAAAATCAGAAAGAAATAAAAATCCGCTTGTTATATTGGAGTCTTGTGACAAACAATTGTTAGGTCAAGTTTGCGCAAAAATACGTTCTTTCCGTAAGCCTGAACCTTATAAGGGAAAAGGTATTAAATTTGTTGGTGAAGAGATTCGTAGAAAGTCTGGAAAATCAGCCGGTGCTAAGTAATTTACGTAAAATTGGATAGTTATGACAACAAAAATAGAAAGACGAATCAAAATCAAATACAGAGTACGCAATAAAATATCTGGGACAGCGGAACGTCCACGTATGAGTGTATTTAGAAGTAATAAGCAGATTTATGTTCAGATAATTGATGATTTGAGCGGGAGAACTTTAGTGGCTGCCTCTTCATTGGGAATGGATGTTATGCCTAAGAAAGAGCAAGCTGCAAAGGTGGGAGAACTGATTGCAAAAAAAGCTCAGGAAGTTGGTATTACGACTGTCGTATTCGACCGTAATGGTTATTTGTACCATGGGAGAGTGAAAGAAGTAGCAGATGCAGCTCGTAACGGAGGACTTAAATTTTAATGATTATGGCAGTTTATAATAAAGTTAAGATTACTAACGATATAGAATTGAAGGACAGATTGGTTGCTATCAATCGTGTTACTAAGGTTACCAAAGGTGGTAGAACATTTAGCTTTTCTGCAATAGTAGTTGTTGGTAATGAAGATGGAATAATTGGATGGGGACTCGGTAAAGCGGGTGAAGTAACTGCTGCTATCGCTAAAGGGGTAGAGGCGGCAAAGAAAAATCTGACTCGGGTTCCGGTTTTGAAAGGAACTGTTCCTCATGAACAGAGTGCTAAGTTTGGTGGTGCAAAGGTATTCATCAAGCCTGCATCTACAGGTACTGGTGTTGTGGCAGGTGGTGCTATGCGTGCTGTATTGGAAAGTGTTGGTATTACGGATGTCTTGGCTAAGTCTAAAGGTTCGTCAAATCCGCACAATCTGGTGAAGGCTACTATCTTGGCTCTGAGTGAAATGAGAGACGCTCGTATGATTGCCCAAAATAGAGGTGTAAGTTTGGAAAAAGTATTTAGAGGATAAGGAGGAAAAACATGTCGACTATTAAGATAAAGCAGATTAAGAGTAGAATTGGTGCTCCGAAAGATCAGAAAAGAACATTGGACGCATTAGGACTTCGTAAGATAAATCATGTGGTTGAGCACGAAGATTCTCCTTCAATTTTGGGAATGATTGAGAAGGTGAGACACTTGGTTGTTGTCATTAAGTAATAGAATTGTTGATAAATAAGAATTTTGTAATATGAATTTAAGTAGTTTACATCCTGCTGAAGGCTCAGTCAAAACTAGAAAAAGAATTGGTCGTGGTCCGGGTTCTGGGTTAGGTGGTACTTCTACGAGAGGACACAAAGGGGCTAAGTCACGGTCTGGTTATTCTAAGAAGATAGGTTTTGAAGGAGGTCAGATGCCTCTTCAACGTCGTGTTCCAAAATTTGGCTTTAAGAATATCAATCGTGTAGAATACAAAGCTGTTAATCTTGATGCCATTCAGAAATTAGCGGATGCTAATAATCTGTCAAAGATTGGGATTAACGATTTTGTTCAAGCCGGCTTGGCTTCTTCAGGACAATTAGTGAAGGTTCTTGGTAACGGTAGTTTAACTACTAAACTTGAAGTGGAGGCAAATGCTTTTTCTAAGAGTGCGGTAGCTGCAATCGAAGCCGTAGGTGGTAATGCAGTAAAACTCTGATTCAATGAGAAAATCTATTGAAACATTAAGAAATATATGGAAAATTGAGGATCTGAGAAAACGGATCCTCATAACTATATTGTTTATCGCAATTTATAGATTTGGATCTTATGTGGTTTTGCCAGGTATTGATCCGAATATGTTGACAAGGTTGCATGAGCAAACGAGTGAAGGGCTTCTTGCGTTGCTGAATATGTTTTCCGGTGGCGCTTTTTCTAACGCTTCTATTTTTGCATTGGGAATTATGCCTTATATCTCTGCGTCTATTGTGATTCAGCTGTTGGCGATTGCTGTTCCTTATTTTCAGAAACTTCAACGGGAGGGGGAAAGTGGACGTCGTAAGATTAATCAATATACACGTATTCTGACGATTATTATTTTGATATTCCAAGCCCCGTCTTATTTGATAAATTTGAAAATGCAAGCAGGTCCGGCTCTTAATGCTTCATTAGATTGGACGTTCTTTATTATAACTTCTACTATTATTTTGGCAGCAGGTAGTATGTTTATCTTGTGGCTTGGAGAGCGTATTACAGATAAAGGTGTCGGTAACGGAATTTCATTGATTATCATGGTTGGAATTATTGCTCGATTGCCGCAATCTTTTTCTGGGGAATTCGTTTCTCGTCTTGCTTCGCCAGGCGCAGGTGGTATTATCATGTTCTTGATAGAACTGGTATGCTTGTTGGCTGTGATAGCAGCTGCTATAATGTTGGTTCAGGGCGTCCGTAAAGTTCCAGTACAGTATGCCAAGAAGATTGTAGGTAACAAACAGTATGGAGGTGCTCGTCAGTATATACCATTAAAGGTTAATGCAGCCAATGTGATGCCTATTATTTTTGCGCAAGCCATTATGTTTATCCCTATAACAATAGTGGGATTTTCTAATACGGATAGTGCGACAGGTATTGCGCGTGCTTTGATTGATCATACAAGTTTCTGGTATAATCTGATCTTTGCAGCATTGATTATTGTATTTACTTATTTTTATACTGCTATAACCATTAATCCTAACCAAATGGCTGAGGATATGAAAAGAAATAATGGATTTATACCAGGTATAAAACCAGGTAAGAACACGGCGGAATATATAGATTCTGTGATGTCTCGTATAACTTTGCCGGGCTCTATCTTTTTGGCTATTATTGCTATTTTGCCTGCTTTTGCCGGTCTTTTTGATGTTCAGGCTGAATTTGCTCAATTTTTTGGTGGTACATCTTTGTTGATTCTTGTTGGGGTAGTCCTTGATACTTTGCAACAAGTCGAAAGTCACCTTCTGATGCGTCACTATGATGGGCTTTTGAGCTCTGGAAGAATAAGGGGGCGTTCAGGTGTAGGTGCATATTAAAGGATAGTCTCAAATGATATTTCTTAAAACAGATGATGAAATAGAATTGCTCCGTCAAAGTAATCTTTTAGTGGGGAGAACCTTGGCGGAGATTGCTAAACTGATAAAGCCTGGAGTGACGACGAGGCAGCTTGATAAAGTTGCAGAAGAATTTATCCGTGATCATGGGGCGATTCCAACATTTAAAGGATTTCCGAATCCTTATGGCGCTCCTTTTCCAGGTTCTATTTGTGCTTCTGTTAATGAGCAAGTAGTCCATGGGATTCCTAATGATGTGGAGTTGCAAGAGGGGGATATTGTTTCGGTTGATTGTGGCACTTATATGAACGGTTTTTGCGGGGATTCTGCTTATACATTTTGTGTGGGTGAAGTCGCTCCGGAAATACGGGCTTTGCTGAAAACAACAAAGGAGGCTCTTTATAAGGGCATTGAAAATGCAGTTCACGGGAAGCGTTTGGGAGATATCGGTTATGCGATTCAACAGCATTGCGAAACTCGTTCTTATGGTGTGGTTCGTGAATTTGTGGGGCATGGAATAGGAAAGGAGATGCATGAAGATCCTCAAGTGCCGAATTATGGGAAAAGAGGTACTGGTAAAATGTTGAAGAAGGGTATGTGTATTGCAATTGAACCGATGATTACCCAAGGAGATCGTCAGATTGTAATGGAGAATGATAAATGGACAATACGTACACGTGACCGCCGATGGGCTGCTCATTTTGAACATACCGTAGCTGTTGGAGTCGGTAAAGCCGACATATTATCATCATTTGAATTTATAGAACAAGTTTTAGGAGATAAAGCAATTTAATATGGCAAAGCAATCTGCAATAGAACAAGATGGAGTGATTGTTGAAGCATTGTCGAATGCAATGTTTCGCGTTGAATTGGAGAATGGGCATGAGATTACAGCTCATATTTCTGGTAAAATGAGAATGCATTACATTAAGATATTGCCAGGAGATAAGGTTAGGGTAGAGATGTCGCCCTATGATTTGTCTAAAGGACGGATAGTTTTTAGATATAAATAAAAAGAAAAAGATATGAAAGTAAGAGCATCATTAAAAAAACGTACACCGGAGTGTAAAATCGTTAGACGTAATGGCCGTTTGTATGTTATTAACAAGAAAAATCCTAAGTATAAACAACGTCAAGGATAATTTATTATTTTTGCAAAAAAAATATTTTTGCAAAAAAAATAATTTAGTATATGGCTATAAGAATAGTTGGTGTAGATTTGCCTCAAAATAAAAGAGGCGAGATTGCGTTGACATACATTTATGGTATTGGACGCAGTAGTTCAGCAAAGATTTTGGATAAGGCAGGTGTTGACCGCAGTTTGAAAGTTATGGAGTGGACTGATGATCAGGCTGCTAAGATTCGTGAAATTATTGGTGCTGAATATAAAGTAGAAGGTGATCTCCGTTCTGAAATCCAATTGAATATCAAACGTTTGATGGATATTGGTTGCTACCGTGGTATACGCCACCGTTTAGGACTGCCTGTAAGAGGACAGAGTACTAAGAATAATGCTCGTACGCGAAAAGGAAGAAAGAAAACCGTTGCTAATAAGAAAAAAGCTACTAAATAATAATTGTTGATATGGCAAAAAAAACAGTCGCAGCTAAAAAAAGAAATGTAAAGGTGGAGGCTAATGGACAGTTGCATGTTCATTCTTCTTTCAACAATATTATCATTTCTTTAGCAAATAACGAGGGCCAGGTTATTTCGTGGTCTTCAGCAGGAAAGATGGGATTTAGAGGTTCTAAGAAAAACACTCCTTATGCAGCACAGATGGCTGCTCAGGATTGTGCTAAAGTTGCGTATGATCTGGGCCTGAGAAAGGTAAAAGCTTACGTTAAAGGACCGGGTAACGGACGTGAGTCTGCTATTAGAACTGTGCATGGTGCAGGAATAGAGGTTACGGAAATTGTAGATGTAACTCCATTGCCTCACAATGGTTGTCGTCCTCCAAAAAGAAGAAGAGTATAATAAAGATAACCTAATTAAATGTAACTTGATTTTGTTAAATGATGGATTGCATTTCCTTTCTGTAATCGCGGCTGCAACAAATTGAGTTCATGAATAACAATTAAATTAAGAAGAAAATGGCTAGATATACTGGACCAAAATCAAAAATTGCGCGTAGATTCGGTGAAGCGATCTTTGGACCTGATAAGGTTTTGTCAAAGAAAAATTATCCTCCCGGACAGCATGGAAACAACCGTCGCAGAAAGACATCTGAATATGGTGTCATGTTGGCAGAAAAGCAAAAAGCAAAATATACTTACGGTGTATTGGAAAAACAATTCCGTAACATGTTTGAAAAGGCTGCCAAAATGAATGGTATTACAGGTGAATTGTTGTTGCAGGGGTTGGAATCTCGTTTGGACAATGTTGTATACCGTTTGGGTATTGCGCCTACTCGTGCTGCTGCTCGTCAGTTGGTAGGACACAAGCATATTACTGTTGATGGGAAAGTGGTTAATATACCTTCTTATTCAGTAAAACCCGGACAGCTGATAGGTGTTCGTGAAAGATCCAAATCACTTGAGGTTATAGCAGATTCTTTGGCTGGTTTCAATCATAGCAAGTATCCATGGTTGGAATGGGATGAGAACTCTAAGACAGGCAGAATGTTGCATGTACCTGAGAGAGCGGATATTCCGGAAAACATTAAAGAACACTTGATCGTTGAATTGTACTCTAAATAATAATTGATTTCATGGCGATATTAGCATTTCAAAAACCTGATAAAGTATTAATGTATTAATGTTGGAAGCGGATTCAAAATTCGGAAAATTTGAATTTCGTCCGCTTGAGCCCGGTTTCGGTATTACCGTAGGTAATGCTTTACGCCGTATTCTTCTTTCCTCATTGGAAGGTTATGCTATCAATACCATTCGTATTGATGGAGTAGAACACGAGTTTGCCACTATTCCTGGAGTAAAGGAGGATGTTACTAACATTATCTTGAACTTGAAGCAGGTTCGCTTCAAGCAAGTAGTTGAAGAATTTGAGAATGAAAAGGTAAGCATTACCGTTGAGAATTCTACTGAATTTAAGGCAGGTGATATTGGTAAGTATTTGACCGGATTTGAAGTGTTAAATCCTGAATTGGTTATTGGGAGTTCTGCACGGATGTGAATGTAATACCTATCGACTCTATTTACACTCCGATTCGTAATGTCAAGTATGCGGTGGAAAACTACCGTGTAGAGCAGAAGACTGACTATGAAAAGTTGGTTCTTGAAATTACGACGGATGGTTCCATTCACCCGAAGGAAGCACTGAAAGAGGCTGCGAAGATTCTTATTTATCATTTCATGCTGTTTTCTGACGAGAAGATTACTCTTGAAACGTCGGATGCTGACGGTAATGAAGAATTTGATGAAGAAGTATTGCACATGCGTCAGTTGCTGAAGACCAAGTTGGTTGATATGGATTTGTCAGTTCGTGCCTTGAACTGTCTGAAGGCTGCTGATGTGGAAACACTTGGTGATTTGGTACAGTTCAATAAGACCGATTTGCTGAAATTCCGTAACTTCGGTAAGAAATCGCTCACGGAGCTTGATGATTTGCTCGAGAGTCTGAATCTGTCGTTTGGAACAGATATTTCTAAGTATAAGATGATACAACCAACTCACGCCGTGTTGTGTTTAGTTATTTGCAAGACAAGTATGTTGTAACCGAACTGTTCAAGGAAATCTCTGTAAAGGTTGCAGATCGTCCGGGTGGTTACACTCGCATCATCAAGACTGGCCACCGCCAGGGTGATAACGCAGAAATGTGTTTCATTGAATTGGTGGATTACAATGAGAACATGGCTAAGACTGCTGCCAAGAAAGCAACTCGTACCCGTCGTTCTAAAAAGTCTGCATCTGCTGCAACTGCTGAAGAAACAGCTGCTGAAGCTCCTGTTGCAGAAGCTGCCGCTGCAGAGGAAGCCCCTAAAGCTGAGTAATTCTGTAAACACTATATGATAAAAGACCGGAATCGTCAATGATTCCGGTCTTTTTATTGCCTGAAGTATTGTATCTTTGTCTTTGAAAAAATGAAAGCAAGATGTTGTTACCTTATCTTCATAAAGGGTTGATAGAGGCAGGATGCGATGAGGCCGGTCGCGGATGTCTGGCAGGAGCTGTCTATGCCGCTGCTGTCATTCTGCCGGCCGGTTATGAAAATGAGCTTTTGAACGATTCAAAGAAACTGACGGAGAAGCAGCGTTACAGATTGCGCGAGGTGATTGAACGCGATGCACTGGCTTGGGCTGTCGGAGTCGTGACACCTGAAGAGATTGACCGTATCAATATTCTGAATGCCTCGTTTCTGGCCATGCATCGGGCTGTGGATCAGCTGGATTTGCGTCCGCAGCATTTGCTGATTGACGGAAACCGTTTCAATCCTTATCCCGGCATTTCTCACACTGTAGTTGTCAAAGGCGACGGGAAATATCTGTCAATCGCTGCGGCATCCATATTGGCAAAGACTTACCGTGACGATTATATGAATCGCCTTCATGAGGAATATCCTCAATATGACTGGATGAAAAACAAGGGGTATCCGACGAAAAGGCATCGTGAAGCGATCAAGCGTTATGGCCTGACCCCTTATCATCGGATAAGCTTCAATCTGTTGGGCGACGGGCAGCTTTCGCTCGATTTTTAGTTATGCTCATTACACGGGACTTTCTTTTGTGAAACTTCGGCTTTAGGCGTATGAAACTTTCTGTGGTGAAGGAAAACGGCTGCCCGTTTGCTTAAATAAGGTAAAAAGTTTCGTGCTACACGGGATATTTTGTACTTTTGCATGTTGGATAACATAAGGTGAGTATCAATTTAAAAACAATATAACTATGGCTAAGAAAGCTCTTTTAATGATTCTTGATGGTTGGGGATGTGGCGACCACAAGAAGGATGATGTGATTTTCAACACTCCGACTCCTTATTGGGATTCTCTGTTGGCTGCTTATCCGCACTCCCAGCTGCAGGCGAGCGGTGAAAACGTGGGATTGCCCGACGGACAGATGGGTAACTCAGAGGTAGGCCATCTGAATATCGGTGCAGGCCGTATCGTTTATCAGGATCTGGTGAAGATTAACCGTGCCTGTGCCGACGGGAGCATCTTGAAGAACAAGGAAATCATTTCCGCTTTCTCTTATGCAAAGGAGCAGGGCAAGAATATCCACTTTATGGGATTGACTTCAAACGGTGGTGTGCACTCTTCTTTGGAGCATCTTTTCAAATTGTGCGATATCGCAAAGGAATACGGACTGGAGAACACGTTCATTCACTGCTTTATGGACGGGCGTGACACCGACCCGAAGAGCGGAAAGGGATTCATCGAACAGCTGACTGCTCATTGCGCCCAGTCGGCAGGCAAGATTGCCTCTATCGTGGGACGCTTCTATGCGATGGATCGTGACAAGCGGTGGAACCGTGTGAAAGAAGCATACGACCTGTTGGTGGAAGGCAAGGGAAAGCAGGCTACCGATATGGTTCAGGCCATGCAGGAGTCTTATGATGAAGGAGTGACCGATGAATTCATCAAGCCTATCAACAATGCCAATTTCGACGGGACAATCAAGGAAGGCGATGTGGTGATATTCTTCAACTACCGCAATGACCGTGCAAAAGAGCTGACCGTCGTACTGACTCAGCAGGACATGCCCGAAGAAGGAATGAAGACAATACCGGGATTGCAGTATTATTGCATGACTCCGTATGACGCTTCGTTCAAGGGGGTTCATATCCTGTTCCCGAAAGAGAATGTTCAGGATACATTGGGCGAATATCTGTCGAAGAACGGCAAGAAGCAGCTTCACATTGCCGAAACGGAAAAATATGCCCATGTAACGTTCTTCTTCAACGGTGGCCGTGAAACTCCGTTCGATGGTGAAGACCGTATATTGGTTCCGTCTCCGAAAGTCGCCACTTACGACCTGAAGCCGGAGATGAGTGCCTATGAAGTAAAGGACAAGTTGGTAGAGGCAATCAATACGCAGCAGTATGATTTCATCGTGGTGAACTATGCAAACGGTGACATGGTAGGCCATACGGGTGTTTATGAAGCTATAGAAAAGGCCGTTGTGGCTATCGACAATTGTGTGCGTGATACGGTGGAAGCAGCCAAAGCCAACGGTTACGAGGTCATTATCATCGCCGACCACGGAAACGCTGACCATGCATTGAATGAAGACGGTACGCCGAATACGGCCCATTCGCTGAATCCGGTTCCGTTTGTCTATGTAACCGAAAACAAGGATGCCAAGGTGGAAAACGGCGTGCTTGCCGATGTCGCTCCGTCTATCCTGCATATCATGGGTATGTCTCAGCCGGAAGACATGACGGGAAAAGACTTGATTAAGTGATTGATTGTAGATTAGTATAAGTTCCGGGCACGGGTTATGCAGATTTCACGATTGGCTGGCCGATTGTGGGAATTTGTGGAATCCGTGCCCGGTTATTGTTTGACATTGGTTGATAGGAGATATGGTACAGATAGGTGATGTAGTAGTGAGTCTTGATGTGTTCCGTGAGAAATTTTTGTGCAATCTGGATGCCTGCAAAGGAGAATGCTGCATTGAGGGGGATGCCGGTGCGCCGGTAGAACCGGAAGAGGTGAAGAAGCTGGAGGAGGTGCTTCCTGTCATTTGGAACGAATTGTCTCCGCAGGCGCGTGAGGTCATCGGCCGGCAAGGTGTGGTGTATACCGATGAAGAAGGCGATCTGGTGACATCGATTGTCAACGGGAAAGACTGTGTGTTCACTTGTTACGACGAACGCGGATATTGCTTTTGTGCCATAGAAAAGGCATATCGCGAAGGCCGGTGCGATTTTTATAAGCCTGTGTCCTGTCATCTTTACCCCATTCGCATTGATGATTACGGTTCTTTCAAGGCCGTAAACTACCATCGCTGGGATGTATGCAAGGCGGCTGTCCTCTTGGGAAAGAAAGAGAACGTGCCCGTCTATAAGTTTCTTAAGGAACCCTTGATTCGTAAGTTCGGCCAGGCGTGGTATGATGAGCTGGAAACGGTGGCCGACGAACTGCAAAAGCAGCATTTGATCTGATTGTGGCCCGACAGTGCAGGATGGTGTTGCCGTTTCCTTTGCACTGCCGGACTTTTCATAGGCGGGCGGGTTACTTTTGGATGACTCTTACTTTCTTTACTCCCCTCAGATAATATTTCACGGTCTTTCCGGCCTGGATGACGCGCTTGTTTACGAAACTGAATGTCGAGTCGCCGTCGCAGCAGAGATAGCGTCCGTTGGACTCGAATCCTGCCACTCCGTTGTCTTCCAGAAACGAACTGATGTTTCCCACATTTTTGTAGTATTGGTCTCTGATTTCTTTCGCCTCTTCGATGGTGAACATGCGCCAGTTTGCAAGTTCGTCTTCCTGATAATCGCTCAGCGTAGCCTGGGCTTCATCGGCATACAGAAACCATTGCACCGGGCTGACAAGTGTGGCTATCACTTCTTCTTCAGTCTTTATCGTGTCGGCTTTCCATACATACACGTTGCCCCACACGCATTCATCGCCCGGGAGCTGCAGTGCATAGATGGTTTCCATGTCTTCTCCGCCCTCCTCTTCTCCGCCGGAGTTGTCCGGTTCCGTTTCTTCAAAATCCATCTCCACATCTGCGGCGGCCTGCCATCCGTTTATCTGAAACTTGCCTTCCAGAGTCATGCCTTCATGCAGGTTTCCGGTAAGGCGATAGATTCCCCCTTGCTGCAGAGCCTGTCTGTAAGTGTAGCTGTATGCCTGTGTTTCCCCTTCGGTCTGGACTTCGACGGATATTCGTGTGCGGGTGCTTTCCGATGGGAAAACATAAAGGTCGGCTGTCCAGATGCCGTCTTTCTGCCTGCATTCCGTAGAACACATCCGGTTGTCATTCCGTGGGCTTCCGTCTAATGAAACGGAGGAACTGACGGGCGAGACGCGGACGGTGATGCTTCGGGCTTTTTCGGGCATGGAATGGAAGGTGAACTGTAGGTTGCAGACAGCAGGTGCAGGACTGACTACGGCTTTCAGGCCTTCCTCTGCGTGGATATCTGTGCTGCCGAGCAGCAGCGGAGAGGTGGCGCAGTTGTTTTGGCCGGATGACAGGCTGTCGTTGGCATAGGAATATGCACCTCCCGACAGGCCGGAACAGACAGTCAGGGTGTAGTCGCCAGACGCGAGCGGGAGCAGAGCCGGCATGCCGTCTTCGGATATTTCCGCCTGCTTGGTTGCCTGTGTCTCGTGGTCGCGGACAAACAGTGACAATGGATAGGAAAGTGCGGGTGTCTCTTCGTCAGACAGACATAAGGTGACGGTGCAATCCTTGCTTTTGTCTTCGTCTTCAATCTGGTAGCTGCCGCATGATGCGGTCATGGCCAATAGAAATAGAATGAGGGTCTGCTTCATGTCTTTTTTATTACAATAACGCAGACTTTCCGGAATGGATACCATTTTTCCGAAGAAAAATGGCAAAAAAAATCGGGACAGGACAAAAACAAGTTTTGGTTGAGGTGAAAATGGCGTATGATAGGGCGTTTTCATGTGTTGCTGTAATGCCTGATGTGTGGCGGCCGCGGAAAAAAGAAAAAGACAGGCAAGGAATAATGGAAATTCCTTACCTGTCTTCTTTTCAGTATGATTCAGCTGTTAATCCAGTCTTGTAACTGGAGAGTAGATAGCCTGGTCGGAACCGGTAGGCCATAAGGCGATACGTCCGAAGAGAGTACCTCTTTTCAGTGCTGTCTGGAACATCTGATTGTCGATATAGTCTCTGTTGGCAAAAGTATAGGTCTTGCCTCCTGCTGCATATTCCGCCATATTGTCCGTTTCATCGTAGCGGTCTACATTGTGTTCCGCATCGTTCAGGAATTGTGTAGTTCCTAATAACAGCATTACCCGGTCAATGCCGTTGCCTGCTATGTTGTTTACATCGAAAGATGCGCTGACAACGTTTCCGCTGCGCGTAATCTTGGCGTTTTCTACCAGATAGTAAGGCACTACTTCAACATCCTGTGTGGCTGTTCCGCGCAGATTTATTTCAATCGTGTCTCTGCCTTCTGAAGTCCATGGGCCGTTCCCGGCCGTGGTTATCAGCTGATATTCTCCGTCGAAGATACAGATGGAAAACTCTCCGTCTTGGTTCACATATACATTTACAGGGTCATGCTTGGCATATCCTCTTTGGTATAACTGTAGTCTTACAGCTTCATTTCCGCGCAGTTGAAGGGGCTCTCCTTTATAGGTGACCCGTCCTGCGATGAAAGATTCAGGCGCATCGTAATTGTCTTTCGTGCAGCTTGGCAGTATGAAAGCAGCAAGCATGAAGGCTGCACATATTTTAAATAATGTATTCATCTTGTAGGTTTTTAATTTTGATTATTGGAACGGATTCTTCACAAGTTTGGGGTTGTTGTTTATCCATCCATTGTCAATCTCCCCATAGTATTGGGCATCTGTGCAATGGTAAGGTCTGGTCCATAAGTTCAGGGTTGCCAGGTTCTTTTCAATAAACACCCATTTGCCGTCATTCGGGTCACCCGGGGCTACGACCTTGTAAGGCCATAATCCTAAACGTTGTGCAGACCGTGTTTCGGGGTTTCCGTTCCAGATTTTGTCGGCCTCCATCCAGCGTTTCAGTTGCCACCAGCGTTGTCCTTCGAAAGCGAATTCCACACGGTTTTCATGCATGATTTTGTCGTGGTCAATGCTTGTCAGCGGCTGGATGCCGGCACGCTTGCGGATTTCGTTGATGTATCCCAGTGCAGTTGCATCGTTGTTGTCACGGCTCAGCTCCCATGTTGCTTCTGCTGCGACAAGGTAAGCCTCGGCGATACGGAAATGTACATTCCACATGTCAGAACCCCGTCCGATGGTTCCGGCTGCCGGAGTCGCGTCCAGATACTTGCGGACATAGAATCCGGTGCGGTTGATTTCACGTTCGTTTCCTCCGAACGGGCCGTTGTTGGCGGTGATCAGGCGATGTTCCTCATCGTATGAGTTACGTGCGCCGGTCAGTTCTGTCCACTGTCCGTTTTCTTTTCTCAGCTGTCCGGCTTGGAGTTCGATAACCTGTCCGCCGAAACTTGATCCGGGCAGGATGATGGAACCGTTCAGACGCGGGTCACGTTCCAGGAAGAGGGAAGTCGGATCTTCGAAGAACTTGGGATTGTCAGGCGTGCCTACATCAAAAGGCATTCCTTTGCCTCTGTCGGCTTCACTTGCATTGATCGGCTCGAAAGCTTCTACCAGACCCAAGATAACCGACAAGCGGTCGCAGCCTGTATCTTGGGCGATACTTTTCGGCAGATTGTTCGTCGTAAATCCGTGTGTCTTGCCCGGAGACACGAAATCGAAGCACCAGATTACTTCCGTGTTTCCGTCTTTCTGACATACAGCCTTGTAGAAATTGTCTGCATAAGCTTGCGGAGTATTTTCTGTGGCATACATCAGTTTGTACGGGCCTTTTTCGATGACCTCCTTGGCGGCAGCCAGAGCGGTTTGGTAGTAACCTTCTGCTTTTTCAGCCGGGATTCCCACTTCTCCGCCCTCTGTGCGCAGTTGCGGATGCTTGTCTGGAGTGTTGTATCGCGCCAGTGAAGCGGCCGTAATGGCAGCGCGCGCTTCCAGCATCTTGGCCACCCAATAGTTGGCACGTGCGTTATGGGTGTTGGTATTCTTGGTCAGAAGCTTTTCTGCCTCCTGACATTCAGATATGATGTAGTCGTATAGTGCGGCTTCGGTAGAGCGCGGCACCTGGATGGTCGTGATGTCCATCCCCGGCGTGTAGTCGAAAATCTGGTCGCCAATGATCGGAACGCCGCCCAGGCTTCTTCCCATGCAATAATAGACCCAAGCACGGATGTATCGCACTTCTCCGATGTAAGAGTTTTTAGTTTCTTCATCGATGGCTGTTGAGGCCTTTACTCCTTCAATGAATACATTCAAGTCGTGCAGCAACGTGTAGTCGTATTCACGCCATTTGTTCCGGTCGAAATATTCGTCTTGATTCGTGTCGTAATGAACGACCTCGTCTATCGCTGTCCAAGGGTCCCAGTCTTCTACCTTCTGACCATACATGATGCGTCCGTAGAAATTGGCGATGACGGATTTTATCAGAGTAGGGTCTCCATACGTTTGTTCCTGAGTCAATATGGTGTCAGGCTTTGTGTCCAGAAAGTCACTGCAACTGTTAAACGTTAACATCGCAGCAGCTAATGAAGCTGCAAATAAATATTTTCTTTTCATTGTTACTTATGCTTAAAATTTAAGGTTTACACCAAGGTTGATGACTCGCATCGGAGGATAATCCAAACCGTTGTCGCTTGCACATTCCGGGTCCATGATGCCTTTCAGGTTAGAGATGGAAAGCAGGTTGGTTCCTGAAATGTATACGCGTAAGTTGCTGATGCCAGTATGGTTCAACCATGCCTGTGGCAGAGTATAGCCGAATTCCAGATTGCGTAACTTGATATATTTTACATTGTGCATCCAGAATGTACTGGTATCGTATGCGCTGGTCTCATCCGAATTCAGACGCAGCATCGGATATTTTCCCGGAATCAGTTCACTGTCTGCATCAAACGGGTCAGAAAGGTGCCATGCGTCATTCAATACTTCACTCGGGCTGTTTCCGTCATTCTGGAACGGACGCGCCGTTTCGTAACGTTGAATCCATGAAGTCATGCCAGAGCCCGTCCAGTCCATCGCTAAGTCAAATCCTTTCCATGAAGCTGAAATGTTGATACCGAAGTTGATGGTCGGTGTACTGTCTACGCGGTAACCAATCGGACGTTCGTCCAAGCTGTTGATGACACCGTCATTGTTCTGGTCTTTGTACATAATGTCGCCCGGAACGACTGTACGGTTTCCTTTCCGGTCGTTATCAATCGGGTAAGTGGCAATCTGTTCCCAACTTTCAAATCTTCCGATGGCTTCATATCCCCAGTTGATGTAACCTACACGGTGCCAGATGCTGTTTCGGTATTCGTCCCAAGAGTTGCTGAAGCGAGGCTTGTATTGTTCCCAGTCGAAGAAACGTGAGTATGTCATGTTGGCTCCTACGCTGTAATGGAAGTCATTGATGTTGTCAGTCCAGTTGATTGAAGCGTCAAAACCTTTATGCATGTCCGATCTCAGATTCTCTTTCGGCAGAGAAATGCCGGCTTCATTGGGAATCAATACATCATAGCGGGATTCAGAGATGCCATCGCGCACGCGGCGGAAGTAGTCTACCTGCATATTCAGTCGGTTGTTAAGGAATCCCATGTCGACTCCGATGTCCAGAATCTTGGCTGTCATCCAGGAAAGTACCTGATTGGGCAGTCCGCGGGTGCTTGAGCCTACAACCCAGTTGCCGTCAAGTACGGCTCCGCCATTGTTGTAAGTGTATCCGGGAAGGAAGTCGAATGCTGCATAGTCGGACACATTGTCGTCTCCCACTTCTCCGTATGAGCCTCTGACCTTTAGATTGGTGATGATTTCTCCGATTTTGTTTTCCTTCCAGAACTTTTCTTCAGAGATTCTCCATCCTAAAGATGCTGAAGGGAAGAATCCCCAACGGTGTCCGGGGCGGAATTTCCATGAACCATCCCAGCGTCCGATAAGTTCCACCAGATATTTGTCCGCATAGTTGTAGTTGATACGCCCAAGATATCCCATGCGTGCTTCGGTGCGGTTGCCGTCGTCGTTGAACTCTACGATTTCCTTCAGGCGGATTAAGTCCATAGCGTTGGATACCGGAGTGGAATGAATCCACATTTTGGGGCGCTTGCGTTGGCTTGCCTCGAAGCTGGCAACGGCTGTGATTGAGTGTTTCCCGAATTTCCGGTCGTAATTGAGCTGGAAATTGGCTATCTGGTCTTCCACTTTCTCGCGATTGCGCTCTCTGTAAGGATTGGTCATGGCATCCGTCACGTAGTAAGAATCGTTGGCAGGGTCGTATGCATAGAGATTGAATGTGTATTCTTGGTTGTCCAGTTCGTTGTATGCATAATAATATCCCAGCAATCCTTTGAATTTCAAGCCGTCCAATATTTCATATTCGGCTGTACCGTTCATCTGGATAACCCGCCATACATCTGAAACCCTACCGGATGTCTCATAATTAAGGATGGCGAAGTTGGTTTCAGCCTGGTCTGATACTTTCTGCGGATAATTCGGATTGTCGTTGGCAAAAGGACGCTTGGTCGGCTGATTCTTCAGCGTGGCGAAACGCGGCAGCCAGTAGTCGTCATTTCCAGGAACGCCCGGGTGGCGTCTGTCTTCGATGCGTCCGTTTACGGTGGCTCCCACTTTCAACCGCTCGTTGACATTCATTTCAATGCTCATCTGGGCATTGGTACGGCGGAAACTGCCGTAGTTCCGTACCGTTGCATCCTGGTTGATGTGTGATACGGCTACATAATAGTTTGCCTTGTCGGTACCTCCCGAGAAGTTGGTATTGATATAATATTGAGGAGCGGTTACCCAGATGTAGTCTCCCCAGTCCCAACCTTGATATTGGGGAGTCTTTCCGGCCATCCACTTGTCATATTCTTCTTTGTTGTATCGGCGGTCTCCTCCTGTTCTTCCGGAGAAAGTTTCGGCTGTAGCGTATGCGTGGACATACTCCTTGACAGAAGCCGGGTCTACGAACTTTGAATTTTTCTGCCATCCATAGTAGGCGTTTACCGAAACGGTATTCTTCGTGTTTCTTGCACCCTTCTTTGTGGTGACAACGACTACACCGTTGGCTGCCCGCAAGCCATACAGGGCGGCCGATGCATCTTTCAATATGGAGATAGACTCGATGTCGTTGAAGTCCATGTTATTGAATTGGCCTTCGTCGCTCACGATACCATCGATGACAAACAAGGGGGTTCCCATGTTACGGATTTGCAATGCTGTGGTTGAACCCGGCGCACCGCTTTGCTGGCGTGAGTTCAAACCGGCTATCTTACCTACCAGAGCACCACTGGCCGTTACTGCTGAAGAGCGTTTGATTTCACTGGACTTGATGGCTGATACAGATCCGGTCAGTGTTGCCTTCTTTTGCGACATACCGAAACCTGTCACAACAATTTCGTTCAACATTTCGGTTTCTTCTTTCAGCGTGACCTGAATGGAAGAAGAACGGCCTACTTTGACGGTTTGGGTGGCATATCCGATGTATGAAATCTCCAATTCGGCATTGGAATCTACATTCAGTTCGAAATTTCCATCCATGTCAGTGATTGTTCCTGTCGATGTTCCGTTGACTCTTACGGTTGCCCCGATTACAGGTTGTCCGGTTTCGTCGACCACTACGCCCTTTACAAGGCGCTGTTGCTGGAGTGTTTCGGTGGAAGCACCAGAGTGTAGGGGAAAATCATTTCCCCATACGTAGCTGTATCCGTTGGATAACAACGTTAGTGTGACTGCACACAGCGGGATTCGCCACAGACTGCTACGGTTTGAGTGATGAGTTTTTGCTTCTCTTTTACTCATAGCGATAAATTTAAAGTTGATACTAAATTTGTTGAATAACTAATATAATTTTGTTTTATAGTAACGCGTTATTTTTTTGGTCATAGTAAAATTGCTGTTGGTAGTGTTTGTTGAACGTGCAAAAGAATAACATTATATTGTTATATCCGAGAAAAAGCTATTCAATAAATAATAGTAATGTTGTGGATTTTTAATAAAATGGCGATATAGAGTTATTTTGGGCGTTTATGGCTGGAATGTTTTGTTTTTTGGTCAGATATTTTCGTCTTGAACCGTTGTCTTGCACTCTGCTTTTAATTTAAAATCAGAAATTGCGGACTGGATGGAAATATATTTGTAACTTTGAACACCCTTGAGATGTTGTTATCATAAAATTAGTTCATAAGCGATTTAGTTATGTTGTTCAAGTTTCCGACCGCGGTGTTTAAATACATGTTGGCCTGTCTTATACTGTTGGCAGGAAGTTTTTCGGCGAAGGCATCCGATGCTTACTTGCTCAATTCCTACACAGTAGAGGATGGCCTGTCTCATAATACCGTGTGGTGCGCTCTGCAAGACAGCTATGGATTTATCTGGTTCGGTACCAGTAACGGACTGAATTGCTTTGACGGCCGTAATAACGTGGTGTATCGGGTCTCTTCGCAAGGTGATGCAAACTCGTTGGGCAATAATTTCGTTCATTCCTTGTTTGAAGACAAGGAGGGGCGTATATGGGTAGGTACGAACTGCGGCATCTATATCTATGACCGGACCCGCGACGCCTTTTCTTTTTTCGACTGTAAGACCGAGTTTGATGTATCCATAAGCAGTGAGGTGAGCCGTATCGTTTTGCTGTCTGACGGCTTGATTGCAATCGCTACATTGGGGCAGGGATTGTTTTTTTATCATACCGAGACCCAGACTCTGGTGCAGGATAATATACGTTCGTCGTTTGTGTGGGATATTTGCGTAGGAGAGGACAAGGGGTTTTGCATCTCTTCTTTGAGGAATGATGTTTTGTGCTTTGACCGTCAAGGGGAATATCAGAAGACCTATCAAGTGCCATCGCTGGGCGATGCCCGGTCATCGTTTGACAGGATAAACTGCCTTCAGCTGATGGACGGGAATTTATGGCTGGGAACAGATGGCAGATATCTTTTTGAAATTGATACAGAATCCGGAATGGTCAGTCACCATGAGATTGATACGGACAGATTCCGGGCGGTCAGATGCCTGATGCCGTGGAAAGAAGGCTGCCTGTTGGCCGGGACAGACAATGGCCTGTATAGCTTTGACTGCAGGAAAGGAATCTGGTCGCCTGTATACAGCTCGGCCGGTCAAGGCTTCGGGAATAAAGGGAGCATCAATGCTTTGATGAAGGATGTGGAGGGAGGAATATGGGCTTTGACCAATATGCAGGGTGTGAAGTATCTGTCGACACGAATCAAGCCGTTCGAACGTTACCAGACACAGGGCGGAGTGGTGAATGCCTTTTGTGAAGACAGGCAGAGGAAGGTGGTATGGCTGGGAATGGCCAACGGACTATATCAGTATGACCTGCAGAGCAAGGAGATGAAAGAGTATCCGATGGGAGGAAAAGACGGGCAGAAATATGATATCCGAACTCTTTATCTGCAAAATGACGAATTGTGGATCGGCACATCCGCCAACGGACTGATTGTCTTGGAATGCAATACGGGGAGGATGCGGCATTATAATCATTCTTATACAGTGCCGAATACGATTTGCAGCGATGATGTGCAGAAAATATATATCTGTCGGAACGGACGGGTTTATGTGGGGACAAGCTGGGGGCTCTGCTTCTATAATCCGGAAGAAGACGATTTTCATACCGAAATAACGATTGGGGTGATGATTTCCATTACGGATATCCTTGAAGACGGACATGGAAATGTCTGGATTGCAACCGCTAATAATGGAGTATTCCTTTACAGGCAGACCCAGAATGTATGGAAGCATTATACACATAGCGGGCAAGACAGGCATTCTATCAGCAGCAATTCGATTATGACCCTCTTTGAAGACAAGAACGGAGTGGTGTGGTTTGGTACCAACGGAAACGGACTTTGCTATTTTGATGAAGGGAAAAACTGTTTTGTTGACTTCGGGCGGCATAACCAGTGGCTTTCCAGTCAGGTGGTTTATGCCGTAGAGCAAGATTATGCAGGCATGTTTTGGATGTCGACCAATGCGGGAATCGTCAAGCTTGACCCCAAAGTGGCGGACGCTTATCAGCGTTATACGGAGTCAGACGGCCTGCAAAGCAATCAGTTCAGTGCCAGAGCCTCGCTGAAAGATGCGGACGGCATCATTTATTTCGGCGGAATCAACGGATTCAACGCTTTTCTGCCATCTTCTTTTCCCTCCAATTCTTATGTTCCGCCTGTGTATATTACGGATATATCACTGATGCGGATTGACAATAAAAAGGAGATGCACGGGCTGCTTCAGCTTGACAAGCCGCTTTATCTGGCAGAGAAAGTTGAGATTCCCTATGCCTATAACAGCTTTACAGTCTATTTTTCCGCGTTGAGCTATCAGGATCCCCGGAAAAACCACTATTCATACAAGCTTGAGGGGGTGGATAAAGAATGGTTCGATGACTTGGAAAACAATTCTGTATCCTATCATAACCTCTCTCCGGGGAAGTACCGCCTTTTGGTGAGAGGTTCAAACAATGATTTGAAGTGGAATGAAAAGACGGCTGAGCTGTGGATTGTCATCACGCCTCCGTGGTGGCTGTCGCCGTGGGCCTATGCTTTTTATGCGCTGGTTGTGGTCTGCGTCTTGGCCTATCTGCTGTGGAGGCGTGACCGGCATATAAAAAACAAGTACAGGAAGCGTATGGAAATCTACCAGGTAGAGAAGGAGAAAGAGCTTTATCGGTCAAAAATCAATTTCTTCATTAATCTGGTGCATGAAATACGGACTCCGTTGAGCCTGATCAAGTTGCCTTTGGAGACTCTGAAAGAGGGAAGGACGAATGCCGGTGAAGACAAATACCTGTCGGTGATAGATAAAAATGTAGATTACCTGTTGGGAGTGACAAATGAATTGCTCGATTTCCAGAAAATGGAGTCTGGAGTCGTGCAGCTGCACTTGAAGAAGCAGGATATCGTAAGGTTGCTGCACGATATCTATAATCAGTTTGTGGGACTGGCCGAGCTGAAACATATCACATTGACATTGGTTATCCCCGAGCAGTTCCGCCTGGAGGCGGTTGTCGATGTGGATAAGGTGAGCAAGATCATTGTAAACCTGGTCAGCAACGCCATGAAGTATGCCCGCCGCCGCATTGATGTCCGGATAAAGAAGCAGGATGACGCTACGTTCTGCATCGTGGTGGATGATGACGGCCCGGGAATCCCCTTTAAGGAAAAGGAGAAAGTGTTTCAGGCATTCTATCAGCTTGCCGATTCAAAGGCTTCTTTGGGGACGGGTCTCGGTCTGGCCTATTCCCGCTCGTTGGCCGAAAATTGTCATGGAAGCCTGAATGTGGACAGCGGAGCCTATGGAGGGGCTGCCTTTACATTGACGCTCCCTGTGTGCTGTCAGGAAGAAAAAGAGGAAACGACCGACCTTTTGCCCGATTCGGAAGAGCAGACAGTTCCGCAGAGTGCGGCGGAAGAAGATGATCCGCTTTTGCAGCAGAAATATACGGTGCTGATAGTGGAAGACAACCTTGATTTGCTGGAGATGGAATGTGTCCGTCTGGCCGGATGGTTTAAGGTGCTGAAGGCGGGCAATGGTGTGCAGGCTCTGAAAGTGTTGGAAACAAATGCGGTGGATGTGGTGGTCAGCGATGTGATGATGCCCAAAATGGACGGGCTGGAGCTTTGCCGTAGGATAAAGGACAATATAGAATTTTCGCATATCCCCGTCATCCTGCTTACAGCCAAGACTTTGCCGGAGGCGAAAGCCGAAGGGCTTTCATGCGGAGCCGATGCTTATGTGGAGAAGCCCTTTACGGTCGTTCAGTTGAAGATGCAGATCCGGAATATATTGAGGCTGCGTCTGCGCTTCCATCAGCGTGTTCAGGAGTTGAACCAGGAGTGCATGGCCGAAGTGCAGGGTGAAGTCAGCATAACGCCGCGCGACCGGGAATTCTTGTCGAAGATGCAGCAGGTGATTGACATGCAGTTGTCGGACGAGAACTTCTCGATTGACTCGTTGGCTGCCGATATGAACATGAGCCGCTCGAACTTTTACCGCAAGCTGAAAGCTCTGACGGGGATGTCGCCAAATGATTATCTGAAGTTTTGTCGGCTGAATAAGGCCGCCGCTTTGCTGAAAGAAGGGGTTCGGGTGAATGAAGTGTGCGCGCAGACAGGATTCGGCTCTTCTTCTTACTTTGCCAAATGCTTTAAGGCGCATTTCGGAGTCTTGCCGAAAGATTATGTGACGCATTTTTCATCGTAGGGAAAATCCTGTTTGGCAGGGCGAAATCTCTGTCCGGATGCGGTCCGAATCTTTTGTGCCCTTGCACAAACGATTGCCCGGACGGGTGTGATACGGTTATAAAATGCGGGAAGCCGGCTCTCTGTAAAGAGGAAAAGCCGGCTTCCCGCGTTTTAAGGAAAATGTGTACGGATGGTACAGCCTTTCCCTATCGGGCTACGGGATGTATGCCCTCGTGAGTTATCCTGACAGGTTTGATGTAACCTTCTTTGTCAAATTCAAGCTTGTCAATGCAGACCTGCCTTTCGTTTGAAAGCGTGCATCCCAACGGGCGGCGGTGGTATACGATGTAATATTCGTTCTTTCCCGGAACTTTGATGACGGAATGATGTCCGGCTCCTGTCGCCACTTCCGGATCCTGCTGCAGGATTTTCCCGATGCGCTTGAACGGGCCGAACGGGGATTCTGCAATGGCATAGGCCACACAATAATCCGGGCCGCCCCATCCTCCTTCCGACCACATGAAGTAATACTTCCCGTCTTTCTTCAGCATGAACGGGCCTTCCACATAGTTTTCAGGGGTAACCTCTTTGTAATAGCTCCCGTCTTCAAAGGGAGTCAAAGACAAAAGGTCGTCGCTGAGCTTGACAAGATTGCAATGTCCCCATCCGCCGTAATACATATAAAAGGTTCCGTCGTCGTCACGAAATACAAACTGGTCGATAGGCTGTGCCTTGTTGATGATTTTGTCGATAAGCGGCTTTCCTAAGGCGTCTTTGAACGGGCCTTCCGGACGGTCGGCCACGGCTACTCCTATACCTCCCGTCTGGTTTTCGTTCTGAATGTCGTTCCCTCCAAAGAACAGATAGTATTTTCCGTTGGCATGAATGACGGAAGGAGCCCATAAAGCGTATTTTACCCACGGCACATCTTTGATGGACAACACTTCCTGATGGCGTGTCCAGTGCACGAGGTCTTTCGATGAGAAGGCGTCAAAATGCGTTTGCAGGTTATAGTCCTGATTGATGGCCTCGGTCTTCCGTTCCGCATCCTTGTGGTAAGTCTTTTCGTCCTCGCCGTAAAGCTTTGAGAGAGTCGGGTAAATCCAGAAGGTATCCCCGTAGACAATGGCTTCCGGATCGGCATACCATCCGGGGAAAGCAGGGTTTCCGCTTCCGTTGTCCTGCCATCGCTGCGCATGCACGGAGAGGACGGAGGCGTACATTATTATTCCGGTTAGAGTCAGTTGCTTTATATTCATGTCTATATCCGTTTGTTTAAAGATTACAGTTCGCTGATTTCTGCATAAAGCTCAATCATGCAGGCGTTTTCCAGCAGGCTCTTGAATTTGTTCTCTTTGTTTCCCGACCAGTCATTGCTGAACAGCCCGTTGCTGTCTCGGGTATATCGCCACGCGAAGTCGGCATTCTCTATCATGGCCTTGACATACTGGGGATTTCCGTCGACCAGATAAAGTGCTTTCAGCCCCCGAAACAGAATGACATTAAACCAGGGCGTTTCCGGATAGAACCTCATTTCCCCTTTGCTCGTCTGTTTCGGACGGCAGAAGTGCATGTAAGCGCCTTTTGCTGTTTGCTGGGCATCTTTCAGATAGGTCTTGTCTCCGGTCAGTTGGTATAGCAAGACGCCTGCCTGAATCATCTGCCCGCTGTTGTAAGTATATTTGGCGTAGCCAATCTCGCCCTTCAGGTTGATATTGTCCCAATAAACGAAATCTTCAGGGTCGCGAAGATTCTTCTTGGTCCAGTTGTATGTGGCTTTTGCCTGTTCTAAATACTTTTTGTCCTGGGTCAGCTTGTACAGCTTCAGACACAATACGGTGGCAGGTGCATTCGAACAGGTGTTTTTGGATGTCTTCTTTTGTTCGCACCAGTAGATGCCTCCTCCCAGTTCGTCAGACCATCCGGAGTAGATATAGTCATGCAGTGCGACTGCCCTGTCCAGATACGCTTTATCTCCCGTAAGCTCATAATAGTCACAGAAGTCGAGTGCAATCCAGTCGTTGTCATCGTAGTAACGGTCGTTCTTTCCTGCAAAAGTAGGGTATGACTGGTAGCATTCGGGGCTTCGCGTTTCGTCCCAGTATCGGTCAAGCCCAGGCTTTATCTGCCCGTCCATAAGTTTTTTATACCGTTCGGCCTTGGATACCTTGTACATGGAAACACATCCTGATACGATGGAGGAGTAGGGCCACAGGAATGATACTTCCTGTTGGGTCAGATTCGCTCCTTCGTTGATGGTGTAGGTAATCTGTTGCTTGGGGTTGCGCGGATAGGTTTCCATCAGCAGCCCGTGCTCGGGCACCTGATAAAGGGCCAGTATCGTGTTCAGTAGCGAGTCGGCCCGCTGCATGAAAACGGTTCCGCCCAGTTGCCGGGCTGCAAGCAGCGCCGGCAAACAGGTTAGGAAAAGTATAAGAGATGCCTTTTTCATGATTATTTCAGATTAGTGTGTGACGAAGGGATAAGTTCGAATATGGCCTTGATTCGTTTCATGTCTAATTTGGGCGTGCGGTCATAATAGTAGATGCCGTTTTTCTCCTGCTCTACATCCGTCAGCTGTGTGTAGCAGAATCCTGTCACGTGTTTCGACTCTTTCAAAGCCTTTATCTGTCCTTCAAGACGCGTATAGAATTCTTCAGGTGTCTGGGGCAGATTTCCATATCCCCATGAAGTCTTCCGCTCTTCGGCCGACATCCAGCCGATTCCGCCGAACTCGTCTACCATATAAGGCTGTCCTTCGTAGACAGCCAAATGCTTTTTGTCGCGGCTGTTGCGGTAAGGTTCTTTCCCCTCCTTGAACTCCAGTTGTTCTGCCAGGCGTTTCCCGTCTTGTTCATAGTTGTGTACACTCCAGATGTCGGTCAAGATATGGTCGTCTCCACTTGCGTCGTTGACCGGACGAGTCGGGTCGATGGCCTTTGTGATATGGTAAATGTCGCGTATCAGGCGCGGATACACCCCTTCACGGCTGCCCCATGTCTCGTTGAAAGGAGTCCAGATGACCAGTGAAGGATGATTCCGGTCTCTTGCCACCACTTCCGTCCATTCTCCTATATAGTTTCTCACCGCCAGCTCGTCGTTTATGTCCATTACCCAACTGGCACTTTCTCCCCAGGTAAGGTATCCCAGTTTGTCTGCCCAGTAGTAATAGCGTTCTTCGAATACTTTCTGGTGCAGGCGAGCCCCGTTGAAACCGGCGTTTTTCCCTAATAAAATATCATTTTTCAAGGCATCATCCGTCGGCGCAGTCCATATCCCGTCGGGATAATATCCTTGGTCCAAGACCAGACGTTGGAAATAAGGCTGGTTATTCAGGTAGAAAATCCCGTTGTCCGTGTGCACTTTGCGCATTCCGGCGTATGATTTCACTTCGTCTACAAGATTCCCTTGCTTGTCGGTAATCCGATAAGTCAGGTCGTAAAGGAAGGGACTTTCGGGAGACCATAGCTTCATCTTTTTTACAGGAAGTACAACGCAGGAGCTGTTGGAGCAGGAAACACGTTTTTGTGCTACGGTCTTGTTGCCGTCTTTTAATGTAATTTCCAGTGTGTTGTCTGATTCCTGATAAAATTCAGGCATTACAGTTAGCTGCTCCTGGTCTATGTCCGGACGCACTGTGGCAGATTTGAGTCCGTCTTTTGCTACAGCTTCCATCCAGACGGTCTGCCAGATTCCGGTCACGCGTGTATACGAACATCCTCCGGAATAAAAGTTGGTGCACTGCTTTCCGCCGGTCTGTTTGCCTGAGCGTAGATCGTCTTTGACCTGAACCACCAGATTATGGGTCTGGCCGGGCTTGACGAATCTCGTAACATCGACCGAGAAGGATGAGGAGCCGCCCCAGTGTGACTGTACCGGTTCTCCGTCAATATAGATGTCCGCCTGATAGTCGACAGCACCGAAATTGAGCAGAATCTTTTTGTTTTCCCATTCAGAAGGGATGCTGACCTTACGCTGATACCATAGGCAGTTTATAAAGTCGGTGTGTCCCACTCCCGAGAGCCTGCTTTCCGGACAGAAGGGTACGGTGATTTGTCCGGATAACCTTTCCGAACGTTGCAGTTGGCGGTCTCTTCCGGATTCTCCGAAATCGAATTCAAAGCTCCATGTACCGTTCAGGTTGATCCATTCGCTGCGCTCAAACTGCGGACGAGGGTATTCGGGGCGTGGCAACGAGGATGAAAAGCTGCTTATGCAAAGCAACAAGAGTAAAGTGGTTGTCAGTAATTTCTTCATGATGTGTGTTTATAAAAGGATGATTATTATTCATGAGTGTTCGGGAAAGCACTTATTCTCAGCCGGGCTGCTCCCATCGGGATTAACGTGATTTCTTCTTTCTCTCCCTTGACGGCATCCGGTTCCGGCAGTTCGTGACAAAGCCCGTATTGGTCGATTCCCCAGCTTGGAATCAGGCGGCCGAAGGCTTTTATCTCAATGGGAACGTTGGCTTGTGTGAAAGGAAAGTCGTCGGCAGGCCATTCTTTCTTTATGACCTTGAAGTCTTTCAGCGCATTTTCTCGGTCTAATACCAGTGAATAGTTCCACGAAGACTCCGGATAGATTTCATACGACGGCCATTTGTCGGCATCCGCATCTTTTTGCCATTTGGAATCCCAGATTGCTGTCTCCCGGCTGTTGCGCTTTACATATTTCTCTTTTATTTTCAGAGCTAATGTAAGCGGGCCATAGTCTATGCTGACACTGTTTTTGTTTACTTGCCAGGTTCGTAAAGAAAGTGTCATAGGAAAGTCCAGCGTGATTTTGTCGCCGTTTTCCCACGTCCGCCGGATGCAGGCATACTTCCCGCCCTCGATTTCAGTCTGTACTTTCTCTCCGTTGACGCATATCTGAGCGTCCGAAGTCCAGGACGGAATACGCAGATAGAGAGGGAAAGCCACCTCCTGGTCGGTTTCTATGGTGATGTTGATTTGTTCTTCAAACGGATAGTTCGTTTCTTCGTGCAGGCGTATCGTTTGTCCGTCGCCGACTTTCAAGGTTGCCCGGCAAGCCGCATACAGGGCAAATGCCGCTCCCTTGTCGGGCGTAGCCAGCACCAGATGCTCGGTATAGTATGGCCACCCTTGTGCATGGTTGTGCTGGCAGCATCGGCAGCTGAACGGATTCATGGCAAGAAACGGCCCTGAATTGTCAATGCCGGGATGATGATTCTTCGAATCGCTGACTACATGGTTCGGACTGGTGATATAGCGCAGTGATTTGAAGTCGGGCATGACGGCAGCCGGATAGGAATTGAAGGCCACTTCTTCGCAGTGCTCCGCCCAAAACGGGTCTCCGGTCAGTCTTAGCATGATTTCATCAGAAGCCATTTGTTCTACCATGCCGCAGGTCTCCACGCCTTGCCGCGGATCGATGTAGCCCATGCGGCAGTTTTCGTCTGAACCGAACATCCCTCCGGGCACTTGCCCGAATGTTCGCCGGATGAGGTGGTGGGCATTGTAAGAGGCGTTCAGGAAGGTAGAGTCGTGAGACAGTATGTAATAGGAAGCCGGCTCACGGAAACACTGCGCGATGTTCACGTTATGCCAGTTGGGAAGTGTTGACGGGCGAGTCCAGTCAGCGGTATTCCGGTGGATTTTCTCCGCCAGTTCGAGCAGGAAGGCATCTCCGGTGCGGTTGTATAGCCAGTATACACTGAGCAGATTGTCGCCTCCCCGGCTGTTTTCCCAATAGTCTTCCAGAAATTTCTCATCGGGCAAGTTCAGTTCCCATCTGAAGAAATCGGTCATCAGTGTCAGTACGCGCGCGTCGTTCGTATATTCATAATAAGACTGGAGACACCACAGCATAATCATCTGCGCCCACAGTTCGGGCTTGTCCCCTTTGAGATTCAGCGGTCCGAAGAAGCCGTCCGGACGTTGACTCTTGATGGCAGCTTCAATCCATACTTTGGTTTCATCAATCATGTCCTTGTCTCCCAAGATGTATGCCAGATTGCCGTAACCTTTTAGCCAGTAGGGAACCTCTTCCCATCCATGGTCTCCGCCGGTGGTCAGCCATGCATTATTTTCTTTTTCTAACCATGCGCTGATTTCTCCTAAATGGCCGGTCAGACCGTCTCTTTGCAGCTCCAGATATTTTTTGAGCCATCCTTCGGGCTGGATGCTCCCGACGGGAAGTTTCAGGAACTTGGAAGGCAGCAGGGGAGTCCTGTTGCTTACATAGTTTGGAGCTGATTCGCTCTGTGCCGGACGCTCTACAATCGTGGCATGAAAATTTTGGACGGAATTGTTGCATGCGCCGAATGTGAGTGCTGCCGTGCAGAAAAGTAGTCCTTGTATTAATCTGATGTTTTTCATGATAGTTTGAAAATTTGGATGTCTTTGTGCAAAGATTGTGCTTTATATCCATTTTTAAGGAAAAGCATTGCCAAATAAAAGATAAAAACTGACCATGTTTTTTCTTTCTGACCTAAAATGTATAATTTTGGGCAGTCATACGAAAGTTTGAAGGTACATATTATGAAATTACACATTTATATAATGGGGTTAGCCATAGCCGTATTGCTCGGGGCCTGCTCGCAGAAGAAGGAGCAGAAGCCGGAGGCGGTGGGCGATTGCTTCACAAATCCGTTATTCCAGGGCGGAAGTTCTCCCAGTGCGGTGTTTTATAAAGGAAAGTACTATTACACCCATGAAACCAACGATATGATATGGGTGTGGGAAACAAGTGATATCACCGATATGAAGCATGCCATTTATAAGGAGGTATGGAGACCGACCGATTTGAAAAGCATGCATAATCTGTGGGCACCGGAGATTCACCGGATAAATGACAAGTGGTATATCTATTATGCGGCGGATGACGGCAATACGGACAATCATCAGATTTATGTATTGGAGAATGAAGCTTCCACTCCCTTTGAGGGAACGTTCGTGCAGAAAGGGCCGATCATGACCAATCCGGTATGGAACTGGGGGATTCATGCGTCAACGTTCGTGCATAAGGGGGTGCAGTATCTGCTATGGTCGGGCTGGCCTCAAAGGCGGATTATGGAAGAGACCCAGTGCATCTATATCGCGCGCATGAAGAATCCGTGGACATTGGAGGGAGAACGGGTCATGCTTTCCAAACCGGAGTATAATTGGGAGCGGCAGTGGGTCAATCCGGACGGAAGCCGCACGGCTTATCCCATTTATGTGAACGAAGCCCCGCAGATGTTCCATTCCAAAGACAACAAGACCTTGATTCTGTATTATTCTGCAAGCGGATGCTGGTCTCCTTATTATTGTGTCGGGATGCTTACGGCCGATGCCGATGCTGATTTGCTGAATCCGGCGTCGTGGCATAAGGCGGACAAGCCGGTGTTTTGCTCTTCTCCCCAGGACAGTATATGGGGACCGGGAAGCGTTTCATTTGTCCCTTCGCCCGATGAGACCGAATGGTATGTACTTTATCATGCCCGTCCGATTCCGAACGGCATTACCGGAGGGGATGAATCACGCAGCATCCGTATGCAGAAAGTGGGATGGGATGAAAATGGGATGCCGGTGTTGGGCAGTCCGGTACGGCTTGATACGCCGCTTCCGAAACCTTCGGGGACGAAAAGCCGCAGATGAGGGAGCGGTGCTGCATGGGATGAAGACATTTTTAGTCTGGAGGAAAAAATTTTTTATTCAGGGAGGAAATGTTTTTTCTCGGCGGCATAACTTTTTTGCCTTGCGGAAAAGCTGCCGTGCTTAAACATATTTTAAGCCGGAAAATGGCGGAAATAATCATACTGAACAGTTTCTTCTGTTTTTTGAATGATTATTTCCGTCATTCTTTGTTGTTGCTTGTTAGTTTTGCATCCAAGAATATGTGTTTAATCTAAAAAATAATCTATGAATCATATTGTAAGAATATCTCCCCCCAAGCGCATTCACTCCATCGACGCTCTTCGCGGATTTGCTTTGATTGGCATCATGCTGCTCCATTGCATGGAACGGTTCGACCTTACCCTGATTCCGGTTGTCGACAATCCCTTTATGCAGCGGGTTGATACGTTTGTTTATGAGGCATTATACTTCTTGTTTGCCGGAAAGTCTTATGCCTTGTTTTCTTTGCTGTTCGGATTGAGCTTTTTCATGCAGATGGATTCGCAGGCGAACAAGGGAGTAGACTTCACGGGGCGTTTCGTCTGGCGTCTGGCTTTGCTGTTCGTGTTCGGCTATATCAATGGTTTGGTCTATATGGGAGAGTTCTTTTTGGTTTATGCCCTGTTGGGACTCCTTTTGGTTCCTTTTTATAAGGTGCCGACGCGGTGGCTGGTGGTCTTGGCGGTCTTGCTCTTCTTGCAGATTCCGGCTGTGGTCAGCTTTGTGTCCTTGCTTGGAAATGATGTGCCGAACCGGCCGACGGCATTGGTCGAAGAGATGAACGGTCTTTATGAAGCCAGTGTCCCTGTCTTTTCCGGCGGCTCCTTTGCGGATGTGATAGCCTTTAATTCGTGGAACGGGCAGTGGGCGAAACTTTTGTGGGGGCTGAGCAATTTCCGATACTTCCAGCTGTTCGGTCTGTTCCTTGTCGGCTTGCTGATCGGACGCTCCGGAATCCATAAAGATGAAGTCCGGATGGTGGCTTGCAGCCGTAAATACTTGCCTTATGCCTTGGCTGTCTTCATTGTCTTCTATGCCATAGCCTACTTGCTGCCTTGCCTTGGGGTAGAAGGCTATGCTCTCCGGGTAGGTCAGACCCTGTTTAAGACTTATGGGAATCTGGGGCAGATGATGTTTTATGCTTGTGGTCTGGTATGGCTGTATTATCGGGGCGGAAAGAAGGTCTTGGATTGTCTGGCTCCGGTCGGACGGATGAGCGTGACCAACTACATGCTGCAGAGCATGGTCGGTGTCATTTTCTTTTATGGCTTCGGATTCGACGGGGCTGCGCACCTGAATTATCTGGAAAGCTTCTTGTTCGGCGTATTGTTCTGCCTTGTCCAGATACTTTATAGCAACTGGTGGATGAAGCGGTATTACTATGGACCGATGGAATGGCTTTGGCGGGTTTGCACATGGTTGGACAGAGTGCCCTTCAGGCGTGCGGCAAACCGATGAATGTCTGCATTGAAATTAACACAAGAATGAATAGGAATATGAAAAAGACAATTTTGTTTTTATGGGGGATAGTGACAATGCTGTCGTTGGATGCGAAGGCTCCTTCATATACGGTTGCGGATATATGGAAGGCTTATGAGGGCTTTAACCGGGTTTTCCTTGATTCGCAGAAATATATCTACAGGACAGATTCTTCTTTCCCGCATGCGGTTGACCGTTGGAACGGGGCGGCTGCCATTTGGTGCCAACCCATGTACTGGGATATGGCGATGAACGCATACCGTCTTGCCAGACAACAGAACGACCGAAAGCGCGAACGGGAATATGCAGCCTTGAGCCGCAAGATTTTCGAGGGCAACAAGGCTCAATACTGCGGGTTTGACTTTCATGACAACAATGAAAACACGGGTTGGTTCATATACGACGATATTCAGTGGTGGACGATAACTCTGGCGCGTGCTTATGCATTGTTTGGCGATAAGGAGTATCTGGAGCTTTCGGAAGCCAGTTTCAGCCGGGTGTGGTATGGCTCGGAAAGAGTTGGCGATACGGGATCTTACGATGAAAAGAAGGGAGGGATGTTCTGGCAGTGGCAGCCGATTCAGCATCCTGCACCGAATGACAGCGAACGTGACGGCAAAATGGCCTGCATCAACTTTCCTACGGTCGTGGCGGCTATGGAACTTTATGCGAATGTGCCGGCCGACCGGGCCGACCAAAGGGGCGGTGTGCTGCGTTGCCAGAGTAAAGGACAATATTTGCAGAAGGCAAAGGAGATTTATGCTTGGGGAGTAGACCATTTGTTTGATAAGAAAACAGGACGGGTGGCCGACAGTCAGCATGGGGAGCACGAACCAAACTGGAAGGTTCATGTGTATAATCAGGCAACTTTCATAGGGGCATCGGCGATGCTTTATAAGGCGACCGGTCGTCGGGATTATCTTGACAACGCTGTTCTTGCGGCAGACTATACGGTGCGTGACATGTCTCCCGAAGGCGTTCTTCCTTTTGAAAACGGCATTGAACAGGGCATTTATACGGCAATCTTCGCACAATACATGGCTTTGCTGGTATATGACTGCGGACAATCTCAGTACATTCCTTTCCTGGAGCACAACATTGCCTGTGGCTGGGCTAATCGGGACAAGACGCGTGATATATGCGGCGGGAAATATGACGAGCCTTTGCAGGGGGATGAAGTTGTCGACAGCTATTCGGCATCGGGCATACCGGCGTTGATGCTGCTTTTCCTGGGTGGTGAGTAATAAAGATAAAATCATAATCATTTAAACAGAAAACAACAATGAAGCTGAAAACCTTATTTTATGTGGCGGCTGCCGCACTCTTGGCAGGCTGCAAAGGAGGAGATGAACAGGTGGCGCAGCATGTAAAGAATGAGCTGCGTGCCCCGGCATACCCGCTGGTTACGATTGACCCTTATACAAGTGCCTGGTCGATGGCCGATCACTTGTATGATGCTCCGGTGAAACACTGGACTGGCAAGAACTTCCCGTTGCTTGGAGTGGTGAAAGTCGATGGAAGCGTTTATCGTTTCATGGGCGAGGAAGAACTGGAACTGTACCCCATCAGTGGAACATCCGAGCAGTGCGACTGGACAGGACGCTATACAATGAGCAAACCTGCCGACGGATGGGAAAAAGAAACTTTTGATGATGCCGCCTGGCAGACAGGACAGGGAGCTTTCGGTACGAAAGAAAACGAACCGACGGCGAAGACCCAATGGGGAAGCGAGTATATCTGGGTGCGCCGGGTGATTGATGTGGCTGAAGATTTGTCGGGAAAGAATCTGTATCTGGAATATTCGCATGATGACGATGCCGTAATTTATGTAAACGGCATTAAGGTGGTCGATACAGGCAATTCGGCTAAGAAGTATCAGTATGCGAAGCTGCCGGATGAGGCTGTCGCATCGCTGAAAAAAGGAAAGAATCTGATAGCGGCCTATTGTCGTAACCGTGTAGGGAACGGTTTGCTTGATTTTGGGCTGCTTGCGGAAAAGGACAACACCCGTCTGTTTGCGGAGAAAGCGGTACAGACATCAGTAGATGCGCAGGCTACGCAGACTTATTATACTTTTGATTGCGGGGCTGTCGACTTGAAGCTTACGTTCACGGCACCGCTTTTGATGGATGATCTTGACCTGATGACCCGGCCTGTCAACTATTTGACCTACGAAGTCCAGTCGAAAGACGGTAAGCGACATGATGTCAGACTTTATTTTGAGGCGGGTCCGCAGTGGGCTATCGACCAACCCTACCAGAAATCTGTCAGCAAGACGGGTGAAAAAGACGGCATCATCTATGCTTCGACCGGAAGTGTAGAGCAGAATGTCTTGGCAAAGAAAGGGGATGACTTACGGATTGACTGGGGATATTTTTATCTCGCGGCTCCGGCAGGAAGTGCGACGGCGGTAGCTACAGGCGACGGACTTTCATTGCGCCGCAGTTTCTTGGCCGACGCGGATTTGGACGGACAGGCTACCGAAGGATTGGACAAGCTGGCGATGGTATGTCCGTTGGGCACGGTCAAGTCGGCTAAGGGACATTTGCTTCTGGCTTATGACGACATTTATTCCCTTCAGTATTTCGGAACGAATCTGCGCCCTTACTGGAACCGGAATAACAATGAAACCATCTTTACGCAGATGTCGAAGGCTGAAAGTGAATATGCCGACCTGATGAAGCGCTGCGCTGCCTTCGATGTCCGTCTGTGGGAGGATGCCGAGCAGGCAGGAGGAAGAAAGTATGCCGAACTGTGCGCACTGGCCTATCGTCAGGTGATGGCGGCTCACAAACTGGTGGAATCGCCGGAAGGAGAGCTTCTGTTCATGTCGAAGGAGAATTTTAGCAACGGTTGCATCAATACGGTAGACTTGACATATCCTTCTTTCCCGCTGTTCCTGGTTTATAATCCGGATTTGGGAAAAGGCATGATGAACGGAATCTTCTATTATAGCGAAAGCGGCAAATGGCCGAAACCTTTTGCTGCCCATGATTTGGGAACCTATCCGTTGGCAAACGGTCAGGTGTATGGCGGTGACATGCCGATTGAGGAAACGGGAAACATGCTGATATTAAGTGCGGCGCTGGCCGTTGTGGAAGGCAACACGGATTATGCAGCCAAGCATTGGGATGTATTGACCGTATGGGCGGACTATTTGGCCGCCAACGGGCTGGATCCGGAAAACCAGTTGTGTACGGATGACTTTGCCGGACATTTTGCCCACAATGCCAACCTGTCCGTCAAGGCAATCTTGGGCGTGGCTTCATACGGCTATCTGGCCGGAAAACAAGGCATGAAGGAAACGGCAGACAAGTATATGGAAAAAGCGAAAGAGATGGCACAGGCTTGGATGCAGATGGCGGACGACGGAGACCATTACCGTCTGACTTTCGACAAGCCGGGAACCTGGAGCCAGAAGTATAATCTGGTGTGGGATGACTTGTTGGGCTTTGACATATTCCCTGATGAAGTCGCAGAGAAAGAAATTGCTTATTATCTGAACAAGCAAAACAAATATGGATTACCTTTGGACAGCCGGGAGACTTATACCAAGAACGACTGGATTATGTGGACGGCGACAATGGCGAAAGACAGGGCTACATTCGAGCGTTTCATTGACCCGGTGTATGCATTCATGAATGAAACGACCGACCGGGTGCCGATGACGGACTGGAACTGGACGCTCGAACCGAAACAGCGCGGCTTCCAGGCTCGCTCGGTGATAGGAGGATACTGGATAAAGGTGCTGAAAGAAAAGCTGTCGCAGTCTGAAAAATGAATTTCGAACTGATGAAAAAAGGATTTTGACTTATGAAAAATAATTTTTTGACAGGAATCTGTCTGTTGTCTGTATTGGCTTGCGGTATGCAGGCCAAGGCAGTGACGGCAGAAGAAGCGCACATCTGTGTGAATGACGCGATAAAAGGAGACAACCGTCCGCCGCAGGAAGAGCGTCTGTTCCGTTCGGAAGCTGTGGAAAAGCAGATCAAGCGGATGCAGGAACTCTTGAAAAACACGAAACTGGCGTGGATGTTTACCAATTGCTTCCCGAATACGCTGGATACGACCGTGCATTTCCGCCATTTTGAAGACGGGCGTCCGGATACATTCGTATATACCGGAGACATTCACGCCATGTGGCTGCGCGATTCGGGTGCTCAGGTATGGCCTTATGTGCAGCTGGCCAATGAAGACCCTGCCTTGAAAGAGATGATTGCAGGGGTCATAAACCGGCAATGGATGTGCATCAACATCGATCCGTATGCCAATGCGTTCAACGATGGCCCTACCGGAGGCGAGTGGATGAGTGACCTTACGGACATGAAGCCCGAGCTTCACGAGCGGAAATGGGAGATAGACTCTCTTTGCTATCCGTTGCGCCTGGCTTATCATTACTGGAAGGTGACGGGCGACACTTCCGTCTTCGGGGAAGACTGGCTGAAAGCGGTGGCAAACATACTGGCAACCTTCAGGGATCAGCAGCGCAAGGACGGAACCGGAAGCTATCGCTTCCAACGCAAGACGGAGCGTGCGCTCGATACGGTGCCTTGCGACGGATGGGGACGACCGGTGAAACCCGTGGGCCTGATTGTCTCTACGTTCCGTCCGTCGGACGATGCTACGAATATGCAGTTTCTTGTGCCTTCAAACTTCTTTGCTGTTTCGTCTTTGCGCAAGGCTGCCGAAATTCTGACTTCGGTAAGCCGGCGTGAAGACTTGGCTGAAGAATGTCTGGCTTTGGCCGACGAGGTGGAAGATGCGCTGAAAAAATATGCCACCTACGACCATCCGAAGTATGGGACGATTTATGCCTTCGAAGTGGACGGGTTCGGCAACCATATCCTGATGGACGACGCGAATGTTCCCAGTCTGTTGGCGATGCCTTACTTGGGCGATGTCGATGTTAATGACCCGATATATCAGAATACGCGCCGTTTCGTGTGGAGCGAAGACAATCCATATTTCTTCCGTGGCAAGGCAGGCGAGGGGATTGGCGGGCCGCACATCGGTTATGACATGGTTTGGCCGATGAGCATCATGATGAAAGCCTTCACAAGCCAGGATGATGAAGAAATCAAGACTTGTATCAAGATGCTGATGGATACGGATGCCGGGACGGGATTCATGCATGAATCTTTCCACAAGGATAATCCCGACAAGTTTACCCGCCCGTGGTTTGCCTGGCAGAACACGCTTTTCGGCGAGTTGATTCTGAAGCTGGTGAATGAAGGTAAGCTGGATTTGCTGAACAGCCTTTGATAAAAAAAGCCGGCGACTTTTATAGTTTATAGTTTTGTTGTACTTGGAAGGACGTTTGTAAGCGCCTGCCGGATTTTTCCTGCTGATGGAAATATTTTTCGGATAGGATGATGCCATGCCGGCATCAGTATCCGGAGCAGCAAGGAAAAGTCTGGCAGGCTTTTTCTTTTGCGGAATAAAATAGTAATTTTGCATCCCGAAAAAAGATTGCAGCGTGGAACAGGTTATTCAACAGACAAATATCCGCCGGGGACTGACCAGACTGGTTGTTCCCATCTTTATCGAAACCCTGCTGATTATGATGTTGGGTGCGGTCGACACAATCATGCTGAGCCAGTATTCGGATGAAAGTGTGGCGGCGGTAGGGGTAGTGAACCAGATTGTAATGTTCGCCTTTCTGGTGTTTGAGGTGATAAACATCGGGACATCGGTGCTCTGTTCGCAGTATCTGGGAGCAAAGCTGCATAAGAATATGGTGCAGGTGGTGGGAGTGTCGCTGCTGCTGAATCTGGTGGTAGGGCTGACTGTCAGTGCTGTCCTGTATTTCGGAGCGGCTACCTTGTTGGGATGGATGGGATTGCGCCCGGAACTGCTGCGGTATGGCATAGGATATATGGAGATTGTGGGCGCGTTCGCCTTCTTTCAGGCTATCTCGCTTACCATTTCGGCCTCGCTGCGCAGTGCGAACAAGGCTATCTACCCGATGCTGGTTACGGTGCTTGTGAACATTATGAATATAGTCGGCAACTATTCGCTTATATTCGGAAAGTTCGGATTCCCCGCCTTGGGTGCGGAAGGTGCTGCCATATCGACGGCTTTTGCCCGCGGCGTGAGCATGGTCGTGCTGTTTGTCATTCTTTTTCGTAAGCATATTCCCAGTTTTCCCCGGGCTTATTTCCGTCCTTTCCCGTGGATAGAGCTGAAGAATCTGTTGAAAGTAGGGATTCCGTCGGCGGGAGAGAACATGTCATACAGCTTTTCGCAGGTTGTGATTACTTATCTCATCAATATATTGGGAAACAGTGCGCTTGCCACCCGTACCTATACGGTCAACACCACGATGTTCGTCTATCTTTTCGCCATCGCAATGGCACAGGGAGGTGCCATCAGCATCGGGCATCTGGTGGGACAGAAAAAGATTCATGCCGCCTACCTGTTGGGAAAGTATGTGATGAGGCTCTCCATCCTTGTCTCTCTCATTCTGTCATGCATCTGGGCGATAGGCGGGCACGCCATATTCAGCTGGCTGACCGACAATGAGGAGATAATCCGGCTCGGTGTCACCATATTGATTGTGGATGTGGTGGTGGAGATAGGTCGTGCCGTCAATATTTATGCGACGAATGCCTTGCGCTCGGCGGGTGACGTGAATTTTCCTTTTTATGTCGGTCTGGTTGTGCAATGGACGGTTTCGGTCGGACTCAGTTATCTGTTCGGTATTTATATGGGATGGGGGCTGGTCGGCATGTGGTGTGCGTTCCTGCTCGACGAGAATATCCGTGCCTTGATCTTTGTAAGACGGTGGAACAGCCTGAAATGGGCAAGAAAGGGTTTTGTGAAATGAGGAATGCCGTCCGTCGATGTGAAAGATTCGTCCGGGCGGCATTCTTTATGAGCTTATTCATCTTGCGGAATCTCTGGCAGGGGAGACGGATTGTCTTTCTTTTCATTGGTCTTGGCCAAAGAAGCCAGTCCGCTGATGGCTCCCAGGTTCATGGTGTCAAGAGCCGAACTTGGCACGATGACCATCGAACCTTTTTCTTTCAAGCCTTCAAACAGCATGTTCATGCCTCTCAGATGAAGGGCGACCGGATTGTCGGTATATTCCTTACTGGCTTGGGCGAACTTTTCCGCAATTTCCGTTTCGGCTGTGCCTAAGATGACGCGCGCTCTCCGCTCTCGTTCTGCCTGCGCTTCCTTGCTCATCGCTTCGGCAAGCGCCTGAGGAATGGCTATATCCTTTATGCCGACAGTCTGGCAGGTAATGCCCCACGGACTTGTGTTCTTGTCCAAGACCTGTTGCAGGTCGTCGGCAATCTTGTCGCGCTCTTGTAATAAGGTGGCCAGCTCGTGCTTTCCGATGGTATCTCTAAGGCCGGTCTGTGCGATGTGTTCGATGGCGCGCTGGTATTCCTGTACCTCAAGGGCGGCTTTCTCTACATCCCACACCGTCCAGTATACCACGGCATCCACGTTTACCGGTACCGTGTCCTTGGTTAGCGTCTGTTCCGCCTTGAATGCGCTTACTCTGACACGTTGGTCGATAAAGGTCGAAATCTGGTCGATGATAGGGATAATCATGAACGGGCCTGGGCCTTTCAGCCCTTTGAACTTACCCATACGGAGCACTACAGCCCGTTCCCACTGGTTGGCGATATGGATAGAAGCCGATAGGATGATGAAGAAAAGTATCCCGGCTATAAGGGCAAGTTCGTCGATGAAGCCCAGATTGTATAGTCCGACCAGTAGAATAATTGAGATGATCAGTACAGAAACGGAAATAGGATTGCCCCATACCTTGCTTTTTTCAGTGGTTTTCATAGCTATAATGTTTTAATGTGATTGATTTTTTCCAGTTCGTTTACGATTTCCTCCACGCTGAACCCGTAGCTGAGTGCTACGGACGCAAACTGTGAACAGATTTCTTTCAGTTTTCCCTCTCTTTCTTCTTCCTGGATGATATTGTCGGCCTTGCAGATGAATGTGCCCGAGCCTTGTTGCGTCTCCAGAATCTTTCTTATTTCCAATTCCTTGTAGGCTTTGGATACGGTGTTGAGGTTGACTTTCAGCTCTACGGCGAGAGCTCTTACGGTAGGCAGCTGCTCTCCGACCTTGAGCTGGCCGGAAGCTATCCCGAATCTTATCTGGTCGATGATCTGACGGTAAATCGGGGTGCCATTGGAATAATCTAATATAAACCTAATCATATATTGTATTATTGTTATAGTACAAATATATTGGCTTATATTGATAAAAGCAAACATTTGGTGGAAAAAATTTCATCATGCTGATGAAATGTCTGTTTGATGCGGTTGAAAAGCAGTCTTGGTACGGGCAAAAAACAGGATGACCTGATTGTCCTGCCGGAAAAGCAGGACAAATCAGACCATGTAGGCGTTAAGAAGCAGATAGAATGCGATGATGCACAAGATGGAAATGACCAATGCGACGGCCGACCATTTGACAAATACTTTGTCATGCTTCACGGCACCGTATACGATGCCGATAATGGAGGCGAGGAGTATGCCTGCCACCGCTCCGAAGAATCCTTGAAAAGCGAATGCTATCAGGATAAGTATTCCCATCGTGGTGAGAATGTTGCGTTTCATAGGTATGTCGTTTAGGAATGAACGGTTCTTGTCAGACACTTGCCTTGAGCGCCTTGATGACGGCTGAGGTGAAACCTTCGTGCTCAAGGGTGTTGATGCCTTTTATGGTGATTCCCCCGGGCGTGGTCACCTTTTCTATCTCCAGGGCAGGATGCGTCTCTTCGTTGTTCAGCAATATCCGGGCGGCTCCTTCCACGGTTTGTGCCACCATTTTCATGGCATCGTGAGGCTTGATGCCCATTTCCACTCCGGCTTGCATGGCGGCCTGAACGTATTTCAGCACGTAGGCGATGCCGCATGAGGTGAGGGAAGTGGCGGCAGCAAACTGCTTTTCCTCTATCAGCATGGCCAGTCCCATTTCGTTGAACAGGTCGAGCATGGTTTGCGTCTGACTCTCGGATGCGTTGCGCGCGGCTACCAGAGTCATGCTGGCGCGTTCGGCGATGGCTGTATTGGGGATAATGCGGAAAATCGGCATTTCCGGGTCTACATAATGCGCCAAAGTCTCGAAGTTCAGTCCGGCAGCGACAGATACCAGTATTTGAGGCTGTCGCAATCGCAAGGGCTTCACGACTTCTTCCACTTTCCACGGCTTTACGGCAATGATGACAATGTCGGCATCGCTTGCCGCTTCCTTGTTGTTGTGGGTGATGTGCATGTTGGGATAAGCTTCCTTCAGTCGGTTCAGCTTTTCCTTGCTTGGGTTGGAAACCGTTATTTCTTCAGCTTTGACATAGTGGCCGCCGGCCAATCCGCGGGCAATGGCTCCGCCCATATTTCCTGCTCCGATGATTGCTACTTTCATAGATTCTTTATTTGGGGTTGTATTTACAAATATAGTCGGAAAAGGAATAGGTTTTTTGTTTTGGGAAGATTTTCTTCTGTTTTTGTATGAAATTATATCGGCATAAAAAAAGCCTGCACAAAAGTGTACAGGCTTTTTTAAGAGATGAATGATATTATTCTGCGCGCAAAGTGAAACGCTTGAAGTCTGCAACGGCCAGTTCAGGGTCGGCAGCCTTCAATACATCGGCAACAGTCTTCTTCGGATCCATAATGCTTTCTTGTTTCAGCAAGCATACTTCTTTGAAGAACTTGCTCAATCGTCCCATTGCAATCTTTTCAATCATGTTTTCGGGTTTGCCTTCTTCACGGGCTTTGTCTGCTGCGATTTCTTTTTCGCGGGCCAAAATGTCAGCCGGAACGCCTGCTTCGTCGATGGCAATCGGGTTCATGGCTGCAATTTGCATACAGATTTCGTGAGCCACCTTCTCGTCGCAAACCTTGTTGAATGCTACAAGCGTACACAGCTGGTTCTTGTTTTGGTGGTTGTAGATAGCAGTGCAAGCACCAGAAACAAAGTTGTAACCATCCAGTTCGGTCTTTTCTCCGGTGATACCGCTACGTTCAACGATAGCGTCTGCTATAGTTCCGTTGCCCATAGGCAGTGCTTTAACTTCGTCGATTGTCTGACATTTGTTAGCGATAGCAGCATCAAGAATAGCCTGAGTCAAGGCTACGAAATCGGCGTTCTTGGCAACGAAGTCTGTTTCACACTTCAAAGCAATCATTGCAGCATAATCGCCAGTTGACTTAGCCAGTACGCAACCTTCTGAAGTTTCGCGATCAGAACGTTTGGCGGCTACTGCCTGTCCTTTTTTGCGGATAATTTCCATTGCTTTGTCAAAATCGCCTTCAGCTTCTGTCAAAGCATTCTTGCAGTCCATCATGCCAGCTCCTGTCATTTTACGCAGGTGCTGGATATCAGCCATACTTACAGCCATAATAATTCTTCTTTTAGTTATAAATTATGAATAGTAAAATCAAGAACTTTTTATACGAAAATTGAGAATTGAGAATTAAAGAAAAGGATTTTAAAATTCTGTTCCTTTAATTTTCAATTCTCAATCTTCATAGCTTGCAATATTAAGCTTCTTCGTCCTTGTCGATGAAAGCCGCAGCTTTAGAAGCGTTGATGGCTTCCTCTTCTGCCTTATCCATGCGTGCTTTAGTAGATTTTTTCTTGGAAGACTTGGGAGCATTTTCTCCTGCTGCTTCCATATCTATCTTTTCAGCCTTTCTTTCTTCCAGTCCTTCAGCCATAGCGCCACAGCAGGCATCGAGAATCACTTCGATTGACTTGGTCGCATCGTCATTGGCCGGGATTACGAAATCTATGTTGGTGGGATCTGAATTGGTATCAACGATAGCAAATACAGGAATGCCCAGACGGTTGGCTTCGCGAACAGCGATGTTTTCTTTCAAAACATCCACGATAAACAGAGCCGACGGCAGGCGGGTCAGGTCAGCGATAGAACCCAAGTTCTTTTCCAACTTGGCACGCTGACGTGAAATCTGAAGAATTTCTCTCTTTGACAAATTAGAGAAAGTTCCGTCGTTAGTCAGTTTGTCGATGGTAGCCATTTTCTTTACAGCCTTGCGAATAGTGGGGAAGTTGGTCAGCATACCGCCCGGCCAACGTTCGATAACGTAAGGCATATTGATAGAAGCAGCCTTTTCGGCTACAATCTGTTTTGCTTGTTTCTTAGTAGCAACGAACAGGACTTTTTTTCCTGATTTTGCGATTTGTTTCAAAGCTTCAGCAGCTTCGTCTACTTTGGCAACGGTCTTGTTTAGATCTATAATATGGATTCCGTTGCGTTCCATGAAAATATAAGGAGCCATAGCCGGGTTCCACTTTCTTTTAAGGTGTCCGAAGTGGCAACCTGCCTCCAATAAGTTATCAAAGTTTACTCTTGACATTTTTTTAATTTTTAATCGTTTACTTTCTTTTTTGTTGTTAACCAACTGCCGGGTAGTTTCTCTGCAAATCCTTGTGGGGAAAATCCCGACGGTTTAGATGCTAAACGCTTTTTGTTTTAAGTTTTTGAGCTTTTAAGTTTCTGAAGTTTCTGAGTCAGTTGTAAGCTTGGGAAACCGATTACTTAAACAAACTTACAAACTTAATCAACTTAAAAACTAAACAACTCAAAAGCTTAACGTTTACTGAACTGGAATCTGCGGCGTGCTTTCGGACGTCCCGGTTTCTTACGTTCAACGACACGAGAATCACGGGTTATGAAACCTTCTGCACGGAGAACTTTCTTGTCTTCCGGATTGATTTTGACCAAAGCACGGGCAATAGCCAGACGCAAGGCCTGAGACTGACCGGTAAAACCACCGCCACCCAAATTTACTTTGATATCATATTTCTCTGCTACTTCCAGTTTGTTCAGAGGTTGCTTTACTACATACTGTAGGATTGATGATGGAAAGTACTCTGCAAGGTCTCTCTTGTTAATAGTAATCTTTCCTGTACCTTCGCTTACGAAAACGCGTGCAATGGCGCTTTTGCGTCTGCCTAATGCATTTACTACTTCCATTTCTATTATTTAAGTGAGTTAATATCTATTACTTTCGGAGTCTGAGCTTCGTGTTTGTGTTCACTTCCTTCGTAAACATATAAGTTGCCCAACAGTTTGTCGCCTAAACGATTCTTCGGGAGCATGCCTTTTACGACTTTCTTCATCAGTCTTTCTGCGCCGTTAGGTTTCGCCATCAAGGCTGCCGGGGTCATTTCACGCTGTCCTCCGGGATAACCGGTATAGCGCAAGTAAATCTTGTCCGTCCACTTCTTTCCTGTGAACTTTACCTTGCTTGCATTGATGATGATGACATTGTCACCGCAGTCTACGTGAGGGGTAAAGTTTGGTTTGTACTTTCCTCTCAACAATTTTGCAACTTTAGCACCGAGGCGGCCTACAACCTGGTCGGTAGCATCGACTACAACCCATTCTTTTGTTGCAGTCATCTTGTTTGCTGAAATGGTCTTGTAACTTAAAGTATCCACTCTTTAAAAATTTTTAATGTTACTACTAAAAAACAAATATCCTTGCATGCCTGTCTTTCGGACAAAAAGAGCAGTCTGCTTGGATGTGATTTTGTCACTTTTGATAATAATCGGCGTGCAAAGGTACGGCTTTTCTGTGAACCGACAAAGATTTTCCACTTTTTTTTGAACGTAAAGAGTTGATTCTTATGGGAAGATGTCAGGCTTTTGTCTGATAACCTTTTCTTTTGCTGTGGGGGTGGCCTGAGACTGTGGAGGGAATCCGTGTCTTTGGAATGGGACAAAAGTTTTTTTGCGGCATGTAAAATTATTTTTGACTGTATGAAAATTTTGCGGCAATAAGGGAAAAAGGTTGTCGGAAAGGAGATTATTCGTATCTTTAAGCGGTAAACGCGTCGTTGTTTTTACTTAAATCAAGGAAATATGGGAAACAAGAGTTGGCTGATGCTGTTGTGCTCGGCTTTTATGAGTATGGAAATAGGTTCGCAGGAGATTCCTTTTGTGTATGAGGTGGAGAATACGGAGCCGGATGTAAGCCCCATCCTGCCCGGATTCAATGAGCTTCCGGCTGTAAAGCCTTTGCCGGATCCGTTTTTATGGTCGGACGGAAGCGGGTATTGTACGGATTTCAATGACTGGAGTCGGCGTCGGGCGGAAATCGGCAGGGAGATAGAACATTATGAGATAGGTGAGAAACCGACGGTCGACCGGCGGTGCATTCGGGCGGAGATGGCGGATGACACTTTGTTTGTCCATGTCACAGTCGGCGGACGAACGTTGCGGCTTTCGGCCGGGATTACTTATCCCGAAGGCGAAGGCCCGTTTCCGGCGATTATCGGCATAGGCAGAGGGTCGGGCAGCCTGCCGCCGGAAATATTTTCTGAGCGGGGCATCGCTCTGATTGCCTTTGACTTTACCCAAGTGATGTCGCATACACAGAAGCGGGGGCAAGAGCCAATCAACCGGCTTTATCCGGAGCATACTGATATGGGAGCCTATGCGGCCTGGCCGTGGGGCATAAGCCGCCTGATAGACGGTCTGGAGATAGTGGGCGCGGAGAGCCGGATAGACTTGAGGCATCTGGCGGTGTCCGGATGTTCGTTTGCCGGAAAGATGGCCTTGTTTGCCGGTGCCTTCGACGAACGGATAGCTCTCACCATAGCTCAGGAGCCGGGCGGAGGCGGGGCTGCTGCCTGGCGTGTGTCGGAAACATTGGGGAATGTGGAGACTTTGGGGCGGACAAGTCATGCTTGGTTTATGGAGAGCATGTTCCGGTATAAGGAGGAAAATGTGGCGAAGCTCCCGTTCGACCATCATGAGCTCTGTGCAATGATTGCGCCTCGTGCGCTGCTCGTGCTCGGAAATCCGGATTATGAATGGCTGGCGGACGAATCGGGATATGTTTCTTGTCAGGCCGCACGCGAGGTTTGGAAGCGGTTTGGCATCGCCGATCGCATGGGATTCTCGATTGTTGGCGGGCATGGACACTGCATGTTGCCTGCATCGCAGTATCCGGAGGTGGAGGCGTTTGTCGACAGATTCCTGTTGGGCAAGGAGGTGGATACGAATGTGACGGTGGCTCCTCTTTACGAAAAAGTCGATTACCGGCGGTGGATTGACTGGTGGGGAACAGGAAAACCGGAGTTCCGTTGATGGATGTTTGCGGGATTCCGGAGTGTATCGCCGGACGGACAGTTCTTTTGCAGAATCCGGCGGAGCCCGGCCGCGTTTGGGCAGGCTCCGCCGGATTCGGGGATGGGGCGCGGCAGCTGATGTCCGAAGCGGACGGAGCTGTCATTCAGACTGTATCTGTATGGTGTAGGGGCTTTCTGCTCCTTCCATCTCCACTTTCACGGTCATCTGTCCGGCTTTCCGCAGAGACTGTACCACTATCAGCGCCTTGCCGAAGTAGGTTTTCAGCCGGTTGGTGTTGAAGGAGCGTTTTCTTCTCAGGTCTCCGCTGTCGATACCCATGAATTTCCCGTCCCCCTCTACGGTCACGGTCAGTTTGCGGTCGTCTGTCTGCACCGGTTTGCCGTTCTTGTCATACAGTTGCACGGTGATGTGTGATACATCCTGCCCGTCTGCCTTGAGGATGCTCCTGTCCGGAGTCAGCGTCAGTCTGTCAGTGTCGAGCGATGTCTCTATCCGGAAGGCGGCAGCCTCTTTGCCGCTGTTGTATCCTTTGGCCGTCAGCACGCCGGGACGGTAGGGGATGTGCCAGATGATGGTGTTGTTAGGAAAGTCGGCCGTGTTCTGCGTTCCCATCGACTTGCCGTTCAGGAATATCTCCACGGTCTCGCAGTTGGTGATGGTGCATACCTGGATGACTTGTCCGATATAAGATTCCGGCAGATTCCAGTGCGAAGCCATTTTGGGCCATTGCCACAGGTCGCGCCCGTGGTCGATGTCCAGCGACGGGTCGAGGAAAGCGATGCTTACGGTCGGCTTGTCGTTCCACATGGCGCGGTGGTAGGCTGCTCTTGGCTTTTCAAACATGCAGATGTCGAACAGTCCGTTCGGCCATCCGTGGCTTTGTCCCACGGCTTCTCCTAAATAATCCGCCCCCGACCAGATGAATCCCCCGGCCACAAACTCGTTTGCGGCGATGATATTCCACGGGTTAAGTGGCGTATAGCTTCGGATGTTTCCTTCTTCGCCGCTGAAGTAGGGCAGTTCTTCCGTTATCATGACCCGTCTTTCAGGGAACTTCTTGTGGTCGCTCAGCATCCGCGCCTCCAGATAGTTGTATCCGATGACATCGGTCACGCCTGCAAACTTCTCCTGATGGTTGTTCTGTGCCGAGAGGATGACCATGCGGCTCGGTTCGTGTCTGTGGACAAAATCCTGCAGCATCCGTGCCCGCCTTACTCCGGTGTCGGTGCTGTCGTCCCATGCCTCCTGCAATTCGTTGCCGATGCTCCACAGAATGACGGAGGGATGGTTACGGTCGCGCGTCAGCATGTTGGCCAAATCCTTCTGCCACCATTCGTCAAAATATTTGGCATAATATCCCGACTTCCATTTGTCGAAGGCTTCATCGATGACCAGAAAGCCCATCCGGTCGCACAGGTCAAGAAATCCGGGTGAAGGTTGGTTGTGGGCGCAGCGGATGGCGTTGCATCCGTATTCTTTCAAGATTTCAAGACGGCGTTCGTTGCTGCGCTCGGGCACGGCTGTTCCCAGTGAACCCGCGTCTTCGTGCAGGCATACGCCTTTCAGCTTGGTCTGTTTCCCGTTAAGAAAGAAGCCTTTGTCGGCAGTGAACGCTATCGAACGCACGCCGAACGGTGTCTTGTAGACATCCGTGACCTTTCCTTCCGATTTCACGGTCGTTTCGAGCGTGTAGAGATAAGGGTTGTCGGTCGACCACAATGCGGGAGAATCCAGCACGATGCCTTGTAGTATGTCCGTCGTGTCGCCCGGAATCACGGTCAGCCTGTCGCTTTTCTGGCTTTTGGTCGCGGCTTTGCCTTCGTTTGTCAGGATGCGCTGCGACACTTCTATTTGGCACGGCTCGTCTGAGGCGTTGGTTACGTTTGTCACAATGCGGACATCGGCCTGTTTGTCGGTAATCCGCGGAGTGGTTACATAAGTCCCGTCGTTGATTACATGCACGGCATCGGCCGTTATCAGCCATGCATGCCGGTAGATTCCCGCACCGGTATACCATCGGGCTATATTGTTTTTTCCCGAACGGTCTACGCGGACGGCAACAGTGTTCTGCCCTCCGTAGTTCAGATAAGGGGTCATGTCATATTCGATGCTGCAAAAGCCGTAGGGACGAAAGCCCAGGTGATGACCGTTGATGTATACATCGCTTTGATGGAATATGCCGTCGAACAGGATGGAGACGGATTTCCCTTTGTGTGAAGCCGGGACGGAAAATGTCTTGCGGTACCATCCGATGCCTCCGGGCAGATGGGCTGCCGAGCCGCTGACGGAAAAGTCGAATTCCATCTTGATGCTCCAGTCATGAGGCAGCTGGATATCCTGCCAGTCCCGGTCGTCAAAGTCCGGACTGGCGTATTGTCTGTCGTCTGTCAAGGAGAATCTCCAGTCGAAGTCAAACTTTTCTTTGGTTCTGACTTCTTTTTGTGCGAATGTTCCTATGGTAATACACAGGAGAAAGCCTAAGATTAAAAATCTTTTCATAGATGAATGCATGGTTTGATGCTGACCGTCCGTGCGGCTGTCTATATCCAAACGGCCGCACGGACAGGGCCAAAATTAATTAGAATCCTTCATAACCCGGGTTCTGCTCCATTGTCCCGAAAATATTCTTTTCGATTTCACTGTACGGGATGGGGAAGAGATTCTGCTGGTCTCCTACATTCATCCCGAACGGATTGTATTTTCTGGAGCGTTCCACCATCTTGCCCAGACGGCATAAGGTCGGCACGCGGAAATCCTCAAAGTAAAGCTCGCGCAGCTGCTCGTCGAGGATGAAGTCGAGGCTGACATCCGACTCGCTGATGGCGGGCGCGTTGGCACGCTGTCTGACTTTGTTCAGGTCTTCCTTAGCCTTTCCCGGCTCATTGTTCCAGTAATAGGCTTCGGCTCTCAGCAGATAAGTTCCCGCGAGCCGGTACATATATTCGTCTCGCATGGATGTGTTGGCGCTCAGGCTTCCCCATGCGTAGACTACACCGTGTTCTCCGAGTGCGGTCATCTGATAAGACCCGTCGGAGTTCTTGGCATAATTGTCTTCTTCCAAGGTGCCGACCTGGCTGAACTTCAATACAAACGGATAAAATTGGCGCGTCTGCTGCTCGGTGTTGAGGGTTTCGTAGATATGGTCGGCCATTATCCATTTTCCGAAATCCACGGCATCCGGATTGTCTATCTGGTAGTCGCGTTTGATCAGAAGTTCGGAATTTCTGTCGTCGCCCGCGTCCCAGATTTCATAGAGGAAATGGTCGGTGGGCCGGATGGTGCCGATTCCTCGTCCGCCTTTTTCCATCGTATTGAGCGTAAAAGCCTTGACATCGTTCCCGCTTTTGCCCGGAACATTCAGTCCTTCGTAATAAGGAAGCAGCCATCGGGGCAGTTCGTTGCTGTAAGGCGAGCCGGAGTTCTTGTATTCGTACTGCAAGGCCCAGATGGTTTCCTTGTTTCCGCTTGAGCGGTTCTGGTTATTCAGTTGGAATAAATCCCAATAAGGGGATTCTCCGTTTGCCGTCTCGCCTTGCCGTGAGCCGAAGCGGGTATCCATCAGTTCCATGTTCGGGTCATCAATGACATCGGTAGCGGCATCGATGGCCTTTTGATAGTCTCCAAGCGAGATGTAGACCTCGGTCAGCAGATGCTTGGCCGCCTGTATGTTTACTTCCCCGTCTTTGGCTGCCGTGATATCATTCAGCATCAAGACGGCATCTTCCAGATCCTGGCGCGCACGGTCGTAGGTCTCTTCGCGGCTTGCCCGGACATAATCCTGGCGCGGCTCGCTCGCTTCCTCCAGTATCAGGGGAACACCGCCGTAAAGATTGGCCAGAAAGTTGTAGAAATAGGCGCGGAAGAACAAAGCCTGCCCCTTGAACACTTTTTTGTCGGCTTCGCCCACTTCATTCTCCATGTCAATGCGGCTGATGATGGTATTCGCGTTGGCGATGGCCGCGTAGGAAATGTCCCAGAACGAGCTGGAAACATAGGTATAAGGCGTGATGAATGTCTTGTAGTCGTTGAATTTGGCAACCGGATTCGTGTCTGTCCCTCCGGATGCAAGGTCACTACAGATCAGAGCCATGTGCTGGTCTCCCAATTTCCACCTCATGCCGCGCACCTGGTCATACAGATAATTCAGTGCCTGTTGGAACTGGGCGGTCGTTGTATAGGAGTTTCCGGGCGTATAGAAGTCGTAAGGAGTTTCTTCCAACCAGTTGCTTTCATTGCAGGCGGTGCCCAAGCATGATAATGCCGCGGCCGCAAAAATATATTTCAAGCTTTTCATTGTAATGCGTATTTTAGAGAAAAAATTTATCAAGGTTATTAGAACTCGAAGTTCAGTCCCAGCGTATAGCTCTTCATGGTGGGATAGCCGCCGTCCAGGTCATAGCTGATTCCTTGTCCTGCTTCCGGGTCCCATCCGTCCCAACCTGTGATGGTAAAGAGGTTTGATGCGCTGATAAAGACCTTTGCGCGGTTCACATGAATCTTTTTCAAGAAACTTTTGGGCAGGTTATATGCCAGAGACAGCTCTTGCAGGCGGACGAAACTGCGGGATACGTAGGGCGAGAAGCCCGAACCCAATGAGTTTGTATAGAATCCCAGCTGGCGGTAGCGCGCGTTCGGGTTTTCCGGAGTCCAGTAGTCAAACTTCATGAAACTACTGCTGAGCAGATGGTCGGGTATGGCCAGATCTCCGGCAGGCTGTCCCAAATAGTGGTTTTTCCCGCCCTGCACGGCGTTGATAAAGACATTCAGCTCGAAATCCTTGTATGTAAAGTTGTTTTGGATGCTGAAGCGGAACAGCGGGTCTTCGTAACCGAGGATTTTACGGTCGTCTTCGGCCGTGTAGTTGCCGTCATGGTTGATGTCTTCTATCTTGTAAGTTCCGTACAGAAAGCCGTCGGGGATGATTCCGTTATTATAGTCTTCCACCTGCCACATGCCGATAATGTTGTAGTCGTATATCGTGTTCAGCGGTTCACCGATGAAAATGTTGCTTGCAATCAGGTCGTCTTCCTTTCCGTCCTTGTCGGCATCGATTCCCAGAATGCTTTCCACCTTGTTCTTGTTCAGTGAAAAGTTGGCGGTGACAGTCCATTGGAAATCTTTGTTTACGACAGGGATGCCTGTGATGCTGAATTCGTGTCCGATGTTGCGCAGCTTGCCTATGTTTGTCGGGATACTGTTGGTCACCATGCCGTTCATGTGCGGGATTTCAACGTTGTAAATCAGGTCGCTGGTCTTTGAAACATAAAATTCATAGTTACCGAACAGCCGTCCGCCCAGTACACTGAAGTCAAGTCCCAAGTTCACCGACTGGGTTGTCTCCCATTTCAAGTCGGGGTTTGGCAGGGTGCTCATCAGCTGCATCAAGCCTCCGGTCGCGCCGTCACCGTATACATAACCTGTGCTGCCCCATGAAGCGTTGCTGTTTGCCATTTGCGCCATGGTCGCATAACGCCCGCTCGTCCGGTTTCCACTTGACCCGTACGACAGACGGAGCTTCAGATTGTCAATCCATTTGATGTTGTCTTTGATGAATGACTCTTCCGAAAGTCGCCATGCTGCGGCGACAGACGGGAAATAGCCGAACTTATGCCCTTCTGCAAAGCCGGAAAATCCGTCGCGGCGTATGGTTCCCGTAAAGATATAGCGGTCATTATAGGTATATACCAGGCGCAACATGTTGTAAAGGCTGCTTTCTTTCCAAGCGTTTGATGTGATGGTGTTCAGGTCTGCCTGTCCCATCGCCATGTTGTTATACCCCAAAGTCTTGTCATTGAAAGTCTTTGCGATGGCATCGGTCGCTTCATACGTGCGCTTTTCCACTCCGTAAACGAAGGTTGCATTTATCGAGTGCTTGCCGAAGGTATTTTGATAAGTGATTATGTTGTCCAGAGTCCATTCGTTTTGATTGGTATGTTTTTTTTCTGCCTGCCCTAGCAGTGTATTGGCATACGGGTCAAAATTATAGTAGTTATAGATAGTCCAGTTGTTGGCATAGTTGATGCGGTAGCTCAGACCCTTGACCCACGGTATGCTGATATCGGCATAAACGTTTCCCGACAGGTTGTAGCGCAGGTCTTTGTTAGGATTGTCCATGGTGAGCAAGGGGTTGATTGTGCTTGCGAGCGGCTGCACTTTCAGCGTTTTGCCGTCGTCTTCGTAGGGAGTGGCCGAGGCAGGAATGCTGAACAGATTGCCAAAAGAAGTGTTGGCTCCTGAGAAATCACTAACATTGAAATAGGAAGCAGTCCCGATTTTCAGCCAGTCCGTGATTTTGCTATCTAAGTTCACGCGCACATTGTAACGTTTATATGTGTCGTTCACCACCATGTTCTGCTGGTCTGTAAAGCCGAAAGAGATGAAATAGCTGTTCATTTCCGTCTTTCCGCGCACGCTGATATTGTGGTTTTGAATGTATGGAACATCATTTGTGAGCAAATCCCACCAGTCTGTGTTCACGCCCTCGTTGTAGCCGGATATAACCTCGCCGTCTTTAAAGTAAGTAGCAGGATTGAAGTCCGGATTATGCTGCCGCAGGTCTTGCCCCATGCGGCTTTCGGCTATCTTTATATCAGCCACCTGGTTTGCAAAGCCATCTCGGTCGAGACGCTTCATGTCGCCGTTGATTAGCCCCTGCAAAGAAAAAGTTCCGTTATATTCAAAAATCGGTTTGGATACGGTCTTGGCGGTTTTTGTCGTTATCATCAGAACGCCGTTGGCGGCTTGCGAACCGTAGATGGCCGTGCTGCTGGCATCCTTCAGCACATCAATAGACTCGATATCACTCGGGTTGATGTCGGATATGTTGCCTCTATAAATGACTCCGTCCAATACCACAAGCGGTTCTGTAGAGCCTGAAATGGAGTTTCGTCCGCGGATGGAAACTGCGGGTGAGTCGCCCGCCTTGGTGGCGATACCTATGTTAAGCCCCGGAACGACGCCTTTCAATCCCTGCAGGACATTGACATTCGGAGATTTTTCCAGTGCCCCCATGTCGGCTCGGGTAACGGCTCCCGTCAGGTCGCTCTTTTTGGCGGTTCCGTATCCAATGACGATAACTTCGTCCAGATTCTGTGTGTCTTCCTTTAGTATTATGTTGAAGGAAGACTGGTGACCTACCTTTATGTCTTGTGTGATATATCCCAAGAAGGATATGGTCAGTACAGCATCTTCTCCGGATACGGTCAGACTGAAGTTTCCGTCCAGGTCGGTTACCGTTCCGTTGGTTGTTCCTTTCTCTACTACGTTGGCTCCGATGATTCCTTCACCGAAAACATCTTTTACGATACCGGTCAGCGCGACAGATTGCGCCGAAACCGTAAGCGAACAGGCAAGAAAGACAGCGAACAATAAGGCTATCTTTCGCTTCAGATTACGAAAAGTGTTCTTCATGATTGTTGATTTTAAAATTACCGTCCGCTAAAGTAACAATTATGAAGAAGTCGGGACTCGTGTTATCGTTTCATGAAGATGCCGGATATGTTACGGATTGTTTCATTCTGCTTGTGGTTTTGTTACATGTTTCTCTCACGATACTCTGTGGGGGTGCATCCGTATGCCTTTTTGAATATGGAAGAAAACAGAATCGGGTTTGAAAAGCCGACGGCGTATGCTATCTGCGATATGTTTGTCTTATTTTCTTTGAGCAGCATGGTGGCTTGCTTCAGGCGCAGGTTGCGGATGAACTCGCTGGCCGACACGCCGAACATGTCTTTCAGCTTGCGGTGCAGCTGGACTCTGCTTATGCCAACCTCTTTTGCCAGAGCCTCGACCGTGAACTCCGGGTCGGGCAGATGCTCGTTGATGACTTTGGTCAGGCGCTCGATGAACAGTTCGTCGTTGGGCTTGACCTCAATGGGCTTTATGTTTTTCTCGATGTCCTGCCCCAGTCCGTATTTTCCTTTCAAGACAATGTGCTTTTCAATCAGATTGTTGCAAAGCGATATGAGCTCTTCTATCTGGAAAGGCTTGGGCAGGAAAGCGTCGGCTCCCTCTTCCCATCCCTTTATCCGGTTTTCCGCTTCGGCCTGAGAGGTCAGCAGAATGACCGGAATATGGTTTGTCTCTGTATTCCCCTTGACGGTTCTGAGGAGTTCGAAGCCGTTCATGACCGGCATGACGATGTCGGATACTATCAGGTCGAAGGGACGGCCGAGTGCCTGCTGCAAGGCTTCCTGTCCGTTGTGGCAGACGGTGACTCTATAAATATTTCCCAACTTGTCTTCCAGATATTTGCACATGTCAAGGTCGTCTTCCGCTATCAGAATGTGGTGTTTTGCATTCTTGTTCTGCCTGTTCTGCGCTTCCGGCTCTTTTTCCGGCATGTCGGGAAGTGTATGCCGGTATTGGCCGTCTGTGGCGTTTGCCGTTTTGTCGGCCGGCAGGAAGCCTTTCCCCAACGGGATGCTTACTGTGAAAACAGCGCCTTGGCAGTCGGAACGGTTTTCTGCCCTTATTGTTCCGTGGTGCAATTCTACGAGCATCTTTACCAGATGCAGGCCGATTCCGAATCCGGAGTTAGGCTGGGAATCGGCGGACGACTGGTAGAAACGTTCGAATATCCTTTTGATGTCCCGGGGCTTTATGCCGGTGCCGGTATCGCGTATGCTGATTTCGGCATATCCCTCTGATGAGCCGTGGGGCATGTCTGATGAAAGAACTATTTCGATAGTCCCTCCGTCGGGCGTGTACTTGAAAGCGTTGGTCAGCAGGTTGATGATAATCTTGTCGAAGTTTGCAGGGTCAATCCATGCCGGCAAGCTTTCTGTCTGGTGTGTGAATACCAGTTTCAGATGATGCTTGTCCGCCTGATATTTGAACAGCTCACAAATGTTTTTTATAAACGGCACGAGGTCGGTTTCCTTATAGGCCAAATTCATTTGTCCCTTGTCAATCCGCCGGATGTCAAGCAGCTGGTTCATCAGATTGATGATGCGCGTGGTGTTTTGTTTGATGATGTGCAGATTTTGTGACACGGCACTGTTTCCGGAATTCTGTTTGAGCAGTTCGTTCAGAGGGTCTAAAATCAGCGTTAGCGGCGAGCGTATCTCATGGGCGATATTGATGAAAAAGCGCAGTTTCTCTTCGTTTATCTCTTCTTTCCGCCTGCGGTCTTTCCGGCGGAAGTAGACGAAAATGACGAATACTATCAGTGAAACGGCGGTGAGATAGTAGGCAGCCCATGCCAGTGGCGTGAGATACCACGGCGGAGCTACGTATAAGGATATGCTTCGCACGGGAGACACCGTCTCTTTCTCGCAGGCGCGGACTTCCAGTGTATAGTGCCCCGGCCGCAGATAGTTGAAGGATATCTTGTTTTCCCCCAGTGCTGTGCGGTTCCATTTGTCGCTAATCCCTTTCAGACGGTATTCGAAAAAGATGTTTTTCTGGTTATGGAACTTGAATGTGGAAAATTCAAACGAACAGGCATTGTCGGTCGGAGAGAAGGTCAGACGGCGTGCCTTTATCAGTGCATCGTCGGCAAGATTTTTTCTTTGCTTCAGCATGGAGGCGTTTGCCGGTGCATTGTCTATTAGCAGGCCGGTCAGTGACGGGATATGCAGAGGGGCTGAAGTGCGGATGCTGTCGGGCAAAAAGCGGGTGATGCCGTAGATTCCGCCGAAATAGATGCGTCCTTCCCTGTCTTTGGTCGAAACTCCCGGCGTGTAATCTTCGTCTGTCAGGCCGTTTCCTGACAGGTAAGTGTCGACTTTGTAGCTTTTCTGTCCGATGTGGCACAGACCTTTATAGGTGCTGCACCATGGGTCTCCTTCATTATCAAGCTCCATCGCGCAGATTACGTTACTGGGCATCCCGTCTTCTTTCCCTATGTGGCGCAGGCTTTTCCTTGCTTTGTCGCAGATGTAGATGCCGTTGTTCGTGCCGATCCACAGCTGTCCGTCTTTGTCTTCCACGATGTTTCTGCACACATGGCGGGACAATGTCTTGTTGATGTCAAGGCTTAGAAATTCTTCTTTCTTGGGGTCATAGCAGGAAACCCCTAAGAAATGGCAGATCCATATCAGGCCGTCTTGGTCTGCCAACAGGTCATTAATCCAGTCACTCCCCAGATAACTGTTGTTTTTCATGGGGGTCTGATAGGTGATGATGCGGGCCTCTCCGGAAGAAAGACTGTAGCAGCCCAGTCCGTTGCCGGGCAGTGCGATGAAAAGACTCTGGCCCGGCCCTTTGATGATCTTGGAAATGTCCTTGTCGCCGAAGTCGGGAATGAAGTGGAGAGCTTCCGTCTGCGGATTCAGTCGGAACAGTCCGCCGTTGTTGCACCCTATCCACAGATTTCCCGTCTCGTCCTCGCAGATGCTTCGCGGGTATTTGGGCAACTTGAGTCGGCTGACAATTTTCTTGTCATAAGACAGTCGGAAGAGCGAACAGTCTTGATTCCCTATCCATAAGTCTCCGTTGCGGGTTTGGCATACGGCCGAAGGGGATGTCTGTATGTCAGAATCCGGATGTTTCCAAAACTCGAACAGCTTTTTTTCATTGGATATCATGGCCAGTCCTTCGTTGCACGCCAACCATTTGTTCCCGTCGGCATCCTCGATGAGGCTTGTGATGTTTTTGTTTGCCATATTGATATTTTGGGTATGCCGGTCGGGGAGCAGCCGGATCTGCTGTGTGTCGATGCGCATGATGCCTTGATTGAAGGTGGATATGAGCAGTTCTCCGCTTGATGCCTTTATGATGTCCCGTCCCACTACGGTCTTGTTTCCCGGATTCCGCACTGAAATGAAGTCGCTGCTTCCTTCCGGTTTCATCAGTACATCGTTGAAAGTAAGGATGAACAGGTTGTTTTTGTCGTCTTCCGCCATTCCGTATACTTTCGGGAAAGGAGCATAAGGCATCGTGTATGTGGTGACCTGCTGCTTTTCTGGGGAGATGCAGGCCAGTCTGTTGCCTAAAAAAGAAATCCATACGTTGTGCAGCCGGTCTTCGTATATGCAGTTTACGTATGAATCATCACACTGTTCGCTTATCCAGCTCAGGCGTAGAGCTTGTTTTGTCTGCGGATTGATGGAATAAAGACCATATCCGGATGTGGATATCCAAATGCTTCCGTCGTGCAGTTGCGCCATGCTGCTTACATTGGATTGTGTTGCGCCTGGCAGTTCAACTGAATGAAAGGCATCTTTCTCCGGCACATAACACTGGATTCCCTTGTTGGTTGCAATCCATAATTGATGGTCGGTGTCCAGATAAAGCTTGTTGGTATAGTTGCACAGCAAGGATGTAGAGTCCTGTTCATCGTGGAAATAACTGGTAAAGGTATATCCGTCGAACTTGTTCAGTCCGTCTTCCGTGGCTATCCAGATAAATCCGGATGCGTCTTGCTCAAGGTCTGTAATCCGGTTGCACGACAGTTCGTTCGTATATGTATAGACCGACTGGGCGTTGCAATAGTATCCGAGCCAACTCAGGACAAGGGCATAAATGTATTTCATAGTGATGTAAATTTTGTGGAGACATATCCAAAACTGTGGCAAGTTATCAAGAAAATTCGGGATAGTCAAGAGATGAGGTAGGGCAAATGGCATTGCAGGCATAAACTCTCCTGAGTTTATGCCTGCATGATATGGTGAAGAAAAAATGAGAATCAGCGCACAATGTTTTCCGGATAGGATGTCGGCATTTCCACCCGTTTCCATATTTCATGTTTCCACGAGTCGATAACGTTGCCCGATATGTCATTCTTGATGTAGAACTTTACATACATCAGATCATTGTCGTCGCTTAATTCGAAATGCATCTCGTTGATCTGACCGTCCAGCTGCGGCAAATGGATGTTTTTGGTTACATACTCGTTGAACAAGTTATTGCCTTTCAGTTCGTATGTCCCGTATCCAATGACGATAGCCCCGGTCTGCATCATTACCACATTGGTGAAGTTCCCGTCTTCAGACAGGATTTTCAGAGAGTTGCTTGTTTTCAGCTCGCCGGGAGTGCCGGGCTCGCTTGAACTGTAAAAGCACATTTGCCACACACCGCTTAAGTCAATCGGCTTTTTTTCTTGGATATCCTGTGCTGCCATATTTCCTACAGCCAAGAGCATTACTGCCAACAGGAAAAAATAACGAGTTTTCATAATATTGCTTTTATGGTGTTAAAAACTTATGTTCCAAGTAGCACTCAAATATAAGTATTTATTTTGAAAATCATTATCTTTTCCTGCATTTTTTTTGCCCTTTAAAATTCCGCGTTGTGCGGAGTGCGTGGGAACGGTATCACATCACGGATGTTTGACATTCCTGTGACAAACAGCAGCAGACGCTCGAATCCCAGTCCGAAGCCGGAATGCGGGCATGAGCCGTATTTGCGCGTATCCAGATACCACCACATATCTTTCATCGGAATGTTCAGCTCTTTGATTCGCGTGAGCAGCTTGTCGTAGTCGGCTTCACGTTCCGAACCGCCGATTATCTCGCCGATTTTCGGGAAAAGCACATCCATTGCGCGCACGGTCTTGCCGTCATCATTCTGTTTCATATAGAATGCCTTGATTTCTTTCGGGTAGTCGGTCAAGATAACAGGGCGCTTGAAATGGTCTTCCACCAGATAACGCTCGTGCTCGGATGCCAGGTCTACTCCCCAATATACAGGGAATTCGAACTTGTGGCCGTTGGCAACGGCTTCTTCCAATATCTTGATACCTTCCGTATAAGGCAGGCGGACGAATGTTTCCTTCAGCACTCCTTGCAGGCGTTCTATAAGCCCCTTGTCGAACATGTCGTTCAAAAATTTCACATCATCATAGCAGTTCTCCAGCGCCCACCGTACACAATACTTGATAAACTCTTCCGCCAAATCCATATTGTCGTTGATATCGTTGAATGCCACCTCGGGCTCAATCATCCAGAACTCGGCCAAATGGCGGGGAGTATTGGAGTTTTCCGCACGGAATGTCGGGCCGAAAGTATAGATTGCCCCTAAGGCAGTCGCCGCCAGCTCTCCTTCCAGCTGGCCGGATACTGTCAGACTTGCCTGTTTGCCAAAGAAATCGTCATCGTAGATAATGGATCCGTTCTCGTCTTTCTTCAGGTCGTACAGATTGAGTGTAGTTACCTGGAACATTTGTCCTGCTCCTTCACAGTCGGAGGCCGTAATGAGCGGAGTGTGGAAATAGAAGAAGCCGCGTTCATGAAAGAACTTATGGATGGCGATGGCCATATTGTGGCGGATGCGGAATACGGCCCCGAAGGTATTCGTGCGCGGACGCAGATGAGCAATCTCACGCAAGAATTCCATAGAGTGTCCTTTCTTTTGCAGCGGATAGGTGTTGTCGCATGTTCCCAGTATTTCAATGTCGCGGGCTTGTATTTCACAAGCCTGTCCTGCACCTACTGATTCTACCAGTTCTCCATTGACACTGATGCATGCACCTGTGGTAATCTGCTTCAATAGCTCTTCATTAAAGTTGGCGAGATCAACCACAATCTGTACATTATTTATAGTAGAACCGTCATTTAAGGCGATAAAGTTTACTTGTTTACTGCCGCGGCGGGTGCGTACCCATCCTTTAACATTGACCATGACGCCGAAATCGCGGCGTTTCAACAGGTCTGCAATTTTTGTTCTACGAATTGTTTCCATTTTTTTGTTTTATCGTTTATTCAAAAGATCCCATGCGAAGGAAGTTTACCTCCTGCTCTGTGAGATAACGCCAGTCACCGCGGCGGAGCCCCTTCTTGGTCAGCCCGGCAAAGTATACGCGGTCCAGCTTGATGACACGGTATCCCAAAGCTTCGAAGATACGGCGGACAATCCGGTTTTTCCCTGAATGGATTTCGATTCCCACCTGCGATTTGTCCGTGTCGGAAGCATAGCTTACGGCATCGGCATGCACTTCACCGTCGTCGAGAGTAATGCCCGAAACGATTTTGTCAAGATCAGCCTTCGTTACATTCTTGTCACAATAAACGTGATATATCTTCTTCTTCAGGAATTTGGGGTGCGTAAGCTTGGAAGCAAGGTCACCATCGTTGGTCAATAACAGCACTCCCGTTGTGTTTCTATCTAATCTTCCTACCGGATAGATGCGTTCGGAGCAGGCGTCTTTTACCAGATCCATGACGGTTTTACGCGCTTGCGGGTCGTCGGAGGTGGTGACACAATCTTTGGGCTTATTCAGCAAAACATACACTTTGCGCTCGATGCTTACCGGTTGGTCGTGGAATTTCACTTCGTCCGTGCGCTTTACTTTCGTTCCCAACTCGGTGACCACCACGCCGTTTACTGAAACAACACCGGCGGTGATGTATTCATCGGCCTCACGGCGTGAGCAGATCCCGGCATTTGCCAGGAATTTGTTCAGGCGAATCGGTTCATTCGGGTCGGTCAGTATATCCTTGTATTCGATCTGCTTCTTCTTGCTGTATTTTGCATTCGGATTATAGTCGGCTGTACGCGGGCGATAGCCTCCTTCCTGTCGGTTATAACCGCCCTGAGGTCTTCCGCTGAAGCGCGGACGCTGCGGGCGTCCCTCTCCATTGGGCTGTTGTCCGTAGTTGTAGCGCGGACGGAAAGGACGCTGTCCTTCATTCTCGCCGTTGTTGTAGCGCGGACGATACGGGCGTTGCTCGTTTCCTTCTGCATTATTGAAACGCGGACGGTATTGCGGGCGGTCGCCGTAGCTGCGTTGCGGACGGTCTTCGCTGTTGTTGAACCGCGGATTGTATGAAGAACGGTAGGGGCGTTCGCTTCTGTCACTGTTGTAATGACTGCCTGGGCGTCTTCCATAACTTCCGCCTTCATAGCGGTTGTTTCTGTTATATCCTTCTCTGTTGCTGTAAGACTTGTAACCATCACGGTTAGAACGGCTGTATTCGCCTTCCTGTCTGTTTTCTTTTCCTTCCATAATAATGAACTGTTTAATTTTGATAAGCCCGTCTCGGGCGGATTGAATAATTTAAAAGTTTACATTCCTGTATAGTTGTGCGGAGTTATCGCGCGCAATTCTTTTTTTATCTCTTCGCTGACGTTCAGAGTCTCGATGAAGTCTTTTATGGAAGCTTCATTGATGGCCTGATTGGTGCGTGTCAGTGCCTTTAGAGCTTCATAAGGATGCGGATAAGCTTCCCGGCGCAGGATGGTCTGTATTGCTTCGGCCACTACGCTCCAGCAATTGTCCAGATCTTCATATATTTTGTGCTCGTTCAGCAGGAGCTTGCCCAACCCTTTCAAGGAGCTTTGGATGGCTATCACCGTATGTCCGAACGGAACTCCCACGTTGCGCAGCACAGTAGAGTCTGTAAGGTCGCGCTGGAGGCGTGAAACCGGCAGCTTGGTCGAGAGATGCTCGAGAATGGCATTGGCTATGCCCAGGTTGCCCTCAGCGTTTTCAAAGTCGATGGGATTCACCTTGTGGGGCATGGCGCTCGAACCGACTTCTCCCGCCTTGATCTTCTGCTTGAAATATTCCATCGAAATGTATTGCCAGAAGTCGCGGTTCATATCAATCATGATTGTGTTGATTCGCTTCATGGCATCAAAGATTGCGCCCAGATTGTCGTAGTTGGAGATCTGGGTGGTATACTCTTCGCGCTCCAGTCCTAATTTCTCGGATACGAATCTGTTGCCGAATGCCTTCCAGTCGATGTCGGGATAAGCCACGTGGTGAGCGTTGTAGTTTCCGGTCGCACCGCCGAACTTAGCCGTGATCGGGCAGGCTTTCAGGGTTGCAAGCTGACGATTGAGGCGGTAGGCGAACACCATGATTTCTTTTCCCAGGCGTGTGGGGGAAGCCGGCTGTCCGTGTGTCTTGGCAAGCATCGGGATGTCCTTCCATTCTTCGGCGTAGGCCGTAAGCTGGTCTACCAACTGCTGTATCTGCGGATAATATACTTCTTCAAGCGCGTCTTTGATGGACAGGGGAACGGAAGTATTGTTGATATCCTGTGAGGTCAGCCCGAAGTGGATAAATTCTTTGTACGCTTCCATGCCGCCCAACTTGTCAAACTGTTCCTTGATAAAATACTCTACGGCCTTCACATCGTGGTTGGTTATGCTTTCTATCTCCTTGATGCGTCCGGCGTCGGCCTCTGAAAAATTCCGGTAGATGTCGCGCAACGGCTCGAAGCGCGCCGCATCGAAGTCTTTCAGCTGCGGCAGAGGCAGTTCACACAGCGTGATAAAATATTCTATCTCTACCCGCACGCGGTATTTCATCAGTGCATACTCTGAAAAATAGGCGGCTAAAGCTCCCGCTTTGCCTCTGTATCGTCCGTCGATAGGCGATACGGCCGTGAGTAAGTCAAGTTCCATCATTTTTTTGATAAAAGTTAGGTGTTGGTAATCCTTAATAAAATCAGGCTGCAAAGTTAATGCTTTTTCCTGATTTGACAGGACTTGCGTCTGAAACTTTAGTATTTATTTTACTTCTTCTCCCGGTCTGGAGAAATTCCGGAGGCGGTGAAAAACTTTTTTCGGGCTGACGAAAAGATTTTTTCCCTATGGCGGAGCGGAACTTTCATGCCGGACGGAAGCCGGAATGAAAGGCATTGGTAAAATATTGATAAAATGCGGATAAAGGGAGGAGGGAAGAGAACAACCGTTCGGGAAAAGTCGTAACTTTGCGGCGCATTTGAAAAAGAAGCTTGATTATGGAACTGCCAAAAGATCCGATGATGCTTTTCAGCGTTATCAACATGAAGTTACGTGACTTTTATCCTTCGCTCGACGCGTTGTGCGAGGATCTGCAAGTGAACAAGTCGGATATAGTGAGCCGCCTGAGGGAAGCCGGCTTCGAATACAACGTGGAGCAGAACAGATTCTGGTAAGTGAGCCCTGTCTCCGCCACAGGAGAAGAGAGGCGGCATGCAGGGCGGCTGACGGTGACACGGGCGCGCTGTGCGCCGCAGTCTGCGTTCGTCCGGGCGTTTCCCCGGCTATGCTTTCTGGTCTTTCAGCTGAAAGTCTTTTCTGCGCAGCACGAAACTGTTGCTCAGGTATTTCTCACGCACGATTTTGTTTTCCGCAAGCTCTTCCGGAGTCCCTTGAAACAGGATTTTCCCTTCGAACAGCAGGTAGGCACGGTCGGTGATGCTCAGCGTTTCCTGCACATTGTGGTCGGTTATCAGGATGCCGATGTTCTTGTCCTTCAGTCTCCACACGATATGTTGGATATCTTCCACCGCGATGGGGTCGACTCCCGCAAACGGTTCGTCGAGCATAATGAATTTTGGATCGATGGCCAGACAGCGGGCTATTTCCGTCCGCCGGCGTTCCCCGCCCGAAAGTTGGTCTCCCAAGTTCTTCCGTACTTTTTGCAGGCGGAATTCGTTCAGCAGGCTTTCCAGTTTTTCCTTTTGATACTCTGCCGGCTTGTTTGTCAGCTCAAGAACGGAGGCGATGTTGTCTTCCACACTCATTTTCCGAAATACCGAAGCCTCTTGTGCCAGATAGCCGATGCCGTTTTGCGCGCGTTTGTAGACCGGGTAGGAAGTGATGTCCTGGTCGTTCAGATAGATATGTCCTTCGTTGGGCACTATCAGGCCCGTGGTCATGTAAAAGGAAGTGGTCTTTCCCGCACCGTTCGGGCCGAGCAGCCCCACAATCTCCCCCTGCTTCACATTGATGGAAACGTGGCTCACCACGGTACGCTTTCCGTATTTCTTTACCAGATTTTCCGTGCGCAGCACCATGCGGCCGTCTTCGGGTAGCTTGAACTTTTCGTTTTCCTGTAGCTTTTCTTCTGCCATAGTTGATGAAGAGTTTTCTTTCTTGCGGCAAAAGTAGTAAAAAACTTGGGTTATGTGGTTGCTGGATTGAATTTTACCCCTTCTTTTTATAATAATATAGCTAAAAAGCCTTACTTTTGTGACAAAATATTCCGTGGAAACTATGGTCAGACCAATCACTACTTTAGGGCAATACCTCATGCTGATGCGGAGGGTCTTTGCCCGTCCCGAGCGATTCCGCATGTATTTCAAGCAATATGTGAGCGAAATGGCTCAGTTGGGTATCAATTCCATCGGCATCGTGCTGCTCATATCGTTTTTTATCGGTGCGGTAATCTGCATTCAGATAAAGCTGAACATCGAAAGCCCGTGGATGCCGCGCTTTGTGGTGGGGTATACCACACGTGAGATTCTTCTGCTGGAGTTTTCTTCCTCCATCATGTGTCTCATTCTGGCCGGTAAAGTCGGCTCGAACATTGCGTCCGAAATCGGCACGATGCGTGTCACCCAGCAGATTGACGCTTTGGAGATCATGGGAATCAATTCCGCTTCGTTTCTTATCCTTCCGAAAATTCTGGGACTGATGACGATGATTCCCTTTTTAGTGATATTCAGCATTTTTGCAGGCATATTCGGAGCCTTCTGCACAGCTTGGTTTGGCGGGATAATGAATGCAACCGATCTGGAATACGGCTTGCAGTATGAATTTGTGGAATGGTATATTTGGTGCAGCTTCATCAAGTCGCTGTTTTTCGCCTATATCATAGCGAGCGTTTCTGCTTATTTCGGCTATACAGTTGAGGGCGGATCCATCGCCGTAGGCAAGGCAAGTACGGATTCTGTAGTGTCAAGCAGTGTGCTGATTCTGTTTTCCGACCTAATACTCACTCAATTGTTAATGGGATGATAGAACTGAAATCTGTAAGCAAGTCGTTCGAAGGGCGTACAGTCCTCGACAACATAAATTTTTCTTTTGAAAACGGAAAGACTAACCTGATAATCGGTCAGAGTGGTTCGGGCAAAACCGTGCTGATGAAGTGTATTGTGGGGCTTCTCACGCCGGAAAAGGGAGAAGTGCTTTATGACGGGCGTGACTTTATCCACATGGACAAGAAGGAGAAACAGTCTTTGCGCCGGGAGATGGGGATGATATTTCAGAGTGCGGCGCTGTTTGATTCGCTTTCTGTATTGGAAAACGTAATGTTTCCGCTTGACATGTTTTCTAATGCCACCTATCGCGAGCGGGTGAAGAGGGCACAGTTCTGCCTTGACCGCGTGAACCTGATAGATGCCCAGAACAAATATCCGGGAGAGATAAGCGGGGGAATGCAGAAGCGTGTGGCAATAGCGCGGGCTATCGTGTTGCAGCCGCAATATCTGTTTTGCGACGAGCCGAATTCAGGGCTTGATCCGAAGACTTCACTGGTGATAGACGAACTGATTCACGGCATCACGACGGAATATAACATGACCACCATCATCAATACACACGATATGAATTCGGTGATGGGTATAGGAGAAAGTATACTTTATATTTATCAAGGGCACAAAGAATGGGAAGGAACGAAGGATGATGTCTTTACGGCCACCAACGAGCGCCTGAATAACTTCATTTTTGCTTCAGACTTGCTGCGGAAAGTCAAGACGGAAGAGATAAAGGAAAAGAGATAGTGCTTCAATACATTTATTTATATGGCAATACGGCCCGGACTTCTTGATGTTCCGGGCCGTATTTTTGTCATTTCTGACGGATGAATATGTTCACAGGAGTACCAGACAGTTTCCACCGTTCCCGTATCTTGTTCTCCAAAAAGCGGCGATAAGGCTCTTTTACATATTGCGGCAGATTGGCGAAGAATACGAAAGACGGCACTCGCGTATTGGGAAGCTGCGTGATATATTTGATCTTAATGTATTTTCCCTTATTTGAAGGAGGTGGATAGGCTTCTATCAACGGAAGCAATTCCTCGTTCAGCCGGGCGGTAGGAATGCGCAGGGTGCGTGCCTTGTATACTTCCTGAGCGGTTTCCAGTACCTTGAAGATGCGCTGTTTGGTCAGTGCGGAGGTGAATATGATAGGGAAATCCGTGAACGGGGCCAGACGCTTACGGATGGCTTCCTCGTATCCTTTCATCACTTTACTGGTCTTTTCCTCTATCAGATCCCATTTGTTGACAACCACGACAAGGCCTTTCTGGTTGCGCTGAATCAGTGAAAAGATATTCAGATCCTGTCCCTCGATACCGCGGGTCGCATCCAACATCAGAATGCACACATCTGAATTTTCGATAGCCCGGATGGAACGTATCACGGAATAGTATTCCAAATCTTCTGTCACCTTGTTCTTCTTGCGGATTCCTGCCGTATCCACCAGATAAAATTCAAATCCGAATTTGTTGTATCTCGTGTAGATAGAGTCGCGGGTAGTGCCTGCTATTTCGGTTACGATATTGCGTTCTTCTCCGATGAAGGCGTTGATGATGGATGACTTCCCTGCATTCGGACGGCCTACCACGGCAAAGCGGGGGATTTCATCGTCCAATATTTCCTCTGCATTCTTTTTGAACTTGCTTAAGACCGCGTCCAGCAGGTCGCCTGTTCCGCTTCCGCTCATTGCCGAGATACTGTACGGATCTCCCAAGCCAAGCGAATAAAATTCAGCGGCATTATAGAGCAGGTTGTTATTGTCTGCTTTGTTGGTGACTACGATTACGGGCGTTTTCGAGCGGCGCAGTATGTTGGCCACATCCATGTCCAGATCAGTCACTCCGTTTACAATATCCACCACGAATAAGATTACATCCGCTTCATCGATGGCGAGCATCACTTGCTTGCGTATCTCTTCTTCAAAAATGTCGTCAGAATTGACTACCCATCCTCCGGTATCTACGATAGAGAATTCTTTCCCTAACCATTCGCATTTCCCATACTGGCGGTCGCGGGTTGTACCGGCCTGTTCGTTCACGATTGCCTGACGCGTTTGGGTCAGACGGTTAAACAGTGTCGACTTTCCCACATTGGGGCGTCCCACAATTGCTACTAAGTTTCCCATATTTGTTCTTATTTTGCGGCTTCGCAGCCGTATTAATCCATTTGATAGCCAAAGTTCTTAAGTTCTTTATCTGAGTTTCTCCAGTCTTTATCAACCTTGACAAAAGTTTCCAGGAATATGGATTTCTGGAAGAAATGCTCTAATGTTTTGCGTGCTTCGGTCGCTACTTTCTTCAGTGCTTTCCCTTGATGACCGATGATAATCCCCTTTTGCGATTCGCGTTCCACGTAGATGACGGCGTTGATGTGAATGTTCTTGGGAGTTTCCTTGAACTGTTCCACCACCACTTCCACCGAGTAGGGGATTTCCTTGTCATAGTACAGCAGGATTTTTTCACGGATGATTTCCGTCACGAAGAAGCGCGCAGGTTTGTCTGTCCACTGGTCTTTCCCGAAGTAGGGAGGGGAGTCAGGGAGCAGATCCTTGATTCGTTTCATCACGGCATCAATATTAAATTTTGCTTTTGCCGATATCGGAATAATTTCTGCTTGTGGCAAAATCTGATGCCAGTCCTCTACTAATTTTATCAGTGCCTCTTGATTACTCAGGTCGATTTTGTTGATAAGCAGCAGAATGGGTATATCCAATTTTTCTACTTTGCTGATGAAGTCGGAGTTTTTGTCCGTCTTTTCCACGGTATCGGTCACATAAAGCAGTATGTCTGCATCGGCCAGCGCGGATTCTGAAAAGTTCAGCATGGATTCTTGAAGCTTGTAGTTGGGCTTCAAGACACCGGGAGTGTCTGAAAAGACAATCTGCATGTCTTCCGTATTGAGTATCCCCATAATGCGGTGGCGGGTAGTCTGTGCCTTGAATGTGGCGATGGAAATCCGTTCTCCTACGAGCAGATTCATCAAAGTGGACTTTCCTACGTTCGGATTTCCTACTATATTAACAAAACCGGCTTTGTGCATAATCTTTTGTTTCTTTGGTGACAGACAAAAAAACGCATCGGGTTGGGATGCGTTTTTTCGTATGCAATGTTTGGTTTACTCTATTCTTGATTATTTACTTCCATCGTAACCCCACTTCACATAAGTAGCTCCCCAAGTGAATCCGGCACCGAATGCGGTGAAGATGATGTTGTCTCCTTTCTTCAGCTGCTTTTCGTAGTCCCACAGACAAAGGGGAAGAGTTCCCGCACTGGTGTTTCCGTAACGTTGGATATTGACCATAACTTTGTCTAAAGGAACTTCCAGACGTGAAGCTACGGCATCAATGATGCGCAGATTGGCTTGATGGGGGACAATCCAGTCGATATTGTCTTTGTTCAGATTGTTCTTTTCTGCGATTGCAGCGGTGACATCCGACATGTTGGATACGGCATATTTGAATACTGTCCGTCCTTCCTGATGCAGATAATGCATCTTGTTTGCGATAGTAAAGTAGGAAGGCGGGCAAACAGAGCCTCCGGCTGCCATATGAAGGAATGGAAGTCCTTTCCCGTCAGTACGCAAAATGGAGTCCATTATACCGTAATCTTCCGTTGTTGCTTCTACCATGCAGGCTGCGGCGCCGTCGCCGAAGATTGGACAAGTGGCACGGTCGGAATAGTTGACCATCGAAGACATTTTGTCTGCACCTACAATGATCACTTTCTTGTGCCTTCCTGACTGAATCATGCAGGCAGCTGTCTCCATTGCATAGAGAAAACCGCTGCATGCGGCTTGCATGTCGAATGCGTATGCGTTCTTAAGTCCCAGTTTGTCGCATAAAATAGAAGCGGTGGAAGGGAAATGATAGTCAGGAGTAGTTGTTGCGACGATGACGCAATCGATGGAATCGGGATCTGAGTTAGTCTTTTGCATCAGTTGCTTGGCTGCTTTACGAGCCATGTACGAGGTCCCCAGACCTTCTTCATTAAGGATACGTCTTTCTTTGACGCCGATACGGGTCATAATCCACTCATCGTTGGTGTCAACCATCCTTGACAACTCATCGTTTGTCAAGACATAGTCGGGTACATATCCACCGACTCCTGTAATTACTGCATTGATCTTTTCCATCATTCCTAGTTTGATAATTATCAAAAAAAGAAGCCGACAGAGCCGAATGGCTCTCCGGCTTTGTTTCTTTCGCCGGCACAAAAAGTGCCGGGATAAAGCGTTCTTGTTAGAGGGCTGCTTCTTTTACGATTGCAACCTTGCCTCTATAGTAACCGCAAGCTCCACAAACTGTGTGATAAACGTGCCAAGCGCCGCAGTTGGGGCAGATGGCTAAAGTTGGAGCAACTGCCTTGTCGTGAGTTCTTCTCTTGGCAGTTCTCGTTTTTGACTGTCTTCTTTTAGGATGTGCCATTTTTCTAAACTTTATTTAATTATTATCTAATATTTTCTTCAAATCATTCCATCGCGGATCTGTTTCCCCATTCTCCTTTGTGTCTTCTTCTCCGGTCGGAATGTCTGTCTCTTCCGTGATTTCGGTGGCCAGATGTTGGCTCAGCACCTCGGTCATTGCCGCATTGCATTCTCCCGGTGCATGTACATGCTTTATCGGAAGGCTGAGCATGATGAATTCATAAATGTACCATCCCACATCAATGTAGCCGTCTTCTTCGGGAACGGTTATGATATCCTCCTCTTCAGAGAAGTCTGTGCCTAACTTTACAATCAGGCTGTCGTCTGTTTCCACCGGAAGCTCCAGGTCATCCAGACAGCGGTCGCAGGGAACGGTTACGCTTCCCTCGGTGTGAAAGTTCAATGCATAGGCATCTCCAGTTTTTTTCACGGAGAGAGTTACAGTCAGGCTGCCTTCCCGTATGTCTGGAGCTTCTATATTTGTAAAGAACTGATTGTCCAATGTGTATTCATACAGGCATGAATCATCACGCATGTTCTTTAGTTCTACTTTATATGTATTGAGTTTTCCCACTTTCACCATGCTATAAACCGGGCGACAAAGATACGAAGAATTATTTATTTTATCCAAAAAATCTCCTTTTATTTCCTGATAAATAATCTAAACCCGTGTCAGAGGCCGATTTTTGAATGCTCTGATGCCTGTATTGATGCAGATTTCATTTATAAGAAGGCTGCATCAGGGAGAAGGGATGGATGAAAAATCTCCGTCTTTCTGTCCTGATGCAGCCTTTCCGCGGTCTTTGGAGGAAAATGTCGCCGCTTTTCCGGCATTCTGTTTTTGGGTGTGAAGTCTTTCATACTGGAAGACCGGTGTTTTATCCTTTTGAAATCGGATTTCTGTCAGGATGAAAACGTTTTCTCGACAGTATGAAAGACTTTCTGTGACGAACCGCAGTCCGGATTTGCCTTATAGGATGGTTATGTTATGCTTGACCGGAGTCATTATGAATGTGAATTCATAGTCGTCATAAGGCAGCATATATTCAGCATCCGGCAGCGCTCCCCAACTGTTCACGCATCCCAGTCCCATTTGAACTTTGTCAATCAGCACGTTGGTCAGGTCTGCCTCTTCCACTTCGTTGGAGTGTTCCTGCTGTTTGGTCCATCCGGAATCCAGTGAATCGATGGTATAGTGAAGGGCTGATGCCGAGAACGGAGCTTCTGATACGAACTGCAAACCGTTTCCGCTCATGTCCAGCTGTTTCCACCAACGGATGTCCGATTTTGTTCCCGTTTCCTGCGGGCGGATATAGGCGTAGAACTGGTCGCTTACCTGTTGGTTATAGATGCCGAGATCGGTGCAAGTCTTTCGGTCGGCATAGTTCTCGATGGGGCCGCGCCCGTAATAAGAAATTTGTTCAAAAGACTTGGGCATGACCATCTGCATGCCGAAGCGGAACAGGTTGGATACTTTCGCGTTTTTGTCTGCCACCATTTTTTGGGTGACCTTTACAGCTCCCTCGTTGTTGATGACATAAGTCAGATAAAGCTTGGCGGAAACATCCTTCATCTCGTATTCGGCATTGACTGTAACCAGGCCATTTTCCGTTGCATGCTTTAAAGAGGTCAGCCTGATGGCCGGATTTTTCCATGCCACATATTTCTGCTGCAGGTTTGCTCCGAAGTCATTGTCGGTCGGAGCGCGCCAGAAATTAGGAGTGAGTGCTGCACCTTCCTTTATCATCTCCAGTCCGTCTACCGTATATCTGTCCATATATCCGGTAGCCTTGTTGAACTGGATGTTGAAATGCTCTCCCGTCACTTCCAGGCAGTTGTAGTTCTTGTCGTCCACCTGCGGAATAACGACGGCGACATTGCTCTCCGTCACATTTTTGAAGTCAATGGCAGGTGCCTGATACGGGTTGATGGTGAGCTGAGCCTTTGCCACAACGTGTCCGGCCGGTATCAATCCTTCCCGGTTCTTCTGGATATACTTCACGTTGAGCAGCCATTCGCCGTCCGTATCAGTCTTTCCGAGGTCGAGTTTGATGGTAGCAGTCTGGTGCGGGGCCACGTTCAGGCTTTCGATACGCCCGCTGCGCATGCTTTCTCCGTCTTTGAGAACCGTCCATTCCATCGCGTAAGCCGACAGGTCTCTGAAGAAGAACTCGTTGTATACCTTTATCTCACCTTTTGAAAGGTCGCCGGGAGTTGTCCATATATTCTGATAATAATAGCCTACTTCATGCATGTGCGGATTCGGTTTCCGGTCGGGACTGATCAGACCGTTGTCGCAGAAATTGAAGTCGCTCCCGTCAAACCGGTTGAAGTCCCCGCCATAGGCGTAGATCATCTTGCCGTTCTTTCCGGTCCAGTGGCATGACTGGTCGACGAAGTCCCAGATAAATCCGCCCTGATACTTGGGATACTTGCGTATGATGTCCCAGTATCTCTGGAATCCTCCTTGGGAATTTCCCATTGCATGGGCATATTCGCACTGGATGAGGGGCTTCTGCTTGCTGTCATCCTCACAATACTTGATGCAGCTTTCATAACCGTAATACATCGGGCAGAAAATGTCTGTCTTGCCTGTTTGGTGTGCCTGCTCATACTGCACGGGACGGCTCGGATCTTCGGACTTGATCCAGTCGTAGGCGGCTTCAAAGTTCGGTCCGTATCCGGCCTCGTTGCCCAAAGACCAGAAGATTACGCTCGGATGGTTGAAGTTTCGCTGCACATTGCGCTGATTGCGCTCCATGTGTGCCTTTGCATACGAATCGTTTTTTGCCAATGTCCGTTCGTCGTAGCCCATGCCATGCGACTCGATGTTGGCTTCTGCCACCACATAAAGTCCGTACTGGTCACACAGCTCATACCAGAAGCTGTCATCCGGATAGTGGCATGTGCGCACGGCGTTCAGGTTGAACTGCTTCATGATCTGGATATCCTGAATCATGCGCTCGCGTGAAACGTGATATCCCCCGTCCGGATCCATTTCGTGACGGTTGGCTCCCTTGAACAGAACAGGTTGTCCGTTGACGAGAACCTGTGAGTTTTTCAGTTCAATCTTTCGGAATCCCACTTTTACCGGAACCACCTCTGTCACTTTGCCGCCGTCTTTCAGTGTGGCACGTAATGTATAGAGGTATGGAGTCTCGGCCGTCCATTTGTTGGGATTGTCAATGTGGATGGTTGCAGAGACATTGCCCGAGCCTTTCACCTCTTCGGAAGCGACAGTCTGCTGCTCGGCGTCGAGCAGCTCAAGTGAAACCTGGGCATTGCCCTTGAGATCCAGATTTACGGCCAGTGTCCCGTTCTTGTATTCATTGTCCAAATCGGGTGTAATGCGTATGTCATCTATACGTTTCTTATTGCGCGTATACAGATAGCAATCCCGTGCTACGCCCGTATAGCGGAAGAAATCCTGATCTTCCAAATAAGTCCCGTCGCACCATCGAAATACCTGAAAGGCGATTGTGTTCTTTTGTCCCGGTTTCAGATATGCGGTCAAATCGAATTCTGCTTCTAACTTGCTGTCTTCGCTGTAACCGACAAATTTTCCGTTTACCCATAGATACATGTTTGAGCTTACCGCTCCGAAGTGGGCGATGATATCTTTCCCCTTCCATTCGGCCGGCACCATAATTTCGCGGCGATAAGAGCCGACATGGTTTTTCTCAGTAGGAACATACGGCGGATTGCTTTCATACTGGTTTCTCCATGCGTATCCCGTGTTGACATAGATAGGGTCGCCGTATCCGTTCAGTTCCCATACGCCCGGCACTTGCATGTTGTCCCATCCCTTGTCGTTGAAGCCAACCTTCCAGAAGTCGGTGGGGCGGGCGTCGGCATGTTCTACCCAAAAGAATTTCCATGTGCCGTTCAGGGTCATGAAGTTGTCTGATTTCTCTTTTTCTGCCAGTGCGGCCGCTTCCGTATTTTCATAGGCAAAAAAGTTTGCATGCATAGGAGCGCGGTTTATGGCATTGACTTCCGGATCTTGCCATTCCTTGAAAGTCTGGGCGCCTGCCGAGAGAGTACACGCGCCTAAAATACCTAATAGAATTTGTGCTTTCATGATAAATTAAGTTAGATTGAATTTTTTCTGATGCAAAAATAGTCAAATTGTTCGGAAGCCAAAGTCTTTGCGGACTTTTTCCTTTGGCATCCGGACACAGGCTGCGGGATAAGATTTTTTCGGACAGATGGAAAAATCTGTTTGGCCGTATCCGAACGCTTTTTTTCTTCTTTCCGGATTGACGGCTTCAGTCGGTCACCCACTTTTTTTCATGCGGGAAAGTCATCAGCGGGTTGTAGTGCATTCCTTTTTCGTCCGGTATGCGGATTATGTATTCCTTGTGGCTGTGGTTGGGGAGCGAGCGCCCGCGGAGCCAGGGGTTCATGTTTATCAGCAGCGCATAGGTGATTCCCTGGCTTTTCGCAAAGCGGGGCAGGTCGCTGATGCTTGATGTGACCTTTATCGTGCGGTAGGGGATGGGCGGATAAAGGTCGCTCCGCTTCAGACGGAAGCCGAAAAGTTGCGGATTGTTCAGCATAATCTTGGCTGCGAGTATGCGGTATACATATCGTGATGTTTCTTCCACCAGATACAGGTCGAGCGCATTGTCGGTATACTGCCTTTCCTGCTCGCGGGAGATGCGTCCTTGTCCGGCATTGTAGGATGCGGCCACGGTCTCCCAGTTGCCGAAGCGGGCGTATGCCTGCTTCAGATACTTGCATGCCGCCCGGGTCGCCTTCTCTACATGGTATCGTTCGTCCACAAAGTCGTTGACTTCCAGTCCGAACTCTTTGGCTGTCCGCGGCATGAACTGCCAAAGCCCTGCCGCTCCGGCATAAGACCGTGCCGTTGGGCTTACATTGCTTTCGATTGCCATCAGATACTTGAAGTCGTCCGGTATCCCGTTTTCATGAAGGATTGCTTCTACGATGGGGAAGTAGCGGTTGGCCCGCTTGATGATCTGTAGGGAAGTGCTGTGCATATAGGTAAAGGCCATCAGTTCCCTGTCCATACGCTCGTGACGGTCAAAGCGGGTGAGGTCTATCTCCGTGCCGCAGAAGCTGATGCTCTTGGGAACGGTTACGCAGCTGTATGTCTCCTCCGGGATGTCCTTTTGCTCCGTGTCGGAATGACAATAGGAAAAGCTGGACAGGAAAGGGGAAAGAAGTATGATCAGGGATATAATCTGCAAATGTGGCTGTTTCCGGATTTTCATGGATGTAATGTTTTAGAGTGTCGGTATAGGTGAACGGACGGAAGCTCAGTTGTCTTCCATCCTGAAGCTGCTTAAAATCTTTTCGGCGACGGGTTCTTCCGAATTTTTGTATACCACAGACACATAGAATCCACAGCTCCCGTCTTTGGCTATCAGGTAGCTGTAGACACAACGCTCCTCATCGCAGTCTCCTTCCAGCTTGGCTCCGTAAAACTGCGTCAGTTCAAAAGTCTCCACTTCGGTCTGTGCGGTCACTTCGTCGTCCGTTGCAATGTTTTTTAGCTCTTGGGGAATTTCAGAAATGCTGAAGTTCTCTCCCACCAGCAACTGCACGGTAATGTAGTAGTCCGCGTTAAAGACGACATATCCCTCTTCCGAATCTTCTTCGGCTGCGATGTCTGCCGGAGCAAGAAAAGAGATTCCGTAGGCTTTCCATTCGGTGGTTTGCAGTTCCTGTGACCGAATGGGGACAGAAAGCGTCAGAAAGGCGGACAGCAAAAGGGCAGACAGTGAAAAGGCCGTATGTTTCATGGATGTTTCTCTGCCACTACCTTTTTTGCGTATACTTCTTCTTCTTTGTTGACCATGACCAGAACGTTTCCTCCGCTGTCAAGATAGGGAGACGATACGGCACCGATAGACTGGTCTTTAATCATCGCTTCCACGCCGGCAGACTGTAACAGCCCCTTGACTACTTCCGCTTCCCAGAGATTCCCGCGGAAAACTTCTACCAATGAATCATAAGCAGCTTCTTTCATGACTAAAAAGTTTTTGTTTCTTACAAAGATAAAAATAAAAACTGGAATCGGAAATTTTTTGGTAAGAAATAAACGCTGGTTTGATGCTTGCCCGCGCACGGTTTGATGCCTGCAAAACAGATTTTTCCTTTTTTGAAAAAAACGGGCTGCATTTAAAAGAGAAAAGTTATATTTGCATCATAATGTCATGGATTTGAAGCCGGAAAAAGCATCTTGCTTTCAATCCGGACGGATGTCATGAGAAAACAGATGAAAAGATGAACTTAACAGAAACTTTCCAAAGAGTCCGGCTTGCTTCCCGCCTGTTGGCGATGGCGGACGAAGGCTTCATCAATGAAGTGTTGCAGGCCGTGGCCGATGAAGTGCGGGATGCGGCCGAAGGCATATTGGCTGCCAATGCCGAAGACTTGCGCCGTATGGATCCGAATGACCCGAAATATGACCGCTTGAAGCTGACTCCGGAGCGTTTGGACGGCATTGCGGCGGATATGCGCAACGTGGCGGCCTTGCCTTCGCCGCTGAACATCACGCTGGAAGAACGCGTGCGGCCCAACGGACTGCGCATCCGGAAGGTCAGCGTCCCCTTTGGGGTGGTCGGCATCATCTATGAAGCGCGTCCGAATGTAAGCTTCGATGTCTTTTCGCTTTGCCTGAAAAGCGGGAATGCCTGCATCCTGAAGGGAGGAAGTGATGCGGACTGTTCCAACCGGGCGATAGTGGAAATGATTCATCGGGTGCTTGAACGCTTCGGAATGGACAGGCATGTGGTCGAATTGCTCCCGCCAAGCCGGGAGGCGACTGCGGAGCTGCTGCACGCCGAAGGTTATGTGGATATGATTATCCCGAGGGGAAGCAGCGGGCTGATTGACTATGTGCGGCGGGAATCTGCTGTCCCGGTCATCGAAACGGGGGCGGGAATCTGTCATACTTATTTTGACAAGTCTGGCGATGTCGGTATGGGAGCCGCGATTGTCAATAATGCCAAGACGCGTCGGGTCAGTGTATGCAATGCGCTTGACTGCCTGTTGGTCCATGCTTCCCGCCTGAAAGACCTGCCGGCTCTTTGTGAACCGTTGCAGAAGAGCGGGGTTAAAATCTATGCGGACGAGGCGGCCTTTCAGGCTTTGGAGGGGAAATATCCGTCTGCTTTGCTCGAACGGGCGGATGAGAACAGTTACGGGACGGAGTTTCTGGATTATAAAATGGCGATAAAGACGGTAAACAGTCTGGATGAGGCTTTGTCGCACATTTATATATATAGCTCAAAACACAGTGAGGCCATTGTAACCGAAGACAGAAATGCAGCCGACTATTTCCAGCGTGCGGTGGACGCAGCCTGTGTATATGTCAATGCGCCGACTTCGTTCACTGACGGCGCGCAGTTTGGCCTGGGGGCGGAAATCGGCATCAGTACGCAGAAGCTGCATGCACGCGGCCCGATGGGCTTGCGTGAGATGACTACCTATAAATGGCTTGTCGACGGGAACGGGCAGATTCGTGTATAAAGCCGGCAGGCGGGAGCACATTGTTGTTTTATATGATTGTCAAACCTAAATAAAAACAGATAACTTATGAGAACCTATACCAATGTATTCGATTTGGGCGACCTGAAGTCCGCTTTGGCCGAGGCGTTTGAAATTAAGAAAGACCGTTATAAGTATGAGGCTTTAGGCCGGCACAAGACTTGCCTGCTGATATTTTTCAATAACAGCCTGCGTACGCGGCTGAGCACGCAGAAAGCCGCCCGTAATCTGGGCATGGATGTGATTGTGCTGGATGTGAATCAGGGAGCATGGAAACTGGAAACGGAGCGCGGGGTAGTGATGGACGGTGACAAGAGCGAGCATCTGCTCGAGGCGATTCCCGTGATGGCTTCGTATTGTGATGTCATCGGCGTGCGTTCGTTCGCCCGTTTCGAGAGCCGGGAGGATGACTATACCGAGAAGATACTGAACCAGTTCATCCGGTATTCCGGCAAACCGGTCTTTTCTATGGAGGCGGCTACGGGACATCCGTTGCAGGCGTTCGCCGACCTGATAACCATCGAAGAATATAAACGGAAGGAACGCCCGAAAGTCGTGTTGACATGGGCACCGCATCCGCGTGCGCTGCCTCAGGCGGTGCCTAATTCTTTCGCCGACTTCATGAACGAAGCGGATGTGGACTTTGTCATCACGCATCCGCACGGGTATGAACTCGACCCGAAGTTCGTGCGTGGGGCGAAAGTCGAATACAATCAGATGAAGGCGTTTGAGGGAGCCGACTTTATCTACGCCAAGAACTGGGCCTGTCCCGGTGTGACAAATCCGGAAGACTACGGCAAAGTGCTGGGCAAGGATATGGCATGGACAGTGGATGCTGTCCACATGGCCGTGACGGACAATGCTTTCTTTATGCATTGCCTGCCTGTTCGCCGCAATATGATAGTGACTGACGATGTGATTGAAGCCCCCACTTCGCTCGTAATACCGGAGGCAGCCAATCGGGAGATTTCGGCTACGGTGGTTTTGAAGCGTATGCTGCAGGATTTGTGATGGGACAAAACGCCGGTTTCATAAGGATGAAGCCGGCGTTTGGCCTGTATGAAAACAGAATGTCATCCTGCTTTCCTGTCAGACGACAGGGGCAGGATGACATTCTTGTCTTATGGTCTGCTGCCTGGACGGTTATTTTTCGATGTCAAGCAGCTCTACTTCAAAGATTAGCGTAGAGAACGGCTTGATTTTGCCTTGCTGCTGTGAGCCGTAAGCCAGTTCCTGCGGGATGTAAAGCTCCCATTTAGAACCCACCGGCATCATGGTCAACGCTTCAGTCCATCCTTTGATAACCTGGCTGACCTTGAATGAAATCGGTTTTTCCGACTTGTCAAATTCCGTTCCGTCTATCAGCGTGCCCTTGTAGGTTACTTCCACTTTTGAAGTGTCAGCCGGAACAACGCCCGTTCCTTTGGTGATGATTTTGTATTGCAGGCCGCTGGCAGTGGTCTGTATGCCTTCCTTGCTCTTGTTTTGAGCTAAGAAGTCCTCGTTTTCCTTCTTGTAGTCAGCATATTGTGCCTCTAATGCCTTTTCCTTGATGACGGCTTGATGTTTGTGTACATAGGCGTTGGCCGAGTCGATTGATACGGCAGTCTGTCTTTTTACTGCTGCCACAAATCCTGCCAGATAGTTCTCTTTGCTCAGAGAGTTGGTAGTATCCGTGCCGAAGATGCGGCGGTTGTTGTATTCATACATTTGTCCGCTCACCTGCTGTCCTATCTGCATGCCCATAAAGTAAGCTTTCTGCTCGGCGTCGGCCTCTTTGCATCCCTGTTCCAGTCCTCTGATAAAGTTGGCGACATGAGCCGAGTCAATGCCCTGCTGCATTACAAAGTCCATCAGCCCCTGTGTAGTGGCCACTCCCATCATGTATGAAAGAGAGTCTACTTCGTTCTTGATGTTGGCTTGCGGAGCCTGAGAACACGATGCCAAGCCTGCCGCAACGGCAAATGCCATCAATAAGTTGCTTTTTTTCATCTGCTTTATGTTTTTAGGTTTTTAGTTGTTTCCGTATGGTTCTTACAATACTTCAATCAGCTCCACTTCAAATATCAATGTGCTGTGGGGAGGAATCATTTCGCCCGCTCCTTGTGCGCCGTAGGCCAGTTCCGACGGAATGTAGAGCTTCCATTTCGCTCCTTCCGACATAAGCTGAAGAGCTTCCACCCATCCTTTAATCACCTGATTGACCCCGAATACGGCAGGTTCGCCGCGCTTTATGGAACTGTCGAACAGGGTTCCGTCGATGAGTGTCCCTTCATAATGGCAGCGTACACGGTCAGTCTCTTTGGGCCTCTTGCCGTTTCCTTCTTTTATCACTTCATACTGCAGACCGCTCGGGAGCGTTACGATTTTGGGATTCTTCTTGTTTTCTTCGAGAAAGGCTTTACCCTTCGCTATGTTTTCCGAATTGATTTTTTCTTCCAGTTCGGTGAAGTATTTGTTGACTATCTCGCGGGCTTCGGTATGGGAGATGGCGGTCTGTTTGCCTTCCAATACATCTTTGATAGCTTGCGCGAAGTCATTGACGTCAATGTTTCGGGCACCCATGCTCCATAAGTTCTGTCCTATGCCTAAGCCGATGGCGTAACTGAATTTGTCCATAAATGTGATTTTATTATATAAAAATGTTCAACTGAGGGGCAAAGGTATCTTTTTTCTGTGAAAATGAGGTCGATTGACTTATAAAATTTCTTATTTTTGTATCGGTCATAAAATATTAAAGCAGGAGGTTATGAAAAATCTGGTAGTTTTGACAGGCGCGGGTATGAGTGCGGAAAGCGGAATCAGCACGTTCCGCGATGCGGGAGGACTGTGGGAACGTTATCCGGTGGAGCAGGTGGCGACGCCGGAAGGCTATGCAGCCGATCCGGAACTGGTAATCAACTTTTATAATGAACGCCGCAAACAGCTGCTTGATGTAAGGCCTAACCGCGGGCATGAACTGCTTGCCGGGATGGAAGAAAGTTTTAATGTGACGGTTATCACCCAGAATGTCGACAATTTGCACGAGCGGGCCGGAAGCAGGCACGTAATCCACCTGCATGGCGAACTGACCAAAGTGACATCGAGCCTGCATCCGAACGACCCTCGGTATATAAGAGAACTGCGGCCGGATGAGTATGAAGTGAAGATGGGGGATAAGGCAGCCGACGGTTCCCAACTGAGACCATTCATCGTTTGGTTCGGCGAATCGGTCCCGATGATAGAGCCGGCCATCGATTATGTCAGGAGGGCGGATGTGTTTGTTATTATCGGAACATCGCTGAATGTATATCCGGCAGCGGGCCTGCTATATTATGTGCCGGAAGGAGTGCCCGTGTATCTGATTGACCCGAAAGAGGTTTCCATCACTTCTGGCCGTAAGGTGACTGTCATTCGCAAGGGGGCTTCGGAAGGAGTGGCAGAATTGAAAAAAATGTTATCCGAGTGAAAGAAATAAACAAATTCTCCTTATATTTGTTTTATCATCAGAAGATGACAGAATAATATTAACTTATAACAAAGACTGATTATGAAAAAGTACATTTGCACGGTTTGTGACTGGGTTTACGACCCTGAAGTGGGAGATCCTGATGCAGGTATCGCTCCGGGAACAGCTTTTGAAGACCTGCCGGAAGACTGGGTATGTCCGGTTTGTGGCGTAGGAAAAGAGGATTTTCAACCTGTGGAAGAATAATTTTTGACAGCATGAAATAACGAAAGTGCCGGAGCATCCGTTGGATATGCTCCGGCACTTTTTTCGTATGCCTTCAGCCTTTGTTTCCGGACTGCCGGGATTGTCTCCGCAGTCCGGATGACAAGCTGAGTTTTCTTATTGTCTGTTCTTTAGGATGTCCATTGTATCCGAAGCGATCATCAGTTCTTCGTCGGTCGGGATAACCACTACCTTTACTTTTGAATCGTCTGTCGAGATGATGGCCTCTTCACCGCGCACCTTGTTGCGTTCCGGATCGATTTTTACTCCGAGATAACCCAGCGATTCACAGGCCGCAGCACGGGCGGTCGCCTGATTCTCGCCTACGCCTCCGGTGAAAAGTATGACATCCACGCCTCCCATTGCGGCTGCATAAGCTCCGATGTATTTGGTGATGCGGTAGAAATACATGCTTTCAGTAAGCTTGGCGACAGCTTCACCTTGTGAAGCGGCGGCTTCAAGCTCGCGCATGTCGCTTGAACGCTTGAATATGCCCAGTACACCACTTTTCTTGTTCAGGATGTCCGACATCTGGTCTGGGTCCAGTCCTTCCTTTTTCATCAGATAAAGGATGGCGCCGCCGTCTATGTCCCCTGAACGCGTTCCCATCACAAGTCCTTCCAGCGGAGTCAAGCCCATAGACGTGTCGATGCACTTGCCGTCTTTCACGGCTGCAATGGATCCGCCGTTTCCGATATGGCAGGTAATGATTTTAGACCCTTCGGCCGGGATGTTCAGAAATTCGCATACGCGTTTTGAAACATACCGGTGTGAAGTTCCGTGGAAGCCATAACGGCGGATGCCGTATTTCTCGTAATATTCATACGGTATGGCATACATATAGGCACGTTCGGGCATGGTCTGGTGAAAGGCCGTATCGAACACGGCTACTTGCGGAACATCCGGAAGCAGCTTCTGTACGGCATAGATGCCCTTCAGATTAGCCGGGTTGTGCAGCGGACAAAGGTCGCTGCATTCCTTTACAGTTTCGATTACAGCGTCGTCAATCAGCACCGAGCCGCTGAACTTGGTTCCTCCGTGAACGACACGATGACCCACTGCACCGATTTCATCCAGTGATTTCACCGCACCATATTCAGCGTGTGTCAGTGTTTCGAAGATGAACTGAACGCCCGCCGTGTGTTCTTGAATATCTCTTTCGATGATTTTCTTTGTGCCGTCAGGCAGTGTCACCTTTAAAAAAGAACCTGGAAGGCCGATTTTTTCGAGTCCGCCTTGTGCCACGACCGCTTTGGTAGTCATGTCAAATAGCTTGTATTTGATGGATGAGCTGCCGCAATTGAGTACTAATATTTTCATTATTGGATATTTTAATTTTTATATATAGGTTTTCTTGAGCTTTTGCCTTTGGGAAGTCGGTGTCTGCTCTTTCCTTTTATTGGTTTCCTTTGGCGGCGATTGCCTGATTGGCTGTGATGGCAATCATTTTATATACATCGTCGATGCAGCATCCGCGTGACAAGTCGTTTACCGGACGGGCGATACCTTGCAGAATCGGGCCGATGGCTGTGGCATGTCCTAAGCGTTCCACCAGTTTGTAGGAGATGTTGCCCACTTCCAGGCAGGGAACGATCAGCACATTGGCCTTGCCGGCGATTTCTGATCCCGGTGCCTTGCTTGCCCCGATTCTCGGAACGAGGGCGGCGTCAGCTTGCAGTTCGCCGTCAATCTTTAAATCGGGAGCCATTTCTTTGGCCATATTCAGGGCTTCCACCACCTTGTCTACCACTTCGTGCTTTGCAGAACCTTTTGTAGAGAAGCTCAACATCGCTACGCGCGGATCAAGACCGGCGACTGCTTGGGCGGTACGTGCGGTGCATACGGCAATCTGAGCCAATTGGTTGGCATCCGGCACCGGAGTGACGGCAACATCTCCCATTACCAAAACGCCATTGTCGCCGCATTCAGGAGCATGTGTCAGCATCAGCATGGCTCCCGACACGCAGGTAATGCCCGGAGCGGTCTTTATAATCTGTAAAGCCGGGCGAAGCACATCGCCTGTGGTGTTTCGGGCACCGGCCAACTGTCCGTCGGCATCACCAGACTTGATGATGAGGCAGCCCAAATACAGCGGATTCAGCACCAGCTTGCGGGCTTCCTCGATGGTCATGCCCTTTTTCTTGCGGAGTTCGCACAGCAGTTGGGCGTATTCCTCTTTTTTCGGATTTGTTTCGGGGTCTATGATGGTAGCCTTATGGATGTTTCCCAATCCCCATTCTTTGGCAAGAGCCATGATTTCATCCGGATTGCCCAAGAGAATCAGGTCTGCTACGCCGTCTGTCAAGATTTGGTTGGCGGCTTTCAAGGTACGTTCTTCTGTTCCTTCCGGAAGCACGATGCGCTGTTTGTTCGCTTTTGCGCGTTCAACGATTTGACTAATTAGATCCATAATGGTATATGATTAAAGTTGTATCAGCATATAGTAGTTGACAATGACTTTTTGTCGCAATGCAAAAGTAGGTATTTTTGTAATATCAGGTTTGCAAAACCGGATTTTTTTTGGTTTAAAGTATGCAAAAACCGTATGTTTAAAGGCAGGAAACGGAAAAAGGAAAAGGATTTGCTGTCGGTTTGTGGTTAATGCCTAACTTTGCACCGGTTTTCAATAAGTGTTAGATAATATGATACGTCAGTGTTCCATTCTTTTCGGGTGTTTGGCGTTGGGCGAACTGATAGTTTACCTGACGGGAGTCAGGCTGCCGTCCAGTATAATCGGGATGTTGCTGCTCACTCTTTTTTTACAGTTGGGCTGGATTAAGCTTGAGTGGGTACAAGGTCTGACTAATTTCCTTGTAGCCAATCTGGGATTCTTTTTCGTACCGTCGGGAGTTGCGCTCATGTTGTATTTTGATATAATCCAGGCGCAGTTTTGGCCGATAGTGGTCGCCACGCTGGTCAGTACGGTTTTGGTGTTGGTAGTTACAGGATGGGTTCATCAATTGGTTCGTAAATATGGAATTTTTAGAAAATAAGTTTTTTTTGTTGGCCATTACGTTCGGCTTCTTTTTCCTTTCGAAGCTTTTGCAGAAGAAGACGGGTTCGCTGCTGCTGAATCCCATTCTGATAGCCATTGCTTTGCTGATTTGTTTCCTGAAGTTTTCCGGCGTTTCCTATGAGAAATATTCCGAAGCCGGTTCGCTGGTGGAGTTTTGGCTGAAGCCGGCGGTGGTGGCACTGGGTGTTCCTTTGTATTTGCAGCTGCGTATGATTCGCAAGCAGTGGATGCCCATTCTTGTCTCGCAGCTGGCGGGCTGTATTGTCGGGCTTGTTTCGGTGGCGTTCATTGCAAAAATCATGGGAGCTTCGCCCGAAGTGGTCATGTCACTGGCTCCGAAGTCGGTGACCACTCCCATCGCGATGGAGGTGTCCAATGCCGTAGGCGGCATCCCGTCTTTGACGGCGGCGGTTGTGATAGTAGTCGGACTGTTTGGTGCGATATGCGGATTCAAGGTGCTTCAGGTGGGACATGTCGGGAGCCCTATCGCTCAGGGACTTTCGATGGGTACGGCCAGTCATGCCGTAGGGACATCGCGCGCGATGGAGGTGAGCGGAAAATACGGAGCTTATGCCAGTCTGGGACTAACCCTTAACGGAATTCTTACCGCACTGCTCTCGCCTACCATCCTGCATCTGCTGGGGCTGTATTGATCGGTTTCCGGCCTTTGTTTTTCTGCCGGAGGAAATGTTGTATCCTCTTGTAAAAAATTTTTTTCCTCCCGTGAAAAATAATTTCCTTCCTGAGGGAAAAGAGGAAAGGCGGGAGGAAAATTTTTCAGGCCAAGTGTGGCGGAGGAGGGTGAAGCGGGGAATCAGAGGCGGCATTATGGCCTTTCCGGAAAAAAGTAGTATATTTGCAGCCCCGTATAAGGGAAAGAAAACCGGATGCCTGATGAGAAATGTAAGTTATCAACAGGTTGAAAAGTTATTAACAGCTTTCTTCTTTTCTGTTGATAACTCTATGTCAAGATTGGAAATCAATGAAATAGGCATGTTGATAAATCTTCTTGAAAGAATATTCCCACCTTTTTTATGAACAGCTTGATCAAGAATCTCTGCCGCATGTTGCATTTGCAGACAGATTGCCTGAAAAGGAGTCTTTATGCATGGGCAGGAGAGTTGGCCGGCAGCTTGTCTGCCTTTTATTCCGGCATGCTGTTGCGGTTGTTTCCCGGATTCAGGCAGATTTCCTATATAATAAATGTATGGCGGTAAGGTTATGACAGATGACGGCAGGTGTGTGACGCAGTGTGGTGCGTCTGCATGCGCATGCGTATGCGGGAAGAAAAAAATTCAGCCCTTTCCGGCGGTCAGTTGTCGGCAGTCAGCATGCGTTCCAGTTCTTCCGCACTCAGCTTCAGATAGAACTGCCCGTGATAGGCAATTGATATGCCTCCCGTTTCTTCGGACACGATGATGGCCATGGCATCAGTCTCTTGTGAAATGCCTAAGGCAGCCCGGTGTCTTAGTCCCAGTTCCTTGGGAATGTCCAGGTTGTGTGATACGGGCAAGATACATCCCGCCGCCTTTATGCGCTTGTTGCTGATAATCATGGCACCGTCGTGCAGAGGGCTGTTCTTGAAGAAAATGTTTTCTATCAGGCGCTGGTTGATATTGGCATCTATCACATCGCCTGTCCGCACAATATCATTCAGCGGGAAATCCTTTTCCATTACGATCAATGCCCCCACCTTTCCTTTGCTCATGTTTAGGCAAGCCATGACGATGGGCATGATATCTTCCTTGTTGGTCTCGGTCTTCTTGTTTCCCCGCAAGAACCGGAGCCAGCTGCTGCTGTGGTGGCGCGAGCCGAGTGTAAGGAGAAAACGGCGGATTTCTTCCTGGAATAAGACGATGATGGCAATGACTCCCACGCTTACCAACTTGTCGAAAATCGAGCCTAACAGGCGCATCTGCAACACTTGCGACACGATAACCCAGATAATGATAAATACCAATATCCCGGTGAATATGTTGATCGAGCCGGAAGACTTCATCAGCTTGTAAGTCTTGTAGAGCAAAAATGCTACCAACAGGATATCCAAAATATCCTTCAGCGTCAGTATATGAATATCGAAAGGCATAAGTCTTGGTTTTTATTCTTCTGGTTTTAGGTTTTTCATGGCTGCCACTATCCGTATGGCCTCTGCTGCGGCCTTTACATCATGCACCCGCAGGATGTCTGCCCCTTTCATCAGAGCGATTGCATTGACGATACTCGTTCCGTTCAGTGCCGTTTCGGGCGTTCCGTCAAGCAGTTTGTAGATCATCGACTTGCGCGACACTCCTACCAAGACGGGCAATCCGAATATCTGAAGCTCTTCCATCTTGTTCAGCAGTTCATAATTATGCTCCAGAGTCTTCCCAAATCCGAAACCAGGGTCGATAATCAGGTCTTTGGCTCCCATGTCACGCAGCTTCTGCACTTTCTCGGAGAAATAATACAGCACCTCTTTCACGATATTCTCGTAGTGCGGGTGGAGCTGCATGTCTTGCGGAGTGCCTTGCATGTGCATCATCACGTAGGGAACTCCTAACCGGGCGACGGTAGGAAGCATGTCTTCATCCATATTCCCGGCAGAAATGTCGTTGATGATGTCTGCTCCGTATTCTTCCACGCACATGCGGGCCACATCCGCACGGAATGTATCGACGGAGATTACGGCATCCGGCAGTTCGCGGCGTATGATCCGCAGTCCTTTGCGCAGGCGTTCCGTCTCTTCCTCCGGGGAAATGTGCTCGGCATCCGGGCGTGAAGAGTAGGCTCCCACATCGATAATGCTTCCTCCCTCCTGGATAATCCGGATGGCACGCTCCACGATTTCGGTTTCCGTCTGTGTACGGCTGCCTGCATAAAAGGAATCCGGCGTGATGTTCAGGATTCCCATTACCTGCGGATAGGACAAGTCCATCAGTTGCCCGTTCACATTGATGTATTTGGCGAATGTCTGTTCCATTATTATAATGCCCTGTCGTCTTTATGGTGCAAATGTACGTACAATAATTCATTTTTTGCTGTTTCCAAACCATTTTTCAATTATCTTTGTATAGGATTAAACGAGAATAAGATGGAATTGTCTGCTTTGTATGATTACTTTCTGGAATGTGGCGGGATAACGACCGACAGCCGGAACTGCCCGGAAAACTCGATGTTCATCGCCTTGAAAGGGGAAAACTTCAATGGCAACGCTTTCGCGGAAGAGGCTTTGCGGAAGGGATGCCGGTATGCGGTGGTGGACGAGCCTGTGTATGCCGGAGGCGGGAATCCGAGGATACTGCTGGTGGATGATTGTCTGCGGGCGTTGCAACGCCTGGCGAACTGCCATCGGCGGCGGTTGAATACCCGCATCATCGGCATTACGGGCACAAACGGCAAGACAACCACGAAGGAACTGATGGCCGCAGTGCTGGGCAGACGCTATAATCTGCTTTATACGCAAGGGAATCTGAACAATTCCATCGGTGTGCCGCTCACGCTGCTCCGTCTGAAGCCGGAACATGAACTGGCCGTTGTGGAGATGGGAGCCAGTCATCCGGGCGATATCCGCGAGCTGGTGGAGATTGCCGAGCCTGATTATGGCATTATCACCAATGTGGGCAAGGCGCATCTTCAGGGATTCGGTTCTTTTGAAGGGGTTGTCCGCACGAAAGGAGAGCTTTATGATTTTCTGCGGGGGCGGGGAAATGCCACGATATTCATTCAAAATGAAAATCCTCATCTGAACCGCATCGCTTATGACTTGGACTGCGTACGCTACGGACAGACACCGGGGCTGTTTGTAAGCGGTCGGATGTTGTCTTGCTCGCCTTATCTGAAGTTTTGTTGGGAGGCGGCGGGCGAATCGCACGAGGTAGCGACCCGTTTGGTCGGTTCATACAATCTGGACAATGCGCTTGCGGCGGTCGCCGTCGGGCGTTATTTCGGGGTTGGAGATGCATTGATATCCGAGGCGATTGCCGGCTATGTTCCGCAGAACAGCCGTTCGCAGTTGGTTAAGACGGCGGCCAACGAACTGATTGTCGATGCCTATAACGCCAATCCCACGAGCATGGCGGCGGCGTTAGAGAACTTCCGGCTGATGCCGTCCGGCCATAAGATGGTAATCTTGGGCGATATGAAGGAGTTGGGTGCATCCAGTCGGGAGGAGCATCAGAGGATAGTGGATTTGCTTGCCGGATACGGTTTTGAAAGAGTCTGTCTGGTGGGCGGCGAGTTTGCGGCAGTCAACCATACGTTTGAGCAATACCGGGATGTGGACGAAGTGATCGAGGCGTTTCATCAGGCGAAACCGGAGGGCTTCCTGATTCTGGTCAAGGGCTCGAACAGCATGAAGCTGAGCCGGCTGCCGGATTGTCTGTGATGGTATGGTATAAAAAAGAGGGCGGATGAAGGAACTGTCGGAAGAAACACGGAGGTTTGTCGAGGCGCATCGCGGGGAAGATGTGCGTGCACTGGCGTTGCAGGCGGGAAAGTATCCCGGCGTAGACATGCCGGAAGCGGTCGTACAGATTGCCGGATGGCAGATTGCGCGGAAGAAGATACCGTCGTGGGCAGATATGTCCGGACTCTTTTACCCGAAGCATCTGTCGATGGAGCAGTGTTCGTCGGAGCTGACGGCCCGATATAAGGCATCGTTGGTGGAGGGCGACTCGTTTGCCGACCTGACGGCAGGCTTCGGCGTGGATTTTTCCTTTATCGCCCGGCGTTTCCGTCAGGCAGACTATGTGGAGCGGCAGGAGGAGCTTTGCCGTTTGGCCGGGCATAACTTCCCTTTGCTGGGATTGGAGCATGCCCGTGTCCATTGTGCAGACGCTTTGGCCTATTTAGAGCGGATGGAGCCGGTGGACTGCCTGTTCCTTGACCCTGCACGGCGCGACGGGCACGGCGGGAAAACGGTGGCGATTGCCGACTGCGAACCGGATGTCTGCGCCCTTGAACCGCTGTTGGTGGATAAGGGACGGACGGTCATGATAAAGCTTTCGCCGATGCTTGACATTGCTTCCGCACTGCACGACCTGACTTGCGTGCGCCGCATCCACGTGATAGCGGCGGGCGGCGAGTGCAAGGAGCTGCTGTTGGTCTTGCGCAAACAGCCGGATGAGGCGGAGCGGGAGGCGGGAGAAGCCATCATCACTTGCGCCCAGCTGGCAGACGACGGTCTTTCGCAATATCTGTCCTTTACTTATTCCGAGGAGCGGGCTGCCGATTGTCCGATGGCGGCTGATGTCTGCTCTTATCTTTATGAACCCGGAGCCTCGTTGCTCAAGGCGGGAGCCTATCGTCTGCTTGCTTCGCGCTGCGGCGTAAGGAAGCTTCATCCCAACAGTCATCTGTATACTTCGGAAGAAAAAGTGGATTTCCCCGGCAGGCGCTTCCGGGTGGATGCTGTGTCGGGCTTCGGCAAGAAAGAATCAAAAACTTTTTTGTCCGCGGTGGAAAAGGCGAATCTTACTGTCCGAAATTTCCCTTCCTCCGTAGTGGAACTGCGGAAGAAGCTGAAGCTGAAAGAGGGGGGCGATGTCTATCTCTTCGCCACCACCTTATGCGACGGCCGCCGGGTCTTGATAAAGTGTACGAAGGTCTGACTGTCTAAAATTTATACACCGGGTGTCTATTTATTTGACACTTCACAAGTAGTCTTTTGTCGAGAGGTGTTGTTTCTCAGAAGGTTATATGAATGGCACGGCATTTGCTTTATATCGGGTGAAACAAAAGTCTGACCATGAATACGATATTGCGAAACCTGTTTTACACTTTGAGCCATTTCCGTTTGGCTTCGTTCCTGAATCTGTTAGGCCTGTCGGCCGCTTTCGCCGCCTTTGTGATTATCATGATGAAGGTCAGTTACGAGCGCGGTTTCGACACGTGCTATCCCGATGCGGACAGGGTGGCGATACTCAATATCCGTATCAACGGCGACCCTTCCTACCTTGGAGGCATGCTTCCGCGCGGGATGATCGATTTTGTGATTGAGCAGACGCCGGGCGTGGAGTGCGGCAGTATCTATGCGGGGGCATATCAAAAAATTCCTTTCTACACCGATCCGGAAAATCCTTCCTATTTTCTGGAACAGCCTTACGCCGTCTACAAGGATTTTGCACGGACGGTAGGACTGACTTTCATCGAGGGAAATGCGGAAGGAATGGACGAGCCGGACGGAATGCTGCTGTCGGAAACTCTGGCTCGCAAGTTTTTCCCCGACGGGAATGCGGTCGGTTCGTATGTTTATCACGAGGGCGACTGTCTGGTGACGGATGAAAACGTGACCCGCTTCCGTGTTTGCGGCGTATATCGGGACTTTCCCGAGAATTCCCAGTTTGCAGACAATCCGCCGTTTGTATGCATGAACGATTGGTTAAAGGGATTTTGGGGCTCTTTCAATTTCTTTGCCTTCGTTCGCCTGAAACCGGGCGTGACTCCACAGGATATCAACAGGCAGATGGAGCGGGCAGGGGTGAACGAGCGCATGTCGGAAAACTGGGGTGACCGGTGCGAGGCTTATGTTACCCCGTTGCCGGAAGTCTATTATACCTTTGGAAGCGGGCTTTTTGTCAAGACCGGAAACCGCCAGAACCTGTATCTGCTTGTCAGCATTGCCCTGCTGATAATCGTTGTGGCGGGCATAAACCTGATAAACTTCAGTACCGCACTGACACCGATGCGCATCCGCAGCATCAATACGCAAAAGGTTCTGGGCAGTCCGGTCGGGGCATTGCGGTCGGGGCTGGTAGGCGAATCGGTCTGCATCGCTTTCCTGGCGTGGCTTGTCTCCTTGTTGCTGATACTCGGACTGGAGCAGATGAACGGTCTGGCCTTTCTCAACTTCACGCCCTCGCTTCTGCTTTACTGGGAGCCGGTGGCGGTCAGTGCACTGGTTGCTGTGACGGTGGGCGCATTGGCGGGGCTTTATCCGGCGTTTTACATGACATCCTTTCCTCCGGCCATGATGCTGAAGGGAAACTATGCCCTCTCCGGCAAGGGAAAGCGCCTGCGTACTTTCCTGATTGGCTTTCAATATGTCGTTTCCTTCGTGCTGATCATCATGACGGCCTTTATCTACCGGCAGAACGAATATATGCGGCATTATGAATTGGGCGTTGACCGCGATCATCTGGTTGTGGCTTATCTGCCCAATCTCCCGGTGACAAATTCCATGTATCAGGGCTTCGACCAACAACTGAAAGGCTATCCCGAAGTGGCGGGCGTTGCTTATGCGTCTATGGAACTGGGAGGCATGAATATCTACAGCACTTATCCCTTTTCGTATAAGGATGTGGAGCGGGACTGCTTCTTGATAACTGTTTCGCCTGACTTCTGTAACACGATGGGACTGGAGGTTGTGGAAGGACGCTCCTTTCTGCCGGGCGATTCCGTATGGGGAGGCCATCTGAATCTCGTGGCAACGCAGGATATGAAAACGGAGCTCGGGATTCCCGCAGGGGAGTATTTCGACTTTTATCCGTGGAAGAAGAAAGCCCAGATAGTGGGATATGTGAACAATGTGCGGCTTACCTCCCTGCTTGTAGGGAGAAACTCGCCTTTCGCCTTTGTAACGAATCCTGCATTTGATGCCTTGCTGATGCCTTACGCCTATATCCGTGTAAAGGCAGGGAGCAACATCAGCGATGCCCTGATTCACATCCGCCGGGCACTGGAGGATAATTTCACGGGCTATTCCATTGATGTGAGATTCTTCGACCAGGTATACGCTTCGCTTTACCAGAAAGAGACAGACCAGCAGAATATGGTGACTTTGTTCAGCATATTGGCGGTGCTCATCTCGTTGGTGGGAGTCTTTGGTCTGGTCATCTTCGAAGCGGAATACCGCCGCAAGGAGATTGGCATACGGAAAGTCTACGGGGCGACTACGGGAGAAATCCTTTGGATGTTCGGCCGCTTCTACCTGCTTATGGTGATTGTATGTTTCGCCATAGCCGCACCGGTGGCCTGGTACGCGACCGGTGAGTGGCTGAAGGATTTCAGTGTCCGCATCAGCCTGTCGGGAGATGTGTTTGCCGCGGCGTTTCTCCTTATTGCCCTGATAACACTTGTTACGATAACGGTGCAGAACTACCGGACAGCGAGCGCCAATCCGGTAGACAGCATCAAGTCTGAATAAATGAAGTCAAAACTATAAGAATGTACGATTATGATTAAGATTGAAAACCTCAGTAAAGTGTTTCGCACGACGGAAGTGGAGACCATTGCCCTGAACAAGGTGAATCTGGAAGTGCGCGAAAAGGAATTTGTGGCCATCATGGGCCCTTCGGGATGCGGTAAGTCTACGCTGCTGAACATACTCGGACTGCTGGACAACCCTACGGAAGGCAATTATTATCTGAGCGGACAGGAAGTGGGGCATTTGAAGGAGAAAGACCGCACCAATGTACGCAAGGGAAACATTGGCTTCGTGTTCCAAAGCTTTAACCTGATAGACGAACTGAATGTGGCGGAAAACATTGAGCTGCCGCTTACCTATCTGAAGATACCGTCGGATGTGCGTAAGCAAAAGGTATCCGAGATTATGAAGCGTATGAACATCAGCCATCGCGCCAAGCACTATCCGCAACAGCTGTCGGGAGGACAGCAGCAGCGCGTTGCAATCGCGCGTGCGGTAGTATCCGACCCGAAGATTATCTTGGCCGACGAGCCGACAGGAAACCTTGATTCGAAAAACGGACAGGAGGTAATGGAGCTTCTGACCGAGCTGAACAAGGAGGGGACTACGGTGGTAATGGTAACCCACTCGCAGCGCGACGCCGGTTTTGCCGGGCGTATCGTCAATTTGTTCGACGGACAAATTGTCTCATCCATTATCGAAATGTGATTTCCTGTCTGTATCGGTGCCGTCTTGCAGGCGGCGGCTCTTTTTGTCCGGGTAGAAAATGTTGCTTCACCGGCATGAAACCACCGTTTCAACAAAATGAAATTCTGGTTTCATGCCGGTGAAATCATTGGAAGCTGCGGACATCTTTGTGCCGGCCTCTGAGACAATTCTCATCGGGCCTTGCCGGCAAATTCCGAAAAATATTTGCCCTTTTATTTTGTTATCTCGTTTTTTCCTTTCTCCTTTGCAGAAAAATTAATTTTAAAAGCTGATATCATGAAAAATACTTGTTTGGCGGGAGCGGCATTCCTTTGCATGCTGGCGTTTCCTGCCGTTTTACCGGCACAGAAGGCAGTGGTGGATAAGATTATTGAAATGGGAAGGGAAGACAACCAGACGATGCGCCATCTGGATATCCTGACCAACCGCTTCGGAGGCAGGCCGATAGGCTCGGATGCATTTGAGAATGCGGCGGAATGGATGATGCGCGAATACCGGAAGTGGGGACTGAACGTGACGGCGGAAGAGGCCGGCGAATTGCAGGTAGGGTTCAACCGCGGGCCGTGGTTCGGCAAACTCATCAGTCACGACCGTGGAATGGCGCTTCACTTCGTCACTCCTTCCTATACATCGGGCACAAAAGGCGTACAGCGCGGCCATGCTGTGATGGAGCCCCGTACGGAAGCCGAGTTCCAACGGATGAAACATAAGTTGAAAGGGGCGTGGGTGTTGGTTTCAGGTACTAATACGGGATGGCCTATCGACCGTTCCGCCAAAGGAGACTCGCTTCGTGAAGTCATAAAGAAGGAAAATCAGGAGATAGCCCGGAAAAACCGGGAGCTGAGCCGCAGGAACTGGATGAACGGCGAGCACAACGAGATGATTCCCTACCGCGAATTTCCGGCGCTGTTCTATCATGAGATGAAGGAGGCCGGGGTATTGGGATTCATACAGTCGGCAAAGGTTCCGTTGCGTGCGCTCTACGACCGCAAGATGCTCGACACAATGACTTTCGACAATGCACCGGAACTTCCGGACATCAAGCTGGACGAGGAGCAGTATGCGGTAATCGCCGATATGGTGAAGCAGCGGCGTGAGGATTTCCTGCTTGAATTCGACATCCGTAACCATTTCAAGCTGGGGCCTGTCAAGTATCATAACATCGTAGCCTCCATCAAGGGAACGAAATATCCGGATGAATATGTCATCGTGAGCGGGCATCTGGATTCGTATGACTCGGCAACAGGGGGAATTGACTGCGGAACGGGAATCGGCCCCATGATGGAAGCCGCCCGTCTGCTTGCTTTGTCGGGCGCGAAGCCTAAGCGTACGATTCTGTTCATCGCATTTTCCGGCGAGGAGTTCCAGTGGGTGGGAGCAAAAGCATATGTCAAGACACACGCCGCCCAGTTGCCGAAGATTTCCAACATGTTCAATCGCGACGGAGGGCCGGAGCCTCCGGTAGGTATCCGTGTGTCGGAAGCCATGTATGACGACTTCGAAAAGATTGCCGCCGATATCCGGCGCATCAATCCGGAGTTTCCTTTCGAGGTTAGCGTATGTCCGCCTTCTCCCCGGCCTAAGCAAGCGAGCAATGTGGACGCGGATGTATTTGCAATGGAAGGTGTCCCGACCTACGGATTCGTGGAGGAAGATGTCAAAGGATATGATTTCGACTACGATGAGATCTGGCATACGGAGCGCGATCTCTATACCAAAAACATTCCGGAATACCAGGAACACGCGGCGGTGGTGACGGCAGTCATGGCTTTGGGCGTGGCCAATCTGGACAAGCTGCTTCCCCGTGAGGGAGTCTATACGGATCCGGAATGAGAATAAGCGTGTTTAATCGGCTGCAAGCATGTGTAAGGAATGGAAATAAATCGTATCTTTGGGGCGTTTATAATTGAAAACATCATGAAGCAAGTTTTATCTGTTCTGTTATGCCTGCTTTGCAGCCTGACACTGCAAGCACAAGATTTGAAGTCGCTGTTCATCGCGCTGCCGGATTCGCTCTCTCCGCTGCTTACGAAAGTCAATCGCGAGGATTTCGGCGACTTTCTTGCCAGTGACATGAAGGCGGAAGTGCGCAACCGTTTCGGTAAAACTTCGGAAATGACGGAGCTGACCGACGATTATCTGCGGCTGAAACTGACTTCGGCCAGTGCGGTCGAGATGAAACTGCTTCCGGTCAACGATTCGGTAAAGGTAATCTGTGTGGTTCATACCTATACGGCTCCGGCTGCCGACAGCCATCTGGCCTTTTATGATACGGCATGGCAGGAGCTTCCCGCCGACCGTTTCCTGTCTTGTCCGGAAGAGAATCTGTTTTATCGCATTCCGCAGAATCCCGTTCAGGCTGATTCGCTGAAAAATCTGCGTTCGTCCGCCGATATGTATCTGCTCAAGGCTGAACTTGACAGCGGCAAGCCGACCCTTTCTTTTGTATACACCACTCCTGATTATCTGGACAAGGAAACGGCCGGAAAGCTGGAACCTTATCTTCGCAAGACTCCCCTGGTTTATGAATGGAGGGAAGGAAGGTTTGTGCCGGCGGATTCTGTTCATTGAAACGGGGAATGCCTCTGCTTGGAAACGTTTTGTCTTACAGTGAATTATGTTTAAAAACATATATCATCCTGTTTTCGCGCTTTTTCTTATAAAAATAGTTAACCGGAAGTCCTGCTCTAACGGAAATATTTTATCTTTGGAACGATTTTTTTCAAAGGTATAAGTTCTCTTTATCCGGAGCTTCTTAAGTTGAACTGCATGAAACCGGAAACGGTCTCTTGAATGAACAAGTAAAAGCGTAATGATTTTTAAATGTATTAAAGTAGTAGCGGTAGCGGCGTTCGCATTGGTAAGTACTCATGTAGCGGGACAAGACTTGTTGGCCCGTCAGGCTCCTGTCGACAGAAAGCTGAAAGCGGTGGATTCACTGGCTCTTATCCGTCAGATCAAGGCGGAGCAGGCTGTCTATCCGGCTTATAGTCTTTATCCGAACTGGAATAACCAGCGGGTTCATGCTTATGGAAATACGGTGAATATCCCAGACAGTTTTCGGATTGACCTTACAGGATTCTGTATGCCTACTACCCATACTAAAATAACCTCGAAGTGCGGGCCGCGTTGGCGCCGTATGCACAACGGGCTTGACATTAAGGTATATATAGGCGATACGATACGCGCCGCTTTTGACGGGCGTGTGCGGATGGTGAAATACGAACGCCGCGGGTATGGCAAGTACGTGGTAATCCGTCACGACAACGGCCTGGAGACCATTTACGGGCATCTTTCCAAGCAGATTGTTAAGGAAGACGAATATGTAAAAGCGGGCGACCCGATTGGATTGGGCGGCAATACGGGACGTTCCACCGGTTCTCATCTCCATTTTGAAACGCGTTTCCTGGGTGAAGTGATTAATCCGGAATTCATGTTCGACTTTCCTAACCAAGATATCGTAGCCGACAGCTACCTCTTTATCCGTGGGGCAAACCGCTATGCTTATCAGCGTACGCGCGCTTTGGCGGCTGTCAAGGCCGGCAAGTCGGGAGCAGACGAGGCTGAAAAGGCGGCAATCCGTTATCATAAGATTCGTAAAGGCGATACGTTGGGGCGTATTTCGCGGATTTATCACGTGTCTATCGACCGCTTGTGCAAGCTGAATGGAATCAAACGTACGACTACACTTCGCATCGGACAGGTTTTGAGGTGTTCTTGAAATAATGACTCTGAAGAGTTGGCTTAGGCGTGGATTATGTGGAACAAGGCTCGGCGTAATCCACGCCTATGTTTATGCCGCTTTTTGCAGCATATTCCGGATAAGCCTGTATGATTTCCCGGAAAATCTTCTTTAGTAAAAAAGTATATTGACTGATTTTTGATTTGTATAGAAAGATGAAACTGAAAGTTTTTGCTGTTGTCATATTGCTGGCATGCCTGTTCCCCGTCCGGATGCCGGCGGCCGAACCGGAAGGAAACCTTTATCTGACTCCCGAACGGCTTTTCCATATCTCGAGAAGCGTAAACCGGAATCTGGTTTGCTATGATGTGAATCTGGTTGACGGGAAGCTCGACGAGGACGAGCCTCTGAATGTGTATTGGGTCAACAGGGAAGAACGGATGGGGGAAAAGAACGGACTGAACTTTTTCCAACGCAAAATGGCTTACGGATACAAGGTCGTGGCCAAAGGAAAGGGGTCGAGCACGGTTACGCTTACTGCCTATCCGGCGCGCAAGATTGAAGTATGCCGGCAAGGAGCGGGATACGCCTGCCGGACTACCATCAACGGGAAGCCTGCGATACTGCAATATATGTATGTCAAGGTAAACGACCGGAATCCGCTAAAGGTGAATTATGTGGAGCTGCACGGGCAGACACTTTCTTCGAAGGAGGAAGTGACCGAGCGGATTATGGGCAAATGATGGTTTGCCTATAGACTATTTTCTTTTGTCCGTTTCAAAAAATCGGTCGGACTCTCACCAAAATAATCTTTATAGCAGCGCGTAAAGTAGGAAGGCGAGGAGAAACCGACTTCGTAACCGATTTCCGCAATTGTCTTTTCGGTAGAAGCCAGCAGGAGTGCCGCCTTCTTGAGGCGCGCGATGCGGAGCAGCTCGTTGGGCGGATAGCCTGTAAGGGCCTTTGTCTTGCGGTAAAGCTGCACACGGCCTAATCCGATCTGGCTTCCCAAGTCTTCAACCTTGAGTTCGGAGTTCGACAAATTGTTTTCTATCAGGCGGCGGAGCTTTTCGATGAATCCCTTGTCTATTTCAGTAAGGGACTTTTGTGTCGTTGTCGTCTGGTCGCTGAAGAAAGTCTGCAGGCGTTGTCGGTTTTCTATCAGGTTGTGGAGGCGTACTGTCAGCATCCGGGCATTGAACGGCTTGGTGAGATATGAGTCTGCTCCGCATTCATATCCTTTTATCTTCTGTTCATCCATCGCATAAGCCGTAAGCAGGATGACCGGGATATGGGATGTCTGCAATTCTTTCTTCAGGCGGCGGCAGCATTCCATGCCGTCCATTATCGGCATCATCACATCGCAGATGATGGCGTCCGGCACATACTTCATGGCTTGCTTCAGACCTTCCAGACCGTTGACCGCCTCGATTACGGTATACTGGTCTTGCAAAAGCATCTTTACATAGTCACGCACATCCTGATTGTCGTCGATAACCAGGACTGTTTCCTTGTCTTCGGGAGTGATCGGGTCGGACTTCTGGCGGATTGTCTCCAGATCCGCGTCCAGAATGGCACCTTCCTTCAGATTGGCAAGTGCGGCATTCTTTTCCGTTCCTTCGGTCAGGTTGCCGGATTGCCTCATGGGAATGTCGACGATGAATGAGGTTCCTTCTCCTTTTCTGCTTTCTACATGCACTTCCCCATGGTGCATCTCGACAAAAGCCTTTACCAAAGCCAGCCCTATCCCCGACCCGGCATGGTGGACATCAATCTGATAAAAGCGTTCGAATATGTGCTGCACATGCTCGGCCGACATGCCTATGCCCGTATCGCTTACTTGCAGGCGCAGCCAGTCGGTGCCATCCTTCCGCATTTGCGAGAGTCTGACCTCGATTTCCCCGTTTTCCGGCGTAAACTTGAAGGCGTTTGAGAGCAGATTGTAAGTGATGCGCTCCATCTTTTCGGCATCGGCTATCATCATGCAGCTGTCGGAAACTTTTTCCGTATTTACCTTAAAGCGGATATGCTTGCGGTATGAAAGTGTGCGGAAAGCTTCTGTCCATTCTTTCATGCTTTCACAGATGTCGAACTGTGAGAGGTGCATGTCGAGTTTGCCGTTCTCAAACTTCCGGAAGTCAAGTATCTGGTTGATTAGTCGGAGGAGAACCGTCACGTTTTTATGGACAATGTTCAGCAGCGCACGCTCCCGTTCGTCCAGATTCCCGCTCGTCATGAGTTGGCTGACAGGGTCGGCTATCAGGGTGAGCGGGGTGCGGAAATCGTGGGATACGTTCGTAAAGAAAGCCAGCTTGGCATGAGTGGCCTCTTCGAGCTGATGAGAAAGATTTATCAGTTGGTCACGCTGATTTTCCAGCTGTGTCTTCTGCTGCGAAAGCTCCGCATTCATCCGGTTTTTCGTCCAGAAGGCCCGCACGGTGAATACTAACAAAACAGCCACCAATATCAGGATAACGATGCAGGCGTACAGGAACATCCGTTGGGCTGAATAGCGCAGGAAGTAAGCGTCGAGCTGACTGTTGAGCATTTCTATCTTGTGGTCAAGACTGGATATATGCTCCGTCTGCATCTGCATGATACGGGCATTGTGTCGGTCGACAAGGGCAGTCGACAGTTGGGTCTCGCGCTCGTAAGGTTTTCCTTGCAGGATAGCCATCGCCACCTGCATGGCCCGGTCTCCTCCGGTAGGGTAAATAAAGGTGGCGTCCAGTTCTCCGGCGGCGACACTCTCCACACCAAACCCTTTTCCCGACACGGCATCGATTCCGACAAAAGCTATCTCCTTCTCCCGATGGTGCCTGACAGCCGAACGATGGCCTCCGATTGCCATGCGGTCATTCTGTGCAAAAACCAGGTCAATCTGGCTGTATCGGGACAAGATGCTGTCAAGCGCATGCTCGGCCGCATCCTGAAACCATCCGGCATCGGCTGTCGCGATGATTTCTATATCGGGAAACGAAGCCAAAGCATCTTTCATTCCCCGGTGACGCTCCACTGCCGGAGTGGAACCGCGCAGGCCGGTGATCTCTACCATCCTGCCTTTCCCGTGCAGACGATAGGCAATATAGGTTCCGGCCCGTTGCCCGATTTCGTAATTGTCGGCACCCACGTAGGCCGTATACTTGTCGGAATGGATTTTTCTATCTATCAAAACCACGGGAATGCCCGCATCAAACGCTTTTTCCACCACGGGCATAATGGCCTTTGCCTCGTTGGGCGACACAATCAGCAAGTCCATCCGCTTGCGGATGAAGTGTTCGATGTCGGCTATCTGCTGCTGGTTGTTGTCTTTGGCCGTGCGTATCTCCACTTCCGTTCCCGGATAAAACAGGGCTTCCCTGCGGATTTCCTTGTTCATCTGCGCGCGCCATTCATCGTCGCTGCACTGCGATACGCCTATCCGGTAGTTTGTTTCCTCGGGTGAGCAGGCAGCAAGCAGGCATAAGGATATGAGTAAAGTCAAGATGTGCTTCATGGTATGGATGTTTGGTGGCAAAGGTACAAAAATAATGACCTGAACGTGTCTCACGGAGCTTCAATGTTTGTAAAATTATACAAAGATACTCCGTGAGATCCGCTCGGTCATCGGGACTTTCAAATCCTGTCTTTCAGGCTGTCCGGCAGCACCGGCATCGCCCCGTTCTGCGTGCAGACATACGCCGATACCTCAACGGCCAGTCTGTGGGCTTCTCCAACCGGCTTTCCCTTCAGGATGGAAGCCACGAAGGCGGCGGTAAACGAGTCGCCTGCCCCCACCGTATCGGCCACTTCCACCTTGGGCGTTTCCACAAACGAGATGTTTCCGGGCGTGAAGACATAGCTCCCGTTTACGCCGCATGTCAGTATCAGCATTTTCAGATTATACTTCGCGAGCAGAATCCAGCACTTGTCCTGCAGGTCGATGCCGGGATAACCGAACATGCGGCTTACGGTAACGAGTTCTTCATCGTTTATCTTCAGGACATTGCATTTGCGGAATGAATTACAGAGGATGTCTTTGGTGTAGAAACCCTGTCGCAGGTTGATGTCGAATATCTTCAAAGTCGTGTCGGATTCGGGCATGGCGTCGATAAAGCGGTTGATGGTTTCCCGTGAGACCACGCTCCGCTGAGCCAATGACCCGAAGCAGACGGCCTGTGTCTGCCGGGCAAGTCCCTCCAGAGCCGAGGTGAAAGGAATGTTGTCCCACGCCACGCCTTCCCGGATGTCATAGCAAGGCACTCCGTTTGAATCCAGTTCCACCTGTACTGTCCCGGTCGGATAGGGTACGGTCTCAATCATGCAGTTCAGTTTCTTCTCTTGAAAGTTTTTTAGGATTTCGGCTCCCAGTTCGTCTTCGCCTACCGCACTGACCACCCGGCTGTTCAGTCCGAACTGCGAAACGTGGTATGCGAAATTTGCCGGAGCTCCTCCTATCTTTTTCCCTTCGGGAAGCATGTCCCACAATGCTTCTCCCATTCCTACTACAATATGGTTGTTCATGATATATAAAGTTTAATGTTTGATTTTCAAAGTATAGAATAACAGATAAATCACGCCCGCCGTCATTACGGCCACGGCACCGTCTTGCCCCACTGCGTCGCTGGCGAATCCCATCAGTAGGGGAAACACCGTTCCGCCGAACAAGCCCATGATCATCAGGCCGGACACCTCGTTTTTCTTGTCGGGCTGGGCGAACAAGGCCTGCGAGAAAATGATGGAGAATACGTTGGAATTGCCGAAACCAATCAGTGCAATGCAGACATAGATAAGGGTTTGCGAGCGGAAGGCAAACAGTCCGGCCATGGCGAGCAGCATACAGACGACACTGATCAGGAAGAAACTCCTGGCACGCACCGACCGTAGGATGAAAGCACCGGAGAGACAGCCTGCCGTGCGGAAGATAAAATAGAGGCTGGTGGCGAATCCGGCTTCCGACAGTCCTATGCCGAGACGCTCCATCAATATCTTGGGCGCGGTGGTGTTAGTACCGACATCAATTCCCACATGGCACATAATGCCGAGGAACGACAGCAGAACGAAAGGTTTGCCCAACAGTCTCAGGCAGTCGGCAAAGCCGGAAGCCTGGTCGGCCTGTTCCTCCTCAATCGGGGTGGAGGCCAAAAGCAGGATGGCAAAGACGGCCACAATCATATAGATGGGGAAAAGCACCCGCCATCCCAGTCCGAAAGTCGGGATGGCCTGAAGCGAACCCCACATGGCCAGGTAGGGAGCCAGAAACGACGCGATGGCCTTTACGAATTGCCCGAAGGTAAGCGTGCTTGCCAGGCGGTCGCCCGAAATGATGTTGCTGAGCAGCGGGTTGAGCGAAGTCTGCATCAGGGCGTTCCCGATGCCCAAAAGCGAAAAAGAGCAGAGCATGACACCGTAGCTGTCGCCGAAAACCGGAATCAGCAGCGAGGCGAAAGTGACGGCAAGACTGAGCAGAACCGTCTTCTTGCGCCCGATCCGGTTCATCAGGATGCCCGTGGGAACGGAAAATATCAGGAACCAGAAAAACACCAGCGAAGGGAAAATGTTGGCTTCCGCATCGCTCAAATCCAGATCGGCCTTGACATAGTTGGATGCGATGCCTACCAGGTCGACGAATCCCATCGCGAAAAAGCAGAGCATGACTGGGATAAGTTTTGTGTATTGTATGTTTTTGTCCATTGGGAATAATGTTTGAAAAAAGATTCAATTTGTTTGTAAAGATATGTTTTTATCAGAAAAGATACGGCAAATCGGCAGTCACTTCTTCTTTACCGGATGATTTTTCTATTTGACAGTTCAAATCGCCATACCAGTAGTTGGTAACGGCGTAGTCCACCTTGCCCGGATTCCAGCTGAGCATTTCAATGTCGAACTTGTACATCTTTTTAAAAGGAATGTTGTCAAGATTCCGTGTCCGGACGAAAGCGTTCAGTCCGTGAGAGGACGGGTTGTCTGCCCGCGGTGCCCCTCCATACGGAGTCAGGAAAGGAACTACCGGAGCCCATGAACAGTTATAGTGGTCTTCTGTCCCTGTCCCGTGATGGGAAGGAAAGGCATCGTCGTCAATCCACATGATTTCATCGCCTTCCCCATACCAGTCGGGAGCGTAATTGAAGAGCGAAAGCAAGTCTCCACGGAATACTCCCCGTCCGTTGATGGTGATGTAATTCCAGAGATGATTGCCCCGGTGGTCATCGTAACGGTTGGTAACCTCGATTCCCCTTTCCTGTTTCCACGTGGCATGGAAGTAAAGCGTATTTTTGTTCCATACCCACGGAGATACGTGTGCGCGTATGCGTGCGTTTACATCATATTCAAAAAGATTTTCTATCTCTATCCGGGCATTTTTTTGATAGGGCATAACCCAACGCGACACGACATGTCCCCGCCCGTCGGATTCCATGTACCAGCTGTCTACCCTTTTGGCACCCAGACCGGCCCCTGAGAAATCGCCGAGCGGAACCCATACGGTCTCTTTTCCGTCGAAGGATATCTTCACGATGAGCCGCCGCATCATTTTTGCATAGTCTCCTTTGCGGCAGTTGATGTCGATAGTCAGTGAGCGGACTGCCCTGTTTCCTGCCGGGAGGTCGAGAGCCAATTTTTTTCCGGCGGCGATGTTGGCAGAGGTTTCACACCGTTGTCCTTCCTTGTAGGTTATGGGATTCCACAGTTTTTCATTCGTCTCTTGCAGCTTTTCCTGCAGTTGGTGGACCTGTTCCACGGTGAATGTCTCGACTTCCGTACCTTGCTCGTAAGTGCGATAGTTTATTTCATAATACCGCTTGTCCCAGTGAGCCGGATTTTTTGAAGGTTCTTCGTAAGTGATTCTGCAACTCTTCCGGTATGGCATGGGGAGCATAAAGGTGTTTCCTCCCGCCCCTTCCGGCGTATAGTTTGTGTGCGTCAGCGAAAGGGCACTGCCAACCTTGAATGTTGCCCTTGTCATGTCGTAGGCGGGAATGGTTACCCGCGGATTTTCTTCACCGTCGAAATAGAAGCGCAGAATGCCGTTCTTGATGGGGGTGGTGAGCCAGATGCGGGTGATTGCCCCCGGCCCGTCTTCTTCGAACATGACTTTTTCGATTCTCCCCTCGATTGTGTCCAGACGGTTGTATCCTGTTCCGTCTTCATTGGCATACCACCAGTCTTTCTCCGGAGAAACCGTGCGGCGGTCGTAGCTGCTCGCCATCTTGCATGTGTAATAAGGGCAGGGAAACTCCGCAGCCTTTTCAAACGAGACCATTTCATCAAGCAGCGATGACAGGGTGACTCTGTTTTCCGCTACAGATGAAACGCTCATGGTCAGCAGGAAGATGTAGAGATTCAATAGTCTTTTCATATCATGTTGTATTTATATGGTTTATATGACAGGCTCTTGTCCCCGGATATCGGGGACAAGAGCCTGAAAAGCTGTCAGTATCCTTTGTTTTGTTCGTACAGTCCGGGGATATAGTACATTTGCGGATAGGGTATCGGAAGGAACTCGTTCTTTTCGGGTGTATAGCGCGCATCCTTGTAATACTGTGCATACGGCTGCTGAATCGTATTGCCCGTATCGTCTGTATAGGTGTATACATTGTTCTGCTCGGTCTTGAAATAGGCGTTCAAGGTTTCGGAAGCGATTCCCCAACGGTGCAGGTCGAAATATCTGCTGTATTCCATTGCCATTTCCAGGCGGCGTTCCCAGCGTAGGCATTGGCGTGCCGTTTCTTTGTTCTGGAAGTAGGATGCCGGATAGGTGGCAATCTCGCACTGGTCTTTCGCATAAGCGATGTGTTTGTCGATAGACTGTGCGGCGCGGCTGCGGATATCGTTGATGATTTGTCCGGCCTCGGCCATCCTGTCCATTTCCACCAAAGCTTCTGCACGCATCAGCATCACATCCGTATAGCGGAATACGTAGTCATTCATGGCGAAAGCCTGCCACGGGTCGTTGTAGGTCTCGCCTTTCGAACGTTGCGGAACTTCTTTCATCGAGCAGTAATATCCGTAGGTTGACGGATTGCGGCTGTTGTGATAGGTCAGTATGTATTCATTGTTGGCTCCCGTCTCGTATTTGTAGGGGAAAGTCGGCATTCCGACCGTGTGGAACAGGCGTGGATCCCATTTCTGTGCTGTCGGCCGGCCGTTTATCGGATAGTCGATGGCATCGTTGTATGTGTCGAACATCGGGAGTCCGTTTTCTGTCTTATAGGCATTCACCAGGTTTTGCGAGGGCTTGTGGAAATCCCATCCGCAAGTCCACATGCCCCACACGCCATTCAGCATGTTTGACCAATTGGCTCGTCCGTATTTGGTATTGTCATCCTGATAGTCTGAATGCTGCACGGCGAAAATAGATTCAATACCGTTCTTGTATTCCGGCAGGAATATATCTCCGAAATCCTGCGAATAACCGAAATTTGAATCGACAACATCGTCCGTGTAGTCAATGACCTTCTGCATGTATTCCCGGTTGATGTGGGCGGTTCCCGTCTGTGATTCGTATCCGTCGCCCCATGCAATGTTGAGGTAGCACTTGGCAAGATAGGCGGCTGCCGCTATCTTGTGGGCGCGTCCGGTCTCGCCCGGTCCGGCTTCGGGCAGTACATTATAGGCATCTTCAAAGTCCTTGATGACTTTCAGCCACAGCTCCCGGTGGGTAAACTCGGTATTGGAAGTCTGTTGATAAGTGTTGTCCTTGTATACATTCTCGTCAATCCAAGGCACTTGGCGGAACAGAATGAGCAGTTTGTAGTACCAATGTCCTCTTAAGAACTTCACTTCGGCAATTCTTTGCTTGGTCACTTCCTCTCCCAGAACGGCATTCCCGTTTTGTTCCAATGCCACCAAGGCTCTGTTGCATCGGGAGATGCCGCAGTAGAGATTATACCATAATCCGTCTATGTTCTCTGCTGTCTCGGTCAGGTCTGTCCAAATCTCCACCGTGTGGTATCCCCAGTTGTCGGTGAGGCCTGAACCTCCCTTCAGGCAGTCGTCGGAAGCGACGTCTCCATAAGGCCATAAGTTGAACGGACGGTCATACCAGTCGTCTCCCAACCAGGCATAGGCGGCGTTTACCATTTCTTCGGGTGCCGAGAAAGCCGTCTCCTCGTCGATTACAGCGGTCGGTTGGTAGTCTAAGAAGTCATCGCAGTTGGTCAGAGCGAGACCAAATGCGCACGCTGTCAGTAAGGTATATATCTTTTTCATAATTCTTCTTGTCGTTTGTTATTTCCAAATAGATTTCATCGGATTGATTTGCAGGGATTTGATTTCGATGTTGTTCCCCCAGAAAAGGTATCCGTCCTTGTTTTTCCCTTCTCTCTGCATGTAGTGTGCGTAGGCTCCGTTGTCGATGAACAGGTCAACGGCTGTGCGGTCTACAATCAAGTCGGCGGTCAGCTCCATGCTGGTCATGTCTTCCGGCGAATAAAACACTCCGTTTATCCGGTTTCCGTTCATGTCGTAATCCACCAGATTCTGTCCGTTGAAGCTGAGTCCTGCGCTGGTGGCGTGTGATAACTTCATAGTGAAGCGGATTCTTATCACATCGTTGTCGGCATAAGGAGCGAGCAACCTGTTGGCCTGCTCGGCAGTAAGGTTCTCGGCCTTTATTCCCTCTTGCTCCAACGAATTCAGCTCCTTGATTGGATTGCAGAACAGGCGTACTCCGTCTTTGGTGGTGCGCAGCGTCAGCTCGGTGGGCAAGGTCATACATCCGTTTACAGGCAGATTGGGATGGTTGATTCTGTCCCAACCGATCTGGATGCGGCGGCCGTCCGACTCCGGGATGCCGGTGAAAGTCTGGGCTGCATAGATGCTTCCTCCGCAATAATAGTATTTGCCGTGTTTCGGGGTAAATACCTTACCGTCGAAGTCTCCCAACATATAGGTTCCGGATGCGCCATACATCACCCACATGGTATTTTGAGGATTTCCGTCCACCGGCAGTTCGAACAGTTCCGGACATTCCCAGAAGCCTGTGACATGACTTTCATACTTCCATTCTTTCAGGTCGGCGGAGGTGTAGATGCTGTGCCCGTCTCTTTCGTTCAGTATCATGACCCATTCTTTGTTCGGGCCGTACCAGAAAACCTTCGGGTCGCGCGTGTCTACCGTATTCCATAACTTGCCGGAGTCTATGACCGGATTTTTTTCGTATTTCGTCCATGTCCGTCCTTGGTCCAGACTATAGGCGATGCATTGCACCTGCTTCGCCGAGGCTCCCGTATAGATGGCTATCATTGCAGGGTTGTCTTTGCTGCCGAAGCCCGAAGTGTTTTCGTAGTCGACCACGGCCGAACCGGAGAATGCTGTTCCGTTATGGTCGGGATAAAGGGCCTCGTTCAGTTCTTCCCAGTGGATAAGGTCTCGGCTCACCGCGTGCCCCCAGTGCATGTTCTCCCATTCCCGCTCGTATGGATTATGCTGATAGAACAGATGATACTCTCCGTCATACCATACCATCCCGTTGGGGTCATTGTTCCATCCCCTCCGCTGCGAATAGTGCAGTTGCGGACGGCTCTTTTCATGATACATCGAGTCTTGTCCTGCTATCTGGCTGTCCTGGTAAATCTGTTGCAAACCTTCTCCGTCATAGGATATGGTCAGCTTTTTGCCTTTATAGGCATCCATGTCGCAGAATACCCAATAGTCGGGTTTGCCCGATGCAAGCCGGATGACGAAGCTGCGTTCCTCCTTTCCGTCGATGGTGAAAGACATTTTCTTCCTGTCCGTCTGGTGGGAGACAGGCAGGTTCAGGTAGCGTTGGGTTATCTTTAGCGTGATCTCATCCGCTTGTATGGCGGTGCTGCATGTGCCGAAAAGCAAAGTCAGTGCGATTTTAGTTATTTTTTCCATGATGAAAATTTGTTGAGTTAGTAATCAAAATCCGATTTGCACACCAAAAGAAACCGATGTGGCCAAGGGATAATTCCAGTTCGGGTTTTCCGGATCGGAGCAGGTCAGGCTCTTGCTCTTTATGGTCAGCAGATTAGAGCCGGCTACATAGAACCGCGCGCTTGTCATCTTGAATCTTCCGAGCAGCGATGACGGTATGTTGTACCCGATTTGCAGGTTGCGGAGTTTCAGATAAGAGCCGTTTTCCACATAGTAGGTCGAGGCGCGGCCTTCGTCTGCCCGGTTCATCGTGCTCAGGGCAGGGATGCTCGAGTCGGTATTGTTCGTGTTCCATGCGTCCAGCAGGCGGTCTCCCTTGTTTGAACCCGGGTCATTGATGCCGTAGAAATCGGTCTGGAATTTCTGATTGTTGTATACATCCTGGTTGCAGACGCCTTGCCAGAACATACTCAAGTCGAAGTTCTTGTAGCTTAGTCCGATATTCAGACCGTATGAAAAGGCGGGAACAGGATTGTATATCCATGTCTGGTCGTCGGCATCGATTGTTCCGTCCTTGCTCAAGTCAGCATATTTCAGTCCTCCCACACGGGCGTTGGGTTGTCCGGAAGCATCCACTTCGGCTTGACTTTGGAACAGTCCGGTTACCACGTATCCCACTGACGAACCGTAAGGCTGTCCGGACTGAACGAGGTTCTCTTTCGTCGTATGGGCGTATGAGCCGGTGGTCGATTCGGGCAGATAGGTCACTTTGTTGCGGAAGAAGTCGATGTTGGCGCTGATGTCCAGTCCCAGTCCGCAGGCCAGTGCCTTGCGGTATCCTAATGCAAACTCCATACCCCAGTTCCGCAAAGATGGTCCGTTCATCCAAGACTGGCCGCCTTCTCCGATAGTACCCAGATATGCCGGTGAAATCAGCATGTCATCTACGTTCTTTACGTATCCGTCGATGCTTCCATAAAAGCTGTTTGAGAAGAAGGTAAAGTCGATACCTGCGTTATATTGGGTGGCTGATTCCCATTTCAGGTCAGGATTGGCCAGCTGGGTAGCCCGGTAGCCCGAAGGAAAAGTGCCGGAACCTTGCAAGAAAAGGTCGTATGTCGTGGATGTCGTGCGGTCATTGCCGTAATCAGCCGTGTACAGTCCGAATTGCGCGTTGTTGTCGATGGCTTGATTACCGGTCTTTCCCCATGACAAGCGTACTTTCAGGTCGTCCATCCAGTCTTTTTCCAACAGCTTGGAAATGCGGAATCCTACTGTTGCGGCGGGAAAAGTACCCCAACGGTTATCCTTTCCGAAGCGGGAGGAACCGTCGCGCCGGATAGTGAAGGAAGCCAGTATCAAGTCGTTGAAATTGTAGTCCGCTTTACCGAAGAAGGATGCCAGACGGTATCCCACCTTGGCTCCGGTGCTTCTCATCGCTCCGGTTGCCGCGTTGGGCCACATATATTCTGGAGTCTCAAGCGCATATTCCTCGGAGTAAGCGCTGAAGTCTATTACGGTCTGCTTGGAAAGTTCTGCTCCCAATAAGACGGTAAGATTATGTCTGTCGGCGATTTTGATATTGTAATTAGCCGTGTTTGACCATGTCCAATTCACATTATTGTTATGGGCAAGATTTGTTTTTGCAATGTTGTTGCTCACGATGTCCGAAGCATAAGTATGGGTCAGCGAGTTGATGAATGAGGAATAAGCATCAATACCGAAGCTTGAGCGCAGAACAAGTCCCTTTATCGGCTTGATTTCGATGAAGGCGTTGCCGAACATACGCCAGTAGCTCAGGCGGTTGTCGCGGTTGTGATACAGCTCGCGCAGCGGATTCTCGCGGTCGCTCATGCTTCCTACAGGGCCGGCGAACGTTTTTCCGTCGTCTTCATAGACCGGAACTATGGACGGCATCTTCAGTGCATTCTCCATCGGGTAAAGATCGACCTGATTCGAATAGGTTAAGGTGAAGTTTTCGCCCATCGTGATATACTTGTTGATGTTGTAAGATGAGTTCATACGGGCGGAGATGTTCTGGAAGTCCGTATATTTCAATATACCGTTATTCTTCTTGTAACCTAAAGAAAACATTGTGGAGTGCTTTTCGTTTGCGTGCGAGATGGAGAGATTATAGTTTTGTATAAAGCCCGTGCGCGAGATTTCATCCAACCAATTAGTGTCGGAGAAGCGCATAGTCTTGTTTCTGTTTATATATCCGTCGTACAGACCGTTGACAGTATAATTCTCGTAGCTGTTGGTCGCCGGATTCCAGACCGTGATGGGAGTGCCGTTTGTCGCGTTCAGATTCAGTCCGTAACTTTGTGCGAAAGATACAGGATCCAGACCGTCGTTAAGGGCAGCCTGTGCCATCGTGGTGGCATAACCTGCCGTATTGAGTAGATTCATCTTCGATTGTCCGGTATAGAACTGTGCCGTCAGATTGGCTGAAAAGTCAACTTTTACTTTTCCCCCTTGTTTCCCTTTCTTTGTGGTGATGATGATGACACCGTTTGAAGCGCGTGAACCGTAGATGGAAGCTGAAGCCGCATCTTTCAGCACCTGCATGCTTTCGATATCACTCGTGTTCAGTGAATTCATCGCCATGTTTGTGGGAACTCCGTCAATGATATACAGCGGGTCTTGCGAGGAATTGAACGAGCCGATACCGCGAATGCGCACGGTTCCCGTTCCACTCGGAGAGCCGGTTGTCGTGATGGTCATTCCCGGCACCTTTCCTTGCAGGGCGCGCATGGGGTCTGTGTCTGATATGGTCTGTAGTTCTTTCGTTGAGACTACGGCAACCGAGCCGGTCAGGTCGGCTTTGCGTTGCGTAGAATAGCCCGTTACGACAACTTCCTCAAGCAGTTCCGAATCTTCTGTCAGGATGATTTTCATGTTTGGCCGCGCCTGGAGTGTCTGTGTCTTGAAGCCGACATACGAGACGGATATTTCGGCTCCTTGTTTTACACTCAAATAAAATTTCCCTTCGAAGTCGGAAATCGTACCGTTGGTATTGTTCTCGGTTTCTACTATCGTAGCTCCGATGATAGGTTCTCCGTCAGTCTTGGAGACAACAGTGCCTGAAACTTGCAGCGGGTCTTGTGCCTGCATGGTTATGTTCCCTATGAACAAAGCTAAGAGCAGGGCGATAAGGAAAGTCTTGTTTGCATCTTTCATACGCATTAAATTTAATAGAGTTTTTTATTGGGTGTTACTTCCCTTTGCAAAGGTATGTCAAATGTAGTAAGTTAAAGGGAATGGAAGTTTCAGAATCGTTTCCTCCCCATGAAGAAATGTTTCATGGAACATCCGTTCATGGGGAGGAAACAGGATTGCAAGAGTCTGTGCCTGTCGCAATCTGCGTAGAAAGTCAAATTAAGGAATTATAAGCTTGTTGTGACGCATGATGTTGAGAGAACTGCTGAAGGATGTCTCACAACGCCTCTTCAATCTTGTCCATCAGCACCTGGAATTCTTCTTTCTTGAAGCCTGAAGAGGTATAGATCAGCTTGCCGTCTTTCCCGAACAGATAGGCGCGGGGAATGTTCTGGTCGGCAAAAAGCGAGAATGCCTTGCGCTCGGGGTCGGGATAGAGGGGGAACGAGAATTTCTTGCGCTCGTTGTATTTCTTCAGTTCGGCATCGGTATGCTCGCGGCCTATGACCAGCAGCTTGAATGAAGGGTGGTCTTTGTATTTCGGATAGAGCGTCTTTTCCATTTCAGCCAGTTCAAGCTGGCAGGGCGGGCACCATGTGGCGAACAGGCTTATGAGAACGACTTTTCCCTTCAGGTCGGCGGGCGTTATGCTGCCGTATATCTCTGAGTTGAGACTGATGGCGGGCATAGGGTCGCCTATCACAATTTTTTCGGTCTGTGCATGTCCGCACACGGCCATCAGGAGCATAGTCAGGAAGCTCCATACTTTCCATTGTTTCATAACGGTTATTTTTAGGGGTTTCTGAAGACAAAGATATTGGATTTTGGGAAAATATCCGTCGGGAAACGTATCTTTGTAAAGAGAATTAACGAAAAACCGACGAGCTTATGATGACCTTCATATCGTGTGCCAAGACCATGACGGCGCGTTCGCGCCTTGCATTTCCTTTTGTGTCGGCACCCCGCTTTGAGGCGGAGGCGCGTGAAAACGCGATGGCTATGGCACAGTGCAGTGCAGAAGAACTGGAAAAGCTTTTGCGAATCGGCCCGAAACTGGCGGCGGAGAACCGTTTGCGCTATCATGACTTTCTTTCTCCCGACGAACCGCGGCTTCCCGCACTGGCTGCCTATACGGGAATCGTGTTCAAGCGCATCCATCCGCAGGATTTCACGGAGGCGGATTTTGTTTATGCGCAGAATCATCTGCTGATAACCTCGTTTCTTTACGGATTGCTCCGGCCGCTGGACGGAATCCGACGCTACCGGATGGAGGGGGATGTGCGGCTTCCGGAGCGCGGGGATATGACCCTGTTCGATTTCTGGAAGCCTTTGCTTACGGATTTCTTTATCGAAGAAATCGGAAGCAGGGGGAATGTGCTGGTCAATCTGGCAAGCGGAGAGATGAAGGGACTTTTCGACTGGAAGAAAGTGTGTGGCGAAGTGCAGGTCGTGACTCCTGAATTTTACGTGAGGAAAGGCAGTCGGCTGACTACGGTGGTGGTTTACGCCAAGATGTGCCGGGGAGAAATGACGCGCTACATCCTCAAACGCCGCATTGAGCATCCGGACGACCTGAAAGCCTTTGAGTGGGAAGGCTTTGCCTATGATGAGGCTGCAAGTAGAGACGGGCGGATGGTGTTTGTCAACCACGGATGAAGGTCTTTCATCCGTAGCTTATTCTTCCGCTGCGCGGAGCAGGTCTTTTTCCAATACATCCGTTCCGGGATATCCCACGTGCCGGCTTCTCAGCTTGCCGTCGTGGCTGATGACCAGATAGGCGGGAATGCCGGTGATGCCGTAGGATGAACAGAGCGTTTTCCACTGCTCTTCCGTGAGGCGGAAGTGTACGCCGGTCATTTGGCTTATGGTTTCCCTCCATTCCTTCTCCGGAGAAGACGGGCCGGTCAGATAAATGTATACGATATCTTTCGATGCCAGTTTTTTCCGCAGCGGCCGCATGGCCGAGATGCTCTTTCGGCACGGCCCGCACCATGTAGCCCAGAAGTCAATCAGCAGGGCTCTCCCGCGGTGGGGAGCAATGATTCGGGGCAGGATGTCCGATCCGGAAACCTTTTCGTCGAGTGTGGCTGTCACCGCTTCGCGGGATGATTCGTGGCGGGCGGCTTCAAGCCGGAGTGAATTGCTCTTTTGCTCGATGTATTTGCGTATGTCATCAAAAGTCAGCGACTTGAGCAGCTTGCGGTCGGCCGGAGTCAGCGCGGCGTCTTGCAGCAGCCGTTCACACAGCGGCTGCACAGTCTGGATGTCTTTGTCCAATGCCGCAGATACGGCCTGGTTCTGCATAAGGTCTTTTTCCATCAGGCGGTATGTGTCAAGTGCCCGCGATGTTCCGGTCGTGGCCAGTTCCGTATTGATGATTTCAGCGGCTCCGTCGAACCATGCCTTCTGTATGCTTTTGTTTTTTCCCCTGTTCAAACGGACGGCGGATACGCTCAAACGGGGCAGATTGATATAGGCAGTCATTTCTTCTCCCGGCACCAAAAAAAGCGTCAGCGCCGCCTGGTTGACGGAAAGATGCACCGTGTCGGGCTGTATCATGTCAATTTCTGCATGGAATGAACCGTCTTGACGCACGGTTATGCCGTCAGTCCACGGTTTTGGAAACAGCATGTCCTTGTACGAAAGCTGCATGTCAAGCTCCAGGCGCGGGTCATACCCCAGAATGTATCCGTTTATGATGGCTTTCCCCGAGAAAAGTCCCGGTTCGGGCAGTTCGGGCGTTTCGCCGGCGGGAGATGACAGCAGGAAGTTGGGGACATATACGTAGGGTTCCTTTCGACTGAGCTGGATGCCATAGATATTCCACCCCGATTCCCTTTCCACAAAGTCTACCTCGTGTGTGCCCCTCGGGATGGGAGCGAATGAAAGGGTGATGTTCATCTTTCCGCTTTCGGGTATTGACTCAGGTTCTGTCATGCCGTCAATGGAAATATGCTCGGCTTCCCTCAGGCGGAATCTGCTTTTCTCGCTTACGAGGTAGGTATCGGCCGAGATGACGGCAGGAGTGCCCGGTTTTCCGTACAGTACGGCATCCACTTGCGTCTGTTCGTTGGAGAGGACGATTCGGCTGATTTCTATCTCGGATGTGTTGGAGGTGATGAAGCCGGGATGCTCCAATGTCCGCTTATGTACGTGTCCGGCTTGCGGCAGTGCCGGCAAGCCGAACAAAACGGCCAGAATCGCTGTGCATAAGATTCGTTTCATGACTTCTTCGCTTCTTTTTATTCCAATAAATTGCCTAAGCGCGCAATCAATTCATTGCCAAGCTCTGTCTTGACTTTTATATGCTCAATGACTGCCGTCACAAACGGATTGCTTTCGAACACTCCGCGCACTTCCTCAAAGTCGCGCATCTGTTCTTCCTTGCTTCCGTCGGCGCCGAATCCCGTCATTGAGGTTAGTGAAAACTCTTTTTTCGCGTCTTCATAAACCATGCGGTCAAGCCATACCACGGCCTCCTTCCATCGCTTGACGATGGCGGCAATATCCTTTGCCGTTATCGTGTCGGGCTGAAGTCCGTAAAATTCCAACATCTTTTCGTATGCCCATGTCCATTCGTAAGTATAATAGTGGGCATGCATGTCGGCGAAACGGTCGTGGATGCGGTCTACATTATTCAGCACTCCGCTTTCAATGTCTCTCATCAGCCGTTCTATCTCACTCTTCGGGGCAATCAGTCCGGAGATGTCCACCCATTCTCCTGTTCCGGTGGAGGTATCGGGCTTCAGTCGCTCGCGAATCTCTTCATCGCTTTTGAAGCGGATGGCTTCAAGCCGCTTGATGACAGAGTTCCCCAAAAATTTATGGATGGCTGTTTCGTAGAAGTGGATACCTTTGTTCAGCGACGAGTTCTTGATCTTGGCGCTTTGGAACGAGTATGTATCCGATGTTTCGCCCGACACGCGGGACAGTTCTTGCAGGATGTTCCGTCCGGCCATCATCTTCTGGATGGTGTAGGGACTCAGCAAATTGTAGTTTATCTGGTCAAGACGGTTCGGGTCTTTCCGCAAATCGCGCTTGGGCCATTTTTGAGCGTCGCGTATCGTGCCCACGCTGCGCAGGTTGACTCCCGGCACGAGATAGGTTGTATTCTTTTCTTCTATCAGGTAGGAGAAAGGAAGATTGGATGTGTCCGGATGTGCCACATGTCTTCCCATAACGAGAGAAAAGGCTCCTATGCGGGCCGGCCACAGGATGTAGGAGTCGGATGTGGTTTTTGCCCCGCGCTCCAGCGCTCCCTGATGGATGGGCCCCAGTTTATACATGTGGTTGCTTTGGTTGGAACCCGATCCGGCGTTCATAAACGAAAACATTCCGGCTATCAGCAGCGTTGACTTGTGGTGGGTCACGGTAAACGGACCGGCAAAGATAGCGCATGCCTCTCCGTTTTCACCCTGACAGTTGCTGAAGAAGAGCGAATCGGATGCCGAATAGTTATGTCCGAGATGGCAGGCTTGTCCTACAAAACACCGTGTCAGCATAGTCCCGTCTTCCACATGCGAGCCGCTTGAGATGATGAAGTCGTCGCAAATGACACCGTATCCTATATGCACCGGGTCGTATTCATTGCTGTTGATGCTGCCGTTCTTCAGGCGTCCGGCCCCTTCAATCTTGCAATGGTCGCCGATGCGCACGTTCTTGATGTAGCCTGCATCCACGATGGTGACATGATGTCCGATGGTTCCGGTTTCCGAAGCCGTCTCCTCGGCATAAGTGCAGATAATCTGTTTCATGCGCTCGGTCAGTTCCGGACGATGGCGGTACAGTGCCATGATATAGGCCTGATGGGCGGAAAGACGGTCGTGGATGACGACTTCCCGGCCGCCGGTTTCATTCAGGACAGACACTTCCACACCGTTTCCGAACTTGCTTCTTTTGTCTACCAGGATAATGTCAACGTTTTCGATGAACGTATGTTCGCCGATTTCATAGTTGGCGATATAGTTTTTTACATTCTCAATGCAGCAGTTGTCACCTACGGTCACGTTGTGAAGTGTGACATAAAGCAGTCCGGCGTGTTTGGTCATTCCTCCGGGAAGCTTGAACTCTCCCTCGAAAACTCCTAAGCGGACTTTCCCCGAAAAGCGTGTATGATGGATGTGGGCGGTGTTGAAATTTTCTGCCACCTCGACATCCTTCCAGTCTACGGCGATGCAGTGCTGGCTTTCCAGTTGTGAAATTTCTGTTTCACTGAGCGGTCGGTATCGTTTCATGGTCATTCTTCATCATAGGTTTGGTATAGAAAATCGTTGTACGGGTATTTCTGCACATGCAGCTCCCTTACTTTATTATATAATAGTGTCTTCAGCTCCTCGATGTTGGTCTTGTTGCGGGCGGAGATGAAGATGCAGTTGTCGTTGAGCTTGGCCATCCATGTCTTCATCAGTTCATCTAATGTGATGTTCTCTTTCGTTTTGGGAGTGAGGTCGTCTTCCGCCTTTTCTATATAAGTATAGGCATCTATCTTGTTAAATACGATAATGGTCGGTTTCCCGCCTGCTCCGAGGTCGGCGACTGTTTTGTCCACCACTTGGATCTGCTCCTCAAAGTCGGGATGAGAGATGTCTACCACGTGAACAAGCAGGTCGGCCTCGCGTACTTCGTCGAGAGTCGACTTGAATGAATCGACCAGATCGGTGGGCAGCTTGCGGATAAATCCGACAGTGTCCGACAGCAGAAACGGAAGGTTCTCGATGATTACCTTGCGCACGGTGGTGTCGAGCGTGGCGAACAGCTTGTTTTCGGCGAAAACCTCGCTTTTGGCCAACAGGTTCATCAGGGTAGATTTCCCTACGTTGGTATATCCCACCAGGGCTACCCGTATCAGCCGTCCGCGATTCTTGCGCTGCGTGGTTTTTTGCGTGTCGATTTCAGCCAGACGCTGCTTGAGCAGCGACATGCGGTTGAGGATGATACGGCGGTCCATCTCGAGCTGTGTCTCACCCGGGCCGCGCAGTCCCACCGAACCCTTTCCGCCTCCCGCTCCGGAGCCGCCGCCTTGCCGCTCTAAGTGCGTCCAAAGCCGTTGCAGTCGCGGGAGCATATATTTATATTGTGCCAGTTCCACCTGCGTCTTGGCGTTGGCGGTCTGCGCCCGCATGGCGAAAATGTCCAGAATCAAGGATGTGCGGTCAAGAATCTTCACGCTCAGTTCCTTTTCGATGTTGCGAAGCTGTTTGGCGGAAAGCTCATCGTCGAAGATGACCATCCCGATTTCCGTTTCTTCACTTTCATTCGTTGAGGCGAGATATTCCTTTATTTCCTGAAGCTTGCCTTTTCCTACGTAAGTGACGGAGTTTGGCGAGTCAAGCTTCTGGGTAAAGCGCTTGATTACCTCGGCCCCGGCAGTTTCGGCAAGGAAAGCCAGTTCGTCCAGATATTCATTTGTCTTGCGTTCATTCTGGGTCTGTGTGATCAGACCTACCAGAACCGCTCTTTCTGTCTGTGCTTTTGATATTACAAATTCTTTCATTCAGTGGTTTTTATTAAATCGGGCTTCTGTCTGGCTCTTGTATCCGTGGTTTTTGTGCAGTTGAAAATCGGGTTTCATGCTGTCGGAAATCGTGTCTTGCCCTGATGAGAGTGAAGCTTCATCCGTGCGGACAAGACCAGACAGAGGCTAATCACCGCAAATATAAACAAAAAGAGCGCATCTCATGCGGGATGCGCTCTTTTTTTATAGGTTTATGTCGGAGCTTCAGACTTTAACGCTTTCCTCCTGCCCACCATACGGGCTCGCTGAACACGTATTGTCCGTCGCCGTAAGCTTCGCTCACGTTCGGGTTGGCACTTACTTCATCGCTGCCGTAAGGCGCACGGAGCGGGAAGCGGCCTGTGTTCTCCAGCTGATAGAAGTCGTGTCCTTCCGCTTTCATGCGGCGCACATCGTTGTAGGTCTCTGTCGACTCTCCGTTGGCTCCCCACATGGCGATGTATTTCTGTATCATCGTTTCCTGAAGAGCGTCGGCATCGAACAGCGGCTTCACGTACTGGTCGAAATATTCTTCGGCATCAGCGGCGGTCAGCTTGGCTGTTGAGTTGGCCTTTACCGGAACAACCGTATTGCTCAATGCGTTCTGAACATTTTCTTCTGTGTTCAGCATTCCGGCAACCACGGCTTCCTTCAGGGCTTGTTCGGCATCGTTCTTCAGGGCTTGGTCGGTACCGTTTTCGCTCAAACGTACCAGAGCTTCCGCTTTCAGGAACAGCAGTTCGTGATAGCTCATCAAGAAAGTCGGTGCGGTAGCTGCCATCAGGAAGATGGAAGTGTTATAGTACTCCTGTTCCTGACGCAAATCCTTTCCTCCATTGGGCGCCATCATGCTCATGAAAGTCTGTTTGCCGTCCGTGCCCAAGTTGGTTTCCGTTCCGTCGAGCTGTTTGCAGTAGTATGCATTTCCCAAAGTCTTGTCAGCACCGATGGCATCGGCAAATACACGGTGCAGACGCGGGTCTTGGCGGGCTTGCAGTTTCTTTGCCATGCTCGTGCTGGCGGCGGTGTATTCGCGGCTGTAGAAGAAGTCAAACAGCGGGTTGAGGTTTGCCACACCGTCGTATACCGAGAATGCTGCCTGCTCGTCAGCGTTTTGGAATGACTTCTTCACGCAATCCAATACGGTATTCAGTGCTGCGGTCTTGTCCTCGGCCACGTTTATCGTATGCATCGTGTAGCGGGCCTTGAGTCCGTAGGCCAGTTTCAGCCATGCTTCTGCATCTCCGCCGAACAGAACATCCTGTGTGCCCGGACCTCCCGTGGCGTGTGTGTCGCCTTTAGGCAGGTCTTCGATAGCAGCATCCAGATAGCCGATGATGGCCGTATAGATGGATTGCTGTGTGTCTATTTCGGGTGTCATATATTGCGGCTTTCCGTTGTCCAGTTCCGGCAGGGCGGCTTGTGAGAACGGAGCGTCGCCGAAAGCGTCTGCTATCAGTCCGGCATTGAGGGCAGCCAGCACTTCGCCCATACCTTTCGTGGTATAGTTTCCCGGCTGCTCGCCCGTTTCAGAGCATTTGCTGATGACAACACGGGCGTTTTTCAGCGTTGAGTATGCGTTCATCCAGACATTGTTGAATGTAGAAGAGGTGTATACCTCAGCCAAACGCTGTTCTGCATTGTAAAGCTGGTTGAAAACACCTACCTCATGCTCCGTGTAAGAAGCGAAATAGTGGTTGAAGTCACCTCCCACGTTGCTGAATGCCGTGGAAGTGATGACATCTGTCAGGATAAACTTGGCATCGACATTGTGCGGATTGTCAATATCCTGATTGATCTTGTCCATTTTGTCTTCAGAGCAAGAGAACAATGCCCCTGCCACTAAGGCGACAGACAGATAAGTCTTGATATTTCTATATGTAATTTTCATGATTCGCGCTTTGTTTAGAATTTGAATGAAAGACCGAAACCGTAGCTTGAGCTTCCCGGCAAAGAGAAACGCTCGAATGCTCCTGCCATATTGTTGTTACCCAAAGTTGCTTCGGGGTCCAATCCCGGCAGTTCTGACCAGATAAGAATGTTACGTGCAAAGACATTGGCTGTGATTTGCAGGTATTTTTTGTTGAATACCGGGTAGCTCAATGAGATTTCACGCAGCTTGATGAATGAGTTGTCGTATACGGAAGCCTCGTCGATTGAGTTCATGGCATTGAAATAGTCGTAGGCATTTTCACCCTTGATGGTGATGTCGTTGGGCGAATATGAGCCGTCGGCGTTCTGTTTCACAGCAGGAAGCTCGAACAGGAACTCGCTCATGTTGCGGTAGTCTGCCGAGCGTTGGGTTACACCATAGTAGTCAAGCACACCCATCGTACCGCAATACATCTGTCCGCCCTGTTTCCAGTCGAATACGGCCGAGAGACGGAACTTGTAAAGCTCCAGAGTCGTGTTGAATCCAAGACGGAAATCCGGAGATATCTTGCCGATGACATCGGGCGCACCTGCCTGCGGCAGACCGTTTTCGTCTACTACAATGTCGCCGTTCTCGTTGCGCAGATAGCTTGTACCATAGATAACCGGGAATTTGTCGCCGATGCTGGCGCGTACCTGCGGTGTTACGAATCCACCCAGCATGATGCTTTCAACGCCTTCGGCAAGTTTGTCCACATAGTTGTCAATCTTAGAGAAGTTGAATCCAAAGTCCCAATATACATTCTTCTTGTTGATCGGGTTGATGGTCAAGGTGATTTCATGCGCATTGGTATGGATGGCACCACCGTTTGTCATCATCTCGCTGTATCCGGTAGAAGTTGAAAGAGGCACAGCAAATATCTGGTCTTTCACATTCTGGCGTGAATAGGTATAGTTCAACGATACCAGACCGTGCCAGAATGCCAGGTCAAGTCCGATTTCATAAGACTTCGTGTTCTGCGGCTTCAGGTTCGGGTCATAGATTCTATAATAAGGTATATAGGAAGTGACCGATCCGAACGGATATTGAATAGGCGTTCCGGCAGAGAATCCGCCTCCGTAACCGGGAGTAGCATATAAATTTTCGAGATACTCGCCTGCCATACCCACTTCAGCGTATGAACCGCGGATTTTACCGAATGTCAGCACCTGATTGTCTTTCAGGAAGGGCAGTTCGGTGAAGATCCATCCCAATGAAACCGAAGGATAAGTGAACGAACGGTTGCCGCGCGGCATGGAAGAAACGATATCGTTGCGCACTGTAGCGTTCAAATAAAGCATGCTCTTCCATGAAAGAGACAGATTGGCGAAGTTTCCGACTGTCCGTTTCTTTTTCGTACTTTGGCCGGACTGGAAAGTGGTTGCGTTTCCGATGTTGTTCCATCCCGGGAAGTTGAAGTTGTATCCTTCGGCCGTAGTTATGCGTGTGCTCTTGTCAACCCATTCATTACCGTACATCAGATTGAAATCGAAATCATCGTTTATCTTCCAGTCGTATATCAAGGTAAACAGTGAGTTCATCTCTGTAATCTGGTAGTCGTCCTGACGTGAATATCCGGTAGAGTAGGAAGAATCGCCGTATCCATAGTTGTCTTGATAAATGGTGCTGTAGGCATCCGCTCCCAACTGATATTTACCGGTCAGGGTATGATTGTCCGTACCGAAGTTTGTCTTGTACTGAACGTAGGCATTTCCGAAGAAACGCTGTGAACGTTCAACAAACGAGTTGTTTTCTGTCGCCCAATAAGCGTTGTTGAATGTAGAAGAACGGTAGTTGTTCTGAGTATACGGGTCGCCGTCTACATGCGACGGAATTCCGTTGAAGTCATAACTTGACGGAGCACCATAGACCGTTGCGATTACACCTTCGTTACCGGAACTTTGCTTTCTGATTTTTGAGGTGATGAAGTTTCCGCTGAATCCGGTTGTCCAGTTGTCGGTGAGGTTTGCCGTAGCATTCAGCTTGACATTGTAGCGATCCATACCCGTATTCGGGATGATACCGTCAGACATGCTGTTTCCTAAAGAGAAAGAATAATAGCCTTTGTCAAAAGCCTGGGCAACGTTTACGTTGTTGCTCCAAGAAACGCCGGTGTTGAAGAAGTTCTTGGCATTGTCGTATGCTTGCGGAACAGCCCACGGGTCAAGTCCGGCTGCTGCACGCTGCGGAACATAATACATTCCCTCGTGCATGCCATACTGCTGCGTATAGCTGTTGTTCGTATTACCTCCATAAGTGGCATCGTTTGCCAAATCGGCAATCTTGGGTCCCCATGCCGTAGAAGCATACGGTGAATAGACTCCATTCGAACCTTGTGCATATTCTTTCTGGAACTCAGGAAGGGTAGAAACCTTTTCAAAAGACAGGTTTGTGTTGAGAGTAACGGTCGGTTTGCCTTTTTGGGCATTCTTTCCGCTCTTGGTTGTAATGACAATGACACCGTTTGAAGCACGCATACCGTAAAGAGCAGAGGCAGCTTGTCCTTTCAGGATATTGATGCTTTCGATGTCGTTCGGGTCAATATCCACGGCACGATTAGCGAAGTCGGCACCGGCCACACTACCCGTGTTACGTTTGTCAGTATCAATGTCGGCGGCAGAAGAAATCGGCATACCGTCTATTACGTAAAGCGGAGTGTTGTCTCCGGTGAAGGAACGCACGCCACGAATGACAATCTGTGAAGAAGCACCGGGCATACCAGATGATGGAGTGATGTCAACACCTGAAACCTTCCCTTGCAAAGCTGATGACAAGCTTGTACTTGCGGCTTGTGTCAGATCTTCGCCTTTTACATCCTGTACGGCATAAGCCAAAGCCTTTTTCTCGCGGGAAATTCCCATAGCCGTAACCACGACTTCATCCAACACTTCGGCGTCCGACTTCAGTACAACCTTTACGATTGGCTGAATCTTAAGCTCCTGCGACTGCAGTCCGATGAAGGAAACCACCAGAGTTTCCGCCGAACTTGAATATCTCGCAAACAACAGATTATAAGCTCATTACCGATTGCCGTAAGTTCGTTACAAATTTTGAGACCTTGGACATAAAGCATACGGAAGTGGTTACTGAAAAAATATTTCTACCCAAAATCCCCTTTGATTTCATTTTTTTTGCGGCTGCAATGGGAATTCTAACTTTTAGCCTTATATTTGCGAATATTATCGCAACGAAAATTATCGCACATGAAAAATCCGTTTAAGTTTGGAACTGTGGTGGAAGACGATTTTTTTACTGATCGTGTCAGAGAAGTGAAATATGTACGGCAAATAATGGAAAGTGACAACCATCTGATACTACTCAGTCCCAGACGTTTTGGAAAGACAAGCCTGATAACAAAAGCTGTCAAGCAGACGGACAGGCCGGTTATCATGATTAATATACAGTCGGTAACTTCCACTACAGAATTGCTGGCCTTATTATTGAAGCGTATCTTCAAGCTGTTTCCCCTTGAAAAAATCAAGCATCAGATACTGAATTTCCGCTTTATCCCCATTCTTTCCGTAAATCCGATGACAGATGGCATGGATATCTCGTTTCAACCGGATGTAAAAGCGGACATTCTTTTGGAAGATGTGTTCTCTTTGATGGAAAAGTTGGGAGAAAAAGAAAAGATGCTCGTAATCTTCGACGAATTTCAAGAGATAACAGGACTGGAAAAGAACCTGGATAAAAAGTTACGCTCCATCATGCAAATGCAGAAGAGAGTGAATTATGTTTTTCTGGGAAGCCAGGAATCCATGATGGAGGAAATATTCGAGAAGAAAAAGTCACCTTTCTATCACTTCGGAATCCTTATGAGACTGGACAGAATCCCATACGCGGATTTCTTTTCATATATAAAGGAACGGCTTATGCCTCTGTGTGAAACGGAATGTGAGTCTGTTGCCAAAAAGATTCTTGACTTCACCAACTGTCATCCGTATTACAGTCAGCAGCTGGCCTTTCAGGTATGGAACATGCTGGAGTGCGGTCTGTCTGCCCAAGATGTCGTAGCCCAAGCGGTGGAAGAGCTGACCCAACTGCACGACTTTGATTATGAAAGACTTTGGATGACTATGAACAAAACGGACAAACGCGTCCTTATCCTGCTGGCCCAAAAGAAGGGATCACCTCTCGAGAGCGGACAAAACATGGCTACGAGCACGGCTTTCAGTGCCTTAAAGCGGCTTTCAAGGCAAGGTTATGTTATTAAAAACAACAGATATGAAATAGATGACCCGTTTTTCGACCGATGGATTCAGAAGCATACGGAATAATCCGGAAGCAAACAAGCGGGGCTGCCTTAAAAAGGCAGCCCCGCTTGTTTGTTTTTCTCCGACCATCAGATCAGATTGTCTTCCTGGAAACCTGTACGACGGAATCCTTCAATCGTATAGACCGTTCCGTCTTCCAGTTCAAGTGTGAACGAAATCTTGTCGGCCGGCATCCCGCTCGGAGTTGTAGCCGCACCTTCCTCCACTTTTCCATTGGTAACCTTTATCTTTGCAGGAGCATCTTCTTCCGAAGCCAACATATTGTCGGAAAAATCAGCCATCGTAAAGGTACGGGCATCATATTCTACCGCCATTTTTGCCTTATAGACAAACGGAGCTTCACCGCCTGCTTCGATAAACATTTCCGTAGTCACATTGGCGGCTGTATTGTATGTATACACCATGAAGTAGCCGCTCTGCGTCCCGTTTGCATCGGTGGCAGACACCATCCAGTCGCCCGCCATCTTCTCGACAGCAGTACCTCCCGGTTCCGTTTCATTGTCACAAGCAGTCAGGGCAAACGCCAAAACCGCGAATAAAAAGAATATATATTTTTTCATATCCGTCATTCGTTTTTTATTCTCCTTCAATATCTTTTTTTGCTACTATATGGAATGTTTTTCCATCATAAGCAGCATCCCATTCTAATGTATACTCACCTCCGTCTGAAGCAATGCTGAGATTCGTAACGGTTACAGACTTTTTGTCTTCCAATTCGATGCTGTTACTTTTCAGAAAATTGATGGCCGAATTTTCATTTGCATCAAAAGCCTGCACGAGATTGACATCCGCAGCCGCTGCATAGTCACCGCCCTTGCCTTCCTGTTGGTCATACAGTCCGCCCAAAAAGTCGGAAACGGAGAAGATACCAGTGGCTATCTTTTCTATATCGATGGACAGCACGTTTTCAAAAGCCAGACCAGAATCGGAACAGGTACTTGCCGTATTGTCGACTGTATAAGAACCTGAAATGTCTGTAGTGACAGCTGAATTTACCACGTAGACCGTCTGGGTGGCAGTAGTGGCAAAACCGTCTGCATTCTCGGCAGAATAAGAGATGGGATAAATGCCTATTTTGGTTGCATCCACATCATCTATCCCTTTGACCGTAACCTTACTCTTCACATCCTCGCCGTTTTCTGTCGCCGCATACTCGGGAGCGACAAACGGGGTATTGATCTGATGTTCGATTGCATTCCCGTCCAAAGCGTTTCCGTCGGGCAACGTAAAGACAACATAATAGGTCAGACGCGAATTATCCTCCACAGAATCGTTGCAGGACATAAAGCCAAACGCACCTGCACATACCATTAAACTATATAATATCTTTTTCATATCACACTTTTCTAAATGAACATTTATTATTTATCCCACCATACCGGTGTATCCAACTCGGGAGATTCGGGTGCATTGGGGTTATAAAGCACGGCATCCAACGGATAGAAAATCCGTTTTACCGCCCGTCTGTCTCCCAAATCATTCGTCCAGGGATAGATGAAGTCGCCGGCGTTGTACAGGCTTGCATTATCTTCACGATGTTCGAATATATAGGCAGCCGTCTGATCTGAGAAGCTCGGACAATCCGTGCGGCGCGCTTCACTCCAAGCTTCCATGTGATCCATATAGAACAGAGCTACCCATTTCTGCATATAGATAAGGTGAAGCTTCTCGTCTGTCGTACCGTTCCACATTACATTGTTGTTGAAAGTTGAATTTCTCTTTACACCACGCACGGCAAAGTCGGCATCTATACCCGCATTGAAAGCAGTCTCCGCAGCCGCATCATTGTTCAAATACTTCAAGAATACTTCAGCCTTCAAGAATTGCAGTTCGGCCTGAGTGAAAAAACAAACCGGCTTGGTCGCGCCGACCGTATAGTCAATGCCGCTTACATGCTTGTTCATCCAAAGATTCGCATTGCCCAACACCCTTCTGGTCTCAGTCTTTCCGCCGGGGATCTGACCAACATAAGTTTGTGTAGCTTCCGCCTTGCTGATGCCATAGCTGATGCGCGGGTCTCCCGTTGCTTCCAGATAAGAAATCAGCGGATAAGCCACGCAGTGATTGCCTGTCAGTCCCATCGCGTTGGTTTCATACCACGGGTTGCGTTTGTTGGATTCATTAGAATAAGCGTCGAAATCAATGTCGCCCGTAAAGAATGTTCCGTTTTGTACCAGATCTTTCACTTTGGCTTCATAACCGGAAGCGTCTACACCCCCTTGTATCAACCGCAGATACATGCGCAAACGAAGTGCGTTGGCAAATCCTCTCCACTGATCCATATCGCCGTCCAGCATCAGGTCGTCGCTGTCCATCGCCGAAGTGGCGGTCAATTCAGCTTCTGCCGCATCCATCTCGTCCAACACCCCGACATAAACCGAGCTTCCTTCATCCCATTTCGGGTTTAAGGCTTCCTCTCCCAGCAAAGCTTCCGTATACGGACAGCGGTCGAAATTGTCGACCAACACTTGGAATATATAGGTACGCAGCACGGTGGCGGCAAAACGGTCGGCCGGATTTTCACTCTTGTCCAATACCTCCTTCAAGTCTTTCAATGCGCCTGCGGTCAGATTTGAATAGGCATAATCCATAATGTCATCCGCCTCCTTGAAACTGTAGGTCGCAAGATTGTCATATTGCGAGGCTTCCGGGCGCTGTTCGAAATATTGAGCGAAGAAACCGGCATAATTATATATCTGTCCTCCGATATGTGATGCTGTCAAAGTCTGCGCGGCAGGGAATATAAGGTCGGCTGTCACCTGATCATTCATCGGATAGTCTGGGTCGTCGTTGATATCCAAGTCGCAACCACTCAGCACTCCTGCCATCAAAGTTGTATATAATAATAGTTTTTTCATATATTCTGCTTGTTTGAATCATTAAAATTTAACCTTCAGGTTGAAACCAAAGCGGCGTGAACTCGGATTGGAAGTGAATTCTCCGAAGTTTCCTTCCAGGTCGTTTCCGAATGAAGTCGTTTCCGGATCGATGAACGTGTTGCTCGACGGAGTCCATAAGAAGAGGTTGTTTCCATAGAACGACACTTGGATTCCCTGGAAAGGTGTCTTTGCCAACCACTTCTTGGGCAAATCCCATCCGATCACCAACGAACGGAGCTTTACAAATGACTTGTCTATCAGATTATAGCTTCCCATATCCAGACCACCGTTTCCCCAGTACGCATAATAATTGGCACTCGAAATCGGTGTAGTGTTCTCAACATAAGTTACATTGCCCTGGCTGTCCGTTACCTTATTTACAGAGTTCGGCACGATGAAGGTGTTACGGTCGTTGTAAGCTGTCTGGATGGCGTTTCCAGTAAAGTAGTTGATGTCTTTCGTACGCGAATACATGATACCCCCTTTGCGGATATCGAAATCCACGCTCAATGAAACTCCTTTATACCTCAATGTCGTGGCAAGGCCCAACTGATAACGGTTGTTCATATCGCCGATAATCTCATAGTTGCTTGCAGCCTGCGGCAGACCAGTTGATGAGCTGACAACGATATGCCCTTCCGGGTCACGTTCGGCAACCTGTGCCTGGAATACTCCCACGGGATAACCGGTCATGGCATACATGGTAGTTCCGCCACTGAATCCCCAAATAGATGCGGCACCGCCCAATTCTTCCGGCAGACTGATAACCTTACTCCAGTTTCGTGTAAAGTTCAGCGTGACATCCCAACTGAAATCGCGGGTTTCAATCGGAGTAACGTTGAAGAGCAACTCGACACCCTGATTGCGGATCTTACCCAAATTCATGTTTCTCAACGTATATCCCGTAAAAGGATCCATGTTGACATCCATAATCTGCTTGTCGGAATTACGGTTATAGTAGGCGGCATCGAAAGAAATACGGTTATGGAAGAACGCCATGTTCAGTCCGAATTCGTATTCGGTCGTCATTTCCGGACTCAGATACAGATTACCTAATGTATTGTCTGCCGTATATCCGTTTACACCCTTTAGAGGAAGTGTAACATATCCGAACGGAATGCGAGTAGGAGAAGATGATTCAGTGCCTCCCAACTGACGGTAAACAGAATTTACCATATACACATCCGCATCGTTACCCGTCTTACCCCAGCTTGCACGCACCTTACCGAAGCTGATGACATCCTTCAAATCGTCGTCAAACAGTTCACTGAAAATAAAGCTGCCTGTCACACCCGGATAAAAGAAGCTGCGGTCGGAAGCTGGAAGTGTAGAAGACCAGTCGTTTCGGGCTGTAACCGTCACATACACCATGTTCTTCCAAGAGCCTTCAAACTGTCCGAACACACCCATCAGGCGGCGAAGCTCCTTGTTGGTGTTGATGACCGGAGTAGAAGGAGAGTTCGACAGGTTGAACCATGTCGGGATAGTCAGGTTTTCAACCGTAGCCTGTTGGTAAGAATAACTGCGCTCGTTGCCGTTGAAACCGACCAAAGCATTGACATGAAAGTCGTTAATCGGCATATCGAAAGTAAGCAACAAGTCCTGATTGATTTCACGGCGGCGGGTTATCTTTTGTGTAAAGCTGCCATATTCACCGGCAAACGGACTGCTTGAGCCTTGTCCCACACCGTTAGGAGTTCCTTCATAGAAAAGAGCATACAGGTTGGGGACGCCTTGGTCTTGCTGTCCGGTGGTTGTATCCAGTCCCATACGGTAAGTGAACTTGAAATATTTCAGAAAATCATAGTCCAACTGGAATTTGCCGTAGAAACGCTCAGCTTCATAATCGTTCTGATAATTTTCCAGAATGTAGTAAGGGTTGGTTACACCGTAAGGAGTAAAGTAATACCCCGGCGTATTGAACGGGTCATTCAGGTCGGCCAGACTTTCGATGTTGATATCGCGGGGAATCTGATAGATGGAGTTCAGCATTGACAAGCCTTGACCGGTCGTAGCAAACTTGTTCTTTTGGTTAGAATAGTTCAACGAAGTAGAAAACTTCAGGTGACCGATCGTATAGCTTCCGCGTCCGGAGAATGTGTACTTGTCATACGAGTCGGCATCTGTAGGAATCATTCCGTCATCACTGATTTGAGAGAACGATACGAAGTAATCGCTCTTGTCTGTAGCTCCGTTAAACGACAGGCTGTTGCTGTAACGGAAACCTGTATCGAAGAAGTTTTTCACATTATCCTTTTGGGCTACATACGGCTTAATTTTTTGGGAATTGTTGTATACATTACCATAAAGCTGCATGGAGCCGTCGAAACGGGGACCCCAAGAGCCGTTTTCCAGCGTTGTATGGTCACCGCTCCATCCCATACCGAATTCATTCTGAAATTCCGGCAAGCGCAAAACGGTAGACCACTGCAATCCTCCGTTGTATTCAATGCCGAGGCCCGGGCCTTTCTTACCGGTCTTTGTCGTTATCATCACCACACCGTTTGCCGCGCGACTGCCG